>NZ_OX336425.1:1388632-2777265 GCF_946903285.1 Flavobacterium collinsii
AGGGTCAGGGATTTTTTCAAAAAAGTATTGTAGTACGGAAGAGAAAGTTCTACAATTGCCAGAGCAAAAATAATGGCTAAAACTACTATTATCGCGGTTTCGAAAATAAACTGCAGAATGATCTGCTTTTTAGTGGCTCCCACAATTTTACGTACACCCACTTCTTTGGCACGTTTTATTGCTGAAGCTGTCGCTAAATTGATGTAATTGACCAAAGAAAGCGCCAGAATCAAAATAGAGAGACCGACCATAATGTAAAGCAATTGCAGATTTCCTTTTCCTTCCGGAAGATTTGCTCCCTGTGACGATTTTGTACCGTGCAAACGGGTATCGCTTAATTTATCTAATATTACAGTTGTCTGTCCATTTTCTTTTACATACTGTTCCGGAGTCTGCCCGTTGGCTTTAGCATCTTTTAAAGTTCGGTTAACGTAATCTACATTTTGTATTTTCTTTAAAACAGTTGCAATATCAGCTCCTTTTTTAACTTTAATCATTAAGCCATAATTAAAGTTGCCCCAACTTTGCTCGTCGCCATCACGGGTAACTCCGCTAAAAACGTAATTGGGTTCAAAAGCCGAGGGAGCTACAATTTTATAAACCGATTTTACCGTGTAATCTTTGTAATTATAGGTAATTGATTTTCCAATTGGGTCTTCGTTCTTAAAAAGTAATTTTGCTGTTTCTTCTGATAACGCCACACTGTTTTTCTCTTTCAGAATATTGGTTTTGGCTCCTTTTACGATAGGTAGCGGAAACATATCAAAAAAGCCATTGTCGGAAACAGCAATTTTTTTGTGAAAGAATTTTTGCCCCTGATATTTAATCATATCATTGCTATACCAGGAATTAAAAAAACAGATCGATTCTATTTCGGGAATTGTTGCTTTACAGGTTTTTCCGAAAGGAATACTGCTGGAGGCCCAGGTATCTCCTGTTACTCCAATTTTATTCAAAACCTCATAGACGTTATCTTTTTCAGGATTCCATTGATCATAGGCATTTTCGTTATTCCAGTATAAAATGGCGAAAATCACTCCGGCAATTCCAATGCTTAATCCAAGGATATTTAAAAACGAAAACAATTTGTTTTGCTTCAAATGATATATAAATATTTTAAACCAGTTAAAAATCATGTTATATTTTTTATAGTTGTTATAGTAGCTTTTAAAATAGTCTTACAGGTTTTGCTATTAGCCAGATTTTATAGGATTGATAGTATTTTGCAAACAAATCCCATCAGGATTATGACTGCGGTTACAATAAATTTGATCATTTTATTTTTATTTAGCGTCCATAAAAACATCAACATTACGCTGATTGAATTTTTCAGAGAATATCACACCATCTTTCATATGAATCGTTCTTTGCGAAAATGAAGCGTCATAATCAGAGTGGGTAACCATTAAAATGGTAGCTCCTTTAGCATGCAAATCGGTTAAAAGTTCCATTACCTCATTACCGTTTTTACTATCTAAGTTTCCGGTTGGCTCATCGGCCAGAATAATTTTAGGATCGTTTACAAGAGCTCTTGCAACGGCAACTCTTTGTTGTTGTCCTCCGGAAAGTTGTTGTGGGAAATGTTTAAGACGGTGTGAAATATTTAGTTTTTCGGCAATAGCCTCAATTTTTTGTTTTCTTTCAGAAACTTTTACATTGTTGTAAATCAAAGGCAATTCGATATTGTCATAAACCGAAAGCTCGTCGATCAGGTTGAAATTCTGGAAAATAAAACCAATGTTTTCTTTGCGGACATTTGCTCTTCCTTTCTCTTTTAAACCAATCATTTCCTGATCTAATAATTTGTAGCTCCCGCCCGATGCACTGTCCAAAAGCCCAATGATATTCAGTAAAGTCGATTTTCCACAACCCGAAGGCCCCATAATGGTTAAAAAATCTCCTTTTTTTATCTCTAAAGAAATGCCGCTTAAAGCTGCCGTTTCTACTTCTTCTGTTCTAAAAACTTTGGTTAGGTTTTGAATGGTTATCATAAGTTTTAAAAATTTAGTTGTTGTTAATTCTATTTTTTGATTGATGATTGATGATTGAAACTTTGTGTATTGTAAAATGTTAATTGTAAACTGTTAATTGTAAAATGTTAATTGTAAAATGTAAACTGTGAACTGTGAATTGTGAACTGTGAATTGTGAACTGTGAACTGAGACTGCGACTGAGACTGCGACTGCGACTGAGAACTGCGACTGAAAACCGCGACTGAAAACTAAAAACTCCTACTGAGCGCGATTAATCGATAACTCTTCAATGTCTTTATAATCGGTATAAGATGAAGTAATGACAGATTCTCCTTCTTTTAAACCTTCCAACACTTCGTAATACGATGGGTTTTCGCGGCCTAGTTTTATGTTTCTTCTTTCGGCTTTGTTTCCTTTTACTACAAAGATCCATTTTCCGGCTGTTTCCTGATTGAAACTTCCTTTTGAAACCACAAGTGTCTTGTTCTTTTCGGACAGAATCAGTTTTACCCCAAAACTAAGCCCGTCTTGTAAAGTGATATTTTCTTTGGAGATAAAAGCCAGCTCCACTCTAAAGTGGCCGCTTTTTACTTCCGGAACCACTTTTGTAACTAACACTTCCAGATTTTTCCCTTGAAACTCTACCTGGCCTTTTAAGCCTTCGCGTACTTTTTCGAGATAGAACTCATCTACATCAGCGGTTAACTTATACCCCTGTTTAGAATCGATTTTTCCGATACTTTCGCCTGCCTGAAAAGTTTTTCCCAAAACAGGTTGAAAAGAAGTCAGTCTGCCCGTTTCAGGTGCTGTGATTAAAAAGTTCTTTTTATTGTTTCTTAAAATGTCCAGACTCTTCTCCATGGTCTGAATCGAACGGTTGATTTGAGAAATCTGAACCTGATTGGTTTGTTTTTCTTTTTGAATACTTTGTTGAATGGTTCTCTTGCGTTCGTCCTGAAAACGTAAGCTTTCTTTAAAGTTATTCCAGTCATTTCTCGAAATGACATCTTTTTCAAACAATTTCGCGTTCATATCGTACAGCCTTTTGGCATCATTATAATCATGTTCGATTAAAACCAGGTCTTTGTTTAAGTTTAATTCCTGATTTCTAATGTTCAGTTTCCCTGTATTTAGATTGTTAATTTGCTCGATAATTGCTGTTTCCTGAGTCAGATAGTTTAGTTCTGTGTTTGGATTGAACAAGCGGGCTAAAGACTGACCTTTGGTTACCATTGCACCATTTTCAACAAAAATTTCTTTTACAGATCCGCCCTCGGTAACATTCACAAGCATTACATTAAGAGGTTCTACTTTGGCCTGAAAAACAACGAAATCTTCAAAGAAATCTTTTTCGACTTTCTGAATACTTAGTTCATCTGCTTTTACGTTTAGACTTCTTTTGGTATTAAACGAGAAAAATACGATTGTTGCCAAAACTAAAAAAACTCCAATTGCTATTGTGAGATATCTAAATTTTCTATTTTTACGAGGAATTAACTTGTCCATTTTTTTTAATAATTTACTGATTACCAATAGGTAAATACTGTGCCATAAAAATTATCATTTGTAAAGTGTTGATTTTAAAGAAGCTTTAAAAACCATCCAAAATAGAAGTGTTCGGAAATGAACAGTTGACCGTTCAGAATCGGACAAAAAAAGACAGCATGCGAAAAAAACAAGCCCAAATATTAATCGTTGACGATCAGGAAGAAATTCTTTTTTCGGCAAAAATGATCCTCAAAAAACATTTTGAAACCATTTTTACGACAAATAGTCCTAAAAAAATCATTTCAATTTTAAGTGAAAATGAAATAAATGTGGTTTTGTTAGACATGAATTACCGGATTGGTTTTGAAGACGGACGCGAAGGAATCCATTGGCTGAAGGAAATAAAAACACTTTCGCCGCAAACGATTGTGATCTTAATGACTGCTTTTGGTAAAATTGATACCGCAGTTGAAGGAATCAAAATTGGTGCTTTCGATTATGTTTTGAAACCCTGGAACAACGAAAAATTACTGGAGATCATTGATAAAGCAGTAATTGAAAGTCGAAAAAACAGTAAAAAAGAAATAGTTGAAAAAACGACCAAAAGTTATTTTACAGGAACTTCTCTAAAGATCAAACAAGCCTATTCGATTGCCGAAAGAGTAGCTAAAACGGATGCCAACGTTTTGATACTTGGTGAAAACGGAACCGGAAAATATGTTTTTGCAGAGTACATTCATCTGAATTCAGAACGTAAAGAGCGCCCTTTTGTACATGTCGATCTGGGTTCGCTGAGTGATAATTTATTCGAAAGTGAACTTTTTGGTTATGTCAAAGGAGCTTTTACAGATGCTAAAACCGATACGGCCGGAAGATTTGAAACGGCTTCGGGAGGTACGATCTTTCTGGATGAAATAGGGAATATTCCGCTGCATCTGCAATCTAAGTTACTGCACGTTTTGCAAACTAAAACCGTAACCCGCTTGGGAGAGAGCAGAGCAAGGCCGCTAAATGTAAGGATTATTGCCGCTACTAATGCCGATATAAAAACTGAGGTGAAAAATAAAACATTTCGTGAAGATTTGCTGTACCGCATCAACACGATGGAGATTTATCTGCCTTCTTTACGCGAACGAAAAGACGATATCGTTCCGATGGCTAATTTTATTCTGGATAAGATTGCCGAAAAATACAATCAGGAAAATTGGCGTTTTGAGGATAACGTCGGTCCTTATTTGGAGAAATATCCCTGGAAAGGAAATATTCGGGAGTTGGAGAATAAAATTGAACGCGCTTTAATTTTAGCCGATAACCAGACTATTTCGGTGACCAATCTGGATATTTTGGATTTCGAAGAATTTCAGGAAAATGATGAAAATCCGTTATCTGAAATGGAAAGAAGTGCTATCGAAAAAACATTGTTTAAAAACAATGGAAACATTAGTAAAACAGCTGAAGAGCTTGGGTTGTCAAGAGCAGCTTTGTACCGAAGAATTGAAAAATACGATCTAAAAAACACCTAAACTCAAAAAGTGGTTTGAGGCAAACCTTAAGGAATGTTTTTTAGCTGCGGGACCAAAAAATAAATTAATGAAGAACTGGAAATTTTATAACGCTTTGTTTGCAAGGGTGCTGCTCGTCATGATCCCCTTTTTCTTTTGTGTCTTTCTCATTTACAAAACGTTTTATTACAATGCGCTTCTAGTTGGTTTTGTGGTTTTACTATTATTGGCCGAAATGTACTTTTTTGTTAAAAATCAGTCTTTGTTTTATGATAAAATGCTTCTTTCGATCTTGCAGAATGACTTTTCAAGTAATTTTCCCGAAGAACACAAAACAGACAATTTCAGGAATTTGTTTTTGTTGTATGATAAGCTAAGGTTTCAGCGACAGGAACAGACTTCAAAAGAACGCATCTATCAGTCTATTTTAAACAACATTGATACCGCTACTTTAATTCTCGAGAAAGAAGGGGAGGATTGGAATCTTTTTTTAATGAACGATTGCTTTTCCAACTTATTTAAGGTGCCAAAAGTAAGCCATTGGAAATACCTTAAAAATTACCTGCCATCTCTTTGTGAGGAAATTGAAAAAATGGGTTTTACCGAATTGAAATCGGCTATTTCTATCAAAATTGAAGAGCAGGATTTGCAGACTTTTATGCTGCAGACCTCGCATACAAAAACGTACGACAAAGAGTATTTTATTATTTTGCTGGACAGTATTCAACGGGTCATTGAGAAAAAGGAGAAAGAAGCCTGGATTAATCTGATGAAAATTATCTCGCACGAGTTAATGAACTCCTTAACGCCAATTCGTGCGCTTTCGCAGAATTTACTCCAAATCGTAGATCAGGAAGCATTAGAAGAGGATGATTTTGAAGATATCAAAAGCAGTATTTCGACGATTATCAATCGAAGTGATCATTTGCAGGCTTTTGTAGAAAACTACCGAAAACTGGCGATGCTGCCGACTCCGACAAAAAAAATGACTTCTATAAATGTTCTTTTTGAAGACTGTCTTCGGGTGATGAGTCCGATTTTAAAAGCGGAAAATGTTGAATTGGTAAACGAAATCAATAGTTCGAGATCGATTTTAATTGATAAAAGTCAGATGGAACAGGTGATTATTAATTTAATCACAAATAGTATTTATGCACTGAAAGAAAAGAATGAAAAGAAGATGTTTTTATCGGCCTATACCGAAAACAATCGTTTTTTTATTACCATTTCGGATAACGGAAAAGGGATCGATACCGAGATCAGAGATAAAGTTTTTCTGCCTTTTTTTACTACGAGAAAAGATGGTGCCGGAATTGGACTGACGCTTTCTAAAAATATCATCGAAGCGCATGGAGGCTACTTGAGTTATCAAACCGATGAAGACAGAACCAGTTTTGTGATTTGTCTGATTTAGTTAAGATATCAAAAAGTAAATAGTACGAAATATACGGTTCGCACAATCAAATTATGATTGTCATCTTTGGACTTTAAGATGCAGAAGGAAGACGGGGGCAGAGCTGTTTGGAACGAAATCTTGCGTCCCTTGCGCTTTCATTGCGTCCTTTGTGGTTAAAAAAATTTAAAGTTCGATTTCCGGCTGCCAGAAGTGTTTTTCAAAATCTATAATCTGATTGTCTATAACTTCGATGCCTTCGTTTTCGAGTAGCTGCTGCATTAAATTGGTTCCGTCAAAATGATGTTTTCCGGTCAGCAGCCCTTTTCTGTTTACAACACGGTGTGCCGGAACATCATCTATATTATGACAGGCGTTCATTGCCCAGCCTACCATTCGGGCAGAACGGGCAGTTCCTAAAGCTTTGGCTATTGCGCCATACGAAGTTACTTTTCCGTGCGGAATTTGTCTGGCAATCGCATAAACTCTTTCAAAAAAATTATCTTCAGCCATAATTTGTAACACAGGTTAAAGGGTGAGAAATGATTTTACTAACGAAATTTTCACGCAGATTTTATGCATTAAAAAGAAGCTAAAAAAGCTTTTAATTTATTAAAGAAAAAGGATTTGCTTAATCTGCAAAATCTGCGTGAAACTAAAATTTTACAAACAAAGAAAATTACCTCTCGTCCTATATAATTTGAACTTATATTTTATTAGCTGAAATAATAATTCAAAATATTAAAAAGCGTCAGAAGAGCAATTAATCCTGTGATACTTCCAATGATGGTATTCATGTTTCGCATCAGATAATCTGTTTTTTTTTCGATTCGCCCAAAGAAACCGATGTAGCTGTATAGTGCAGCAAATGAACCTAAAACAGATCCGAATACAAAGGTAAAAATGATGTTGTTTTCGAATACAAAAAGGTGATAAGAAGCCAAAGTAACACTTACAACCACATAATACGGAATCGGGAAAAAGTTCAGTCCGGAAAGCAACATTCCTAAAAAGAAACGGCTTTTTTTGCTGCTCTTTTTAATCTTCGATTTTTTGGCTTTAGGTTCTTTAGCGATAAACAAAAAGTAAATCGTTAAAACAGAGAAAATAGCAAATCCCACTTCACGTAACAAAGTCACCACATCCGGGCGATTGTCGATAACCTGCGCAAATAAAACGGCTAAAGAAACCTGAAAAAAGATAACCAATACAGCTCCGGCAACAAACCATAAGGCATTTTTTTTACCCTCTTTCAAATTTACTTTGGCGGCAGTCATGTTGATCAGACCTGGTGGAATAATCCCAATGAAAGCAGCAAGAAAACCTGAAAGTAATGGGGTAAGTAATGCCATTCAGTTGTTTAATGGGTTTGAAAAACGTTTTTAAAATTAAATTAGTCTTTAATTTTGAAACGAATATACGTAATTGCCTTGTTAATCTCTAAATATTGTTTCTCATAAAAAGTCTGGAATGCAGTAACTTCTTCCGGGCTTCCTTCGTTTTTATACACATTATGATTTGCGTATAAAACTTCGTGACCTTCACCGTGAAGTAACCCTAGTGTATAACCGTGCATAAATTCGCTGTCGGTTTTTAAGTTTACGACACCGTCTTTTTTAAGGATTTTTTTATACAGTTTTAAAAACTCCGAATTGGTCATACGGTGTTTTGTTCTTTTGTATTTGATTTGCGGATCCGGAAAAGTAATCCAGATTTCGTCTACCTCATGATCAGCAAAAATATGATTGATCAGTTCGATCTGAGTTCGAACAAATGCAACATTATGTAATCCGTTTTCTACGGCGGTTTTAGCACCTCTCCAGAAACGGGCTCCTTTAATATCAATTCCAATAAAATTTTTGTTTGGATATCTTTCTGCTAATCCAACAGAATATTCTCCTTTTCCACATCCTAATTCTAAAACTAATGGATTGTCATTTTTAAAGAAATCAGAATTCCATTTTCCTTTCAAAGGCATTAAATCACCTACAACTTCTTCTCTGGTTGGTTGAAAAACGTTTTGAAATGTTTCGTTTTCTCTGAATCTTTTTAGTTTATTTTTACTTCCCACTTTTACAAAAATTTTCAGCAAAATTAAGGAATATAAACGAATGAAAATAGCACAATTAGCTTTAAAAGTTTTCCTTCACGAATTTTCATCAAGGATATTTTTTTTCGCCACGAATTCACGAATTAATTTAAGCGGTTTGGTCGGAAAAAATTAGTGCAAATTAGTGGAATTCGTGGCAACCTTTTTTTAGCCGCAGATTAACACAGATAAAAAATCGGTTAAATTCTTTTAATTTGTGGTAAGAGAAATAGTAAGAATATAAACGAATGCAAATAGCGTAATTACGTTCTAAAAGTTTTTCGCCACGAATTCACGAATTAATTTAAGCGGTATGGACGGAAAAAAATTAGTGTAAATTAGTGGAATTCGTGGCGGGAGAAAAGATTTTTTACCCGTAATGCGGTTCTGCAATAGGTTTTAATTTTGGATCAAGCGTCTCATCGTGTTGGGAGAGATCCAGTCCGATATGCTCGTTTTCTTCAGAAACACGTAACGGAATAATAAAATTGGTCACTTTGAAAAGGAAATAGGCTCCGAAGAAAGTAAAGATTGAAACCAAAACCAATGCCATCATATGATGTGCAAATACATTCCATCCTCCGTGTAGTAAACTTGCGTCTTCGCCATGGGCAAAAACGGCGGTTAAAATCATTCCCATAATACCGCCAACACCGTGACAGGCAAAAACATCAAGTGTATCATCGAATTTTTTCGAGAAACGACAATTTACAACCGAATTAGAAACCAAAGCCGTTATAAATCCAAAAAACATACTTTCAGGAACCGATACAAATCCGGCAGCGGGTGTTATGGCCACCAGACCTACAACAGCTCCAATGCAGGCACCAAGAGCCGAGACTTTTCTGCCGTTCATTCGGTCAAAGAAAACCCAGGTTAACATGGCTGCGGCCGATGAGGTTGTAGTTGTAGCAAAAGCCATTGCGGCGGTTCCGTTGGCAGCAAGAGCTGAGCCAGCGTTGAATCCGAACCATCCAAACCATAACATTCCGGTTCCTAACAATACAAACGGAATGTTGGTTGGAATATGTAAACTGTTTTTTCTTTTTCCTAAAACCAGTACTCCTGCCAAAGCGGCAAAGCCGGAACTCATGTGTACGACTGTTCCTCCTGCAAAATCTTTCACACCAAAATAACTTCCTAAAATACCTGTTGGATACCAAACGGCATGGCATAAAGGAGCATAGATGAAAAGAGTAAACAGACTGATGAAAATTAAATACGATATAAAACGAACGCGCTCTGCAAAGGATCCGGTAATAATTGCAGGGGCGATAATTGCAAACTTCATTTGAAACAAAGCAAAAAGCATAAACGGAATCGTACTCGCCAATTGTTTATGAGGCAAAACCCCCACATAATCCATAAAAGCAAAAGTAGTTGGGTTTCCAAAGAAACTATAAAAATGGCCTCCCAAGTTAAGTCCTACAGGATCGCCAAAAGCCAGACTAAAGGCAACCACAACCCACAGAAGTGTTACAACCCCTAAACAGATAAAACTCTGTAACATGGTCGAAATCACATTCTTCTTACCGACCATTCCGCCGTAAAAAAACGATAATCCCGGGGTCATGATCAAAACCAGGCAGCAGGAGGTTAACATCCAGGCAACATCGGCAGGAACGATATGATCGGTTGTGCCAAATTCAGCTAATACATAACTATTTTCGGTTACAGTTGGCCAAAAAGCACCGGTAATGCATACAATACTTATAATAATAAAGGAAATGATCCAGCGTTTTTCTATTTTCATTTTTCAGATACTTTATTTAACCCTATTTTTTATAGGGTCAAAGTTATGAAAAAATGAATATTCTGTATTGCAGGGCTTTGAAAATAGAGGTACGAGTTGTATTTTAGTCAATTTTATAAAATCCAATCCGTTTTTTTGAGAGTATCTTATTTTACACTTCCAAAAAATGGGCAAAATTGTCAATTGTATTATAATGAAATTGCCACTACATCCTCTAAAGCGCTAGAAAAGTTAGGATTATAAAAAGAAAGTTCGAAAATGTTTATTTTTTTTGAAGCTTTGCAATAAAAACGTCCTCAATTGGTGCTTTAATTTTGATCGCAGCATCCACTTCTTCATTAGGAACCGTCATCGATAAAACATAATGTTGTATTTTCCAGTCTTTCCCTACTTTAACCAAAACTCCTGATCCGCGGCAAATTTTCATCTGAGTGTTTAGCAATTCGTCAAACCAGGCAATTTTTCCGGTTTTGTCAAAAAAGATATGACGTTCTAATGCTTTAAAATTCCAGGCAGTTCCTTTGTCAAAATAAGGTTTCGCCCAAACTTTAAAATCTTTTTTGTTCCAGTTTTCTGTAGCATCTGTTCCAATGAAAATCGCATCATCGGCCATTAAATCAAAATAAGCATCAAATTTCACCTCACCGGCAGCTTTGTGCCAGGCATCGATAGTTTGGTTGACTTTGTCTTTTTCAGAAGTTTGCGCGTTTGCAAAAGCAGTAACAAATAATAAAAGTAAGATTGATTTTTTCATAAGAGGTTTGTTTTGGATTTAAAGTTAGCAAAAAATATAGTTTAATCTCGCAAAGACGCAGAGCCGCAAAGCTTTTATTTTAAAACCCGCACGAAACATTAACTTTGCGTCTTTGCGTCTTCGCGAGCCCAATTCACCGGGCAAAACTTAAATTATCTTACATCACTTATGTGTTATAATATGATTTAGTATATTTGATAGTTTTTAAATCGATACATCATGAATCCAAAAATACTTATCACCTCATTAGTGCTTACCTCAGTCTTTTTAACTTCTTGTAAAAAGGAATTAGAGCCTCAGGAAAATACACCAAATTCTGAATTGGTAAAACTGGGACTGGCAAAAGATACGGCAAAAGTAAATTCGGTTGTTCAGACTCAGGCTCAGGCTCCTGTAACCGCAAATCCAAATACAGTTTTGAGTGCCAATGGCGGAATGAATCCTGCACACGGGCAACCCGGACATCGCTGTGACATTGCAGTTGGCGCGCCATTAAATTCGGCTCCAACACAAGGGCAAACAGCAACTGTACAGCCTGCGCAAACGGTTCAGGTAAAACCGGGACAACAAAATGTGGTGACTACGACAACTGTCGCACCGGCAAAAGTGGCTAAAGGAATGAATCCTGCTCACGGACAACCCGGACATCGATGCGATATTCCGGTCGGAGCGCCTTTAAATTCTCCTGTAGCGGCCAAACAGCCTGCCGCCGCCAATACAGCTCAAAGCGGATCTTCTTCACAAACCTTTACCGTAACGCCACCCGCAACAGATAATGCTGTGCCGGCTCTATTAAGTACAGAAACGGCAACTGTAGCCGACGGAAAGAATCCTGCACATGGAAAACCGGGGCATCGCTGCGATATTGCAGTTGGGGCGCCATTACCAAAATCATAAGGAAGCCAAGAATTGTATAAATAATAATCTGGGCGTGCCACCAATATAAAAAGGGGCTGACTATTGCAATCGCTTAGTCGCCCCTTTTTATATTGCTGTCGGGCTTTCGCTGCTACTTCGGTAGCTTAGCTCTATCCCTCACGCGAAAAACTAGGTTGTATTATAAAATATAGGTAGTCCCTATGAGCGATGTCATTAAGCTAAGCTTTTTTAAGCACAATCTCTTTGCGATTTCAAAGTAAAGCGTAATTCACGAAACTTTGTGGCCTTTGCGTAATTCTTTGCGAACTTTGCGGTAAAATTTTCCTTTATTCAATTTCAAAAATCGCCTGAATTTCAACAGCCGAATTAATCGGTAACGAAGCCGCTCCAATGGTTGCTCTGGCGTGTTTTCCTTTTTCTCCAAAAACCAAAGCCGTCAGGTTTGAAGCCGAATTCATAAGGGCTGCATGTTGTGTATATTCCGGAGTGGTATTAAAATATCCTGTTAACTGTACACATTGTTTTACTTTGTTCAAATCGCCACCGCAAGCTTCTTTCAAAACGGCCATTACATTTAGCATCGTTTGATACGTAGCTTCTTTGGCCTGATCATCCGTAACCGTTGCTCCAACTTTACCTGGATTCAAAATCTTACCGTCTTTTAAAGCCACCTGATTAATGTATACTTTATGATTTGAAATCGTAAACGGAACATAATTTCCAACTGGTTTAGGAGCTTCAGGAAGTACAATATTATTGTCTTTTAATGTTTTGTTGATATCGCTTTTAGCTTCAATGGCAGTTGTTTTGACTACTTTATTACTTTCTGTATTTTTCAATCCCGAAGCTACTCTTGCTAGAGCTTTTCCTTGCTCTTTAGCCAAGTTCAATTCGCTTTGTGACGGACGCGTTCCAACAGATCCTGCCAATGAAGTTGCTCCAAACGGAGTATTTCCTTGCGGAACTGTTTTGTCCAAAGTGGCTGTTCCCATGATTCCGGTAGGCACGATCACCATTCCGTGAGACGCAAGAATATTCCAGAACGATAAAATCGCAGCTTCTTTTCCTGCTCCCGATCCTGCCGACATAAATACTGTGGCTGGTTTTCCTTCTAAAGCTCTTGAAGTCCAAAGCGGAATACTCTGACCGAAGAAGTAATTCATATCGGCACTAATATTTGCAAAGTGAACAGGGCTTCCAAAAGCGATTCCGTCATAATTTGCAAGCTCTTCGATGGTTGCAATTGGTAATTTCTCTACATCAACATTCAATTTTTCTTTCGGATTGATCGAAGGAACACGTTTTAGAATTGCTTTTGCATTAGGATATTCCTGAATTCCTTCGGCAATAGATTTGGCCATTTTATAA
The DNA here is from genome assembly GCF_946903285.1 of Flavobacterium collinsii. GTDB lineage: Bacteria > Bacteroidota > Bacteroidia > Flavobacteriales > Flavobacteriaceae > Flavobacterium > Flavobacterium collinsii. The sequence continues at coordinate 1,401,832 of NZ_OX336425.1, forward strand.
GTTCCGCCATTTTGAGAATAAATCAAAACCAGCACATTTGTTTCAGATGATTTTACTTGCGCATTTACGCCAAAGCCTATAAATACTGCGATTAATAATACGAGTAGTTGCTTTTTCATGAGGGTAATTTTTAATAATTTGTAATGGATAATCTCAATTAAGAAGCTTGTTTTTATTTCAAAAACTAAGTTCCACTTTTGGGACTGCAAAATTACTTCTTACAATATCAAAAAGCGTTATTATTATGTTAATCGTGTTTTGCTTTGCGTTGTTTGTTGTCGATGTTTTAACAAATCGTGAGTGTGAAAAACTTTTAAAGTGGGCTGAAAGCCCTAAAAGCAATAGCGTAATGCAATGCGAATTAAATCAAGAGTTGAAATTGCCCTGAAAGGGCAACAGCAAATAGACAATAAAGATTGAGGAAAACCGCAGTTTCTCATAAAAAATAATGTAAAAACAGAATAAATGTTCCCTTTGAAATTTGGCTTTCGCCCTTTCAGGGCTTAAAACAAAATTCATCTTCATTCATAGTGCTTCGCACCATGTTTTGGCTATAGCTCTTTCAGAGCAACATATTCTGAACGTTTATAGTCACAGATTAAATAGACTAGAAGAAATCTGCGTGAAAAATATTTAAACATATAGAAACATAGGATTTAAAAATGAATAAAAAAGACTTAAATACAAATCAAGATTTGGTACATAGCTAAGTGTATTTAAACAAATGAAATGCCTTTTTTTAAGTTTGCAAAATCTATGTTTCTATGTGTTTAAAAACTCAGCCCAAAAAGTTTATGTATAAAGTAAGCCTATAAATTTCTAACTTCGAGGAAACAAATCGCCTTACTTATGAAAAAAGCAATTCTGTACGGAGCAAGCGGGCTAGTTGGCTCTTATATTCTCGAAAATTTGTTGAACAATGACAACTATGAACAAGTAATAATTGTAGTAAGGAAAGATTTAAACATCCAGCATCCAAAGCTAAAAACGCTGATAGGCGATTTTAACTCCTTACCCAAAGTAGTGAAGGACATTCAGGTTGATGAAGTCTTTATCGCTCTTGGTACCACACAGAAGAAAACACCGGACAAAAAGTTATACTATCAAATAGATCACGATTACCCAATTCTGGCAGCAAAACTGGCAAAAGAAAACGGAGCAAAAGCAGTTTTTCTGGTTTCGGCACTTGGTGCAAATGCGAAATCGTCGATATTTTACACCAAATTAAAAGGAGAAACTGAACAAGGGATCATCACTTTGGATTTACAGCATACTTATATCTTTCGGCCTTCGATTATTTTGGGAGACCGAAAAGAAAGCCGACCTATGGAAAAAGTATTCATTGGAATATTTAAATTGATCAACCCGTTGTTTGTGGGAAGTTTAAGTAAATACAAAGGAATAGAAGCCGAAGATATTGCCAAAGCAATGGTGAAAAGCGCAGATCAATTAGATCAGAAAGTAAAAATAGTACACTGGGAAGAAATGACGGCTTTGCTAAAATAGAAAATGGCCTTATCCGGATTAGAGATAAGGCCATTTTTATGGATGGTATATAAATTAATATGCTTTCATTTTTTCGAAAGTAGTAGTAAGAGATTTTTTTGCTTTCGCCAATGCACCGATAAAAGCTTTTTCGAGTGTATCGGCATGTTCTGTAACAGTTACTGGTTGTAATTTTGCAGTACGAACTTCAATCACACATTTTTTATCGTTTAAGCTAAATTTCTCTCCGTTTTCATCGCCAAAATGTACTTCGATGCGGGTTATTTTTTCCTCAAAACGCGCTAAACCTTTTTCTAATTCGCCAGAGAAATAAGCTTCTAATCTTTCGTGTCCTTCGATGTTCTTGTCGGTATTGATCTGAATTTTCATATGGGTTTATATTTAATGATTGTTTCTCAAAGCTATCTTTTTTTAGACAAAAACACAAGTAGGTTAATAAAACATTAAGAAATTAATTTGGCTTTTTTTGTCATTTCGATCGAAGAGAGAAATCACACAAGTAACTCCGCAAGGTTTGATTTAGATCGTAGAGTTACTCACGAGGATTTCTCATTCTTCGAAATGACATACTTTATGGATATTTTGTGTTTTACGTGCTATTTGTCATTCCTGAGGCACGAGGAATCCCCACAAGTAACTCCGCAACAATAGAGAAGTTAAAAACTAAGAAAATCCTCCATAACTTTTTTGGTTTTCATATCTTCGCAGTCCTAAAACTTTCAGATTATGAACTTGACTAAACTTTTGCCCGTGTGGTACGCTGGCGGTATTGGAAACAACTGCAACGCTCTGAAAGGCGTAGGACAGCTAACCCATTCGGGTTTTATATCCCTTAAACTTTCAGATTATGAGTACAAACACCCTTTCCAAAGAAACCGAATTAAGGTTAACTGATTTTTTCAGTAATTCGATTGATCCCGAAACAATGGCAAAAACCATTCGTCAGGTAAACTATGCGCTTGCCTTAAGCGTAATGCAGGAACACGAATCCCTACAATCCGAGAAGACCAACCTCCAAAATGGTTTTTACTGGCTGAATCAATTAGCCGAAATCTTAAATCCGTATCTGGATGTTGAATAAACTTGAAAAGCCACTGTGAAGTGGCTTTTTTTATGACGTCGTTTGTTTGTTGAAAATTGTGTCTAAATGATATTCAAGAAATTCTTTTCTGGGAGAATACTTTTGAGCGACAATAATTTGTTGATTTTCAATTGAAGCAAAATATCTGTTGAAGAACTCAGTGTCTTTTTTCTTTTTAATTGAATCAGAAAATATTATTTCATGGTTTGTATTTATTCCAATTAGCCCTTTGTCAAATGCTTTGTCATAAAGTGCCGAAAAGCAAATTCCGTTTTCAGGATTTAGACGATGTTCTTCGTTCTTAGACCAAGGGATTATATGACTGGCAAATAATAATTCAGGAATATCAATTCCCGTGATTGAACATTTATTATTATAGTTTGATAAAACCATTTGTCTAAAAACAGATTGATTTACTCTGGTTTTTACGACTCTTCTAACATCTTCTCCTTTTAAATTTTTTATATCGAAAAGTATGTTTTCATATTTACTTTCAATTGATGTCTGCTCTTTTTGTGCTAGAATTTGTTCACTTAAGAATATTAATTCTTCTTGGTTATGGAAAAATTCATCCCAGATAGGCTGTACCTGATTCATTCCATTTTTTAAGCCACTAATTCCTCTATTAATGTGAAACGGATCGATACTAGCAAAATTTCCTAATCTCATTACTATTGAAGAAGGAGTTCGGTTTATATGAATAGCTAACTTTATAATTTCAGGATTTTTGGTATGTGTTTTCCCAAAAGTAATTTTTAAGTATAAATTGAAGGCTAAAATTAGTTCCTCTTTTGACCAGTAATTTTTTGCCATATTTAATTTATGAACTACTAAATGGATAATTCAGTAAGTTTTATATTGTATATCCTATTCTGGCCCAGTGATTCTTTAGAGCTTCGATGGAAGGATTTATTTTTCTTGGTTTAATCTCTAAATTTTCTCCATCTATAAGAGAATCAATTAACCAGCTTCTATTCTCAAACTTATGTTTGAATAAAATTATTCTGTTGTTATTGTCTAATGTAAAGAATCCTTTTTCAAATGCTTTGTCATGCATTAAACAAAGACATAGGCCATTATTGATATGGCCTCGTAAATCCTTATTGTCTGCCCAGCGAGTTATATGTCCACTAATAAGAAATCCTTTTCCTTCAACTGTACATCTGGGATAACAACATTTATAGTTAAAATTAAGTTTTACATTTTCAGAAAATTCTTGATGACCTATTCTTAATTCTAATTCTTTAAGAGATACACCTGTTGAAATTTCATCTTTTAATTTAGATCTTTCTTTCGATAAAGTTTGTATAAGTTTTGAAGCTAAATTATTATCGAATTCAGAAAAATAGCCACCGTTTTGACATCTTAATTTTCCACTCTGAATGACATAAAACAATCTTTTTTTATCTTTTTTTTTAGCCTTATTTATTTTAAAATATTCACACAACTGAGGTTCATTATTACTAAAAAAATCAGATAATGGTATAGGTGGGTTTAATTCTTTATAATCGGTTAAATCAACTTTATAAAAAGATTTGCTATAACTCCAAACATGATTAGTCAACGATGGATTATCGTTGGTAATATAGCCATCTGTTAATGCCGTGGAATAACCTAGAAAGCTTTCGATGCCTTTAATTTTACTAATATGAAAAATTAAATCCCCTTTAACTACTTCATCAACTAAATACCAATAGGGCCAATTTTGCCCATTATTCTTTTTTGTTGGAGCCCAAATACTTTCTGAAAAGTTCCAGCCTGAATCATATTTAGTTTGATTTGTTCTTAATTCTATCCAAATCATAATGATTTTTTTAATTCAATTTTGTAATTGTCAATTTTTTTACTCCACTTATCATCCTGCAAAATTTTGATATATGGGTTTTGAATCATTAATGGGATATAATTTGTTTCATTCATTCTATCTCTATTAATCAAATAAATCCAATATTTTTCTTTCTTTAATCTAGCTATATTACATTCATTCATCGACCAGAAGAAATATGGTTTTTTCCCTTCATATGATTTCACTTCTATGAATCTATTATATTCGGTATCTTCGGTATTGTCAAATGAAGCAATGTCATAACCTTCATTTACTATATATTCTGCTACCCACTCTACTTTTGCATTTCCTAATCTTTTCTTTTCATAACTTAAAACAAATTTTTCAGCTATTATTCCATTAAGTTTTTTCTGTTCAAGTTCATTTTCAAGTTCATTTGGAGAAATTTTTCGGAGTGGTCTCTCTAAAAATTTCTTTGCTAAAGTGTAATTTTGAACTATTACAATTCCTTCTTTGTCTGTTTTTACTAATAAACCTAAATTCTGTAAAACTGTAAAAAATATTCTGTGTTTAACTTGTACTGAAAAAATATTTATAGAAATGTCGTCATCTACTATTGTAAATTTGGAATTAATGAATAATGATTGATTTAAATGATCATTATTGATTATTATTGATAAGTAAAAAAAAATTAATTCATCTATTAGCTTATCCGAATTAATTTTTAATTTTATCTTGATTCTTTCATCTGTAATGTCAATATAATTTGATTTTAAAAGAAAAGTTATAATAAACTTAATGTCTATATCTTTTAAATTAGTAGTACGTGTTAAATTATAAAAAATATTAGTTATATTTTCATTTGTAATTTTTGAAAAGTAAAGGAGGCCTTCTGTTAATATTGCTTTATTGGACTGAAGCAATAAATCTTCTTTTTTATCGAGATCTATAATCATCTATAATAGAATTAATTAAAATGGTTCTCTCATTTTCAATATTCTCCTCAAAAAAAGGAATATCTTGTTCAATAATTTCCATCATTCTTCTAAATTTTGATTGGACTCGATTATGAATGTCACTATCTGCTCTTCTATTAGAAAGGATATGAAAATAATTTGTTTCATAAGAGACCTGATTCATGTTTTGATCTAGCCAAACTCTATGGATTCGATCTCTTGATTGAACATATGGTGCTGCGGCATACCATTGCTCAAAATATATGGCATTATGACAAATTTTGTGCAAAGAAATGGATTCACCTAGTACAATAGGATTTGAGATAATATAGTCTAAATCAGAATTTTTAAACTTATTAATAATATTCTCTCTTGTAATCTCTTCTTCATAATTACCATCATTTGATGTCTTTCTCGTTTCTCCTATAATATAAGCGCCTTTAAGTCCGCAAGATTCTAAATATTTATGAAGTCTTTTTATCGAGTCAATAAAAATGCCCCACAATATTACTTTACCTTTATTTAGAGCAATTTTCATAACTAAATCCTTCACTAATATATGCTTAGATGGAATGTATTCAGATCCAATATCTCGTACTTTTTGAGATAATGAATTACCAAGAAGACTTTCTAGTAATATTCTAGAATCAACCAATTCAAAATTCTCTTCTTGAAAACTTAGTAATGATTTATTTAATAAGTTTAAGTTATTACAACATTGTATCATTCGAAAATGAATACTTTGTCGATTAACTTCGCTATCACTATTAGAAATAGTAGCTTCTAATCTATCATAAACTTCAGATTCGAGACTAGATAATTGATTACATATGATTGGATGATCAATAAATGGAGGTAAATTTAGGTCTGATTTTTTTATTCGTACAAAAAAAGGTTTGATGTTTTCAATTAGCTGGTCTATATTTGATTGTACAGGATTTTGAGTTAAACCCTTTAAAAAATCTGGCCGAAATCCGGCTATATTTCTTTCAGGATAGATAAATTTGAAAATATTATAAAGATCTTCATATCCATTCGGGACAGGTGTTCCTGTTAAAATTATTCTAGATTTGGCCCAATTTGCTAAACTAAGAATATTGCTTGCCCAAATACCAGATAAACCTTTGAATTTATGAGCTTCATCGCAAACTAGCATGACCTTATTTGATTCAGATTTTAAAAATATCATTAATTCATCTATCAACGTTGGAACTGATTGATAAGTAATCAAATATAGTTCATATTCGTTGGGAGTAATTCCTTTTAAAATCTCTTTTTTTACACTTACAGAAACTTCTCCATTAATTCTGAAAGATTTAGGGAATCTTCCAAAACACTCTTGATATTCTTGTTCCCAAGGACCAAATGAAGAGGGAGGACCGATAATTAAAAGTTTATTTACGTATTTATCATCTGTTTTATTTAGATTATTTAAATAAGCATAAGCTGAATAAACGATAGATGTTTTTCCAGCCCCAGGAACTGAAAAATTACATGAATTTTGAGAGTAAGACATATGATAACCGCTAAGAACCTGTAATTTATACAAACGTCTTTTAGATAGCTTTACTTCAATAACATCACAAAATTCTTTGAATTCTTTTGTGTCATAGCTGTTTTCCCATATACTTCTAGCGTTATTTGAAAATTCTACGAAATTTTCTTGATTTTTTATTTCTTCAGCAATGACGTTATTAAATGCAGTATCAAAAATGAAATCGATTGATTTCATTTTTTTTTGAATTGAATTTTTAAAATTAAAAAGATATTGCTTGTCTTTAAATTGTTCATTGATTAGAACAATCTTATTAGGATTTGTATAATCTAATTCAAAATTGTTTCGTAGCCAATGCTTAACTTTTGGTTTGTTTAAAGGGTCTAAATTTCCAGTAAACTCAGTTCTATTATCAAAATAGAAAACATTAACGGAAGACATTATTTTAAATCTCTTTTTAGAGTTTCAGCAATTTTCCTTATTTTATCAATATACTTGTAATTTGTTTCAATCCGATTCTCATCTTGTAAAATTAGAAGTAGTTTTTGATTTATTTCAGTTTTACCTGTTGATTCAAATAAATCTTCATCAATGAGGTTTAAAAGTTTATCTAATGCATCTCTCAAAAATTGTTCAGGTTTGTCATCATTTTCTTTATCTCTTAACTTTGAATCTGCAATACCTAAGGCACTTTTAAAAGCATTTGAAGCTTTTTCTGCCCATATTTTATCTATTTTTTTTGCGGCATCTGCATGAGAAAGGCAATCTTTTTTAACAACTTCTTCTAAATCGGGAACTTCAATATCTTCAATTGACTCAAGATTTTCAATAAAATCTGACCATATTTTATGGTTGCTAAAAATCGCTTTATCCTTACTGTTTTTGAAATACCGTTCTCTAATTTTTTTTGAATCCCAATTGCCTTTTTGTCTTGGGTCAGCATTGTAATTCCATCTTATTAAATCAAAACCATAGGTTTTATAGTTTTCTATGTCATCATTATCAATATCCCATCCCGCAACTCCCTTTCCATCAGAATATAATTTATGTATATTTTCCAATTTAATAAATAAATCCTCAGTGTTCTCTAGCCTACTCCACATTTTATCAAAACCAATGTAATCAAGATATTCTAGCATTAGTTTTCCAATTCTGTACATTGTTTTTACTTTATTAACATTTTGGATTTTCATTATTGTACATAATTCCTCATATTTCATACGGGCTGATGTAACTTCGATAAAATTATCTACAAAATCCATAACTCGAATGTAGGGTTCTATAGCACCATAACTAACCTTTTCGTCTTGCCCCATTTGAATTTCGGCTTCAAGGCGCTTAATTTGATATTCCTTCTCACCTCCATCGCTATAAGTATCATCTAAAATAATAGCACGAAATTGTCTATTCAAGCCTTCTTTGTTTAATTCTCGTGCAATCATGAAACGTCTATTTCCATCTACAATTATACCGTCACGCGTTATAACCCCCGGAATTATTTGCTTTTTATCTCTTATGTCTTTTAGGGTTTTCTTATTATCTGATTCTGTTTTTTCCCATATCCATTTATGAATTTTTTCATTTACTTCATCAACACTTAACTTTGATAAATTAGTACCGTTTACCTGTGTGAATTCAATAACTTCTGTCCCAATTCTGCCATTTAAATAATTAAATCTCAATAAGCTAGTTGGAATCTCATAAACTTTTTCATTTCGAGTTTCCCCTTTATAATAGATAGGGTAAGTACCATCATATTTGTCAGACTCTTTTATTTTTTTTATCTCTACTTCAATGTTTGATGCATTCATATGTTTTTAATATTAGCTGTTGTAGATATTTTATTTATTGCATATAATGCAAAAAGTTGTTTAGTTGGTACAGTTTTTTTTAGGAATACAGTAGTCTCAATTTGAACAAATTCAGGGTCATTAATTACAATTTTTCCAATAATATTTTTTACTTCTTCAACAAGTCGAGTTGGTTCTAAAAAGATCCCGCTAGACTTTTGATTTTCAAACATTACTTGAAGTTTTTTTGCATCTCCTATTTTTTCAGAAAAACCATTATTAATTATTTTTAAAAAATTATCCCCCCCTTTAAATTTTGAAATAATAGATTCAAGTTTTTTATAATAACCATCTTCAATGTGTTGTATTGGAAATCCTTTTCCGGTTCCATATTGAATAGATGTTTTCCATCGACCATCTGGTTTGTTATTTTTCTCAATATTGTAATTTGAAAGTGTAACTGTCAAATTTCCTTCTTTGATTGCTTGCCATCTGCATCTAGCATCTTTCTTTTTTATTGGGGGATTATCAAATATTTTTTGATTATAATTATTTAAGTTTAGTACTCCTTTTAAATTTGGGATACAATTGACTACTAATTCTTTTTCTTGTTTAATTCCTAAAGAGTTTAAAACGGTTGCAGCAAACGCTCTACTTACTGAAGCACACACAGCATTGCCTACCAATCTCCATTTTGCACCTTCGGAACCAATAAATTGATAAGTTATGGGGAAACCCATAATTATTGCGGCTTCTCTTACTGTTGGCAATCTATATTCTCCGTCACCTTTTCTGCTGACTTCTGATTTATAAATTACTGATTCTCTAGAATTCGCTATTTTTGTTGCGGTAATTGTTCTACTTGGGTTGTTTTCATTTTCTGGAAATGACATTTTCCCCATAAAAGGATGGTTAGTTTTCCAATGTCTGGAAAATCTCCATTCTGATTCATAAACTCCGGTATCGTAAAAATGATCTGTTATTTTGTTTAGTTCAATCTCAATAGGATAAAGAATATCTTTAATTAATTTGTTACTCTTTTTTTCAAAAGGAGAAGGGAAATTTTTCTTGATTAAGCCTATTGATTTATAAAAGGGCAAGTTAAGTCCTGTATCTTTTTTCTGATGTGTTGGTGTAGGGATAATTAATTTTTTCTTTTTTATAATCTCACCAGAAATAAGCCTTTTTCTTGATTGGATTGAACCATAGTCTGCTGAATTTATAATAGTCGTATTATCATATAAATCTATAGCGATATTTAAAGGGCTAATTCTATGTTTTTTTGCCCAATTTTCAAGACCTAAATCTTTGAAGGTATAAGATGTTTGTAGATATCTTTTTGAGTTTACAACATTCTCCATAAACCAAGCTTTCAAAATGGAATTTGGTTTATGTTTTTTTACTGCAACAATTCTTAGAAAAGTTTCGGTCAATGAAACCCCAAGTGACTTGTCGGCATTACCAGATTTATTTGAGCTTGAGAAACTCACACATGGAGGGCTTCCAATAATGATATCTGTATCAGGAACCGCTTCAATTTCTTCAATTGAATTTTTAAAATCTAATATATTTTTAACTTCACAATTTAAATTAAAATTGTGATTATAGGTGTCTACAGCTGGTTTCCAGTGGTCGTATCCATGTTTTATGTCAAAACCTTGTTGTCTGAAGCCTTCAGAAAATCCTCCCGCGCCACAAAAAAAGTCGACAACGGTTAATTTATTCTTCATAATTAAATAATTCTTGAATGTTTACTTCGAGCGCTTTTGCAAGCTTTTCGATAATTAGTAGTGAAACATTTCTTCTTCCTTTTTCGATGTCAGAAATGTATGTTCGGTCTATGTTGGCAATATTGGCCAAATACTCTATTGAGTATTCTCTGTTTTCTCTTAAGGCTTTTATTTTGTTGCCAAATTTTTCTTTCAATTCCATTAGTGGATAAATATAAGAATGCGATGACGATTGCTCGGTTGACAATTGTCATCACGAACTAATAGTTTTCAATGTGATATTAACCGTGGGTTTGAAATTTTTTGCATAAAAAAAAGCCAATCATTTCTGATTGGCGTTGATTAATATTTCTAAATTTCTCATGAAACCAAAACCCCTAGCCCTGATGGGAGCGGCATCCTTTTGCGGCGGGGTTCGCCGCAAAAGATAGAGTGGACAGCAGGAAATAGCTCCTTGAAATTGGAATTCCAAGTTACAAAAGACTCTCCGACTTCGCTCAGAGTGACAAATCTTTGTCGAGTTTCTAGTGTGATTCTTCGTTCCTCAGAATGACAAGATTGTGTTGAAAGGATGTGATAAAAAAACTACTTATCCCTCTTCCCCCATTTAATTTTCATTTTTCCTTCGTCGTCGAGTGCGATTAGATGCAGGACGATTCCACGTTCGCGGACGGCATCGCGTTCGGCTTTAGTGGCGAGTTTGATGTCGTTTTTGGAGTTTCGGAGTGGGATGGTGAGGGCGAGATTGGTGCCTCGGCCAAAAGAATAAACACCTTCGGCATCAAGGTTTAAAACACTCGAACTAATGGTGAAATTATTCACATCTACTTGCTCTCCACGTAATTTAAGTGTGCCGGATAAATCGCTAAAAGTTATGTTCTTAACATCACGGAACGGAAAAGCAAACTTGCCGATTTTCACAATAGGTTCAAAGTTTAACAAAGCCCCCTGATTGACATTGAAAGTCAGATTACCGTGCATCGAATTCGTGATCAATTCGCCATTACCATTGATGAATCCGGTTACATTGGCCTGGCTGCTTAGCTTTCCTTTAATATTACTCGGGCTAAAAGACTGAATCCCGAAGTTGTTGAACGACTTTAAAAAACTCGCAATATCAACCCTATTTACGTTGGCGTTTGAGCTAAAAGCAAAGTTTTTTCCGCTTGGTTTTACTTCACTGTTAAAGGTGATGCTTCCGCCCGAAGTTTGCAGCGAACCGTTTTTGATAACCAATCTCGAATCGATCATTTGTACCGTGGCAGTAGTGTTGGTTGCGGTTAATTTGTTGTAATTGATTTTATCGGCTTTGATGTCGATTACCACCACGCATTTATCAATTACGGTTCGTAGATGATTCGAAATTGTTGGTTTTTTGTTGGTTTTGGCTGTGGGGTTTACTTTTTGAGAAGTCGCTAAAACGCCCAGAAATTGTTTCAGATCGATATTCGGGCAATAGATTTTCCAGTTTACGATCATTTTTTCGGGAGCATCATAATAGAGGTTGAGGAAATTGTCAATTTTTCCTTCAACAAAAATCGTATTCTTATTGTGTTTGTAAGCAATTTGCTTGATGAGTAAAGCTTTCTCGGTAAAGTCAAGATGAATGTTGGTTTTTACGGCACGAACATTTTTTGGAATATAATGAAACGAAGCGTCATCGACATCTATTTTACCAATAAAACGAGGTTTGGTAATGTACAAATCAACAATGTCAAACTGAAATTTTAGGTTGGCTTTGGCATGACCGGCTGTAAACTGAATCCATTTGTCGTTGCTGATTTCGTTGAGCCTTTCGATATCAAAGTCAGAACTTACGTTTCCGGTAGCGAGCGGTTTTTCGAGATTATTGATAGACAATTGCGGAATCGAGAGCGGAATATTTTCGTATTCACCTGCAAAATCTGTTAAAATAATAGCCGAATTAGCATCGTTATAACCGGCTGTAGGTTTGAAATTATTGGTGAAAATCCCTTTGAAGTGGCAGTTTTTGATCAATCCGTCCGGAATACTCAGTTCGTTGTTTTTGATAATGGCCTGAACCACAATTCTGGGGTCACCTTCGGCATTAAAATCGCCCTTGATGTCACAATTCACATCGATTGGTTGTTGTAAATTAAATCGGTTAAGCTTAGAACTGATGTTTGCCGATAATAAATTGGATGCATTTTGCCATAAAATAGTCGTCCCAATATTGATTCCGAAAAGTGCTTTTCCTTTGGCAAGATTGAAAAAAGCGGTAATGTCAAAAGCATCCGATCCAATTTTAAGGCCTTTGGTTACCACGTCAATTTTTTCATTTGAAGCGGAGTAGGAAACGGCAAAAGTACCTTTGAGTTCTTTCTGTTTTGCAAAACTTCCGTGTACGGTATTAAAGGCGAGACTTTTAATTTGGGTGTCTAAAAAAACGTCGGTTTGCCAGTTGTCTCCATCATAATCTACTTTTGACTGTAAGCGGTCCACATCAAAATCAAATAATTTATGTCCGAGGAGATTGTTTAGCGTAAAGTGAACCTCATTTAGCTCGATCTGATTGATTGTGGTCTCAGTATCGGATTTGTTTTCCGGTGATTTTTTCTTCTTCGGCTTAAAAATATTGGCATTCGAGTAGCCATTTTGTGCTTTATACACATAGATAGCTGCATCATTGATCAGGATTTTATGGATGTTGATTTCGTTTTGCAGTAAACTCGTAACGTTTAAACGTACTTCTATTTCCTTGGCTTTTAATAAAGTGTGTTTGTGCGTGGCCCATTGATTGTCTTTGACTTCGACATCTTTTAGAGCCAAGGTAAAGTTGGGGAAACCGGTTAGAAACTTATAATGAAAATCGCCAATATGAAATTTTCCGTTTATGTTTTCATTGATTTTGGTGTTGATCTTGGCGATGATTTCGGTTTTGTTTCGATTAAAATAAAGAGACAATCCACCGCAGGCAATAAGTAGTAAAGCAATAAGTCCCAGAATGAAAAAGCCAAAACGCCTGGCGTATTTTCTAAAATGAATCGATCGAAAAAAGTTTTTTATGTGGAGTAAAGTAGCGTTCATCTGGAAGAATTTTCAGGATGATTAAAGATAAGTCAAAAAAATGACGTTTCCCTAAAAAGATAAAAACCGATATTAGTGTAGGTTAAAACTTATGATTTTGGGTTTTCGGATTAATATAATTAATGACAATACATTTATAATGAAAACTAATTTGGTTATGGTGTTTCATTTGCATTTAATTTTTAAATTTGTGGTCTAGTTTGAAACGAAACAATTCAGACGATAATTTTAAAAGACAAGAAATTATGGCATTAGCAATAACAGATGCTACTTTTGATGAAGTAGTTTTGAAATCAGACAAACCAGTAATGGTAGATTTTTGGGCAGCATGGTGCGGTCCTTGTAGAATGGTTGGACCAATCATTGACCAATTAAGCGATGAATACGCAGGTAAAGTAGTTGTTGGTAAAGTAGATGTAGATGCTAACCAGGAATTTGCTGCAAAATATGGTGTGCGTAACATACCTACCGTTTTGGTTTTTCATAACGGTGAAGTAGTAGGAAAACAAGTAGGAGTAGCTCCGAAACAAACCTACGCAGATAGTTTAGACGCTTTGTTGTAATCGAAAGATTATAATTTATATAAAAGAGGTTCGACGGAAGTCGGACCTTTTTTATTTGTCTTTTTGCCGCCGATTACACAAATTAGCGCTAATTAATTTCACTTTAAAAATGAATTCCACGAATTAAAATGAGGTTTATTTTTTTTGCGACAGATTAAACTAGTTTTCACGATTTAAAAAGAAATCATCCTAATCTGTATAATCTGTGGCAAAAGAATTTTAATTCGTGCTAATTTGTGGAATTCGTGGCGAACTTTTTTTATTTTTACAGATCTAACATTCCTTTAAAAATGAAAATTTTCTACAGCTTTCTTTGTTTTCTGACGATGGCGTCATTTGGTTTTTCTCAGTCTAAATCAAACGAAAAATTGATTTTAGAAAACGGTGTCTCAGAACAAATGGCACATTTTCGAAAAAAACAAATCTCAAATGTAACTTACGGACTTTCTTTTGAGATTCCGCAGCAAAAACAACAGGAAATCAATTCGATTTTGACTTTAGACCTGACAATTTCAAATTTGAGTGAACCTTTGTATTTGGATTTTAAAGAGAAAAATCAGAACATAAAATCGATTCAGGTTAATAATAAAAACAATACTATTGTTCATGAGAAAGGACATGTTATTATTGCTGCTAAAGATTTGATTTTAGGGAAAAACAGAATTGCTATTTCTTTTATAGCAGGAAATCTATCCTTAAACCGAAATGATGATTTCTTGTATACTTTATTGGTTCCGGATCGGGCAAGTACATTATTTCCTTGTTTTGATCAGCCGGATATCAAAGCAACTTATAAGTTGAGTTTGACTGTTCCTAAAGACTGGTCAGTTTTGGCCGGAGCCGATGTGAAAGAAAAAACGGAGAAAGGAGAGTTTACAGCTTATACTTTTGGAGAATCGGATAAAATGAGTACTTATTTGTTCTCTTTTGTAGCGGGGAAATTCAAAAGCGTGACGAAGAAACCCGGTAATCTGGAAATGACGATGCTGTATCGCGAGAACAATGCAGAGAAACTAAAAAGTAGCACCGATACTATCTTTAATTTACACCAGCAATCGTTAGATTTTCTGGAAAAATATACTAGTTATAAGTTTCCATTTCAGAAGCTGGATTTTGCTTCAATTCCAGTTTTTCAGTATGGTGGAATGGAGCATGTAGGGGCGATACAATATAAAGAATCAACTTTGTTTTTGGATAATAGCGCGACAGACAGTGAGAAATTAGACCGTGCCAAATTGATTGCACACGAAACTTCGCACATGTGGTTTGGCGATTTGGTGACTATGAAATGGTTTGATGATGTTTGGATGAAGGAAGTATTTGCCAACTTTATGGCAGACAAAATTATGAATCCGATTTTCCCGAAAGTCAATCATAATCTACAGTTTTTAACGGCTCATTATCCAAATGCTTATGCTGAAGATCGTTCGTTAGGAACACATCCGATCAAGCAAAATTTAGCCAATCTTAAAAATGCAGGATCACTTTATGGAGCCATTATTTACAACAAAGCCCCCATAATGATGCGTCAGTTAGAAGCTTCTATGGGAAAAGTAGCTTTTCAGAAAGGAATCGAGAAGTACATTAAAAAATATGCCAACGATAATGCCGACTGGAACAATCTGGTAGAAATTCTTGATGCCGAAACGCCTCTTGATATGCAAAAATGGAGTAAGGTTTGGGTGAATAAATCGGGAAGAGCGATTTTTAAAGATCAAATCAAATACGATGCTCAAAATCGAATTTCGGCTTTCGAAATTACGCAGCAGGCAGAAGATCAATCGGCAAATGTGTGGCCTCAGATTTTTGATATTGGTTTAGTTTATCCCAACAATGTAAAAGTGATCAGTGCTACTATAAAAGACAAAAGTCTGTCCCTGAAAGAAGCCCTTGGACTTGAGAAACCATTGGCTGTTATTTACAACTATAATGGTTTTGGATACGGTGTTTTTCCGCTTGACGGGAATAGTTTAGAGTCTGTTTTAACATTGAAAGATGAGGTAGCAAGAGCTTCGACTTATATTAATATTTACGAAAATACTTTAACGGGGAATATTGCTCCTGTGAAAGCATTTGATTGTTTTTTAAAAGGAATTCAACAGGAACAAAACGAATTGGTTCTGAAAATTATCACCAACCAAACCAGTGCGGTATTCTGGAAGTTCCTGACCGAAAAACAGCAGAACATAAGACAAAAAGAGCTTTCGGCTATTGTATATGCGCGTTTGCAGGCCAATTTGCCAAGTAATATAAAGAAAACTTTGTTCAATTTATTTAGTTCAATTGCCTACTCCGCTACTGATAAGGAACAATTGTATAAAATTTGGAATAAAGAAACCGTGATTCCGGGTTTAAAACTCAATGAAGATGATTATACCAATATGGCGATGAATTTGGCTATATTTAAGCATGAAAAAGCGGATGAGATTTTAAATAAAACCAGTACCACGATTGCAAATCCGGACAAGCAAAAACGATTTGAATTCCTGCTTCCTTCTTTATCGAAAGACGAATCGGTTCGTGATGCTTTTGTGTTATCCTTAAAAGACGACGAGAACAGAGAAAAAGAATCTTGGGTTTCTGTAGGTTTGGCGAATATAAATCATCCGTTACGCCAGGAAAGTGCTCAAAAGTACATTCGATTTTCGTTAGATTTGGTGGAAGAAATTCAGCGTACCGGAGATATCTTTTTTCCAAAAGACTGGCTGAATAATACGGTTGGAAAATATTCGTCGAAATATGCTTTTGATGAAGTACAGCGATTCCTGAAAGAGAATCCGGAGTTTAGTCCGATTTTGAAAAGAAAATTATTGCAGGCAACCGATGGTTTGTACCGCGCACAAAATATTAAAAAAGAAACCGAATGAAAATTGAATCGGAAATAGAGAAAGTCTCCAGTTTTCAGCATCTCGAAATGTTGGCGAATCAGGTGGTAGAAGGGTTTATCTCGGGAATGCACAAGAGTCCGTTTCATGGATTTTCGGCTGAATTTGCGGAGCATAAAGTCTATAATGCCGGAGAAAGCACTAAACACATCGATTGGAAATTATTTGCCAAAACAGATCGTTTGTATACAAAACGTTTTGAGGAAGAAACCAATTTACGATGTCATTTAATTGTAGATAACTCGTCGTCGATGCATTATCCGGAACTCAGATCAAATCAGCCTTTTTATGAGAAGAAGATTGGTTTTGCTGTTCTGGCGTCGGCTGTTTTAATGAATATCCTTAAGAAGCAGCGTGATGCCGTAGGGTTGAGTGTTTTCTCAGACAGCTATGAATATTATGCTCCCGAAAAAGGAAGTGATCGTCATCATCGAATGTTACTCAATAAACTGGAAGAGTTACTGCAGCAGCCAAAAGCCAAAAAAAGGACGGATACCATTACGTATCTGCATCAAATCGCTGAGAAGATTCACCGTCGTTCGATGATCATTCTGTTTACGGATATGTTCCAGTCAGAAGATGATGATAAGCTTTTTAACGCTTTACAGCATTTAAAACACAACAAGCACAAGGTAGTTTTGTTTCATGTGGTGGATGATAAAACAGAGCTTAAATTTGATTTTGATAACACGCCGCGTAAGTTTATTGATTTAGAATCAGGTGAAGAAGTCTCGCTTTTCGCGGATAATGTAAAAGCAGAATACGAAAAAAGGGCAGAGGAGTACTTTAAGAAATTGTCTTTAACTTGTGCAAAGAATCAAATTAAGTACGTTTCGGTGAATGTAGGAGATAATTTTGAAAAAATATTGACGACATATTTAGTTGAAAAACAAAACTTTGGCTAAAATTTTGAAAATTTATTTAATTTTTTTTCGAAAAACACTTGCAGAAACGAAATTCTGTACTATCTTTGCAACCGCAATAACGCAGAGGTTTGGTAGTTCAGTTGGTTAGAATACATGCCTGTCACGCATGGGGTCGCGGGTTCGAGTCCCGTCCAGACCGCAATATTGGGAAAAGCCTTTCTTAACGGAAAGGCTTTTTTGCCCAAATACGGTATCTAAGATTAGTTGTGTTGTTTTGCTACGACTTTGTAACTCGTAGCTGGTTTAGTAGTTAGACCAATGAAAAGCTTTCCACTTTTGTGGATGGCTTTTTTGATTTAAGGCTATTCTGATTTTAACCGCAAGGTGCGCTAAGGTTTACGCGAAGTCCGCAAAGTTTTTTTTAAGCTTTGTGGATTTTTTGTTTCTATTTGTTTGGATTAGCCGCAAGGTTTGCTAAGATTTACGCAAAGTCCGCAAAGTTCTTTTAAGCTTTGCGGATTTTTTGTTTTTACTTGTTTGGATTAACCGCAAAGGGCGCAAAGTTTTTAAACTTTGCGCCCTTTGCTTTTTATAAAGAAATTAAATATTACTATTATATATTAGGAGTTTTCGGTACACATGTTGGGTAGCCGTAACTTGGGCAATGAGATGGTCCGCTAAAGCAACCTGCACTTGTGTCTGGTGGTGGACATGTAGGGTCTCCACCATTGATGGATTTTAATTCAGTAATAGTTAGTTCTACGGCGCCATTTAGGTTTAATCTTTTTAACATAATTTGTGGTTTTTTTGTTTGATTAATTCCCAATCATTTTAAGACACTTGGGATTTGTGTCTGTAATGTTATGGTAAAAGCTTATTCCTACAAATATTGAAAATTTATTTTGATATAAAAACTTTATTTTATTATTTTTTGATTATAATGTAAAGAAATTATTAAATTATTGGTAAAATAGAGGTGTTTGGTTGATGGGTCATTAAGAATGTGTTTTGGATTTGAAATCTATCAGATTTGAAATTTAATCGCAAAATTTCTTAAGATTCGAATCCTTTGTGCTTTCAACTTTGCGTTCTTTGAGGTTTAAAAAGAAAGAAAGTTCTTCTTTTTGGTTTTATGGGTAAATTTTAAAATATTGGAATTTAATCAATTAAAAATTTCTTGAAATTTATTCGCAAAAAAAGCTTGTAGAATCAAAGATCTGTTGTATTTTTGCACTCGCAATAACGCACGGTTTGGTAGTTCAGTTGGTTAGAATACATGCCTGTCACGCATGGGGTCGCGGGTTCGAGTCCCGTCCAGACCGCAATATTGGGAGAAGCCTTTCTTAACGGAAAGGCTTTTTTGTTTTTTGTATTTAACCGCAAAGAGCGCTAAGATTTACGCAAAGTTCGCAAAGTTTTAATTTAGCTTTGCGAACTTTGTGGTTAAGACTTAATGGTTCAGCTTTGGAATTTGGTATTTCAAACAATTGGAATTTAAATTTCTTATATTTAAAGTTGCAAAAACATTGTATAAACTCCAATGGAATATTCCGGTCAGAAATTAGATAAGTATTACATCAAAAAAGTAGATGCCGATAAAAAAAGCATTTACTGTCACCACGATTTGATGGGCGAATTGTTTGTGCCTACGCATAAACACGACAAAGCGCAATTGCTATATGCTGAAGGAGATGTTGTTTTTGTAACGACCGAAACCAAAACCTACTTTTTGCCGGCACGTCATTTTATTTGGATTCCGAGTGGGGTGGAGCATAGTATCGAGCCGAAGTCGGAAAATGTAACGATGCGAAACCTGTATTTTCCGGTTGAAAAAGACGAAGATGTTTTTTACAAGAACGAAGGAATTTATCCGGTCAATAATTTATTGTTGCAAATGATGCTTTTTACCAATCGATGGAATGGTGATCTTAAAAAAGGAAGCCCGAATTTTGCCATTGCCAAGGCGATTAAAGCAATATTACCTCAAATTTGTCTGACCAACTTGCCTTTAGAATTACCGCAGCCAAAAGATCCGCGTTTGGGTAAGATTCTGCGCTATGTTGAGAATAATCTGGGAGAAACTATTCTATTTGCAGATGTTGCGCATGAATTTGGATACAGCGAACGCTCTTTGTATCGTTTGTTTCAAAAAGATCTCAACATGTCCTTTATTCAATATTATACGATTAGGAGAATCCTAAAAGCCATAGAGCTTCTGCTTGATAGAAAACTTTCGGTTAAAGAGGTAGCCGAAGAAGTTGGATATAGTAGTGTTCCAACTTTCAGTAATACTTTTTTTAAGATTTTAGGGCAAAGACCTTCCGATTACTTAAACGGTGAAGAGATTTTGGAGCAAAAGTAAAAATTTTGTTTTAGGCTGATTTATTCAGATTTAGGCTGATTTGACAGATTTCGTTATTTCACGCTAAAAATTTTTCTCTCGCAGATTTAGGAGATTTTTTTAACTCTTTAATAATCTGCTCAATCAGCGGAATCTGCGAGAGGGAAGAATGAAAATCAGCTTCATCAGCTTAAATCCTTTAAAATCTGCGTGAAAAATCATAATCTAAATATATTTTGTAATAAATTGTTTTCCAGCGTTTTAATATAGTGTTTTCGAAAAATAAGATTTCAATATTTGTCCGAAATGAATATGTTATTGACTTTTTAGAATTATCAGTCACCAAAAAAATGCAGGAACTTTGCATCATAAATTATTTATGTATTCATGTTCCTTAAAAAACAGATTTCCGCACTACAGTGTTTCCTGAAAAATATGGCTTATGCTTTATTTTTCCTTGGATTCACGATACTACAAGCGCAAGAAGTAAAATCGATTTCATTAAATGAGGCGATTAAAATTGCGAAAGAGAATAACCGAAACATTCTCAAATCTAAACTCGAAGTAACACTTTCTGAAGAAAATATCAAAGAAAACAAAGAGTTACGACTACCTGAAATTGAGATGAACGGCGCTTATTCGAGAATTACCAACATTACCGAATTTAAAGGAGGTTTCTTAAAAGGCAAAGAAGTTACCAGGACCATCCCTGAAATTTACGAGGTTGGAACTACGTTTAAAATGCCGTTGTATGTTGGGAATAAAATCAACAATGCAATTAAAATTGCCAATCAGGAAAATCAAATTGCTCAAATCAAAAAGGAGAAGACTGAAAATGATATCGAGTTAGAGGTGATCGGTACTTATTTAGGGATTTATAAAATGATGGAACTTCAGAAAATCATTGACGAAAATATCAAAGAAGAGCAAAATCGGTTAAAAGAAGTTCAATCCTTGAAAAAACACGGAACGGTGACCAAAAATGAGGTATTGCGAGCAGAATTGCAGCTTTCGGACCGTGAGTTGAACGCTTTGACGAATTCTAAAAACATCAAAATTGCGCTGCATGATTTAAAAACACTGCTTCAGTTGCCGGAGCGAGAGGAAATAACAATCGACACAACGGCAAATATTGATGAAATGCAAGGCCTTGATCCTTATGAAATGTATATGAATCATGCTTTGCAGAACGAAGAAATGCGAATCTCAAGCCAGGAAATAGCGATCAAAAAAACGGAACTGAAATTGGCAAAGGGGAATTATTACCCAAGTATTAATTTCTTTGGAAACTATAGTTTTAATTATCCTAACTACAAATTTTTTCCTCCAAATCCATACTTATATACTTTAGGTCAGGTGGGAATTGAAGCTAGTTTTGATCTTTCGGGTTTGTATAAAAATAAAACCAAAGTGCAGATGGCGACGACGAGGATTCAATGGCAGGAAATGCAGTCTGAGATTGTGAAAGATAAAATCCAAGACGAGTTGTTTCGTAATCACACGCAATATCAGGAAATCGTGGAGAAGTTTAAAGTTGTTGATAAAGCCGAGGAGCTGGCCAATGAAAACTACCGAATTGTAAAACTAAAATACCTGAATCAATTGGTTTTGATCACCGAAATGGTAGATGCCGACAATGCGCTGTTACAGGCAAAATACAATAAAATCTCTACCCGAATCGATGCTGTGATGAAACATTATGAACTGCTGCGTACAGCGGGAATGTTGCCAAGTGAGATTTAAGGTAAAAGAGAAAAGAGAAAAGAGAAAAGAGAATAGAAGAAAGAAAATAGAAGCAAGAGAATAGAAAAAGATATAGAATTTATGGTAAAGATTAAAAATGAAACCAGAGCAAACAAGTCGTTTCATATCATTATAACAATAATTGCCTGCCTGTTGGTGGTAAGCGGAGTCATTTTAGGAATTTGGTTTTATGTGTTCAGTCAGAATCATGAAGAGGCCAATGACGCTCAGGTGGAGCAATACGTTACGCCAATTATGTCCAGAATTACGGGTTATGTTCAGGAAGTTCGTTTTGAAGAAAATCAGTTTGTACACAAAGGCGATACTTTGGTGGTGATTGATAACAGAGAGTATAAATCAAAGCTGAATGTGGCTTTGGCTGATGTTCAAAGTGCGAAACAAAGCAGTGTGGTAGCCCAGAAAAATGTGGCGACAACAGCAAGTTCAACCGCAATTGGAGAGTCGCAATTGGAGGTGGCGAAAACCAATCTTTGGAAAACAAAATTAGAGTACGATCGATACAAAGCTCTTGTGAAAGAGGAGGCAGCTACTTCTCAGCAACTAGAAAAAGTAAAAGCCGATTATGAGTCGGCACAGGCGCATTTTCAGGAAATGCGAGAAAGAATACAGTCTTCCAATTTAAGCACTTCTCAGGCGCAGGCAAATGTTCCTGCCACACAAACGGTTGTTGAGTCTAAGCAAGCTGTTGCTGATAACGCGGCATTGTTTCTTTCGTACACCGTAATCACGGCTCCTTATGACGGCTGGGTTGGAAAAAGAATTTTGCAGCCGGGACAAATGGTTAAAGAAGGGCAATCATTACTTTCGATTGTGAGTAAAGAGAAATGGATTACTGCAAATTTTAAAGAAACACAGTTACAATATTTAACCGTAGGTCAGGAAGTTCAAATTAAGGCTGATGCTTTAAAGGATAAAGAATTTACAGGAATTGTTAAATCATTGTCGCCTGCCAGTGGTGCCCGATTTTCGTTATTGCCTCCTGATAATGCCACAGGAAACTTTGTGAAAATAGAACAGAGGATTCCGGTTCGAATTCAATTAAAAGAAACCGACAAACAAGCCGACTTCTTAAGAGCCGGAATGAATATTACGGTTATTGCCGAACACCAATAAAATGGAAGATAAAAGTATTTTTAAGTCCTGGGTTCCTAATTGGGCGATCATTATTATCTTGTTTGTGTGCCTGTTGCATTCCATGATTTTATTGGGGGTTTACAGTTCGAACGTGACCTATGCCGCGAGTTTTCTGGATATCGAAGCCGAGGATCTGCAGTTTGCCATGTGTGTGACCTACGGAACTTTACTGGCGACGATCCTTATCGAGAGTAGGTTTTCGAATTATTTCCCGGCAAAAACCTACTTAATGATGTTGTATGTTTTGATTGCCGTAACGATAATTGCATCAGGATATGTGACCAATTTTGCGGTTTTTATCATGTTAAGAGTCCTCGAAGGAATTTTGATGGCTTTGCCGGTAATGATTTTGAGGCAGTTGCTGGTAGAACGTTTTAATTCTAAAAACGCCATTATAATTGGGTTTTCGTTTTACTACGGATCGCTTTTATTGGCGACGCCCTTTATTATGAACATTGCGGTTTGGTTCCTCGATCATTACGATTGGAAATACATGCTATATGTTTCGGGAATGCTTCAGGTTATTAATGTCTTTTTGATTCTGATGACTTTTAACAGCCACCGAATCACTAAAAAAATTCCGCTGTATCAAATTGATTTTCTGAGTTTTGTTTTGGTGTTGACGTCGATAATAACCGGGGCTTATTTTTTTGTGTATGCCGAAAGAAAATACTGGTTCGAATCTTCTCAATTGATTCTTTCTTTAATAATATGTCTCATTACGGGAGGTTTGTTTATTTTTAGACAATTGCTGGTAAAACGACCAAGTTTTAATTTTGAGGTTTTTAAATATGCGAATCTGAGAATTGGGTTTCTGTTATTTTTTCTGTTCTACATTGCCAGAGCGACTTTGAGTTTGTGTCATAGTGTAATGTTTACGATTTGGAATTGGGATCCGTCGCGTGTTGCTGGAGTGCAATATATAAACGGACTTGGAAATGTAATTGGGTTGGTTTTAGCGGCTATTTTTCTGATGCGATCTATGGCGACCAAATACATATTTATGATAGGTTTTGCGCTTTTGGCGGTATATCATTTTTGGTTTACGTTTTTGTTCGTGCCCGATGTTTCGCTGTCGGATATCTTGATCCCTTATATTTTGCAAGGGATCGCGGTTGGGGTTTTATTCGTGCCTTTGGTTTTGTTTACGGTTACGGCTGTTCCGGGGAAATTGATGACATCCTCTGGAATTATTGGAGTCTCAGGACGTTTTTGGGGGAGTACTATCGGGTTTTGTATCATGCAAAATGCGCAAGTATTCCTGAATAAAAAACACTTTCTGAAATTAAGTCAATTTGTAACAGACGAGAATCCCGAAGCACAGCAAACCATTGCTGCAACAACGCAGAGTTTTATAGCAAAAGGATATTCGGCCGATAATGCTAATACATTGGCCTTGAAAAAGGTTTTTACTACCGTTGCCAAGCAGGCTACCTTATTATCGGATATGGAAATTTATACCGTTGTGGGGTATAGTTTAGTGATTTTGGTGGTTTTGATTGGCTTGAACCAGCATTTAAGGCACACGGCAAATCTGTTTAAAAAGAAAATTTGGATTAGCTAGTGAATTTAATCTCGCAAAGGCGCGAAGGCGCAAAGTTTTTTCCTCATTTTATGTCATTTCGACGAAGGGAGAAATCACGCAAGAAACTCCGTTCCAAATGTTGTCAATCTTTGTTGAATTGCAAGTGTGTAAAAAGAAGGATTAGATCAGTTAAGAGATCTTAGGTATTTGTTTGAAGATTTAATCTCGCAAAGGCGCGAAGGCGCAAAGTTTTTTCCTCATTTTATGTCATGTCGACGAAAGGAGAAATCTTCGCAAGAAACTCCGTTCCAAATGTCGTCAATCTTTGTCGAATTACGAGTGTGTAAAAAGAAGGTTTGGATTGGTTGAGAATGTCTTTAAAATAACCTCATAGTCAGGGAGTGATGATCCTGACTTTTTTTTCGATTGATGATGATGAAAGCCCGTGCTGATTACACGGGCTTTTTCTATACGAAAAAATAAAATAGAGATGGACTCATATATGCGTCTAAATGAAAATGAAATTGGTGGATTTTTGTGGTATTCTTAAAATTTAGAAATCATGACAACAGAAAACTTCTCAAAAGAAACCGAAACCAGATTAATGGATTTTTTTAATAATGCGATTGATCCTAAAGATATGGCAAAGAGTATTCGTCAAGTGAATCATGTGCTTTCTTTATGTGTAATGAGGGAATGTGAAACAATACAGTCTGAATTAAGTTGCATCGATGATCATTTTTACTGGCTGAACAAATTGGCAGAAGTTTTAGATCCTTATTTGGATGTGAAGTGAAGAAAGGTTTTTGTATCTGGTTTGTCATTTCGAGCGAAGGGAGAAATCACGCACGAAACTCCGCGTGGAATGTTGTTAATCTTTGTAGATGTTCTAATGTGATTTCTTGTTCCTTCAAATGATAAATAATGGGCTTAAGTTGTGTTTAGGGGACTTAGCAGCGAGCACCCAATCTTTGGTTGAGCTTCTATAATGCGGTTTCTCTTTCGTTGAGAGATTGGAAGTCATTGTAATTATTTTTTTTGAACTAAATATTCTAGCATCTTTGTTACCATTTCGGCTTTTGATTTTTCGTCAGAAGTGTTCTCTATAAGTTTAAATGAAAGAAGGATATTTTGAACATTAATTAAACTGTCATGATATTCTTTTAATTGTCTGACAGTTTTGTTGTAAAGATAAAATAACACACTTGAAATAAATTCGGTTACTATGCCTGTTCCTGATGCGATGTATCCAATTATCTTATCGTCATATCTGAATCCAATTACTAATCCGCTAATTATTAATATAAACCCAATGATACTTATTAATAGTGAAACTTTAAAGCTTAGAGAAGTATGAGTTTTAACTAATGAATAGTAAGCAGCTAAATTTTCTACATTGATTTTTACTAAACTATCAAAATATTCAGGTTTATCATTGTCAGGAAAGCCTAAGTAAATTCTTTTAATTGTTCCAAATTTTTCAACTTCAAATTTTGATTTACTAACATCGGTCCCAAAAGCGGCTAATAATAAAAAAATTGTAAGTATCCAAACAGTAATAACTAACCAAGTCGGCATAATAAGAACGGAGCTATAATGTAATATTAAAAATAATGTTCCTAGTCCAACAATTGCATAATAAACACGAATATTTTTCGTGTCTGTGCTTAATTGTGATTTTGCATTGATTAAAGCACTTTCTAGTTCTGTCAGTTTGTCTTTGAAATAACTATTGTGTTCTTGGTCTTCCATAAGAAGCTAAAATTGGATGTTTGTATTTAAATGGATTTCTTTTGCCTGTAATCAGGTCAAATATATAAAAGAATTCGTATGAATAATTAAACATTTTGAATATCCCAAAAAACAAAAAAGCTTCTGATTTCTCAGAAGCTTTTTTTCGGTGCGGATAATAGGACTCGAACCTACACGCCTTGCGGCACCAGATCCTAAGTCTGGCATGTCTACCAATTTCACCATATCCGCGGCAATTGTGGGTGCAAAGATAGACATAACTTCGAATATTCAAAGAAAAAAAACGAAAAAATTGAAAAAAAATATTAATTCTCTTTTTTGTACTTTTGGATTTCTATAAAAATAATTTAAATGGAAAATATAAAGTCTTACGTTCAAGAACATAAGGATCGCTTTATCAACGAGTTGATCGAATTATTAAAGATTCCGTCGGTTAGTGCCGACACTGCATACTCGCAAGATGTTATCGATACTGCCGAAGCAGTAAAGGAAAGTTTATCAAAAGCAGGTTGCGATTTTGTCGAAATTTGCGACACTCCGGGTTACCCAATCATTTATGGAGAGAAAATAATCGACCCAAATTTACCAACTGTTCTTGTTTACGGACATTATGATGTTCAGCCACCAGATCCTTTAGAGTTATGGACTTCGCCTCCATTCGAACCTGTGATCAAAACTACAGACATTCATCCGGAAGGAGCAATCTTCGCTCGTGGTGCCTGCGACGACAAAGGTCAGATGTACATGCACGTAAAAGCGTTGGAATACATGGTTCAGAACAATGTTTTGCCATGTAACGTAAAATTCATGATCGAAGGAGAAGAAGAAGTAGGTTCGGCAAGTTTAGCGTGGTTCGTAGAGCGCAATCAGGAAAAACTAAAAAATGACGTCATCTTAATTTCAGATACCGGAATGATTTCTAATCAACAGCCGTCGATCACGACAGGTTTAAGAGGTTTGAGTTATGTTGAGGTGGAAGTTACAGGTCCAAACCGCGATTTACATTCTGGTTTATACGGAGGAGCAGTAGCGAACCCAATAAATATTCTGGCAAAAATGATCGCTTCGCTTCATGACGAAGACAATCATATTACGATTCCAGGTTTCTACGATAAAGTACAGGAATTGTCTCTTGAAGAAAGAGCCGAAATGGCAAAAGCGCCTTTTAGCTTAGAAAAATATAAAAAAGCCTTAGACTTAAATGATGTTTATGGTGAAAAAGGATATGTAACTAACGAACGTAATTCTATTCGTCCAACCTTAGATGTTAACGGAATCTGGGGTGGATATACTGGAGAAGGTGCAAAAACGGTTATTGCAAGCAAAGCATTTGCTAAAATCTCGATGCGTTTGGTGCCTAATCAGGATTGGGAAGAGATCACAGAACTTTTTTCAAAGCATTTCACAAGCATTGCTCCGGCGGGAGTTACAGTAAAAGTAACGCCACACCACGGAGGTCAGGGTTATGTAACGCCAATTGACAGTATTGGATATCAGGCGGCAAACAAAGCGTATACAGAAACTTTTGGAGTTCCGGCAATTCCGGTTCGTTCAGGAGGAAGTATTCCGATTGTAGCTTTGTTTGAAAAAGAATTAAAAAGTAAAACAATCTTAATGGGCTTCGGTTTAGACAGTGATGCAATTCACTCGCCAAACGAGCATTTTGGAATCTTCAATTACTTAAAAGGAATCGAAACTATTCCGTTGTTTTATAAGTATTTTGTAGAGCTTTCGAAGTAGTTTAACCGCAAAGAACGCAACGATTTACGCTAAGCTCGCTGTTTTTTTTGGTTCGCTAAGATGTAAAAAAATAAATCTTAAGATGCAAAATCCGTTCAGAAATGAGCGGATTTTTTTTTGGGCGTTCCCTTCGGTCGGGCTTTCGGCTATATTCCCGATTAGCAAAAACTACGGCTAAAAAGCCTTGTTTTTCTAAATCGGGAGATACCGCCTCTATCCCTAACGCGGAAAAGAGGTTCAAAGGTACAGAGATGCAAAGGTTCAAAGGTTCAAAGGTTCAAAGTGGAGAAGGTGTAGAGGCTCAAAGGTTCAGAGGGACGGGAAAATTGAAACTTTTTATTGAATAGCCTACAGCTTCAGCTGTAGGTAGGTTTAAAAGGATTAGTTAATTGGCTTTAGCCAAATAAATTCCGGATTTGTATTTTTAAGTCTTTGTGTAAAATTCGGATAAAGCCATTAAATGCCTTATATTTCTACAATCTCCAGCTAAAGCTGGAGGCAATTCAGATCTTGTTTCTCTTAACCTTTGCACCTTTGCATTTCTGTACCTTTGAGCCTTTTAAACCTTTGAATCTCAAAAAAGAAACCCTCAGAACCTTAGCTCCTTAGAATCTCAGCACCTTTTTCAAAAAATTCTTGCATATTAAAAAAATAACTCTACATTTGTAGAACAGTATCTATAATTGTAGAGTAAAAATATTCAAATGAGGCAGCTGGTAATCTTGTTATTTTGTGGGTTAGTTCTTTTAGGGTGCAAAAGCAAACCGATCAATCAGGTTGTTAATAAGAAAAGGGAAGGTGTCTGGATTGACAATTACAAACAGGACAGTACGATTTATAAATCGTTTGAATATTACAAACACGATCAGCCTGTAAAAAAGTGGAAATCGTATATAGACGGGAAAATCTATAAAACAGAAAAATATAAAAACGGAATCTGCTATGTGAAATACTATTACGAAAACGGAAAAGTACAATCGAAAGGGAAAACAAAAATTGAAACCAATTCGGTAGAAACACATTGGTTTTATTTTGGAGATTGGAAGTTTTACTCGGATAAAG
This sequence comes from Flavobacterium collinsii, assembly GCF_946903285.1. Classification (GTDB taxonomy): domain Bacteria; phylum Bacteroidota; class Bacteroidia; order Flavobacteriales; family Flavobacteriaceae; genus Flavobacterium; species Flavobacterium collinsii. The sequence continues at coordinate 1,430,856 of NZ_OX336425.1, forward strand.
GGAAATTAATCGAAGTTAAGGAATACGACAACGGTGAGTTGATTTCGGAACGGATGGTGGAGAATAAAGAATCAAGATAATAGAATCAAGAGAATAGAATCAAGAGAATAGAGTAAAGAAGAAAGAGCATAGAATTAGTGTAGCGCGCAGGAGAAATCATTTCAATCTGTGGCAAAAAAACTCAGCACCTTAGTAACTCAGAACCTTAGAACCTTTAGAATATGCAATTATCAAACTCAGAAGAACAATTAATGGAGCATCTCTGGAAGCTTGAAAAAGCTTTTATGAAAGATTTGCTTGAAGCGTATCCGGAGCCAAAACCGGCAACAACAACAGTTGCGACGCTTTTGAAACGAATGATCGATAAAAAATTCGTTGCTTACAATGAATTTGGGAATTCAAGGGAATATTATCCCTTGGTTAAAAAAACAGCCTATTTCTCTAAACATGTTAATGGGTTAATTAGTAGTTTCTTTAATAATTCGGCATCACAATTCGCTTCTTTTTTTACTACCGAAACGGATTTAAGTACTACCGAACTGGAAGAACTCAGAAAAATAATAGATTCAGAAATTCAAAAAAAGAAAAAATGATAAGCTATCTTTTAAAATCGGGAATACTGCTTTTGGTTTTTTATGCAGTATATAAATTGGTACTGGAAAACGAAAAAATGTTTCGTTTTAATCGCGCTTATTTGCTGGCGAGTTTGGTTTTTAGTTTTGTGATTCCGCTACAGCTTATCTCGTTTGGATCGTTTGTATCTGCTAAAATTGGGTTGGTTCAATTAGATGAAATCGTACTTCAAAAAAACAATGAGCGTCTTAGTACAATTTCGGCTAATGATTTTCTGCTGGTTTTGATTGTTGCAGTTTACAGTGCAGTATTTTTGGTGTTGACGGCCAGGTTTGTTCTGGGGCTTAATTCGTTTCGTAAGAGGATACAGTGCAATGAAGTACGGTTTGTAAATGGGCAAAAGATAGTGTTGCTTCAGGAGTCCGGCTTGCCATACTCTTTTTGGGAATCGATCTTTATTAATAAAACAGAGTTCGAAAACGGAAAAATTCCTTCAGAATTAATAGCTCACGAGAAAGCACATTTAAAACAGAGACATACTTTGGATATTCTTTTTGTTGAGGTACTGCAGATCGTTTTCTGGTTCAATCCGTTGCTTTTTCTCTATAAAAAAGCCATCAAGCTTAATCATGAATTTTTGGCCGATGAGGCTGTAAATGTGCAGTTTGGTGCCATCAAAAGCTATCAGCATTTGTTACTTGATTTTGCTTCGAATAAAAACACTGTTGCTCTGGCGAGTAATATCAACTATTTAATAACTAAAAAACGTTTACTTATGATGACCAAAAAAGAATCCCCGATTAAAATTGTGTTGAAAGTATTTACTGTAGGTACAATTTATGCCTTGCTGTTGTTTGTTTTTAGTACTAATGTGGTAGCTCAAAAAAAGTCTGGTAAAGCAGAAGTGAAAGAGAAGGATCTTTACGTGCTGGAAGATGTCGAGAAATTGCCTGAATATCCTGGTGGGATGACAGCGTTTTATAAGTTTATAGGGAAGAATTTCAAAATGCCGGCAGCAGTTGGAAAAAATAAAATTGAAGGAAAAACATACATGCAATTCACTATTGAAAAAGATGGGAGTTTGTCGGATATCAAAACAATTAAAGATTCAGGTTATGGAATAGGGAATGAGGTTATCCGTGTACTGAAGCTTTCGCCAAAATGGACTGCGGCAACGCAACAGGGAAAAGCGGTTAGAGTAATTTACAGTTTGCCAATTACGGTTCAGCCTGAAAAATAGGTTTTTTTAAAGGCGCAGAGGTACAAAGGTACAAGGTACAAAGTTGCAAAGGGATAGAGAGAAGTTGAAGGTTTTCTTTTGAATAGAATAGCCTCCAGCTTTAGCTGGAGGTTTAAATGATGAGCTGAGTGGCTTTAGCCAAATTAGCTCAGGATTCAAATTTTGGTTTTCTGTACCTCCGCGCTTTTTCAAAAAAAAATCCGCTTCCATGTTCTGGAAGCGGATAAAATAAAAAACTAAAAAAAAAATTCTAAAAAACAACAACCCGGATCTTAGAACAAATCCGGATTATATCCAAAATAGGGCATTTTTTGTTCATTAAAAATAACCCCGTGTTCTTCTAACTCGTTTAAAATTGGCAGATAAACTTCTTCTTTTATAGGGAGTTGTACGCCCGGAGTTGTGATTTTTCCATTTAAAATTAACAGCGTTGCCATTGCCACCGGTAATCCAACGGTTTTTGCCATTGCGGTATAGGTTTGGTCGTCTCCAATACAAACCATTTTTGAGTCAATTTGCTTTTTCTCTCCATTGAGCTCATAGCCAAACTTATGATACATGACAATCATATCTTTATCATTAGGTTCTAAAGACCAGCTGTCGGATAGTATTTTTTCTAATATCTGTGCAGGAGTGGCATTGGGTAGGTTTACTTTCTTGTCAGGATTAAATAGATCCAGTTCCAAAAGTTTGTCCCACATTATATCGTCCTGATCAATTTTTAAGATCAGTCGTGTTTTAATTTCTGCAGAATCGGTTGGATGATACGGTAAAAAGGAATTCACAAATTGACGGTAGCTCATGTTTTCGGAATTTTCCATAATGTAGCTGTCGTCTGTCATGCCTAGTTGTACAAACATATTCCATGCTTTCGAGAAGCCAACTCTTCTGATGGTTCCTCTGTACAACGTTAAAACATTGTCTAAACCGTAAACCGATTTGTATTTAAGAGAATCCCGATTAGAATAAGCTTCAAATTTCCCATAGCCTTCTACTTCCAGAAATTCGGTACGACGAAATAATGCGCTGTACGGAATGTATTTATAAGTGCCTTCCTGAATAAATTTTGCTGCGCCTCCCTGTCCCGCCAGAACGACATTTCGAGGAGCCCAGGTAAATTTATAGTTCCATAAATTGTTATCGGATTCAGGGGCTACTAAGCCACCACAGAATGATTCAAAAAGCAGCATTTTGCCACCTTTGGCTCTGATTTCATCAATGACTTTCATGGCGCTCATGTGATCGATCCCGGGGTCGAGACCAATTTCATTCATGAAAACCAAATTGTTTTTTCGGGCTTCTTCGTCCAGTGCCTGCATAGCATCACTGATATAAGAAGCAGTAACCAGGTGTTTTTTAAATTGAAGACAGTCTTTGGCGATTTCGATATGTAGATGTGCAGGCAGCATCGAGATTACGATAGAAGCTTTTTCGATTGCTGCTTTTCTTTCTTCGGTATCAAAAATATTTAAAGCAATTGGAGTCGCATTAGGATGTTTTTGTGTCTTCTTTTCGGCTAAGGCCAAAGAAAGGTCTGCTACAACAAGATGTAGGTTTTCACTCTCTGATTTTGCTAGTAAATAGCGTATTAAGGACGACGCAGATCTACCGGCTCCAATGATTAAAATGCTTCTCATATTTTATATTTATAACACAAATATATTAAAATGTTAAATATATAACAATTTTAATTTCGGAAAAATATTGGATATTTTTTTTTAATGCCAAAAAACGGGGAATTCTTTTTTCTGAAAAATATTTTTCAAAAGTAAAATGCTTTTTAAGTACGATTGAAGTATTTTTGTGTGAGAATCGAAAGTATAGAAAATATGAAAAGAAGAATTGTTTTGGCAGGAGCTTTTATGGGAATGTTGGCTATTATCTTAGGCGCTTTTGGTGCGCATTTACTGAAGAAATACTTGTCTGTAGAAGAATTAAACACTTTTGAAGTTGGCGTTCGTTACCAAATGTACCATGCTTTGTTTTTACTTTTTCTTTCGACCAGAAAAGATATTGCCGAAAAAACGGTTAAAACAATCTATAATTTAGTTGTTGCCGGTGTACTTCTTTTTAGCGGATCTATCTATTTGTTAGCCACAAAAAGCTTCACTGTTTTTGATTTTAAAATTATCGTATTCGCAACACCTGTGGGTGGTTTTTTATTAATTATTGCCTGGGCGTTGTTATTTGTTACGATTTTGAGGAGAAAATCATAAAATACCGAATAAAAAATTCTATCTAAAAATTAATCTTTAATTTTGTCTCATAAATAACATATAATCTTGTTTATGTGAGTTTCTATTGTTTTTTACTTTAATGTGAGAATAATATAACAAATTCATTTAGAGGGATATAAGAAAATGAATTAGAGGCACTTATTTTTTTGTTTTATTCATTTTGGAAGGTTAAATTTTACTTAATTAATATAAATAAAAGTGAAATTTAAATTTTTTTAATGGTTTAATAATAAATTATATAATTTTGCTTCTCTTAAACATCACACACAACTAAAAATTTATGGACAGTCACACAGTTTTCACGCAATCGATTTCGCTGAAAGAATTAGGAATTGAAAATGCAAAAGTTCGCTATCAACTATCTGCAGATGAATTGCATGCGATCACTTTGCAATCAGGTCAAGGTGTTGAGAACTCCACGGGAGCATTGGCAATTAATACGGGCGAATTTACAGGACGTTCTCCTCAGGATCGTTATATTGTAAAAGATAGTATTACCGGAGATCAGGTTTGGTGGGGAAATGTAAACATTTCTTTTGAACCGGATGCTTTTGAAAGATTATACAACAAGGTAACGCAGTTTTTATCGAATAAAGAAGTTTTTGTTCGTGACTCTTATGTTTGCTCGGATGCTAATTACAGACTAAATGTTCGCGTTGTTACTGAAACAGCATGGTCTAATTTGTTTTGTTACAATATGTTTTTAAGACCAGAAGAGTCAGAATTAGCTAATTTTACTCCGGAATGGACAGTAGTTTGTGCTCCTAGTTTTATGGCAGATCCAGCTGTAGACGGAACACGTCAGTCTAATTTTGCTATTTTAGATTTTACTAAAAAGATCGCACTTATTGGAGGAACAGGTTATACTGGAGAAATGAAAAAAGGAATTTTCTCTGCTTTAAACTTCATTCTTCCGGTTTTCAAAAATACATTACCAATGCACTGTAGTGCCAATGTTGGTGAAGCTGGAGATACTGCAATTTTCTTCGGATTATCAGGAACAGGAAAAACTACTTTATCAGCAGATCCGCAACGTAAGTTAATTGGAGACGATGAACACGGTTGGACTGCAGAAAATACTGTTTTCAACTTTGAAGGTGGTTGCTATGCAAAAGTAATTAATCTTACAGAAGAACATGAACCGGACATTTTTAGAGCGATCAAAAAAGGAGCGCTTTTAGAAAACGTGGTTTTCAAACCGGGAACAAACGAAGTAGATTACGATGATGTTTCAATCACTCAAAATACTCGTGTGAGTTACCCAATCACTCATATCGACAATATTCAGCCAGGTTCTATTGGACATAATCCTAAGAATATATTTTTCTTAACGGCTGATTCTTTCGGAATTTTGCCTCCAATCTCAAAACTAACTCCGGGACAGGCTGCTTACTATTTTATCTCAGGATATACAGCTAAAGTTGCAGGAACTGAAGCAGGAGTTACAGAACCACAACCTAATTTCTCAGCTTGTTTTGGAGCACCATTTATGCCATTACATCCAACACGTTACGCAGAAATGCTAACTAAAAAAATGGAAGAAGCCGATGTAAAAGTTTGGTTGATCAATACAGGTTGGACAGGTGGTCCTTACGGAACAGGAAGCCGTATGAAATTAAAATACACACGTGCCATGATTACCGCTGCCTTAAACGGAGAATTGGATAACGTTGCCTTTAAAAATCATAAAGTATTTGGAATTGCACAGCCTGAAACTTGTCCAAACGTTCCAAATGAAATCTTAGATCCAAGAAATACTTGGGAGGATCCTGAATTGTACGATAAAAAAGCGGTTGAATTGGCTAAGAAATTCAAAGCTAATTTCGCGAAATTTGAAGAATTTGCTAATGCCGAAATTTTGGCTGGCGCACCGATCATAGAATAAGGAAGATTACTAATTCAAACTAAAAAAAGCTGTTCGTTATGAACAGCTTTTTTGTTTGGTATTCAGTCTCAGTCTCAGTCTCAGTCTCAGTCTCAGTCTCAGTCTCAGTTTTCAGTGTCAGTTTTCAGTCTCGGTGTTCAGTCTCAGTTAAGAAACTGCCAACTGCGACTGCGACTGCCAACTGTGACTGCCAACTGCGACTGCCAACTTATTTCTTCTCATCGATACGTTTCTGGATCAAATCCCAGGCGTAGTAATGAAACGTCATTCCGTTGCTCATGGCTACAAACAGGCCGTTTTTAAAATTGCCTCCCAAATTTATGCTGGTCACATCGGCACCATCGCATTCTATAGTCGATGTTGGGATTTCTGCTAATAGAGGATAGTTATTCGGATTTCCATTTGCTCCTTCTCTCGGATACACCATAAAAGTATTTGCTTGTTGGTTTGAAACTAAAATATATCCCGTAGAATCTGTTTTTTTATAAATTGCGATTCCTTCATTATCCGCTTTAAAACCTATTTTACCAAAAATTGTGAGTTCTTTGTTGTCTTTTAAAGCCGGATCGGCTTTGTATTTTCTAATTCCGAATTGTTCGTCACAATACAAAACAGTTCCTAGTTCATTGTCAACCGCAATAGCTTCGATTTCTTTCTTTCCGCTGTAAGCGCCAAACTTTCGAACGACTTTGGCTGTAGCAAACTTTCCATTTCCTGAAAGTTCATATTGCCATAAGTAGCTTCCTGATGGTCCTGATTTTCGGCCTACGATAGCAAAAATTTTACCGTCGCTTTTTCGTGTATACAAAGCAATTCCCATTGGGTCGCGCAATGCTTCGCCTTCAAAAACAGAAATTCCGCCATTATCAATAGCTTTTAAATCTGGTAGACTAAAGATTCTTATTTTATTTGATTCCCGTTCTGTAGTTACGGCAACGTCGATTTTTTTTCCATCTACGACTAAACCGTAAGCGATATCAACATTGTTAGGACGTTTTAAAACTTCAGATTTTGCAATGATTTTTCCTTTTAGATCAAAAGCGTACAAAGCGCCGTCTGAATCTTTATCAGTGCCTACAATGATGCTTTTAGAAGGATCAGTTGGATGAATCCAGATTGAAGGATCGTCGGTGTCGTGAGGTAAGGCTTCGGTAATAACGGTTGGTTTTACAGCATTTGCAGCAACAGGTGCCAGCTTGTCCTCTTTACAAGCAATGAATAAAGTACTTAAAAGTAAAAAGGCTAGTATCGTTTTATTTTTCATTATGGATTTATTTTAATACAATCAGACAGAACCGTTAAGTTCTGTCCAATGTAAGGATTTTTAAATAGCGTATTATAAGTCAAGTTTCAAACCAAAATTATATCGGGCCTGATAGTATTCTGCTTGTTTGGTATGTGCTTGAACACCCTGATAGTAGCGCAACGGCTGATTGGTTAAGTTATTCGCTTCAGCAAAAAGACGAAGCTTAGGTGTAATTTTGAAAGAAGCATTTGCATCTACAAAAAATTGTTTATCATAGTAACTGTCTTTGTAAGATTCAGAACCTAATTCATCTAAATAATCGGAAGTGAAATTGGTTGAAACTCTGGCAGAAAAACGTTTGTTTTCCCAAGATAGAGAGCCGTTAAACATGTGTGGAGTGGTCCCCGGAAGACTAATGTTGTTTCTTTCGTTTCCATCTTCATCTGCAATCCCTTTTGCTTTAGATTTGGTATAAGTGTAATTCAGATAAATACCAAATCCTTTAAGAAATTTACCAGGAAGGAAGTCTAACTGACGCTGAAAAGCGACTTCAAAACCATAAACATCAACGGTCTCTCCGTTTCTGGATTGTAAAAATGACCAGTTTTCACCTGCCGGAATTGGATTTACCTGATTTGGGAAATCTGTAGCAAATTTTGCAGCAGTGTATTGGTTGTCACTGTAATTGTAAATAAAGTTGTCTAGTTTTTTGTAGAAAACACCTCCCGAAATTAATCCAACCGACTTGAAATAGTTTTCGGCCATAAAATCATAATTGTAAGAGTAGGTAGCGTCAAGATCTGGATTTCCTGCCATGATTTCTTTTTCGGCAGCAATATTGTTTACATACGGAGCCAGTGCATAATAGTCCGGTCTTGCCAAAGCTGTAGTAGCAGCCGCTCTTAAAACTAAATCTTTGGTAGCATTGTATTGGAAAGAGATGCTTGGCAATAAATTAGTATAAGAGTTGGTCGTATTGATTTGGTTCTCTAATTTCTCTTCATCCAAGACGCGGTTTCCGGTATAATCAATACGAGTGTTTTCTACACGAAAACCTAAAACCATAGATAGCTTATCGTTAAAATCCTGATCCCATCTTACATAGGCGGCATAAATGTTTTCTTTGGCATTATAATTTACAGCCAGGAATTCTGAGGGATCCGCTTTTTTGTTAAATAATGCGGTATTGTTTAAATCTAAACTTCCTAAAAAGTTAGTCGAAGCAAAACTCCCCGGTACATATTTGCTTCCCGGATTAAAGTTTTGACCGTCGTAATAGCTATTTGGAACTTGCGAAAGTAAAGCCATATCCGTGTTGATAGGTGTGTAAGCAAAGAAATTATTGTTTCTTTCTTTTTCTTTCAATCGAAGTCTAACTCCGGTTCGCAATCTTCCTTTTTCAGATGGAATAATTGTAAAAGGGAAACGGATATTAATTTTTGCTCCAAATTCACTTTCGCTGGTTTCATTCGTATTTTCGGTAGCCGTTTGAAATTTGAATTTGTTTAGAGCCTCTCCGGTTGTTGTGATTAAAGGAAATCGGATATCTGATAGATCCTGAGTCATATCTACACCTTTCTGACGGTATTCGATATAACGCTCTTCCGGACGGTATTCTCGGGCTTTTGCATAATTGGCAGACCAGTCTAAGTCCAGTTTAGAGTTGATTAAATGCTCTCCACGAATCGAATAATTCTGAACGCGCTGATCTTCTAATCTTCTGTTTTTGTTGCGGTCATTATCTACTCCGCCTTTCGTCTGGCGTTTTACACGTCCTTTAAATGCAGTAATTTGCTGACCGTTATAAATTGGCTGGATATCGTCGTAAGTAGTTCTGAAACGGTTTTCTCCGTCGTCTCTCCAGTTGTAAATAGCGTTGGCAAAAATGGTATTGTTTTCATCAAATTTATAGTCTAACGCCACAGATCCGCTGCGACGAATACGCTGTACATCGTATTTTCTAATCTCTGATGCCTGTAAGTATTCATTTCCGAATTTATCTTTTACCCATTCGTTTTCGATATTATCAGATCCGTAATCTACATTGTTATACGATCCGCTAAAAACAGCTCCAAGTTTATTGTCTAAAAAACGATTTCCATAAACCAATCCTGCGGTGTAGGAAGCATGTTCGCGTATTGGTAAATAACCACCTGCCAGCGTAGCAGAGATTCGCTCTCCGTTTGGTGTAGCTCTTGTAATTAAATTTACAGAACCTCCAATAGCATCTGCGTCCATATCGGGAGTCAGGGTTTTGTTGACTTCAATTGTCGAGATCATATCAGACGGAATCAAATCCATTTGTACATTTCTGTTGTCTCCTTCTGCCGATGGAATTCGGTCTCCATTTAGAGTAACCGAGTTCAATGATGGAGCAAGACCTCGGATAATGATGTTACGGGCTTCACCCTGATCGTTTTGCATGGTAATTCCCGGAACACGCTTTAAAGCATCTCCAACGTTAGCATCCGGAAAACGTCCCATTTGGTCAGATGAAATTACGTTTCCGATATTTTTGTTGTTTTTTTGTTGATTTAAAGCTTTTGCCTGACCTTTTAAAATGTCTCCAACCACTACTTCGTTCAACTCGGTTCCGGAAGTTTTAAGCGCAAAATCAATTACGTTATTTTTACCTTGTTCAACCGTAATTTCTTTTGTGATGGCAGTGTATCCAATATATTTTACCTGCAACTGGTAGGTACCAGTATTAATGTTAAGTAGTTCAAAATGACCATTGTAATCTGAAACGGTATATTTATTTTCACCTACAATTTGAATCATTGCTCCCGGTAAAGGAAGCTTATCATCAGTATCTAATACTTTTCCTGAGATTATAGCCTTTTGGGCATAACCTGACAAGGCTAAAAACAGGAATGTTACTATTAAGTAAATCTTTTTCATTTGTGTTTTAGTTTGATTTGCTGCGAAACTAGAACCTAGATGTTATTAAAGGACTTGAAAAGAATTAACATAGTGTTATGATTCGTATCCAACATTAAAAATAGATTAATGTTAAAGTAACATTTGTTATAAAAATGTTTTTTAGGAAGCCAACTCAAAACAAATGAACTATTTAACTTAGAATTTAATTTTTTGGCGTTAAATTTGCCGTATCACACAAGTCCAAAGGACGAGTTGATAAAATAATCATCAATCAAAAATCATCAATCATGTTAAAACAATTTTTTATCCTCTGTTCAGGAGCCGATCGGGACCTGCTCGAAGGCTGTTCAGAAGGCGAACAAACCAAATATGTTGGTATTGGCGCCACCGTTTTTTTTACTGCAGTTATGGCTTTTCTGGCCAGTACTTATGCACTTTTTACTGTTTTTGACTCTATTTATCCGGCTTTAATTTTTGGATTTGTGTGGAGTTTACTCATTTTTAATCTGGACCGATTTATAGTTTCGACGATTAAAAAAAGAGATCGTTTTATGGATGAATTTATTCAGGCGACTCCCAGAATCCTACTGGCAATTATTATTGCAATTGTAATTTCGAAACCTTTGGAGATTAAAATCTTCGAAAAAGAAATCAATACTGTTTTATTGAAAGAAAAAAATGAAATGGAATTGGCAAACAAAAAGCAGGTAGGTAATTATTTCAAATCGGATTTAGATAAAAATAAGGCTGAGATTGCAGTGTTGAAAAATGATATTCTCAAAAAAGAAAAAGAAGTAAATGATTTGTATTCGACTTATATCACAGAAGCCGAAGGAACTTCAGGAACCAAAAAGCTTGGAAAAGGACCGGTTTATAAAGAAAAGAGAGAGAAACACGATGCAGCTCTAAAAGAATTTGCAGCATTAAAGACTACTAACGAAGCCAAAATTGCCGAGAAAGAAAAAGCGGGAAAACAATTGCAGGCAGATTTGGATAAAAAAGTCACTCAAACGCAGCCCATCATTGAAGGTTTTGATGGTTTAATGGCGCGTATCAATGCACTGAATAAGTTACCGTGGCTGCCGTCTTTTTTTATAATGTTATTGTTTTTAGCAATCGAAACTTCTCCGATTATAGCGAAATTATTAGCTCCTAAAGGCGAGTTTGATTTTAAACAGGAAGAAGCCGAAACAGCAATGAAAGCCACTTTGGAGCAAAACAAATACCAAAGTGAATTATTGGTTAGAACCAGCGCCGAAATGCACGATAAAGTTTATGCTGATATTGCCGGAGATAGAGGTCTCTACGATTTGCAGCGTAAAAACGCAAAGGAATTACTCGAATTGCAGTCTAATAGTTTTGTAGAGAAACAGAAAGCTACTTTGTAAGATGTAGTTTGTAAAATGTGATCTGTAAGAAGTAAAAATGATCTTTAAAACGTAAAAAAGCCTTAAGTTCTATCTGAACTTAGGGCTTTTTAATTTTGAGTAAAAAGTTAATTCACTTCTTACAGATCACATTTTACAAACTACATCTTACATATAGCTTAAAATTTCTTTCTTATAAGTGTCATATTCTCCCTGCATGATTAAACCATTGTCAAGCAGTTTTTTATAATTCTGCAGTTTGTCAAAAAGTTCCTCTTTAGACAAGTCGCTCAATTTACGATCTCCGGTGGAAGCCTGAGTAGGTTGAATAGGTTCAAAAGTTTCATAAGGAGTTGTCGCAGGTAAAATTTCGGCAAAACTGGTAACTTCTTCCGTTTCAACTTCTTCTACGTCGTCTTCAAAATCATCTTCGACGATTTGTACTGGTTCTGCTGCAGGAGCTTCAGTAGCAACAGGGTTTTTCAATAAATCCAATTGTTCCTTAGCATAAGTATAAATTTTTCTTGCCTGAGTTTTCGGAATATAATCTATTGAAATTGCCAGATCTGTTTTGGTGCCAAATGAAAATTCAGAACCTAAAATGTTTTCTTTTACAAAAGTGCTTGCAATATCATCCCAGGTATAATCTGTAAAATCCATCGAAAGACCTAAGTTTTTAGGTTTGCAAATAATGATACGTTTATTGGTTAAGATTATGCTATCCGGAAAAACAGTAATTGCTGGTTTTTTTTGAACCGCGATGTACCCAACTTCTTCGTTTTTCATCAATAAATCATTGAGTTTTGAAGTGATTTTTTCAATCGCTTTAGGGTCTTGTTCTTCGTTCAGAAATTTTTTAAATTGTTCTTTCATGATTGATAAATTGCTAAGTTACACTGTAACTGTGTTGCTAAGTTTTTTGTCTTATGCTGCAAATGTAATGCCTAATTTTCTAATTCGATAATTTCATTCTGAATTTTCTTTGTCAAACTTTTGAAAACCAACTCATACGAGTGATCGATCAATTCTTTGATGAAAGAGGTCGGTAAATTGCCATTAAGAGCAATGGTATTCCAATGCACTTTACTCATATGAAATCCGGGTTTGATTTCGTCATATTCGGCTCTTAGTTCCTGAGCGCGTTCCGGATCACATTTTAAATTAACCGAAGGTTCATTTTTTTCCCATTGTGATAAGGAGGATAATGCAAACATTTTTCCGCCAACTTTAAAAACCAAGGTGTCTTCGTCAAAAGGAAAATGTTCGCTAACCCCTTTTTTTGAAAGACAATATTCGTAGTACGTTTCCAGATTCATATTATTTTTTATTTACCGATTTCACCTAAATGTGTATACTTAAAACCTTTTTGATATTTCAAACCATAACCGAAAAAACGATCCATTGCAGCATGCGAGAATAAAATAATTCCGATAAGCTGAATGTATTCAATTTTTAAACAACAACCCACTATATAAACTAAGATCGAGAGTCCTTTGTGATGGAATAAGTTGTACAAAAAAGCTCCAATTTTAGAATTAGATACATAGCCGATCATCGAAAGATCCGGAGCCAAAATGAAGACTAAAAAACACCACCAATGATAGTTTAAAAGGCTAAATAGATAGATTCCGAGAACGAACATTCCTAATTCTTCAAGTTTGATTATTGTTTTCATACTATTTTCTTTTCCATCATTTTTTCGGGATGCTGCAAGGCGGTAAAGCCAAATTTCTCATATAAAAAATGAGCGTCAGTAGTCGCTAATCTCCATATTTGAATGTCTTTTAGAATAGGCTCATTCATCATCGCTTCTATTAAAACAGACGAATACCCTTTGCCACGCTGTTCTTCGGTAATAAAAACATCCATTACATATCCAAAAACCACATAATCTGTAATAACTCTTGCAAAGCCAATTTGTTTGTCGTTAAGGTAAATTCCAAAACAAACAGAAGCGGCTATTGTAGTTTGAACTTCTTCAATAGTTCTTCCGGCAGCCCAGTAAATATCCTTCAGGAAATTTTGTATAAACGGAACATCAAGTTTAGTTTTATCGGTCGAAACGGTTATCATAAGCTGTCGTTTTTTGCCATGAATTACACTAATTTTTATGCTTATCAAAAAAAGAATTAATTCGAGGGAATTTGTATAATTCGGGGCAAACTTTAAATTTTATATAAAATTGGTTTACTTGGACTTGCATCGTTTTCAAACGAAGCAATTTGAAGATTTAGTATATAGTCGCCATCTTTGATTTCATCAGAAACAAAAATCATTTCGGTAATCGTTGCATTTAATCTTGCGTCAGCGTTCAGATGAAGCGTATCTTTTACATTCCAAAAAGCTTTGTGAGCCAGTAATTTTCCCTCGTCATGTTCTTTGTCCACACTTGGTAAGTCAATTAACAAATGCTGAATTTTGCTTTCGCGAATGAAAATTGCCGCTTCTTCAGATAAATAGGGCGGGTTTGTATTCGAGTATTTTCTTGATTTTTTATCTTTTTGGTTTGGAAGTGTTCTGATAAGTAAAGCCTCAGTTGTTCCACTAAGAACATCTAAAATCTGATTTTTGGTAATCATGAAATCATCACCAATTTTTTCAGGTTCAATGGTAATTAGTTGAGCCAAAAAGAAAAACTGTTTTAAACATTCATTGATACTATAAAAATCATTTGTGATATGCCCCAAACATTCCGTATGTGTTCCATGACCATGTGGGTTGAAGAAGATATTGTTAAAATTAGTAGATGATTTTCCTTCCGAAACCTTTCCGATCCAATCGCCAAAAACTACGGGCTCAATAACTGGTTTTTCGATATACCAGGCAATTGGGTTTTCGTCTGTATTCGTTAACGGGATTGAAATATCAATGGGTTTTGATAAGTCTATTTCGAAGGTGTTTATTTTTGCTTTCATTTTACCGCAAGGTTCGCTAAGGTTTACGCAAAAGATCGCAAGGTTTTTTGCTTAAAATTATTGCGTTTTTAATTTTTATTCAAGAAATACTAAAGCTTGTTTACAACTCTGCGTATCCCATTTTTTATTAAAACTACATTAAAGTTTATTAATAAACCTAATTTACAATTTGTTAATTTTAAATAGGTCAATAGTTGGGCGAAATGAATTTCATTTAAAGCATCCACGGATTTTATTTCCAAAATTACTTTATTTTCAATTATTATATCTAGTCGATAACCAATATCTAACTTTACTTTTTCGTAAATTAAAGATAAAGGTTTTTGTTTTTCAATTTCTAAACCAGTCTTTTTTAATTCATAGACCAGACATTCTTCGTAAGCACTTTCCAAGAGTCCGGGACCTAAAGTTTGATGAACTTTTAAAGCACAATCAAACACAATTCTTGATGATTCATTTTCTGACATGAGTTTTAATTTTAAATAGTAAAACTCAAATGTAGTACAGAAAAATAAAAGTAACTTTATTCTTACATTAATTATGCTACGCTCTTTGCGTAAACCTTAGCGAACCTTGCGGTTAAACTTTTTATTCTAAATTTAAGTAAAAGAGATCACTTGCAATTCCATCCGTTAAAAATTTTCCTTTTGCGGTTGGTTTTAGAATGTTGTTTTCGATAAAAAGTAAATCATCGTTTAGGAATTTCTGAGATTGTTTTTGGAGATAATCCAGATAATCTGAGCCAAATTCAGCATCAATCCGATCTAAGGAAACGCCCCAAATCGTTCTTAAGCCCGTCATAATATATTCGTTATAACGATCAGATTTAGACAGAATTTCAGTTTCTATTGGAAGTTCGTCATTCTGAATTGATTTGATGTAAAGGGAATTGTTTGCCACATTCCAGCCTCTTTTTTCACCATCGTAGCTGTGCGCCGAAGGGCCAATTCCGATGTATTTTTTACCGAGCCAGTAAGCCGAATTGTTTTTGGAGAAATAATTTTCCTTTCCGAAATTGGATAATTCGTAATGAACAAAACCATTTTTTTCAAGTGTGTCGACCAGAATCATAAAATGATTGGAAGCGGCTTCGTCTTGTGGTTCTGCAATTTTACCGGTGTCAATTAGTTTTTTTAAAGCTGTTTTGGGTTCTACCGTCAGGGCATAACTCGAAATGTGCGGAATACCAAAGGACAACGCTGTTTCAATATTTTTTTTCCACATTTCATCGGTCAGACCAGGGATTCCGTAGATGAGATCGAGTGAAATGTTATCGAAATATTTGGTCGCTTCTTTTAAGCAATTTATCGCTTCTGCCGAATTATGGGCACGGTTCATCATTTTTAGATCTTCTTCGTAGAATGACTGGATCCCAATACTTAAGCGGTTTATAGGGCTTTTAGATAATTCGAGAATTCGCTCGGGAGACAAATCATCGGGATTTGCTTCGAGTGTTATCTCCGGATTTTCAACAACATTATAATTGTTGTAAACGGTATCGATTAAAAAGTTTATCTCGTCATTACTCAAAACCGAAGGAGTTCCACCTCCAAAATAAATGGTCTCAATCTGGTCGTTACTTTGGGTAGAATCGATAAATTTTAATTCATTTTTCCGCATGACGATTTCTTTGGCTAAAGCCAAAACCATTTCGTCTTTCTTTTTCATTGAAGTTGAAAAATGAAAGTCACAATAGTGACAAGCCTGCTTGCAAAAAGGGATATGGATGTAAATACCGCTCATGATTTTAGTCTCAGTTTTCAGTCCCGGTTTTCAGTCTCAGTATTTTTTAGTTGTAGACTGTGACTGCGACTGAAAACTATTTTTTAATTCGTTCTTCATTTTGTTTCACAAAAGCATCCCAACCTGAATAACTTTTACCGGCAATAACTTTACCGGAATTAAAATGATGACAAACGGCAGCCGCAAGACCATCTGTTGAGTCAAGGTTTTTGGGTAATTCTTTTAGTCCAAGAAGCTGCTGGAGCATTTTTGCGACCTGTTCTTTGCTGGCATTTCCGTTTCCGGTAATCGCCATTTTGATCTTTTTAGGTTCGTACTCAGTGATGGGAATGTCTCTCGAAAGCCCTGCTGCCATTGCTACGCCTTGTGCGCGACCCAATTTCAGCATCGATTGAACGTTTTTACCAAAGAAAGGAGCCTCAATCGCAATTTCGTCGGGATGGTGTGTTTCTATTAATTCGATCGTACGCTCAAATATGATTTTTAATTTTTGGTAATGATTGTCGTATTTGGAAAGCTGCAATTCGTTAAGCTGCAGAAATTCCATTTTTTTATTAGTGACTTTAATTAATCCGAAACCCATGATGGTTGTTCCGGGGTCAATACCTAATATGATGCGTTCTTTTGTCAATTTTTTTGTTTTGGTTACTCAAAGTTTCACTAAGTTAACACAGAGATTCACAAAGTTTTTTTTTGACTCTCTTTGTGTGTCTTTGTGGTTGCTCAGAGAATCTTTGTGAAATAGCTTTTTCGTAATAGTTTGCTTTACTTTGCAACATGATTTCAATTCCTCACAAAGCTAAGCAATTCCTTGTTCTTCTAGTCAAACTTTTGATTGTAGGTGGTGCATTTTACTTTATTTATAATCAGTTGGCACATAATGATAAGCTCGACTGGCAAAAATTTATCGTGTTGTTTCGTAAAAATCAGTCCGTATTAGGAATTGGTTTTATCTTGCTTTTGAGTGTTTTAAATCGTTATTTCGAAATTCTGAAATGGCAGAATCTAGCTAAAGTAATTCATCAAATTTCTTTGGGAGAGGCTACAAAACAAGTTCTGGCGGCTTTAACAGCAGGAATTTTCACGCCAAACGGAGTAGGAGAGTATGCAGGAAAAGCATTGTATTATTCGAAATCAGAAACTAAAAAAGTAATTTTCTTAAACCTGATCTGCAACGGGATTCAAATGATCTTAACCGTGATTTTTGGGATTTTTGGGTTGTTGTATTTTAATGTCAAACATGAGATTATTACAACGCAAACGGTTGCCATTTTGTTTGGAATTTTTGTATTGCTTCTTATTGTTTTGTTTTCTTTGAAGAAAATAAAAATTAAAGGATATTCGATCGAAAAATTAATACATAAGATTAACGAAATCCCTAAACCAATTCACCGCAAAAATATTCTTTTGGGGGTTTTACGTTATTTGGTTTTTTCGCATCAGTACTACTTTTTGTTTTTGGCTTTTGATGTCGATTTGCCATATTTCACTTTAATTGCTACTATTGCGGTCGTTTACTTTCTGGCCTCGTCATTACCTACTTTTCAGTTTCTGGATTTTGCGGTAAAAGGGAGCGTTGCGATTTATTTCTTTGGAATTTTAGGAGTAAACGAGTGGATCGTAGTTTTTATAAGCACTTTGATGTGGTTCCTTAATGTGGTTTTACCCGTCGTTATAGGAGCATATTATGTGTTGAATTTTAAAACCAGAACTGCAGAATGATTTTGGGTTTGTATACCCTATTAAGCATTTATGTGCTTGCTATCGGTTGGCTTGTTTATGGTTTTGCTAAAGTAAAAAAGTATCAAAGTACAGATTTAAAACCTCAAACGAGTTTTACAATTATAGTTCCGTTTCGGAATGAAGAAGAGAATTTGCCTAACCTTTTAGAGAGTTTTTCAACACTGAATTACCCTAATGATTTGTTTGAAGTTATTTTGGTAGATGATAATTCTAAGGAGAAATTTCAAATCTCACATTTCGCATTTCACATTTCACAAATTGACAATATCCGGGTTTCGAGTTCTCCCAAAAAAGATGCTATTTCGACCGCAATGCAACAGGTAAAAACCGAATGGGTCATTACTACTGATGCCGATTGTTTGGTGTCTCAAAATTGGTTGTTAACCTTCGATAATTACATTCAGCAAAATAAGGTTTCGATGCTTGCAGGAGCTGTGAGCTATGCATGTGAAGACTCATTTTTACATCATTTTCAGCAATTGGATTTGACAAGTTTACAAGGAGCAACAATTGGAAGTTTTGGACTTCAAAAAGCCTTTATGTGCAACGGCGCCAATTTTGCCTATACTAAATCGATATTCGAAGCTTTAAATGGATTTGAAGGGAATGATAAAATCGCCAGTGGTGATGATGTTTTTTTATTGCAAAAAGCGGTTGAAGCATTTCCTGATGAAGTTCACTATTTAAAAGCAATGGAAGCAATTGTTACGACCAAACCAACGGAAGACTGGAAGACCTTATCTTATCAGAGAGTGCGTTGGGCCGCTAAAACAAGTTCGTATCAAAGCAGCTTTGGAAAGATTTTGGGGTTAATCGTTTTCTTAGGTAATCTGAGTTTTGTAATCGGTTTTTTTGGGGTAGTCTTTTCGATTTGGCCCTATTACTTTTTCGTTTGGTTTGCCTTTTTGAAATTTACAATCGATTTTATTTTACTCCGTTGTACCAATCAATTTTTGACAAGCGAACGTATAAAAAGTTTGTTTTTAAGTAGTCTGTTGTATCCCTTTTTTAGCTCGACTGTGGCTTTGTATAGTTTGTTTGGTTCTTATGAATGGAAAGGAAGAAAGTTCACGAAATAAACTACTTTTTTTCTTTAGCCTTAAGAATAACTGGCAGGATGAACTGAGTTTTTACCGGAATTCCACGTTTAAGTGCCGGATTTATTTTTGGAAAATCGACTAAACGGGCATGTAGAATACTATCGATTTTAATCGTATCGTAAGCAACAGAATCTTTCGGAAATTGTGGTTCGAATTTCATGGTTGAATTAGGGAAAACCGTCACTTTTACTTCAATTGTGTCGAGTTCAGGATATAATATCGCAAGGGTGTCAATATCCAGTTTTTCTTGAATAAGCTGTGACATTACTTCAAAGAAGCACTGTTGGCGTTGTTTTTTATCGGCAATCTTTTCGCAATTGGCTACGGAGGGGAATTCGTCAACTTCTTTCCAGTTAATTGATTTTAATTCTTTTTGAAGTAATTCTTTTTCAGAGGGAACCTGCTTCTCAAAATATTGACAAGAATTGAAAAATAGAACAATTAATAAAAGGAAAAATTGCTTCAAGAGTTTGATGTTGAATTGAACGATCATATTAAGGCATAAAAATACGATTATTTTTTTTGGGAAGCTTTGAATTGCAAATAATCTTCGTAGTTTTCTGACAACCATTTTTCTTTGTTTTGCGCTGCAACTTCTTTTTGCTCAGGATATAAAGAAGCCAGTCGATCAGAAAAAGCAGCAATCTGGACAGTATAATTGTAGAATTCCGTTTTATTTAATACAATATTTGGGTCATTTTTGCGATTAAAATATTCGAAGAATAGGGCGTCAAAATCTTTCATCGAAAAATTTAGTACTTTTTTCTTGTTACTTTTATAAATGCTGTCTTGCATAAGCTTATCGTTGATAGATAATTTTTTAGTTTGGGCATGTAAATTGCTATTGATTACCAGGATCAAAAAACTACAGGAGATAAAGTGCAAAAATTGAGGCATTAATTCGTTCCTTTAGAAAGTTTGTAGCTCAAATTTACAAAAAAAGATATGGATTTACTATTGTTACTACTTGGTTTTATATGTATGATTGTTGGGATTTTTGGTAGTTTTTTACCTGTATTGCCTGGATTGTCATCTTGTTGGATGGGCTTATTATTGCTTTATCTGACAGAAGCAGTTGAAAATAATTATTGGGTTTTGGGAATTACACTTTTGCTAACCATTGTAATTACAGTTCTTGATTATATAATTCCCGCAAAAGGGACTAAGAAGTTTGGAGGGAGTTCGTACGGAGTTTGGGGAACCAACATTGGTTTAATCCTTGGTATTGTTGCTCCTATTCCGTTTGGGGTTATTATTGGACCTTTTGTTGGGGCTCTTGTTGGAGAATTGATTTATGATTCAGCCAACCATCAACGTGCATTAAAAGCAGCTACAGGATCAGTTTTGGGTTTTCTTGCTTCAAGTTTTGTGAATTTTTTATTCTGTATCATCTTTCTGGGCATTTTCATTAGTGTTGTCTGGCAAAATCGCCTGTTACTGTTTTAAATCACGTATTTATCCTTAAGCTTTTTCTTATTTTTTCATTTTTTATTAAAAATAACTGTATTTTTTTCTAACCAGTTTTTATTTGTTTTGATAACGAATGGGTTATGTTTACTGGAACTTCAGGATTTTTATGCTCAACAATTGTTAAAGCTACAATTGACTATTTAACTTATTTTTTGGAAATGTTAAAATATTTTATATTTTTATCCTGATAAACGATAAAAAGCCTCACTTTGTCGATTATTTTTAATGGATTTAAATAATTTTAAACAAGTTAAGTATGACTCCAAACCTACAAATTGAACTTAGACGTTTTATTTCTTCTAATGTTGTTTCAAAGTTGAACAAGTTTTATTTTGAAAATGATGCACTTTTAATTAAGGGAATTGATGTTTCGATAGGTACAGTTTTAATGGGGTTGTATAACAGGGCCGAGGAGTCGGATTTTTACAAAGGAATTGCTTCATTAATACAAGATGATTCTACTTTTTATCAGGAAGTTGATTTTACATCAGGACGTATTTTATCAGTTGATGATTGCTATCGTTTAGAAGGAAATGGTTTGTTGAAAGAAATTTTCACTAATAAAAAGGGCAGGATTTCTGAAATGATTTCTAACGAAGTCGGAATAAAAAGCGAAACTGCCAGAGAAATTCTTAACTTTTCAGCCTTATTAGTCGTCTCTTATCTTAAGAACAATATTCAAATAGTAGAGAGTTTAAAATTACTTTTGGAAGATCAAAAAAGAGACATTTTAAACAGTATTCCGCCCGGAATCAAGATTATCCTGGGATTTTCATGCTACGAATCGGTAGAAGAAAAAAACCAATCTATAGGAAGATCAATTTTTACATTATTCGGTCATAACTTTTTTAGCTTCTAAATAAAAAATCCCGTCTTACAAAAGTAAAACAGGATCTATATTTAATTCAATTTGAATGGCTTCTTAAACATTTTTCAAGTTGATGATTTCCTGGTCGGTTAAAAAACGCCAGTTACCTCTAGGTAAATTTTTCTTGGTTAAACCCGCAAATGATACACGATCAATACGTAGCACATCATAATCAAAGTTTTCGAAAATAGCACGTACCACTTTTACATTCGAAGAACGTAATTTAAGACCTACTTCGCTTTTGGCTTCTTTTTCAATATAGCTGATCTCTTCAACAAAAACACGGTGTCCGTCAAGAACCAAGCCTTTGCTTATTTTTTCTAAATCTTCAAATTTTAAGTTTTTATCTAAAGAAACCTGGTAGATTTTAGATGACTTTTGACTTGGTAAAGTAAATTTACGAATCATGTCAGTATCATTAGTAAACAATAATAAACCAGTCGTGTTCTTGTCCATTCTTCCAATCGGAGCAATTTTTGCCGTTGTAGAACCGCGAACCAATTCTAAAACATTACGATATTCCTGACCTTCGTCAAGAGCAGTTGTAAAGTTTTTAGGTTTGTTTAATAAGATGTATTCTTTCTTTTCAGGAGTCAAAGTAACACCGTCAAAATTCACAACATCATTTAATTTTACTAAATAACCCATTTCAGTTACCGGAACACCATTTACTTTGACATTTCCGGACTGAATGTATATATCAGCATCACGACGTGAACAAACACCTGAATTAGAGATGTATTTATTCAAGCGAATTTCGTCTGCAGCTTTTTGTCTTTTTGGAGCCTGATTCTGTTTTTTGATTTTTTCTGCCTTTTCTTCTTCGGCAGCCTTCACAGCAGGTTTCACTTTTTTCGGCCCTTGAGCACGTTTTGCCATAGGAGGTTTTGGCTTGTTAGAGTTTGGCCTAGAGCTATTTGGTCTCGATCCGCCTCTTTTATTATTGCCTTCCTTATTGTTCATAAATTCTGTAATTTGTGCAAAGATAGTTTATTCTTGCTAAATAATCCTAAGTTCATTGTTCTTAGATTAATAGCTGTTATTTTTTAGAGTTGCCGAAGCATAACAATTGGCTTTTTTAGAGGTATTTTTTCCCGCTTTTCGCTTCAATCTTTTATTTGAAAAAAATAAAAGGATTTCCACTTCAATCGGGGCTACTTTCAAACAATCGGCTTCTTTTGAGCATTTTGAAAAAAGTTATCCCCCAAAGATTTTAGAAAGAGAGAGTAAAAGCTAAAAAAAGACGTGAAAATCCGTATCATCTGTGTGCGGTCTTTTAAAACTTCAGTAGTAAATTTTTTCCATGCCATAAAACACTGGGGTTAATCAATACGATGCAAAAGACACCCGAAACAATCAAAAATTTCAGGACATTGTGAAGTAATAAAAATTGTTCTTTCGAATTTGATTTCCATAAATAAATCAGGAAAAAAAGCAATACGGCAAAACAGATATAAAAGTAAATATCCATATAGCCCACATCATAAATGTTGATTAGAATGTAAACCGGAACCACAGTTAAGAGAGTTAAAACGGTAATGATCTGTTTCGAAACTTTTTCGTTGTAAAGGATCGGGATTGTTCTGTAATTGTTTGCTAAATCGCCTTTCAGATTTTCTAAATCTTTTATCATTTCCCGAATCAGTAATAATAAAAATAAGAAAACTGCATGAGATGAAATAACCATAAAATGACTCATGTGGTCTTCGATTTCTTCAAATGAAATTTTGTTGTAGAAATACAAAAGAATAGCAAAAAACGGAACTACTGCCAGGAAGGCTGCAGTAAGATTGCCTACAATTGGATACTTTTTTACTTTATGAGAATAAAACCAGATTAGGAAAATATAAACCGAAAAGAACAAGAAAGCGCGCCAGGAAACAATCAGAGCCATTAAAGCAGCAATAAAATTGAGTGTGAAGTAAACCGATAGTTTTGTTTTTTGACTGACTAATCGGTCCAGCATTGATTTATTAGGTCTGTTGATTAGATCTTTTTGGCTGTCGTAAAAATTGTTAATGATATAACCCGAAGCAATAGTGATCGCGGAGGCGAAAACGATGAGAAACAAATTAAAATCCAGTAAAATGTCGAGTGCTCTTTTTTCAGGCGCCAGTATAAAAATGGCTGATAAGTATTGCGCCAAAACAATAATCGGAATGTTATAGCCTCTCACTACGGAGAGCAAACTAACAATTTTCATGACTAAAAGTTTGTGCTGTCTGCTTAACATTTTTTGAATTTGGTTTCGGATTTTAATTCTAGACTTGTTTATAGGTTCTCGTTCTGCAAAACATAGAAGGGCTCCTTGTGGATTTGGAGCTTCAGGAGTCGAAAACGAAAAGTTGTGATCCGGTTGCAGAGTAGATAAAGACAGCAATCTCTTCAATAACCAGTCTTGGAAACTTTACTTTTGTGGAGTGAACAGTAATGCTAAAGCTTTTTTCTAAAAGTACCAATAACGAAATTAAAGGGCATAAAAATGGAATACCTCCTAAAAAAGTCGCTTTGATAATCTTTAAAATACTATTCATACGCCATAACTTTTAAGGTTCTTTTAAAGACTATCTAATTAAGACCGGTTTTTAGAGGTTGGCTTTAAAACTGGTAAACTACCTCTAACTTATAATCTTTTAAAGATGCTTTGGCACGCTCTAGATCTTCGGTAAAGCCCAGAATATAACCGCCTCCGCCTGAACCGCAAAGTTTTAAATAATAGTCATTGGTATCAATTCCGTTCTGCCAGATGCCATGAAATTGTTCCGGAATCATTGGCTTGAAGTTGTTTAAAACGACTTTTGATAGCTTTTTAGTATTGGTAAACAAAGATTTCATGTCACCATGTAAAAAGTTCTCTACACAAGCATCGGTATATTTTACAAATTGGTTTTTAAGCATGGTACGGAAACCTTTGTCTTTCAGGCTTTCCATAAAAATGTTAACCATCGGAGCAGTTTCACCTACAATTCCAGAATCCAATAAAAACACAGCACCTTTTCCGTCAAAACTCTGAGTCGGAATTCCGGTTGCTTCAATGTTATCTTTAGAGTTGATTAAAATAGGAATGCTTAAATAACTGTTTAATGGATCTAAACCAGAGCTTTTTCCGTGGAAGAAACTCTCCATTTGAGCAAATATGTTTTTTAACTGCAACAGTTTTTCACGAGTAAGATTCTCTAAAACGGTTATTTTATCGGTAGCGTATTTATCGTAAATAGCAGCAACAAGTGCACCGCTGCTTCCAACTCCGTATCCTTGCGGAATACTGGAATCAAAATACATTCCGGTTTCAACATCGTTTTTTAAAGTAGCCAAATCAAAAGCAACCAGGTCCGGTTGTTCTGTTTGTAACGTTTCAAGGTAAGATGCAAAACGCTTTAAACTTGCATTGGATGCCATTGCTTCTGCCGAGGGATCTTCGGTTTTCTTTAAAGCTCCGTTGTAAAAATTATAAGGAATAGAAAGTCCTTTAGAGTCACGGATGATTCCGTATTCTCCAAAGAGTAATATTTTTGAGTAAAATAAGGGTCCTTTCATGTTTATTTTATGTCTTTTTTTATTTTATTTGGGTCTTGTCTAGTGTCGAAAATAGTGTGAATTCTAATCTCATTAGCACTATAACTATATAATAAACTCGATTGTTTGGTTATAACACATTTTCGATATTTTTTATTGACGGATGATTTTGGGAAAATCTCAGGATTCATACTTACTATCGAAATTGCTTTTTCAAATTTAATAATAAACGACTTTTGCGATTTTTCCGACCATCTGGCTTCGATGAATTTTAAAATTTCATCTAAATTTCTTTCAGCAGTTTTTGAAAAATTTACTTTAAGATTCACTATCTGTATTTTTTCATAACATCTTCAAAACTACTAAATTCACCTCGTTCAAATTCTAATTCACTTTGAGCGATGTCCGCTTTTTGTTCTTCCGTCAAATCATCCCACCAGTCTTTCTGCTCTTTCTTAAAGATTTTTCGAATTGATTTCAAGATAGATGGATCTTCTGTCTCTGCTAATAGTTTTATTAACTCAAGTTTTTCTAATTGAATGTCCATAATCAAAATTTTAATTAAAGGTACGCAAAATTATAATGCAATCGCGCCCGCTCCAATTTTGTCGCAAATGTACTGACCATTCTGGCAAAATACAACTAATTCGTCCTGAATAAATTGTAGTACTTTGTCGGTAACATTTTCGGGATATAAAACGTGAACATTTGCTCCTGCATCAAGTGTAAAACAAACTGGTATTTGTGTTTCGTTTCTGAATTTCCAGATGGCATTGATGATTTGCAATGTGTTAGGTTTCATTAAAATGAAGTAAGGCATTGATGTCATCATCATGGCGTGTAAAGTCAATGCTTCGCTTTCTACAACTTTGATAAATTCATTTAAATTACCATTTTCAAAAATGGCAATTAACTGGTCCAGATTGTTGTGTGCCTGAGAAAAACGTCTTTCAGCATAGGGATGGTCGTGCATCAAATCGTGCCCAACGGTACTCGAAACCTGTTTTTCGCCTTTATCAACCAGTAAAATAGTATCCTGATAGTTGTTGAAATTCTCATGTACAGCATAAGGAAATTCTACACCAAATAAATCCGAACTTCCTCCAATGTTGGCCTGGTTTCCCCAAACGACCACATTCCCTTTTACACTTCGGCAGGCGCTTCCGGATCCCAAGCGCGCTAAGAAAGAGGCTTTTTGATAAAAGTATGCATCACTCATTTCAGGGTTCAGTACTTTCTCTAAACTCATGAAATTCATCGCCAAAGCTGCCATTCCTGAAGCCGAGGAAGCAATTCCGGAGCTGTGTGGAAATGTATTCTGAGTATCAATTGTAAAATGATATTCTTTCAGGAAAGGTAAATAAATGTGAACTCGTTCTAAGAACTTTTGAATTTTGGGTTTAAAATCTTCTTTTGGTTTTCCTTCAAAAAGTAAATCAAAAGAAAAAGAATCCTGATTTTTTTTCTTTGCAAAACCTAATTTCGTAATCGTTTTGCAATTATTTAAAGTAAAACTTACTGAAGGATTTGCCGGAATCTGATTGTCTTTTTTGCCCCAGTATTTTACTAATGCAATATTGCTGGGTGCGCTCCACTCAAAATTTCCGTTTTCGATGGATGAAGTATAGGTGTTTGGAATAAAATCAGCTGCTGTAAACATGAAATATAAAATTTTGGCAAAGATAGTTTTTAAAATATTTCGCCATGTAAGTTATATCAGAAAATGTAAGTCAGATTCCAACTAAAATGAACTTGAGAGCGCTTATAGGATTTACATTTTCTTTTTGATTATTTTTGGACAAAAATCAAAGCAAAATGAACAAGATCGTCAAAATCGCAATTGCATTAGTTATTTGTTTAATGGTGGGGTATTCTGCAAGTGTAGTAACAAGACCAAGTGTTGAAACATGGTATCCGACTCTTATAAAACCGGTTTTTAATCCGCCCAATTGGATTTTTATGCCTGTTTGGACTTTGCTTTATATCTTAATGGCGGTTGCAGCCGGATTGGTTTGGGATAAAGTAAAGGAGCAAAAAGAGACAGTGAAAATTGCCTTAGGCTTCTTTTTAATTCAGTTAATATTAAATGCGATCTGGTCGTATTTGTTCTTCGAATTGAAGAATCCGATGCTGGCCTTAATCGAAATTGTGCTTTTGTGGCTTATGATTTATGAGACGTATCTAAAATTTATAAAAATTAATAAAATTGCCGGATATTTATTGATTCCATACATGGCTTGGGTAGCATTTGCAGGAGTTTTAAATGCCAGTATCTGGTGGTTGAATAAGTAGTGTTTTTGTTTCAGGTTACAAGCTTTTTTTGTTTCAAGTTAATTCTATGATAAATCTGCTTTATGAATAAATTTAAGCTCACTTTAGTTGTTTTGTTTTTAATCTCATTTAAGTGTTTTGCCTGCTTGAATGGCGAGACTAAAACATTAAAAAATGGGTATTTAATTTACATCGATTACAGAGGAATTGTTCCTCGTGGTCATAATTTTGACGCAGGAGTTTCTTCCCGGTTGCTTTTTGAACTCGATAGTATCTATAAAAAGACAAAGGATATAGATTATTTATCTGATAAAGGGTATGTTTTAATCGTTCTGAAAAAGTATGAGGAAGCATTAAAATTGTATCTAAATATTGAAAAGATTAAGCCGAATAAGTATTCTACAGCATCAAATCTTGGAACGCTCTACGAATTAATGGGAGAAAATGAGAAAGCTTATGATTGGATTAAGAAATCAATTGAAATAAATCCCGAATCTCATGAAGGATCAGAATGGATACATTTAAAAATATTAGAGGCCAAAATTAAGAATTTAAGCACTGTTTCCGGGGAGTTTTTAATAGGTACAAATTTTGGTACAGCTGAGATTCCTAAAAGTAGTTTTTCAAAATCTGACTTAGAGAGATTAAGTAAATCTATTTATTATCAGTTGAATGAACGTATAACCTTCATAAAACCAAAGGATAAAATAATTTCGATCTTGTTTTTCGAATTGGCTAATATTGTCAAAATAATTGAAAAGAATAAAACGGCAATTGAAATATATGAACGTGCAAAAGAGTACGGACTAGATAATGAATTGATTAATAAAAGGCTGCAATATTGTTATCAATTTGAGATTGATTATTGTGAAAGTCGAAATCTAAGACTTTATGATGCAAATCGTGATTTAAGATCTAAAATGAATGGGATCGATAGAGATTATGTAAATCAAATCGAAATAATTTTAATTATTTTATCTGTTGTTATAGCAATCTTAATAATTGCTTTGATTGTTTTTTATATGAAGTGGAAGAGTTTAAAAGATTACATTTTTCTGAATGATTCGAAAACGAATGTTTAATTCTTATTCTCCGTTTTCAGTTTTTTGAACATCTCATTTTTGGCATACATAAAATCCATTGTGGTGAGAATGTTGCTGTTTGTTAAGAGCATTTTAGATCTGGGATCAGCATCACAAAATTCAATAAAAAGATCTTTCTCTTCCGGTTTTAGTTTTAAATTTTTGCTAAAAAAATCATCTGGAATTGATGTCGCTACCAGTTTTTTGAAATTAGTTTCCGGAGCTTTAGTTTTGGAAGGCTTATCATCTTCTGTTTTAAATAAACCAATTAAACCTTTTCCAAGTCTCGCAAAATCGATACCGTTTGTAATAGTTCCGTTATAAACACCCGTATATTTTTGTAAAGAGCTAGCATCTTTTGCCAATTTTATATCGTCTATTTCTTGTTGAGAGATTTTTACCGGATCAAATTTGATATTGGTAATAACGACTTCCTCTAATTCTTCCGGTTTTATAACCATATTTACGGTGATGTTGTTTTGGTCTATGTTTTCCTGGGTTATTTTTAGCCTGGTGAAAAAATAATCTTTGGAAAAAAACAGTAAACTATCCCGGCTTTTGACTAAAATAGAAAACTCTCCCAGATTATTTGTCTGCGTACTTATTTTGGCTGTTTTGTTTATGACTTCGACTTTATTCAGTGGATGGTTATTGGACATCACTTTTCCCTGAAGTACTTTTTCTGACTGTGAAACAGACAGCTGATAGGTGAAAAAAGAAATAGTGGTAAGTAATTTTACTTTCATTTGCAGAAATTCATTAAGTTTTTTTAGTTTTTAGATTCTATTTTCAGTTTCTGGAATTCGATATTTTTGGTATATAAAAAATCCATTGTGGTTAGTATATTTGGATCTTCTAAAAGCGTTTTAGATTTCGGATCAACATCGCAGAATTTAATAAAAATTTCTTTTTCTCCAGGTTTTAGCTTTAAATCGTTGGTAAAAAATCCGGGAGGACAGGAGGCAGCGACCAGTTTTTTAAAGCGCTCGTCATTTTCAATCTTTTTCTTTTTCTTAGTTGGAAGAGCTATATTGTAGTTAAGCGCATTTTTGATTCTTCCGTCATTAATATTTAGATAGCGCTGAATTAAATCATTAGCTTGCTTGTCGTTTTTGACTTGGTTTGCAGCTTCTGTACTGTAAGTGATTTTGGGAAGTTTGTTGTTTATGATAACGATGTTGTCTAATTCTTCGGTTATTGGGATCATATCGATAATGATCATGTTACTTCCTATATCTTTGGAGGTAAGCTTGATTCTTTTGAACAAAAAATTTTTAGAGAAAAAGATAAGGCTGTCCTGGGCTTTTGCAAGTATGAAAAACTCTCCTAAATGATTTGTTGTTGTACTGGTTTGCGCAGTTTTATTGATTACTTCTATATTTTTAAGTAAGATTGTTTCGGATTGTACTTTTCCTTTAAGAAGTTTTTCGGTTTGAGAAATAGAAAGTTGATAAGTGAAAAAAGAAATTGTGGTAAGTAGTTTTACTTTCATTTAATGGTATTTAGCTGAAAGTAAAATTATTAGAATAGTCTTAATGAAAACTTAGTAAACCTGTAAATTCTTGTTAATTATAGTTTACTTACAAAGTTTTCCCGAGCTAGTCCTTTAATAATAAAAAAGAGTTTGTTGTTGATTTTTGCAATAGAAATAAAGGCTGTTTTAGCATCAAATTTTTCATACTCAAAAAAACAATTGCCTCCATTTCATTTTCAGAAAAAGAGGCAATTGTCGTGATTTGTTTTGTAATGAAGAATATCTTTTATCAATCAGATTAGATATAATAGGTTATGGAGTACTTATTTTTTCTATTGCCCATTCTTTGGCTAAACCTGCTCCGGTTGCTTTTACAATTACAAATAAATTATTTCCGGCAGAATTACTAAATACAAAAAAAGGTTCGGCATCGTAAAATACTTTATTTGATTCACTTTTTGATACAAGAAACTGCTCTAACGGTATCTTGTTTTTAAAAGTAAGATTTGAGTCATTATATACATAAATGTATGGAGGTTTCTTTTGATTCCAATTATCAGCTACTAGTAGTAGATAAAGATTGTTTTTTATTGATGAATGATCTAACCATTGAATAGGAGAGTATGCGTTCGTTTCAGTATTGATTGTACCGTTATATAACATATCCTGACTTTTAAGTTCGGAAGTTTTAAATACAGTTTTTCCTCTTGTAAATATTCTATTCCCATCTTCAGAAAACCATAGATTTCCGTTCAT
Organism: Flavobacterium collinsii; assembly: GCF_946903285.1. GTDB lineage: Bacteria > Bacteroidota > Bacteroidia > Flavobacteriales > Flavobacteriaceae > Flavobacterium > Flavobacterium collinsii. The sequence goes on from NZ_OX336425.1 coordinate 1,461,225, forward strand.
GATATAATCTCCATGATAGGGAGAATCGTAGCTATATTCTGCATTTCCATTTTGAATGTTGTATTTCTCTATATCCATTGGAGATAGCCCATTTTCTGCACCATATATATATTTGCCTGAAGGATGTAATCGTGCTTTATTTCCTTCGTAAATTTTTTCACCAATATGTTCATATTCATTATGATTCACCAAGCTTAAATTTATAGATCTTATGAAGGTCGATTGACCTTTCGCAGGGAAAACGTATGCCCATTTATTATTTCCAAGCACAATATCATTTGCGTAACAAGATATAGGATATGTTTTTGTAACAGTTTTGCTAGTTAAATTGATGTAAGAAATATGTTTATCATGTCCAGCAACTGCTGTTTTTCCATCAGGAGATATTGAGATACATGTAGGGGCATATAATAATGGTATACTTTCAATCAAGCCTGTATTTGTAGATAGAATATTTACTGCAGAGGGACTTGCCGAGACATATACAAGCTGATCAGTAACTTTAGAAAACTCCGCATCGACAACATCAGAGTTTAAAACTACTTTCTGTTCTACAAAATTGGTTACACTTACAACAATTGAATCTTTTTTATTGTTGATATTTAGATATAATTTTGAATAAGATTTACCATTTGGCAAGGTCTTTTTATCAACAGTGACCATAATTCCATCATGATTTAGCGAAGTTACAACCCCTTCTTTCTTAGAAAGTTCGATGTAGTTTTTTGAGCTTACGAGAGTATAATTTAAAGATGTTTCACCTTGATTCTCAATATTAAGAACAAGTTTGTTATTGAAAATAGTAAAATTTAAGGTATCCGGTACCGAGTAATTTGCGTCTTTAATTTGTTCATTTGAATCGTTACTCGAACAGCCGATAAGTGTTAACAATGTGATTAATGTAAATGCAATTTTTTTCATATTATTTATTTTTTATCTCATGACTTTTATAGTTTATCATAACTATAAAAAAGGAAATGTAAATAGTAAGTGGTTTTTATTAAAAGAAATAATTATTAGTTAATATCGATTTTTTGAATTGCCCATTTATTAACTAAATCAGAATCAAGTGCTTTTGTTACTACAAATAAACGATTCCCAGTTGAATTGCTAAAGACAAAATATGGCACCGCATCATAAGTTTCTACACTGTTTTTTTTCGTTTGATTGAAATATTTTTCCAAATCAAATTTATTTACATAGCTAAGATCTGAATCGTTAAAAACGTAAATGTTATTTGATTTTATCGGATTCCATTTATCGTCATTTGAAAAGATTACATATAATTTTCCTTTTGAAGAAGAATGATCCAGCCAATCAATTTTATAATTGCTTTCAGAAGGAATTTTACCATTATATACAGCATCTAAATTATTAAGTTCGGAAGTCTTTAAAACACTTCTCTCTCTAGTAAAGAGCCTATTGCCGTCTTCTGAAAACCATATGCTGGGGATAGTGTAGTTTTCTTCTTCAAAGTTGGATTCGTATTGATCGTCAATATCTCCTTTTTTAATTGTAAGTCGTTGAACTTTAGCTCTTGATAGCGGACTTTGTGAATAAATATATTTACCTGATGGATGTAGTCTTCCTTTAGTTCCAGCGCTTATTTGATTGTATATACTTCTGGGCATTTCGTAATTATATTCCAAATTCATATTTACGCTTTTTATATACGTCCACTGATCTTTTTCTGGAAAAACATACGCCCATCTATTATTTCCAAGAACAATATCGAGTGCAGAACAAGAAATATCATAGGTTTGGATTATGGATGGATTTTTTAAATTAAGATGTGTGATGTGACCATCATGACCCACTACAGCTGTATTACCATTTTGTGAAATGGAAATACATGTAGGGGTATAAGCCAGCGAAATTTTTTGTAATGATTCGGTACTGGAATTAAAAATATTTACTTGGGAAGGATTTGATGATACATATACTAATTGATCCGTTTTTTTTGAATATTCAGCATCTATAACATTTGTTTGTAATGTTATTTTCTCTTCTTTGATTTTTTTAGAATCGTTAGAGCCATTTTCACAACTATAGATTGTAAATAAAAGTACAGCTCCTAATAATATTTTTTGCATTTTTTTTGTAAGTTTTGTCTTGTTTTTAGGGTGCAAATATAAAAAGTCTTTTAAAAAATTAACTATAGAATTTCACTTTATTAAATTTCATTCGCCAAAATAAACCCGCTTGTCCAGGCATTTTGAAAATTGAAACCTCCTGTAATGGCATCAATATTAACAATTTCGCCTGCAAAAAAAAGATTTTTATGCAATTTGCTTTCCATTGTTTTGAAGTTGATTTCTTTTAAAACGATTCCGCCTGCTGTAACAAATTCTTCTTTAAAAGTACTTTTTCCGTTGACCTGAAATGTTGCTTTTGTAAGTTGAGAAGCGAGCTGCTGCAATTGATTTTTAGACAAATCCGCCCATTTGGTTTCGGTGTCAATACCCGAAGCCAGAACCAGGCTTTCCCATAAACGATTTGGAAAGTCGAAAGGTGATTTTTTTGAAACGGCTTTCTTAGCATGCTCCTGTTTTAGTTCTTTCAGTTTTTTTTCGGCATCTTCCGTGTCAACATCATTTAACCAATTAACGAAAATAGTAAACTGATAATTTTTATCGAATAGAATACGGGCTCCCCAGGCCGAAAGTTTCAGAATGGCCGGGCCACTCATTCCCCAATGTGTGATTAACAAAGGTCCGGTCGATTCAAGTTTGGTATCTTTTACGGTAACAGTGACTTGTGCTGCAACACCAGGTAATTCTTTTATTCGGAGATCTTTAATATTAAAAGTAAAAAGGGAAGGAACAGGGCTTACAACTGCATGTCCGTGGTTTTGTAGCATTTCCCAGATTTTAGGATTGCTTCCGGTGGCCATTACTAATTTTTCGGCAGCGAAATTTTCATTTTGAGTATCAATTTTCCAGCAATCTTCTTTTTTAAAAATCGATTGTACGCTTTGCCCCGTCAGTACTTTTATACCTAGTTTTTCGGTGGCACTTAAAAAACAATCTATAATAGTTTGTGAGGAATTGGAAACGGGAAACATTCTGCCATCTTCTTCTATTTTAAGTTCAACGCCATGTTTTTCGAACCATTCGATTGTATCTCCGGAACAAAATTGATGAAAAGGGCCACGAAGTTCTTTTTCGCCACGCGGGTAAAACTTAACCAGTTCATTTGGTTCAAAACAGGCATGCGTTACGTTACATCTTCCGCCGCCCGAAACACGAACCTTAGAGAGTACTTCCTTTCCTCTTTCTAAAATGGCAATTTTAAGTTTAGGATTTTTCTCTGCAATATTAATCGCAGTGAAAAAACCTGCAGCACCTCCGCCAACAATGATGATATCGAAATTTTTGGTCATATTTTTTTATTTGCCACAGATTCACAAATTTTTATTCTCAGAGATAAGAAAAAATACTTCGTGAATTTGGGGCTATTTTAAACTTATATTTTGTCCGGACAGTCAGAAATGATTCCGTCTACATTATAATTCTTTACTTTTTGAATGTCTTCTTCCATATTAACGGTCCATGGCAAAACGAGAAATCCTTTTTCCTGCATTTGGCTTACATTTTCTAAATCCAGCAGGTGATAATCAGGATGAATGGCTTTCGCTTTTATGGTTTTGGCGAAAGCTAGAGCAGTATCAAGATCTTCTTCTGTTAAAACACCAATAGGAATTTTTGGATTTAAATAGGATGTTTCCTGTAGCATATTCCAATCGAAACTTGAAACTATAAAATGATTGTAGTTCCAGTTTTTTTCTGAGATATATTGTTCAATTAATGCGACAACTTTTTTTGGGGTTCCTAAACCTTTTAATTCGACATTAATGAAACATTTTTTGTCAACCAGATCAAAAACTTCGTTTAAAGTTGGAATTTCATATTGCCCGGCAATCAGAAATGATTTTAGTTCGGCTAAGGTATATTGAGTGATCTCGCCCTTTCCGTTGGTCATTTTGTCAATGGTTTCATCATGCATTACAATTATATGTTCATCAGCGCTTAAGTGAACATCAAGTTCAATTCCGTCAGCATTGAGATCTAGCGCTTTCTGAAATGCTTTTAAAGTGTTCTCAGGTTCGTAAGCTTTTGCGCCTCTGTGTGCTATTTTTAGCATTTTGCAGTATTTTTTCTAACCGCAAAGGTCGCAAAGTTTTACGCAAGGTTAGCAAGGAATTTATTAAAAATTAAATAGCCACGAATTCACGAATTATTTTTTCTTATCTCTGAAAATAAAAATTAGTGAATTCGTGGCTAAAAAACTTTGTGAATCTTTACGTTTCTCTGCGGTAAAATCGTTATTCTTTTTCCAATAAAACAATGTCGAAATCGCTGTCAATACTTACTCTTCCATCAATTACTTCAACTTTCTGGTTGGAGTAGGTGTCTTTTAATTTTGTTCCGTTTGGGAAGACATCACCAACAGGAAGTTCTTTTTTGCCTTTGGGTAAATCCAAGCTAATTACAACTTTATCCGTATAGATATCTTTTGTGAAGGTTCTTGAAAAAACATAAGGTTGTGTGCTAATTTGATGGTGGATTCCTGCACCAACAGCGGGATGATTTCTTCTAAACTGACCTAATTTTTGCCAATGCAATAGTGTTTTTTGAGTTTCTGGGTTGTTTTGAATTTCGTCCCAATTCATGTTAGAACGCAAAGTGGCATCTCCCTGGGTGCCTTCGATTACTAAAGGTCGGGCAGATTCATCACCATAATATACCTGTGACATTCCCGGGCAAAGGAGTAGTTTGGTTCCCGCTTCAATACCTTTTACACGATAGGCATCAAAAGGCTGACCGTCATCGTGTGAAGACATATAGTTTAAAACCGAATATCCTTTCAGTTCATTAGTAAGATGATTGGAATATTTCGAAAACAAACCTTCATAATTGTTTTGAGCGGCGTTCCACTTGAATTCAAAATTAATCATGCTGTTGAAACCGTTTTGGAAATAATTTACTTTTCGATCTCCAAAATCATAGTCCTGCCCACCACTTATTCCGTACCCGTAAACTTCGGCAATCGTATAAAAGGGGGTTTGATCTAAAACTTCCAGAGGATGTTGTTTTTTCCAGACTTCGAAAGCATAGTCACATTCTTTTTTAAAATCGGCCCAGACACTTTCTTCGGTATGTTTTACAGTATCACCTCTGTAACCGTCAATTCCGAATACTGTAATATAATCAGTGAGCCATTTTATAATGTAATATTTAGGGCTTCTTGGATATCCTGTTCTTTTAAAGAATTCGTCTAATGAAGCGATTTCTTTTTCATAGCGACCTTCTTTCTTCCATTTTTCGATTAAAAGAGGTGGTAATTCGACATTTTGTGTACTTTCTGTTTTTACATCCGGAAGGTTCTCAACTAAGGTACACATGGTTGTATTTTCAAATGATTTGTAATCACAAACCACTCCCGTTCGCACCCAGTCTGAAGGCCAAACGGGATCTTCGGGAGTTACCGGGCCAGTATGGTTGATAACGCCGTCGAGAATAATTCGGATGCCTTTCGCATGTGCTTTTTTGACTAAATTGGCTAAGTCCTCTTTAGTTCCGAAATTTGGATCCAGCGCTGTCCAGTCTTTTGCCCAATAGCCATGAAAACCATAGCTAAGCCCTGTTCCTTCGTCAACTCCACCATGTATTTGCTCGACAACGGGAGTTAGCCAGATCGCATTGATTCCTAATTGACTAAAATAACCGGATTCGATTTTTTTGGTGATTCCAATAATATCGCCACCTTCAAAACCACGTAATTTTCCCGGAGTCTTAGTTCGGTTGAAGTTAACGTCATTAGAAGTATCTCCGTTATAAAAGCGATCGGTAAGTAAGAAATAAACATTGGCTCCTTCCCAAACGAAGGGTGTTTTTGAAGTGTTTTCTTTATTCATTGTAACTGATTTAGAGCCAGAACAACTCATGATTAAGGATACTAAAGGTAAAAAAAGGAAAATGGATTTTTTCATTATTTAGGAATTTTTTAGACATGGATTATGTTGAAAAAAATAGCCACAGATTAAAAGATTAAAAATGATTTTTTTAAATCTGTAATAATCTTTTAATCTGTGGCAAAAAAATATTGCGAACTTTTGCGATTGTTCTTTGCGAACTTTGCGGTTAAGTTTTATTCCAATTCTAAAACCAAAGCAGATTTTGGTTCCAAAGTAATTTCAGAAGTTAAATCGAATGTTTTTCCGGTGATCACATCTTTACCTGTTTTAAAAGTTTTGATGTTTTCCTTAAAACGGTTTGTTTTTAAAACTTGCTCTTTTGCATTGTTATTGAAAACAACCATTACAGTTTTAGCATCCGTATATCTGAAATAAACATAAGTGTTGTTTTCCGGAATGTAATGTGTCATCTTTCCGAAATGAACAGCTTCGTTTGATTTTCTCCAGTTGAATAATTTTGAGGTGAAGTCAAAATATTTTGCTTGTTCAGCCGTTCTGCCTTCTTTGGTGAAAGCATTGTTTTTATCACCGGTCCATCCGCCTGGGAAATCCTGACGAATGTCGGCATCGCCTTTGCTTTTGTCGCCGCCCATTCCAATTTCTGAACCGTAATACACTTGTGGAATTCCACGAATTGTAGCCAATAAAGTCATTGTTAGTTTGTATTTTTCCAAATCATATTTAAAATTATGATTGATACGGTCGGTGTCATGATTTTCGGCAAAAACTAAAATATTATCGGTGTTTGGATATAAATAATCCATTGCAAAATTGTTGTAGAATTTAATCAATCCATTATCCCAGTTTGGTTCATTTTCGTTGAAAGCAGAACTAATCTGACTTTGAAGTGTAAAATCCATCACACTAGGCAGATTGGAATTGTAATTTTCGATCGCACCAATTTTACTGTCTTTTTGCCAATAGGCTAAATTCGCCTGATTGTGCATCCATATTTCTCCAACGATATTGAAATTAGGGTATTCGTTCGTAACTGCTTTTGCCCAATTGGCCATTGCAGTTTGATCAGAGTAATTGTAAGTGTCAACTCTGAATCCGTCAAGATTGGCATATTCAATCCACCAGATCGCATTTTGAGTCAGGTATTTGGCAACAAGAGGATTTCTTAAATTCAAGTCCGGCATTGAAGGTACAAACCAGCCGTCAATACAAACTTCCTGATCTATTTTTGAAGCGTGAATATCAGTAATTACTTCGCGACGGTGGTGCGTTTGTGTAAAAGTTTCAAATTGATTGAACCAGGTTTTGGTTGGAATATCTTTCATCATCCAATGGGTAATTCCCCAGTGATTGGTTACATAATCCATAACAAGTTTCATGTTTTTTTTATGCATTTCTGTAGACAGACGAACATAATCTTCATTTGTTCCGTAACGCGGATCTATTTTGTACACGTCTGATTGTGCATAAGTATGGTACGAGTGCTGTTTGTCGTTGTCCTCACAAAGGGGCGTATTCCAAATAGTGGTTGCACCAAGAGACGAGATATAATCCAGGTTTTTAATGATTCCCTCGATGTCTCCGCCATGACGACCGCTCGGATCCTGACGGTTTCCTTTTTCGGTTAGAGAAGTATTACTGTCGTTTTTCGGATTTCCGTTTGCAAAACGATCCGGCATGATGAGGTACATTACATCTGATGCATCGTAACTTTTTCGGTCTGCCGAGTTGGCTCTTCTTTCTTTAAGCGTATATTTTTGAGTAAAAGAGACTTTGTTTTTGATTTTGAAGGAGAAAACCAAGTCAGAAGCTTTTAGGTTTTGTGTATCGATGGTCACAAAAAGATAATTTGGGTTTTCGGTTTTTTCGACACTTTTAATCACCACGTTATTTGAAACAGAAGTCTCGTATTGTGAGATATTTTTCCCGTAGAACATAATCTGCAATTCCGGGTTTTTCATTCCGGCATACCAAAATGGCGGCTCTGTTTTTTGGATTTGCGCTTTCGCAGAAGCGGAAAATAATAGAATGAATAGTATTAATTTATAGAGATTATGTTTTTCCAGGTGTGTTTTGCAATTTTTCATAATTTGTGGTTTAAATCGATGAAGATTTTTAATTGTTAATTTTTTTGATTTGAGACGGAGGAAAAAACAAAATCTGAAAAACTGAATTGCATATAACTTTTAGTCACAAGGAATTCCAAATAAATCTAAACCTTCAATCCAGAATCTTTTTACAGGCTTGTTCTTTTCTACAATATATATTGCTCTGGCAGGAAATGAACATTTACTATTTTCAGGATCTCTTCCCCAGATAAAATCATCACTATAGGTAAAATAAGCATTTCCAATATTGGCAAATACTTTAGTTTTGATATCGTCTTTATAGTCGTAATCTTTGCTTTTCTCTTCATCATAATCACGTACTTTTTTCTGAATATCAAAATAGCTTTTCTGATAGTTAATTTTGAGTAACTGTTTGGAACAAAAAATAGGTTTTCCATTTTTGGTTGTGTCAAAATTTTCAATTGGAAAAGCGAGAATATTGGTACGACACTCATCGAGTCCGCAAACAACTTTATTGATCGTTATTTTTGAAAACCCTTTTGTGCCATAAACGTAGTAACTCTTTTCTGCAATTTTTTTAATCTGGTCTTCTAATGTTTTATTTCTTATCAGTTTATAGCTTCCTAAAGTATCATAATATTCAAAGTTTCGAGTTCTGTTACTTTTTGGGGCTTCCACAACATTGTATAGAGAATCTTTGGAGCTTATCTCATTAAAAACTTTATCAAACTCAGTTCCGTCACCGGTATTCTGGTCGTTAAGATTTATTACAATTGCTGTTGTTGTTTTTGATAAATTATAAACACAAAACAGTGTTGTATCAATATCAATTTTATCTAAAGTGTCTGATTTTGCCGATGCAATATCTGCTTTAGGAATTGATTCATTTTTCTGCTGACAAGAAATAAATAAGAGACTTAAGAAGAAACTGGTTATGTTTTTCATTTTGAATTAATTTGATTAATGCAATTTACATTTTCCGGTAAAGTTCTCAATTCTTGTTAATATTTTATTAGTCCATTTAAAAAAAAGACAAGTAATTCTGGGGGAAATCACTTGTCTTTAAAAATTACTTCGTTTCGATAATGCTGATCGCATAACCGCCGCCAGGAGCAGACAACTGAGATAATTTTGATTTATTGGTCACCGCTATTTTTTTGATGGTGTAAGCTTGTGGGTTTGTTTTGTAATGCGCGTCTTTTGCATCAGCGTAGATGGTAGCTGTATATTTTTTTCCTTTTTCAAGGAAGCTGAAATCGATGTTTGATGTACGTGGGGTTTCTCCATTTACATTTCCAACGAACCAGTTGTTTGTTCCTTTTGCTTTACGGGCAACCGTGATAAAATCGCCTGGTTCAGCCTCGATGTATTTACTTTCAGACCAGTCTACAGCAACATCTTTGATGAATTGAAAAGCATCCGGAAAACGGTTGTAGTTCTCAGGAGTATCAGCAGCCATTTGCAACGGGCTGTACATGGTAACGTATAATGCCAGTTGGTTTGCCAGTGTACTGTTTACATGAGATTTGTTATCAGGATTCATTTTGCTGATATCCATTTCGAAGATTCCCGGAGTGTAATCCATTGGACCTCCAATTAAGCGTGTGAATGGTAAAACGGTTACGTGATTTGGTTTAGAACCTCCAAAAGCCTGGTATTCGGTTCCTCTTGCCGCTTCATTTCCAATTAAGTTTGGGTATGTTCTGCAAATTCCTGTTGGACGAACGGCTTCATGAGCGTTCACCATAATTTTATAATCCGCTGCTTTTTCGATAGCGTATTGATAGTGGTTTACAATCCACTGATCGTAATGATTTTCACCGCGAGGCAGGATGTCTCCAACATAACCGCTTTTTACTGCATCGTATCCATTGTCTTTCATGAATTGGTAAGCTTTATCCATATGGCGCTCGTAGTTACGAACAGAGCCTGAAGTTTCGTGGTGCATGATGATTTTTACTCCTTTTGATTTTGCATATTGCTGCAAACCTTTTACGTCAAAATCAGGGTAAGGCGTTACAAAGTCAAAAACATAATCTTTAGAGTGCCCGAACCAGTCTTCCCAACCTTCGTTCCATCCTTCCACTAAAACGGCATCGAAACCATTTGCAGCAGCAAAATCAATGTATTTTTTTACGTTAGCATTATTTGCTCCGTGAGTTCCGTTTGGTTTTGCTTTTGAGAAATCAGAAACACCCAATTGCACGGTTGGAAAATCGTTGGTATAAGACCATGAGCTTTTTCCAGTAATCATTTCCCACCAAACACCAATGTATTTTACAGGCTTAATCCATGAAGTATCCTCAATTTTTGAGGGATCATTTAAATTTAAAGTCATTTTTGAAGCTAAGATTTCTCTCGCATCATCGCTTACCATAATAGTTCTCCATGGAGAGTGGCTCGGAGCCTGCATATATCCTTTGTCTCCTTTTGCATCTGGAGTTAACCATGACTCGAAAATCATGTTTTTATCATCTAAATTCAGGTGCATGCAAGAATAGTTGATCAAAGCTGCTTCGTGTAAATTGATGTAGATACCGTCGTTTGTTTTTAACATCAAAGAAGTCTGAACTCCTGTTGGAGAGAAAGATTTTTGCGAAACATTTGCCGTATACGCTTTTTCAGAAAGACCTCTGATTTCAGATAATTTCGATTTGGTATAATCATATTCCTGAGTGTCGTAATCTCCCGGAATCCAGAATGCAGTGTGGTCACCCGCCATTGCAAATTGGGTTCTTTCTTCTTTGATTACAAAATAGGTAAGATTTTTTTGTGTTGGGAATTCATATCGGAATCCTAATCCGTCATCAAACAAACGGAAACGAATTACAATTTGACGATCCGTTCCTTTTTGATTTAAAGTTACAGCCAGTTCATTGTAATGGTTTCTGATTTGATCTACTTCTCCCCAAACCGGTTTCCAGTTTTCGTCAAAAGTGCTTGTTTTGGTATCGACAACTGTAAAATCATTTAATAAAGATTTTTTATCGTCTTTAAGTTCAAGACCTAATTTACTGGTTTTTACAACCTCTTTATTTTTGTATTTTAAATTGTAAGTTGGAGTTCCGTCGTTTTGAAGCGAAAATTCCATTACGAACTTTCCTTCGGGTGATTTTAATTGTTGTGCCTTTGCAATCGAGCCAAAAGCAAACAGGATTAAACTTGCGAAAAATAAGTTTTTCATGTTTTTGGGTTTTAAGTGTGTTGTATTAATTTATTTGCAACAATTTGTCTGCGGTTACAGGATTTCCGTTCACTACAATGGTTAGATCCTGATCGCCGTCTACCGTAAAAGTTGTTTCGTTATGATTTACAGTCACTTTTAAAATTTGATTTCTGAAATTAATTTTAAAAGAATAACCTTTCCATTCTTTTGGGATTTTTGGAGAAAAATGAAGCTGATCGTTTTTCACACGCATTCCGCCAAAACCTTCTACAATACTCATCCATGTTCCGGCCATTGAGGTAATGTGACAGCCTTCTTCAACTTCTTTGTTATAGTCATCAAGATCCAAACGGGAGGTTCTTAAATAGAAAGTATAAGCCATATCCATTTTGTCTAAAACAGCCGCCTGAATAGAGTGTACACATGGCGACAATGAACTTTCATGAACCGTAAAAGATTCGTAAAACTCAAAATTACGTTTTAATTCTTCTTTAGAAAAATGATCTTCAAAGAAATAGAAACATTGTAAAACGTCGGCTTGTTTGATGTAAGGCGAACGTAAAACACGATCCCATGACCATTTTTGATTGATAGGACGCTGCGAGCGGTCTAAGTCTTTTACCGGAACTAAATCTTTGTCTAAGAAACCGTCCTGCTGCAGGTAAATGCCCAATTCGTCAGAAGTTGGGAAATACATATTATTGGCTACTTTTTTCCATTCCGCAATTTCAGCTGCCGAAAGCGTTACTTTTTCGATGATTCGCTTGTGGTCTGATGGGTATTCAGCAGCTACTTTTTTAATTTGTTCTTCCGCATAATCAATACACCATTTTGCAATATAATTGGTATAGAAATTATTGTTGATATTGTTTTCGTATTCATTTGGACCTGTAACGCCCAGAATAACGTATTGATTTTTTTCTTTAGAGAAAGAAGCTCTCTGGTGCCAGAAACGTGCAATTCCGATAAGTACTTCTAAACCTTTTTCAGGAATATAAGAGTAGTCTCCGGTGAAACGATGGTAGTTGTAAATAGCAAAAGCAATCGCTCCATTTCTGTGGATTTCTTCGTGAGTGATTTCCCATTCGTTGTGGCATTCTTCGCCATTCATGGTTACCATTGGATACAAAGCAGCACCGTTTTTGAAACCTAAATTGTCTTTGGCGTTTTCGATTGCCTTATCCAGTTGATTGAAACGGTAAGTCAGTAAATTACGGGCTACCTGCTGATCTTTAGTTGCCATGTAAAACGGAATACAATAAGCCTCAGTATCCCAATAGGTAGATCCGCCATATTTTTCTCCGGTGAAACCTTTAGGTCCGATATTCAAACGACTGTCTTTTCCTAAATAGGTTTGATTTAACTGGAAGATGTTAAAGCGAATTCCCTGTTGCGCTTTTACGTCTCCATCAATGGTAATATCTGACATTTCCCAGATTTTACTCCAGGCCTCGATTTGATTCTGAAGTAAAGTGTCATAACCAAGAGCAACGGCAGTTTTAATACATTTTTCGGCTGCAGTTAAAGTATTCTCATGATTTAAAGAAACCGTATATCCACCAATTTTTTGGATCGATGAGGTTTGCCCTTTTGCGATAATGGTACCGTAAGTAAACTGAATTTTATCTGCAGTTGAATCGATTGTTGAAGGCGAAATGTTTACATTCTCTCCGTTTGCAAAAATCGTATTGTGCATAAAAGTGGTTACTTTAAAATGCGTTTTAAAAGTCTGAGCCGTTACAAAAGCTTCATTTGCTGCTTTTTTAACTTCAAGAGGCTCCCAGAATTTTTCGTCCCAGTTGGCATCTTCATTGGTAACTCCTGCATCAATATAAGGTTTGTAAACAATTTTGGCATCCTTGTTCAAAGGAGTGATTTCGTATTTGATAATTCCGGTTTCATCCAGATCTAAAGAGAGAAAACGACGAATGTTTACGGCAATTTCGGTTCCGTTTTTTAATGTTGCTTCAAAAGAACGATTGTACCAACCTTCTTTCATATTCAATTCTCTGCGGAAATTTTTCACAGCAGTACATTGGTGCAGGTCTAGGTTTTCTTCGTTGATCTGAATGTCAATTCCAATCCAGTTTGGAGCGTTTAGTACTTTGGCAAAATATTTAGGGTATCCATTTTTCCACCAGCCTACTTTTGTTTTGTCCGGATAATAAATTCCGGCGATGTAACTTCCTTGAAAAGTTTCACCTGAATAGGTTTCTTCAAAATTGGCACGTTGCCCCATAGCACCGTTTCCGATGCTAAAAAGACTTTCTGATGATTTTACTCTCTCAGCGTCAAAGCCTTCTTCGATGATGGACCAATTGTCTGGTTTAATGTAATCTTGATTCATTTTTGTGATTGATTGATTTATTTTGCGATTAATGATTTGATGAATTGAATATCCATTGAGGTAAAATCCTCAAAGATATACTGTGCCTCGTGCAGAATTGTTTTTGAACCGATTCCGATACTGGTCATTTTTCCAATATTGGCGGCCTGAACTCCAGCAACTGAATCTTCAAAAACAAAGGAATTTTCAGGGCTAATCTGTAACAATTGAGCCGCTTTTAGGAAAACTTCAGGGTCCGGTTTGGCATTGGTAACGTCGTTTCCGTCAACAATAACATCGAAGTACGAAAGTATTCCGGTTTTCTCCAGAATCGGGCGTGCATTTTTACTGGCAGAACCCAATGCAATTCCCTGATTTTTTTCTTTTAAGAGTTGCAGAATTTTAAAAACTCCGGGAAGAATTTCACTTTCATTCATGTCAACCAAATAAGACAAGTAATCTTCGTTTTTCTGAATGAGCCATTTGTCTTTGTCTTCCTGTGAAGCCTGAACATTTCCTAATTCGAGAATTATGTCTAATGAACGAACGCGGCTTACACCTTTTAGTAATTCGTTGTGTTCGTGTGTAAAATTTATGTTTAAGGCCTTTGCAATTTTCTGCCAGGCTAAAAAGTGGTATTTAGCGGTATCAACGATCACTCCATCAAGATCGAAGATGAATGCTTTTTTATTATTCATGAATTTCAATTTTAGTTCTGCTATTTACTCTAAGGGTAAGTAATCCGGCAAATATCATAGATACTCCTCCGATGATTAAGGCGTATATGGGTTCGTTGTGAAAGAATTGTTTGATGACAAATCCTAAGATAGTAGCGGCCACAATTTGCGGTATCACAACAAAGAAGTTGAAAACTCCCATGTAATACCCCATTTTTGCTGCAGGCAATGCTCCGGATAACATGGCATACGGCATTGAAAGTATACTTGCCCACGCAATACCAACGCCTAACATTGGAAGGATCAGCATTTGTTTGTCGCCAATAAAATAGATAGAGATTAAACCAACACCTCCGGCACATAAAGCCAATAAATGTGTTGCTCTAACGCCTACTTTTTTTGCAATAACCGGCAATAAAAAAGCAACTGCTGCAGCTACTCCGTTGTAAACGGTAAACAAAACCGAAACCCAGTCGGCGGCATCATTGTATACTTTAGAAGTAGTGTCTGTTGTGCCAAAAATATGCTGTGTAACTGCTTGTGTAGTATAAATCCACATAGAGAATAAGGCAAACCAGGAGAAGAACTGAACCCAGGCCAGTTTTTTCATAGTGGCTGGCATGTTCAATAAATCGGTCATGATTATCGTAAAACCATTGTGAACTTTAGAAGTTCGTAGTTGGGAAGCGATCATGAATAATACCCCCATGAAAACCAAACCGATAAAAAGAATGTAAAGTTCCTTCGCCAGACTGTTTTCGAAAATTAAAAAGGAAACCAATGCTCCAATTACGGTCAATAATACTCCTAAAAATAATTGTCTTTTGATGTTGCCTTCAGATTCTGTTTCGGGATTGAGAATGAGATCTTCCTTGTCTTTTTTGCTTTGAACTTCAAAAGCATGAAGCTCTTCGGGTGTATATTCTGTAGTTTTAAAAACAGTCCATAAAACAGAAAGCAGGAAAACAATTCCGCCAATATAAAAGGACCATTTAACAGAGTCCGGGATAATTCCTTCCGCGGCAGTATTGCTTACGCCAAAAACATTGGTAAAAAGATAAGGCAAAACAGAACCTACAACCGCACCGGTTCCGATAAAGAAACTTTGCATGGCAAAACCTAAAGTGCGTTGTTTTTCGGGTAAATTGTCGCCAACAAAAGCGCGAAAAGGTTCCATCGAAACATTAATCGAGGCATCCATGATCCATAAAGTACCTGCAGCTATCCATAAAGTTGGAGAGTTGGGCATGATGAATAATGCAATAGAAGACAAGATGGCTCCAATTAAAAAATAGGGGCGGCGTCGGCCTAAACGAGTCCAGGTTCTATCGCTAAAATAACCAATTACGGGTTGGATAATTAATCCTGAAACCGGAGCCGCAATCCATAAAATTGGAATTTCGTCAATTTTGGCACCCAGAGTTTCAAAAATTCTTGAAGTATTTGCATTTTGCAGTGCAAAACCAAACTGTATTCCCAAGAAACCGAAACTCATGTTCCAAATTTCCCAGAAACTTAATTTACGCTTTTCCATTATCGTAATTAAAGAATTAATTAGACGATAAGCGCTTTGCTTATCAAAACTTACTTATTATTTCGAAGTAAAAGTAAAAGCTTTGAGCAGGCGTAAAAGTATTAATTATTTTTTTAAATACGCTAACAAAAAAGTCATAAATGTTATTTAAGACTTTAGAAAATGTTGATTTTTAGGTTTTTAGTCAGTAGATTCTCGTTTTATAAGATGTGTTTCGATGACTTCTGTGGTGTAATTTTCGTTTTCTTCTTCGTCATCATCGTGTTCGGCTTCGAGTCTTTCGATCAGCATTTTAGCGGCTTTGTTACCCATTTTTTCACCACTCTGGCTTACGGTTGTAATGCTTGGAGTGGAGTATTTGGAAATAATTCCGTCAGTAAAGGCAATTACGGCCAGATCTTCTGGAACTTTTAATCCCATTTTGTTCGCTGTTTTGATAATGGTTACGGCAAAAAGCTCATTCACAGCAAAAACGGCATCAAACGCACGGTCGTGTAAAAGCTGGCTGATGGTGATTTCGCAAGTGTCTACATCTTCGATTTTGATGATTAAATCCTCATTAAAAGGCAATCCATTGTCGAGGAGCGCTTTTTCGTAACCGTCGGTTCTGAGTTTTCCCACACTTACATAATCTACCGTAGTGACCAAAGCGATTTTTTTTCGACCATTGTCTATCAAACTTTGAACAGCTTCATAGGCAGCAGCTTTATCATCAATAATTACTTTGTCGCACAAGATGTCGTTGGTGACGCGATCGAACATGACTACTGGCATCCCCTGATTGATGACTTCGGTAATGTGGTGGAAATCACCTTTGTATTGTGTTTCTTTAGAGAGTGACATGATAAAACCATCGATACTTCCGTTGGCTAACATTTCCATATTTAGTACCTCTTTATCAAATGAATCATCAGACAAACAGATCACGACACTATAACCATTTTCGTTGGCTACCTGTTCGATTCCGTTGATCACGGTAGAGAAAAAATGATGTACAATTTCCGGAATGATAATGCCAATACTTTTGGTTTTTCGATTTTTTAAACTAAGGGCAATATTGTTGGGCTTGTAGTTGTAAAACTTTGCAAATGCCTGCACTTTTGCGCGCGTTTCTTCTCCTATTTCCTGACTGTCTCTCAGTGATTTTGAGACCGTTGAAATAGAGACGTCAAGTTCCTTTGCGATCTGCTTTAGGGTTATTTTACGTTTCATAGTTGTTATTTGAAAAAAATCTAATTGTTAATAAAGGTATCTTTTATTTCTAAAATCGACAATTTTTGACTTAAAAGATTACAAAAAAAAGAAAGTTTTCAACACTACCACGTTTTCGTAAACCAATAAAAAAGCCAACTGGTTGGTCATGTTAATTAATTCCTAATTTTGAAATTCGAAGTAAAATTAAAAACTTAACTAACAATCAAAAACTCAAACTAATTTAAACAAAAAGTATGAAAACAATTTACAAAAAGTTGTTATTTTTATTCCTCTTGTTGCCGTTTACTGTGTTAGCTCAAAGCACTTTAACCGGAACAGTTGCCGACCTGGCAACGGGACAACCAATCCCGGGAGTAAATGTAAATGTACAGGGTGCTCCGGGCGGAACATCAACAGATTTTGACGGTAAATTTCAGTTATCTAACGTAAAAAATGGGGACAAAATTTTGGTTTCATTTATTGGATATAAAACGTCAACTGTAACTTATAATGGTCAAAAAATACTAAACGTTTCTCTGGAAGAAGATACGAATCAGCTTAAAGAAGTTGTGGTACAAGTAGGTTATGGTACGGTTAAGAAGAAGGATGCTACAGGTTCTGTATCTCAAATTTCTGCCAAAGAATTTAATAAAGGAATTAACGTGACTCCCGAAAGTTTAATCGGTGGACGTATTGCTGGTGTGAATGTTGTTGGAGGTGGTGCTCCGGGAGCTAAAGCTGATATCAGAATTCGTGGAGGATCTTCTTTAAGTGCCTCTAATGATCCGTTAATTATCTTAGACGGACTTCCGTTAAGCAATGCAGTGCCAAGTGGTGCGACAAGTATATTGTCTACCATCGATCCTAATGATATTGAGTCTTTTACCGTGCTTAAAGACGCATCGGCAGCCGCTATCTATGGTTCACGTGCAGCAAATGGTGTAATTGTTATTACTACCAAAAAAGGAACAAAAGGTGGAGTGAAAGTTAATTTTAGCTCTCAGGTTGGGATTAATACAGTGGCTAATACAGTTGATGTTTTAAGTGCAGATCAATTCCGTGCTGTAGTAAATGCAAAGGGAACACCGCAACAAAAAGCGACATTAGGAAAAGCAAATACAAACTGGCAGGATGAAATTTTTCATACGGCTTTAACAACGAATAATAATATCTCGGTAAGCGGCGCTTTGTTCGATAAACTTCCGGTACGTTTATCTGTTGGAAATGTTGATAATCCTGGAATCCTAAGAAACACTTCTTTTGAAAGAACTACGACATCGATATCGTTAAATCCGGTATTGTTTGACAATCACTTAAAAATTGATATTAGCGGAAATATTGCATTTGCTAAAAATCATTTTCAGGATGAAGGTGGAGTAATTGGAAGTGCATTAGCTTTTGATCCTACACAATCTGTTTATCAGGAAGGTTCTCGTTATGGAGGTTATTTCGAATGGTTGGAGGCAAATGGTAACGTACCTTTATTGCCGGCCAGAAATCCTGTAGCCAGATTAAATCAGGAGGATAAAAGAGCTACTTCTACCAGAAAATGGGGAAATATTAGTGTAGATTATAAATTTCATTTCTTTGAAGACTTAAGAATTATTGCTGAAGCCGGTATTGATAAATTTGGCAGTAATGGGTATAATCAACAAAGTACACAAAGTATTCTGGGTTACCAGCCAAATGCTTTTAGCAGTGGGAACTGGATAAATTTAGGGAATTACAACTCCTATACAGATGATCTTCAAAACAAAAATTTAAACACGTATTTAAACTATACTAAAACTTTAGGGAAGTTTAAAATTGATGCTACTGCAGGATATAACTACCAGTTATTCCAAAAAGAAAAGTATGAGTCAGGCGAAGTTAGACAGCCAACACCAAGAGAGGATGTTGCTACAGATCCGGATGTTAATCTGCAATCCTATTTTGGACGTTTAACTTTAAACTATGACAGCCGTTATTTATTGACTTTAAATTATAGAAGAGACGGAACTTCTCGTTTCTCTAAAGAGAACAGATGGGGTAATTTTGGAGGAGCAGCTTTTGCATGGAATATTGCGGAAGAATCATTCTTAAAAGAAAATAGTACACTTTCAAGTCTAAAATTAAGAGTAGGATACGGTACTACCGGGCAGCAAGACATTACATCTGCTTACGACTTTTTACCAAGAGTAACTTTAGGAACTATTAATTCTCAATACATTTTCGGAAATACGGTTTATCCAACAGCAAGACCGGAAGGATATAATACAGGTATCAAATGGGAGGAATTGGCCGAAACAAACATTGGTGTTGATTTTGGATTTTTGAATGACAGAATTACAGGTTCGGTAAACTATTTTGATAAGAAATCAAGCGATTTGCTAGCTGATGTTTTAGTTCCTGACGGAGCAAATTTAAGAAATCAGGGATTTAATAATATTGGAAGTTTTGAAACAAAAGGGGTTGAGTTTAGTATTCAGTCGGATGTTGTGAAAAATGATAATTTAACCTGGAATGTTGCTTTTAATGCTACTTATCTTCGTCAGAAAATTACAGATTTAGGAAGTACAGTACCTGGTTTCACCGGATATATTGTAGGAGATAATATCGCAGGAGGTTCCGGAAATAAAATTTTGATAAATTCAGTAGGATATGCTCCAAATTCATTCTTTGTCTATGAGCAATTGTACGACGCTAACAAAAGACCAATTGAAGGAGCTTATGCGGATAGAAACGGAGACGGAAAAATTGATGACGGAGACCGTTACAAATACCATAAACCGTCAGCAGATTACACTTTCGGTCTTTTTTCAACTTTAAATTACAAAAAGTTTGATTTTGCAATGAACTGGAGAGCCAGTTTAGGAAATT
The DNA here is from genome assembly GCF_946903285.1 of Flavobacterium collinsii. GTDB lineage: Bacteria > Bacteroidota > Bacteroidia > Flavobacteriales > Flavobacteriaceae > Flavobacterium > Flavobacterium collinsii. Next base: position 1,480,985 of record NZ_OX336425.1, read on the forward strand.
ATATTTATGATAACGTAAGTTCTGACAAAGGATATTTATTAGCAGGATTGAGAAGACAGTCTGATCTGGGGAATATTAGCTCTGATTATAATAAGACCGGATTCACAACAAATAATAATTATTTATCAAATTATTTTGTAAAAGATGCCTCTTTTATAAAATTAGACAATGTAACGTTAGGGTATACTTTGGATAAAGCCTTGTTGAAATCTGTTTCTATGAGGTTTTCAGCAGGAGTACAGAATGTTTTTGTACTTACGAAATACGATGGTTTAGATCCTGAGAAATTCAACGGAATTGATAACAATGTGTATCCAAGAGCCCGTACTTTTATATTTGGTGTAAATGCTAATTTTTAAAAGAAAACTGATAAGTAAAATTTAAAAAATAAACAAAATGAAAATATCATTTAAATATATATCTTATTTTTTCCTATTTATTTTAGGATTAAATATGACGCTTACTTCGTGTACGGACGATTTAAACGTGACACCTAAGGATGATGATGAATTTCTTTCTGAAGCTTTCTATAAGGATCCGGCTTCATACAAACAGGTTTTGGCGAAATTATATGCCGGACTGTATGTAGGAGGAAATGATGGTGACGGTGATGCAAATGTACCTGGAAGAAATCCTGATATAGCAGGACTTGGTGGTGATTTTAGTAGTTATTTGAGACTGCTTTTTGTAACACAGGAATTCCCTACTGATGAGGCAATTATCGCATGGGCTGATGGTAATTTGCCAAGCTTAAATGGACAGACCTGGTCGGCAGATAATGAGTTTTTGTACGGAACTTTCTCGAGAGCATTTTATCACATTAGTGTTGCCAATGAGTTTTTAAGACAAACTACAGATGATAAATTGACTGCCAGAGGAGTTGATGCTAATTTAAAAGCTCAAATAGCTGCATTTAGAGCAGAGGCTCGTTTCTTAAGAGCTTTTTCGTATTACAATCTAATGGACTTGTTTGGCAATGTGCCAATTACAACAGAAAATGACCCTGTAGGATTCTTTTATCCGGTACAAAAATCAAGAGCTGAAGTTTTTGCTTTTATCGAATCGGAGTTAAAAGATATCGATGCTAGTCTGGTAGCTTCTAAACAAAACGAATATGGAAGAGTAGATAAAACGGCGGCTAAGTTTTTATTAGCACAAATTTATCTGAATTCAAAAGTTTATACAGGAACAGATAGAAATAATGAAGCAGCAACTGTATGTAAAGATATTATTGATAACTCACAATATACTTTTGCTAACATACCGTACAAAAATTTATTTTCGGCAGATAATAATAGAAACGGAGCTCAAAACGAATTTATTTTCCCTGTTGTAAGTGATGGAAATGCGATTAGAGCTACTGGTGGTGGAATGAGTTTTATACTTCATGCTTCTATTGGTGGTAGTATGGATGCGGCTGCTCAGGGAATGAATGGTGGCTGGGCAGGAATTAGGACTCGTAGAGAATTTGTTGGTCTTTTTCCTGATGCAACTGCAACAGCTGATAAAAGAGGGACTTTTTATACTAAAGGACAAAATTTAGATATTGCCAGAGTGGATATTTTTACTGAAGGATATGCGGTTACTAAATATACAAACGTAAATTCTGATGGAACTGCAGCACAAAGAAATGATATTCCGGATACGGACTTTCCGATGTATAGACTTTCAGATGTCTATTTAATGTATGCTGAAGCTACGGTAAGAGGAGCAAGTGCAGGTAACATCGCTACGGCTGTAGGATATGTGAATAAAATTAGAACCAGAGCCGGTGCTGCGGCAATTGCGGCTTCTGATCTTACACTGGACTTTATTTTAAATGAAAGAGGAAGAGAGCTGTTTTGGGAATGTCACAGAAGAACCGATTTGATTCGTTTTGGAAAATTCACAGGAGGATCTAAAATTTGGCAGTGGAAAGGCGGAGTTATGAACGGTAGTGCTACAGATCCTTCCAGAGATTTAATGCCAATTCCTTTAAAAACGATTCAGGCAAACCCAACTTTAAAACAAAATCCAGGATACTAACTAACCTTATAAAAAATAATAAAATGAAAAATATATATAGAATTTTACTTGCATTCGTTGGTGTACTAACGGTATCATGTAATGCGGATGATGTACAAGACAGACCTGTAATTGAAGCGGCAACCGCACCGGTATTATTAACTCCAAAATCTGATTTTAGCATTGTGCTTCAGAATACAAATGCAGCAAATGCGGCAACAACATTTGTATGGGATGATGCTCAGTATAATGGAACTAAGACTGTTGTGACTTATAGTTTGGAAATGGCTGCTGCAGGAACTAATTTTAAAGCTCCTACGGTAGTGGCTACAACAACCGATAAATTTAAAAGTTTTACGGTTGCAGACCTTAATACAGCTTGTTTAAATGCTGGTTTTGCTCCATTTAAGGCAGCTCAGATTGATGTACGTGTTAAATCTTCCTTAGGAACAACAGGTTCAGTAAGTCAGGTTTCAAACTTTTATACAATTACAGCGACTCCTTATCCAGCTTGGCCAAATTGGGGTATTATTGGCTCTGCGACTCCTAACGGATGGAATGACCCTGATACAAATTTAGATTATGATTTAAGCACTAAAAAATATTCCTATGTTGGACCATTAACAGTAGGAGATGTCAAATTTAGACTAGATGATTCATGGGGTACTAATTTTGGAGATGATGGTAATGATTTGACTTTGGATGCTGGAGGAGCTAATATTCCTATTACAGTAGCAGGGAATTACACTATCGTTATAGATTTTACTGCTAAAACTTATACTATTAAAAAGAACTAGGATTTGATAATTTAAAAAAGGGCTATCTGTTAGAAGATAGCCCTTTTTTAGTCAGACTAACTAACCAATCAACCACATTATGAAAAGAACTTTACTATTGATCACATTTTTGTGGTCTGTGGCTACTTTTGCCCAAACGCAAACCATAAGTCACTCCGTAAGTCCGTCAACTTTTGAAGAGACTACACCAATTACCATAACCATTAACGGCACAAGTGTTGATGAAAGCAGCTGGGGAATTACTGACCATTCCTTGTATATGTGGGCCTGGGCTTTTGATACCAACGATACTTCTCAAAAAGGAACTCCGGATAATGGTTCCTGGGATGCCTCAAGCGAGGCGAGTAAGTTTACCTATAATTCGGGTACAGATACGTATACCAAAACAATTACACCAACTACCTATTACAGTACTACAGGGATTGGAAGAATTGGTTTTTTGGTAAAAGCCAAAAATGGAAATGGCGATAAAAAATCGCAGGACATTTTAGTAGAAGTGGGCAGTTTTCAGGTTTTGCTAACTTCGCCAACAGAAAACAGTGCATCAATTATAACATCGGGATCTAATTTTGATATTGCTGCTACAAATACAAACGGTGCAGCAAGTTATTCCTTAAAGGCAAACGGAACGGTTATCAATACAAATTCAAGCACCGCAAGTTATTCTTATTCTCATGTTGGAGTTGCTAACAATCAGAGTTACGAATTGAGTATCACTCAGGCAGGAATTACGATTGTAAAAAAGTTTTCGGTTGTAATAAATCCAAATACTGTTTCGCAGGCAATGCCGACAGGCTTGGTTGACGGAATTAACTACAATTCGACTGATGATACAAAAGCGACTTTGGTTTTGGATGCGCCTTTAAAAGACTTTGTATATGTTGCCGGAAGCTTCAATAACTGGCAGCCAATTTCGGCCTACACCATGAAAAAAGATCCTGCTTCGGGAAAATTTTGGATGGAATTAACCGGATTAGTTTCGGGAGTTACTTATACCTATCAATATTGGGTGGTAGATACTACGCCGCTGGCTAATTCCCCATCTTTAGTAAAAACGGCCGATCCGTATTCCACTTTAGTGTTATCGCCTTTTGATGATCCTTCCATTCCTACAACTTCTTATCCTAACATGCCTGTTTATCCGGCAGGACAGCAATTTGAAGTGACCGTTTTGAAAACCGGTCAAACTCCGTACAATTGGCAGATAAACAATTTTGTAAAACCTCAAAAAGAAAAACTAGTAGTCTATGAGGTTTTGGTTCGCGATTTTGATGCGGCCAGAAATTACCAAAGTTTAATAGATCGGATGGATTATTTTAAAAACCTTAAAATAAATGCAATCGAATTAATGCCGGTAATGGAGTTCGAAGGCAATGAAAGCTGGGGGTATAACACCTCGTTTCATATGGCTTTGGATAAATTTTACGGTACTTCAGACAAGTTAAAAGAATTCATAGACTTATGTCATCAAAATGGAATTGCAGTAATTCTGGACGTTGCTTTAAATCATGCTTTCGGAAGAAATCCTATGGTGAGAATGTGGATGAACGATCCTGACGGAGACGGTTTTGGTTCGCCAACCGCCGAAAATCCTTATTTTAATACAGTTGCCAAACATGCGTATAATGTTGGGGAAGATTTTAACCATCAGGCCTTAAAAACACAAAATTATGTCGAACGTGTGGTTAAACAATGGATCGAAGAATATAAAATTGACGGTTTCCGTTGGGACTTGACCAAAGGTTTTACCCAGAATTGTACCGCTTCTGATGGAGCATGTACTGATGCGTACCAACAGGACAGAGTAGATGTGTTAAAGAAATATGCTGATTATTCATGGAGTCTCGACCCTACACATTACACTATTTTTGAGCACCTGGGGTCTGATAACGAGGAGAAGGAATGGGCCAATTACAGAATTGCTGAAACACCGTCTAAAGGAGTAATGATGTGGGGAAAAATGACAGGACCGTACAATCAATTGTCAATGGGGTATGCGAGTGAGAGTAATATTTCAAGAATGGCCAGCAGCAGCCACGGTTTTACAGCCAACCGATTAATGGGATATGCCGAAAGCCATGATGAAGAACGTTTGATGTATAAAAACATACAATACGGAAATTCTGGCGGAGGATACAATGTAAAAACACTAGACACAGCATTGTCCAGAATGTCGGCAATTGGAGCAGTTTCACTATTGGTTCCGGGGCCAAAAATGATTTGGCATTTTGGAGAATTAGGATGGGAGAACTCTATTTTTACCTGTAACGATAATTCGGTCAACACCGATTTCGATGGTGTTGCGGGCGATTGTAAATTAGATACAAAACCGCAGCCTCAATGGGTAAATAACTGGTTGGGCAATTCAGTGCGAAATAAAATTTACAACGATTGGGCAAAGATGATTGCGCTAAAAACAAAAGAGCCTGTGTTTTTGGGAGATCCTGTAATTGCAAACGCAAATTTACTGTCTGTAAACATAAAAATTACTAATAGTACTTTATCATCAACCGAGTTAAAAGATGTTTTGATTGTCGCTAATTTTGATGTTACGGCCCAAAATGTTCCAACAGGTTTTCAATATGCCGGTGAATGGTACAATTTAATGGACAACTCTACTATTAATGTTACCGATGTCAATGCGCCCTTAAATCTTCCGGCGGGAGAATTCAGAATTTATGGTAACAAACAGGCCAGTTTAGCCATAGCCGATTTCGAAAAAGAAAATTCAGTACGATTGTATCCAAATCCGGTTTCGAATTATTTTACCTTAAATGTATCAATGTCAAAAGTTCAGATTTATGCGATCTCAGGGCAATTGGTGAAAAGTTTTACTACCAATGGAAATCCGGATTTTCAGTTTGGCGTAAGCGATCTGAAAACAGGTTTATACCTTGTAAAAGCGGTTGACCAGAAGGGGGTAACTCAGGTAATGAAGCTCATTAAGAAATAATTTTATCGATATAAACGAAGAACATACCTGACAAGTAAAAGATTTTTGGTTTTGTTAGTGGTGCGAAAGGGCTGTCTATTTTTAGGCAGCCCTTTCCTTTTTCACCCCTTATCTTTCTTTATTGTACTCTCCGATTACAGAGAAATAGCCAAAAGTTCCCAGTCCTAAAACAATTAACGGGGTGAGGATAAAAAGAATGATGGTCCCAAAGACCAAATCATCCTGTTTGTCCGAAAGCAGCTTGGGTAATCCAAATTCAAAAATGCAAAAATAGGCCGCTGCAATGGCAAGTATAATCCATAAAACACCTAAAATTTGTTTGATCGTATTCATAGTTATAATATTAAAGGTGATTCGTTTTGTTTTTATTATCGATGTAAATCATTCCAATGACAAAGCAGACAGAGGCAATGATAATAGGATACCAGAGTCCGTCAAGATAAAAATCCGGTTTGCCGGCCTCTTTAGCATGTGTGACAAAATAAGTTGAAATTGCAGGCAGTAAGCCTCCAAAAATTCCATTTCCTACGTGATAAGGTAGGGACATTGAAGTATATCTGATTTTAGTTGGAAACATTTCTACCAGGAAGGCCGCAATAGGACCATACACCATCGTAACAAATAAAACCTGGATGAAAACGAAAAAGATTAAAGTCCATTTGTTAGCGGAATTAATCGTAATAGTGGTGTTGATTTGAGTTTGATTCTTGTTTGTAAAATGTGTTTTCTTTTCCAGTAAAGCTGTGCCGTCGCTATATTCTTTATAAGTAGTGTAAATAGAGTCTTTACTTTTTGTTATTTCAATCGATTGCGTGGTTTTGGAAATAAGTTCGGTTTTGTGGCTCAGATCAGTAGTGTTGTACATCGTTTTATAGATAGGCCTGTAAAATAAAATGGCAAGCAGCATTCCGCCCATCATAATGTGTTTTCGTCCTATTTTATCGCTCAGCCATCCGAAAAATATAAAAAACGGAGTGCCAAGTAATAGGGCAATTCCCAATAATTCATCAACCTGAGAAGAGTCGACATTCATTACCGTTTTCATAAAACTCATCGCATAAAACTGCCCGGTATACCAAACTACGCCCTGTCCCATAGTAGCGCCAAACAAAGCAAGTAAAACAAACTTCAGGTTGTATCGGTTTCCAAAACTTTCTTTCAACGGATTGGTGCTTGTTGTTCCTTCTTTTTTGGCTTTAGCAAACACAGGAGATTCGTCCATGTTTTTACGAATCAAATACGAAATTCCTACCATTACAATAGAAACCCAAAACGGAACACGCCATCCCCAGGAGTCAAAATCCTCGGCCGAAAGAATGTTTTTCGTTGCTAATATTACCATTAAAGAAATAAACAAACCAACGGTCGCTGTAGTTTGAATCCAGGAAGTCCAATATCCTTTTTGATTAGCAGGAGCGTGTTCTGCGACATAAGTAGCTGCTCCGCCATATTCTCCTCCAAGGGCAAGGCCTTGCAGTAAGCGAAGAATTAAAACCAATAGAGGAGCAAGAAAGCCAATGGTGTTATAATCCGGAATACAGCCTATTAAAAAAGTAGAACCACCCATTAATAACAAAGTAGCCATAAAAGTATATTTACGCCCAATGATATCACCAAGTCTTCCAAAGAACAATGCTCCAAAAGGCCGTACAACAAATCCGGCAGCAAAAGTGGCTAAAGTCGACAGAAATGCAGCAGTAGGATTGTCACTGGGAAAGAATTTTGTTGAGATTACGACCGCTAAACTTCCAAAAATATAGAAATCATACCATTCGATCATGGTCCCCATTGATGACGCCGAAATCACTTTCCAGATACCCTTTGTTGAAGTGTTGCTCATAAACAGACTTTAATAGACTTTGTGTACTTGATAAAAAATAAAACTTTAAATTATGGTTTTGCGAATATAGAAGATATTTTTTTATTTATTTAATACTTTTTTAACGAAAAATAAGCATGAGGATAATTGTAGTTTTTTAATCCTACTAATTGCGTTAAAATTAAAAAAGAAAGAAGTGTAAAAGTCCTGAATCGGTTGTAAGAGTAGGAGGTTTAGCAAAAGATTGTGTAACCGGAAAGAAAATAGTAGCAACGATTGCAGCTGTTAAAAGCGGCAAATTGTTAAAACAGCTTATTCTTTGCGATAAGGTTCTGGAAAATTGGGGAGTTGGTGCCGATATAAATCAGGAAGAAAAGTATTAAAAACAGAAAACCCGAATATTGCTATTCGGGTTGTTGTGGTACCTCCAGGGATCGAACCAGGGACACATGGATTTTCAGTCCATTGCTCTACCATCTGAGCTAAGGTACCGTGCTGTGCACATTGCGGGTGCAAAGATAGAATCATTTTTCGTTTATCCAAAATATTTTTTTAAAAAAATCAATTCGTATCTTCGCAGGGCTAAAAAAACAAAAATGATTTTAACGGTTGATGTTGGGAATACCAGAATTAAAGCTGCTGTATTTGAAGGAGGTAGTGTTCTTGAAAATTTTGTTTTTGAGAAAAAGGAGCTCGAAAAAAAAATTAAAAAAATTTTAGAAAAATATCAAAATTGCTCTGATTTGGTCGTGGCATCGGTCGGAAATATCGAAAAACAATCTTTTTTGACTTTCGAAAAAGAGTTAAATGTCCATTTTTTAACTCATGAGGATGTTTTTCCGTTCACCAATAAATATGCGACTCCAAAAACATTAGGGATAGACCGAATGGTTTTGGCAGCTGGAGCTACTTTAAAATTTCCCAAACAAAACAGATTGGTAATTGACGCCGGAACCTGTATTACCTACGATTTTATCGACGAAAAGGACAATTATCTGGGGGGGGCTATTTCTCCGGGCCTGAGATTACGTTATGAATCTTTGCATAACTATACGGCCAGACTGCCTTTACTCGCTTTAGAGTCCCCGGATTCCTATATAGGAGATTCTACAAAACAAGCGATTCATTCCGGAGTAGTCAATGGCTTCGTCTATGAGATTGATGGTTTTATCGATGAATATCGCGCAAACTTTTCAAATTTTATAATAATTTTAACGGGAGGTGATGCAGATTTTTTGGCTAAACGATTAAAAAATACCATATTTGCCAATTCAAATTTCCTTTTAGAGAGTTTGAACCAAACATTTCAATATAAAATCGACAATGATTAAAAAAATTATAGTAAGCGCTTGTTTGCTTATCTCGTTCGTTTCATTCGCTCAACAAGGTACTGCGTCGCCTTATTCTTTTTTCGGAATTGGTGATGTAAGATTTAAAGGAACTCTTGAAAACAGATCTATGTCCGGAGTTGCAGTGGAACAGGATAGTATTCACCTGAATATTGAGAATCCTGCAAGTTACGCGAGTTTAAAGTTTACAACTTTTACAGTTGGGGGATCTTTTGGTACGTCTAATTTGAAAACCAGTGAGAAATCTGAAAAGGCACAAAGAGCCACTTTTGATTATCTGGCATTGGGAATTCCGATGGGAAAATTTGGTGCAGCGTTCGGTTTAGTTCCGGTAACTTCTGTTGGATATAAAATTCAAAATGACCTAACAGGTACAGAAGGAGCAACAAGTAACCAGCTTCAGGGAAAAGGTGGTGTTAATAAAGTATTTGTTGGTTTAGGATACAAAATTAAAAAGAACTGGAATATTGGAGCTGATGCACAATATAATTTTGGGAAAATCACGACCACAAGTTTAGAGCTGGTAACTGGCGTTCAAAATGCAACGAGAGAAACAAATGCTTCTGAACTGTCTGGTATTAGTTTTAATATTGGTACGATGTATCAAACAAAAATTGATAAAAAACTGAGTTTATTTACAAGCTTGAATTATACTTTTGCCAGTACTTTAAATTCAAACAGCACAAGAGTTATTCAGGTAGATGGTGATCCTGATCCGATTACGGCTCCTGATCATGAAGATAAATTAAAACTGCCGAACAAAATAACATTTGGTGCCGGTATCGGAGAAGCCAGAAAATGGTTGGTGGGTACTACAGTTTCTTTTCAAGGAAATGGACAGCTTGCAAACTATTACAACACAAGAGATAATGTTCGTTACGAAAAATATCAAAAATATGCTATCGGTGGGTATTACATTCCTAACTATGCATCATTTACAAGTTATTTAAGCAGAATGACTTATAGAGCTGGATTAAAATACGAGAAAATTGGTTTGGTGGTAAATAATCAGGAGATCAATGATCTGGGTATGACTTTAGGAGCTGGAATTCCACTTAATAACGGGTCTTTTTCGAATGTTAACATTGGTGTTGAGTTTGGAAAAAGAGGAACAGTGTCAGCTGGGTTGGTTCAGGAGAATTATTTCAACTTTAGTGTGAGCTTCTCTTTTAATGATAAATGGTTCGTGAAAAGTAAATTCAATTAAGCATAAGCTCTTATGTTTTTTTAAGCTCATTACAATTTACTACATTTGGCAAATGAATTTATCAAAGAGATATATAATAGCGGTTGTCACAGTTTTTACTGTGACACTGTTTTTTGGGTGCGAAAGTAATTTTAAAGAAGTTCAGAAAATTAACTTCTCAGAGTTCGTTCCTGGAAGTGATGCAGATACCGTTGATATAAAATATACAGATTCCGGACGTATAACAGGAGTTTTGAAAAGTCCTAAAATGTTGGACTATTCTAATCTTGACTTTCCTTTTACGGAATTCCCAAAAGGAATTGATGTTACTTTATATGATAAAAATCAAAAACGTACCTTTATAAGATCAAATTATGCTGTTTCGTACAAGCCAACCGGTATAATTGATTTGCAGGGAAAAGTAAGAATCACTTCAGAAGAAGGACAAATGCTGGAAACAGAACAGTTGTACTTCGATCAGAATAACGAGTGGTTTTATACCGAAAGAAAATTTAAGCTTACGGATGCAAAAGGAGCTTCAAACGGGCAAGGGATAGATTTTAGTAAGGATTTTAAAGTGATTAATTCTCAGCGTGTTAGCGGTGAAATAGAATCAAACGAATAAAAATACAGATTATGGGTTATTTAAAATATACACAATACGTTTACATCATATTTGCCATTTATTTTATTTATGATGGTTTTACAAAGATAAACGATGGAAATGATACCGCTGCTCTGAGTTTTATAATTGCGGGTATGGCAGTATTTATGTTTTTCTTCAGGAGGAAATTTGTCAAGAAATTTGACGATCGCAATAAAAAACAGTAAAAAATGGAAATTGGTATTATAATACTATGTTTAATACTGTCAGCCTTTTTTTCAGGAATGGAAATAGCTTTTATTTCCTCGAATAAGATTTATCTTGAAATCGAAAAGAAACAAGATAATTTTGCCTCACAAATTCTAACAAAACTTACCGGGAATCCTTCAAAGTTTATTGCCGCAATGCTTATTGGTAACAATGTGGCACTGGTTGTTTATGGGTTTTACATGGGAGATTTGATCCTGGAGTCTATCATCAATTTAGGATTTCATTTTTCAAATTTGGCAAGTCTGCTGGTTCAGACTGTTGTTTCGACTTTTATCGTTTTGATAACGGCAGAATTTTTTCCGAAAGTTTTTTTTCAGATTTATGCCAATACATTAATCAAATTTTTTGCCATTCCGGCCTATTTGTTTTACCGACTATTTTATTATTTTTCGACTTTTTTCATCTGGATTTCAGATTTTGTATTGCGAAAGTTTTTCAAAACAGAAGGAGATCAGATACAGTTGTATTTTAGTAAAATTGAACTTGGGAACTATATTGCAGAACAAATGAACGCTGTTGAAGATGATGCTGAAGTAGACTCTGAAATTCAGATTTTTCAAAATGCATTGGAGTTTTCAGGAGTAAAAGCTCGTGATATCATGACGCCGCGTACGGAAATTGTTGATATAGATTTATTTGACAGCGTCGCAGATCTTAAAGAATTATTTATAGAAACCGGGTATTCCAAAATTGTAGTGAGTCAAAATTCGCTTGATGATATTGTGGGTTACGTACACTCATTTGATTTGTTTAAAAAGCCGAAAACAATAAAATCGGTTTTAATGACAGTTGAATTTGTTCCTGAAACGATTTTGATAAAAGATGCGCTGAACTTATTGATTAAAAAGCGAAGAAATGTAGCTGTTGTTTTGGATGAATATGGAGGAACTTCGGGGATTATTACGATAGAGGATATTGTTGAAGAGCTTTTCGGTGAGATCGAAGATGAACACGATTTAGACGAGGAATTGATAGAACAGGAGCTGGGAGAAGGTAAGTATTTGTTTTCGACAAGATTAGATGTAGAGTATCTCAATGAGACCTATAAACTAACAATTCCTGAGGAGGATTCTTACGGGACTTTAGGTGGGTTTATCGTGAATTCGACCAAAGAAATTCCTCAAAAGGGAGAAGAAATAGTGATTGGGAACTATCATTTTGTGATCGAAGAAGCCACAAATAAGAAAATTGAATTGGTTAAATTGACGATAAAAGAGTGATTTTTTAAATTAATAAAAAAAATTGTGTAAAATAAAACGCTAGTTGTATTGTTATTAACTAGATAATTGTATTTTCGCAAACTGAATATAAAATTAACGATAATAAAAATGGCAGTTTTAGCAAAAATTAGACAGCGTTCCGCTTTATTGATAGGAGTTATTGCACTTGCATTATTTGCATTTATAATACAAGATCTATTCACAAGAGGAACATTTGGTCAAAGTTCAAAAGATGTGGGAAGCATCGATGGAAAAGATATTTCATTTGAAGACTTTAGAGTTAAAGTTAGTAATGTTGAAAAAAGTGGTCAAGGAATTACTTCCACTGAAGCTGCAAACAGAGTTTGGGACCAAGAGGTTTCAATCGCATTATTATCAGCACAGTTTGATAAATTAGGATTAAGAGTAGGTGAAAAACACTTACTTGAAGTTTTAAAAGCAGATCCGAATATTGGTAAAAACCCGATGTTTTTAAATGCAGCTGGTATTTTTGACGTAGCTAAATTTAAAGAATACTTTAAAACAAATCCTGAGGCAGCACAATTCATTTCTCAAAAAGAAAAAGATGCTGAGCTAAATGCTAAATTCCAGATCTATAACACATTAGTAAAAGCGGGACTTTACACGACTGTAAGTGAAGGAAAGCTGAAATATGAAATGGAAGCTAACAAAGTTAACTTTGCTTACGTTGCGGCTTTATATTCTTCAATTAAAGATAGTGAAGTAAAAATTTCTGATACAGAAATTGTAGATTATATGAAGAAAAACGAGAAGAAATTCAAAGCGGATGCTACTCGTGAAATTCAGTATGTTTTAGTGGAAGACAAAGCTTCGAAAGAGGACGAAGCTGAAATTAAAGCTAAAATCACTGCATTACTAAACGGAAGAGTAGAGTACAATGCAAAAACAGGTAAAAACGATACTTTGCCAGGTTTTAAAAGTGCTACTAACATCGCAGAATTTGTAAATTCAAATTCTGATGTTCCTTACGATTCAACTTATGTGCCTAAAAATGCTTTACCAGCAGTTGATGCTGATAAATTATTCAGCTTACCAGCTGGGGCAATTTACGGACCATATGTTTTCGGAAGATATTATGCAATCTCTAAATCTTTAGGATTTAAAGCTGGTGTTAATGCAAAAGCAAGTCATATCTTAATTGGATACGAAGGATCTCAAACTCCAAACGCAAAAGAAAAAAGAACAAAAGAAGAAGCTAAAGCTAAAGCAGAAGAAATTCTTGCTCAGGTTCAGGCAAACCCAGACAGTTTCATGATGTTGGCTTTCACAAGTTCAGATGATTCTTCTGCACAACAAGGTGGTGACTTAGGATATTTTGGTCCAAACCAAATGGTGAAACCATTCAATGATTTTGTATTCAGTAACGGAATTGGAAAAGTTGGTTTAGTGGAAACTCCTTTCGGATTTCACATTATCAAAATTACTGACAAACAAGACGGAATTCGTTTAGCTACTATCGCTCAAAAAATTGAGCCATCTGAAGCTACTTCTGATAAAGTATTCACATTGGCAACTAAATTTGAAATGGATGCTGCCGATAAAGATTTCAATGCTACAGCAAAGGAATTAGGATTAAAAGTTGCTGCTCCTGTAACAGCAAAAGCTATGGATGAAGCATTTGGTCCATTAGGAAACCAACGTAACATCATCAGATGGGCATTTGACAAAGAAACGAACACTGGAGATGTGAAGCGTTTTGAATTGGCTAATATCGGTCACGTAATTGCACAATACAAAAGCGAAAACAAATCTGGTTTAGTATCTGTAACATTGGCAAGGCCTTATGTAGAGTCAATTTTGAAAAACAAGAAAAAAGCAGAGCTTTTAAAAGCTAAAATGACAGGTTCATCACTAGAGGCTGTTGCTAAAAGTGCTGGTGTAGCTGTTCAGCAAGCTGCTAATGTTACTATGGACAATCCAGTATTACCTGGAGGAGTAGGACAAGAGCCAAAAGTAGTAGGTAATGCATTCGCATTAGCTGCAAATAAAATTTCAGCTCCAATTGAAGGTAACACAGGTGTATATGTAGTAAAAAACATCAGTACAGTTAAAGCTCCTGCAGCGGCTAACCATGCAGAGTATGTTGCTAAAGTAAAAGCGCAAAGTGCATCTGATGCAAGCAGAATTTTACCAGCATTGAAAGCTAATGCTAAAATTGAAGATAACAGATTACAGTTTAACTACTAGTCTTTAGTAATTAAATAAAAATATAAAACCCGAAACGTTCAATTTGAATGTTTCGGGTTTTTTTTATGGATTTAATTTTGAGAGAAATTCTTTTTGAAGTTTTTAAAACTTTGGTAAAGTAATGTTGTGAATAAATTTAAATCAAAATCATTTCGTGATAAGAAAGAACTGTTTCGTATCCTTTTGATGTAAAATAATCTTTTGGATCTTGTTTTGAAACCGCCATTACAAAATCTCCACCCCAAGCTCCTAGGCTTTTTATTACGCCATTAAAATCTGAAAAAGCAATTTCTTGTATGGTTTCTAATTCCAGGATATTACTTAAATGAATTTCGTGTTTCTCTAAAGCTATTGCAAATTCCTGTACTGTTTTTGCATTTAGGACAGCATTGGTGATTTTATTGTTGTCAGTAATATTCTGTGTTAGGTTTTGATTTTTGTTGTTGTAATAAGCTTTAATAGCAGTTTTGCTATTTTGTTTTTTATTAAGATAAATAAAATGAATGTTTTGTGCGAAATCTGGATTAAAGTCTACGGCTTCCACCAATGGTGAATTCTGCTCTAATTGATAAATAATAGGAGTGTTATTTTGTGCGCACGCAATATCGTAACCGCTTCCACCGAAACTGTTTTTAAGCAACGTAAAAGCATCAATTTTTGCCCATTGAGCAATATTGTTTAAAAGGGTAGAAGATGTTCCAAGTCCCCAATTTTTTGGAAACGTTAGTTGCGTACTAATCTTATATCCCTTAGAAGTATTTATAAAATCTGGATTTAACAAATAAGCTTCATGCAAAATTTCAATTAAAGTCGTTTTTACGGTTTCAATTTGAGTTTTTGGATTGTTTATAATATCAGAGAAAGTGATCGTATCGTCGAACCAAAGGTGTTCGTCAAAGTCATAGCTTTTCCATTGGATTTCTTGATTTGAACCATTCTCGACGATTAGATTTTGTCCAAATTTTGTTGGTAAAGCAAAAGCTTTGGCGCCATCCAGGACTAGATATTCGCCTGTAATTAAAAGTTTTCCGTTACTGTAAAAGGTTGTTTTCATTCTTCAATTTTAAAATGAATTCCAATCCCGAAACGTCGGGATAAAATTCCAATTAACGTTGGAATTTGGAATTTTATTCGGAAACTATATTATTTGGATTTTTTATTTTTTTCTTAGATTTTCAATAAACTCAACTACAGCACTGTGCGATACGGCATTTTTCTTAAAATGAGTTTTAATTAAATGACGTTCTTCCTCAGTCGCTTCAAATTGGTTGATAATATTGTTAAGGTGCATTTTCATATGTCCTTCCTGAATTCCGGTAGTGGTCAGGGAGCGTAAGGCGGCAAAGTTTTGCGCAAGACCAGCGACCGCTACAACTTCCATTAATTCTTTTGCTGAAGGTTTTTCAAGAATATCAAAACACAATTTTACCAATGGATGTAAAGAAGTTAATCCGCCTACAGTTCCCAGTGCTAATGGAATTTCAAGCCAGAAAGTAAAAATTCCGTCTTCGATTTTAGCGTGAGATAAACTTGAATATTGGCCGTTTTTGGAGGCATAAGCATGAACCCCTGCTTCAACTGCTCTGAAATCATTTCCGGTTGCAAGAATTACAGCGTCAATTCCGTTCATAATTCCTTTATTGTGTGTAACAGCCCTGAATGGTTCTACTTCCGCAATCTGAACAGCTTGTACAAAACGCTCGGCAAACTCTTGTGGATTTGAAATGTGTTTTTCTGTTAGATCTTCAATAGGGCAAGAAACTTCTGCTTTAACAATGCAATTTGGAACGTAATTAGACAAAATGCTCATAATTACTTTTAAAGTTTCATCTTCTGAAAATAAATCAGAATGGTGAAATTCGTCTTTTAAAGTAGTAGCAAATTGCTCCAGGCAGGAATTGATGAAATTTGCTCCCATGCTGTCTTTGGTTTCAAAAGTTGCATGAAGCTGAAAGTAATTTTCGAGAAGACTTCTTTTATCTTTTAGTTTTATATCTAGAATTCCGCCACCTCGTTGTTGCATATTTTTGGTAATGCTTTGGGTGTCAGATAAAATTTTAGGTTTAATCTGATTAAAAAAAGATTCTAGTTTTTGGGCATCTCCGTTGAAGGTAAAGTGAACCTGCCCGATTTTTTCTGTAGCGATTACAGTGGCTTTGAAACCGCCTCTCGTCGACCAGTATTTAGCTGCTTTTGATGCTGCGGCAACTACTGAACTTTCCTCAATTGCCATCGGAATTGTTTTGTGTTTTCCGTTGATCAGGAAGTTAGGCGCTACTCCAAGCGGGATGTAAAGATTGGTGATGGTATTTTCAATGAATTCATCGTGCAATTGTTGTAGCTTTTCGTCTGTATTCCAGTAATTTCTTATAATAGTCAGGGCCTCTTCAGGGCTTGAAAAATAGGTATTGGCAATCCAGTTTATTTTTTCTTTTTTGGATAATTTCGAAAATCCGGCAACAGCGTTGTTCATTCTCAGTATTTTAAATAATAAAGTTGCGGCAAAGATACTATTTTAAGACTTTTGTTTGCAATGTATTTGAAAATTGAAAAGTACGCAATCGTTATTTTTTTTAACATTTAACAATTATAATGGGTATTATGTTCATTTTTTTTACTAAAATTGGGCTCTTTTTTATATTTAAAATAATTCTAATGAATACAGGTAAAATTACTGTTATATTTTTGTTTTTAGTTGCGACTGTTTTCGGCCAGCAAAAAATTACGGTCGAGAATATTTATAGTGGAGCATTTCGGGCAAAAGGAATGGATGAACTGAAATCGTTAAAAAATACAGAGCAATATACAGTTCTAAATGTAGATCAGGCCAGCAGAAGCATGCAAATCGATTTATATGACTTTGCAACATTAAAAAAAGTAGCTAATTTAATTGATACCAAGAATCACACAGCGCTTTCTGAAGGGATTGACAGTTATACTTTTGATGCCTCAGAAAAAAAGATTTTAATTGCCTGCAATACCAAAAAAATCTTCCGTCATTCGTTTACAGCAGATTATTTTTTATATGATATTAATACAAAATCGTTAACTAAACTGTTTGATTTTCAGATTCAGGAACCGACTTTTTCTCCTGATGGGACTAAAATCGCATATGCAAAAGAAAATAACTTGTATGTATATGATCTGGCGTCAAAAAAATCAACAGCGGTTACAACCGATGGAAAGAAGAATGCCATTATCAACGGTATTACGGACTGGGTTTATGAAGAAGAGTTTGCGTTTGTACGTGCCTTCGACTGGAGTAAAGACAGTAAAAAAATAGCTTATATCCGTTTTGACGAAAGTGCCGTTCCGGAATTTTCGATGTCTATATTTCAAAAAGATTTGTACCCAACCATTGAAACGTTTAAATATCCTAAGGCAGGAGAAAAAAACTCAGTAGTATCTCTACATATATATGATGCGGTGGGTAATACGGGTAAAAAAGTAGATTTAGGAAACTACAATGACTTTTATATCGCAAGATTACAATGGACAAATGACAACAATGTATTGTCGGCTCAGGTTTTAAACCGTCACCAGAATAATTTGGATTTGTTGTTTGTAGATGGAACGACTGCAGCGGCAAAAGTGGTTCTAAATGAAAAAGACAAAGCTTATGTCGATGTTACCAGCGATTTAACCTTCTTAAAAGACAATAGCTTTATCTGGACAAGTGAAAAAGACGGGTTTAATCATATTTATGTGTATGATAAAAACGGAAAGCTTAAGAATCAGGTCACAAAAGGAAACTGGGAAGTAACTTCATACTACGGTTTCGACGAAAAAAACAAAACAGTTTTCTACCAATCTACAGAAAACGGTTCAATCAACAGAGATATTTATCGCATTGCTTTAGATGGAAAGAACAAAGTTCGTTTGTCTAAAATTACAGGAACGAGCTCGGCAACTTTCAGCCCTAACTTTCAGTTCTTTATTAATACTTTCTCAAGTAATCTACAGCCAACTACTTATACTTTGAACGAGGCTAAAACGGGAAAAGAAATTCAGGTTATCGAAAACAACAAAGATCTTTCTTCTAAATTAGTAGCTTACAACCTACCGGCAAAAGAATTTTTCGTTTTAAAAACAGCAAAAGGAAATGAGCTTAATGCATGGATTTTAAAACCGAAAGATTTTGATCCTTCAAAAAAATATCCTGTTTTCATGTACCAGTATTCTGGTCCGGGTTCTCAACAGGTAAATAACGACTGGAACAATCCAGATGATTATTGGTTTGTATCTCTTACACAGCAAGGTTATATCGTAGCTTGTGTTGATGGTAGAGGAACAGGTTATAAAGGTGCTGATTTCAAAAAAGTAACTCAAAAAGAATTAGGAAAATACGAAGTAGAAGATCAGATTGATGCTGCAAAAGTAATCGGCGCTTATCCGTATGTTGATCCTGCAAGAATTGGAATCTTCGGATGGAGTTTTGGTGGATTTATGGCTTCAAATTGTATTTTTCAGGGGAACGATGTTTTCAAAATGGCAATTGCAGTTGCTCCGGTAACAAACTGGCGTTTTTATGACAGTGTTTACACAGAAAGATACATGCAGACTCCTCAGGAAAACGCAAGCGGTTACGATCAGAACTCTCCGATAAATCACGTTGATAAATTAAAAGGGAAATTTTTATTGATTCACGGATCGGCTGATGATAACGTGCATGTGCAAAATTCAATGCAAATGATGGAAGCTTTAATTCAAGCGAATAAACAATTTGATTCTCAGATTTATCCGGATAAAAACCACGGGATTCATGGCGGAAAGACCAGAATTCAGCTTTATAACAAAATGACTAACTTTATCAAAGAAAATTTATAACATAAAACTAAAAACCTTAAATAAATAATAAAGAATATGGGAGAAACTAAAGTAAAAACTGCACATCCAAAAGGACTTTGGGTATTATTTGGAACGGAGATGTGGGAGCGATTCAATTTTTATGGAATGCGAGCTTTATTAACTTTATTTCTTGTGAATTCATTATTGATGAAGGAAGAAGAGGCTTCTTTAATTTATGGAGGTTTCCTAGGACTTTGTTATCTAACACCTATGTTGGGTGGTTTTGTTGCCGATCGTTTTTTAGGAAACAGAAACTGTATTCTATTAGGCGGATTGTTAATGGCAATTGGACAGTTGTTGTTGTTTACCAGTGGTAGTGTTTTTGAAGGTAACAGAGCCTTTGCTACAATCATTATGTATACGGCGTTAGGAGTTATTGTTTTTGGTAACGGATTCTTCAAGCCAAACAT
Source organism: Flavobacterium collinsii (assembly GCF_946903285.1). Classification (GTDB taxonomy): domain Bacteria; phylum Bacteroidota; class Bacteroidia; order Flavobacteriales; family Flavobacteriaceae; genus Flavobacterium; species Flavobacterium collinsii. Next base: position 1,500,653 of record NZ_OX336425.1, read on the forward strand.
TTCAAGTATGGTTGGAAGTTTGTATCCAAAACAGGAAAAAACAAAATTAGATAGTGCTTTTACTATTTTCTATATGGGTATCAACATTGGAGCTTTTTTAGGCCAGTCTATTTGTCCTTTATTAGGAGATGTAAAAGATGCTGGCGGAATTAGAGATATTCATGCTTTTAGATGGGGATTCCTTGCCGCTTCTATTGCAATGTTATTAGGGACGTTACTTTTTTACTTTTTAAAGAATAAATACGTAGTTTCTCCTGAAGGAAAACCATTAGGAGGTTTGCCTTCTAAAAATGACGCTTCTGATTTTGAAGAAGGAGAAGCGCAAAAAGCAAATTTCTCAAATAAAGCGTTAGCAGTTGCCGGAATTGCATTTGTAGCTTTAGGATTCTTTTTTCATTATGTGGTAGGTCAGAACCTGATTTATACTTTGATCTACTCTAGTGGTTTATCATTAGCCGGATTAATTATTTCGGACACTTCTTTAACTAAAATTGAGAGAGACAGGATTATCGTTATTTATATCGTTTCCTTTTTTATCATTTTCTTCTGGGCAGCTTTTGAGCAAGCTGGTTCATCATTGACTTTTATTGCAGACAATCAAACGGACAGAAACTTTTTTGGCTGGCAAATGCCACCGTCAATGGTTCAGATTTTCAACGGACTGTTTGTGGTAATTCTGGCGGTACCTTTTAGTATACTTTGGGATACTTTAAGAGCCAAAGGAACAGAGCCAATCTCACCGGTAAAATTAGCCGTTGGTTTAGTCGTGATTTCTATAAGTTTCTTCATGATTGCAACTCAGGTTTCTTATATTGGAACTTCAGGCCTGTTATTGGTAAAATGGTTGATTTTATTGTATTTCTTAAATACATGTGCTGAATTGTGTTTGTCTCCAATTGGTTTGTCATTGGTAGGTAAACTGTCTCCAAAACGTTTCGCTTCATTGTTATACGGAGTCTTTTTCTTGTCAAATGCATCCGGTTATGCTTTAGGAGGAACTTTAGGTTCTATCTTGCCTGCAACAGGAGATAAATTTGCAAAAGCAAAAGAATTAGGAATCGATCTTCAGGCAGTTTTAGATAACAAAATTACACCAACAGCGGAACAATTGGCTTTATTAGAGAAACATCAAATCAGTGCACATAATCACTTCTTTGCTGGATTTGAAATCCATAATTTATACGAGTTTTTCATGGTATTCGTAGTGCTTACAGGACTTGCTGCAATCATATTATTTGCGTTAACTCCATTTTTGAAAAAGATGATGCATGGCGTTCGATAATTAATAATTATTAGATATAAAAAATTACCTACAGGTCTAGGCTTGTAGGTAATTTTAATTTTAAAGACTGTATAGTTATGTGGAAAAAACACCCTAAAGCATTGCCTTTTTTGTTTTTATCTGAAATGTGGGAACGTTTTGGATATTACTTAATGATTGGAATATTTACTTTATATCTAAAAGATGTAAAGGATGGTTTTGCTATGACCGAGAAAGAAGCTTCTGACTTATACGGAACCTTTATCGCATTGGTTTTTTTAACTCCTTTTATTGGCGGACTTATCGCAGATCGATATTTAGGCTATAAAAAATCGATTGTTTTGGGGGGAATCTTAATGGGTATTGGTTATTTCTTAATGGGAGTTCATGATATAACGGTGCTCTATATTGCCATGACTTTGGTGATTGTGGGAAATGGTTTCTTTAAGCCTAATATTTCTACACTATTGGGAAGTTTTTATTCTAATGAAGAATATAAAGATAAAAAAGACGAAGGCTACAATATTTTCTATATGGGAATTAATGTTGGAGGTTTTATTTGTAATTTCTTTGGTGCTGCACTGCAAATTCTATTAGGCTGGCATTGGGCTTTTATGGCAGCGGGTGTAGGTATGTTTATTGGTGTTATTGTGTTTTTATTGGGTACAAAACATTATGTAGGCCATGATCAGAAAAAAGGAGTACAGGAAGGCGATATGCCGTTTTACAAAATCATCCTGTTTATTTTATTGCCATCTTTTGTTTTTGGAGCAATTGGCTGGTTGATAAAAGGAGTAACGTCAGAAACAAATTTAGACAGTTATATTTTTGGTTCAGATAGTACAGATGCCTTTATATTTGCCTGTATTCCGATAATTTTCTTTTACGGATCACTTTATTTTAAAGCAAAAGCAGAAGACAAACGACCAATAGGAGCTTTGTTGGCTATTTTTGGTGTTGTTATTTTATTTTGGGCGGTTTTTAAACTTAATGGCTCAGCGCTTACCACTTGGGCAGATCGCTATACAGACAGAGAAGTTACCGGAACAACGGGTCAGCTTGTTGGAAAATTAAAATTAGCCAAAGAAGTCGAATATAAAAAAGAATCGGTAGAACTTTATGATCATCAGTTTCGTTTGCAAAAAGTAAATGGTGAAGTTCAGAAAGAAGTAAATTATCCGCTATATTTTAGAAACGTTGCGCCAGAGAAACTTCCCGCAGAAGGAGGTAAAGTACATCTGTGGGCAACCAATTTAAGTCAATCTATTAACCCTGCCTGGGTAATCATACTAACCCCTTTGATTGTTGCTTTTTTTTCTTTTTTACGTTCAAGAAAAAAAGAGCCCTCAACACCAACTAAAATAGCCTTTGGGTTATTAATTTCTGCATTGTCGGTTTTAGTTATGATAGCTGCCGTTCAAATTGGTCATGATGGGGCGGAGAAAGTGAGTGTCTGGTGGTTGGTAGCCAATTACGGAATCATAACCATAGGAGAATTGTTTTTAAGTCCAATGGGATTATCGGTGGTGTCTAAACTAAGTCCGGTAAATATTACATCCTTAATGATGGGAGGTTGGTTTTTATCTACTTCAATAGGGAATAAATTAAGTGGAGTTTTGGCTAGTATGTGGGACACCTACGATAATAAAGCTAACTTTTTTTGGGTTAATTTTGCATTGTTAATGTTTGCAACAGTGCTAATGTTTGCCTTGGTAAAGGAGCTTAATAAAGTGATGAAAGAAAAAGGAATTAATTAATTATTTATAAATAAATGGAAGAGAAGATCACTTTAGAGGAGATTCAAAATTTTGAAGGCACTTATCCAAGACAACTGTGGTATTTGTTTTTTGTTGAAATGTGGGAACGTTTTTGCTTTTACGGAATGCGTGGCGTACTTACGTTTTTTATGGTAGATCAGCTTTTGTTAAAAGATGAGCACGCCAATTTACAATATGGAGCCATTCAGGCTTTTGTTTATGCTTTTACCTTTATCGGCGGTATTTTTGCTGATAAGGTATTAGGGTTTAAAAAATCATTATTCTTTGGAGGGATCGTTATGATTCTTGGAAATCTTTTGATTGCCTTTTCTCCTCAGGTGATGTTTTATTATGGTATTGCGTTTTCGATCATTGGAACAGGGTTTTTTAAGCCAAATGTTTCTTCAATGGTAGGAGAGTTGTACCATGAAGGAGATGGTCGTAGAGACGCAGGTTACGGAATGTTTTACGCCGGAATAAATGTTGGAGGCCTTTTAGGGGGGGCTTTGTGTATTTATTTAGGAAAATACTACTCTTGGCAACTGTGCTTTTTGTCGGCCGCAATAGTGATGTTTTTGGGATTGATCACCTTTTTGTTTACAAAAAAACATTTGGGGCCAATTGGAGATTCTCCATTATTGCATCTGGATGCAGGTAAAAGAAGAATTCGTGAAATAATAGTGTATGCAGTATCGATACTGAGTTTGCCATTTATTTTTATAATGGTGAAAAATACCGATTATACGGATTATTTCATGTATACGATTGGTATAATTGCCGTTCTCTATTTTGTTTATGAATTGATAAAACTAGGAGATGTAAAAATGCAGAAAAAGCTCTTCGCAGCCTTTTTGTTTGTATTTTTCTATTTGTTGTTTAACTCGATATACGAACAAAGCGGTGGGTCGTTATCGCTTTTTGCCAAAGACAATTTGAGTGATCAATTGTTGTTTTTTACGATAGATCCTAACGTAGTCAATAATAGTTCTAATACCTTTTTTGTAGTTGTTTTGAGTCCGCTTATTGGTTTATTGTGGATTTGGCTTGGAAAACGAAAAATTGAACCAAACACTTTGATTAAGTTTGGAATTGGGTTTTTATTCCTTGGAGCTTCCTTTTACATCTTTTATCTAACTAAGTTTTTTGCAAGCTCAGAAGGTATAGCTTCTTTAAATGTCTTTACGTTTGCTTATTTGATAACAACTATTGGAGAGCTTTGTTTAGGGCCAATCGGAATGTCAATTATTACCAAATTATCTCCAAAAAGATTATTCGGAATGATGATGGGATTGTGGTTCCTGGCAAGTGCATTCGGGCAATTATTTGCAGGGAAATTAGGTGCAGAAATATCAAGATCAAATACAGGAGATACATTGCTTTCTAAATTGCAGTCTTATACAGAAGGATATTATCAATTGGCAATTTATTCGATTGTTGCAGGGGTTATATTAATTGCAATTTCGCCAATTATTAGAAAATTAATGCAAGAAGTAAAATAGACGACATTTTGCGATTCTTTTTTTGTTTAAATTTGTGAAAAATAAAAGGATATGAAAAAAATATTTTTAATAACACTATTTTTAGCCGGAGCATTTGTAACACAGGCGCAAGAGTTAAAATGGTATACAGACGTCAAAGAAGCCATAACAATAAGTAATAAGGAGAAAAAACCTTTGTTAATGTTCTTTACCGGAAGTGACTGGTGCGGATGGTGTATTCGTTTGCAGAATGAGGTTTTAAAAACAACTGAATTCAAAAAATGGGCTACGGAGAATGTAGTCTTGGTTGAGCTCGATTATCCAAGAAGAACACCTCAAACGCCAGAACTTAAAAATCAGAATAATGAATTGCAGCAAGCATTTGGAATTCAAGGGTTTCCGACCATTTATTTTACAAGTGCTGAGTCCAAAGACGGGAAAGTCAATTTTAAAGGATTGGGTCAGACAGGATATGTTGCGGGTGGCCCGGCTGCATGGTTAACAGTTGCGGAAGGAATTGTACATCCAAAAAAATCTTAAAGTAAATACTCAATTACAATTATAGTTCAAAAAACTCCTTACCCTTTGGTAAGGAGTTTTTTTGTTTAGTAAGAAAAAGGAATTACCAATTTTACACTTATTAAGTATTTGATATTTTATTTTGTTTAAAAAAATGTATAATGTATTTTTTATATTAATAAAAATTGGAAAATTAAAATATTATGTTAATTTCGTCTTGATATTCTAACCAAAAACCAATTTAATATGACCAAAAAAATACTTATCCTACTATTTTTTTTCGGTTCAATTTTTATGCAGGCACAGAACTTAGTTTGGAAAACGAACATGACGGATGCCATTGCACTTAGTAATGAACAGAAAAAACCCATGTTGATTTTATTCACTGCCTCAGGTGTACCGGAAAATCTTCAAAACGAAATTTTCAAAACTCCGGATTTTGCGGTTTGGTCACGCGACAATGTTATCCTTGTAAAGCTTGATTTGTCTGACAGTACTGCCGATGAAAGTGATAAAGAGCAAAAACTAAAATTAAAGAATGCTTTTGGAGTTGAGGACTTACCGGAAGTATGTTTTGCAAGTGCTTCGATCAGAAAAAATAAAACTACTTTTAGTGCTTTAGGAAAAATTGCCTATAAACCTGGTGGTGCAAAAGCCTGGATTGCGGAATCAAATGCAATTTTACATCCAAGTGAATGATAAAATTTAAATTAAGTTTCTTAGTTTAATTTGTAGATTCCCTTTTTGCTCTCGGGTGAGAAGGGATTTTTTTTTGAACGGTTTGTTCTGTTGATCAGTGGTTTTGTCAATTAAAGCCGGATATATTTTTATTTTCTTAATAATTTGTGACTTTATTAGTGAATTTGTGTTTCTGTTATTTTTTTTATCGTTTTTGTTTAGATATGTCTTGTTTGATAAAGATATTATGTTAATTTAGTCGCATTAACCTACTTAAAAAAACCAACTTAGTATGACCCGAAAACTACTTATCTTATTATTTTTTTTAGGTGCGTTTGGTCTGCATTCGCAAAATTTAATTTGGAAGACAGATATGAATGATGCCATCATGGCGAGTGATTCACAAAAACGGCCTTTATTGATTTTTTTTACTGCCGCTGGGGCACCGGAGAGGATTCAGAGTGAAATTTTTGTCACACCTGATTTTGCGGTATGGTCACGTGATAATGTTATTTTAGTAAAACTTGATATGTCTGATGATTCTGTGTCGGACATGGTAAAAGAGCAAAATCTAAAATTAAAAAATGCTTTAGGCATTGCAGAACTACCTCAAGTATGTCTTTTAATGGCTTCCGTTAGAAAAGGGAAAACGACCTTTAACAATTTAGGTTTGGTTCCTTATAGGCAGGGTGGCGCAAAAGCATGGATAGCAGATGCGAATTTAATTTTGAATCCATAAGCATTTTAGAATCAGTTTAGCTGTTTGATTTTGTAACACTTCTTCACTTGTTAAATGAAAATGTTGTTGTTAGAATCAATCAAAGTATCCCGGACTTAAGAAGAGATTTATTTGTCTTTTCTAGAGTAATTAAAAAATTATTCATTTAAGGAGTAAAATCCCTTTTCGGCTGTGGCATGAAAAGGGATGTTTTTTTTATTACAGCTGCTTTTCCAGATTTTCTGAATAACGTAAGAATTGGATCCATCAGCAATTATAATTTTAGGATGTAACTCCTGTAAAATACGCTCTAAGTTTATTTTTGGAGATTGAATCAACATCAGAATGTCAGGTTGAATTTTACTTTCATAAATTCCGGAACTATCAATTACTAAGATTTTTTTACCATTAAAAAACAGTATATTCTTAATTTTAGTAATAGTGTCTAATTTGCTGAAATTCCCCACCAAATAAAAATTTAGTATGGTTGCCTTTGATGTTTGAAGGGGTACTGTATCATTTGAATACACCTTGATTGTGCTTCCTTTTCTTTGAGATACTAAAGTGTTTTTCTTTGTGTGATAGACAATCATTTCCAGTTTGGTCTCTGTTTCTCTTTTGGTGTAAAGTAGAGAAATTTGAAAGGTGATGATAGAAATCAGTAAAGCAAACGTTGTGTTGTAATTGGTTTTTTTGCCCCAAATAATGCCTGCAATAACCACAAAATAAGAAGTGATCAAAAGATAGAAGTTAAAGCTAATATCCCGTATAACAAACCAATCTAGCGAAGCAATGTAGTGAATCATAAGGTTTAAAAGAGAAACGCTTTTTTCAAATATCTCAATTAAGAGCATGGGAGGAGGGCAAAAAACAGCAAGAAACATTACTATAATTCCTGCGATCATTATAAACGATAAAATAGGAATTACGATAATATTGGTCACAAAAAATAATCCCGGAAATTGATGAAAGTAATACAGGCACAGTGGTAAGGTACCTATTTGTGCAGCAAAGGAAACGGTTAATGCATTCCAGATGAAATGTAAAATTTTGAGTTTCGGAGACCACATACTTTTTAACAAAGGCTGTAGCCAAAGAATAAAAAATAAGGCGAGGTAACTTAACTGAAAACCGGCATCGAACAGAAAATAAGGTTCAAAGAGTAGAATTAAAAGCAGCGAAGCAAGTAAAGTGTGGTAAATGCTACCTGCTCTTCTAAGGTGGTTGCCAACAGCCAGGAATGAGAACATAACGACAGAACGCAATACTGACGGAGACAGGCCTGAGAGTATCGCAAAAAATGAAAGAGACAGGAGAATCGAAATTAATTTTAATAAAGAGCCTTTTCGTGTATTGGGAACGGGTTTTAGAATAAAGCTGATAAACAACATAATAAATCCAACATGCAGTCCGGAAACGGATAAGATGTGTGTGGCTCCAGAGAATTGATAATCCTGAATAAGATCGTTTGAAATTTCTTGTCGTTGCCCCAATATAAGGGCAAGAGCAACATTCATTTCTGTTACGTTAAAATTGGCCTTTTTCAGATTGTTATATATCCTTGAATGTAACCGACCTGAATAATACCAAATGTCTTTTTGATTTTTTTTGCTAACCGCGATTTCTACTGTATTGAGGTATACCTGAGCGTAAATCTGTTTGTCCGAAAGGTATTTTTGATAGTTAAACTGATTTGGATTTTTATTTGGACTATTGCGTTGTAAAATGGTTTTGGTTTTTATTATACTTCCAATTATAATTGGGTTTTTAGTGCTGTCCTTTTGAATGTTTACCAGAATTTTTCCAGAGTAATTTTTGCCATTGATCTCTTTGACTATGGCATTGTAGCGATCATTGTATGCATTACCCTTTAATTTTTCACGTATGACAAAATTTATAGTCTGAGGAACTTTAAAAGCGTCTTTGCAATGTGTATAATTGGATTTTTGTAGCGATTCAGAGTGAAACAAAAGTGTTACGGCACCAATAAGAAACGAAACAAAATATGTGCTTATTCCGAAGATTACAGGTGGTTTTTTATTTTTTTGAATCGAAAAATAAACAAGTATAAAAGTAATGAAACCAATAATAAAGGCTACGACGGCCATCCAGAATGCTAGCGGATAATAGTACGAGACTAAAATACCACAAATAAACCAAATGGTAATTTTAGTTAAAGGGAAATCTAATACTTTCATGAATCAAAAGTATTAAATTATTTGTAAGAAAAAGAATATAATTTATTTATTCGATTACTCTGTTGATTTGGGTAAATGAATTTTGGTAATAAGCTTCTTTGGTTGATGAAATGATTACTCCTTTTGAAGTGGAAGAATGAACAAATTTGATTTCGTCTGACTTTACTTCTACAATCAGTCCGACATGATTGATCTGTTTGCTTCTATTTGTTTTAAAAAAAATAAGATCGCCTTTTCGGGCATCATTAAATTTAATAATTCTGCCTACCTTGGCTTGTTCAAAAGAGTTTCTGGGTAGTTTTATGTTTTCTGATTCAAAAGTAGTAAACACCAATCCGGAGCAGTCATAGCCATTTTTTGTCGTACCGCCTGCTTTATATCGTACTCCAATATTGTCTGTTGCGTGCTCAATCAAATGAGTTACAGTATACCTGTTTTCGCGCTTCGATTCCTTATTGCTTACCGCTGTTGAAGCCGATTTACAAGAAGCGAAAAGGACGATGACGAGAATTAAAAGAGCTGCTTTTTTCAAATCAAAAAATATTTAAACGTGTTTTAAGTCAGCAACAATAAGTTTTGCCGTTTTTTTACTGGCACCTATTCCACCTAGTTTTTGCTCCAGAATGTCATAATTTTTTAGTAATTTCTCGCGATAATCAGGTGTTAGCAATTTGTGTAATTCTTCTTTAATTCGTTTGGTGTTGCACTCACTTTGAATTAATTCTGTAACCACTTCTTCATCCATAATTAAATTAACAAGCGAAATGTATTTTAGCGTAATGATGCGTTTTGCAATCTGATAGGAAATCGCACTTCCTTTGTAACAAACGACTTCAGGAACTTTAAAAAGGGCTGTTTCCAGAGTAGCTGTTCCGGAGGTTACCAGAGCTGCCGTTGAAGAGCGCAACAAATCGTAAGTCTTGTTCGAAATAAACTTGATGTTTTTATTACTAATGAATTGCTGATAAAATTCAAAATCCTGACTTGGAGCACCAGCAATTACAAATTCATAATCCTGAAAGTCATCAACCACACTAAGCATAACGCTCAACATTTTTGTAATTTCCTGTTGACGGCTTCCGGGTAGCACTGCTATAATGGGTTTTTCTCCCAATTGGTTTTCTTTTCTGAAAATCGTTTCATCAAAGGAAGGCTGATTTTGAATAGCATCAATTAAAGGATGTCCTACAAAATCGACTGGAAAATGATGTTTGTCTTCGTAAAAGCTTTTCTCGAAAGGTAAGATTACAAACATCTTGTCGATATCTTGTTTGATTGCCTTAATACGATTTTCTTTCCACGCCCAGATTTGCGGTGAAATATAATAATGAGTTTTGTAATTTAAAGCTTTGGCCCATTTGGCAATACGCATATTAAAACCAGGATAGTCTATGAAAATCAGAACATCAGGTTTGAAAGCTGTAATGTCTTTTTTGCAAATTTTAATATTGTTTAAAATCGTTTTCAAATTGAAAAGAACTTCAACAAATCCCATGAAAGCCAGTTCACGGTAATGTTTTACCAGAGTTCCACCGGTTTTTTGCATTAAATCACCGCCCCAAAATCTAATTTCTGCCTGAGGATCTTCCTCGTACAATGCTTTCATTAAATTAGAACCATGTAAATCTCCGGACGCTTCACCAGCTATTATGTAGTATTTCATATCGATTTTTTTGAAAGTGTGTTTCCAACTTTACACACAGAAGAATTTTTGCAGGACAAAGATAAGATTTAAATAAACAAAGTTGAAATCGCCAGAACAATGACAGCTGAAACAACGCCTCTAGTCGTAAATTCCCGGTTTGTTTTTAGAAAAATACCAAACACGGCCAGATTTAGAATCGTTCCGAATGTAATTACTTTCCAGAATATCCTTCTTGTCTGATCGTTTGAATTCCGGTTAAAATATCAAATTTTGTAAAGAACGAAACAAATAAAAAGCTTCCCAGTAGAGCAGTAAAAATTCCGGTTATAGAACCGTAATCATGTCTTTATTCGTTTAATTTCCAGGTGTTAAGTTGTTGCATGGCATGGTGTGCAGTTAAATCAAACTGTACAGGAACAACCGAAATATATCCGTTTTCTAAAGCCCATTCATCGGTATCTTCACCCTGATCTTCGTTGGTGAATTTTCCGGTAAGCCAGTAGTAATCTTTCCCGAATGGAGTTTGTCTTTTGTCAAACTTTTGCGCGTAGTAGGCTTTTGCCTGACGACAAACTTTTATTCCTTTGATTTCCTCTTCTTTTAACTTTGGAAAGTTCACATTTAAAACGACTCCGGGAGGTAGTTTGTTTTCGAGAGTTTGTAAAGTAATCTTTTTAACGAATGACTTGATCTGTTCAAAATCAGCGTTCCAGTCAAAATCCAGTAAAGAAAAACCTATTGCCTGAATCCCCTCTATTCCAGCCTCTACAGCAGCGCTCATAGTACCTGAATAAATCACATTAATAGAAGAGTTCGATCCGTGATTAATTCCGGAAACGCACAAGTCTGGTTTTCTTTTTAAAATTTCATTTACGGCCAGTTTAACGCAGTCTACAGGAGTTCCCGAACAGCTGTATTCTGTTACAGCATCTTCTTCCTTAGAAATTTTGTCAAGAAACAGCGTATTGTTTATTGTAATGGCATGCCCCATGGCACTCTGAGGTTTGTCCGGTGCGACCACCACTACTTCGCCAATCGTTTCCATCACACTTATTAAAGCCCTGATTCCGGGAGCTAAAATGCCATCATCATTGGTAACTAATATTAGAGGTTTCTCATTTTTCATGCTAAAATTGTAATGTTATATAAGGGTATTAAGCAAATGTAGTGACAGATTTTGGTAGAATACGAACAAATAAAACAAAATTTGTCAACTAATTTAAAGAAGATTTTTGTGCATCAAACATTTTTATATCTTTAACAAAAAATTATAGCGGGCTTGGCTTTGTTGGCACAGTTTTTACCGTAACTTAGATTAAAAAATTTGATGAATGCTATTATTAAGTTTATGAAAAGAAATTATAAAATACTTATAGCCGTATTATGCTTGTCATTGACTTTGTTTGCTTTTAAGATAAATGCAGACAAATCAGTAGATCCGGACCCGAATAGAGATAAAACACTTTTGGAATTATTAGCATTTGTTATTGAAAAAGGACATTACAGTCCGGCAGAAATAAATGACGAGTTTTCTAAAGGAATTTTTAAAGATTATATCGAAGCATTAGATCCTTCAAAGAGATTCTTTTTGCAGTCTGATATTGATGAATTCAAACAATATGAGTTGCAATTAGACGATCAGTTTTTGAATAAGGATTTAACGTTTTTCAATCTTACCTATACAAGATTGATGAAACGAATGGAAGAAAGTAAAAAACGTTACAAGACTATTTTAGCGCAGCCTTTCAACTATGATGTGGATGAAACTTTTAATGCAGATTACGATAAACTGCCGTATGCAAAAAATACAACAGAGATTAACGAAAGATGGAGAAAACAAATTAAATTGTCTACCCTTTCTTCGTTGGTAACCAAACAAAAATTAGAAGAAGATAAAAAGAAAACAGATCCTAATTATAAGGAGAAAACTTTTGAAACTTTAGAAAAAGAAACTCGTGAAAGTTCATTAAAATCTTTAGATGACAACTTTAGTTTGATTAAAGATCTGAATAAGGAAGATTGGTTTTCGGTATATGTAAACTCAATAATGACGCGTTTTGATCCGCACACCAGTTATTTTGCTCCGGAAGATAAAGATCGTTTTGATGTTAACATCAGTGGGAAATTAGAAGGTATTGGTGCAAGACTGACCAAGAAAAATGATTTTACTCAAATTGATGAGTTAATTTCCGGAGGTCCGGCATGGAAAGGAAAACAGCTTGAAGCTGGAGATTTAATTTTGAAAGTTGCACAAGGAAATGAAGAACCTGTAGATGTTGTTGGAATGCGTTTGGATGATGTTGTGAAAAAAATTAAAGGACACAAAGGAACAGAGGTTAAACTTACTGTTAAGAAAGTAGACGGTTCTATTAAGATAATTTCTATAATAAGAGATGTAGTTGAAATTGAAGAAACGTACGCTAAATCGAGTATTGTAGAAAGAAACGGATTGAAATACGGTGTAATCTATTTACCTAAATTTTATATTGATTTTGAAAATAAAGACGGTCGTGATGCCGGGAAAGACATTGCTCTTGAAGTCGAAAGGCTTAAAAAAGAAGATATAAACGGTATCGTACTTGATGTACGTGACGATGGAGGTGGATCTTTATCAACTGTAGTGGATATTGCCGGATTGTTTATTGAAGAAGGACCAATCGTTCAGGTAAAATCGGCAGGAAAAAAGAAAGAAGTGCTATACGACAAAGATAAAAAAGTCGAGTGGGACGGTCCATTAGTAATCATGGTAAACAGCTTCTCGGCTTCGGCTTCAGAAATTTTAGCTGCTGCAATTCAGGATTACAAACGTGGAGTGATCATTGGTAGTAAACAAACCTATGGGAAAGGAACTGTTCAAAATGTCCTGGATTTAAATCAGTTTGTGCGTAACGCAAATTATGGAGATCTGGGTGCTTTGAAAATTACAGGACAAAAGTTTTACAGAATCAATGGAGGTTCAACTCAGTTAGAAGGAGTTCATAGTGATGTGGTAATGCCGGATCGTTATGCTTACTTAAAAATGGGAGAGCGTGATATTGACAATGCGATGCCGTGGGATAAAATAGATCCGGCTGATTACAGTACATGGCATTCAAATGGAAATTTCAACAAAGCAATTGAAAGTAGTAGAAACAGAATTGCTCAAAATGCGCAATTTAAATTAATTGAAGACAATGCGAAATGGATTGATGTTAAGAATAAAGAGAATACTTATAGCTTAAATATCAAAAGTTTCAAAGCTACTCAGGAGCAGGTAGAGAATGAAGGTAAAAAATACAAACCAATTTCTGATTATAAAAATAGTCTGGTTTTTAAATCATTGCCTTACGAAGAGCTTGAAATGAAAAGCGATGCAACGCTAAAAGAAAAAAGAGATGCTTGGCATCAGGCACTATCGAAAGATGTTTATGTTGAAGAAGCATTGAATGTTTTAGATGATTTACAAGTTAAAAGTGTGGTAAAAAATACTAACACCACTAAAATCAAAAGGGATAAATTAGTAAAATCTTAATTTCTTAAAGGATTAATTTGTTAAGAAAACGCTCCAAAAAGTATATTTTTTGGAGCGTTTTTTTGTAATTTAACAGGCTTCTTAGCAACTAAATATTGAAGAAAAATGAAAAACTATATCGTTTGGGGTGTATTGGGATTGGTATTGTTTTCGTGTAAAAAAGAAAGCAACGAAAGTGAAAAATTGCCTCAGCAGCAGCAGGCCCCGTTTGTTGCAAACCAAAGTAGTACAGATTCTATATTCACAGTTGCCTATTTGCCAACTTCTACCACCAAACAAATTGTAAAGCACAAATACTACACCCTGTCCTACAATGAAAAATTCGAACAGGCAGAGTGGGTTGCTTATGAATTAAAAAAGGAATATTTAAAAAATGCCGACTATAAACGTCCTTATTTTATTGAAGACCCAAAAGTAACAACGGGTTCTGCCGATTGGAGGAATTATAAAAAGTCAGGTTATGATAAAGGGCATCTTTGCCCGGCCGGAGATATGGAGTTTAACGAGAGTGCTTATAACGATACATTTTATACCTCAAACATTTCGCCTCAGGATCACGATTTCAATAGCGGAATCTGGAACAGATTGGAACAAAAAACACGGTACTGGGCTGAAAAGTACAACGATATTTATGTTGTGACAGGCGGAATTTTGAAAGATTCGGACAAAAAAATAGGAACAGAAAAGGTCGCTGTTCCTAAATATTTTTATAAAATCATTTTAACTAAAACCGGAAAAGGGCATAAGGTAATCGCTTTTTTGGTCCCGAATAAGGATAGCGATAAGTCACTTTATGATTTTGTAGTTCCGATTGAAACTCTTGAGAAAATGACCGGAATTGATTTCTTTCCGAATGTGAAGAATCTGTCAAATAGCAAAGATTTCTAAATCACGGAATATTAGATATTCCTTTTTTGTTTTACCGGATTAAATAGCATGAAACTCATAAAAGCTAAAATCCAAACGCCAATTCCTCCATACAATAAAACCATCTCAAAGCCATAGGAAAGAGCTGAGCGTAAAATAGATGGTGAAAAATCTAATGTATGGTATTGATTATGAGAAGAAAAGTTACCTACGGCTATTGTTTCAGCAATAGCATGCAGTATTTTTTGATCTGCAACTCCCGAAAAGGCAGTCTTTAAAGAAGAGAAAATTCCGTTTACCAGAATAAAGCCCATCAAGGCAATATTAATAGATAAAGTAATTAGTCTGGCACTCATGTCTATTCCTGATGCCATGCCGGAACGGTTTGCGGAAACTGAGCCTGTCGTGGTATTAGTAACCGGTGTGTTTGTTAGTCCTAATCCAATACCGGCCAGTAAAGATCCGGGAAGCATGGTGAGCCAGCTTGCATCTTCTGCACTACAGCCATATTTCATAAGGATAAAACCCAGCCCTATCACAAACAAACCTAGGGGAATTACAATTCCAGAACGGAATCTGGAAGAGAGATATTCTGCAAAAGGAGGAATGACCAATGTTGGCAGCGTATAGGCGAGTAGAGAAAGACCAACAGCTACAACATCGTAGTTCAGATAGCTTTGGAAATAAATAGGTAAATAAATTATAAAGGGCCAAAAACTAAAATTCATACCTATAGAACCAAGAATGGCGCCAGAAAATTCACGTATTTTAAATACCGAAAAATCAAACATAGGATAAGGATTTGTTTTTTCGATCCCAATAAATGTAATAAAGCTTAGTATTGCAATTGCTATAACACCCAAAGCAGTAGAACTTGTAAAACCAAGATCTGGTCCCTGTGTAATAAAGTAAGTTAACCCAAAAATGGCAACAGATAAGGTAATCATACCCCAGAGGTCTATTTTTTTTGCATCAGGATCTTTAGATTCATCTACATAACCGTAAACAAGAATCGCAGCAAGAATGGCTATTGGAAAATGTATTAAAAATATCCATTTCCAGGATAATATGGCTAGTATTGTCCCGCCAATTATAGGGCCAAAACCTAATCCGATACCAAGAATAATTCCCCAGAGACTAAAAGCCCTGCTGCGTTCTTTGCCTGCCTGAAATTGATGTGATAATGTGGCAACCTGACAGATCAGCATTGCGCCTCCGCTTATTCCTTGAAAAAAACGGCTTATTATTAATAAAACTACATTTTGGGCCAAGCCACAAATTAAGGACGAGATTCCGAATAAAATGATGGTAATCATAAGAATCCGTTTTCGTCCGTATCGATCTGCCAACGTACCGGCAGCCATTAAAACAGTGGTGCAGCCTATGGTATAGATATTCATAATCCATTGCATGTCTTTGAGGTTGGCACTCAGTACTTTTTCAAGCGTTGGTAACAGTACAGGCACACTTGAAATTTCAAGAGAAAACATTAAATTGGCGAGGCAGATGGCAATCAATACGATGTTGTTTTTACCGGAATAGAATTTTTGTTTCATTTTGTATTTAACTTTTAGCAAAAATAAACTGAGTGTAGTTGTTTTTTCAGTACAATTAAAGGTTAAAGGAGTACTTTTGCAGTATGAGAAAAGAAAATATGCATCAATCAGTTGAAGTGATTTATAAAAGGGTCGATCAATGTCCGTTGGTCAATTCGCAGTTAAGTTTTTTTCAGATGGTATATGTTATTTCTGGGTCTGGTTTTCTCCATATTAATGGAAATGCAATTTCGTATCAGACCGGAAATTTAATGTTGCTAACACCAAATGATTACTATAGATTTGACATTATTACTACAACAGATTTTTTGCTGGTGAAGCTTAACAGTGAATATGCAAAAGAATATAAATCAAAAAGTATCGATCATATCGAATGCATATTTCATTATGCATCACATTTATCAGGCTGTATTTTGAACCGAAAAGCCGATGAATATCTTGTTAAATCGATAGTAGAATCACTAGTTTATACGATGGACAATACAGATATTTATGATGAAGATTTAATCATTCACTATGTAAATGCGCTTGTTGTCATTGCCGCCCGAAACATTGCGAAAATAAAACCATTAGGGATAAAAGAGAGTGCAGATAAAAGAATTTTAGAAATTATTAATTACATCCAGGAGAATATCTTCTTTCCTCAAAAAATAAAAGTGTCAGTTATAGCGGGGAAATTTGATATATCAGATACTTATTTGGGAAGCTATTTTAAGAACCATTGTGGAGAGACGATTCAGTCTTTTGTCTCAAACTATAAAATCCGATTGATAGAACATCGGTTAAGTTTTAGTGATATGAGGATTAATGAGATTGTAGATGAATTTGGTTTTTCTGATGAAAGTCATCTTAATAAATTTTTTAAAAAGCACAGAAACATTAGTTTAACAGGATATAGAAAAGCTAAGGCTTTGTTGAATTGATCTTTTTGCTCAAAAATCTATTTTTAGAATTGACATAAAAAAACCGACAGGTTTTAAAATCTGCCGGTTTGTTATTTTTTTGAAGTCTTTAGAAGCTAGTCAAAGCTTTTAATTCTGCAATAGTCTGAGTTGGATTTTCGGCTTTAAAGACAAAGCTTCCGGCAACCAGAACATCGGCACCAGCCTCTACTAATTGTTTTGCATTTTTACTGGTTACGCCACCATCAATTTCAATAATTGTAGAAGCATTTTTACGTGTGATTAAGGCTTTTAACTTCTCTACTTTAGCATAAGTGTTTTCGATGAATGATTGACCTCCAAAACCTGGATTTACACTCATAATACATACTAAGTCAATATCGTTGATTACATCTTCTAATAAATCAATATTAGTGTGTGGGTTAATTGCAACTCCTGCTTTCATTCCTTCGGCTTTAATGGCCTGAAGTGTTCTATGCAAATGGGGACAGGCTTCATAATGTACGCTTAAGATATTTGCGCCCAAGTCTGCAAAAGTTTTGATGTATCGATCCGGGTCAACAATCATCAAATGTACATCTATAGTTTTTTTTGCATGTCTTGAAATCGCTTCTAAAACCGGCATTCCGAAAGAAATATTCGGAACAAAAACTCCGTCCATAATATCAATATGAAACCAGTCGGCCTGACTGTTATTGATCATTTCGATATCACGTTGTAAATTAGCGAAATCAGCTGCAAGAACAGAAGGAGCAATAAGTGTATTCTTCATTGTGTAGTTGTATGTTGTGTTATTTTTTGCAAAGATAAATTTTTTAATTGCAAAGTTCACAAGGATTAGCGCAAAGTTCTTTTATGAAGATGATTAACTGCAAAAGCAGCAAAGAATATGTGGGTTAAATTAGATGAAAAATCTAAAATAGGCTGCGTTCTTGAGGTTAAACAATATTTTTCGAAATATGATATAATAAAAAACTCCGGTAATCAGCCGGAGTTTCAATCATCAATCAAAAAACGAACAGTCAATCAAACTGTTGTTTGCTTTCGGGTCCAATATAGGTAGTTTTGCAATAAATTCCAAATTCCAACAAAATTATCGGAATTTGGAATTACTATAGTTGGAACTATGGATATTATCCAAGATAAGTTTTTAAGATTTTACTTCTGGAAGTATGTTTTAATCTACGGATTGCTTTTTCTTTAATCTGACGAACACGCTCACGAGTTAAGTCGAAAGTTTCTCCAATTTCTTCTAAAGTCATTGGGTGCTGATCGCCAAGACCAAAATACAAACGAACAACATCAGCTTCTCTTGGAGTTAATGTTTCTAATGAACGCTCAATTTCGGTACGTAGTGATTCGTGAATTAGTTCTCTGTCTGGGTTTGGAGATTCTCCTGAACGTAAAACGTCGTATAGGTTAGAATCTTCACCTTCAACAAGAGGTGCATCCATTGATAAGTGACGACCTGAGTTTTTCATAGACTCTTTTACGTCATTTACGGTCATGTCAAGTTCTTTTGCAATTTCTTCAGCAGAAGGTGGACGCTCGTTAGATTGCTCTAATAAAGCATACATTTTGTTGATTTTATTGATAGAACCGATTTTGTTTAATGGTAAACGAACAATACGGGATTGTTCTGCCAAAGCCTGAAGGATCGATTGACGAATCCACCATACAGCGTAAGAGATGAATTTGAAACCACGAGTTTCATCAAAACGTTGAGCCGCTTTAATTAAACCTAAGTTTCCTTCATTTATTAAGTCAGGAAGAGTTAATCCTTGATTTTGATATTGTTTTGCCACCGATACAACGAAACGTAGGTTAGCTTTTGTTAATTTTTCTAATGCTCTTTGATCACCGGCTTTTATTCTTTGTGCTAATTCTACCTCTTCATCAGCGGTAATTAGGTCAACTTTTCCAATTTCTTGTAGGTATTTGTCTAATGATGCAGTTTCACGATTGGTTACCTGCTTGGTGATTTTAAGTTGTCTCATGTTTTTTGTCTCCTCAATTTTTAAGTGTACAAGTAGTTATACGTAAGAAGTTGAAAAAAGGTTACAATTACTTTAAATTATTTTTAAAATTAATTGATTTTTCTTCTTTAACTTGCTTACCTCTAATTTGAAACGGATTCTTTTACGACTATAGTTTCTTTTATAAAAACAGGTTTTCCTGTAGCGGAGAATCCTTCTAGTGTTATTTCAAATTTACCGGATACGTCTGAGGTATAAAATTGTGTTTTTGAGTTAGTATCACCTAAATCAACGTTGGAAACCCATAAAAGCTGATGTCTGTAATCAGGAATCCTTTCATTTTTATTGCTGGTATAATCGGGCTTAAAATATTCTTTTTTAGGCTGAGGCCTTAAAAGTTCAGGTCGTAAAATAAAGTTTCCTTTCAGTTTGGTTTCATAATCACCGTTTTTAGTGGTAAAAGAGACCACGCCGTTAAAAGATTTGGCTCCATAATAGTAGATTCCTTTTACTACATTGACTTTATAGATGTTTTTAGGGCTGTAATGAAAAAGCTCATTCAGGTCTTCTATAATTAGTCCGTCTACTACTATTAAAGCGGGTAAGGCAGACTCGTAGTTAGGATCATAGTCGTAAACGTGAATGGCATAATTGTTTTTGTCTTTTGAAAAATAAACACCGTTTACAACTTCGGTAATCGTTTCTTCCATTGTTGGAAATCGTGTAAAAGCATCCAGTTTAAACTCTTTTGATAATTTGTTGTAAAAAGGAATAGTGTCAGTAGAAGCTAATGTACTGTCTTTTTTAACATTATAATAAGCATTTTCTATTTGAGTGGAAATCAATCTTTCAGAAATGTTTTGTTTGAATTCTGAATTGAACTGAAATTCCGGAAAGCTTAAATTCGAAAAATTGATATTTTTCGGTTTATCCATTTCAATAGTATAATCCTGCTTGTTGTCCTCAAGAATTTGAACGATTACATTTGAATTTGAATTCGGTTTTTCGAGATTGAAAACAAAATTTCCTTGATTGTCAGTTTTTGCAAGTTTTAAAACAGAATTTTTGCCTACTATTGAAAGAGTTACTTTTTTATTTTTAGTTTCTGCGTTACTGGATTTTATTTTCCCTGAAATGATTTCACCTCGCAATTCCGGTAATATAAAATTAGAATTCTTTATTTCTGTTTCAACATTTTTAACGGCAGCATTTGCAGCAAGTTCCTCAAAATTTGTTCTCTTTTGGGCAATAAATCCATCTGCTTTTCGTACCGAAAGCACATAATCGCCTTTTGCAAACTCATCAGAATTGGTGTTGATTTCTAATTCTGCTAAATCCCTGTTTTTATAGGTTTTGTTTTTTAAATTAAACGAGATGTTTTTATCTGTTATACTTTCTGTTGAAACCGTTTCTTTTTGAGAAATGGTGTTTAAGGGCCTGTCTTTATAAGGGTTTAGGATGTAAATGTCAATGTTGAAGTACTCTGCAACATCTTTGTTTAACATCCAGCTGGTATATCCTATTATCTTGTAGTTTCCTGTTTCCAGAGTTGTTGGAATGAAAAAATCACTACTGGCGGTTCCATTTTCAAGAAATAATTTATGGGTAAGAATTGTTGTTTTGTTTTTGTCTATAAGTTGTATGTAGGCAACTTTACTATATTTAGATGTTTTGTTTGTTGCTTTATTGATGCAAAAAATTTTGTAGAACAAAGACTCCCCGGTTACATAGGAATTGGAGTTTGTACTGATGTAAATGGACTCGTTTAGTTTTTTGTCTACTTCGTTCAGCTCAGTTGTGACATTGTTTTTTTGAGCAAACGAAATTTGCTGAAAACTCATTGCTAAAGCTATGATGGTTATATATTTTAGTCTATCCAAAATGATGGTTTTATGTTTGATGAAAATGAAGTGCAATCTCCGCATTCTACGGGATACAATAGATACTGAGGCGTTTCGTTAGGAAAATAAACTTTAATTCCTGATTTGATTAGGTCTAGGATATCATTCCCCTGACATTCGGCTGAAGAACTGAAACAATAATTAAAGTAAAATTGGTCTATTTCATTTTCAGGAACTGGAGAGGGACAATCATATTGATATTTAGGGATTGGTTCTTTTGGGAAAAGATCGGTAAAATTAAAAAAGAGTCTTTTTTCGGAATAGGAGGACACATTAAAGAATCCAATCACTTTTTCGCCTGGATTGTCAACAGGATTTATGTTTCCATAAAAAAAGCCAGGTTGGGTTTGTGACAGAATGCTCCCAATGTCAGATATATCTTTTAATGTTTCATAAAAAGTATGAGCAGCAAGATTCTGAACATATTGTTTGACTAATATGCTGTACCTGCTTCTGATCATTGGGTCTTTACTACTAATAAATTTAATTGGAAAATCAGTTACTTTATCCTCGCTTAGTTGGTTAGTGTTGGTTAGAATTAATTCATTAGATTTTTTATCTGAATAACAAATTCTAACTTCTGTTGTCCTGTCTTCAAATACAATTTGTCCTTTTGGATTGGAGCCTGGAGGAAAAAAAACAGCAACGGCTTTTTTCGAATAAGCTTTAGGAGCAATAATTTTATACGTTTCGTCGTATTCGTATCTGTAGTATCGGGATTTGTTTGTTGGATCGTTGCTGTTTACAGTAATTTCAACTCCTAATACACCTTTTTTTGTTACTGCTTTTGCTTCTACTTTATCGATCTGAGTCTGTTGTGGCAATTTCTCCTCATTCGAGACGTAGCTTCTTCCGTTTTTTGTAAGGATGTGCAATTGATAGGCTCTGTCAGGACTGGCCTGAAACGGATTCAGGGAAACATACGCTTCATTTTTTTCCTGAAAATCGTACTTATTACCCAGATCATCTGTTACATATACCACTGCTTTACTTTCAAAGATTGGTTTCTTGCTTTCAAGTTTATAGGTTCTGGATAATTTAATCTGCTGACTTTTTAATTCGTTTGTAATAGTTGCTTCTATTACAAGAGCATCTTCAAATCCATTGGTTTGATAGGAGTATGGTGTTGTACATCCAACTATCATCGAGAGGAGTATCGTTATAAGAAGTCCAAAGAGTAAGATCTTTTTCATAACTTTTTAAAATTTAAAATTATAAGTAATTGTTGGTATCGGAACAGAAAAGATTGTGGTTTGGTAGGCTTTCACCTGCCCATCTTTTGTTACGAAAAAGATAGAATAAGGATTGTTTCGTCCTAAAACATTGTAAATTGAAATGTTCCAGAAACTGTGTGCTAATTTTTTTATTTTATGGTTGCCTTCAATATTTATCCCAATGTCTAATCTGTAATAGTCCGGTATTCTGTATTTGTTTCGATCGCTGTACAGTGTATATTCGGCACCATTGTAATTGTATTTTCCAATAGGATAGGTTATGGGTCTTCCGGTTTGATACACAAAATTCGAAGAAAAGCTATAACGATGTGTAAATTTGTAATTCATGACAATACTTACGTCATGCGGTTTATCAAAGTTAGTTGGAAAGTACGCTCCGTTGTTTACCTTTTCATCGTTAAATTGACTGTCCAGCTTTATAAAAGTTCGTGAATAGGTGTAACCAAGCCAGCCATTAAGTCTTCCGATTGATTTTTTTAGTAAAAACTCTACACCGTAAGCTTTCCCATTGCCCTGAAGCAACTCGGTTTCAAGATCTTTATTTAAGAGTAAGTTCGCTCCAACTTTGTAATCCAGTATGTTTTTAGAAGTTTTGTAATATCCTTCAAGGCTTAACTCGATATCTTTATAATCCAGTTTCTTAAAAATACCCAGAGAGTACTGTAATCCGCTTTGAGGTTTAACGTTCAAATCAGATAATTTCCAGGTATCGGTAGGCGACTGGGTAGTGTTATTGGTTAATAAATGGATGTACTGATAGTTTTTATCGAAACCGGCCTTCACAAATAAGCTTTCATCAAATATATAACGTAAAGCAACTCTGGGTTCAAAACCTCCGTAAGTAGTGATTACTTTATTGTTGCCATACGTTTTTTCTTCTACAACCGTTGAAGGAGTCATGGGTACACCTTCCTGGTAAATTTTCTGAGTAGATGCTCCTAAAGCGGCATATAAAGAATATCGTGCTCCAACGTCTAATAATAACTTCTCAGTGATTTTATATTTATCTGAGAAAAACAAAGCTGACTCCAGCCCCTTTTCATCATCAACTTTTATAGGATTTACGATTGAAGATCCTCCATTTGGATTGAGTTCGCCGGGACTAACTTTGTATAATTTGCTTGATATTCCATAAGTGAATTTATGTTTACTACTAACTTCGCTATTGAATTTAAGGCTTGCCTGAGTTTCGTTTATTTTGTATTTGAAAATGAACGATTCAGGATTAACAGACTCATAGTCGATACTGAATTTGTATTCACTATTGGAAACATTAAGTTCGCTGCTGTTTTTCTCGTTGAAAGCGTGTTTCCATTTTAAAGAAATAAGACGGTTACTGTATTGGTACAAGGAGTCAGGGGTAATGCTGTATTTGTCTTTGCTATAATATGCGGTACCTTCAACGGAATTGTTTTTGTTTATTTTGTGACTGTATTTCGCAAATAAATCATAAAAAGAAGCCTGGCTGTCTTTTAGGTTTTCGTCGTCTAAGGTTTTGAGGATCCAGTCAGAATAAGTTGCTCTACCGCCTACTAATAAGCTTGCTTTTCCTTTTACAACCGGGATTGAGGCGGTAAGATTACTCGTAACCGGGCCAATACCTCCTTCTCCTGAAAATTTTTCAGTGTTTCCGTTTTTAGAGGTAATATCAAAAACAGACGATAATCTGCCGCCGAATTCGGATGGGATACCTCCTTTGTAAATGTCAACTTTATTGATCGTATAAGGGTTAAGAGAAGAGAAAAAACCAAAAAGGTGAGAAGGATTGTAGATCGTTCCGTTATCCAGTAGCATCAGGTTTTGATCTTCTTTTCCTCCTCTGACATTAAAACCTGAGGAACCTTCTCCGGCAGTTTTAATTCCGGGAATGGTTAGTGCAATTTTTAAAACATCTCTTTCTCCAAGAACCAAAGGAACCGTTTTTACACCTTCGGCTTCAATGGTGGTAACTCCTGTTATGGCAGTTCTTATGTTCTGACTGTTTTTTCCTTTTACGACTACCTCTTTTAACTGGTTTATTTTCTCGATTAGAGAGAAATCCAGAGTACCATCGCTGTAGATCATTATTTTTCGGGTCGTATTATTATATAATATCGACTCGATTTCGATTGTTGCCAATCCAACAGGTAGTTTTAGACTATAAAATCCCTGTGCATTTGTAATGGTTGTTGCTGTAGTGTTTTTTGCTTTTACCGTTATGTCCGCTAAAGGCTTTTCATTTTTCAAGTCGGTAATATGTCCTGAAATAGTATAGAAATCCGTATCACTGTCGATCGTTTCCTTTCCGATTAATGCAATAGGTGTGCTCTGATCTGTTTTGTTTTTTGTAACAGAGTCGTATTGTTGAAAAAAGATCGGGATATTAACGGTCTTAACTTTATCATTTTGAAATTTGTCATAGATGATACTGTTCTTCGTTAAGATGACTTTGTTCTTCGTGATAAAGAAATTAAGCTCAGTATCTTCAAAAACTTTGTTTAATACCTCTTGTAATGTTTTATTGGAGTAATCTCCGGATATTAAGACGTTATTATCGATCCATTCATTTTGAAAGTAGAATTTATAGTTTGTTGAAGCTTCAATTTTTTTTAAAACTTCAACCCGATTGATATTGCTGTAATTGATATTAATTTTTTGATCTTGCGAATAAATGAATTGGTTAAAACCGAAAAATAATAAAAGAAGGGTAAGTATTCTCATTTGGATAATTGCTACAGATTTTAGTTATTTATGTATTTCAGGAGGTTTTTCATAAATAGTACAGCATCTTCCTTCTTTAAATTTCTATACATAAGATAAAAATCATTTATTTTTCTTTTATTATCCTGAAACAGTGTTGTGATTTCCTTTTTATCATTTATAGGATAGAATGTATTTTGCTTTAAGACAATAAATTCATGTCTGGGTATAAAATCTATTAAATCAACTTCAGCTTTGTTGATTTTTTTCTTTTCTTTAGAGTGTTTTATATAAAGAATTATGTTGTTTCCTACCGGAACTTCCTCATAATATCCCTTTCTGAAACTGTCTGAATAAGGAACTTTCAGATTGACAAATTTTTCATTGCCTATCGTAAAGGAACTGATATTTTCGGTAAAAAGATTAACCTTAGTGGTGTTTGACTCTCCGTAGGGTTTTATAACCAGTTCGTCGCTGTAGGTGTCGTAGTTTAATAATAAATCAAAATAATTTTGATTATTATACTTCATACTTCCTTTTTTGAAATCTTCGGAAATATAATAACGATTTTGATTGTTGACTGTTTTGTCGAAGTTTAAATGGGCTGGCCCGTTTTCAAATTCTAGTGATTCTACACCCAGGTTTTTGTCAAACCAGTTGTATACTGAAATTTCATTGTTTGTTTGTCCGTAAATGGTGTATGCATTTAAGAATAAGACAAATAAAATTAGATAGTGGTTTTTTATTTGATTTTTCTTCAAAGGATTGGTTGTTTTGTTTTTTTTGTTTATAGCTTCCCAAAAATATCAAAAAAATGTTAGTAAGTACGGTATTTTTGTTAAATAATAATGATGTTGATGTTTTTTGACTTAAAAATTGGATAATTTTATAAGATGGCGATGGAATTTAAGATATGTTTGGTCTAAAAATAAAAAAACACCCTGACTTAAAAGATTAAGCAGTAGTGTTTCATTAAAAAAGGGGCAAAAAAATATTTTTTAGTCTGAAAAATCGTCTGAGGTGTCTAAAATATCATCAAATATTTTTTTAAGTGATTTTATATAGACTGGAAAAGCAAGAGCTAATAATAGATATTCTATTCTGAAAACTGTGATGTCGTCCAGAATTTTGTATAAACAAGGAATGATAAATAGAAGAGAGACAGTTACGCCAACCCAGGGGTTGTTTTTTATTTTTTTTAATATTGATAAAGGCTTCATGTCTGATGGTCTGTTTAATTCAATTCTCATTTATATTTTATGATTTGGGTTTCTTGGGGGTAAAAGTAATTTTGATTTCCGGGAAGGAAATTAAAAATGTCACGAAAGCTGAATTTTCTGTCATGAAATCTTTCGGAACCTTTGTGGCTGGGGATATTTCCTTCATAAGAAAAAAATCCTCCCGGATGGAGAGGATTTGTGAGTCGTTAATTTTTTTGAGCTATTGTTGTTACGACAGGATGTTCATTTTTTTTATAAAATCTTTATAGGTATCGCTCAGGTTTATTTTGTGATCGCCTTTTAAAATGATAAGATTATCGGCCAGGATAATCTCCTCTATTTTATTAGTGTTTACGATCGTGTTTCGATGTGTTTTGATAAAACGGTTTTTGTCTAATAAGTTGCTGATTTTTGTCAATGAGATCAGAATTACAAATTTTTCTTTCTCGGTAATGATGTTGCAATAGCGTTCTTCTACATCAATATATAGAATATCATTAAGGGCTACTTTTTTTAAAGAGTTTTTCTTCTTTATAAATAAATAGTCATTGCTAATCACGGTATCTTGTTCTTCATTCTGAAAAACATTGGTTTGGGCATAAAATTTTTCTACAGCCATTTCTATGGCATAAAGAATTTCCAGTTCGTTAAAAGGTTTCAGTAAAAAACTGAAAGGTTTTGTGAGCTTAGCTCTTTCAAAAATCTGGCGGTCTTGTGAACTGGTTAAAAATACAAATGGTTTAGAAGCGTTGGGAATAATGTTGATCGATTCGGCAAACGTAATTCCTTCTGGTTTTCCGTCTAAAAAGACATCAATAATAATGATGTCTATCGTATTCTCGTAAAAAAGTTTCAGCGCATCGGTAAAATTGGTTGCAACGCCTACAATATTATAATTGTTTTGACGCAGTACCCGGCATAGGTCGTCGCTTTGTTCGGGGGTGTCTTCTATAATTAGAACATGAATATTATCCATTGGTAGTTGTTTTGGGGGTAATATGTGTTTCTTAGTGGCTTTTGTTTTGTAAAGTAAAGGATTATTATAGAAAAAAGAGATTATTTAAGAAGAATTTTAAGTCATTTTTAGAAAGCAAAGTGATTGTCGTGATTGTATATACAATCTTTTAACTTATTTAAACAAGAAAAAATACAGACTTGTTGGTATAAGATTCAAGTTTAAAATTTTGTAATTTATTGCAGTATTTTTGTTATGGAAAGAATATAAGATACTAGTTTTTAAGATTGTACTTCATGAGAAACCGACGGTCTCTCATGAAGCACATCTATAGATTTTGAATAAAGGACGTTTTGACTGTTAAATCTTTAGCACAGTTTAGATTCTCTGGGAGATTTTTGTAGCTGCCAATAGAAGTTTTTAAGTGTTCTCCAGAATGCACTTTAAGTACTTTAAGTTTTTCTACTGATGTAGTTATTTTAATTTTTATTAAAACAAGAAACTATAGGGTAGGGATTAATAAAATTACTCTGCTACCCCGGTTGTTGTTCCTCTGGAAGTTTCCGGTCCTCCTACAATTGTTTCAAGTTGCTTTTTAGAAAGTGGTTTTAGGCTTTTTAGTTTTGTGCTTTTCTCCAAACGAGCGTCTTTTGTTTCTTTATTTATCATTGTGTTTTTATTAGATAGTTAGGAGTTTATGATGAAGTTTTTTTATATTATTTTGGGTTTAATATACGTTTTACGTTTAACTTGCAACACCCGTTTCTGTTCCTCTGGAAGTTACGGGGCCTCCAACAATAGCTTCAAGTTGGTTTTTAGAAAGTGGTTTTAGTTCTTTTAATTTTATAACTTTTTGCGAGTTTGAAGTTTTATATTCTTTCATTTTTATAGTTTCATAGTGCAAATACAGGCAATCTTTAGAACAAGATTTGATATTTGTTGCTTTTTAGATCTTACTGTTTTTACAGAGTTAGCTTTAATTTCTTTGTTTTTAATGGTTTGTTTACATTTGATATATTTATGATAGTAGCTTAATCATTATCCGTCTACAGAAGTTTTTGTTCCTCTAGAAGTTTCTGGTCCTCCTATAATAGTTTCTAGCTGTTTTTTAGAAAGTGGCTTTAGGTTTCTTAGCTTTCTAGCTTTTCCAAAACTGCAGGCTTTTGTTCTTTTGTTTTTCATAATTGTTTTGGATTAGATTATACGATTACACGATTACACGATTATACATTAATTCTTAAATATTTAATGTGTTACTTCAGTTGTTGTTCCTCTAGAAGTTTCTGGCCCTCCTACAACAGTTTCCAATTGGCTTTTAGAAAGTGTTTTTAGGTTTTTTAGTTTTATGCTTTTCTCCAAACGAGCATCTTTTGTTTCTTTATTTATCATTGTGTTTTTATATAATGGTTTATGAGTTAGATATATTATTTGGTTACTTGTGTTCTTGTTCCTCTGGAGGTCTCAGGTCCTCCCACGATAGTTTCAAGTTGTTTTTTAGAAAGAGGTTTCAGGCTTTTTAGCTTTGTTGTTTTTTCCAAACGGGTGTCTTTTGCTTCTTTATTTTTCATGTTTTAAGTAAAAAGGGAATTGTTTTTTATGATGTTTTATTGTTTTCCGACATCCGTCACTGTTCCTCTGGAAGTTTCCGGTCCTCCTACAATAGTTTCAAGTTGGTTTTTAGAAAGCGATTTTAGATTTTTTAGTTTAGTTGTTTTTTCAGAACTGGCAGCTTTAGTTTCTTTATTTATCATTGTGTTTTTAGATAATAGTTTAGGAGTTATATATTAGTTTTGCACTTGTGTTGTCGTTCCTCTGGAAGTTTCTGGCCCTCCTACGATAGTTTCCAATTGGTTTTTAGAAAGCGGCTTTAAAGTTTTCAGTTTTGTAGCTTTTTCTAATTTTACGTTTTTTATTTCTTTATTTTTCATCCTTTTTGTGATTACGTATGTTAGAATATCTAAAAGGTAGTTGCTTGGTTAAGTTCCTACTTTTACCTCAGTCCCTCTGGAAGTTTCAGGTCCTCCTATGATAGTTTCAAGTTGGTTTTTAGAAAGCGGTTTTAGTTCTTTTAGTTTTCCGTTTTTTTCTAAATGAGTGCTTTGTATCATTTTACTTCCCATCGTTTTTATATTTGAAGTTAAAATAGAATTAATTTTTTTGTTATGATAATAGTTATTTATGGAATGCTTAATTAATTATCTTTCGACATCTGTTACTGTTCCTCTAGAAGTTTCTGGCCCTCCCACAATAGTTTCGAGTTGATTTTTAGAAAGCGGCTTTAGGTTTTTTAGTTTTGTGATTCCTTTTGAGTTTATAGTTTTCATTTTTTGTTTTTTCATATTTTTTAAGGGAGTATGTTTAGAATAGATAAAAGGTAATAGTGGCTAATTGCCAACGCTAGTTTCAGTTCTTCTAGAAGTTTCTGGTCCTCCAACAATTGTCTCCAGTTGGTTTTTAGAAAGTGGTTTTAGGTTTTTTAGTTTTGTTGTTTTTTCCAAACGGAGATCTTTAGCTTCTTTATTTGTCATGGTGTTTTTAGATAATAGTTTAAGAGTTCAATATATTATTTGTCTACTTGCGTTGTTGTTCCTCTAGAAGTCTCGGGTCCACCAACGATAGTTTCAAGTTGTTTTTTAGAAAGAGGTTTCAGGCTTTTTAGCTTTGTTGTTTTTTCCAAACGGGTGTCTTTTGCTTCTTTATTTTTCATGTTTTAAGTAAAAAGGGAATTGTTTTTTATGATGTTTTATTGTTTTCCGACATCCGTCACTGTTCCTCTGGAAGTTTCAGGTCCTCCAATAATGGTTTCAAGTTGGTTTTTGGAAAGTGTTTTTAGGTTTTTTAGTTTAATTGTTTTTTCAGAACTGGCAGCTTTAGTTTCTTTATTTATCATTGTGTTTTTATATAATAGTTTATGAGTTAGATATATTATTTAGTTACTTGTGTCACTGTTCCTCTGGAAGTTTCTGGCCCTCCTACAATAGTTTCAAGTTGATTTTTAGAAAGTGGTTTTAGGTCTTTTAGTTTTACAGTCTTTTCCGATCTGGCGTCTTTTGCTTCTTTATTTATCATTTGTGTTTTTTATTAAATAGTTATGAGTTTATGATGAGGCTTTACTTTTTATATTATTTTGATTTTAATATATACAATTTTACATTTAAGTTTAACTTGCAACACCCGTTACTGTTCCTCTTGAGGTTTCTGGTCCTCCCACAATTGTCTCCAATTGGTTTTTAGAAAGCGGTTTTAGCTCTTTTAGTTTTGTGATTTTTTCTAAATTAGTATTTTTTGTTACTTTGTTTCTCATTATTTGTATGGTTAAGTGTTTGCTATATAATTGTTTAGTGTTCTACTTCAGTTGTTGTTCCTCTAGAAGTCTCGGGCCCTCCTACAATTGTCTCTAACTGATTTTTAGAAAGTGGTTTT
Source organism: Flavobacterium collinsii (assembly GCF_946903285.1). Classification (GTDB taxonomy): domain Bacteria; phylum Bacteroidota; class Bacteroidia; order Flavobacteriales; family Flavobacteriaceae; genus Flavobacterium; species Flavobacterium collinsii. Next base: position 1,531,132 of record NZ_OX336425.1, read on the forward strand.
AAAGTTTTTAGTTTTATATCTTTTTCTGAGTTTGATGTTTTTGTTTCTTTATTTTTCATATTTTAAGTAAAAGGGAATTGTTTTTTTGTAATGTTTCTAATTTATTGTTTACCAACAGTTGTTTCAGTTCCCCTAGGGTTCTCAGGTCCTCCCACGATAGCCTCAAGTTGGTTTTTAGAAAGAGGTTTTAAAATTTTTACTTTTATAACTTTTTGCGAGTTTGAAGTTTTATATTCTTTCATTTTCATAGTTTCATAGTGTAAATACAGGTGATCTGTAGAACAAGATTTGATATTTGTTGCTTTTTAGATTTTGCTGTTTTTACAGAGTTAGTTTTAATTTCTTTGTTTTTAATGGTTTGTTGGCCATTAGATGTATTTATGATAGTAGCTTAATCATTATCCGTCTACTGAAGTTGTTGTTCCTCTTGAGGTTTCTGGCCCACCAACAATAGTTTCAAGTTGTTCTTTAGAAAGCGGTTTTAATCTTGATATTTTATCAGATAATGACGTGTTTTTAGATTTATTTTCCATGGTTTACGATTTTGTAATATCGAATGATTTAATTAATAATTATCCATTGACTCCGGTTGTTGTTCCTCTGGAAGTTTCGGGCCCTCCAACAATAGTTTCAAGTTGGTTTTTAGAAAGCGATTTTAGATTTTTTAGATTAGTTGTTTTTTCAGAACTGGCAGTTTTAATTTCTTTATTTGTCATTGTGTTTTTAGATAATAGTTTAGGAGTTATATATTAGTTTTGCACTTTTGTTTCAGTCCCTCTAGAAGTTTCAGGTCCTCCTACGATAGTTTCCAATTGGTTTTTAGAAAGTGGTTTTAACGTTTTCAGTTTTGTAGCTTTTTCTGATTTTACGTTTTTTATTTCTTTATTTTTCATCTTTTTTGCGATTAAGTATGTTTAGAATAGTCAAAAGTTATAGTGGTTAATTGCCAACGCTTGTTGTTGTTCCTCTGGAAGTTATTGGTCCACCAACAATAGTTTCAAGTTGATTTTTAGAAAGCGGTTTTAGTTCTTTTAATTTTGTTGTTTTTTCCGATCTGGTTGTATCTGTTATTTTATTGTTCATTTTTTTGTGAAATTGAATATTATGTAAATATTTTAGGTGAACTAATTACCAACTTTTGTTTCAGTCCCTCTGGAGGTCTCAGGTCCTCCCACAATAGTTTCCAGTTGGTTTTTAGAAAGTGGTTTTAGGTTTTTTAGTTTTATTGTCTTTTCTGATTCTATAAGTTTTGTGATTTTGTTTTTCATGATTCTTTTATTAAATAGAGTAGATATAAATTCTTTGTAAAAGTGGATTTATGTCTCTTTAATGCTGTACAGAAGTCTCAGTCCCTCTGGAAGTCTCAGGTCCTCCTACAACAGTTTCCAGTTGGTTTTTAGAAAGAGCTTTTAGTTCTTTTAGTTTCGTTGTTTTTTCTGATGTTGTAACTTTTACAGATTTGTTTTTCATGTCATTTTATTTTTTAGTTATTGAAATAAAAATAAACAAAAAAAGAAGACCGTTGTAACATTAAGGTAGGAAAATTTAGAACAAAATAAGTCTGCTTATTTGTTCAATTCAATATCGAAAAAGGAGAATGAGGTTTATCTACTGATACTTTTCTTAAAACTATAAAACAAACGCTCGGCCAAAGTTTTATTCTCTGTAATAATTTCGGCAGAGGCTGTCATTCCGTTTCTAAAAGTTATTGAGGTATTGTTGGTTGTTTTCTGACCATTAGGAAGAATTACAGTCGCATAAAAACTTTTGTTTTCAGGAGTTGGTATCTGAGCTATCGATTTTATTTGACCTTCGGCTGCGCCAAATTCTTCAAAAGGGTATCCTTGAAATTTAACCAGCACAGTTTGTCCTATTTTTATTTTTCCAAAATTATCCTGAGGGATTTTTATTTCTCCTAAGTATTCATTTTTGCGATTGGCGATATAAAGAACAATGCTGTCCGCTTTAAGATTTTGCTTGGCTTGCAAGGAGCCTGTAAAGTTTACTACGCCTTCACTGGGAGTTGTCAAAATATAATTATTTTTCCATAAAGCAATAACGCTTCTTAATGTATTGAGCGATTGTTTGAAAGTTTCTTTTTGTTCGAGTACAAGTTTGTCCAGATCCAGAAGTTCTTTCTCTTTGGTTCTGATTAACATGATGTTGTTTATCAAGAAGGTCTCGGTATTCTTTATAGGTATTTTTTTGGCTAATAATTTACTTTCTTCTTTGTTTAAGTCGGCTGGTGCAATTATATTTTGTTTGTAAAGAGATTGGTTCATTTTGAACTCTTTTTCCTGTAAGGCTACATCCTGATTTAAGATCACTTTTTGATTTCTCAAATTTTGAGTCAGATGATTTAATTCCTGGATGTCACGTTTTAAGAAATTTTGCTTTTGCTGGTAATATCCTTCACTAAATAAAGCCAGTGTTTGTACGTAGACTTTCTGAAAATCCTGATAGGAGGTTTGGACATCTCCCAGATTTTGGTAGTTTTTTAAACGCCAATCTTTCAACTTTGCTAAATCTTTTTGATTGACAATAGTAACCAACTGACTTAGTTCTTTGTCAAGGTTTAAAACCTCTTCATGAACGGCGGTGTTTTCTATATAACCTAAGGCTTGTCCTTTTTTTACAATTTGATTGTCGTTTACGAATAAACGTTCCAGGCGTCCATTCACTTTTGCAATTATGGGTTTTGGTGCCTCTGCCGAAATCAGTTTAAAATCACTGCGAACTATAGAAGGATATTCGATGAACCACGTAATAGCAAATAAGATTAACAGGACAGAACAAAGAATTATAGTTCCCCATCGTATTAATCGATTTGGAATTTGTTCTAAATAATCTCTTACAGCTTCACTACTGGAATCTATTTCTGGCGTATGTGGCATATGTGATGTATTAAAATTATTCACCAAGTTCTAGTTGGTTTTTTACTAATGTAAAATAGTACCCTTTTTTAGATACCAATTCACTATGTGTCCCTTGTTCAACCACCTCACCTTTGTTGAGTACAATGATTTGATCTGCATTTTTTACAGTACTCAGACGATGTGCGACTACAATAACCGTTTTGCTGTTATTCGTAATAGAATCTCCTTTAAAAAAATCATTCAGATTCTTCATAATTACAGTCTCATTGTTGGCGTCCAAAGCAGAAGTAGCTTCGTCAAAAAAGATAAATTCGGGGTTTTTGTAAACGGCTCTGGCAATTAGTATCCGCTGTTTTTGACCGCCGCTTATTCCGATTCCGCTGGAGCCAATTTTGGTTAAATAACCATTAGGTAACTCCTCAATGAATTCAGTTATATTAGCAGTATGTGATGCAATCCTTAGTTTCTTCTGGTCGGTCATCCCATTTATGTCCGACTCACTGATGTTTCTGGAAATAGTATCTGCAAAAATAAATCCGTCCTGCATAACAGCACCGCAGTTGGATCTCCAGGAATTAAAACCCAGATTTTTCAGATTGGTGGGGCCAATATAAATCTGACCACTGGTAGGTTCGTTGAATTTTAGCAGTAGTTTTAATAATGTAGTTTTACCACTGCCACTAGCACCTACGATAGCGGTGACCTTTCCTTCGGGAATTGTAATGTTGATGTTTTTTAAAATCATCTCTGAGGCTGAACTGCCATATCGAAAATGGAGGTTTTCAATTTTGATTGTTTTGTTTTCTGGAAGTTCATTGATAAAACCGCCATCTACCGGTTCTTCGTTCGGTTTGTTGTGAATTTCAGAAAGTCGGAGTAAACTTAATTTAGCGTCCTGATAACTTCTTATAAAGCCTAAAAAGTTGTTGATTGGCACATTCATCTGGCCAATAATATACTGTACAGAAAGCATCGTTCCCAGAGTCATCTCTCCGTTAATAACTGCTTTGGCTGCAATAAAACTAATAAAAATATTCTTTATCTGATCGATAAAACGTCCTCCTTCATTTTGACTCTGGTTTAAGGATAGATTTTTAATGTTTAGCTTAAAAAGAGTCGTTTGCAGCGCTTCCCAGTCCCAACGGCGACGTTTTTCAGAACCGTTGAGTTTGATTTCCTGCATTCCGTTGATTAACTGAATTGTTGTATTTTGATAGTTTGCCTGCTGATCAAAATAACGGAAATCCAACTCAGCCCTTTTTTTCATGAACAGCATGATCCAGGTCATATATAAAGCAGAACCGATTACGAATACTAAAAAAAGATACAAATTAAAATAAGCCAATATACAGCTAAAGACCAAAAGGGTGAGTGTAGAAAAAAGGACATCAAGTGTGGTAGTGGATAAAAACTCCTGAATTCTATAATTGTCTTTTAGCCGCTGTAGAATGTCGCCGGTAGCCCTGCTGTCAAAATACACAATCGGAAGATTCATTAACTTAATAATAAAATCCGAAAGCATTCTTAAGTTCATTCTGCTTGTAACATGCAGAATGATCCAGTTTCGAAAAACACTTAATGCCGACTGCGATATAAAAAGAACTACCTGAGCAATTAAGATGAGGTAGATAAAGTTGAGGTTGCGAGTATTGATTCCGGTATCTACAATTTGTTGTGTAAGAAACGGAAATATTAATTGTATAACCGTACCAAAAAATAATCCCAAAAAAACCTGCGCAATATATTTCCTGTGGGGTCTAATGTATTGGTTTAAGAATCGGATTAAGTTGGGTTTTTGGCTGGTATGTTCTTCCTCTTCATAGAAAAGAGGGGTGGGTTCTAATACCAATACGATACCTTCAGAATCTTCGTGCGGTTTTTTGGTTGCAAGCCAGCCTTCTAAGAAATCTTTTTTTGTATACGTTATTAATCCAAAATTTGCAGGGTCACCTACAATTATTTTATCTTTTTTGATTTCATATACTACGGCATAATGACGCTGGCGCCAATGAACAACACAGGGTAAAGGAATGTCTTCGGCCAAGGATTCATAGGTAATTTTAAGCCCCATGGTTGCAAAGCCAATTTTTTCAGAAGCATCAACTAACCCAGCCATCGAAGTACCTTGTCCTGATATAAATGATATTTCACGTAAGTATGCCAAATCGATATTTTTAGCATAGTATTTGCAAATCATTTTAATGCATGTAGGGCCGCAATCCATAAAATCATATTGATGATAATGGGGGTATTTTTTTCTCATTCTTTTATTTCAAATTGATGCAGGTTTGATCTTTAGGCAATAAAATACACGCTAATATTTGAAGATTAGCGTGTAATCATTTCCTGTTTTGTAGCTATAAAAGTAATTTTATTTTAAGAACAATCACTGTATGCGGAAAATTTTTACGCAATTGTTTTTGGGAAAGTCAAAATCATTTTAGTTCCTATATTGAGCTCACTTTCTATGGCTAATGTTCCGCCATTTTTTTTGATCATTTGTTTGCACAGCTGCAAACCTAAACCGGTACCTATAATTTCAGAATTATTTTTTTTGGCGAGTAAAGAAGTATTGTCGGTAAGTAATTCTCTGATGGTTTCCGGGCTCATTCCGATTCCGTTGTCCTCAAGGATCAGATCGCAAAAATCAGGATTGGTTTCCCGGGTATAAAAGCTTATTTTGCCATTTTCATTCGAAAATTTAATCGCATTGTCTAATAAATTACGAAGTACAATTTTTAACGAATCGAGGTCTACGAAGATAAAACTATTTTTTGAAACTAAATTCTCAAAAGTAATGGTTTTGTCCAGTAACAAAGGTTTGTAGTTGTATTCGATTTGCTGTACGATAGAATACAAGTGAACGGATTCTTGGTGAAAGTACAATTGTTTGGTTTGTAACATGGCCCAATGCAGTAAATTATCCAACAGGTTGTATGCACCGCTTGCAATAGTACTGTTTTGAATAATGAGCTGATTCAATTCATCATAATTTTTAGTTTCCAGTGTTGCCGATAACTTCGCGTTACTTGTTTTGAGCGCATTTACCGACGAGCGCAGATCGTGGCTTACAATAGAAAACAGTTGATCTTTGGTAGCGTTTAATTGATCGAGTTTGTTTTTTTGTAGCAATATGATTTTGCCGTTTTTTACTTTCTGGGCATAGAGATAAACTCCGGCTGTCAGGATTAATAATAAACCAATGGCGGCAAAAAAGAAACCATTACGTTGGGTGTTCTTAAGTCTATTCTCTACTTCTAAAACTTTTATCTGCTTTTGCTTTTGGGCTACAGTAAATTTTTTCTCAAAGTCGGCAACTGCCCAGATTTTGTTTTGATTGTTGAGGGAGTCTTTCCATTGTCCGGATTCTTTTCTGTATTCTAAGGCTTTTTTGTAGTTTCCTCTGTTTTCTTCAACTGCTGACATGTTTAGAGAGGTTTTTCTTTTTATATCAAAATCTTTTACATTTGCGGACAAAGTATAGGCTTTTTCAAAGTAAGGAATTGCCAGCTGGTCTTTGTATTGAAGATAGTATAAATTTGCTATGTTTAAATATAAATAGATAAGACATGCTGTGTCATTCTCTTTCTCTTGTAATTTAAGACTTTTGAAGAAGTATTCTTCAGCTTTAATGAATTGATTAAGGTGTAAATATGAAATGCCTATATTTGTATAAACGATGCTTATTTTATATCCTTGATTGATAGTAATTGGGAGTTTCTCTATTTCTTTGAAATAATAAATTGCTTTTTTAAATTCTTTTAATTCTAATGAAATTTGACCTAAATTTTTGTTAACTAAAGAATAAGCTTTAAATTTTTTAGAAATTAAATTCATTTCTAGTTTGGCTTCTTTGAATAGTTTTTTTTCTCTAAAACTATATCCTCTGAAAAAATGGCAGTAATCTACTAATTCTTTGTTTTTGCTTGAATCTAATTGTTTCATTGAATAAACGAGAGTAGAGTCCCAATTGTTTTTAGTAAAAAAAAATTGAGCTTTTTTGAAGTTACTTTCATTTTTGTAATTAGAAACTTTTTTCTGAAGCGTTTTGTTGAAAAGATTGTTTATCGGTTGTTCCTGAGAAAACAGAATTAATGGTGTTGTTAAATATAAGGAAATTAAGAATAGCTTAAATTTAATCATTTCAGATGATTCTTTAGTTTTAAAAGAAATATAGATTGTATAAAAAGGATATCGCTTAATTGGAGAATTAATTAAACGATATCTTTTAGTTTTAATTAATTTTGGACTCCTGTTTCAGTTCCTCTGGAAGTTTCAGGGTCCAAATTTCTTAAATAAGATGTAACGGTCTTGATGTTATTAATTGTATCAGAGATATAATCCACTTCAACATACCAAACATCGTAAGTGTCAGGAGTGCTTTCGTCCCAGTCGTAATCAAAATAGATTTCGATATTAGTGTCATTTTCGATTAGGGTTCTAACCGCCGGGCTTTGTGAATCTTTAGAATTAATGTAAACCGTAGCACAGATTTTTAAGGTAAGTACACCCTGATTTCTGTAAAGCTGTGCTGAGGCTAAAGGAGGGATTGGAAAAGTAAGACTGCTTTTATCAGAAAAGACAAAATCTTGCTGATTAATTTTTGTGATTTGGGTAACGTTAAAGTACATAATTGTGTTTTAAGGATTATTAATTTGTTTTTTTGGTGTGTTAAAGATATTTTATTTTCACATATAAATGTAAGGTTTGTCGTGTTTTTTTGTGATTTTTCTAGTAACTAAGGGAAATTTTAGTTATAAAATGCCATAAAAACGAAAAACCCCAATTCAAATACATGAATTGGGGTTTTCTATGAAATTTAATAGAATCTATTTTTAAAAAAATAAGTCGACTTGCGAGTTTATCTTTTCGATATAATAATCGATTTTTCTAATGGCTCTGTTAAAGAATAAATTTTGCTCTTTAATACCTGATTGTCCTAATGGCTTTGAATTACTAATTTGCTGCTTAAAAAACTGATGTACATTTTTGCAACTGTCATCATTGTCAGTAATGAAATAACCAAGTAAGGTATAAGGAACAAACATGGTCAATTTCTGGTCAGTTTCAATAAGCATATTGTTGTTTAGTAAGATCAGTTCATTATAATAAATGGTAAAATTAGTATTGGGTTTATTGCATTTTTCCTGTATTAGATTGATGACCCTTTTTAAGTCTTTACAAAGTGCATTAGCGCTTTTTAAATCTAGCAAACTAGCTTCGTAAAAATATAGAATCTGCTGTAGGCTACTGTTTATAGTAGTATCGTTCCAGATTTCATTTACAAAAGTATTTTCATATGCTTTTTTTAGTTTTTGCATGAATTCGGTAAACGATTCTTCGATAACAAAATTCTCAAAAGAAATTTTTTTCTGATTTGTATTTAAAAGATTCAGCCAAACAAAAGCTTTGAATTTAGACAGTATAGTTCCGTCCATAAAATAAAATAGCGGAATATCTTTTGCAGAATAATAAAGTATGGTTTCTGGATTCTTTGTTAGTATTTCAACTTGTTCTGCTGAGGATTTGAAATACTGAAGCATATCTTTTAAGGTCTCGATTTCGATTGTTTTCTCGACAATGACTTTCTCTTTGTTGAAAAATAAATTGTCTAAAGAGATATTAAAATGATCGGCAAGTTTTATTGCTTCATCTATTGAAAATTTGCTCTTTTGAGATATTCTCCGGTGTGAAGCATCATAGCTAATTTCTAAAATAGCCGCTATCTCATCTATTAAAGAAACCGATGGAGAAACTTTGGATCTAATTGCTTTTAATAAGGATTCTTGATATTTCATAATTTGCGATAATCACAAATGTAGTAAATAGTTTTATTGATTTTTGCAAACTCGTATGTGATAATAGCAATACGTTTGCCTTGTAATTTTAAAACTATAATTATGAAAACATCATTTTTAGTACTGTTATTATTTGTCTTTGGAGTAATACGCGCTCAGGATACAATTAAAATTCAGGTTATTGATTCTGTTAAACAGCATTCGCAAATTTTTAGTCTTTCTCCAATCTCTAAAAAAGTAGACAAAGTAAATGGATTGGTTCTTGGAGTTGGTCATGTTGAAAATAGACATATCAGCTCTCAGGTAATTAACGGTTTAAATATAGAAGCAAATCCGGCACCTGCCGTTGGGGCTTTAATGGGGTTTATGTCTTTGATGTATCTTCCGGAAATTATTAAAAATAATAAAAAAAGCAACCAGATTAGAAATAGTGAGGAAGATTACAAAATTAAAAACATGAGTTATACGCCCGAATTGAAATTGAATGGTTTAAATATTAGCTCAGGATGTTTTTTTACCACGACCAGTATGAACGGATTAAATATTTCGGCTGGAAATAAATTCAGGAATTTTAATGGTCTTTCGGTTACTGTTTTAGGAGCGATTACTGATCATCAAAACGGACTTTCGGTAGGTATTTATAATGCTAATAATGATTTGAGTGGTTCAACAATTGGAGTCTACAATCAATCGTATCAATTAAGCGGGTTGCATATAGGGGTTTTTAATCAAACGAGAATCAATAGGGGTTTGCAGATAGGAGTTTTTAATAAATCGAATTCGAAAGGTTTTCAGTTAGGGATTTGGAATGTTAATAATAAAAGGTCAATGCCTTTTTTAAATTGGTAAGATCATGAGAAGAGTTTTATTGTTGTTAATTTCTATGTTTTCAATAGTTGCGTTTTCTCAAACTGAATCTAAGGATTCTTCTGTTGAATATGAAAGAATTTATATCGAGGCAGGTTTTTTGCAGCCCATAGGAAAACTTTCGAATAAGTTTGATTTATCACCATCGTTTGGATTTTGGTATAGGACAAAAATGAATCGCGAAGATTTTATAGATTTTGGTTTTAATTTTTTTATACCTAAAAAGCCTTTAAATGTGAATTTTAAATACCGTGATTCGGTTGTGCAATATAAATCAAGTCATTTTGCAATAAATATAGGAACTCGTTTTGCAAAAGTTATTTCGTTATCGCAACGAAAAACAGATTTTAATTTAGAATGGAATTCCGGAATTGGATTGGCTTTAAATTTTTATAATGCTCAAAAGGAATTAGAATTTGAAAGTGGCGAGCATACAAAAGAAGTTTTAACTACATTTTATTTGTCGCAAGGAATTAAGCTGAATTACAGAAATACAGGATTGCAATGTCATTATCAGTGGTCGCCGTATGGTTTGTTTAATGACCAGGTCGAAACGAATTTTGGTTCACAAAGTCTTATGTTTGGAATAGTTTACAGGCAATAACTTAAAAACGAAAAACCCCAATTCAAAATACATGAATTGGGGTTTTCTATGAATAAACCTTTAGTAAACTAAGATCTGATTACTCTTTTTTCTCCTCACGTGGAGGTCTTTGTAAAAGTGCTTTTCTTGACACTTTTTCTTTTTTAGTTTTAGGATCTACACCTAAGTATTTCACTTGGAATACATCGCCCATGTTTACAACATCGGTAACATTTTCAGTGCGTTCCCATGCTAATTCAGAAACGTGTAATAAAACTTCGTTTCCTGGTGCGGATGTATATTCTACTACAGCTCCAAAATCTAACATTTTAATTACTTTTACTTCGTAAGCTTCTCCCGTTTGTGGTTTGAAAGTGATCGACTTAATTTTTGCCAATACTGCTTCAATTCCCGCAGGATCTGTACCTAAGATTTCAATCACACCTTGTTCGTCAACTTCGTTGATTACAATAGTAGTTCCTGTAGCCTTTTGTAATTCCTGAATTACTTTTCCACCAGGTCCGATCAATGCTCCAATAAAGTTTCCAGGAATAGTTCTGGTGATGATTTTTGGTGCATGTGCTTTTACGTCAGCTCTTGGAGTTGCAATTGTTTCAGTTAATTTACCCAGAATGTGTAAACGTCCTTCACGTGCTTGTCCTAAAGCTTGTTCCATAATGTCGTAACGTAAACCATCAATTTTGATGTCCATTTGACAAGCGGTAATACCGTCAGCAGTTCCGGTTACTTTAAAGTCCATATCTCCTAAGTGATCTTCATCTCCTAAAATGTCTGACAATACAGCAAATTTCTCACCGTCAGTAATTAATCCCATAGCGATTCCTGAAACCGGTTTTGTCATTTGAACTCCAGCATCCATTAAAGCCATTGTTCCTGCACAAACGGTTGCCATAGAAGAAGAACCATTAGATTCTAATACTTCAGAAACAACACGAATGGTGTAAGGACAATCAGCAGGGATCATGTTTTTCAAAGCTCTTTGAGCCAAGTTACCGTGACCTACTTCTCTTCTTGAAGTTCCTCTTAGAGGTTTTGCTTCACCAGTTGAGAAAGGAGGGAAGTTATAGTGTAAATAGAATTTCTCTTCACCTTGTTCAGATGGAGAGTCAATTTGATTTGCTTCTCTTGAAGTTCCAAGAGTTACAGTTGCCAATGCCTGAGTTTCTCCACGTGTAAACAATGAAGATCCGTGAACTCTTGGTAAATAATCAGTTTCACACCAGATTGGTCTAATATCTGTTGTTTTTCTACCGTCTAAACGAACGCCTAATTCCAACACTACGTTACGAACAGCTTCTTTGTTTGTTTTGTAGAAATATTTAGAAACTAAATCTCCGTCAGCAGCCAATTCTTCTTCTGTAAATAAAGCTTTTACTTCTTCTTTTACTTCAGCAAATGCAGCGCCTCTTTCGTGTTTAGCTGAACCAACTTTCGCAATAGCATAGATTTTATCGTATGCTGCAGCTTTTACTTTTTTGTAGATTTCTTCGTTTTCTTTCTCACCTTCGTAAGTACGAATTTCTTTTTTACCAAAAGCAGCCTGCAAACGCAATTGCGCCTGGATTTGTACTTTAATAGCTTCGTGAGCAAATTTAATTGCTTCCACCATTTCGGCTTCTGAAATTTCTTTCATCTCACCTTCAACCATAGCAACAGAATCTAATGAAGCTCCAATCATCATATCGATGTCAGATTTTTCTAATTCTACTCTGCTTGGGTTGATTACGAATTTTCCGTCGATACGTGCAACACGTACTTCAGAAATTAAGTTATAAAAAGGGATATCTGAAACAGCTAATGCTGCAGATGCCGCTAAACCAGCTAAAGCGTCCGGCATAACCTCTTCGTCATGAGACATTAATTGAATCATAACCTGAGTTTCAGCATGGTAGTCGTCTGGGAAAAGTGGACGTAAAACACGGTCAACTAATCTCATTGTTAATACTTCGCTATCACTTGGACGAGCTTCTCTCTTAAAGAAACCACCTGGAAAACGACCTGCTGCTGCAAATTTTTCGCGATAATCTACTGTTAATGGTAAAAAATCAACGCCTGGGTTAGAAGTGCGAGCTGAAACTGCTGTCGCAAGAATCATAGTATCGCCCATTCTTACTACTACAGAACCGTCTGCTTGTTTAGCTAAACGCCCTGTCTCGATTGTGATGCTTCTGCCATCACCTAAATCGATCTTTTCTACAAATAATTGTGGAATCATAATTTTTCCTTATTGGTTATACAATGGGTTTTAGTTGTGTTGTAGTTGTTGTTGTGTGTAGTTATTGTTCTAAAACCCAATGAAAAACCAAACTTTTTTTCTTATAAAATGCTTGTAATGTAAAAACAAAAAGAGGCACTCTCGCACCTCTTTTCTATATTGATTATTTTCTGATATTCAATACTTTGATAATCTCACGATATCTGTTGATCTCTTTCTTTTTCAAGTAGTCCAACAAAGCTCTTCTTTTACCTACTAATAGTACAAGTGAACGCTCAGTGTTGTAATCGTGACGATTTTTTTTCAAGTGTTCAGTTAAGTGTGAAATTCTGTAAGTGAACAATGCGATTTGACCTTCTGCGCTTCCAGTGTTTGTTGCAGCACCGTGTTGTGCGAAAATCTCTTCCTTTTTTTCTTTAGTTAAATACATTCCAATATTATTTAATGATTTTTATGTATGTCGTACAACTTTTGTAAGACGGTGCAAAATTAGAACTTTTTTCTGAAAAAATAAGTTTAAATATTGAAAAAATTAAACATTTGGTAATTTAACACCATATTTAACTTTTAAAAATGAGATCTTGATTAAAATAATTTGGCAACTTCCTGATTTACGAATTCTAAAAATCTTTCATCGGCTTCTGTAAATGGATCAATAACATGGCTGTCGATATCGATTTGGCCAATATTTACACCGTCAACAAATAAAGGAACTACTATTTCAGATTTTACAGTAAAACTACAGGCAATATAATTGTCCTGAGCCGCAACATCCGGCACTACAAAATTGGCATTACTTTCGGCTACCTGACCGCAAATTCCTCTACCAAAAGGAATAACAGTATGGTCTGTTTCTGCTCCCACATACGGACCTAAATGCAGGGTTTTGTTTTCGTGATTGGCAAAATAAAAACCAACCCAGTTATAGTATTCAATATTTTCGTTCAATAACTGACAGATTGCTAATAATTTTTCGTCTCTAACTAATACTGAATCAGAAACAATAGCGCTTATTTTTGGTTGTAATTCTTGAAATGTCATGATGTTAAAATTTTATACAAAAGTATTTAAAGCTAAACTCAAAAAATACATAAATTTGAAAAAAAAATTCCGTTGAAAAAATATTTAGTACAGTTTAAGCCCTTCCTGATTTTTATAAGCACTTTTTTTGCGGCCTATATTGTACTAACCTTGGCGTATAAGTTCTATTTGAACGGTTTCAGACCCAATGAAGTAGATGGAATAACCAATGTTGTGGGACGAAATGTTGAACAACTCATGCAATTGTTTCATTGTGATATCAAAGTTCATAAAAGTCTCACCGATTCATGGTTAGAAGTTTGGTACAATAAACATTATTCGGTTCGAATCGTTGAAGGCTGCAATGCGGTAAGCGTTATGATTTTGTTTGTTGCGTTTGTACTGGCATTTTCCGGAAAGTTTAAAGCCACTTTGTTGTTTATAGTATTTGGAATCTTTTCTATTTATGTTTTAAATGTAGCCAGAATTGCACTATTGGTGGTTTTGCTGTTTCGTTTTCACGAACACAATCATTTTTTACACGGAACTTTGTTCCCTTTAATGATTTACGGTTTCGTTTTTCTTTTGTGGATTGTTTGGGTAAACAAATTTTCGAGGTATGCTAAATAAAATCCTCGAACACAAATTCAAATTAGTAATTGCGACAGCGATTGTATTGTGTTTTGCCGTTATCAGAGCTTTTGAAAATCAGCTGTTTTATGATCCTTTTCTAAGTTATTTTGACGGGAATTTTAAAAATTTGCCTTTCCCGGAAGTAGAGACCTTTGCTCTTTTTTGGAATCTGTTACTTAGATACGTCCTGAATATGATTCTGTCTCTTGTATTAATCTATACCTTGTTTCAGGATCGTGATATGTTTCAATTCAGCCTGTTTTTATATGTGTTTTTTGCCGTGCTGCTTCTGGTAATGTTTTTTGTTATTCTCGAATGTTTTCCACAATGGAATTGGCTTCTTTTTTATGTACGACGATTCATTATTCAGCCCATATTTGTGCTGTTGTTTATTCCTGCATTTTATTATCAGCAACAAAAATTAAAAAAATAACACTTTATACGGTCTTTTTTGGAGTCTTTTAAATAATTTTGCAGTATGAAACTAAAAAAGTGCACGGGATTATTTTTAGCCTTCCTACTGTTGGTCTCCAACATTGGGTTTGCTTTTGATGTGCACTATTGCGGAGGTGAGATTGCTTCCGTTTCGTTAAACACAACAGCTGCAGCTTCTGAAAAGAATTGTTGTGGAGCCTCTGAAAAAAAGTCATCTTGCTGTAAAGACAAAGTAGTTCATTTTGAGAAAAAATCGGACAATGCTACTCTTAAGATTTTCTTTTTTCAGTTTGCTTTTCTTCCGGTAACTCAGGAATATAAGTCAATTGCTTTTCTTGCAATTCCAAAATTCAAAAGCAGTCAGGTTGCTTCGTATTATTCTGATGCAAATGCACCTCCCTTATTTAAATTATACCATCAGTACATCTTTTATTCCTGATTTTAATGTTTAGAATCAAGTCGCTTTGACTTGTGCTATGTTGTTTTGTTATTTCTTTTTTTTTGGAAATTTCTATAGAAACAGCCTTCTAATTAACATTAAAATCATTTTTTCATGCAAAAAAATATAATGCTTTTTGTTATGTTTTTGCTTTCAGTATCCATGTTTTCACAAGAAGATTTACAGGAAGTGAAAATTACAAAAAAACAGAAAGGAATAAAAAAATCCTATACCCTTACTGCCAATACATCTGTTATCACAAGCAAAGAGTTGCTAAAAGCAGCCTGCTGTAATCTAGCCGAGAGTTTTGAAACAAACCCTTCAATAGATGTAAATTTTTCCGACGCTTTAACCGGAACCAAACAAATTAAAATGCTTGGCTTGACAAGTCCTTATTTATTAATTAGCGAAGAGAATCTTCCTTCTGTACGTGGGGCTTCACAAGCTTACGGATTGTCGTTTACTCCGGGGACATGGATCGAAAGTGTTCAGATTACAAAAGGAGCGGGGAGTGTTATTAATGGTTATGAAAGCATTTCGGGACAAATTAATACCGAGCTTTTAAAGCCATTAAACGACATTCCGTTTTTCTTAAATGCTTACGGTTCTACCGATGCCCGTTTTGAGTTGAATACTCATTTTAATAAAAAATTATCGGATAAATGGGCAACGAGTTTATTTGTTCATGGTAATGCGCGTGTAGCCAAAAACGACATGAACGACGATGGTTTTTTGGACAATCCGTTGGGGAAACAAATTAATGTTTTAAACCGTTACCAATACTACAATCCGGATAGTGGTCTGGTGAGTTTTATCAATTTCAGATATATGAATGATAAGAAACAAACCGGAGAAGTAGATTTCGATAAAGATACCGATCGCGGGACAAAAAATCATTGGGGTTCAGAAATCAATACAGAACGTTTTGATGTTTCCACTAAGATAGGATATGTGTTTAAAGACATGCCCTATCAAAGTATTGGTTTTCAGAATGCCTTTAATACCCACAATCAAAACTCTTATTTTGGTTTGAGTCTTTATGATATCAGGCAAAATAGTTTTTATTCGAATTTAATTTTCAATTCGATTATTAACAATACAAAGCATAAATTCTCTACCGGTTTAAATTTTGCTTACGATCAGTATCAGGAATTTGTAAACGCAAATGATTACAGCCGAATTGATAATTCTGTTGGTGCATTTTTTGAGTATACTTATGATAATACCGATAATTTTAGTTTGATTTTGGGAGGTAGAGTAGACAATCATAATCGATTGGGGGTATTTGTTACACCGCGTTTGCACATGAGATACAATCCATGGAAAAATGGGGTGCTTCGTTTTTCTGCCGGAAGAGGGAAACGTTCGGCCAATATTTTTGCCGAAAATCAACAGCTTTTTGCAAGTTCCAGAACGTTTTCGATTTTAGATCAAGGTGGGAAAATTTATGGGTTGAATCCCGAAATCGCATGGAATTACGGAGTGAGTTTTTCTCAGAAATTCCGTGTTTTTAATAAAAATGCTGAAGTTGGATTTGATTTCTATCGTACCGATTTTCAAAATCAGGCCGTTGTCGACTTGATGCAAAGTCCGCAGGATGTTTTATTTTATAATTTGAAAGGAAGTTCGTTTGCGAATAGCTTTCAGCTGGAATTTAATTTTGAATTTATCCATAATCTGAATTTAAGAACAGCTTACAAGTATTATGATATTCAAACGGATTATTTGCGTGGTACTTTTCAGCGTCCCTTACAGGCGAAACACCGTTTTCTGGGAAATTTGGAATATGAAACCAAGCTGAACAATGATAAACAATGGAAATTTGATTATACTTTTAACTGGTCCGGAAAACAACAATTGCCTTATACAGCGTCAAACCCGACTGCAGATCAGTTTCCTGATTTTTCACCTTCGTATGCAGTGATGAATGTTCAGGTAACGAGAATTTTTTCTCCTGTTTTTGAAGTATATGTAGGAGGGGAGAATATTGGAAATTACAAACAGGACAAAGCCATTTTAGGAGCTTCAGATCCATTTGGTCTTAATTTTGATGCTTCTGTTGCGTATGCTCCTATTTTTGGACAGATGTATTACGCAGGATTACGATTTAAGATAAAGTAATTGTAAAATGTGATCTGTGAAAAGTAATTGTAAAATGTGATCTGTGAAAAGTGATCTGTGAAAAGTGAGATGTAAAATGTGAAAATTTATTCAACCATCTTACATCTAGCATCTCACATAGAACATTTCATATATAAGATAAAAATAATAACACTAAATAATAAACAAGATGAATAGAATAATTTTAATGGCGCTGATAACCTTTTTAGGATTTTCAGCTCAGGCACAAACGAAGAAAAACAAGAATTTAAAGTATACCACCGAGGTAAACGGTAATTGCGAGCAATGCAAAAAGCGTATTGAAAAGGCAGCTTATAGTGTCCCTGGAGTGAAGTCTGCAACTTGGGATATTAGTACGCATCAGCTTGCAGTGATTTTAAATGAAGAAAAATCATCTCCTGCAGATTTGAATGCTGTTATTGCTAAAGTTGGTCATGATACTAAGGATGTTAAAGCCACGGATGCGGATTATGATAATTTGCATTCTTGCTGCAAGTATGTAAGAGAGTAAAAAAAACGAAAGAGCCCGGGTGTATATTCGGGCTTTTAATAGTTAATTTATCTTTAAAATATGGCATTTAATTGTGGTTGAAGCAAATTATTGCTAATTTCACAAACTTATAAATATAACCAAACGCATTTATGAATAATTTTGATTGGACTCAATTAATCAACCCTGAATTTTATATAACATTAAGCATTGGAGGGGTTCAAATTGGTTTATTTATTGTTCTCTTTATAGTTTTTGCAGAAACTGGACTTTTTGCAGGATTTTTTCTTCCGGGAGATAGTTTACTTTTCTTAGCAGGGATTTACAGTCGTGATTTAATGCAGAATGTTGTTGATATTCCGGCAGACTTTCTTAATGTCTTTATACTTTCAACCCTTGTTGCTATAATGGGAGTTTTGGGAAATATGACCGGATATTGGTTTGGAGCCAAAAGCGGTTACTATCTGTTCAAAAAGGAAGATTCTTTCTGGTTCAAGAAAAAGTACTTACTGCAATCAAAAGATTTCTTTGAGAAGTACGGTGGAAAAGCGATTATCTATGCGCGTTTCCTTCCAATTTTCAGGACTTTTGCTCCTATTGTTGCAGGAATTGTTTCTATGGATAAACAAAAATTTATGTTCTATAATGTTTTGAGTTCTTTCTTATGGTCGTTTATATTGATCTTCGCAGGACACTATTTATATGGTGTGTTCCTGAAAGAAGGAATAGACTTAAAACATCACATTGAATACATTATTATTATCATTGTAATCATATCTACATTTCCGGTATTGGTAAAGCTTTTTAAAAAGAGACCAAGCGAAAAAATATAGTTTAAAATAATTAAGTTATAAAAAAGTCCGAAACAGTTAAGTTTCGGACTTTTTTTATGGGATATGTTTTCTTTTGTGAAATGTGAAATGTTATATGAAAAATGTGAGTTGTGAGATGTGAAATGCAATTCTAAATATCATTCCGCCTCTGAATAAAAAACTTAGCACCTTAGCATCTCAGAACCTTAGCGCCTCAAGAAAAAACTACCACTCATTCACTTTATTGGCATCCATTTTTAAGAAGATAAACAGTAGAATTGTGAATCCCCAGAGTCCGGAGCCTCCATAAGAAAAGAAAGGCAGTGGGACCCCAATTGTTGGGAAAATTCCAATAACCATGGCAATGTTAACAAAAAAGTGGGTGAATAAAATTCCGGCAACACAATATCCATATACCCTGCTAAATTTTGTTTTCTGTCTTTCGGCTAAGTAGATGACTCTTAGAAATAGCCCCACGAAAAGTGCAACTACAACTAAAGATCCTGCAAAACCCCATTCTTCACCAACGGTTGTAAAGATGTAATCGGTGTGTTGTTCAGGAACGAATCCTCCTTTGGTTTGAGTTCCTTCGAGGAAGCCTTTTCCGATCCATCCTCCTGATCCAATAGCAATTTCAGATTGATTGGTGTTGTATCCAATACCTTTCATATCTACACTTTTTCCTAATAAGATATTAAAACGGTCACGGTGGTGCTGTTTAAAAACGTTATCAAAAACATAATCTACAGAGAAAACAAAACCTGAGATAACAAGCAGAAGAATACCGCTTAAGATAATGTTTCGGTCAACTACTCTTCCTTTGAAATGTATGATGGTTAAAACTCCCAGAGCAATTAGAATAACTACATAGGGCTCCAGAACGAGTGTTAATACAAATAATAGTATGGTGATAAAGCCAGTCCAAACATACCAGGATGGCAAACCCTCTCTATACAGTACAACGATGAAAATACTGTAGATTAAGGCACTTCCCGGGTCGGGTTGAGGCAAAATCAATAATACCGGTAAAAATACAATGGCCAGGGCCTGAATCTGTCGGTTGGTATCTTTCAGGTTGATTTGGGTATCACTTAAATATTTGGCCAATGCCAATGATGTAGCGGCTTTAGCAAACTCGGATGGTTGCAAAGTGAAGCTTCCTATGGCATACCAACATCTTTGTCCGGCAATAGTTTTTCCAAATAAAAATAAACCGGCTAAGGATAATAACGAGACTCCAAAAATAATAGTTGCGTATTTTTCATAGAATTTTCCGTCCACAAAAAGCACCACAAAAATTAGAGGGATAGTACATCCAATAAAGATTAATTGCTTTTGGTAGGTTCCTTCTGTTGATAGTAATGATGAAGAATAGATATTTAGCCACCCTAATATCACCAACGAAATGTAGATAAAAACGCTTATCCAGTCAATGTTATTTTTTACACTTTGATTTTTCATTTGAAATAATCTTTGTTAGTTCTTTTTAGTGGTGTCTGATACGGTCTTCTTTATTTCTGCTTTAGGTGTTACCGGCTTAGGGGTAATGATTTTAGCTTTTAAAAGAGAATCTTTTGGAGTAGATTCAATCGCGCTGGCTTCGTTCATACCACCTAATTTTGCATACTCACTTGCTAAGCTTTTGTTTAAGACCCGGGTTTCTAAATCGGTTCTTGTGATTTTATGTCTTAGATATTTTTCAATCATTAAACTGGCAATTGGACCTGCTACTGTTGCTCCGAATCCTCCATTTTCAATCATAATTGCGATTGCAATTTTTGGATTGTCTTTAGGTGCAAAAGCGACAAATATAGAGTGGTCTTTAAGCTGTGTTCTTTTTCCGTTAATTTTTGCAAAATTCTCTGCCGTACCCGTTTTTCCGCAAATATCAATACCCTCTACGCGAAGTGCGTAAGCCGTTCCTTTGTTGTAAACATCAAACAAACCGCTTATGACCGGTGGGAAATACTTTTGGTCAATTGTGGTAACGTGTTTGGTGGTGAATTTAGCGTCAATTTTCTTTCCTTCAATTTTTTTAATAATGTGAGGCGTGTAATAGTAGCCTTGATTGGCTACAGTTGCCATCATATTGGCTAGTTGAATAGGAGTCATTAAAACTTCTCCCTGACCAATAGAATTGGATACAATGGTTGTGCTTCTCCAGCCTCCGTTAGGATAAATTTTCTTATATGTTTTTGATGTCGGAATGTTTCCTCTTTTACCTGTTGGTAAATCATACCCCATAAATTGTCCCAATCCAAAACTTTTTACGTGGTCACTCCAAACGTCAACCGCTTTAGCAGGATTTGAATATTTGTTTATAGTTAACATGTAAGATTGTGCAAAATAAGTATTACAAGAATTGTAAATTCCGTTATGTAATTGATGAGGTCCAAAACCGTGACATTTCATAAAGCGACCTCTACCATAGCTAAATCCATGATGACACATAAAGGTAGTTTGTTCGTTGATAACGCCTTCCTGCAAAGCAACCAGACCTGTCAGGATTTTAAACGGAGAACCCGGAGGATACTCGGCCAAAAGCCCTCTGTCGTAGAGTGGTTTTGCGATTGAATCGTGATATAAAAGTGTATAGTTTTTAGAACGTTGTCTCCCAACTAAAATTCCGGGATCATAAGAAGGTGCAGTTACTAACGCCAGGATTTCCCCCGTTTTAGGCTCGATAGCGACAATTCCTCCTCTTTTATTGATCATTAACTCTTCTCCGTATTTCTGAAGCTCGGCATCAATTGTTAGATTGATATCTTCTCCGGCTACAGCAATAGTGTCGTACTTGCCATCTTTATAAGAGCCAATTTCTCTGTTGTATTTGTCTTTCTGGATGTATTTTACGCCTTTAATACCGCGTAGAATGTCTTCATAGCTTTCTTCAACGCCTTGACGTCCAATTAAATCCCCGCTATTGTAGTAAGGGTTTTTAGCAATCAAACGTTCGTTTACCTGAGTAATAAAACCAAAAATGTTTGCACCGTAATCTACTTCATAATCACGAAGAGAACGCTTTTGAAAATAGAAACCTTCATACTTTCGAATTTTTTCCTGAAAAGCTGCAAACTCATTCTTGTTCAATTGTGATAAAAATACCGAAGGAAGTCTTGGGCTGTATACTTTAGCTTTTGCAATTCTTTTGTCGTAATCTTCCTGAGTAATGTTCAATAAAGCACAGAATTCAGGGATATTAAGGTCTTCCTTAATTTCTCTTGGAATTACCATGATATCATAAGAAGCCTGATTCGCGACTAATAATTTTCCATGTCGGTCATAAATATAACCCCTTTCAGGATAGTCATATTTTTTCTTTATCGCATTATTTTCGGATTTTAACTTAAATGTATCATCAATAATTTGCAAATAAAAGATCCTGATCACTAGCAAAGATGCTGCAATAATAATTAAAGAGGGCAGCAGAACTTTTCTCATCGTTTATTAGGCTTAATAAGGTAAATTATGATAATTGAGGTGATTATTGTAAAGATAGAACTAAATAAAGTTCGGAGTAAAACATCCAGAATAAATTTAAATTGAAAAGCTTCTAGTATAAATAACACAATATGATGCAATACAACAGAAACCAGAATAAAAGAAAACCGTTCAGGGGTTAAGGAATCATTCAATTTAATGGTTTGATATTCGTAACTAAGCCCAAAAGAAAACTTAAAAATGTAAGGCCTGTAATAAGCAAGTACAAGACAAGCTGTTGCGTGAATCCCACCTGAATTACAAAACATGTCCATGATAATTCCAAGCAAAAAGCTCGATACTATCAAGCCAGTTCTGTTGCTATTAACAGGATACAGGATAATATACAAGATGTATGGGAAGGGACTTATGTACCCTAAAAAATTCATATTATTGAAAATAACAACCTGAATTGCTAGTAACATAATAAATCGAAAAATATTGAGTAACAAAGCGCTATTCATTTTTTTCCTTGTTTTCTAAATTAATAAGTTCTTCTCTGTCCTTACTTTTGATGATATATACGTGTCCAAGATTGGTCATGTCGTTAAATAACTTAACTTTAATAACATAAAAACTTGAATTTTCTTTTTTGTATATATTTTCTACAGTACCAATATTAATTCCTTCCGGGAAAATTACAGATTGCCCTCCAGTTACGATGGTATCTCCTTTTCTTACAGAAGCTAATCTAGGAACATCTTCCAGTTGTACAAAGCCCGTGCTTTTTCCATCCCAGGTTAAAGAACCAAAGTGGTTTGTCTTTTTTAGTTTAGCATTTATCTGTGATTTCATATTCAAAATACTCACGACAGTTGCGTATCTTGGTGAAGTATTGTCTACAACCCCAATAATTCCTAAACTATTGATTACTCCCATATCTGGTTTAACACCATCATTTGATCCCGAATTTAGCGTGATGAAATTTTCGTGCGTGTTGTAGGAGTTGTGAATTACTTTTGAAACAATAATATCCGCAGGCTTAACTCCTTTTACGCTGTCTGCTAGAGGTAGTTTTGAGGTGTCTTGTTTATTGAATAATAGACTTTTTAATCTTGCGTTTTCAAGTACAAGTTCGTCATTTTCAGTTCTTAAGTTCAAATATTCGTTTACGTGATTGATTTTTTCATAAACACCTCCGGTTAAAAAATTAGCCGAACTGATTATTTTACTTCTGTGGTAGGAATGTGATTGAACTGAGAGCGCCAACGAAATACCTAAAAGCAGCAAAAACAGCAATCGATTACTGTTTCTTATAATGAAATTAAAAATTTGCTGCATTTCTTGTGTGGTTATTTTGTTTCAGGATATGCTTTTGGTTTCAAAATTTATTAGAGTTGAACGTTTAAATTCAACTCTAATAAAAATATATTGATTGTTATTTTGAATCTTATTTGATTAAGATACTTTTAAATTTCGCAATGTTTTTAAGTGCCATTCCGGTTCCGCGAACAACTGCTCTTAAAGGGTCTTCAGCAATATAAACAGGTAAATCTGTCTTTTGCGAAATACGCTTATCAAGGCCTCTTAACATAGATCCACCACCAGCTAAGTAAATACCTGTATTGTAAATATCGGCTGCTAATTCAGGAGGAGTCTGAGATAATGTTTCCATTACCGCGTCTTCGATACGTTGAATTGATTTGTCAAGTGCTTTTGCAATTTCACGATAAGAAACATCTACTTGTTTAGGTTTACCTGTAAGTAAGTCTCTACCCTGAACTGACATATCTTCTGGAGGACCGTCTAAATCTTCGATAGCGGCACCAATTTGAATTTTTATTTTTTCAGCAGTACTTTCTCCAACAAAAAGGTTGTGTTGTGTACGCATATAATAAACGATATCGTTTGTGAAAACGTCACCTGCAATTTTTACAGATTTGTCGCATACGATTCCGCCTAATGCAATAACTGCAATTTCGGTTGTTCCTCCTCCAATATCAACAATCATGTTTCCTTTTGGTTGCATGATATCAATGCCAATACCAATTGCTGCTGCCATCGGCTCGTGAATTAAGTAAACTTCTTTTCCGTTTACTCTTTCACAAGATTCTTTTACAGCTCTCATCTCCACTTCGGTAATACCGGAAGGAATACAAACCACCATTCTTAAAGCTGGAGTAAACATTCTTTTTTTCAATGCCGGAATACTTTTGATGAACATATTGATCATCTTTTCTGAAGCATCAAAATCTGCAATTACACCATCTTTCAAAGGCCTTATGGTCTTGATGTTTTCATGCGTTTTACCTTGCATCATATTGGCTTCCTTACCAACAGCAATGATTTTGCCTGATATTCTATCACGTGCAACGATCGACGGACTATCAATAACAACTTTATCATTATGAATGATTAAAGTGTTTGCGGTACCAAGGTCTATCGCAATATCCTCGGTCATGAAATCAAAAAATCCCATAAGTTTTTTAGGGGTTTAAAATGTTATAAATTATTTTGAACAAAGTTAAACAAATTAATGTTTAAAATGACGTGTTCCCGTAAATACCATTGCAAGATTGTTTTCATTGCAATAATTTATGCTTAATTCGTCTTTTATTGAGCCTCCTGGCTGAATAACAGCAGTTATTCCTGCTTTTTTGGCTAATTCTACACAATCCGGAAACGGGAAAAATGCATCACTTGCCATTGAAGCACCAGTTAAATCAAATCCAAAAGCTTTTGCTTTGTCAACTGCTTGAACTAAAGCGTCTACTCTTGAAGTCTGACCTGTTCCTGACGAAATTAATGTTCCGTTTTTGGCAAATACGATTGTATTTGATTTGGTGTTTTTACAAATTTTTGAAGCAAATATTAAATCTTCTATCTCTTCAGCTGTAGGCTCAGTAATAGTAACGGTTTTTAAATGCTCTTTAGTATCTGTAATATTATTTCTGTCCTGAATTAACAAACCATTAAGACATGTTCTTACTTGTCTTGAAGGTAATTCAACTTCATTTTGAATTAATATGATTCTGTTTTTCTTTTCTTGTAAAACAGCAATTGCTTCGTCATCATAACTTGGAGCAATTACCACTTCGCAGAACAACTTGTTGATTTCCTGTGCTGTATCCAGGTCGATTTTAGTATTTGCAATCAAAACACCTCCAAAAGCCGATGTAGGATCACAAGCCAAAGCTGCTAGATAAGCCTCGCTGATTGTTTTTCTTGAGGCCAAACCACAAGCATTGTTGTGTTTTAAAATAGCAAATGTTGGTCCGTCAGTTTTAAATTCATTAATTAAGTTTACTGCGGCATCAACATCTAATAAGTTGTTGTATGATAATTCTTTTCCGTGAACTTTTTTGAACATAGCGTCAAAATCACCAAAGAAAAATCCTTTTTGATGAGGGTTTTCCCCGTATCTTAAAACCTGACCATCTGCAATACTTTCTTTGTAAATGGTTTCGTCAGTATTGAAATAGTTAAAAATAGCGCCATCGTAGTGAGATGAGACGTGGAACGCTTTTGTAGCAAGTAATCTTCTGTTTTCAAGAGTTGTTGCTCCATTTTGCTCTGTAATCAAATCTAAAAGCAGACTGTATTCGTTTACTGAAGCTACAATTACGGTGTCTTTGAAGTTTTTTGCACCGGCACGGATTAATGAAATTCCGCCAATGTCAATTTTTTCAATAATATCCTGCTCGCTTGCACCTGAAGCAACAGTTTTCTCAAACGGATACAAATCAACAATTACCAAATCAATTTGTGGAATATCAAATTCCTTCATTTGCTGAACATCACTTTCGTTATCCTGACGGTTTAAAATTCCACCAAAGATTTTCGGGTGAAGTGTTTTTACTCTTCCTCCAAGAATTTCAGGGAAAGAAGTGATATCTTCAACAGGAACAACAGGAATGCCAAGATTTTTTATAAAATCTTCGGTTCCTCCAGTCGAGTAAAGTGTTACGTTTTGTTCGTGTAATTTTCTAACGATTGGCTCTAAACCGTCTTTTGAAAAAACAGATATTAATGCCGATTGTATTGTTTTAGTTGTGCTCATCGTGTAGTTATGATTTTTGAGACTGCAAAAGTAGTTTTTTTAAACCTTATTTTAAAGAAAATTAATGTAACATTATGCTAAAAAAAACTACTGATGAGTAAGTTAACTTTTATTAGGTTTTTGATTTTAAATTATTGAATTTTACTTTATTGAAAAATACTACTATATGCTTGTTTATCTTAGATTATTAAAAGAAAGTTTGAGCTTTGCTGTTAATGCTTTGCGAAATAATAAACTACGAACTTTATTGTCTTTGTTGGGAGTAACAATTGGGATTTTTTCAATTATTGCTGTTTTGGCGGCAGTTGATTCTTTAGACCGTAAAATTTCGAAGGATTTAAGCAGCTTAGATAAAAATACGATTTATTTAGTGAAGATGTCTTTTGGCCCAACTGAAATTCCGCAATGGAAAAGAGATCAGTTTCCAAATGTGAAATACGACGAGTACATAGGACTTAAAAATTCTCTTACGAATACTGATCAGGTTGCTTATCAGCTTTTTGTAAAAAGGGAAAGTTTAAAATACGATTCGAAGACAGTTAGCGATGTAAATATTGTTCCTTCGTCAAATGAAATGGTTGATATTGACGGATTGACTTTAGAAAAAGGAAGATTTTATACCGAATCTGAATCGAATTCCGGAGCTCCTGTTATTGTTTTGGGATACGAAATTGCTGAAGGACTTTTTGGTACAAGTGATCCTATTGGAAAAAATATTCGTTTGTACGGACAACGTTTTACCGTTATTGGTGTAATTGCAAAGCAAGGTGCGGGTTTTTTTGGAGAAAGCTATGATACCACCGTTTATTTACCTGCTAATTTTCTACGCCGAATGTATGGTGACAGTGATGCCATGACCCCCGTAATTGTTATAAAACCATCGAAAGGGGTAGATATGGATGCTTATAAAGCGCAGGTTGCGCAAAAATTAAGAGCAATGCGTGGAATGAAAGCCGGCGAAGCGGATAATTTTTTCATTAATGTACTTTCCGGTTTTACCGATTTTATAGATGGGATTTTGGGACAGATGAATGTTGTTGGATGGATTATCAGTGGATTTTCTCTTTTAGTTGGCGGTTTCGGAATTGCGAATATCATGTTTGTATCCGTAAAAGAAAGAACCCATTTAATTGGAATTCAGAAATCATTAGGAGCTAAAAATCGATTTATTCTATTTCAGTTTTTATTCGAAGCGGTTATTCTTTCTGTTATTGGCGGAATAATTGGCTTGCTGATGGTTTGGGGTATTGCCCTTATTTTGACAAAAGTACTTGACTTTGAATTTGTTTTAAGCACAGGGAATATAATTTTAGGAACAGGACTGGCCGCAATTATCGGATTAATTTCCGGAATATTACCGGCTATCTCTGCCGCAAATTTAGATCCGGTTGAAGCGATTCGAACCGGGATGTAAGCACACTACAGAAAAAAAACATTTCTGGATCATTTTAATTTTGGTTTTGCTGTTGAATTTTATCGTAATTTTAATACCCTAATTTAAAAACGATAATATGATACCAGTAAAAGCTTATGCAGCCTATGATGCTGTAAATCCGTTAAAACCTTATACGTTTGAAAGAAAAGAAGTTGGTGCTCATCAGGTTCAGATCGAAATTTTATACAGTGGCGTTTGCCATTCTGATATTCATACTGCAAAAGGCGACTGGGGGCCTGTTGACTATCCTTTAGTTCCCGGTCATGAAATTGTTGGCCGAATTGTAGCTGTTGGAAGTGAAGTCTCTAAATTTAAAGTTGGAGAACTGGCTGGGGTAGGTTGTTTCGTAGATTCTTGTAGAGTTTGTCCAAGCTGTCAGTCGGGTGAAGAGCAATTTTGTGATGAAGGAATGACCGGAACTTATAACAGTGTCGAAAGAGGAACCAATATTCCAACCCGTGGAGGATACTCAAACAGTATTATTGTTGATGAGAGTTATACCCTTCATGTTTCTGAAAAACTGGATATTAAAGGAGTTGCTCCGTTACTCTGCGCAGGAATTACCACTTATTCTCCGTTACGATATTTAAAAGTAGGTAAAGGGCATAAAGTTGGAGTTTTAGGACTTGGTGGTTTAGGACATATGGCTGTAAAATTTGCCGTTTCTTTCGGTGCCGAAGTTACAATGTTAAGTCACTCTCCTTCAAAAGAAGCTGATGCGAAGAAATTAGGAGCGCATAAATTTGCTTTAACCTCAAATCCTGAAACAATGGAATCGTTAGCAAATAGTTTCGATTTTATCCTCAACACTGTTTCAGCAAAACACGATCATAATGCCTATCTGAATTTATTAACTACTAACGGAACCATGATTGTTGTTGGAGCTCCACCAGCACCCGCTGAAATTCCTGTTTTTACTTTAATCATGAAAAGAAGAAGCATTATTGGAAGCTTGATTGGAGGAATAAAAGAAACTCAGGAAATGTTAGATTACTGTGCTGAACATAATATTACTTCTGATGTTGAAATTATCGATATGGCATACATTAATGAAGCTTACGATCGAATGAATAAAAGTGATGTGAAGTATCGTTTTGTAATTGACATGGCTTCCTTGAAGTAATTGAGGTTCTGAGGGGCTAAGATCTTGAGTTTTTTATTACACCGGATTTTTGATTTTGACTCTTAGGCTGCGGTATTTAATTGTCTTGGCATAACACCTCTTGGAGGCTTAATCGCATAAAATAAAGTCCGTAAAGCTTGTCTTAGAGCTTTGCGGACTTTTTAATTTTATTATGTGTGGGTTAGTATAAGGTTTTTGGATGTATCAGTTGTTTATCTTTTTGTATTCTAAAGTCCCAAGTTGATCTTGGGTAATAACACGTTTCTGGCTGTCAAAGTATTCAATTTGAAATTTTACAGGTATTAAATTAACGGTAACGGTTAAGACATCATTTTTTTTAGAAAGTTTCCATTTGCCGTTGGTACTTTTGTCTCCTACGATTCCTGTAAATTTTCCATCTTCATTGAAGACCTGAAACACCTGATCGCTTTTGAATTTCTCTTTTATATCTTTTTCTTTCCCGTTTTTAGTGAGTTTTACCAATTGCCATTTACCTACAAGTTCTTTCGAAGTTTGCGCCTGAATGGAGAGTGATGCTAACATGATAAGTGCTAGAAAAGCAATCTTTTTCATAAGGTTACGATTTTAAAGTTAGATTTTGAGGAATTAATATGTTTTTGAAAGAACTTATTTTTCTTTCAATATTTTTTCGAAATACTCAACTTTTTCTTTTTCTGCCTGAAGCATACGTTCGTAGAGTTCAATGACTTTATCTAATGGATTGAAATTGCAATAATTTGCATGAAACATTCCATTTGCTCCATTACAGCTGTTGTCGTAAAAATTATTGAAGTAACTAATCATATTTTCGTCTGTAAAGTTTTTTATAGCTTCAATACTTACACCAAGTGCTTTTGCTACTTCTGCAAGTTTTGCATCATCTATGGTTTCACTATTCTCTATTGCAGATACGGTCTGCTGAGATGTTCCTAAAGCCTGAGCCAAAGCTTCCTGCTTCATATCTCTTAGTTCACGAATACGACTAATTTTTCGTCCTATATGGTTGGGTTTTGTTGCTGTGCTCATAGTTCAAAGATATTTATATTGCTTTTAAAGAAAATGGTTTTGGTAGAAAACAAGTCAGTTTTTGTTAAATACATTTTCTGGTAGTTCGCTTGGGTACAAAACTGTTATTTGTGTATCAAAAACAAAAATACAATTTTTCAGACAAGTATTAATTAGTTGCGATTAAAATTGTCAGTTAAGAAAATTTTCGTAGGAATTAAATTTCGGTAGAATTTATCGTGTTGAAGTTAAGATTGAAGCCATACGCCGATAGAAATTCCATATAAATGAAATCTCGGTAGCAACGGAATTTATTCCGTTAAGAATTAAGATTGAAATCACAAACCGCGAAATATTCCGTAGGAATTAAATATCGGTAGAATTTATCGCGTTGAAGTTAGGATTGGGTTTACACATCGATAAAAATTCCGTAGGAATGATTTATTTTGTAGCAACGGAATTCATTCCGTTGAACATGATCAATTGCGAATCCGTGAGTTCCATAGGAACGGGATATCTTGTCGGTTATAAAAATAAAAAAATCCCAAGAAGCAATTTCTTGGGATTTTGTATTAAGAAGTTTAAAAACTATCTAATATCGTTATTCTGAATCAAATCGATATACAAGTTGATCTTGTCTTTTAATTCTTTTCTTGGCGTGATAAAGTCAAGGAAACCGTGCTCTAATAAGAACTCAGCAGTTTGAAAACCTTCCGGTAAATCTTTACCTGTTGTGTCACGAACTACACGTGGACCAGCGAAACCAATCAAAGCACCAGGCTCAGAGATGTTGATGTCTCCTAACATAGCGTATGATGCAGTTGTTCCTCCGGTTGTTGGATCTGTACAAAGTGAGATGTATGGTAGTTTAGCTTCTGCCAATTGTGCTAATTTTACAGATGTTTTTGCTAATTGCATTAAAGAATAAGCAGCTTCCATCATACGAGCTCCACCAGATTTAGAAATCATTACAAAAGGTAATTTGTTTTTGATCGCATGATCAATACCTCTGGCGATTTTTTCTCCTACAACAGCTCCCATAGATCCACCTATAAAGGCGAAATCCATACAGCAAATTACAAGTTCTTTTCCTTTAGATTTTCCCACTCCGGTACGCACAGCGTCTTTTAAGTGTGTTTTCTCCATTACATCTTTTAATCGTTCTGCATATTTTTTTGTATCCACAAAATGCAAAGGATCTTTAGAAGTCATGTTTTTATCTAATTCAACAAACTCATTATTGTCGAATAAAATTTCAAAATAGGTTGCGCTTCCAATTCGAACATGAAAATCATCTTCCGGGCTTACAAATAAGTTTCGGGCTAATTCGTCAGCGTCAATAATTTTTCCTGTAGGAGATTTGTACCACAATCCTTTCGGAACGTCCATCTTGTCTTCAGTAGCAGTTGTAATCCCTTTTTCCTGTCTTTTAAACCAAGCCATTTTTTTAGATTTTAGATCTTAGACTTTAGATTTTAGATTTTAGACTTCGAAAAATCTAAAATCTAAAATCAGAAATCTAAAATTTATAGTGTA
Organism: Flavobacterium collinsii; assembly: GCF_946903285.1. GTDB lineage: Bacteria > Bacteroidota > Bacteroidia > Flavobacteriales > Flavobacteriaceae > Flavobacterium > Flavobacterium collinsii. The sequence goes on from NZ_OX336425.1 coordinate 1,562,021, forward strand.
TTTACGTTATTCAAGTCTGCAAAAGCTTGTTCAAGTCTTGTATTGAATGTTACTTCGCTTTCACGTACCCATTTTCTTGGGTCGTAATATTTTTTGTTAGGAACATCAGCACCTTCTGGGTTACCAATTTGAGTTTTTAAATAGTCAATATTTTTAACCATATAATCACGAATTCCTTCTGTGTATGCAAATTGTAAATCGGTATCGATATTCATTTTGATTACTCCGTATCCAATTGCTTCTCTGATTTCTTCAAGTGTAGAACCTGAACCTCCGTGGAAAACGAAATCTACCGGATTATGACCAGTGTTGAATTTGTTTTGAACGAAATCCTGAGAATTTTTTAAGATTTTTGGAGTTAATTTTACGTTTCCTGGTTTGTAAACACCGTGAACGTTTCCAAAAGCAGCTGCAATTGTAAATTTAGGGCTTATTTTAGATAATTCTTCGTAAGCAAAAGCTACTTCTTCTGGCTGAGTGTATAATTTTGAACTGTCAACGTCAGAGTTGTCAACACCATCTTCTTCACCACCTGTAATACCAAGCTCGATTTCTAATGTCATTCCCATTTTGCTCATTCTCGCCAAGTACTCTTTACAGATTTCGATGTTTTCTTCGATTGGCTCTTCAGACAAATCGATCATATGAGAACTGTATAATGGTTTTCCTGTTTCTGCAAAATGTTTTTCAGAAGCATCTAATAAACCATCAATCCAAGGTAATAATTTTTTTGCGCAGTGGTCAGTATGAAGAATTACAGTTGCTCCGTAAGCTTCTGCTAAAGTATGAATGTGTTTTGCTCCGGCGATTCCACCAGCAATTGCTGCTTTTTCTCCTGCATTAGATAGTCCTTTTCCAGCGTTAAATTGTGCTCCTCCGTTTGAAAATTGGATAATAACCGGTGCGTTTAATTTTGCTGCAGTTTCAAGAACTCCATTGATTGTACTTGAACCTGTAACGTTTACTGCAGGTAAAGCAAATCCTTTTTCTTTCGCATAGTTAAAAATTTCCTGAACCTGATCTCCTGTAGCTACCCCCGGTTTAATATTGTGTGCCATTGTAATTTTTTTTAGTTGTTTTTAGTTTTTAGGTTGCAAAAATAAGAATTAATTAGCATTAGAATGGATAATTTATTCCAAAATTTAAAACCGAGTGCCCAAAATTGTATTCTTTAAACCAGCGATCTCCCTTCTCATGCGCTGGGTTATAGGTCTTAAAGCCCATATCCAAACGAATAACAAAAAAGCTCAAATCGTAACGTAAACCAAATCCTGTACCTAGTGCAATTTCAGCTAAATCGTTTACGCCAGAGAATTTTGCCTTCTCGTCAATCACATTATCGAGCACATTCCAGATATTTCCGGCGTCTGCGAAGATGGCTCCTTTAACACTTCCAAAAATTTTAAAACGAAGCTCGGCACTCATTGCTATTTTCATGTTAGCCTCGTTAAAATCATTTGCAGCATTAGTGCTTCCGGGACCCAAAGCATAGGGCTGCCATGCCCGGTTGTCGTTTGAACCTCCTGCATAATAACTTCGTGAAAATGGGATGTAGTTTGAATTTCCAAATGGAATCGCAATTCCAAAAAAGCTTCGTACTGCCAGTACTTTTTCTTTTCCAAAATCCCAGTGTTTGATATAATCAAATTCAGTTTTGATGTATTCTGAATATTCCAGATTAAAAATTTCATAATTGCCTTTGCCATTTTTTTGAAAGTTTCCAATGTTTGAAATAGCTGATAGCAAAGTACCGGCTGATTCTATTTTGGTTTTAAACTGATAGAATGTATTATCGGCAAGATCTTTTTTTGTGGTTTTGGTAAAAGTATAGCTTGTGGCCAGAATAAAGTCATTCTCGGTTAGACGAACTCTTCTTTCTTCAATGCTTTTTACATCTTTATAGTCCTGATCAGGAAGGATTAAATTGGAGTTGGGGGACAATACATCATTGGTGAATCCGGCAGTTCCTTGAGGAATCGTAAGGTTTTGATCGTTCGGATTGTCAAAATAAGACTCGTTTTTGTTGTATTGCTTACCAATGTTATTAAGTTCTCTGTATGATGAAGTGTAAACGTTAAAATAGTTGCCCGGATTTAAATTACGTACAAATTGTGCATTAAGCAATTCAAATTTTGCTGTATTTCCTCGTTTTGGAGACCAGTTATAAGCAATACCTCCGGTGAAATTTTCTTTGTCCAGACCAATGTTCCTTTGTTTGGAGAAACCTCCGGCAATACTGGTGGAAGGAATCATTCTTTTCGGAATAATTTTTTCAGTTCCAAAAGGCAATAAAATCCTTGGGAAATTTAGTTTTAAATCAACACCATACTCCGAAACGTTGAAGAAATTGTTGTTGGGATTTGCCATATCGCGCGATGAACCTAAATTCAAACGGGTAGAAATTTCTAAAGTTTCTGCCCTGTTAAAAACGTTTCGAATCGTTTCGGAAATACTGGCTCCGATACCAAAATCCTGAATATTGGAATGCGTAACGTCAAAAGTGGCTCCGAAACTATATTTCTTTCTAGGCGTGAGGTAAACATTTGCAATTAAAGACTGTGCAGTCGAGTCACGTTTGTCAACTTCATATTGAATAGACGGGTAGTTGAAAATTTTCAAATTGTTCAGATATCTTGAAGAAAGTGTGGTTCTGGTATCCGAGAAAGTACTTCCCTTACTGATAAAAACCGCATCGGTAATGGCGCGTGGTTTGTATTTTAGTTTTTTATAACTGTAAAGGTTAAAGTTGTTGTAAGTGGTGCTATCTGTAATTTTATTTTTTGCATTTGCAGCAGAATAATCGGTGTAGATGTTTACATCGCTGATTTTGTATAATTTAAAAGGTTCTGTTCTGCTGGAATCTCTTTCCTGAATGTTGTTGTTGTTTACAATTAGCATTACATTGGCTTTGTCTTTTTTGCCAATGGTATCAATGTCAAAAGTGACATAAGTAGGTTGAAAATAATAAGCGCCATGATTTCGGAAGTAGGTGGTAAGACGATTTTTTTCTTCTTCAAAATCACTGGTTTTGTATTGTTTTCCTGATTTTAAAGCTGAAGGATCGTTGTTGACTTTATATAATGAGTCCAAGGCGGGAGTCATTATTTTGGTTTTAATAGTATCTAAAGTATAAGCTGGACCGGTTTTGATATTGTAATTTATCTTGGCTTTCTTTCTTCCGACACTATCAATGGTATAATCTGTAGCAACTTTAAAATAACCATTGTTGAAATAATAATATTTTAAACGCAGGAGTGTTTTCTTTGTTTTTGAAGTGTCAATAATTACTGGCGCTTCACCAGTGCTTTTTAAAAATTCATGAATACCTTTGTACATGAAAGATTGTCCAAGGCGATCGACTTGTTTTGCTGATAAAAGTTTTGACTGGCGTTCGTATAAACCTGGATTGTTCTTGAATTTAGCCTGATATGTAGAATCTGGATTTAAATTTGCTAAGTTGTATAAATTCAAACGAAGACGATATCCTAATAGGGTACCATTTGGTTTTTGGTACATTTGATTAAAGGCAGTTTCGTCGTTAGTTGACTTACCATTTACAAGAATAGTATTTTTTACAAGAAGATTTTTTCCATCAGGAACTCTTTTTACAGCATCACAAGCGCAAATAAAAATTGCTATTAGGATAAATGCTATTATTTTTGTGGAATTCTTTTTCAAGTGTTCTTAAATATTTAATTCAAAAGTACATTATTTTATGGTTAGTAAAAACCAAATAAAACTTATCTCAGGTTTACATCAAAAAAAGCAACGTTTTGCAAATCAATTGTTTTTCGCCGAAGGAGTAAAAGTAATTCAAGAATTGTTGCAATCCAATTTTGAATTAGAGCATTTATACACGACTCTAAATGATTTTGAAGAGGTTCATTCTTCAAAGCGAACACTGATTTATGAGCAGGAACTTAAAAAAATAAGCGCTTTGTCTACTCCTAATTCCTGTTTGGCTGTCTTTAAAATCCCTGCCGAAAACGAAATAATCAATTCGGGCTTAATTTTGGCCTTAGATGATATTCGTGATCCCGGAAATTTAGGCACAATTTTGCGTCTTTGTGACTGGTTTGGGATCAAACAAATTGTTTGCTCTAAAGAAACCGTTGATATTTACAATCCAAAAGTGGTGCAGGCTACAATGGGTTCTATCACAAGAGTAAATGTTAATTATGTTGATCTCGAAACGTTTATAACTCAAACAGAATTAGCCGTATTTGGAACTTTTATGGATGGTGAAAACATCTATAAATCCAATTTGCCTCAAAATGGAATCATTATTATGGGTAATGAAGCCAATGGTATTTCAGAGCAAATTGAAAAAATGGTGACAAGCCGACTCACAATTCCAAGATTTGGGGAGCTTCAAAAAACCGAAAGTTTAAATGTAGCTACAGCAACAGCAATTATTCTTAGTGAGTTTAAACGAAATAGTTAAGTATTTGTTTTAATGAAAAGTGAAATTTATTAAAATAGCTCTTGATTTCATAGAATCGATATTGTCCGTCCATGGACTAGGTCCGTTTGCCGGATTATCACGAATAAGTTCATCGGATATACCAAACATTCCGCGTATAGAAGGAGAGAAGATGAAATATTCAGAGAAAATGTCGATTCCAAAACCCAGTTCGTAAGCAGCGGTCCATTGCTTAACTCTGAATTTTCCTTCAAAGTTATCGTCTTTTGATTTGGCGTTACTGGATAAATTAAGTGTCGAAGACATTCCGCCAACTAAATATGGACGTATATTTCCGGTACGCAAAGCAGAGAACTTTAAGAGTAAAGGAAAATGGATGTATGTACTGTTTACCTCTCTTAGATAGTCTTTCTGTAAAGGTAAATTTGGGTAGTGCAAGTCACGCTTTGTATAGTATAATCCCGGTTCAAAACGAAGATTGATGTATTCCTGTAATCTTAAATCGGCTACAACACCAACATTAAAACCAGTGGTCTTTTTTACCTGGATATCGGGGCCGGGAGCTTTGTAGTCAAACTTAAAATCGAAGCTGTTAAACCCAAGATAGTAGCCAAAATACAAGCGTTGTTTTTGCCAGTTTTCAAGATTAATAATAGGATCTTTGCTAAACATACTCTTAGCAAATTGCGAATATCCTTGTGTCGATAAGACTAATAAAAGTAAGACTACAGTTTTTTTCATACTATTTTTTAGATGCAGAATAAATGGTTGCAACGCCAAAAGTTTGAGGCATTGCTACAACATCTATAAACCCAATTTTTCTTAAAATATTGTTCAGAGCTTCTCCGTAAGGAAAAACTGCGGCAGATTCAGACAAATAGCCGTATGCTGAATTGTCTTTAGAAAACAGTTTTCCTATAATTGGAAGGATGTTTTTGCTGTAAAATTTATAACCTTGTTTGTAGGGTGTTTTGTCCGGAACCGAAGTTTCAAGAATTACAAAAACACCATTTGGTTTTAGAACTCTCAAGATTTCTGCAAAACCTTTTTCCAGATTTTCGAAATTTCGAACTCCAAATCCAACCGTTATAGCATCGAAATAATTGTCGTCAAAAGGTATTTTTTCAGAATCTCCTAGAACTAAATCGATGGTATTGGATAATCCTTTTGCCTGAACTTTTTTCTTCCCTACTTCAAGCATTCCGGCAGAAATATCCAATCCAATAATTTTTTCAGCATTTGTTTGCGACATTAAGATAGCTAAGTCACCTGTTCCGGTTGCTATGTCAAGAATGATTTTTGGTTTTGTATCCGAAACAATTTTGAGCACTTTTTTTCTCCATTTGGTGTCGATACCAAATGAGATCACACGATTTAAATTGTCATAGTTACCGGAGATGTTGTCAAACATTTGGGCAACCTGCTCTTTTTTACCTAAAGAAGAGTCTTTATATGGGGTTATTTTTTCAGACATTTTTTTTATTTACGCAAATATAATACAATCTGTCTTAACTGTAATTGGGTTTTTTATTTTGTGTCTTAATTGTTTTAAGAGTAGGTTTTTAATTGGTGCGGAATATCATATTTCTGACCATCACCAAAAATGGTTATTTTGAAAAAATCACCAAAAGTGGGTATTGTGGGGGGATGGATTTATGTGCACTTTTGCCTTAGTAATAATGATGAAGTTTTAAAGATTGATCTTTTAAAATGGCTCAAAGCAATGTGGGTATTGTTTTGCACTTGTACTTAACTTGTTCAGGAAAGAGGTTAAAAAAGTATTGTTCTTGGGGGTCAATACTCTATTTTTTAAAAGTGTGAAATACGTTCTTAGGATTAAATTTGTTTTTGGAAAAATTGTCTTTAATATCTTAGTGGTATTTGTTATTAAAGACGCCCGTGAGATAAAATCTCAATAAACAGTGTTATTCAATTATTTCAAATGTTATTTTTAATATTTGTTATTTTTATTAAACTTATTTCCTGAATGAGCCCATTTAAAAGATTAATTATTTTTGAAAACATCCTCCATAAGAGGATGTTTTTTTTTATTTCTTAATATAGGTTTCGTAGGTATAATCGTAAAGATGTTTTTCGTCTTTAAAGTTTTCTTCCGATTCTACAAGCTGCCAGTCGGCTTCGCTAATTTTAGGAAAGAAAGTGTCTGCGTCAAAAGTGTGATGTACTTTGGTAATTTCAATGATGTCTGTATATGGCAGGCCAAGGTTGTAAATTTCACCGCCTCCAATAATATAGGAGTCTTCATTTTCAGGGCAGATTGCTATTGCTTTTTCAATAGAGTCAACAACAACACAACCTTCCGGTTGATAATCGCTTTGGCGTGTTATTACAACATGAACTCGATTGGGTAAAGGTTTAGGGAAGCTTTCAAAAGTTTTTCTTCCCATTATAATGTGATGATTGGTAGTAAGAGATTTAAACCTTTTAAAATCATTTGGTAAATGCCAAACTAATTCATTGTTTTTTCCAAGTGCGTTATTTTCGGCAACAGCCGCTATCATTATAATCATGGCATTCTAAACTAAATTTTATTTTCAGAATCTTCATTTATTTTCGACTCTAACTGACTAATTCTTTTTTGTTGCAAGGCAACAAGTCGGTCAATTTGTTCTCTTTCCCATTTTTTGTTCATGAACCGGTCTGTAATATACACTTTGATGAAATGCAAAATAAAGACAAAGAACCAAATTGTTATGGCCCAAACGCACCAATTTTGTTCGCTGGTGGCTCCTAAATCGAAAAATCTATTGCCGATAAACAAAAATAAACTTCCTAAAAGAAAAAGTACAAAATGGAAATAAAGGATTTTCTTTTGTCTGATTCTTCTTCTGGCGTATTCGTATTGTTCGTGTACTTCCTTTTCCATAAGATATAAATGAGGTCATAAAGTTAGAATTTATTTTGTAATGACCCTATTTAGATTCGGGAATATTTCTGTCAAAGTAACTTAGAGCTTTGGAATCTAAAATTTTATGCGGATTTATTTATTGATATGGTTAAAAAAATATTGTGTTTTTGATATTATCACAAATCGCTTATAGGGGTGTCGGGAGTTTAGATGAATTTATGTAATTTAGTCTATGAATCTAAAAATTAAATAGTTATGTCTTTAAAGAAACAGTTTGTAAAAACAAAGCCGGTGTGTAAAGTTACTTTTACAGTCGATGCAAAAGATGCAAATTCGGCAGCAGTTGTTGGTGATTTTAACAATTGGAATCCCGAAGAAGGAACTTTAAGTAAGTTGAAAAACGGAACTTTTAAAGCAAGTTATGACCTAGTGAAAGATGCCATTTACGAATTTAAGTACGTAATTGACGGAGTTTACGCGAACGATCCTGAGGCGGATTCGTATAAGTGGAATGATTTTGCCGGAAGCGAGAATAGCGTTCTGGTAGTATAAAAAAATCCGCTTAAAATTTTAAGCGGATTTTTTTATGTTTTATACAGCAACACTTCCTTTTATGCCGGCATGTGGCTCGTAATCTAAAAGTGTAAAGTCGTTGTAATCAAAATCGAATATATTTTTAATCTCCGGATTTAAAACCATTTTTGGTAAAGGTTTTGGCTCACGTGTTAATTGCAGTTCTAATTGCTCAAAATGATTGTTGTAAATGTGTGCGTCTCCAAAAGTGTGAATAAATTCTCCCGGTTCCAGATCGCAAACCTGTGCAATCATTAAGGTTAGCAGAGCATAAGAAGCAATATTAAAAGGAACTCCCAAAAATATATCAGCACTTCGTTGGTATAGTTGACAAGAGAGTTTCCCTTTTGTCTCTCCTTTTTCAGTATCAGGACTTGTGACGTAAAATTGAAAAAAGGCATGACATGGAGGTAAAGCTGCTTTGTTATTGGCTACATTCTCTTCAAATGATTTTTTGGTATCCGGTAATACCGAAGGGTTCCATGCTGAAACTAACATTCTTCGGCTATTTGGGTTCGTTTTTAGTTCTGTAATCAATTCAGAGATCTGATCAATTTCTTCGCTGTTCCAATTGCGCCATTGATGTCCGTAGACAGGGCCTAAATCGCCATTGGAATCTGCCCAGGCATCCCAGATTTTTACTCCATTTTCCTGAAGGTATTTTACATTCGTATCGCCTTTTAAGAACCAAAGCAGTTCGTATATGATCGATTTTAAATGTAGTTTTTTGGTTGTAACCATTGGGAAACCTTCACTTAAATCAAATCTCATCTGGTAGCCAAAAACACTTTTGGTTCCCGTTCCAGTTCTATCTCCTTTTTGACAGCCGTTATCTAAAACATGCTGTACTAAATCTAAGTATTGTTTCATGACGCTTTAAGCTTGACGCTTTAAGCTTTAGGCTTTTCCCTAATGCTCTAAGCTTGTTTTTTATGTTTTTGCTTTAAGCTTATAGCCTAAAGCTTAAGGCTTACAGCCTTAAAATCATCTTTTCGAAATTTCGTCTCGAATTTTTGCTGCTTTTTCATAATCTTCCTGAGAAACGGCTTGATCTAAAAGTTCGTTTAGTTCCTGCAGGCTATGTTTGGCGTAAACATCTCCGGATTGATTACTTTCTTCTTCGCGGCCAAAAGTCTCAGGGTTCGAGAGTACATCATCAATTTCCTGAGAACCTTGATCGGTTTCTGCAGTATTTGATTTTAAGTAAATTCCGGCTTTGTCTAAAATGTTTTTGTAAGTGAAAATTGGCGCGTTAAAACGTAAGGCTAATGCAATGGCATCAGAAGTTCTGGCATCGATAATTTCCTCGATTTTGTCTCTTTCGCAGATCAAACTCGAATAAAAAACGCCGTCAACAAGTTTGTGAATAATAACTTGTTTTACAACGATGTCAAATCTTTCAGCGAAGTTTTTGAACAAGTCGTGTGTTAACGGACGAGGGGGTTTAATTTCTTTTTCCAGGGCGATAGCAATAGATTGTGCTTCAAAAGCACCAATAACTATTGGCAATTTTCTTTCGCCATCAACTTCATTCAAAATTAAGGCATAAGCGCCATTTTGAGTTTGACTGTATGAAATTCCTTTTATAGATAATTTTACTAGACTCATATATGTGGGTAAAAAAGGGCAATTATTGCCTCATTTTAATACTTTTTTTGATTGAAAAATAAAGGTGCAATTTTAATCAAAAAATATGGAACAAAAAAGCTACCTAAAACAAAGATACGATTTATCTTGTTTTTAGGTAGCTATATTTTTATAGAGAATTTTTAAACTAAGAATGTTGTGCTTTAAAAGCTTTTAATTTCTCAATTAATTGCGGAACAATTTCGAAAGCATCACCAACTACTCCATAATCAGCTACTTTAAAGAAAGGAGCTTCAGGATCATTGTTGATTACAACTTTTACTTTTGAAGAGTTGATACCAGCAATGTGCTGAATTGCACCGGAAATTCCTATTGCAATATACAAGTTAGTGGCAACCGGTTTTCCTGTTTGTCCAACGTGTTCACTGTGAGGTCTCCATCCTAAGTCAGAAACCGGTTTAGAACATGCTGTTGCAGCACCTAATACTGTAGCAAGATCTTCAACTAAGCCCCAGTTTTCCGGACCTTTTAGTCCACGTCCTCCAGAAACTACAACGTCAGCATCAGCGATAGATACTTTTCCGTTTACTTTTTCTACAGATTCTACTTTTACTCCAAAATCATTGTCACCAATAGATGGATTGAAATCTTCTTCGGTAGCAGATCCTGCACTTTCGAAAATTCCGTAAGAGTTTTTAGCCAGACCAAGAACTTTTACATCTGTAGTGATTTCCGTAATATTGAATGCTTTATTAGAAAAAGCATTTCTTTTTACCTGAAAAGGAGAAGTGCTTACTGGTAATCCAACTACATTTGAGGCGAAACCGGCGTTTAAAGCTACTGCAACTAATGAAGAAAGGTAAATACTGTCTGTTGTAGAAGAAAGTAAAACTACTTTTGTAGCTTCTTTTTCAGCGGCTTGTTTGATAACATCAGCATAAGCTTTGGCAGTAAAACCAGCTAATTTGTCATTGGTTACTTTTAGTACTTTGTCTACTCCGTATTTCGATAATTCGCTTACATCACTGATGTTTACGGTTAAAGCGGTAACAGTTGTTCCTAAAGTTTCGGCTACTTTTTTAGCGTAAGAAGCCAGTTCGAAAGCAACTTTTTTAAATTTTCCTTCTGCAGATTCTGCATATATTAATATTGACATAATTTTTTGTTTAGAAGTTTAAAGTTTCAGATTTCAGGTTCGAGAACTGAAAACCGAGACTGAATACTGATTACTAGATAACTTTTGCTTCGTTGTGTAATAAATTGATTAACTCATCTAAATTATCAGGAGAAACTAATTTCACTGCTGATTTAGGAGCTGGTTTTTCAAATTTCACCGCTTTTGTATTTACAGGAGCATCAACTGGTTCAAGAATAGTTAAAGCTTTTGTTCTTGCAGTCATAATTCCTCTCATGTTTGGAATACGCAGGTCTTTTTCTTCAACAAGACCTTTTTGACCACCTATGATTAGAGGTAAAGTAGTGCTTACAGTTTCTTTTCCACCATCGATTTCGCGAACAGCTTTTACATTGTTGCCTTCAACAGTGATAGCAGTACAAGAGTTTAAAAAGTTGGAACCTAAGATTCCTGCGATCATTCCAGGAACCATTCCTCCGTTATAATCTAAAGATTCTTTTCCGGCAATTACTAAATCATAACCACCATTTTTAATTACTTCTGCCAATTGTTTAGCAACAAAAAAACCATCAGTTGGATTAGCGTTCACACGAATCGCTTCGTTTGCACCAATTGCCAAAGCTTTACGTAAAGTAGGCTCAGTATCAGGTCCTCCAACATTTACAACTGTTACAGTTGCACCTTGTTGCTCCTGAAACCAGATTGCACGGGTAAGACCAAATTCGTCATTAGGATTAATTACATATTGAACACCATTGGTATCAAATTCTGAGTCACCATTGGAGAAGTTAATTTTTGAAGTAGTATCAGGCACGTGGCTGATGCAAACTAATATTTTCATAAGTATATATTTTGATAAATTATAAAATGCTTCTACAAATTTAGAAATTAAAATTGAAATAATATACTATGCGTGCATAATATTTTTTAAAAACTATTACGTTTTCGCAAATTGTGCAATTATGGAAGTCTTTCGGAGTCAACGAATATTGATAATACATTGATACCTGCTGATTCTTAAGGATTTTGCAAAGAGGGGTTTATAAGGACTGTTAAAATTTGCTTCGTTTTATACTATAATTTGAGTTGTTGCGTTAGAGAGGAAGAATTTTGCTGAATCAGAATCCAACAGAAAAAGTTTTTGGTGATAAAGTTGTAATTACATCGATTTCGTAAATATCACAATAAATTTTTAAAAGTTAAAAGCGCAAGACAGGAGGAAGTTCGTGTGATTTTAAATTCAATTTATGCTTTTAAGTTATTTAAAATATTTATTTTTGCTCTTCAGAAAATTCAACATACAATATAAATATGAGAACAATACAATTTAGAGAGGCCATTTGTGAAGCGATGAGCGAAGAAATGCGTCACGATGAATCCATATATTTAATGGGCGAAGAAGTTGCAGAATACAACGGGGCTTACAAAGCTTCAAAAGGAATGCTTGCTGAGTTTGGAGAAAAAAGAGTAATTGATACTCCAATTGCTGAGCTTGGTTTTACAGGGATTGCAGTAGGATCAGCGATGAACGGTTGTCGTCCTATTGTAGAGTACATGACTTTCAACTTCTGTTTAGTAGGTATTGATCAAATTATAAATAACGCTGCTAAAATGCGTCAAATGACAGGTGGACAATTTAATGTGCCTATCGTTTTTCGCGGACCAACTGCTTCTGCAGGTCAATTAGGAGCGACTCACTCGCAAGCTTTAGAAAACTGGTTTGCTAATACTCCGGGACTTAAGGTTGTTGTGCCTTCAACTCCTTATGATGCAAAAGGACTTTTGAAATCTGCTATTCGTGATAATGACCCTGTAATTTTTATGGAGTCTGAGCAAATGTATGGTGACAAAGGTGAGGTGCCGGACGGAGAATATACAATTCCGTTAGGAGTTGCCGATGTTAAACGTGAAGGAAAAGATGTTACAATTGTTTCTTTTGGAAAAATTATCAAAGAAGCTTTTATTGCTGCTGATGAATTAGCTAAAGAAGGAATTTCTTGTGAAATTATCGATTTAAGAACAGTTCGTCCAATGGATAAAGAAACGATTCTTACTTCTGTTAAAAAAACGAACCGTTTGGTAATCTTAGAAGAAGCTTGGCCATTTGCAAGTGTTTCATCTGAAATTACATACATCGTTCAGGAACAGGCTTTCGATTTTCTTGATGCGCCAATTCAACGTATTACAACAGCAGATACACCTGCGCCTTACTCTCCTGTTTTACTAAAAGACTGGTTGCCAAATGCAGCTGATGTAGTAAAAGCAGTAAAGAAAGTAATGTACAAATAGTAAATTAAACGATACTTATAAAACTTCATCAGTCATACTTATTATTGATGAAGTTTTTTTTTGCCAGATTATGAAAAGAATAATTTTACTTAGCTTGTTTTTTGTACTCGCAATGGCGGGCAGCGTTATTGCACAAACTAAAGTGAGTGGAATTGTTTTGGACAAATCTAATCAGCCCATTCCGTTTGCTAATGTTGTTTTTAAGGGATCAAATACTGGAATCGTTTCTAATGAAGATGGGCGTTTCTATCTGGAATCACCTAATACTTATACTACTTTATTAGTAAGTTCGGCAGGATTCTCAGATCGGGAAGTTACACTGGAAAAAGCCGTAAACTATGACTTTAAGATAGTTTTAAGTGAAGCTGAAGCATTGAATGAAGTCGTAATTTTTACCGGAAAAACCTCTAAGAAGAATAATCCGGCACTAGATATTTTGAGAAAAATCTGGGAACGCAAACGTAAAAACGGCTTGTACCAATTCAATCAGTATCAGATGCAAAAGTACGAAAAAGTCGAGTTTGATATGAACACGATTGATAGTGCTTTTATGAAGAATAAACTCTTCAAAGGAATGGAATTTGTATTCAAACATGTTGATACATCTGAGGTTACAGGAAAAACATATTTGCCGATTTTTATAAGCGAATCACTGTATGATGTTTACGGAGACAATAAACTAAAGAAAACAAAAGAGAACCTGACCGGAAATAAAACTTCTGGGTTTAACGGGAATCAGCAGATTTTATCTTTTGTGAAGGATCTTTACTCCGATTATAACATCTACGACAATCATCTTAAATTCTTCGACAAGAGCTTTACAAGTCCGCTTTCCAGAACAGGAATTGATGTTTACAATTACGTTTTAAAAGACAGTGCTTATGTCGATAAAAAATGGTGTTACAATATCGTTTTTTACCCAAGACGTAAAAACGAACTGACTTTTAAAGGAGATTTTTGGGTAAACGATACCACTTTTGCGATCAAAAAAATTAATATGGCCGTTACTAAAAGCGCCAATATTAACTGGGTAAAAGATATTTATATCGAACAGGAATTTGAGGTTGAGAATGATTCTGTATTTCTCTTAACCCGAGATTATATGATGTCTGATTTTGCCTTGAATAAAAAGGAAAAATCAAAAGGAGTCTATGGAAAACGAACGACTTTATATAAGGACCATAAATTCAATCTTCAAAAACCAGAAAGTTTTTACAAGCAGGAAGTCAATTTTATTGATAATGCCGTTTACAACAAATCGGATGAATTTTGGGATGAAAACCGTTTTGAAAAACTCAACAAAGACGAGCAGGGTATTTACAAGATGCTCGATACACTGCAAACGGTCAAAAGATTCAAACAACTTTATAGTTTAGTTTCTATTTTGGGTAGTGGTTACGTCGAGTTTAAGAATTTTGATTTTGGACCTATCTTCTCCACTTTCGGGTATAACGAAGTTGAAGGGTTACGATTGCGAGCAGGGGGGAGGACTTATTTTGGTCCTAATGATCCATGGCGTATACAAGCTTACACCGCATATGGTTTTGACGATAATAAATTCAAATACGGAGTTTCCGGAAAATGGATGGTGGACAAGAAAAACCGAATCATTATTTCTGGAGGAAACAGGCGTGACATCGAGCAAATTGGTGCCAGCTTAACGACTACAAATGATATTCTGGGACGAAGTTTTGCTTCTTCCGCATTATTTACCACGGGAAGTAATGGAAAATTGACCAACATTAATCTGAGCAATATTTCGCTTGAAATGGAGCCTATGAAGAATTTCGTTGTTCAGGCCGGTATTTCATACAGAACTTTAGAATCGGCTTCTCCGATCTTTAGTTTAGATTATTATACTACTTTGCCAACAGCAGCAAATCCGGCTGGTGTAATAGCAAACAAGGTAACACAGTCAGAAGCGAATATTCAGTTTGAGTTTATGCCTAATCGTAAGACAATCGGTTTTGGAGTAGAACGAAATATTGTTGACAGCCCGTTCAGTCATTTCTTTGTAAACTTTAGTTATGGTTTGAAAGGGGTTTTAAACAGCGATTTTGCTTATCAAAAAGTACAGCTGTTTTACAAGCAGCCTATTATTATAGGGCCATTAGGAAGATCGAATATTATCCTTGAAACTGGAAAAACCTTCGGTACCATCCCATTAGGATTGATGAGTGTAATTCCCGGAAATCAGACTTATTTTACCATCGAAAATACGTTTAGTAACTTAAATTTCTACGAGTTTATAACTGACCAGTATACCACTTTACAATGGAATCATGACTTTGGAGGAAGGCTGTTTGCAAGAATTCCGTTCATGAGAAAATTAAACTGGAGAGAATTTGTTGGGGTAAGAGCGGTACACGGAACTATTTCTAATGCTAACCGTGCCATTAATGCTTCAGGATTGCCTTATAATGCGCCGGAAAATGTATATTGGGAATACAATGCCGGGATTGGAAACATATTCAAAGTATTCCGTCTTGATTTTTCATGGAGAGGAAATTATATGAACATGCCAGATGCTACTAAATTTGCGATAAAAGGATCGTTTGGTTTTTATTTCTAAGAAGGTGTCACTAATTTTTAGTCATTTAGAATCAGTGAGTCAGTTTTTTTAGCTGTAATAAAATTATGTTTCACGACTATATTTTGAGAAGATCCGTAGTCAGATAAAATATATGAAGTAATAAAACGCTCAAATAACCTTATAGCGATCAATTCCAGGTACTTTGATAGGGGTCGTAATTACAGTGAGTATTAAATTTATAATTTGATTTTTCCGAATCAACTCTTTGAGGAATCCTTCCGTCTGGGCATACATAGCGAAATTCGCAGTCTTTACAAATTTCGATTTCATCTTTAGTGATGTTCCAAAAAGCGCTAAATTCTTCATTTGTAATTACTTTTTTTATGCTGTTTTTAATGATTTTTCCATAGGATTTAGGATCTGAAAAGTGTTTTTTGATGTTGCCAAAAGCATCAATGAAAACAGTTCGGTTAAACATCAGATTGTGATGTAATGCTTCGTGGTAAATATCTATGTCTAAAACAAAATCAGATGCATGCTCGATAGAAATATTGTAAAATATTTTTTCGAGTGATTGTTTCTCGTAACAAAATTTTTCGTCGATTAATGAAGATTCGTTTTCTGTATTGCAATTATAAAAAATCACCTGTAAAATTCTTGGATTGTCTATTATAAGCGATTTTATTGAGGAAAGCTTTTCTTTGCAATACTCCAGATAAATGACAACATTTTTGATTTTAGATGTTTCTAAAAGAGCGTTAATTTTAATTAGATTATTAATCTCATTATTCTTCAAAATAAGCTTTAAGGTATTTACGCCTAATTCATTAATTTCATTTTTTATAAGAAAATCAAAAAAATCGAAAGAAGCATCTATTTCGCATCCAATCGTATCCAGAACATGAGGCTTTGTAAAATTGCGGTCTAATGAAGGGTAGTCTTCTGTGTTTTCGGATACAATTAGCAATTCATTCGATAAGAAATAGCGGATGTAATTTTTGAGTATCGCTTTGCTTTTTCTAAAATCAGTAAATAAACCATAAATGTTTTTTTCAGAATATTCTTCAATCAAATCTATTATTTGATTAGGAACCTTATGAAGTGTCTTTCTTTGAAAATCTATGATTAAGCCATTTTTGGCTCCTTTTACAGGAACACAACATTGGAATAATTTAAATTTTTTGTCGTTCATTTTTATTGATGTGTAATGGTTTTGAAGTGGTTCTACAGCTTAACTTTGAGGTTTGGTAATACTCTGATGTAACATGTTGCTTTTTGGATACGGTTTCCTGTATTTCATAATCCTCTACTTCGGTGCATTCGAAAATAATAGGCAGCGGTATTTCCGGATCAGAAAGGAGATCTCTTACTTTCATTTAATTGGAATTTTGTATTAAATAATCGGCTACTTTTTGATGTAAATTATAGTTACAGGGTTTGCTTGTCATGCCAAATTGCCCAAAAGGATTTACCTCTAAAAAATAATATTCCCCGGTTTTTGACGATTTTATAATATCCAGAGAACCCGTATTTAAATTTATGCTACTCATAAATTCGGTAATTTGATTTTCGATTGTTTTGGGTAATGTATAAGGTACAAATCTATTGGGGTTTTCAGAATCATAATTTCTGAAGTCAATTTTGGTTTTTTCATTGTTTTGCGAAAAAATGGCCATCGAATAACATTGTTTATCCAGATAAAAAGTTCTGATTTCTATTTCTTTGTCAATATATTCCTGAAATAGAGAAGGAGAGAATTTTGAAGGAAGTGTATCTATTTTTTTTATGGTATGTGTGGCCAGGGTGAAAGTTTTATCACTATAGATCACTCCTCGTGCGTCTCCTATTGATTTAGTAATTATAGATTGATTGTGGAGGTCATAGAACTCACTTAATTTTTGCTTGTCGGAGGTGATGAGGGTTTTGGGAGTGTTTAAGCCGCCTTTGGCTGCTTTATTCAAAATGTCAATCTTGGAAAAAGCAGGGCTATTTTTGCATAAAAACTTCTTGTTTTCCAATAATTTGAAAATCAATTTGGATAGGCTATTGAACTCGGAGTATAAATAGGCTATGAAGTCATTGTTTTTACCAATCTTTTTCTCGTAATCAATTAAAAAGCCAAATTTTCTATGCCATACTATTTTAATGTCTTTCAAGAAGATTTTTTGAGAATAATGTTCAAAATAGGTTTCATCAAGTTGATCCGGATTGTGATTAAAAATAGTAATGCCCTGCATTAAATCTTCATCATTCAATCTAAAAAAAGGTGTTTTGTACTGTATGAGCCAATCAATTACATGATTTGTGTCATAATCAGTTGGTGTGCTTAAAATTAAAATCATGATTGCTTGTTTGAAATAAAGAAATCTAACATCATCAATGATGTTAGATTTCTATAATCTACTTAACTTTTAAATATCATAATTTACTTCAGAAATTTTATGATCTTTGTAGATATATGTCCATCCAGGCTCATGTTCTTCTTTTATTGGAGTATAACCACCAACAATGTTTTTAGTTTCGATTTTTTCGCATTGAAAGTCTTCTAGGTTTTTCATAGTAATTTTGATGTTATAAGGTTTAATGATCTTCAATTTTTTTAAAGACATTTGAAGCTTATGTCTACTCTTGCGCAAGAATTTCTTTATATTTAATTTTTAAAATTGTCAGAATAAATAGGTTAGTGCAAACGTTTTTAAGGTTGCTTGATTTTGTAAATATATAAGATGTTGCTTATGTATTTGTGAATGATTTGTTAATATTGTAGTAATTGTGTTCTATATTGGTCAATTGTTTGAGGTCTTTATAGTTATTGGATTGCTTTTTAAGAAAGAGTAGTGTAAGAAATTGGCAGACTAATAAATTTGCTAGTAAAGGATCATTTGGTTTTTGTTTTTAGATAAATTGTCAGTTTTTTTCTTAATTTAGTTTCTATGAGTATAACTATAGAAAGTAAGAATCTAAATTGGACAAATAATCTTAGAGTTTTAGCCACCATCAGCGTGATCGTAGTGCATGTAGCCTGTGATATTCTGTATCAATACGGTCATATATCCAATTTTACCTGGTGGACAGGTAATGTTTACGACGGTCTTGTCCGTTTTTGTGTACCGGTTTTTTTGATGCTTACCGGAGCATTAATGCTGAACAAAAAATACGAACTGAATGATTTCTTGAGAAAAAAGTTCTCGAGAATTATTTTACCTTTCTTATTCTGGAGCCTTTTTTATGTGCTGTTAACGGTCAGAAGGGAATTTTTGTTAGAATCTGAAAAAGCATTTGTCGATATTTTTAAGCATGCCTTTATACTTATTATCAGAGGGAGCTCCTTTCATTTATGGTACATTTATATGGTGATTGGGATTTATCTTTTTATCCCGATTCTCAGCAAGTGGATTCAGAATGCCAATGAAAAAGAGATATTGTATTTTCTGACCATTTGGATTTTTGCTTTAATGATCAATCAGCCCATTTTTTCTAAGTTCAGAATCAATGTTGATCTGACTTATTTTACGGGCTTTTTAGGATATCTGGTTCTGGGTTATTATTTGTCGGTCAAGTCATTCCAATATGATGCCCGAAGATTGAAACGGATTTCTGTACTCTTGTTTTCTTTTGGAGCCATTATTACCATTTTCGGAACTTATTTTCTGTCGATAGCAGAAGATCGTTTTAATGAATATTTTTATGGTTACTTGACTTTTAATGTGATGCTGGTCTCTATTGGATTGTTTATTTTCTTCAAAAATTCAAAAATTTCAAATCCAACTCTCATTCGGGTTATTAATTTTATCAATAAATACAGCTACGGAATTTATCTGGTTCATATTTTGGTGCTTCGCTTTCTGGTCTTTTCAGGAATTGATTATGATTTTATAAATCCGATTTTGGCTATTCCGATTACTACTTTATTGTGTTTGTTTATATCTTCTTTTATTATTTACGGAGTGAATAAACTTCCATTTGGGGAGTACATTTCGGGATAATTATCGCGGTAATTTTGTTTAATTTTGAGTAATCTTAAAAAAAAGTTATGCAAGAAGCCATCGATTTTCTATCTGCAAAGAATCCGGTTTTTCTGGAAATTATCGAAAAATATGGACTGCCGCCAATTCCAAAGCGGCCGCAAGGTTTCGAGACTCTGGTATTGTTGATCCTGGAGCAACAAGTTTCAATCGATTCGGCGAAAGCTACATTTTTAAAAATAAAAGCTTATACCACCTGTAATCCTGAAACCATGGCGGTTTTATCGGACGAAGAGTTTCGCGCATTGGGTGTAAGCCGTCAAAAGACAAAATACATTAAAATATTGGCAGAAGCCGTTCTGAGTAAAGACCTTGACATTGAAAGTTTGGCTGTAAAATCGGCAAAAGAAGTTCGTGAAGAGCTTATTAAACTGAAAGGAATTGGAAATTGGACGATTGATATTTATCTGATGTTCTGTCTTCAGGAACCCGATTTGATTCCGTTGGGAGATATTGCGGTTGTCAACACTATTAAAGAATTATTGGATATTCACGACAAAAAGGAAATGGAAATTCACGCGGAACAATGGAGTCCGTATCGGTCTTATGCCACCTATTTACTTTGGCATTATTATCTAAACAAAAGAAATAGAAAGATTACCTATTAACTCCCTGTTTTTTAAAAGAAAAGTACATAGATAAATGCAGTTTTTTATTGTAAAAAGGGATTCTTTAGTTACTTTTGCAGTCGAAATTATAGAAACAATAAAAAACGAAAATGACCGCAGACAAACTAACAACTTTCGATGTGTTGATCGAAATACCAAGAGGAAGCAGAAATAAATACGAGTACGATTTTGAAATTAAAAGAATGCGTTTCGACAGAATGTTATTCTCTTCAATGATGTATCCGGCTGATTACGGATTTATTCCGGAAACTTTAGCTCTTGATGGTGACCCTCTTGATGTATTGGTTTTAGTAAATGAACCAACTTTTCCAGGATGTGTTATGGAAGTAAAGCCAATTGGAGTTTTCCACATGGCAGATGATAAAGGACCAGACGAAAAAATTATTTGTGTACCAGTTTCTGATCCAATCTGGAATTCACTAAATGATCTTTCTGATATCAACGGACACTTATTAAAAGAAATCGAGCATTTCTTCCAGGTATACAAAGATCTTGAAAACAAACAAGTAGATGTAGAAGGCTGGGGAGATGTAAACGAAGCATTTGCAATTATCGCTGAGTGTACAAAACGTTTTGATGATATTGAAAACAAACCGGAAGGATTATTTAGCATTAAATAATTTATAAGCCGCCCAATTATAAAAAAAGCAATACTACCGTCAGGAGTATTGCTTTTTTGTTTAAATTCGTTTGAGTTAGTTTATTGACTTTTAACTATTAACCAAAAAACCATTACTAGATTATGAATGCATTTATGATTTATTTGCCAATCGTTATGGCAATTTTAGGATTACTTTTCATGGGAATAAAAAGGGCTTGGGTTTTAAAACAAGATGCGGGCGACGGAAAGATGAAAGAGATTTCAGAACACATTTACGAGGGAGCCCTCGCCTTTTTAAAAGCAGAATATAAATTATTGACCATTTTTGTAATTATTGCCAGTATTGCATTGGCCGGAATTACTTTTATTCCGGGAGTTAAAACGCATTTATTAATAGTAGTCGCTTTTATATTTGGAGCCTTATTTTCAGCTTATGCCGGTAATATCGGGATGAAAATAGCGACAAAAACGAATGTTAGAACAACACAGGCTGCCCGTACGAGTTTACCACAGGCTTTGAAAGTTTCGTTTGGCGGAGGAACTGTAATGGGACTTGGCGTTGCAGGTTTAGCAGTGTTAGGACTTACAGGTTTCTTTATTATCTTCTTTAATATTTTATCAGGAGGCGTATGGAAAGATACCGAAACCATGACGGTTGTTCTGGAAACACTGGCAGGTTTTTCACTTGGTGCCGAATCTATTGCTTTGTTTGCCAGAGTAGGTGGTGGAATTTACACCAAAGCTGCCGATGTTGGTGCCGATTTGGTAGGTAAAGTAGAAGCCGGAATTCCGGAAGATGACCCTCGTAATCCAGCTACAATTGCCGATAACGTAGGAGATAACGTAGGAGACGTTGCTGGTATGGGAGCTGATTTATTTGGTTCGTATGTAGCAACAGTTCTGGCCGCAATGGTTTTAGGAAACTATGTGATTAAAGATATGGGAGGCAATATTCAGGATGCCTTTGGTGGAATCGGACCAATTTTACTTCCAATGGCAATTGCCGGTTTCGGAATTCTATTCTCGATTATTGGAACGACGCTGGTAAAAATATCCGATGATAATGCCAAAGAAGCACAGGTACAAAAAGCACTAAATATAGGAAATTGGGTTTCAATTGTTTTAACCGCAATTGCCTGCTTTTTTTTAGTACAACATATGCTGCCGGAAACCATGCAGATGAGCTTTTTTGGAGAAGGGGCTAAAGATATTTCATCAATGCGTGTTTTTTATGCCACATTGGTTGGATTAGTGGTTGGAGGAGCTATTTCATCAGTAACAGAATATTATACCGGATTAGGAACAAAACCGGTTATGGCAATTGTGCAAAAATCATCAACAGGAGCGGGAACAAATGTGATTGCAGGTTTGGCGACCGGAATGATTTCGACTTTCCCAACTGTTTTATTATTTGCGGCTGCTATCTGGATTTCTTATGCTTTAGCAGGATTTTATGGAGTTGCTTTAGCAGCTTCTGCAATGATGGCTACTACGGCCATGCAATTGGCAATCGATGCTTTCGGACCAATTTCAGATAACGCCGGAGGAATCGCTGAAATGAGTGAATTACCAAAAGAAGTTCGTACCCGAACAGATATTTTAGATTCAGTGGGTAATACTACCGCAGCAACCGGAAAAGGATTTGCTATTGCCTCAGCGGCTTTAACGTCTTTGGCTCTATTTGCAGCTTATGTAACTTTTACCGGAATTGACGGAATCAATATTTTCAAAGCACCAGTTTTGGCTATGTTGTTTGTAGGTGGAATGATCCCTGTAGTTTTCTCAGCATTGGCGATGAATTCTGTTGGAAAAGCAGCGATGGATATGGTATACGAAGTACGTCGTCAGTTTAAGGAGATTCCTGGAATTATGGAAGGAACAGGAAAACCTGAATATGGTAAATGTGTCGAAATTTCGACAAAGGCAGCTTTGCGCGAAATGATGCTTCCGGGAATTCTAACTATTGGTTTCCCGATTGCAATTGTATTATTAGGGAAACTAGTTTATGCAGACAACAATCAGCTAATAGCTGAAATGTTAGGAGGATATATGGCTGGAGTAACGGTATCCGGAGTACTTTGGGCTGTTTTTCAAAACAATGCTGGTGGTGCCTGGGACAATGCTAAAAAATCATTTGAAGCCGGAGTGTTAATTAATGGTGAAATGACGTACAAAGGTTCTGATGCGCACAAAGCAGCAGTAACAGGAGATACAGTTGGAGACCCGTTTAAAGATACTTCAGGTCCTTCTATGAATATCTTGATTAAACTGACTTGTTTGATCGGCTTGGTAATTGCACCTATTTTAGGAGAAGGGCATTCGTCTTCAGGAATGACCGAAAAAGGTTCCTGTTGTAAAAAAATGGAAATCCACCTTGGAGGAGATTCGAAATGTGGAGATTTCTCGAAGATGAGTAAAGAAGAATGTGCTAAAATGTGTAAAGAAAAAGGATGTTCTGCCGAAGAAACAGCAAAATGTCTGGCACATTATGATGCTAACGGAAAATACGTTCACCAAAAAACAGATTGTTTTGATACTACAAAATATAGTAAAAAGAGAGTAGAAGTTAACTTGTCTACAGTTAATGGGGTCACAGTGGGAACTGTAACCAAAACCGAAAACGGTAAAACTACTACAGAAGTTTTTGAAGGAACAGAAGCCGAAGTAAAAGCAAAAATAGAAGCTGCGAAATAAGTATATTTATCCTCACAGGTTTTTAAAACCTGTGAGGTATAATTAGGTTTGGGAATCGGATAATGTATTTCTTCCTATTTTTCGATGAGTATTCCCGAAAAAAAGAGTCATAAGCTCGGCCTATTTTGTAGAACCGGATTTTAATCCGGTGTCGAAAAAAATACACACCAAACAAAGAGCCGTAGGTTCGAAACATATAAAAAACAAAAAATGCCTCTAAATATTTAGAGGCATTTCTATTGAGGTAAATTTGTGAAATTCGTGTTTCTAGAACAGTCCGTTTAACTCGGCATCAATTCTATTAATGATGTTTCCTAAGTCTTCGGGATTATCTACGAAATTAATATTGTCAACGTCAATAATTAATAATTTTCCTTTGGTATAGGTTTGCACCCATGCTTCGTATCTTTCATTCAAACGGCTTAGATAGTCGATTGAAATAGAATTTTCGTAATCACGTCCGCGTTTATGAATTTGACCTACTAAGTTTGGAATAGAGCTTCTTAAGTAAATTAATAAATCAGGCGCTTTTACTAATGATTCCATTAATTCAAAAAGAGAGGTGTAATTTTCAAAGTCACGACTTGTCATTAATCCCATAGAATACAGATTGGGAGCAAAAATATGAGCGTCTTCATAAATCGTTCTGTCCTGAATAATTTTCTTTCCACTTTCGCGAATTTGTAATACCTGACGGAAACGACTGTTCAGGAAATAAATCTGAAGATTAAAAGACCAACGCTCCATCTGATGGTAAAAATCATCTAAATACGGATTATCAACTACATCTTCGTAATGGGGTTCCCATTTGAAATGTTTAGCCAACAATTTAGTTAAAGTAGTTTTTCCAGCTCCTATATTTCCTGCTATTGCTATGTGCATTACGGTGTTACGATTTTATAATTTGTGATTTCTTTAGCTGTAAAAATAGATAAAATTTGGTCTTTGTAGCAGAATTTGTCAAACGATTTTTCTAAAACTTCAATTTCAGAAAATGCATTTGAGTCCGGGGTAGTAATGTCTTTAAAATACAGCAAATTAGCTTTGCTAAAAATATACTGGTGATTGTTAACGATTTCTATAGCATCAAAATCGGGTACTTTTCCCAAAGCAGTGGTTTTTCCAAAAATAGTACATGAAAACCAATTGTTTTTTTTGTCGATCCAATAAAAAGTATTGAAATCAGTTTGGTAATATTTTATCGTTTCTGTTAAAGGTGTAGAAACAGTTTTGTATTCATTATTCAGATAATCAAAAAGGCCGATTTGCTGATTTAGAGTATTGTAAATCCATAACTGGTTTTGTGTTGACATTCCGATTGCGGAAACAATAATTGGTGTATTGTTCAGGGAAAAATTAATGTCTGTGATTTTATTCAGTTGATTGTCCAGTAAAACAGCTGTGTTGAAGTCTTCATAAAATAAAACTATTTTAAGCGGATTTTGTAAATCGACTTTCGTGATTGTTCCGAGAGAAACATTTTTATATTCAAAAACCTCTTTTCCTTTGATTTTACTGAAGACATTATTTTTAATCTGATAGTAGTAGCCAAAAGAATCATAACCCAGAAACTGATCTGAAGTATTGGTAAAATGAGAAAGAGGCACCGTCTTTATTTTTTGACTTTGCGAAAAAACAGCTGAGAAAGAACAGACCACAAAAAGAAAAGATAAAAGAAATAAATGTGTCGCTCTGTTCATGATGTTTACGTTTCTAAAAGCCAAATTACGAAAAACTACAGTAGAAATGGCGCAAAACACCGAGATTTAGATTTTTGATACTTCAGAAATCATAATTGTCAGGCTAATAGACGATTTTGTCTATAAGATAGAGGAGTTGATATATTTAACTTTCTGTATTTTAAAATAAACAATACATTTGAATATAAGTTTGTTAGACTCTCTCACTTTTTAAAGAAAACACAATGAAAAAAGTAATCTATTATATGTCAATGCTGCTTGTAATCACACAGCTGCAGGCTCAGAAAGAATTTCAGGGAATGGCCGTTTACGAATCGAAAACACAGGCTCCGAAAATGGGAGAAATGCGTGCCAATCGTGATATTACGCCCGAAATGCAAAAGAACATAGAAGAGCGAATGAAGAAAATGCTTGAAAAAACATTTATTCTGAATTTTGACAAATCGGCTTCTATTTATAAAGAAGAAGAAAAGCTCGACGCTCCGGGACAACAGGCAGGCGGAATGCGTGTCATGGTAAATTCGTTTATGGGTGGTGGTGGAACCTTTTATAAAGATGTAAAGGCTAAAACTTACACGGTAGATAAGGAATTTATGGGAAAAGAATTTCTTGTAATAGATTCTCTGCCTAAGCTAAACTGGAAAATGGAGGCTGAAACAAAACAAATTGGAGGATATACCTGTTACAAAGCAACGGCAATAAAAGAAGCCAGCAAAACCGATTTCAGGAATTTCAGACCTAAAAAAGAGGAGGATAAAAAACCTGAGGCGAAAAAAGACGATACGGGAAAAACTTCCGGAGAAACGAAGACCAATTTTGCAGATAATTTCGAAATGCCCAAAGAGATTATTATAACTGCCTGGTACTCGCCGGAGATTCCGGTAAATCAAGGGCCTGAAAATTATTGGGGATTACCGGGGTTAATTTTGGAAGTAAATGACGGAAGAACTACTATTTTATGCTCTAAAATAGTATTGAATGCCAAAGATAAAACAGAGATAAAACCTTCTAAAAAAGGGAAAGTGATTTCTCAAAAGGACTATGACGAAACAGTCATTAAAAAAATGGAAGAATTGAGAGATATGAATCGTGGACGCGAAGGCGGTCCTGGCGGTGGCCCGGTATTGATAAGACGTTAATCTTTAACACATCACTTTTAGTTTTTTTCCAATGAAAAATATATTTGTCTTCGTTATTTTTTTAATGACGTCTCTTTGTGTTGCCCAAACTGTCCGTTTTGACGGTTTTATCCAGGATGAGAAAAAGAATCCGCTGGAAATGGCCAATGTAATGGCTGTTAACACCGTAACCAAAGCTATGGATTCTTACGGAATTACTAATGATAAAGGAAAGTTTCAATTGACATTGAAGCCAAACACCTCTTATTCAATTAAAATCAGTTATCTCGGTATGAAATCGAAAGAAATTGCGGTTTCGACTCACAGTACCAATATCGCTCAGAATATTGTTATGGACGATGCCGGTATTGAGTTGGAGGGAGTTGAGATCGTCCGCGAAATGCCAGTGTCGATTAAAGGTGATACTATCGTTTACAATGCCGATTCGTTTAAGTCCGGCACTGAAAAAAAACTGGAAGATGTACTGAAAAAACTGCCTGGCGTTGAGGTAAATGCCGATGGAGAAATCGAGGTTGAAGGGAAAAAAGTCAGCAAATTAATGGTCGAAGGAAAAGACTTTTTTGACGGAGACACCAAGCTTGGAGTTAAAAATATTCCGGCCGATGCTATTGATAAAATTCAGGTTTTAAGAAATTATAATGAAGTTAAGGCATTAAAAGGTTTAGAGAACGATCAGGACAATGTGGCGATGAATATTAAACTGAAAGAAGGTAAAAAAAACTTTTGGTTTGGTGATGTAACTGCCGGAACTGGAGTTGGAGAACTCGATAGCCGTTATATAATTAATCCTAAACTGTTTTATTACAGTCCGCAATACAGTATTAACTTAATTACCAATTTTAATAATATTGGCGAATTGCCACTTACAGCGCAGGACTACTTTAAGTTTACAGGCGGATTTAAAAACATGATGAAAAAGGGAGGAAGCAATTTTAATGTTTCTTCTAACGATTTGGGAATTTCGATTCTGAGAAACAATCGTGCTAAAGAGATTGAAACGAAATTCGGAGCCACAAACTTTGCCTACTCCATTACAAAAAAATGGAATATTAGCGGTTTCGGAATACTATCTACTTCAAAAACAGATCTGGAAACCAAATCGCAAACCACTATTTTAGATTCGGGAAACGAGCAAAAAAGAGATGAACTGACCCATCAGAAAAATAATTTAGGATTATTTAAACTTAGTTCGAGTTATAAACCCAACGACAAATTTCAGTTTGACTATGATATTCTCACGAAATTATCCAAGCAAAATGAAGATACCAATTTACTGCGGGAATCGGTTGTGAGTAATATTTCGGCTTTAGAGACTATTTTAACCAATAAAAAACAGGACCCGACCTCGGTAAATCAGGATCTGAGTTTGTATTATACCCAGAGCGATAAAAACATTTTTGCTTTTGAAATGCAGCATTTGTATCAGGATGAAAATCCATTTTACAATGCTAATTTGCGCACACAGCCTTTTGATCTGGCGGGCTATACTTTAGGGCAGGATAGAAACGACCTGAACCAGCAGCGATTTGTGAAAACAAATAAAGTAGATGCTAAATTGGATTATTACTATATGGTAACACCAAAAAGCAACATCAATATTACCCTTGGAAGCACATTTTCGTATCAGGATTTTAATTCGCATATTTTTCAGATTCTGGACAATGGTACTAAAAATGATTTGAATGATTCGGAGAATAACAATCAGGTAAAGTACGATTTTAATGATGCGTTTCTGGGGTTTCACTACAAGATACTGGCTGGGAAATTTACCTTGACACCCGGGGTGAGTGTGCATACCTACAACATGAAAAATACCCAATCCGGAACAGATTATTCGCAAAACTTCGTCAAAGTATTGCCTGATTTTTTTGCCTTGTACCAAATCAAAAAATCAGAAACGCTGACCTATAATTTCTCTTTGTCGAACGATTTTACCGATATCAATCAATTGGCTTCGGGTTATGTTTTGTCCGATTACAGCAGTTTGTTTAGAGGAAATCGCTATCTCGAAAATGCCACTTCACAGGTACATTCGCTGCGTTATTTCAAATATAATATGTTTAATTTTGAGAACATTTTTGCCAACGCAACCTATACTAAAAAAGTAGATGCCATTAAAACCAAAGCCAATTTTGAAGGAATTAACCAGTCTTCGTCGCCCTATAATTCGAATCTGGCCGATGAAACTTTTACCGGAATGGGGAATTACGGACGTTCTTTCCTGAAAAATTATAAAGCTTCTGCCAATGCAACTTTCAATTGGTCAAAATTCAATAATATTCAGAACAATATTCTGGCAACAACGGAGAGTTTTAGTCAAAGCTATACCGTAAAAGCTTCAACAAATTATAAAAACTTTCCGAACATCGAATTTGGATATAATGCACTAATTAACAAATATAGCGGATCAACATTTTATACAGATAAGCCTTTTGCCAGATTGGATTATTACTTTCTGAAAAGTTTTTCGTTTGTTTCCGAATATGAGTTTTACCATTATTATAATGGCAATAAAACGGTGGATAACGAGTATGATTTCTTGAGCGCAAGCTTAATTTATCAAAAAAAGGACAGCAAATGGGAGTACAAAATAGCGGCGACTAACCTCTTAAATACAAAATATCTTAATGATGATAGCTTTTCGCAGTTTTCTACAAGAGTTTCGCAATACACGGTACAGCCTCGTTATATTATCTTTTCGATGAAATATAATTTATAGTATTTTAAGTACAAATGTTATATTTTTAGTACTCAATTTCAATTACAATAAGGTATCTTTGCGCGCGATATTAACAACCAAAATTTTAAACATGCGCAATTTTACATGGAGTTTTTTAATGTTTTTTTGTTTAGTTTTTACTTCTTTTTCTCAAACAAAAAGTATTGAAAAAGGAACTTATCTGTCGACGAACAGAGGGCAAAAGATCAAATTAAATTTATTAGAGAATAATAAGTACGAATTAATATTGTATTCGGGAGATTACAGTATAAAGGGAGATTCATTAACTTTCTCTCAAGAGTTGAGCACTGAAGAAGGTTTCGATCTTGCTATGATAAAGGATAAGAATGCAAAAAAAGTTAAAGTTAAATTTATAGATCCTTCTTTTTATCCATTTTATATAGGAACACAAAAAGGAAGTGGGGCAATTCAATATCAAAAACTGTTAGATATTAAGAATGAAATAGATCCGGAATGGAGAGATGCGGATATAGAATTTAACATTGATAGAAGTGATTTTTTGTATTTAGTATTAGAAGGTTCTGAAACCGAAACTAAGCTTTATAAGTATGCTCTGCCGAAGGATGTTGCAGAAGTAACAATTAAATACAATTCGGGTATTGAGAAGGACTTAAAGATTTCCGGTTTTTTGGATAAGAAAACAAATAAACTTCAGATTTCTGATAAAGGAGGGAAGAATCCGTTGTTTTTTGTAAATGAGAAAGAGCAGAAGCCTGAAAGTGAAGTAAGAGTTAGTGCTATTGAGAGTCAGAGCATTCCTAATTGGACCTATCCAGGCAAAGAGTCGTTAGTTGATGAAAATTTTGGCAATGAAGCGGTTTCTACAGATAGTATAGCTGGTGTAGAGGAAAACGATTCTCCGAAGTTCGATTTTAAACTTAAAATCGAAAATAATTTAAAGGATGCTATTGCGGCAACTAAAAATTCAAAAATGAAATTTTTGGTTGTTTATTCAGACGATAAAAATCCTTCCGCAAAAGCCGATTTTGATCAATTTGTGAAAGATAGGGAAGCAGAAATTTCAACTAATATGTATGATGCCTATCATGCTGAATTTGATGTTTTTAATTATTATTTTGCGAGTGCAGATGATAAAAACTGGCTTAAGAAAAATAAGTTTTCAGATACACCCAGTGTGATTGTTTTAAATAATGCCGGTGATGTTCTGACCAGTGTGAAATCTACTTTAGAGGAGGAGAAAGGAGTATTTAATTTTTATAACGGATTTCCAAAAAAGCTTGAGAAAGCAAATGCTTTCTATATTTTTAATAAGGTTATCAGAAATAAAAAAGCGACAGATGCTGATCTGATTGCGGCCTTTAACCAAGCAGCCATTTTAGGGGATTATGACACAGGTTCCGAAACAGAAAATGGAGTAATTTCGACAGGTTTTAAACTGGGTAAGTTTACTTTTGAAAAAAAGAATGTTTTGCAAATTTGGAAAAAAGTAATTGAAAACCATCAAAAAGATACAAAACCGAATATGCTTTTGGTTGAAACGATCCTTAAAGAAATTAATAATCAGGGGTTTTATAAGTTGTTTTTTAATGAAGACAGAGTGTTTAATACTACTGATTTTCTTGCGATTGATTATTTAATTAAGCATTATGATGCGATTGAAGCAACCAAAGGCGAAGAAAAAACAACTATACCGGTGGGTTTTTCTTTAGTAGATCAAATTTCCAACGCTTTGTATACGAATGGTAACGGTTTAGGGGATGAAATTCCTGGTAAAACAAATAAAAATCAGACAATTAAGAGTTATAAAAAGTTAATCGAATCAGGCAAGGGTAGCTTGTTTTTTTATAAAAACTATTTTGCTATTCTGGAAGATGAGCCTGCATATCCGAAAGAATTTAATGGTTTCTTTAATGAATATTTATCGTTAGAAAAAGGCAATCCGTTTGAAAGATTAGACGAATTGTACAATGCACTGGATTCTTCTGGTGAATTTTCTTTTGAAGGATGGAATTCTTTGAAAGCATATTTTTCTGATCTGTGCAATTCAGCAGCCTGGGAAGTTGTTTCAAAACAGGACAATGTTGATTTTGTAAAAAATGCAATTAATTGGTCTGAATACAGTCTGATTGTAATTAAAAACAATCCTTATTATTTAGATACATTAGCACAGCTGTATTATAAAAACGGGCAAAAAGAAAAAGCAATCCAAACTCAGGAAAAAGCATTGCAGTACTCCGGGACAGTTCAGGATGAAGAAACAGTAAGCGAGATGAAAGAAGTCTTAGAAAAAATGCAAAACGGAACATATTAAAATCGAAGTCTTTCGTAAAGTAATACCCCGACAGTTTCCGGTAAACTGTCGGGTTTATTTTTACTGATTTTTGATCTTCACCAGGACCTTTATGTTGTAATAATTTAATGTTTTCTTTTTGTTTTTCAGTGAGCCGCTCGCATTAAGATAAGTAATTAAAATTTTATAATGATCCGTTTCAACTTCCTGATTAATTTTTTTATTCGAATTGTGATTTGGACTGAACTTCGGATTTGCATTCACAAAATCAGTAATTTTTAAAGGAATATTATCCTGATTGATCTTTAAGTTGAGGCCGTAATCTTCAGTTGTGGAGGTAATCGAATAACTCTTGTTGTTAATTTTGATGCAGTCGGTACACTCGAAAGAGTCATTATTGGAAAGGGTGAAAGCCATATCATAACCATGAATATTCTCCACCGTACTTAAGTCGTAGTTGGAATAATAAAATTGTTCACTTTTGTTTTCTTCGCGGGCATAGCTGGATTCATATTCATAGCCTAAAGCTTCCATGATTTCATAATCGCTTGGGTCTTTCTCTTTTTTAAGCAGTGCTTCCAGCTTGGTTTTGGCATAAGGGACCATAATTTCGATACCATAATTATTCGTTAGAAAAGACACAATACTGCTTAGCTCCTGTTGTTGTTTGAAATTTAGTTTTTTGTCGTCTGTTCTCTGCATATAAGTTTCAAATCGGGTCAGCTGACTGTATTTCGAAATCGAATTGGCGCCTTGTGGTCCGGCTATAGAAAACAAACCTGCAAGGCATAAACTTATTGGAATGAACTTTATTTTAGGATGTTTCTGAAAGAGAAAATAGGCCACAACAATTGATAACCATACCGACATTAACAGCACATAATAGCGTTCATGTGTAAATCCGTAAAGATCTATTCGGTATAAAATAGCCCAAAAAAGTAATCCCAATAGCGGAATCAACAGAAAGTAAAACCAACGATTGAAAGTTCGCATCCAAAGATTACCGGTTTCTGTCGCAATAGGATGAACCAATAAAAAGGAAAGGATTCCGAAAATTGCAAACACCAGAACGAGATAAGAAACCCAGCCGACAGGCAGTGAAAGGGTTATTATAATTTTTGCTTCATAACAGATTAGAATAACCAGATAAAGACTTATCAAAGGCAATAGTACAAACTGAGTAAAGTTTTTAAGTCCTTTAGGATAATTCAAAACCAATGGAGCCTGAGGGCTATTAGTCTCGGGAACTCCGCTCAAAAAGAAAGTCGTATTGAAAATTCCGGCAATAATAAAAAAGACATGCAGATAAATATGATCGTAAAAATCAACATTAAAAAGCTTGTCGACGGCCAAAATTGCCAAGGCCAAACCTGAATAAAGCACGATGCTGTACAAACCGGCCGTTAGAATTCTAAGGAAAAGCTGTTTGTTGAATTCCCAAAATTCATCCTGATTATAAGTTCTGGGCAGAAAACCCGCAAATGAAACTAACAAATGGAATACAATATTCAGGACAAAAAACTGCTGTATTTCTACATCCGTTGTGTATTTATGAAAACTATTCACAAACAGAAAAACCAGACTCCCTAAAACGATACTGACTGTAAAGCGCATTATGTTATTTTTTTTAGAAGCGAGGAAAAATAAGCTGATGGAGAGAAATAAAACCAGACACAATGAACAGCTCATTAAAACTTTTTCGTAAAACTCTTTGTTGGAATTATTGTAACGCACTTCATTAAGAATGATGGCAAATATAGTTCCTGAAATGGCGGTGATTATTTCTAACGGAAATCGAAGAACCGTTTTTAGCGTTGCGTTTAGAACATTTTGTAAGGATGGTAGTCTGCTCATTTTTTATCAGATATTTTGTATAAAGTAAAATGAATTGTAAGAGATAAACAAATAAAAATGACAATGCTAAAAAAAGGATGCCGGCATTTTGCTGATTTTGTATTTCAGTAATGTTTCAGAGCCTGAGAAGTGTTTTTTTCTCTTTAAATCACTAAGTTTGGAATACTAAATTTAAAACGTATGAAAAATAAAATGATCCTCGTTTTAATGGCTTACGGAGGAGTAGTTTTTTCGCAGGCGATTAAAAAACCTTTAGTTTCAGCAATTACAGATAAAGACCTCAAAACCGATATGTACCAAATGGCTGGTGATCACTTTAATGGTCGTGAAGCAGGAACTTTAGATGAATTAAAAGTATCAATGTGGTTGGCTAATAAAGCCAAAGAAGCAGGAATGGCTCCTGCAGGTGATGATGGAACCTATTTTCAGTTTTTTGATTTGTACAGGCATCAGGTGACTCCGAATACAAAATTTAAAATTGGACAAAAAGAATACAAGTTGTGGAAAGATGTTTTAGTAGCGGAAACCACGAACATTAAAGTAGATGCACCATTGCTTTATTTGGGTGCGGCTACAAAAGAAGAAATTGAAAAAGCCGATATCAAAGGGAAAGCAGTTGTATTATTAGCATCCAAAGAAGGAATCGCAGACGATATTTCGCTTTTTGACAGACGTTATCCGGGTCTGGTTCGAAACAAATATTACGATCTTGTAGTCAAAAAGGGAGCAACAGCCCTTATTATGGTTGCCGATGAATTGGCAGAGCAAAGCTGGTCTCAGGTGGAACCGCAAATGACAAGGGGAATTTATGGAATTGAAGGTTTTCGTGATAAAATAGGTGGTACAATGCCTGTTTTTTGGGTGCACAACGACCAATTGGAATATTTAAAAAGTACCAAAGATCTATTGTCGACAGAAGTAATTTCAGAAACGTATAAATATCCTTCAGTGAATGTTGTTGGTAAAATTGAAGGAACTGATCCAAAATTAAAAAATGAATATGTTCTTTTTAGCGGACATCAGGATCACGACGGTGTAAGACAAAAGTACGGACAGGATTCTATTTACAACGGAGCCGATGATAATGCGAGTACTTGTGTTGCCATGCTGGCCATTGCAAGAGCCTATAAAAAGCAGCCTGGAAAAAGAACTTCCCTGTTTGTTTTCCATGGTTCAGAAGAGCGTGGTTTGTTAGGTTCAAGATGGTATGCCTCGCATCCTACCGTTCCAGAGAAAGACATTGTTGCGGTATTAAACGGAGATATGATTGGAAGAAACAATGTCAATCAGGCGGCTCTTTTAGGGTCCAGTTCTCCCCACGAAAATTCTTCAGATTTAGTTGCTATTGCTAAAAAAGCAAACGATGAAGGGCCTAAATTTGATTTAGACAAACTTTGGGACAGACCGGAACATCCGGAGTATTTTTATTTTCGCTCCGATCATTTGCCTTATGCCAGAAAAGGAATTCCGTCTGTTTTTTATACCAGTGTTTTACACAGTCAGTATCATACACCGATGGACGAGTCTGAAAACATTGACTTCGTAAAATTGCGCAAAATGACCGAATGGATCTACCGTACAGGCTGGATTTTATCGAATGATGCAGGTCGTCCTAAGACCTTACCAAACGTACAATTAGAGCGTTAGAAAATAGTGGTTTGTGTTGAATTTTAGACGCTGATGACGCAGATTTACTTCGTAAAAATGC
This sequence comes from Flavobacterium collinsii, assembly GCF_946903285.1. Classification (GTDB taxonomy): domain Bacteria; phylum Bacteroidota; class Bacteroidia; order Flavobacteriales; family Flavobacteriaceae; genus Flavobacterium; species Flavobacterium collinsii. The sequence continues at coordinate 1,596,771 of NZ_OX336425.1, forward strand.
GGATCAAAGCGGATTTACTATTTGAAAACTATCGAATTAGCTGAAAATACCAAAAGGCTTTCTAAAATTTTAGAAAGCCTTTTTTTGTTATACCTATTTTCGGATTGGATTATAATTCAAATTGTATACCTACTTTTTTGAATTTTCTTCCAGTAAAGAAGCCAAGAAAAAATTTGTTTTGATCCGCGTTTTTACGAAGTAAATCCGTTTCATCTGCGTTGAATTAAAATATTGATTTTGTCGAATGATACAGCTCGTCAGATATTAAAATAAAAAAACCGATTTCTAAAAATAGAAATCGGTTTTTCTTATACTTAAGACAAATAGTTGTCTAATAATTTAAGATCTATAATCCGAAAGCAGCTTTTACCTGATCAACGAAATCAAGTTTTTCCCAAGTAAACAATTCCACAGTAACTGTTTTTTCGTTTCCGCCCGGAGCAGAGAAAGTTTTAGTTACAGTTTCTGGTTTACGTCCCATGTGTCCGTAAGCCGCAGTTTCGCTATAAATTGGGTTTCTTAATTTCAAACGTTGTTCGATAAAGTAAGGACGCATATCAAAAATAGCTTCCACTTTTTTAGCGATTTCACCATTAGTTAAGTTTACTTTAGAAGTTCCGTAAGTATCAATAAAAATACCCATTGGCTCAGCAACACCAATTGCGTAAGAAACCTGTACTAAAATCTCGTCAGCAACACCTGCTGCTACTAAGTTTTTAGCGATATGACGTGTTGCATAAGCAGCACTTCTGTCTACTTTACTTGGATCTTTTCCTGAGAAAGCACCACCACCATGAGCACCTTTTCCACCGTAAGTATCCACGATAATTTTTCTTCCTGTTAAACCAGTATCTCCGTGAGGTCCTCCAATAACGAATTTTCCTGTTGGATTAATGTGGTAGTTGATTTTATCATTGAATAAGTGCGCGTGCGCTGGATTTTTAGCAATGATTCTTGGAATCAAAATTTCGATAATATCTTTTTTGATCTTAGCAAGCATGGTGGCTTCTTCGTCAAAATCATCGTGTTGAGTTGAGATTACAATCGCATCAATACGAGTTGGTTTATTATCGTCACTATATTCTAAAGTTACCTGTGATTTAGCATCAGGGCGTAAATAAGTGATTTCCTTATTTTCTCGTCTTAAGATAGCTAACTCTTGTAATAATTTATGAGACAAATCAAGTGCCAATGGCATGAAGTTTTCGGTTTCGTTTGTAGCGTAACCAAACATCATTCCTTGATCTCCAGCACCTTGCTCTTCTGGCTTAGCTCTGTCTACCCCTTGATTAATATCTGCTGATTGCTCATGAATTGCCGAAAGAATTCCACAAGAATTAGCCTCAAACATATATTCGCTTTTAGTATATCCAATTTTACGGATTACTTCGCGAGCAATTTGCTGCACATCAAGGTAAGTATTCGATTTTACTTCACCAGCTAAAATTACCTGACCTGTAGTAACCAGAGTTTCACAAGCTACTTTTGAGTCAGCATCAAATGCCAAAAAATTATCAATTAATGCATCCGAAATTTGATCTGCAACTTTGTCTGGATGCCCTTCACTAACAGATTCTGACGTAAATAAATAAGCCATAATAATTTATTAAATTAAAATTAAGCGAGAAAAAATAATTGCTAAAAAGGGCTAAAGGAGAATTTCTGCTTTAGCATTTTTTACTACCGAAATCTATGTTTCAGTACCCATAACGAACCGTTTCATTATGAAGAGGTTGCAATCAGTTCAAATTTTTCCTCTGTATTCGCGTGCAAAGGTATAAAACCATTTTGATTTGCAAATTAAACTTTTCATTTTTTTGATTTTAGAAGCAGAAATTTAACATATCATACTATTTTGATAGGGTAATAGAAATTATTTTGGTTTTTGTTTGGCCGATTAAAAAATAGTTCGCAAATTTGCCCCATCAAAATAAAACAAAAAATGAAATTAACGATTTGCAATATGTCATGTATGATGCCGGAGCCTTCCGCAGAGACACTGTTGTAGTTTTTTTTAAAGAAATATACATATAGAACCTCTGCCACTCGCAGGGGTTTTTTTGTTTCAAAAAGAAACCGGATTGTAAATCACTTTTTAAGTCAGAAAACAATATAAAACCAGAAAAAAGTAATGAAAAAGAATGTAGTAGTAGCTTTAAGTCTTTTGACCTTTTCGGGCATTTATGCGCAGGAGAATAAAAAAGAACAGGACAGTTTAAAAAATAATGAATTGACCGAAGTGACCATTGTAGGGTCACGCAGCAAAAACAGAGTAAAAACAGATGTACCGGTTCCGGTTGACGTTTTTAATATTTCAGAAATAACAAAAGGAGCACCACAAACCAGTGTAACCCAAATTTTAAATTATGTGGCACCTTCTTTTACCAGTAATGCAACTTCCACCGCAGATGCAACAGACCATGTTGACCCTGCGCAGCTAAGAGGTTTAGGGCCGGATCAGGTTTTGATTTTGGTAAATGGAAAACGAAGACATACAAGCTCGTTAGTCAACATTAACGGTTCACCGGGAAGAGGGTCTGTAGGAACAGATTTAAATGCCATACCTTCATTTGCTATTGAAAGAATCGAGGTTTTGCGTGATGGTGCAGCGGCTCAGTATGGTTCGGATGCGATTGCGGGAGTTATTAATATCGTATTGAAAAAGAATGCCAATTATCTTTCAGGAGATATACAATATGGTACCAACTTATCTTCGGGATCGAATAATTTTAAAGGAGGAGCTGATGGTCAGAATTTACAAGTTGATTTGAATTACGGAACCTCTTTGGGTAAAGCAGGGAGTTTCCTTAATGTTACCGGTAGCGCTGTGACCAGACAAGCAACAAGCCGCGCAGGAATTAGAAGCAACGCAATTTTTAATGCCTACAATGCTGTCGAGAACAGAGCAGCTCAGAACGGTGTGAACATTAATTCATTTTTTAGTAATATTAATAATACCCCAAATTCAGCGCAAATTTTGAATTCGCTGAAACAGTATGCACCACAGGTGGGTTACTTTACACCGGCACAGCAAAATGCAATTGCTTCGGCAGGTACTATTGCGCAAATGCAAACTGCTTTGAATTTTGATGTAACCAACAATGAGTTGGCGTACAGAGGTCAGGAAAGAAGCGACTATAATATGAGTGTAGGTCAGTCTGAATTAGCATCTGGACAATTATATTACAATACAAAGTATCCGTTAACAGAAACAACATCTCTATATTCATTTGGAGGTTTGTCTTATAGAAATGGTAGATCGTATGCTTTTAATAGGCTTCCAAACGGTTCAGGAACTTTTACGCAGGTATATCAAAACGGATTTTTACCAGAAATAGAATCTTCGATCTTAGATGCTTCTGCAGCGGTTGGAGCTACTACAGAATTATTTGGTTTTGATACAGATATCAGTACAAACCTTGGAACAAACTCTTTTAAATATGATGTGAACAATACTATTAATGCTACTTTGGGAACAAATTCGGCTTCAAGTTTTTATGCCGGTAAAGTTTCGTTTTTGCAAAGTACAACCAACTTGGATTTAAGTAAAAAGTACGATGTTTTAAATGGACTAAACGTTGCCTTTGGTGGAGAATTCAGATATGAAAAGTATCAGATTCAACAAGGAGAAGAAGCTTCTTACGGACTGTATGATACCAACGGAAATTTGGTTCCGGGAATTTTACCAAGCAATTCACCTTTAATAGTAACCGACTTTTTTGGGAATAAGCGTGGAGCCGGAGCACAAGGATTTTCGGGGTTTCAGCCTTCAGATGCTAAAGTTAAAGACAGAAAAAGTGGCGCAGCTTATGTAGATTTAGAATTAAATGCAACAGAAAACTGGCTTCTAAACGGAGCAGCACGTTACGAGAACTATTCTGATTTTGGAAGTACAGTTACCTTTAAACTGGCGTCTCTTTTGAAATTAACAGACAATATCAACTGGAGGATTTCAGGACAAACAGGTTTTAGAGCCCCTTCCTTACAGCAAAAATATTTCGAAAGCAGTTCAACTCAGTTCATAAACGGTTCTCCTTATCAGGTGGGTTACTTTACAAACGATTCACAAGCGGCCAAAAGTATTGGAGTTGAAAACTTAAAAGCGGAGAGATCAAAAAGTATCAGTACTGGATTTACATTCAAAATTCCTGAAGCAAACATTACCATTGCAACAGATGCTTATTTTACCAGAATCGATGACAGAGTGGTGCTTACAGGACAGTATGCCAGGCCAACAGATGCACAGATAAATGGAGCAACATCACCGGAGCAAAAAGATGCTCTAACCTTATTTCAACAGGCATTTGACTTAAAAGGTGTGGAAAGAGCTTCGTTCTGGACAAACGGAATCAACTCCGAGACCAAAGGTATTGATGTTGTAATTTCGCATAAATACAATGTTATTCCGGATTTCACGATCAGAAATGATTTTGCATTGAGCTACAATACCACCAAAAGAGTTGGAGAATTAAATGTTCCTCAATCCATTATCAATGCAGGTGGAGAGCCTTTTAAATATTCATTCTTTCCGGAGTCAAGCCGAATTTATTTAGAAGAAGCCATTCCAAAATTGAAAGCCAATTTGATGACTACCTTTAGTATCAAAAAACTGGACATTTATTTGAGAAACAGTTATTTCGGAGCGGTGACAGACCCGGGAGCGACTGATGTAAATTTAGACGGATCATCTTCTGTTTACGAACATCCTGAATACAGCGCTAAGCTGGTTACCGATTTGTCTTTTGGATATCAGATTAACGAGAAATTCAGATTCACAGTTGGTTTTAATAATATAGGTGATGTTTATCCGGACCGTAACAATCCTGCAACGCCTGCCTTTACTAATACAACGCCAACATTGTCGCCTGCGCCAAGTACAGATTTAAGCAACGCCAATCAGTTTGCTTATTCCAGAGCAGTATCACAATTTGGATTGAACGGGAGATTTGGTTTTGCCAGATTGAGCTTTAAATTCTAAATAACATAATATTGGCCACAGTTTATAAGAGTTAAAATGATTGTAAGATGAATTCAAATCTGTTTAATCAATATAATCTGTGGCTTTTTTTTCAGCGTAAGACCTGTATTCACAAGGGGTAATAAAATTTTTACATTAAATATTACTATTTAATTTGGTAGTTCAGAAAATACTTATTACATTTACTCTATAGAATTAGTCGAATTAAAAAAAGACAATAATTTTAAATCAAATAGAAATGAAAACAATAGCAAATAGTATGATGATGTGTTGTGAGATGATGCAAATGTGCATCCCAAATTGCTATTACCAAAAGTGAAAGAGTGAATCTTTGTTATAGTTAGAACTATAAGCCCTTTTGGTCGCCATCCGAAAGGGCTTTTTTTAATTCTGAAACTAAAACGAATATCATGAAAACACTACATATTATATTAAGAGAGATTTTATACCGATTGAAAACAGATTTTAAACGATTTGCAGGTATAGTTAAGAACAAAAGAGAGAATGCAGTTAAAATAAAAGGAGAGTTGTATTCGAGTGAATCAAATTCCCTGCTCTTTCAAATGTATTTACACGAAGAAGAAGATCTTTTTATATGAGATAAAAAACGACTTAAGAAATCAATAATAAACCAAAAGCTATTAACAATATCTAAAACTAAGAAATCATGAGCACACAAAAATTTGCCACAAACGCACTACACGCAGGACACGATGTTACTAAAAATGCAGGAACCAGAGCAGTTCCAATTTATCAGACATCATCGTATGTTTTTAACAACTCAGATCACGCAGCCAATTTGTTTGGTCTTGCTGAAGCTGGATTTATTTACACCCGATTAAATAACCCTACAAATGATGTTTTGGAACAACGTCTTGCGGCACTTGAAGGTGGAATTGGGGCAGTAGTTACAGCCTCAGGAGCCTCTGCAATTTCCACATCTTTATTAACTTTACTAAAAGCAGGAGATCATATTGTGGCTTCTAATAGTTTGTACGGAGGAACGTATAATTTATTGAGTGTAACTTTACCGCGTTTAGGGATCACAACTACCTTTGTAGATCCTTCAAGACCCGAAAATTTCACTAAAGCTGCCAAAGAAAACACACGGGCATTTTTTGTTGAATCTTTAGGAAACCCAAAATTAGATGTGCTTGATCTGAAAGCGATTGCAGTGGAGGCTAAAAAATTTAAAGTTCCTTTTATTGTAGACAATACAGTAGCTACTCCTTATTTATTAAATCCGATTGCTTACGGAGCAGACATTGTCATTCACTCCCTTACCAAATATATTTCAGGAAACGGAACCTCATTAGGAGGAGCCATTATCGACGCCGGAACGTTTGACTGGGCGAATGGTAAATTTCCTGAGTTCACAGAACCTTCACCGGGATATCACGGCTTAGTGTATCACGAAGCTTTAGGAAATGCCGCTTTCATTGCTAAAGCCAGAATCGAAGGATTACGTGATTTTGGAGCAGCTTTGAGTCCGTTTAATGCTTTCCAGATCATTCAGGGACTAGAGACTTTACCAATTCGAATTCAAAAACACAGCGAAAATGCTTTGGCTTTGGCTTCCTGGTTAGAAAAACAGGAAGAAGTAGCCTGGGTGAACTATCCGGGTTTAAAAAACAATAAATATTATGACCTGTCACAGCAGTACTTGCCAAAAGGGCAAAGTGGTGTTGTTACCTTTGGGTTAAAAGGAGGTTTTGAAGCCGCCAAAAAAGTGGTAGATGAAACCAAACTTTTCTCGCTTCTGGCCAACATTGGTGATACAAAGTCATTAATCATTCATCCGGCAAGTACAACGCACCAGCAATTGTCTGATGCCGAACAATTAGAAACGGGAGTTTCAAAAGATCTGGTTCGACTTTCCGTTGGATTGGAAGATATAGAAGATTTAATTGCTGACTTGCAAACTGTTTTTGCAAGCGTGACCGAGTCACAACACAGCATTAATAAAAACTAGGTTTTTTTGTTTTTTGTTTGAAAAATTGCCTTTAGCAGCGTGAGTTCTGCTAGAGGTGATTTTTTATAAAAAGCAAATCAGTATAAAAGTTTTAAACCTTATAGGTGTTGAGGTTTAATGTAGAGTGCTACAGTGTGCTTAAAATAGTTATAAGGTTTAAAAAATTAAAAAGTAAAATTATGTCAAAGCTTAAAATAAATATCATCCTTTTTGGAATTGGAAATATAGGGAGTACTTTGATCAATCAAATTATTGAAAGTCAGGAGTTTTTTCTCAAAAGTAAGAATATCGATTTTCACTTTCCGATTATCACCAATTCAACTGTAGCTTTTTTCGAGAAAGAAGGTGTAGGATATGCTTGGGAAACCAATTTTCTGGAATTGGCCGTTCCTTTTAAGGTTCAGGATATTATTGAATTTGCCAAAGAAAATGAATTTGAAAATTTAATCGCTGTAGATGCTACGGCGAGCGATGAGTTAATACATCATTATAATACATTGATCGAAAACGGATTTAATATTGTAGCGGTAAATAAAAAAGCCAACACATTGCCGATTGATTTATACAAAGAGATCAGGTCAAACCTTAAAAAGTACGACAAAGAGTTTTTGTATGAAACCTCAGTAGATACCGGATTCCCGGTTTTACAAACTTTGAGAGACTTGTATTATTCAGGCGAAAAAATCACAAAGATTCGTGGTGTTTTTTCAGATAATCTGAGTTATGTTTTTAATCGCTTTGCTGCCGAAGAAACAACCTTCTCTTCTTTATTAAAAGATGCGAGTTTACTCGGTTTAATGCGTTCCACCTTTAAAGAAGATTTATCCGGAAATGATACAGCCAGAAAATTACTGATTCTCACGAGAGAAATTGGAAAAGATTTTGAGCTGTCAGATATAAAAATTAATTCCCTTATTAATGAAGAGCATCTGGAGCAAAACGGCATTCTGAATAAAGAAGCGCTCGACAGATCGTTTAAAATTGCTAAGATTAGTCAGGCAGATGATCATGTACTGCGATATGTGGGAGAATTTGATGTTGTGAAAAACACATTAGAAGTCAAACTGGTTTCAGAACCCATTACTTCAGCAATAGGTCAGTTGAAAGGATCAGATACCATTTTCGAAATTTATACACAATCGTATGCAGCTGTTCCAATTGTGATTCAAAGTGCTTCGGCCTGTAAGCAAGCCATTTCAAGGGGTGTAATTACAGATATTTTAAAAGTAGCCGAAAAGATCAAAAATAAAGAAGCAGTCTGGTTGTAAGTGGTTTCGAAATACTAGTAAGTTGTTCTTTGATATAATGAAACAGGAAAGTTTTTAAGTTATTTTTTGTAAGATTTATCTTTTAAATAGTGATATGTTAATTTTGTAAGATGTTTTTTAACCTAAAAAGGTCGCTTTTTAACGTTTTTTGGGATTAATTTATTGAGTCTCACTTGCATAATTGATAAAATATTCGCAAATTTGTAGGACTTCAAAACTAAAGAAGAAATAATTTAGTATTCTGAATGAAAGTTACATCGATTGAGGCAAAAGTTTTGTACTCTGTTGATTAAAAGAAGAGTAAATTAGAAATATTTCTAAAGTTTAAAGAAGTTTATTAAAATAGAAAAAATGCAAGAATTTTTTAAAATAGTAATTAAGTCCCAGATGAATAAGTCCCTACAGATGAACAAGATGTTTAACGTCGCACGTATTTGTGTATGCGTCTGTTGATACTAAAAGTATATATAAGTTGTAAAAAACTTGAACCCTTTTGGTATTAAAAACCCAAAAGGGTTTTTTTATTCCATTTGGTTACGATAACAAAGAAATAAACATAAAATAAAGATAATAACACGCAAACTAACATAAACTTAAATGTCATGAGCACAATAAACTACCTAACAAAGACTTTTTCAACATTGAAAAACATTAGAGCTAAAAGAAACAATGCACCACCAACAAATGAATTGACCGATTCAAGATTCGGGGTGACTGAAACAAATAAAAAAGCGGAGAAGAAAAATCCGGATTCATTATTATTTTTGATGTATTCAAAAGAGAATGAAACGCTTTTTATTTAAATCTAAAAGCATCATAAAATAGAGGGAAACCTGCTTAATTTTACTGGGCAAATTGTTCGGTAATTTTTTGCGTACACTAGTTTTTGTTTGAATTATGTTTAAGAAATTGAGGAATCAGTTTCGATAAAATTTGTTTGTTTGAGAAATTAGTAGTTAATTTGCACCTTTAAGTTCAAAAACGTATTGAAATGTTATAAAGAAAGGACGAGGGATTAGACCCGATGAATCCTTAGCAACCCTTCGTTAATTCGAAGAAGGTGCTGCATTCTACCACGCCCAAACGTGGAAAGATAACAACAAGAAATTTTCTGGTTTCACTCTAGACTTTCTTTCTAATATTTCCACATACAAATCAAAATTAAAAAGATTTGAAATTGGAAAATATACCAAGTCCCATTATAATTCAGGAATTCATCACCGAAAGTGGTGTGTCCTACTCATCATTACCTTTAAGTTTTACACTTTCCGGTTTACCATTGTATAGTGCGCCTATTGTTCTCGTTAACCATGCTTTGACAGGGAATGCAGAGGTCACCGGAGCAAACGGCTGGTGGAATGACCTTATTGGGGAAGAGAAAACAATCGATACCCATAAATTTACCGTACTGGCTTTTAATGTGCCCGGAAACGGAAATGATTCCTTTATCATCGAAAACTATCAGGATTTCACTACCAGAGATATTGCCCGCATTTTTATTAAAGGTCTGGAGCTTTTAAATATTCACCAACTACATACCATTATCGGAGGTTCTGTTGGTGGTGGCATCGCCTGGGAAATTCTTGCATTAGAACCCCATATTACTCAAAACCTGATTCCCATTGCAACAGATTGGAAGTCGACCGACTGGATGATCGCAAATTGCTATTTACAAGAGCAAATTTTGAACAATTCTTCAAAACCTATTGAAGATGCCAGAATTCATGCTATGTTGTGTTACAGGTCTCCTGAATCATTCAAAGAGAAATTTCAACGTACCATCAATGCCAACCGTCCTGTTTTTAATATAGAAAGCTGGCTGGCGCATCATGGTGAAAAACTACAGAAAAGATATCAATTGGCTTCGTATAAATTGATGAACCAATTGCTTAAAACCATAGACATCACCAGAAACAGAGAGGATTTTGAGACTTTGTTATCTAAAACAGACGCTGCGATTCACATTATCGGAATCAATTCGGATTTGTTTTTTATACCCAAAGAAAATCGGGAAACTTTTAAGGAATTAAAAAAGTTCAAAGACAATGTTTCTTACAGCGAAATAGATTCGGTTCACGGACATGACGCTTTTTTAATCGAGTACAAACAATTAGATCATTTACTTGCCGATATTTTTAAGGCAGAAACAATAGAAAAATAAAATGAAAATATTAAAATTTGGCGGTAAATCGTTATCAAACGGAGAAGGACTTAATAAAGTAGTTTCAATTATTACGGATAAAGTACAGCAGAATGAAAAAATAGCTGTTGTGGTTTCGGCCCGCGGAAATGCAACAGACGAGTTAGAATACATTTTAAAAATTGCTGCGAAAAATGGGGATTATAAACCATTATTTGAGAATTTTAAAGCGTATCAGATTTCAGATTATCCTCAGGTTGATTTGTCGGAAGAATTTAATGTACTCGATAAACTTTTTGAAGGAGTAAGTCTTATTGGGGATTACAGCAATAAAATTAAAGATCAGATTTTATCAAAAGGAGAATTACTTTCGGCTAAATTGCTGACTGCCATTTTAATTGGAAAAGGAGTTCCTGCAAATTTTGTAGATTCAAGAGAATTGTTGAAAACCGATTCTAAATTTGGTGATGCACAGCCTTTGGAACAGCTTTCTAAGAAAAATGTGATCAATTATTTTAAAGAACACAACGGTTCAACGGTTAACATCGTGACCGGTTTTATTGGATCTAACAATAACAACGATACAACAACTTTAGGAAGAAACGGGAGTAATTATACCGCATCGCTAATTGCGAATTATCTAAATGCCGAAGAATTGCAAAATTTTACGCATGTTGACGGAATTTACACAGCAAATCCTGATCTGGTTGCCGATGCTAAAAAGATCGAATTCCTGTCGTTTAATGAGGCGAATGAATTAGCCAATTTTGGCGCTACCATTTTACATGCGAAAACAATCATTCCATTACTGGAAAAAAATATCCCGCTTCGTATTTTAAATACCTTTAATCATGAAAATCGCGGGACTTTGATTACTTCAGACTCTGCTAAAGAAGGAATTAAAACACTCTCTGTTTTAGAGAATGTATCTTTGGTGAATCTGGAAGGCCGCGGCTTACTTGGAAAAGCAGGTGTGGATGCCCGAATTTTTAAAGTAATGGGCGATCACAACATCAGTGTGAGTATTATTTCGCAAGGTTCTTCAGAGCGAGGCATTGGTCTTGTGGTGGCGACCGACAAAGCTACATTAGCGATGGTTGAATTAGAAAAAGAATTCGAAAATGACTTCTATTCTAAAGATGTAAATCAAATCACGGTAACCGATAATGTTTCGGTAATTTCGATTATCGGTCAGGATTTGAGTACTTTTCATAAACCCTACACAGCATTAATCAAAAATAAAATTGTTCCGATTTTGTTCAATAACACCGTTACGGGTAAAAACGTGAGTTTGGTTGTTAAAAAATCAGAACTACATAAAGCCTTAAACGTAATTCACGGTGAGATTTTCGGAGTTTCCAAAAAAATCAATATTGCCATTATTGGTCATGGATTAGTGGGAGGAACCTTAATCAACCAGATTTTAGAATCGACTGACGCTATCGAGAAAAGAAAAGATGTGAGACTGAATGTTTTTGCAATCGCTAATTCCAAAAAAGTACTTTTAGATAAAAACGGAGTAAGTTCGAACTGGAAAACAGACATTGAAAAGGAAGGACTTGCCTATACCATTCAGGATATTATTGCTTATGCGAATCAACATCATTTAGAAAACCTGATTGCGATTGATAATACAGCCAGTGCAAAATTTGTGGAGAATTATATTCCGTTGGTTGAGAGTAGTTTTGATTTGATTTCTTCTAATAAAGTAGCCAATACACTGAGTTATGGTTTTTATAAAGAATTGAGAAAATCTTTAGCCGAAAACCAGAAGAATTATTTGTACGAAACCAATGTTGGTGCAGGATTACCATTAATCGATACGATTAAATTATTGCACCTTTCAGGAGAAAACATCACAAAGATAAAAGGAGTATTTTCCGGTACATTGAGTTATTTATTCAATAATTTTTCTGCGAAAGACGTTCCGTTTAGTGAGATTTTACAGGAAGCGATTGATAACGGATACACAGAACCGGATCCTCGTGAGGATTTATGCGGAAATGATGTGGGAAGAAAATTATTGATCTTGGCAAGAGAATTGGACTTGCAGAACGAGTTTGAAGAAATCTCGATTCAGAACTTAATTCCGGAGCATTTGCGTGAAGGTAACGTTGGAGATTTCTTAACGAAATTGAAAGAGTTCGATCCGATTTATGAAAAAATAAAAGCCGATCAAAAGCCGAATCACGTGTTAAGATATATTGGTGAATTGTCTGGAGACTTGCAAAACGATAAAGGAATCTTAGAAGTAAAACTAGTTTCGGTGCCTTCTGACACTGCCTTAGGCGGATTAAAAGGATCTGATTCTTTCTTTGAAATTTATACAGAGTCTTACGGAGACCGTCCAATCGTAATCCAGGGAGCCGGTGCAGGTTCTGCGGTAACAGCGAGAGGAGTGTTTGGTGATATTTTGAGATTATCAGATAAAGGGTAAGGAATTTGAGATTGTAGATTGTAGATTTGAGATTGCAGATTTATAGGTCCAGTTTGTCATTTCGACCGAAGGGAGAAATCACACAAGGAACTCCGCAACGAAACATTCTAATCTTTGTCAACAATCTAATGTGATTTACTTCGTCTGTTCGCTATCGCTCGAGTCTCCTTACGTCGAAGTGACAAGATTATAAAGAATAAAAAGTAAAAAAAAAATAACAACACAATGAAAGTAACTTTGAACAGAGTAAATGACGCGTTTCATTTTAAACTTAAAAACGAACGTGGTCATGTAGTGGATGTTGACAGCAGAGCCGAATTTGGCGGAAGCGATTTAGGTGCAAGCCCAATGGAACTTGTATTAATGGGTGTTGCGGGATGCAGTGCCATTGATATGATTTCGATCTTAAAAAAACAACGTCAGGAGATCACTTCTTTTAATGCTGAGGTAGAAGGAGAGCGTGTACAGGTTGGTGAAGCGAAGCCTTTTAAAGAAATCAATGTGGTTTTTTATTTAGAAGGAGATGTTAACCCTGAAAAAGCACAACGGGCAGCCCAGCTTTCTTTTGAGAAATATTGCTCGGTTTCTAAAACAATTGAGCCTACCGCTACCGTAAAATATAAGGTAGTCCTGAACAACGAAGAATTAAAGTAATTGGATAATGTCAATTTGAGAATTGGATAATTTTTTGACCACTTTTATACAATGAAAATTCACATTAAACTTCTGGCGAAACGCTTTGTTTTGCTTTGCGAATCTTTGTGAAATTTTATAAAAGAAAGCGAATTTGTGCTAATCAGTGTAATTCGTGTTTTAGTCAATTTGAGAATTAGATAATTTTTTGATTTTTAATCACACCATGAAAATTCACATTAAATTCTAGGTGATGCACTGCATTTTGCTTTGTGAATCTTTGTGAAATTTTATAAAAAAGCGAATTTGTGCTAATTAGTGCAATTTGTGTTAAACAAAAATAAAAAAATGAACACAGAAGAATTTGGTTTTGAAACCCAAGCCATCAGAACACAATTAGAAAGAAGTCAGTATTTAGAGCATTCGGTGCCATTATACTTATCGTCAAGTTTTGTATTTGAAGATGCCGAAGACATGAGAGCTTCTTTTACTGAAGAAAAAGAAAGAAATATTTACAGCCGTTTTAGCAATCCGAACACAACGGAATTTGTTGATAAAATCTGTAAAATGGAAGGTGCCGAAGCGGGTTATGCTTTTGCAACCGGAATGGCAGCAGTATATTCTACTTTTGCAGCGTTATTAAATTCAGGAGATCATATCGTGTCAGCGAGCAGTGTTTTTGGTTCGACACACGCTTTATTTATGACTTATTTTCCGAAATGGAACATCGAAACCTCTTATTTTGATATTACTAAGCCGGAAACAATCGAAGGATTCATTAAACCAAATACAAAAATTTTATACGCAGAGTCGCCTACAAATCCGGGTGTTGATGTAATCGATTTACAATTGTTGGGAGATCTTGCCAAAAAACACAATCTGATTTTAATTATCGATAACTGTTTTGCGACACCTTATCTTCAGCAGCCTATAAAATTTGGAGCGCATTTAGTTGTGCATTCAGCAACTAAATTGATCGATGGTCAGGGTAGAGTTTTAGGAGGAGTTACGGTTGGAAGTGAAGATTTAATCAGACAAATTTATTTGTTCTCCAGAAATACAGGTCCTGCTTTGTCTCCGTTTAATGCATGGATTTTGTCAAAAAGCTTAGAGACATTGGCAATTCGTGTTGAAAAGCACTGTGAAAATGCTTTAAAAGTAGCGGAGTTTTTAGAAGGACACCCAAATGTAAAAAGCATCAAATATCCGTTCCTGAAATCACATCCGCAATATGAGATTGTCAAAAAGCAAATGAAATTGGGGGGGAATATTATTGCCTTTGAAATTAAAGGCGGAATTGAAGCCGGAAGAAAATTTTTAGATAAAATAAAACTGTGTTCCCTATCGGCAAATATTGGCGATACGAGATCGATTGTGACGCATCCTGCTTCAACAACACATAGTAAGTTGTCTGAAGAAGATCAGCTAGCGGTTGGAATAACTCAGGGATTAGTACGTGTTTCAGTAGGTTTGGAAACGGTAGAAGATGTAATTGCCGATTTAAAACAGGCGCTTTCTTAAAATAATTTTAGATTTGAACCAGGAATTGATTTTAAATAAATAACGATTTTTGACTCATAATAAATGCAGTTGAAAATCGTTTTTTATTTGGCTTTGTTTAAACTATATCAATTTAGTAGAATTTAAAATTTTGTTCTATTACTATTCTCATTTAAAAAGTTTATTTTTGTGGCAGAAAAACAAGACGATTGTTGTTTTAGGTCAGAGGCCTAAAATTGGCAATAGCGATTAAAATATATAAAAAGTGCTTTCAAAGAAAACAAAATACGGAATTAAAGCTTTAACTTATTTGGCCAGACGTGAAAATAATGAGCCGGTACAAATTGCAGAAATTGCGAAAAGTGAACATATTTCAATTAAGTTTTTAGAAAGTATTTTGCTGCTGCTTAGAAACTCAGGTTTTTTAGGAGCTAAAAAAGGAAAGGGTGGTGGTTACTATCTGATAAAAGACCCCAAAGACATCAGTATGGCTAAAGTCTATCGTATTCTGGAAGGACCTATTGCATTGCTGCCTTGTGCAAGTCATAACTTTTATGAAAGGTGCGACGATTGTGATGATGAATCAACCTGTGCTGCACGAAGATTAATGACTGAGGTTAGAGATAATACCCTAAAAATTCTTGAAAGTAACTCGTTGGCGGATATTGCATTTTAATTAGATCTTTCATTCAGAATTCATATAAAAGACCATTTCATTAAAAATATTGAAATGGTCTTTTTATTTTAGGTTCAGATTCTATTTTTGAAAGCCTGTAATTAATTTAAAAGATCAATTTATAACCGGCCAGGAAAAGCATCACTGCAATGGCATTTCTAAGAAATAAATCAGGTACTTTACCGCTAAGCATACTTCCGATAAAAATTCCCGGGAGCGATCCTAGTAATAATTGTCCCAATAAAATAAGATCTAAATTTCCCATTGAGGCATGTCCGATTCCAGCAACCAGTGTTAGAGGTACCGCGTGTGCGATTTCGGTACCAACCAAACGTGGAGTGGGTAAGAGCGGATATAAGAAAAACAAAGTAACGGTACCTAATGCACCAGCTCCAATTGATGTCAAGGTTACGGTTGATCCCAATAAAATTCCAATTCCAACAGTGAGCATATTTTGCGTATGACTTTCGCTGTGAAACTTATCTCCCGCATGTTTTTGTGAAAATACCAATAGTTTTTTCTTGAATAGAATGGCAATAGAAGTAAATAGTAGTGCCCATCCTAAACTGTATTTGATGACGGCATTTATGGTAGTAATGTCAGTTTTGATGCTATTCAGGATCCATAAAGTCAGTAAAGCGGCAGGAACGCTACCCAGAGTGAGCCAGCCTGTAATAGACCAATTGATATTGCCTTTTTTATGGTGTACAAAAACGCCTCCCATTTTGGTAAAAGCGGCATATAATAAATCGGTACCAACCGCTGTTGTTGGAGGGATGCCAAACCATAATAAAATTGGAGTCATCAAAGAGCCGCCTCCAACACCCGTTAAACCCACGACAAAACCTACAACTAAACCTGCAATTACAAGACCTATTTGAAAATCCATGAATAAAAATTTGAGGTAAAAATAACAACATTTTTATAATTATCCTATAGATATGGTAGACTTTAAAAAGTGTATTTCAAGAATAATAAGTTTTTTCGAGCTATAGTGTTGAAATACAGTATAATGAGTTTTTTTATTTGTAAAGATGATTTGTTAATACCTTTGTGTAGTCCTCTCAATTAACCTTATGCTAAATAGCCCTATAAAAATATTAAATATTGTTTTGATATTTAGAAATAAGTAGTAATTTTGCCATTCAATCTACTAAGCCGATAGGGTAATAGATTTTTAAAATAAAACAAACCATTAGAATGGAAAAAGAGCTAAAAATAAATACCGTAGAAGTTAAGTCTGATGCCGCAATAAAAGAAAGATTGTGGGTTTTAGTACCGGCCATTTTGCTGATAGGTTTGTTGACAACGTTGATTTACAATCACCATGCTGAATTTTCATGGAATGCGTTTATTGATGGTTTCAATCAGGAGTTTTTAGTGTTTTTTGCCATTGGAGTTTTTGCACAATTGGTTGACGGGACTTTAGGAATGGGTTATGGAGCAACTTCTACATCCTTTTTATTAGCGTACGGAGTTCCGCCAGTGATTAGCAGTACTGCGGTTCACGTGTCTGAAATGTTTACTACGGGAGCATCGGCACTTTCTCATCACCGATTTGGAAATATCAATAAAAAACTGGTCAAACATTTATTGATTCCGGGAGTTTTAGGTTCAATAATGGGAGCTTATTTATTGGCGGATGTTATTAATGGTGATATTATAAAGCCTTTTATTGCAGTTTATATGATTGTTCTGGCTATTATAATTATTAGAAAAGCTTTAGTTAAAAAGATCATTAAAAAGAAAACTAAAAAATTAGGATTTCTGGCCATTTTTGGAGGTTTTATGGATTCAGTTGGAGGCGGAGGCTGGGGGCCGATTGTGACTTCAACATTATTAGGAAGAGGAAGAAACCCAAGATATACTATAGGTTCCGTAAATGCAGCTGAATTTGCAATTTCATTCGCAAGTGGTATAACTTTCATGCTTTTTGGAGGAATTCACGGTTGGCAGGTTATTATAGGTTTGATTTTGGGAGGTGTAATCGCAGCGCCATTAGGAGCTTATCTTTTAAATAAAATCAGAAGAAAGCCAATGATGATTGCAGTTGGGATTTTAATAATACTATTGAGTTTAAAAACATTATCTAAATTATTGTAATATTTTTTAGAAGGAAAGAAAGAGAATATGAGTGCGACTATTATACAATCATTATTAGATAAAACGAAAGACTTTTCACTGGATGAAACCTTAGTTTTCTTAGCGGGTGAATATCCCGGAAAAGTGATTTTTTCTACATCTTTTGGACAGGAAGATCAGGTTATCACTGATTTTATTGCAAAAAGTAATCAGGATATAACCATTTTTACATTAGATACCGGAAGGTTGTTTCAGGAAACGTATGATGTTTTTCATAAAACATTAAAAAAGTACAAAAAGCCGATCGAGGTTTATTTTCCAGAAGCATCAGCAGTAGAGAATTTACTAAAACATAAAGGTCCAAACAGCTTTTATGATTCAGTTGAGAACAGAAAAGAATGCTGTTTCATTCGAAAAGTAGTTCCGCTACGAAAAGCTTTAGCAGGAAATTCTGTTTGGATTACAGGTTTAAGAGCAGAGCAATCCGAGAATAGAAACGATTTGCAATTGTTTGAGTACGATGGAGGCTTTGAGATTATAAAGTTCAATCCATTACTAAAATGGACTTTAGAAGAGGTTGAGGTTTATTTATCAGAAAACAATGTTCCTCAAAATGCTTTACACAAGCAGGGGTTTGTAAGCATCGGATGCGCACCCTGTACGAGAGCAATTTTTCCAGGGGAAGACATCAGAGCCGGAAGATGGTGGTGGGAATCAAGTCATAAAGAATGTGGTTTGCATGGTGCTAAGAAAGATTAGAGAGGATAGAAACAAGAGTATAGAGTAAAGAATAATAGTAGAAAGTTTTAGGAAACTCACAATAAACAACAACCTGAAACTTTAAACTTGAAACAAAAAAACAATGAGTTCAGTATTAAAAACAAACGCTTTAGAGAGCGAAGCAATATACATTTTCAGAGAAGTAATTTCACAGTTTGATAAACCGGTTTTGCTTTTTTCTGGAGGAAAAGATTCGATAACATTAGTGCGTTTGGCACAAAAAGCATTTTTCCCTGCCAAAATCCCGTTTCCTCTTTTGCATGTAGATACCGGACATAATTTTCCGGAGACTATTGCTTTCAGAGACAAATTGGTAGAAGAATTAGGATTGGAATTAATCGTACGTAATGTTCAGGATGCTATTGATGAAGGAAAAGTGGTTGAAGAAACGGGTAAATATTCCAGTAGAAATAGTTTACAGACCATCACACTTTTAGATGCAATTGAAGAATTTAAGTTTGATGCCTGTATTGGTGGAGCGCGTCGTGATGAAGAGAAGGCAAGAGCAAAAGAGCGTATTTTTTCAGTTCGTGACGATTTTGGTCAATGGGATGAAAAAAACCAACGTCCGGAATTATTTGACATTTTGAACGGAAAAATAGAGAATGGTCAAAACGTTCGTGTTTTCCCAATTTCAAATTGGACAGAATTAGATGTATGGAGTTATATCGAGAAAGAACATATCGAAATTCCATCTATTTATTTCTCACATAAAAGAAAAGTTTTTTTGAGAGACGGTTTGATCTGGTCACATTCTCCTTTTGTGTACCAGGAAGAAGACGAACAAATCGAAGAAAGAATTGTTCGCTTCAGAACCGTTGGAGATATGAGCTGTACAGCAGCTGTTGAATCTTATGCAGCAACGATTGAGGAAGTAGTTGGAGAAATCAGAACTTCTACAATTTCAGAAAGAGGGGCAAGAATTGATGACAAACGTTCTGAAGCTGCAATGGAAAAGAGAAAACAACAGGGATATTTTTAATTGATAATTAAAAAGTAGAATCAAGAAAACAAAAAACATACAGATTTATAAGTTTCGAGAGAACATGAAACCTGAAACTTTAAACCTGAAACAATATATAAGATGGAAGTTTTAAAAATAGCAACAGCAGGAAGTGTAGATGATGGAAAAAGTACTTTGATTGGAAGATTATTGTATGACACAAAATCATTGACTACAGATAAAATCGAAGCGATCGAGAAAAGCAGCAAGCAAAAAGGATACGATTATCTTGATTTTTCACTGGCAACTGACGGATTAGTGGCGGAGAGAGAACAAGGAATCACAATTGATGTGGCGCACATTTATTTCTCGACTGCAAAGAAAAGTTACATTATTGCCGATACTCCGGGGCACGTAGAATATACCAGAAACATGGTAACAGGAGCTTCGACTTCTCAAGTGTCGATCATCTTAATTGATGCCAGAAAAGGAGTAATCGAGCAAACATACCGTCATTTTTTCATCAATAATTTATTGAGAGTAAAAGAGGTAATTGTTGCGATCAACAAAATGGATTTAGTGGATTATTCAGAGGAAGTTTTCAATAAAATCAAAGCTGATTTCCAGGCTTTAAATGCTAAGAGTACTTTCAAAGAACAAAACGTAAGTTACATTCCGCTTAGTGCCATCAACGGAGGGAATGTTGTGGACAAATCAGAAAACATGAAGTGGTACGATGGACAAACGGTGTTGGAGCATTTAGAAGGATTACATTCTTCAGATGTTTTTGAAGCAGGAAAAGCACGTTTTCCGGTTCAGACCGTAATTCGTCCAAAAACAGAAGAATACCATGATTTTAGAGGTTATGCCGGAAAATTATACGGAAACTCTATAAAAGTAGGAGACGCTGTAACAGTACTGCCTTCATTGACAGAGTCAAAAGTTTCAAAAATTCACTTTTTCGACAAACAATTTGATGAAGCCGTTGCAGGCTCTTCGATCACAATCGAACTAGAAAATGATATCAATGTGACAAGAGGTGATATGATTGTAAAATCGTCAGAACTTCCAAAAATTGAAAAAGAAATCACTACAACGGTATGCTGGATGGACAGTAAAAAACTGGTTCCGGGGACAAAATATATCGTTCAGCACAACACCAATTCGGTTTTGGCAAAAGTAGAAAGTATCAAAAATACCATCTCAACGGATTATTCCGGAACAAAAGAAGCTTCACAATTAGCCATCAACGAAATTGGAGAAGTAAACATCAAATTAAGCAAGCCTTTATATTTTGATGCCTATAACGATAATAAATCAAACGGCGCATTTATCTTAATTGATACTGCAACAAATACAACGGCAGGAGTAGGATTCATCAGGTAAACCTGCTATAAGCAATTTTACCGCTGTAAGCAATAAGCTGTAGGCTGTAAGCTTTTAGCAAAAAACGTATAAAAAGGTATGGAAGAGGCCTACAGCATTAAAAAAACACAAAGTTTAAAAAGCTTATAGCCTACAGCTTAAAGCCTAAAGCGAAAAAAAATGGAAAGTTTTAGAACAGAAATAGAAAATCCGGTAGTTCAGAAAGAGATTATCGATTTAGAAAAAAAGATTCATTTGTTCCGTGGAGGAAAAATTGATGATGAACGTTTTCGTAGTCTTCGTTTAGCGCGTGGAATTTACGGGCAGCGTCAGGAAGGTGTTCAAATGATTCGTATTAAATTGCCTTATGGTAAAGTAACAAGCGAACAATTGATCCGTATTACAAAAGTTTCTGATGAATATTCTACAGGACGTTTGCATATTACGACGCGTCAGGACATTCAGATTCACTATGTAAGTCTGGACAGAACTCCCGAGCTTTGGGCAAATTTGGCTAAAGACGATGTTACTTTACGTGAAGCTTGCGGTAATACCGTTAGAAACATTACCGGAAGCGAATTAGCAGGTGTAGATGTAAACGAACCGTTTGACATTTCGCCTTATGCACACGGACTTTTTCAATATCTGTTAAGAAACCCAATCTGTCAGGAAATGGGGCGTAAGTTCAAAATTTCGTTCTCTTCTTCAGACGAAGATACTGCTTTGAGTTATTTGCATGATTTAGGATTTATTCCAAAAATTGTTAATGGCGAGCGTGGTTTCAAAATTATGTTTGGTGGAGGATTAGGTTCTCAGCCAGCCCATGCCGAATTGCTTTCAGAGTTTGTACCGGCGAATCAGATTATTCCAACGGCAGAAGGCATTATTCGTATTTTTGACAGATACGGTGAGCGTGCAAAAAGAATGAAAGCCCGTATGAAATTTTTAATCAAAGAAATGGGAAGAGATGTTTTCCTTGATTTGGTTGAAAAAGAGAAAAAAGCAATCGCTTTTGAAACCTACGAAATTGATACAACTGCTTTTGACGGACCAATTCCGGAACCTTTATTGGAAGTTCCGCAAGTTACAATTGAAGATACGGAAGCTTATGAAGCCTGGAAAAAATCAAATGTAATCGCTCAGAAACAGGCAGGTTATTATGCTATAGGAATCAAAGTTTTATTAGGAGATTTTTACACCGATAAAGCCAGATTATTAGCTGATTTAATTAAAAACTACGCTGCAAATGAACTTCGTTTTTCATTGCGTCAAAATATTGTAATACGTCATGTGAAAGAAGAGAACTTACCTTTCTTCTATCAGGAATTAGCTAAGTTGAATTTTGTTCATCTGGGATATAATTCAACGGCAGATATTACAGCATGTCCGGGTACAGATACTTGCAATTTGGGGATTGCAAGTAGTACCGGAATTGCAGAAGAATTAGAGAAAGTATTAAGTGCTGAATATCCTCAGTATTTAAACAACCGCGAAATTGAAATTAAAATTAGTGGTTGTATGAATGCTTGCGGACAGCACAATATGTCAGCGATTGGATTTCAGGGAATGTCAATCAATTCAGGGAAACTGGTAGCTCCGGCTTTACAGGTTTTATTAGGCGGAGGAAGATTAGGAAATGGAGCAGGACGTTTTGCCGATAAAGTAATCAAAATTCCAAGCCGAAGAGGACCGGATGCTTTGCGTACCATTTTAAATGATTTTAATGCGAATGCAAACGGACAAAAATTTTTGAATTACTATGATGAAAAAGGTGAGAAATATTTCTATGAAATTTTAAAGCCTTTATCAGACGTAACGAACTTAACCGAAGCTGATTTTGTAGATTGGGGTAATGCTGACAATTACGTAAAAGCTGTTGGAGTTGGAGAATGTGCCGGAGTAGTGATTGATTTGGTGGCGACTTTATTGTTGGAAGCCAAAGATAAACTGACTTTTGCTCAGGAATCTTTTGACGAAAATAAATGGTCGGATGCTATTTACCATGCATACGCCGGATTTGTAAACGGCGCAAAAGCGTTGCTGCTTTCTGAAAACGAAAAAACAAACAATCATGCAGGAATCGTTGATTTATTTGATACCGTTTTCATTGCAGCCGGTAAAATTGAACTGGCAACATCATTTAGAGAATTAGTGTATCAAATCAATGCAATACAACCCTCAGAAGCTTTTGCAAAACAATACATTCAGGAAGGAATTGCATTTTTTGATACGATAGAAAAATATAGAGCTCAAGAATTAGAAAATGCTTAATATCAAACCAAAAGTAACTTTAGTTGGTGCGGGTCCCGGCGATCCGGATTTGCTTACGCTCAAAGCCGTAAAAGCACTTGCTGAAGCGAATGTGGTTTTGTACGATGCATTGGCTAATGAAGAAATATTAGCACACGCTCCCAAAAATGCGATTCGAATTTTTGTGGGAAAAAAAATAGGGAATCATGCTTACACGCAGGATCAGATCAATCAATTGATTGTTGATAATGCATTAACGTACGGAAATGTAGTGCGTTTAAAAGGTGGTGACCCGTTTATTTTTGGACGCGGAAGTGAAGAAATTGAATTTATAGAAAGTTTTGGAATAGAGACATTTGTAGTTCCCGGAATATCTTCGGTAGTGGCAGTTCCGGCGAGTCAGGGAATATCGATCACTAAAAGAGGAGTTTCCGAAAGTTTTTGGGCCATAACAGGTACAACTTCTGACAGGAAATTGTCGACGGATGTTGCTTTGGCTGCACAATCATCAGCAACAGTCGTAATTTTGATGGGAATGCACAAATTGCCTCAGATTATTGATTTATTTCAGAAAGAAAGCAAAGGAAATTTACCCGTAGCGATTATTCAAAACGGAACGTTGGCCGATGAAAAAGTAGGTGTAGGAACGGTAGATTCGATTTTAGAAATTGTAAAGGAGAAGAAACTAAGCTCACCAGCAATTATCGTTCTTGGAGAGGTTGTTCGCGAAAGCAATAAGCTTAAAGGGTTTTATGAAGAGTTCCTCTCAAATGAAATGATTCGTTAATAATTGTTTCATCAGGTACAACCAATTTTGTAGCTTCAGGTTTTAATCCGATGTTTGCATGATAAATTGTTCTGAACGAACTTTATATCGGTAATAAAAATTAAAATGGAACAAAACGAATTATATCCCGTATTCCTAAAACTTCACAATCTAAATGTTCTGATTGTTGGCGGAGGAAATGTAGGATTAGAGAAGCTCTCTTTTTTGTTAAAGTCGAGCCCTAATGCAAATGTTGAGGTAGTAGCGCCAAATTTTCATTTAGAAATAAAGGTTTTGGCCGAGAAACATTCTTCGATTACATTGACAAAATCGAAGTTCAAAAAGAAAATGCTCAAAAAACGCCATATGGTAATTGCCTGTACCGATGATTTAAAAGTCAATAAAAAGGTATACGAATTATCCCGAAAGCGTTATTTGATTTGTAATATAGCCGATACACCGGATTTGTGTGATTATTATTTGGGAGGAATTGTAACCAAAGGCAATGTGAAAATTGCCATTTCGACCAACGGAAAATCGCCAACAACAGCCAAAAGACTTCGTGAGTTTTTTGAAGAGGTAATTCCCGAGGATATCAATAAAATGGTCGAAAACCTTAATGAATATCGAAAGACATTAAAAGGTAATTTTGAAGAGAAGGTTAAAAAAATGAACGAAATAACCGCTTCATTAAAAAATAAAGAGTAAAAAATTCCGCAAAGAAATCAATGACAAAAATCATTGAAAATAGAATAAATTATTCGTTCCTTTGCATTATTAAGAATGATTATAAACAACAACATAATGATTAAAACAGATATACTTATAATTGGAGCAGGCCCAACAGGTTTATTTGCCGTTTTCGAGGCAGGATTATTAAAATTAAAATGTCATATTTTAGATGCTTTACCACAAGCAGGAGGTCAACTTTCAGAATTGTATCCAAAAAAGCCTATTTATGATATTCCTGGATTCCCGGAAGTATTAGCTGGAGATTTAATTGATGGATTGCAAGAGCAAATCAAACAATTTGAACCTGGTTTTACTTTAGGAGAGCGTGCAGAAACGATTGACAAACAAGAAGACGGAAGTTTTATTGTAACCTCGAATAAAGGGACTAAATTTCACGCACCGGTTATTGCTATCGCCGGAGGTTTGGGAAGTTTTGAACCACGTAAGCCACTTATCGAAGATATTGAGTTTTATGAAGATAAAGGAGTAAAATACTTCATCAAAAATCCGGAGAAATTCAGAGACAAAAGAGTGGTAATCGCCGGAGGAGGAGATTCAGCATTAGACTGGAGTATCTTTTTGGCGAATGTAGCTTCAGAAGTTACTTTGATTCACCGTAGAAACGAATTCAGAGGAGCTTTAGATTCTGTAGAAAAAGTACAAGAACTAAAAACTGCTGGAAAAATTAAATTAATTACACCGGCAGAAGTAATCGGAATCAATGGTGCTGAGCATATTGAATCATTAGATATCGAAGAAAACGGGGCACACCGTAAAATCGAAACAGACTATTTTATTCCGCTTTTCGGGCTAACGCCAAAGTTAGGACCAATCGGAGATTGGGGATTAGAAATCGAGAAAAATGCTATTAAAGTAAATAATGCATTAGATTATCAAACCAATATTCCAGGAATCTTTGCCATTGGAGACGTAAATACTTATCCTGGAAAATTAAAACTGATTCTTTGTGGATTCCACGAAGCAACTTTAATGTGCCAGGCCGCATACCAAATTATCAATCCAGGTAAAAAATATGTTTTAAAATATACAACAGTTTCTGGAGTAGATGGTTTCGACGGAACTCGTAAAGAAGCTCCAAAAGCAGTTGTTAAAGCGATAGTTTAGTTTTGAGGGGCTGAGGCTCTAAGATACTAAGGTGCTAAGATTTTATATAGAGAAAGCTCAAACTTTTAGTTTGGGCTTTATTTTTTTAAAATATACAAAAACATAGCCAGTGGTTTCAACCACTGGAACACAATGCATGAACACAACGCATTGATATAAAAACAATTTATCACCATCGTGTCCCACGGTTGAAACCGTGGGCTATATTTGAAAAACAATAGCCCAAACTTAAACTTAGAAACTCAGTATCTTAGAGTTTTAGTCTCTCAGCGCCTTAAAAAGGACCTTAGCCCCTCAGAAACTTAAAAAAAACTTGCAATTGTTAAGCTTATGTCTTTACTTTGCACTGTTCTTAAAATTATTGAAAGTTATCACGAAAGGCGGAGGGAAAGACCCAATGAAACCTTAGCAACCCTTTATCATAAAGAAGGTGCTACATTCTACTTAATACAAATTCATTGTATTTAAGATAGATAACACAAATACATTACTCGTATTTCTCAAACTTTTCCTGACAACCTTACAATATTATTTTACTGAATTCAGTATCATGAGCGAATTATTGGCGCATTTTTGCCGTCAATCGTTCCCGCTTTTCGTTGCAATCTTTTATCCGCCGCGGCGGACAAAAGGATTTCCACTTCAATCGGGGCTAAAGAGCCATCAATAGTGAATTTTTGGAATTAATGTGAATCAAAATAACGTGTCCTAACAGGTTTCAAAAACCTGTCAGGTATGATCAAGTAAGTAAAAAACTTAGCATCTTAGCGCCTTAGCGTCTTAGTAGCTAAAAGATAAAAAGTAATGGCAATAACAATTCAGGAAGCAATAAAAAAAAATATCCTAATTCTTGACGGGGCGATGGGAACGATGCTGCAACGCTATAATTTCTCTGAAGAAGATTTTAGAGGAGAGCGTTTCAAAGATTTCCCTCATCCCTTAAAAGGAAACAACGATTTACTATCCATAACACAACCACAAGCAATCCGCGATGTTCACGCTGCTTATTATGAAGCAGGTGCAGACATTGTAGAAACCAATACTTTTTCAGGAACTACGATCGGTATGGCCGACTATTTCCTGGAAGATTTGGTTTATGAACTGAACTACGAATCGGCGAAAATTGCCCGTGAAGTAGCAGATGAATTTACGGCTAAAAATCCGGACAAACCACGTTTTGTTGCTGGTTCAATCGGACCAACAAACAGAACGGCAAGTATGTCACCGGATGTAAATGATCCTGGATACAGAGCTGTAACATTTGATGATTTGCGAATTGCCTACAAACAACAGGCAGAAGCCTTAATGGATGGTGGATGTGATCTATTATTAGTAGAAACGATTTTCGACACCTTAAATGCCAAAGCGGCACTTTTTGCGATTGAAGAAGTAAAAGAAGAGCGCAATCTGGATATTCCAATCATGGTTTCGGGAACCATCACGGATGCTTCTGGAAGAACACTTTCAGGGCAAACGGTGGAGGCATTCCTGATTTCTGTATCTCATATTCCGTTATTAAGCGTAGGTTTCAATTGTGCATTAGGAGCCGATTTGTTGAAACCGTATTTGAAAACATTATCGCAACATACACAGTTTAATGTTTCGGCACATCCAAATGCAGGTTTGCCAAATGCTTTCGGGCAATACGACGAAACCCCGGAACAGACGCAAGCCTTAATCAAAGAATATTTAGACGATAATTTAATCAATATTATTGGTGGTTGTTGTGGAACAACTCCGGATCATATTCGATTAATTGCTGAGGTGGCGAAGGATTATAAGCCTAGAGTGGCACCTGTTCTTACGTAATATAATTTTATTGATTTCGGGAATGGATTAAAATCCATCCCTGCAAAATAGCCCGAGCCTAAGACTCTTAAAAAGTTCCGTAGGAACGATATATTTTGTAGCAACGGAATTTATTCCGTTGAAAAAAATGAGTGATAAGTAAGAGTTCCATAGATACGAAACATTATATGTGTTGCAGTTGTAACATACAATATGTAGAAGAGCCAAAATGGAAATAAATGTTCCGATAGGAACAACATATCGGTAAACGAATATACCTACAAGGTTTTAAAAAACCTTGCAAAAAGAAAATAGAATAAAAAACTTAGACTCTAAGCATCTTAGGATCTCAGTAACTTAAAGAAAATGACAGAAAATAGAAGAGACCTTGTATTATCAGGATTAGAACCGTTAATTATTACACCTACCAGTGTTTTTGTTAACGTTGGAGAACGTACAAACGTTACCGGTTCCAGAAAATTCCTTCGCTTAATCAAGGAAGAGAAATATGATGAGGCACTTGATATTGCAAGACAACAGGTAGAAGGAGGAGCACAAATCATCGATATTAATATGGATGAAGGAATGCTTGATGGAGTTCAGGCAATGACTAAATTTTTGAATTTAATTGCATCAGAACCGGACATTTCGAGAGTACCTATTATGATCGACAGTTCGAAATGGGAAATCATAGAGGCGGGTCTTAAAGTAGTACAGGGGAAAAGCGTTGTAAACTCGATTTCGTTAAAAGAAGGAGAAGAAGCCTTTATTCATCATGCTAAATTAATCAAGCGCTACGGAGCGGCAGCTATAATCATGGCTTTTGACGAAGTGGGTCAGGCTGATAATTATGAGCGAAGAGTTGAAATTTGTCAGCGTTCGTATGATATTTTGGTAAACAAAGTTGATTTTCCTCCACAGGATATCATTTTTGATTTGAATATTTTCCCGGTTGCAACCGGAATGGAAGAACACCGTTTGAATGCTCTGGATTTCTTCAGGGGAACAAAATGGGTTCGTGATAACTTACCACATGCACATATTAGTGGGGGAGTAAGTAACGTTTCGTTTTCTTTCAGAGGAAATGACACCGTTCGTGAAGCGATGCACTCGGTATTTTTGTACCATGCCATCAAGAACGGAATGACTATGGGAATCGTGAATCCGGAAATGCTTTCGATTTACGATGATATTCCAAAAGATTTACTGGAACATGTTGAGGACGTAATTCTGGACAGACGTGACGATGCAACCGAACGACTTTTAGATTTTGCAGAGAATGTAAAAGGAGAAGTAAAATCAGATGAAAAAGCGGTTCAGGAATGGCGTTTAGGTACGGTTCAGGAACGTATTACACACTCACTGGTAAAAGGAGTGGATGCTTTTATTGAAGAAGATGTAGAAGAAGCACGTTTGGCGGCTACAAAACCAATTGAAGTTATCGAAATCAATTTGATGACCGGAATGAATGTCGTAGGAGATTTGTTCGGAAGCGGAAAAATGTTCCTTCCACAGGTAGTAAAATCGGCACGTGTAATGAAAAAAGCCGTAGCGTATTTATTGCCTTACATTGAAGCCAGTAAACAGGCCGGAGACAAACAAGGAAACGGAAAAATCCTGATGGCTACTGTAAAAGGAGATGTTCACGACATTGGTAAAAACATTGTTTCGGTGGTTTTGGCCTGTAACAATTACGAGATTGTAGATCTTGGCGTTATGGTGCCTCCGGAAAAAATTATTGCAGCTGCTATAGAACACAATGTAGATATTATTGGATTAAGCGGATTGATTACGCCTTCGCTTGACGAAATGGTGTATCTGGCCAAAGAACTAGACAAACAAGGAATTAAAATTCCGATTATGATTGGTGGAGCAACCACTTCGCGCGCGCATACAGCCGTGAAAATTGCGCCTCAATATAGAGAAACTGTAATTCACGTAAACGATGCTTCGAGAGCCGTTACTGTTGCAGGAAATTTATTAGATCATAATCGTAAAATATATGCAAGCGATATTCGTGCAGAGTATGATTCTTTTAGAGAAACATTTTTGAATCGTTCGAGAGATAAGAATTTCTTAAGCATTGAAGACGCTCGTAAAAACAAATTACAATTGGATTGGGAAAATTTCAATCCGGTGAAGCCAAATATCATTGGAGAGCAGATTGTTGAAGTCGAGTTGGATGTTTTGGTTCCGTATATCGACTGGACACCGTTTTTCAGAACCTGGGAATTGTTTGGTAAATACCCTGCAATTTTAACAGATGAGGTTGTAGGGAAAGAAGCGACTTCTGTTTTTGAAGATGCACAGGCAATGCTGAAAGTAATTTTGGAAGAGAAAAAACTATCTGCGAAAGGTATTTACGGAATCTTTCCAGCCAATCAGATCAATGATGATGATATTGAATTGACAGATGAAAACGGAAAACCGTTACAGACATTTTTGACTTTACGCCAGCAATCGCAAAAAACAAAAGGGGCGCCCAATATTGCATTAGCCGATTTTATCGCTCCAAAAGAAAGTGGGAAAGTTGATTATATGGGAGCATTCTGCGTAACAACTGGTTTTGGTGTTGATGAATGGGCAGCTGAATTTGAGAAGGACCTGGACGATTACAATTCGATTATGGTAAAAGCATTAGCGGATCGTTTTGCCGAGGCTTTCGCTGAATATCTTCATGAAAAAATACGTAAAGAAATTTGGGGATATTCATCAGATGAGAGCTTAACTAACGAAGAAATGATTTCTGAAGAGTACAAAGGAATCCGTCCAGCTCCGGGTTATCCGGCATGTCCTGACCATTTGGAGAAACCAACAATCTGGAAACTTTTAAATGTAGAAAAAGAAATAGGCGTAACATTAACCGAAAGCATGGCGATGTGGCCGGCTTCATCCGTTTCAGGATACTATTTTGGAAATCCGGAAAGTAAATATTTCGGACTGGGGAAAATAAAAGAGGATCAGGTAGTTGACTATGCCAAACGACGCAGTGTTTCAACCGACTATGCAATGAAATGGTTGAACCCTAATATAGCGGATTAATTTGGTTGATGGTTGTTGGTTTTTGGTTGATAGATTTTAACTCAAAGTGCCATCAACCAACAATTATTAACGAAAAACTAAAATGGAATACAGTGAATTGGAAGTTTGGTTGGAAGCTAGGAAATTGGTGAATTTGTTATATGATTCTTCTAAACTGTTTCCAAAAGAAGAATTATTTGGATTGACAAATCAAATGAGAAGAGCTGCGATTTCAATACCTTCAAATATTGCTGAAGGTTGTGGACGTCAGACATCTAAAGATACAATACATTTTCTTCATATTTCAAGAGGATCATTATATGAGTTGGAAACACAATATTATTTAGCACTTGATCAAAATTACATAGATAAAAATAATTTCAATATTGCTTTTGAACAGATTCAAACATGTAAAAAACTATTGAATGGGTTTATTAACTATTATAAAAAATTAATATAGTTGACGGTTGTTATTTTCACCTGCAAAATAAACTATCAACCATCAACCAAAAACTATCAACTATAAAGAATGAAAGTAACAGAACATATAGAAAACGCGAAAGGAAATACATTATTCTCGTTTGAACTTATTCCACCTCAAAAGGGAAAAAGCATTCAGGAATTATATGACAACATCGATCCTTTGATGGAATTTAAACCTCCATTTATCGATGTAACCACTTCGCGCGAAGAGTATATCTATATTGATAAAGGCAACGGGCTTTTAGATAAAAAATTAACGCGTATGCGTCCGGGAACACTTGGAATTTGTGCTTCTATCAAACATAAATATAATGTAGATACCGTGCCGCATTTGCTTTGTGGCGGTTTTACACAGGAAGAAACCGAATACATGCTGGTAGACTGTCAGTATTTAGGAATCAATAACGTAATGGCACTTCGTGGTGACGCCATGAAAGACGAACAGTCTTTTGTGCCAAAAGCCGGAGGAAATAGGTTTGCGATTGATCTGGTTCGTCAAATCAACGACTTAAATCGCGGAAAATATCTGCATGAAGTGATGGATGCTGATAATAAGGCTGATTTTTGTATTGGTGTTGCGGGTTATCCGGAGAAACATTTAGAATCCCCTTCTTTACAATCTGATTTAAAAAGATTGAAAGAAAAAGTAGATGCAGGAGCCGATTATGTTGTGACACAAATGTTTTTTGACAATGCGAAATACTTTACTTTTGTTGAAAAGGCAAGAGAAATTGGCATCACAATTCCAATTATTCCAGGGATTAAGCCAATTGCGGTTCAAAGACATTTACAGATTTTGCCTCAGGTTTTTAGAATCGACCTTCCTGAGGATTTAATTGATGCTGTGGATAAATGTAAAAATAATGCCGAAATCAAGCAAGTCGGAATCGAGTGGGCCATTCAACAATCATTAGAGTTAAAAGCGGCAGGAGTTCCTGTATTGCATTATTATTCTATGGGGAAATCAGAGAATATCCGCCAGATTGCAAGGCAGATTTTTTAAGAGTTTCAGCATAAAGTTTATCGTTTCGACCAAAGGGAGAAATCACAATCACTCGAGTCTCCCTTCGGTTGAAAAGACAAAATTTTACCGATAATTACTTTTTAGGATTAATTTTGAATTTATTTTAAAGACGATGAAAAAAGAAGAATTACAGGCAATAGCCTCTCAGCTAAAGCATCCTACAGGAGAAAAAGGAATAGAAATGGCGAATATGATGCATGAAATCAACATCAATATGACGCGCCATTCCGTTCAAAATCTGCACGTAATATCGGGAAATACAATTTTAGAATTAGGCCACGGAAATGCCGGACATTTAGAGTATGTACTAGAGCAAGCTCAGGATCTGACTTACTACGGACTTGAAATGTCGGAGTTAATGTGTCAGGAAGCACAACAAATTAATGTCGCTTTTGTAGCTAAAAAACAGGCTCACTTTTCTCTTTATAACGGAACCGATATTCCATTTGAAGAAGCCTCTTTTGATAAAATATTCACGGTAAACACCATTTACTTTTGGCAGGAACCGGAGAAGTTACTCTCAGAAATTTACAGAGTTTTAAAACCGGAGGGTACTTTTTGCATCACCTTTGCTGAAGAAAGTTTTATGAAACAGCTTCCTTTTACTCAGTTCGAATTCAATCTTTACAGTACTGAAAAAGCGGAAAGTTTGATTGAGAAAACAGCTTTCCAAGTCGTGCATAAAGAAACGCTGACTGAAAGTGTAAAAAGTAAACTGGGCGAATGGGTAGACAGAGCTTTTACAACTTTGGTATTAGGAAAACGTTGATCTCCTGATCTTCATCACCGTTTTTTTTTTAAAATATTTTTATAGATTCGGGAGTAATTTGGCTCCTTGGAATTAAAAAATTGTACAGTTAATTTTAGTACTCCTTTTTTGAGTAATTTAATTGACTTTATTTTATGTTGCTATTTCTGAATGTAATCCGTTAAAATTATGCAGGTTAAAAAGATCAATTTTCTAAAAAGTTACAGCAGTATTTTATTGCTTCTGGGAGGAATTCTACTCGGAAGTATTTTGGGATTAGTTTTCGAAGAGAAAGTGGAGGTCATAAAACCGCTTGGAGACATTTTTCTGAACTTGCTTTTTACAGCAATCATTCCCTTAATTTTCTTTACAATTGCGTCTTCAATTGCCAGTTTGGAAAGAACAGAGAAATTGGGTAAATTGTTTGTAATCATGGTTTTGGTTTTTTTAAGCACCGTTTTAATTTCGGCAATCGTAATGATTTTGGCAGTATATCTTTTTCCAATTCATCAGAATATTATAATATCTAAAGTCCCGATAGAAAACATCCAATCAGGAAGCATTGGTGAGCAAATAGCACAGCTGGTTACCGTAAATGATTTCTTTGAATTGCTGTCCCGAAAAAGTATGCTGGCGCTTATTATTTTTTCTTTTTTAATTGGTTTTGCGAGTCTGCAATCCGGAGAAAAAGGTAGCGCTTTCAGAAGTTTTCTGGATTCAGGTAACGAAGTCATGAAGCAGCTTTTGAACCTCATTATGAAATTGGCTCCAATTGGTTTGGGGGCTTATTTTGCCTATCAGGTTGGAGTTTTTGGCCCGCAATTGTTTGGCGTTTATGCCAAGCCTTTGGGTGTTTATTATGCGGCCTGCATCTTCTATTTCTTTGTGTTTTTTAGTTTGTACGCCTTAGTGGCCGGAGGGAAAAGAGCTTTTGTGGTATTTTGGAGCAATAACATTACGCCGGCTTTAACGGCGGTTGGAACCTGCAGCAGTATTGCCACCATTCCTGCGAATCTGGAAGCCGCTGAGAAGATGAACATTCCTAAGCACGTTCGCAATTTGGTCATTCCGCTTGGAGCGCCTTTGCATAAAGACGGTTCAAGTATGTCTTCTATCCTTAAAATAACCGTCCTTTTTGCCATGTTTGGAAAAGATTTTACGGCACCTTCGACCATACTTTTAGCGCTTGGAATTACCGTAATTGTTTCAATTGTAGAAGGAGGAATTCCAAATGGAGGTTATATCGGAGAAGTTCTGGCCATCACAGTTTACGGACTGCCAATGGAACAAGCCCTTCCAGTTGCCATGATTTTAGGAACTCTGGTCGACCCGATAGCGACTTTGCTAAATGTCAATGGCGATCTCATTTGTTCGATGGTCGTCTCGAGGTTTTCCGAAAAAACGAAGTGGTAGCGGGCTTTCTTCATAACAAAAAAAGGACTTGACATATAGGAGCATCGATTTTAGGATGTGAAATGCGAGATGTGAAATGTAAGATGTGAAAAGAATGTTTAGAAGAAACATATTTTTTTCATGCCGTTTCTCTGTTTTATTAAAAGTGAAACGTCTTTTTTCGGCTGGAAAAATCTATGTTGCTATGTGTTAAAATAAATTATACCCAACGAATTAACTTAAATACTAAAATCAGCGTTAATCTGCTTAACCTGTAAAATCCGTGTGGCAATTTTTAGCAGCAGGGAAGTTTTACAGCTAGGCGTAAAAAAGTAGTTTACAATGAATTCAATACTTCAAAATGATCTCAATGATCTTGAAAACATCCTGGAGAAAACAAAACAGTACGGAATAGCGTTTTTGGACAATCTTGAAAACATTTCCACTTCCAGTAAGAAAACAATTGATCCAACCCGAAAACTAAACGAGACAGGTTTAGGATCCTTAGCAGCTTTAGAAGAGTTTAATCAAAGACTGGCACCCTTGATGGTAGCTTCACCGGGTCCAAGATATTTAGGTTTTGTAACCGGAGGATCTACACCGGCGGCTATTGTGGGAGATTGGCTGTCGACAGTCTATGATCAGAATACGCAGGCGGTAAAAGGCCAGGGAGGGACTTCGGCTTTAATCGAGTTCGAGACTATCCATTTATTGCGACAGTTGTTGGAGCTGCCGGAATCATTTTTAGGAGGATTTGTTACAGGAGCGACAATGTCAAATTTTACCTGTTTGGGTGTGGCAAGACAATGGCTGGGAGCGCAGTTGGGGAAAGACTTTGCTAAAAATGGAATTTCGGAGCCTATAAATATCTTAACTGCGACACCTCATTCTTCATCCATAAAAACATTATCGATGCTGGGGATTGGAAGTAACAATTATACGGTGCTTAAAACCGCAGAAGGTAATAGAGAAGCTATTGATATCGACGACCTGCAGAAGAATATAGAAAGTTTAAATGGAGAGCCATTTATCCTGATTTCGAGCGCGGGAACAGTGAATACAGCCGATTTTGATGATTTTGTGGCTATTGCCAAACTTAGAGAAAAATACAATTTCTGGTGGCATATTGATGCTGCTTTTGGTGGATTTGCTGCGGTTTCTGAAAAATTCAGACATCTTGTGGAAGGATGGGATGGAGCAGACAGTATCACAATTGATTGCCATAAATGGTTAAACGTACCTTATGAAAGCGCTTTTTATTTAATTAAAAAAGAGCATATTGGACTGCAAATCGAAACGTTTCAGAATTCTAATGCCCCTTATTTAGGAAACCCGTTAGAGAATTTTAACTACCTGAACGTATTGCCCGAAAATTCACGCCGATTAAGAGCATTACCGGTTTGGTTCTCTTTACTGGCTTACGGAAAAGAAGGATTTAAAGACATCATAGAGAAAAGTACGGCATTGGCACTGCATTTTGCAAACGCCCTTATCGAAGATGAGAACTTCGAACTGTTGGCCCCAATCCGACTGAATAATGTTTGTTTTACGCTAAGAGGAGAGGACAATCAGGAACATGTAAGTAAATTTTTGACGCATTTAAATGATACCGGAAAAGTATTTATGACACCAACGGTTTACCAAAACCGTAAAGGAATCAGAGCTTCTTTTGTCAATTGGCGTACCACCGAAAATGACATTAGAATCATTATGGAAGAAATAAAAAACACCATTTCAGAATTGGATATTTAATCCGGTTAACTGAATTTTTGAAGGCCCGATTGCATTGCGATCGGGCTTTTTTTTGTTCTTTTTTTGCGATTTTAAAGAAGTGAGTGCTGAAAATTTTAACTTTTACGCGATAAAATATTAATGAAATATTAAGGTAAATTTAATTATTCTTTAAGAATGTACTTGTTCGTTATTTATTCTTAGGTTTAAAAGTTAATTATTATTCTTATTTAGAATAATTAAAAATAGTTTGGAAAAACCCTTTTGAGAGCCTAATTTTGTTGCTAATTTAATTTTCAAACCAAAATTTAACGGATGCAAATAAGTAGATTAATGCTCTTGATCGTCATTTCTTTCACTTCACTTCAGGGGTACTCGCAAAAGAACAAAGTAAATTTAACCGGAGTTATTATGACTCATTTGGGGAAAACTGCCGAAGGAGTTTCGGTTGCTTTAAAAGGAACGGAATACAGAACCCTAACCAACAATAAAGGAGAATATAAAATTAGTGCCGAATCGGGAGATTATATTTTGCTCGTTACTCATGTAGGGTATAAAACAACCGAAGCGGCAATTTTTTTGAAGCAGGGAGGAAAACCAACTCAAAATATTACTATGGAAGAAGATATGGCTACTTTAAATGAAGTTGCCGTGACAGGAAAGTCCAAAGTCCAAAGAGCACGTGAGCAGGCTTACAATATTACTGCCATAGATTTAAAGAAAACCTATAATACGTCTGCTGATTTGAATCAGGTTTTGAATAAAACAACCGGAGTCCGCATTCGTGAATATGGAGGATTGGGATCGGCATTTAATTTTTCGCTGAATGGTTTCTCCGGCAATCAGGTTAGATTCTTTCTAGACGGAGTGCCTATGGACAGTTATGGTTCAGCACTTACACTGAATAACATTCCGGTAAATATGGCCGAACGAATTGATGTTTACAAAGGAGTCGTTCCTATAGAATTGGGAGCAGATGCGCTGGGTGGTGCTGTGAATATTGTTACCAACAAAAATGTAAACCGCTACATCGATGCTTCTTACAGTTATGGTTCGTTTAACACCCATAGAGCCGCAATAAATGCCAGATTCTCGGGCAGAGATGGTTTTATCGCCAACATTAACGCTTTTGCAAATTATGCCGACAACGATTATAAAGTAGATGTAAGCGTGGTGGATAAAAACACCTCGAAATTTTTGCCGGAACAAAAATACAAGCACTTTCATGATGCTTATAAATCCGGGACTATAATGGCCGAAGCCGGGTTTAAAAACAAAAGTTTTGCCGATTATCTGCTTGTTGGTTTTGCGGTAGCCGGTAACAAAAAGGAAATTCAACAGGGAAGAACAATGCAAAAAGTCGTAGGGCAGGCCTTTACAGATAGTCAAAGTTTCATTACCTCTCTGAAATTCAAAAAAAGTGATCTTTTTACCAAGGGATTGTCTTTGAGTGTTAACAGTACTTATGCTTTAGTCAATAACCGTTCTGTAGATACTTCTTCCAGAGTATACGACTGGACAGGCAATTATGTGTACCGACAATTTGCCGGATCCAATGATAAGGGGGAGCTAGGAAATAAAACCCTGTACGTTTATGATGAGACCAATTCGCAGGTTACAACAAATCTAAAATACCAGTTAAATGACCAGCATTCTTTGGCGGTTAACTACTCTTACTTAGGATACAAACGTAAAGAAACAAATGAATACTTAAGAGTTGTTGAACTGGGGGAACCCACTATTGATAAAAACATACTGGGACTGAGTTACAATTTTAGTGGTCTCGATAACCGATTGGCAATTTCGGGTTTTGGAAAAATGTTTGATTTGGCCACTCAAATGATTGCTAACAATGTAACGCAATCTTCATCGTCGACCAATTATGGTTATGGTGCAACTTCAGCCTACCATTTGTCCGAACAATTTCAAATTAAAGGGTCTTATGAGCATGCTTATCGTTTGCCATCGGCTACAGAAATGCTGGGTGACGGGTTGACCATAAACAGTAACATCGGATTAAAACCGGAAAGTAGTGACAATGCCAATCTGGGGCTGGCTTTTAATACACAGAACAGCAAAAATCACTTTAATGCCGAAACGAGTATCATTTACAGAGAAGCAAAAGATTTTATCAGAGAAAGACAAGAGGGTGACAAAACCGTTTATGAAAACCTTCAAAACGTACAAGTAACAGGTGTTGACGGTGTTTTGAGATACGGGTACAAAGACTTCGTAAATTTTGAGGTGAACGGAACCTATCAAAAAAGCCTCAATAAAAACAGATTCAAAACGGGAACGACCAGCCCCGATGCCTTGTATAATGCACAATTGCCCAACGTTCCAATCTTCTACGGAAACGCTGATCTGACGTTTAATTTTAAAAATATCAAATATCAGGACGATAAACTTTCTTTAAACGTAAGTGCCAATTATATCGATGCTTTTTATCTAACATGGCCGGTATTAGGAAGTTTGGAAACTAAAAAAGCAATTCCGGAGCAATTTACACAAAATGCTATGGTGGCTTATTCTTTCCTGCACGGCAAGTACAATCTGGCTTTCGAGTGTCGAAATATTACCGATATAAAGGTGTACGACTACTTTAAGGTTCAAAAACCGGGACGCGCTTTTTCAGTGAAGTTCAGATACTTTCTGCAGTAATTCAATTTTAATAATAACCCTTAATAATTATAATCATGTTTGTAAACAAATTCGCAAAATGCTTTGCATTGGCTTTTCTGTCATTATCTACCTTTTCATGCAGCAGTGATGATTCGTCTAAAGATGAAACACCAGCTGTAAATGGAACTAAATATGTAGCATCATACTGGTTGGCCGATTATACGCAGTATATATTGGATTTTAATTCTATAGATCAGTTAATGACCGGAGAAATTAGTGCAAAAGGAGTTGGAATCGAGCAGGAAGGAAGCTGTTTTCCGGTGAGTAATACCTTTTTTGCTCTAAGTACAGGTGATGAAGGCTCAGTATCGTTTCGTTTAAACAATACAGGAAAATTAGCAGCAGGAGATAAACTTTCTTTCGAGTCTTCTTATGCAGTTGGTTATACCGACGATAAAAAAATGATCAATATTGGTGCAACCTGGGACGGTAGTTCATCCGATTATGAATTGATGATTTACAACCCCGCTACCGTTTCTATCGATGGACGTAAGTTTAACGATTTTAGCGTTAATCCGGCAAACAAAAAAATATTGTACTGGCCAACAGGAGCTGCAGTTTCAGGAGATAAACTTTTCGTTCCGGTTTATACGAAAGATGTTAGTGACGGAAGCAATAAAGTATTGTCATCTGATGCTACGGTAAGAGTTTACAAATACCCTTCTTTAGAATATGTAAGTACCATAAAAGATGCAAGAACAACCGCAATTGGACTTTACTATACCAATACCGGAATTGTTCAGACAGAATCCGGAGATGTTTATACGTTCTCTTCAAATGCCCGTGCCGGAGGGTATCCTGTTACAGGTGTTTCTTCAGGAGTTTTACGTATTAGAAAAGGGGATGCTAAGTTTGATCCAGGTTACTTTTTTGATCTTCAGTCTAGTACGCTAAAAGGAAAAGTGCTTGCTGCGTATCCTTTAGGAGGAGAGAAAGTTTTCATTTCCTATATTCCTACCGAAGTTGATGCTGCCAATTCTGTGTACAGTTTCCTTAACACAAAAACAATTTTCAAGTCGGCAATACTTGATTTATCTGCCAAAACAATTTTAGCCGTTACCGGATTGCCTGATCATGGAGGAGATGAATTCTTCGGATTGGGAAGTATGTT
This sequence comes from Flavobacterium collinsii, assembly GCF_946903285.1. Lineage (GTDB taxonomy): Bacteria > Bacteroidota > Bacteroidia > Flavobacteriales > Flavobacteriaceae > Flavobacterium > Flavobacterium collinsii. The sequence continues at coordinate 1,636,398 of NZ_OX336425.1, forward strand.
TGTGGAAAACGGAAAAGCCTACAAAAGTTTTGTAACAGGAGAACAGGCTCGTGTATACCAAATTGACATTGCAACCGGTGCTGCAAAAGCTGGAGCACTTATTAAAGAAGGTCTTTACTTGCCTTCAATTGGTAAACTTACCTACTAAATTAATGCCTCTTTAAACGGTTTGAGGATTTATAAACAATCCTCAAACCGTTTTGTTTATAAATCCTGTCCTAGTTTCTAATTATTATTGTAATGAATATTTTTAAAAGTCGTACCGGCAAGCCGCCCAATAAAGGAAAATCACGTTTTAGTAAAATCAATGCCTGGCTGCACTTATGGCTGGGACTGGCTTCCGGTATAATTGTATTTATAATGGCAATTACGGGTTGTATATTGGTTTTTGAGCATGAAATCAAACAGCTTACCTCGCCCTGGCTCAACGTTGAGGCACAAAGTTCGGAGCGATTGTTGCCTCCTTCCCAAATTTATGCAGCTGTTCAAAAAGTATTGCCCAACAAAGAAATCCATGGGGTCTGGTATAATGGTTTAGACAAATCAGTTAAGGTCGATATCGAATCGGATTCGTTGATTTATGTGAATCCTTATAATGGCAAAATTACCGGAATGGTAGATCATGAAGATTTTTTTCATATTATCGATGAAGGACATCGAAATCTTTGGCTGGAACGGGATATTGGGGCACAGATAACGGCCTGGGCAACCTTTATCTTTTTCTTTTTACTGATAAGCGGACTTATATTATGGTTTCCGAAAAAATGGAACAAAACAACCCTTAATAGCAGTTTTAAAGTAAAGTGGGACGCTAAGTTTAAACGTCTTAACTATGATTTGCACAATGTAATGGGGTTTTATGTACTCATTCTGGCCTTGCTAATCTCGTTTACCGGATTGTTAATGAGTTTTCATTGGTTAAGAGAAAGTACTTACTGGATTAGTGGTGGATGGGAAGAAGTAAAAGAACAAACCGTTTCGGTTGCAAAGCCTCTGTCTAAGCCCCAATTGGACAAGCTGGCCGCTGCCGATTTTATTTGGAAAAAGGTTCGGACAGAAATTGCCCAAGAAAATAAAGAAGCGGTCATCATTCATTTTCCCGATGATCCTAAAGATGATTTTTACGCCTGTACGGACATGTACAAAGGCATTTGGAGAGATTTGTATTTTGACTCCAAAACGCTTGAATTACTTCCGAAATCAGAAAAATATATTGGTAATGAACGTTTTTCGGATTGGTTGATGCGATCGAATTACAGTCTTCATATTGGTGCAATAGGAGGATTGTCGACCAAGATCATTTATTTCACTGCCAGTTTAATCTGTGCGAGTTTGCCCGTTACCGGATTTTATATTTGGTGGGGAAGAAAGAAAAAACAAAAATCGAAAGGGTAAATCCGTTTGATTCTAATTGTTTAATGTTGGTTAGTTTCCTTAAAGTCTTTTGTGTGAAGTAAGATTCCTCAAAAGACTTTTTTTTTGCTTTGTGGGACTTCGACTTCGCTCAGTCTGACAAAGTTCTTAATATCATTTTCAAGGTCTTTTTACTTGTGGCAGTGTGCTACAGGATAAATAATCTCAACAAGATGATAAGTGCCAGAAAATTAAACTTTGCGTCTCTGCGTCTTTGCGAGCAAAAAATACTATGCCTGCTTTGCGGTTGACCCCGCAACCTCAAGACTTTTTTACTTGCGGCAGTATGCTGCAGGATAAATAATCTCAACAAGATATTAAGTGCCAGAAAATTAAACTCTGCGTCTTTGCGTCTTTGCGAGCAAAAATACTATACTTGCTTGCTTTACGGTTAACCCCACAAACAAAAAGAGCCTGCTAACTACAACAGGCTCTTTCATTCAAAAAAAAAAACAAAAACAAGGAAACTAAAGATCCAAAATATTATATTCTGTACGTAAAGGCTATAGTAGCAATACGGTTGTCGAGATCGTATCTTTTATTGATGCTCGTTTGCGCTATAACCGAATTGATGTGAAAATTATTAGTATTAAAAATGTCTGTAATATTAAGTTTGATATTTCCTTTTTTAGCCAGCACCTGTTTTGAGATACCAATACTAAAATCAAAAAAAGCATCTCTTTCATAAATCCCAAGATTAGATTTTGACTGGTATTGTGCGTTGGCTTCGGCTTTCAAGCTTTCGGTAATCGTAAACGAGTTCTGAACACTTAGGTTTAAAGTAACAATTGGATCAATTTTATCCGTATTTACCACATTCCCCATAAATCTATTCTCGAAAATATTGAAAAGAGTATTCACTGACCACCATTTGTAAATTTCGGCTGTATTGGTAATATTTACACCATAATTGTACGATTTGTCCACGTTTATTTGGGATGTCACAGTAGTATTATTGGCAGGATTATAATCGTAAACCTCTGTAAAAACATCTTTGGTTTTACTGAAATACAGCGAAGCCATAAAAGCACTTTTCCAGGCATATCCAATTTCTGTAGAATGTGTAATCTCCGGAACCAAATTCGGATTCCCCTGTGAATAGTTGAATGAATCATCGTAAAAACGAAACGGATTAAGATCAAACTGACTCGGTCTGTTGATTCTTTTACTGTAGGAGGCGTGCAAGGAATGGTCGTTGCTTAGCTCATATTTCAAAGAAACACTTGGGAACCATTTTAAATAATCGTCTTTGTGCGCTTCATTTAAGGTCTTCTGTAAAATATTTATGGCAGTATATTCCGTTCTTAAACCTCCCTGAATATTGAAATTCTCCAATTGGTATTTATAATTGGCGTAAGCGGCATAAATTTGCTCTTTGTACTCAAAATGATTAGTAGAGTTAAGGTCAACGATCCACTGATTGTTGTTGTAATATTCATAAACCGATGGGTTGTCATTGTTTTTCACACTGGCTTTAACTCCCCATTCGATCGATTGTTTTTCCTTTAGCGGATTGACGAAATCAATTTTTCCTGTAAAAACACGCAATTGCGACGGAATAAAGCCTCTACGATCATTCACAGCTATAGCTGCGGGATTTGTATTTTTGGCACTCTGAAACTGATTCGATCTGAACTTTGATGTCTCATACTCAAAATCAAACGACATGTTTTTTCCTTCGGTATTAAATTTATGAACTCCTGAAAAGCCATACGTATAATCATTCCACTTTTCTTTACTGTCGTTGAAGGTTATAGCATCAAATTGTACCTGATTTGAAGTATTTAGCAATGTATTTCTACCGTTAGCGATGTTCTCGTAACGCCCCAGTTTGGCATCAATATAAACTTCTAAATTCGTTTTAGGAGAAACTTCGTAGGTAGTTCCAATTTTAAAATTATTAGAAGTCAGTGGTTCATCTGTAACCGAGGTCTGATGGTTTTTTGTTGAAATAGTTTGACGGGTGTTGTCTGTGTATTGAATCTGATCAAATTCTTTGCGTTCTTCCTCACCTCTGAAAGTGTAGCTGTAATTTCCGTAAACGCCAAACTTATCTTTGTTGTAACTCAGGTTTACGCCTGAATTTGTTCTGTTTTTACGGCCTCTTCCATAGTTGGTAAATGCCGTTCCTTTAAGTCCGCCCACATTAGGTTTTTTAAGAATAATATTAATGATTCCGGCCTTTCCGGTGGCATCGTATTTTGAAGAAGGATTGGTGATCACCTCAATTTGTTTGATATTGGATGAGGTTGTAGACTTTAGGTAATTCGCTAGTTCTTTTTGCGAAAGTTGCGTTAATTTACCATTAATCATTACCCCGACACCTTGTTGTCCACGAATGGATAACTCTCCGTCCTGTGATACCACAACACCGGGAGCGCGTGATAAGACATCTAAAGCGGTACCGCCTTCAGAAACAATGCTATTTTCTACATTAAAAACCAATCGATCTGATTTTTGAGTATATAAAACCTTCTTTTTTGTAATTACAATTTCATCCAATGCATTGATCGAGGTTTCGACGATGCTGTCTCTTCCTTTTTCTGTCTGCGAGTATCCGTAGACCGAAAATGCGAGTACAATAGATGTTATAATATGCTTCATGATGTTTGTAATGTTTTTTGCAATGGGGATTTAAAGTAATTTGGTAATCTGGACGGATAAGCAGTAGCCAATATTTTCTGCCAGATGCGCTTTACTGTAAAACGAGTTGTTCGAGTTTGTCAGAAAGCGTGTTTTGAAGAAGTGACAAGCGGTTTGATAACTTGTAGATTATATTTTTTATAGGAAAGAATATGGAAAACATAGGAGTGGTATTTGATTTCAGTTGTCAAATATAATACTATTTATAATAAGTCTAAATAAATATAGTTAAAATTTGCGACAAATATTTTAACTGCTTAGTTTTTAAGGTTTTTTATTTTTGATAAAAAGCGTAAAATAGAAAAGAATAAAGGTGATTTACTGAAGAAGTCAATAAAAGTAGGGCTTCATGGCTTTTTAGAAAAGTGTGGAGAGACAGTATAAAAAAGAAAACCAATTTATTCTACTTTAGAATAAATTGGTTTTTATCTTTAAAATGAAGCTGAGAGCGGAAAGCTTATTTTGTAATTTCTCTAAAAACGGCTTCCAGATTTTTATTCTTCTGATTTAGTTGTAGTGTTTTTAAACCATTTTCGTTGGCAAAATCAAAAATAGCGGGGCGCATGTCTTTTTCGGAAACAAAAGTCAGCTCCCAGGTCATATCGTGAGTGTTTTTATAAGCAGTAATATTTTCAAGTTTTGCTAAAAGCTGTTCTTCGATTTGGTAATCAAATTCAACTTCAATCACTTGCGCTTTATCTTCAGAAACCAGGTGGTCTAATTTTTTATCGGCAACAATTTGTCCTTTGTCAATAATTATGACACGATCGCAAATGGCTTCTACCTCCTGCATAATATGAGTAGACAAAAAAACGGTTTTATTTTTCCCTACATTTTTAATTACATTTCGAATTTCCATCAACTGATTGGGGTCCAGTCCGGTAGTAGGTTCGTCCAGAATTAAAACTTCGGGATCGTGCAGTAAAGCATTGGCAAGGCCCACACGCTGGCGGTATCCTTTAGACAATTGCCCTATCTTTTTATGACTTTCACCTGACAGTCCTGTCAGTTGAATGACTTCTTCAATTCTTGATTTTGGAACTTGATAAACATCGGCATTAAAAGCCAAATATTCACGAACATACAAATCTAAATACAATGGATTGTGTTCCGGTAAATAGCCAATAGAACGTTGAACTGCTTTCGCATGCGTCATGACATCGTGACCGTTTACAAGGGCTGAGCCATTATCTGCCAACAAATAGGTGGTCAAAATTTTCATTAAAGTAGATTTTCCTGCTCCGTTTGGACCAAGAAATCCGACGATTTCTCCTTTTTCAATAGAGAATGAAATTCCGTTTAACGCTTTTTGAGTTCCGTAACTTTTTGATATGTTGTTTACTGCTATCGACATGACTTTTTATTTGCTACAAAAGTAAACAGAAATACGCTCGATTGCTACATTTTTGTCTTTTAAAGAAATCATAAAAAAAACATAAAAGCCAGTCGTTGCGGCATCGTTCTTGTTAAAGGGATATCAAATTTAAAATAATTTATAATGAAAAAAATGTTGGTGGTTCTTGCATTAGCTATGGTTAGCTTTGCAAACGCACAAAAAGGAACAATCTTAGTTGGTGGTGGTATTGGTTACAAGTCTCAAACCAAAACTTTAGGAAACAATGAGGTTAAAACGAATGAATTTGATTTTTCTCCAAAAGTAGGTTACCAATTTCACGACAACTGGACTGTAGGGGGTGAGGCTTCTTTTGGTTCAAGCAAAACGGAGCAAGGAGTAAACGAAGTGAAACACAACACTACTAAATTAGGTGCGTTTTTACGTTACACTATGCCATTGAACCAAACTTTCGCTTTCTTCGCTGAATTAGGAACTGGTTTTCAAAGTGCAAAAGACAAAACGTACACAGGGTCACTTACTTCAACTGCTAAAGCAGACGGTATGTACATTGGTATAACACCAGCTCTTTTCATCGATATGAAAAAAGGTTTTGGTTTAAACTTTAATATCGGTGGTTTAGGTTACAACACCTTAAACTATGATAACAACGGACCAGAAGTTAAAAACTTCGATTTTAATTTTGGTAGAACATTTAACATTGGAGTTTCTAAAAACTTCTAGTCTTAAATACTATTCAATTTCAGAAAAGCATCCGCCGCGGCGGATGCTTTTTTTGTTTATTGAATATCTTATGAAAAGTAAGAATTTGTCGTTTAGCCCCGATAGGAGTGATATCCTTTTGTGGCGGGGTTCGCCATAAAAGATATAACGGATAGCGGGACTGAAGTTTTTTTGAAAAAGGATCTTCTGCTTCTAAAAAAAATGCCAACAATAGCGAAGTCGAAAAAAAATCATAACTACAAGAGTTTCGACTCCGCTGGTTGGCACTAAAAAAAAACAAAATATATTCAAAATAGAAACTCGTTGCGCGAAATTGTTTTAACACATAGAGACATAGTTTTTGTTGCATTAAAAGGCGTTTCACTTGTTTGAAGGAGACATAAGCTGCTATGTGAAAGAAATATATTTCTTTATTTTACGGCTAAGATCTATGTCTCTATGTGTTTAGTGAAATTTTGGAATTGACTTATGATATTCAAAATGCAATTTTGTTTTACAAGTATATTTTTGTCCCGGTAAAATCCTAAAATAAAACGTATTTTTGACGTTTAGATCAAAAAGTCTAAAATCAACAATCTGAAATCTAAAATTGAAAATGAACTGGGAACAACTTTTATCACTCAAGCGCCAAGGCGACACTAGCAAGAGATTACGTGCAGAACAAGATGATACGCGATTGGGATTTGAGGTTGATTATGACCGAATTATATTTTCGGCGGCTTTTCGCTCTTTACAGGATAAAACTCAGGTAATTCCGCTTTCAAAAACAGATTTTGTACATACCAGATTAACACACAGTTTAGAGGTTTCGGTTGTAGGGCGTTCTCTGGGGCGTTTGGTAGGAAAAAAAATAATTGAAAAATATCCACATTTAAAAGAAGTTCACGGATACCACATGAATGATTTTGGAGCCATTGTGGCTGCGGCTTCTCTGGCACATGATATTGGGAATCCTCCTTTTGGGCATTCAGGAGAAAAAGCAATTGGGGAGTATTTTTCGATAGGAAACGGATTGAAATACAAAGATCAGTTAACGGCAAAACAATGGCAGGATTTAATTGATTTTGAAGGTAATGCCAACGGTTTTTCAGTTCTTACGGCAAGCCGTCCTGGGATTGAAGGCGGACTTCGAATTTCCTATGCGACGCTGGGGGCTTTTATGAAATATCCGAAAGAAAGTTTACCTAAAAAACCAACACAGAATATCGCCGATAAAAAATACGGTTTCTTTCAGACTGACAAATCATTTTTTGAAGAAGTTGCTAAAGATATGGGCATGATTGTCAATAAATCCGGAGAGGATATTGGTTTCGAAAGACATCCTTTGGCCTATTTAGTCGAAGCGGCTGATGATATTTGTTATACGATTATCGATTTTGAAGATGGAATAAATCTGGGGTTAGTTTCGGAGGATTATGCGCTGGAATATTTAATCAAATTGGTAAAAGACAATATCGGAGTCGCCAAATACAAGACTTTAACAACAAAAGAAGACCGAATTAGTTATTTACGTGCTTTGGCTATCGGAACATTGATTAATGACGCTGTAAATGTTTTTGTTGAAAATGAAGAGGCTATTCTGGAAGGTAAATTTCCTTTTGCTTTAACCGATAAAAGCAAATACAAAGCACAAATGGATGATATTATCAAACTAAGTGTAGATAAAATCTATCAAAGCCGTGAAGTTGTTGAAAAAGAAATTGTAGGATATCAGATTATTCAGACCTTGCTGGACAAGTTTATCGTGGCTTTTAACAACAAATACGAAGGAACGGCTTCAAATTATGACAAACTGATTTTGAAAATGCTGCCTGAAAAACACCATTTAGAGAAAACCAATTTATATGAACGTTTGCTGCATATTTGTCACTACGTTTCTTTATTGACAGATGGGAATGCCCTTGAATTGTTTGAAACAATCAATGGAAGAAAAAATAAATAATATGCTTAATTAGCAAGAAAATGATTTAACACATAGAACCTATGTCACTATGTGTTAAAATGAATTACCCTCAACAGGTTAATAATCTATTGAAAAGCATACACGAGACCCACGCCTAAAACTTGTCTTAGCTGAGCTCTTGGTCCATTGTTAACCTGTGAAGTTGCTCCGCTAGTAGGGTCAACCACATCTTTTTTGGTTTTGATGTCATCGTCATAAACCAAGTGTACACCAATATTAGCTTTTACATAAGCATTTACTACAAGATCCAGACGAGTATCATAATCGATGTCAACGTTTCCAAATTTGTTAAGATAATCAGTATACAAACTCAGTCTGTTTTCGTAAAAGATATTTTTGTAAATCTCGCTTTTCATGTATCCGGTAAGCAGAATACCAAATTCGGCTTTGACTTTTTGTCCGTTTTCAATTAAAATCTTAGAATTTGGATCCATAGGGTCCACCATATAAGTCGCTTTTCGGACACCAAATGCCCCTTGATTTGCCAAATACTGATCCAGAACCAAAGTAGTTTTTAAGGTTATTGGAGAGAAATAAAGCGTTCTGTTTTTCTTTTTATTTGAGTTTTCAGCTCCTGCTCCAAGAAAGACATAGGCAGGTGCAAAAGGTTTAGAGATTGCAACATCTTTATTTGGGTAATTGTATCCATCAGTAAATTGAGTATTGAAGTTGAATTTTGCCGAGTAATACCAATTAGAGATCGTATCTTTTCTAAAACCGTAAGTCGAGTTGAATAAAAAAGCATCATCGGTTTTTCGGAGTTCGGTACCGTCTTGCTGGTTTAAACCGTATTTTATAATAAGTTCATTCGCCCATTTGTGATTTCCTTTAACGTAAGTTCGGTTAAATTCGCCTTTAAAAAGTCCTGAAATCGAACTTGTCCCCCCTGCACTCCAGTTTACAAAAGCAATTTCGGAAATGTCAAAGCCCAGCTGATTTTTTTTTGTCCAATTTGACGGTGGCTCAGGTAATTCGCCCGGATCTAAGGTCGTTTGGATGATTTGGGCAAAGTTATTTGAAGTACACAAAAGCAACAGAAGCAAAAGGGTAGAACGCAATAATTTCATTGGGATTTTTTATTTTTTTGACAGCGCAAAATAATTATTTTGTGTCGTTTGAAAAAAGATTTATCAAACTTTTAACGTCAATTTTGCACAATTGTTGTAACTGATTTACAGTTCCGTGCTCTATAAACCTGTCTGGAACACCTAAAACCTCGATGGTATTTTTAAAATTATTAGAGGCTGCAAACTCTAAAATTGCACTTCCAAAACCACCGTTTATAGTGCCATCTTCGATCGTAATTATCCTCTTAAAACCGGATAAAATATTGCTTAAAATATTGATATCTAGTGGTTTGATGAAAGGGAAGTCGTAGTGGGCAATTGTTTCGGAATTGAGGCATTCGCTTAGTGCTGCGATCACATTATTTCCAATTGTTCCAGTGGATAAAACGGCTGTTTTTGATCCTTTTTTTAAACAGGTTGCCGCGCCAATTTCAATTTTTTCGTAATGTCCGAAATTTTCTACTTCCCAATTTGGTAAAACGCCTCGACCTCTTGGATATCGAATTGCAATGGGATGATTTAATCCTAATTGAGCAGTATATAAAATATTTTGTAAAGCAATTTCATTGAGGGGAGCGTAAATAATCATGTTTGGAATAGCGCGTAAATAAGCAATGTCGAAAACACCGTGATGTGTTGCGCCATCTTCACCAACTAAGCCTGCTCGATCCAAACAAAAAATAACAGGTAAGTTTTGTAATGCAACATCGTGAATGACCTGATCGTAGGCACGCTGTAAAAAAGTCGAATAGATATTGCAATAAACAATCATACCCTGTGTGACCATCCCTGCAGCAAGTGTTACGGCATGTTGTTCTGCTATTCCCACATCAAAAGCACGTTCCGGAATCTCGTCCATCATAAATTTAAGCGAACTTCCGGATGGCATCGCAGGAGTAATCCCGATGATTTTTTCGTTCTTTTTGGCTAAATCTAAAATCGTCAGACCAAAAACGTCCTGATATTTAGGGGGTAAGTTTTCTTCTGATTTAGAATAAAGTTCTCCGGTTGAAGCATCAAATTTTCCCGGAGCATGATATTTTACCTGATTTTCTTCAGCCTGCTGTAAACCTTTTCCTTTTGTGGTAACAATATGTAGAAATTTTGGACCTTTTATTTTCTTTAAGCTATTAAGCTCTTTGATTAATGCCGGAAGATCATGACCGTCAATCGGACCCGAATAATCAAAGTTTAACGATTTGATGATGTTATTTTGCTTCGGGTTTTTTCCGTTTTTAACGGCTGTTAAATACTTTTTCAAAGCGCCAACACTCGGATCAATTCCGATCGCATTATCGTTTAAAATCACTAAAAGATTAGCATCTGTAACACCGGCATGGTTTAAACCTTCAAAAGCCATTCCTGAAGCAATCGACGCGTCGCCAATCACGGCAACATGCTGTTTGTCGAAATCTCCCTTTAGTTTTGAGGCGATGGCCATTCCAAGAGCTGCCGAAATAGAAGTTGAGGAGTGTCCCACGCCAAATGTGTCGTAAACACTTTCGCTTCTTTTTGGAAAACCGGAAATACCTTCCAGTTGCCTGTTGGTATGAAAAATTTCTCTTCTCTCCGTCAAAATTTTATGACCGTAAGCTTGGTGACCAACGTCCCAAACCAATAAATCGTCGGGAGTATTAAATACATAATGCAGTGCTATAGTCAATTCGATTACGCCCAGACTGGATCCTAAATGGCCTTCCTTGACCGAAACAACGTCAATAATAAAATCGCGTAATTCCTGAGCAACCTGAGTAAGTTGCGCTTCGGGTAACAAGCGTAAATCAGCGGGATTGTGAATGTTGGAGAGTAAGTTACTTTTCATTGTAAGGTAAAAAGCAAATTTACGGTTTTAAATTTAATTATTGTTTCTTGAATGTTTAACGTAAACTTTAATACAGGGCTTTTATAGAAATGAGGTAATTAACGCTATTAATAGCTTTAAATAAGCACTATTTCTGAGGTGATTAATTTTATTGGACTAAACTTGATTGGAAAAAGATAAGGTTTGATTGCTACTTTCTTGATTTTAGGTCAGGGAAAATTATTTCAAAAGCTTTATTTTTGCACTTATGATAAATCCCTTCACCGACGAATATTTTATGAAAAAAGCTTTGCAGGAAGCTGAAATGGCTTTTGATAAAGGCGAAATTCCTGTTGGCGCAATCATTGTGGTTGCAGATAAAATCATTGCTAGAAGTCACAATTTAACCGAACTGCTTAACGATGTTACAGCTCATGCCGAAATGCAGGCCATAACTGCTGCGGCTAACTTTTTAGGTGGAAAATATCTCAAAGACTGTACTTTATATGTCACTCTCGAGCCTTGTCAAATGTGTGCGGGAGCTTTATATTGGAGTCAGATTTCTAAAATTGTTTTTGGTGCCCGTGATGAACAACGTGGTTTTATGACCATGGGAACCAAATTACATCCAAAAACGACTGTGGTTTCTGGTATCATGGCCAATGAAGCTGCTGATCTAATGAAACGCTTTTTTGTGGAGAGACGAAAATAGCTTTTCTTCTAAGGTTTAGAAAAAAATCAATTCACTGAATTTTCCTCTTAAAAGATTTAGAAAAATACGTTATATTTATGCAATATAATTGACAAACCACTAGTTAATCATATAGCGGTTAAAGCTAAAACATGCTGTCAATTTCCAAATTCATAAACCTGTAATTCTAAATTAAAGTGAAAGTAAAAGGACTATTTCTCGCGTTTTTTGTGTTTTTTATTTTTCAATCCTGCGGCAGAAAATCAGCTGCCGATTTCAATTCCGATTTTTCATTATTCAAAGAGTACATTGTCAGTTTTACGGGAGGCATCGTCTCTTCGGAATCTGACATTAGAGTCGTTTTGGCTTTTGATAAAAAAGAATGGAAAGTCAATCAGGAATTAGACGACGATTTATTTGATATCTCGCCAAATGTACGCGGGAAAGTAGTGGCACTTTCGACCAATACAATTGCTTTTATTCCAGAGAAAAAATTAGAGGCAGGAACAGAATATCAGGTGACCTTAAACTTAGACAAGCTCATCACTATTCCGAAAGAGAAGGAGGAAACACTTTCGAAATTCAACTTTACAGTCAAAACAATCAAGCAAGACTTTACCATCAATACGATGGATGTTCAGTCGTACAGCAAAGATTACCAATATCTGAACTGCGTTTTAAAAACGGCAGACAATATGGATATCGAAACGGCTAAAAAAATAATTACGGCCCGTCAGAATGGGAGTGATCTTAAAATTAAATTCGAGAAAAAAACAGGTTCAGCCAAAGAATTCAATTTTAGAATTGACAGTATTCAACGCTATTTAGAAGCTTCGAATCTGGAAATTGCATACGATGGCGGTGATTTTGATATCGACCAGAAAGGGCAATTGGATTATGCTGTTACAGGTTTGAAAGAATTTAAAATTGTAAAAGTTGATATTCCCGAAGGAAGCAATCAGTCGATTTTAATTAATTTTTCGGAACCCTTAGAAAAAGGACAGGATTTCAAAGGATTGGTTTCGATTCAGAATACCAACAATCTGAAATTTTCGACGCAGGGAAATGTGCTTAAAGTGTATTTTAGTAATACAGCTCCGGCGAAAAAGGAAGTACCTGTACAGGTAGAAGAAAGTGCAGCCATAGCTGTTGATTCTGCGACGGTCGTTGTTGATTCTACAGCAACCGTAACGGATAGTGCTGTAGTGGTCGTTCAGAACGAGGAGGAGACTCAGGAACCGGAGCCGGTTTTATCGGGGGAGTTGTTGCTTGAAGTTTTTCAGGGGATTGAAAGTCAGTACGGTAAAAAGATGGACGCAAATTATACTGAAAAAATCACTTTTGACCAGATAAAACCGAACGTTAGATTTGTAAAAAACGGAACGATTCTGCCAAGTTCGAACAATCTGAAATTGAATTTCGAAGCGGTCAATTTAAGCGCTGTTGATGTAAAAGTGTATAAAATTTACAAAAATAACATTCTTCAGTTTCTTCAGTACAATGAGTTAAACGGAAGTCAGAACCTCAAGAAAGTGGCACAGCCGGTAGCGAAAACCACACTTAATTTAGTCGAAAGCAAATTGATAAATCCTGCTAAGTGGAACACATTTGCTCTGGATTTGTCTAAAATAATTACACCGGAACCGGGTGCTATTTATCGTGTAGAATTTGTATACAAAAAGAAATATTCGCTGTACAAATGTGAAACGTCTACAGGAGATTCTGAAGGAGAAGAAGAAGAGGAGGTAGATGAAGACGATGTAAACTACAGTGGAAATTCGTACGATGATTACTATTACGACGATTATGACTGGAGAGAAAGTCAGGATCCTTGCTCAGGATCGTATTACTATAATGCTAGAATTGCGACAAATATCTTAGCAACTGATTTGGGGGTTATAGCCAAAAGAGGCGAAAATAAATCATATCTCTTTGCTGTCAATAATATTGTAACCACAGAGCCGGTTTCAAATGCGAGAGTGGATCTGTACACCTTTCAACAGCAAAAAATAGCGACTTCTGCAACAAGCAGCGAAGGAATTGCTTCGTTTCAGCTCAATAAATTTGCTTATTTTGCTATCGTTACTTTAGGAGATCAATCGACGTATGTGAAGCTGGACGACGGATATTCGTTGTCAGTAAGTAATTTTGATGTTGCAGGCGAGACTTTGCAAAAAGGTTTAAAAGGTTTTATTTATGGCGAACGTGGCGTTTGGCGTCCGGGAGATAATGTGTATTTGTCCTTTATCTTGAATGATGCTTCGAATAAACTTCCAAAATCGCACCCAATTAAATTGCGACTGAACGATCCGAATGGTAAAACGACCTATCAGACCATTCAGAAAACAAATGAGTTGAATCATTATAGTTTTATCGTTCCAACAAGTGCCGATGCGCCAACCGGAAACTGGGAAGCAATGGTAAGTGTGGGAGGTGCTAAGTTTTACAAAAGCATTAAAATTGAAACGATCAAACCGAATCGCTTAAAAATTAAAAATACTTTCTCAAGAAAAACGCTATCGTCATCTTATCCTAATACCAGCAATCTTGAAGTGACCTGGCTTCATGGTGCTATTGCAAAAAATCTGAATGTAGAAATGCAGGCTAAATTTTCGCAGCAAACCACCACTTTTAAAGGGTATGAGAAATTTAATTTTGACGATCTGGTACGCCAGTTCAGCACGGAAGAAATCAATGTTTTCTCCGGAAAATTAAACGAGAGTGGAAGAGCTTCGGTCAATATTCAGCCAAAATTACAGGGACAGGCTCCCGGAATGCTTCGTGCTTCATTTATTACAAAAGTATATGAAGAAGGGGGTGATTTTAGTACTGATGTTATTTCGACAACCTATTCGCCATACAAAACCTATGTAGGAATAAAGGCACCGGAAGCTAATAAATATGGAATGCTGGAGACCAGAACGAATAATCGTTTTGATATTGTTACTGTCGATGAAAATGGAAGGCCAAAATCAGTTAGAAATCTGGAAGTAAAAGTATATAAAGTAGAGTGGCGTTGGTGGTGGGACGCTTCGAGTGATAATCTCTCTAATTATAATTCATCGAATGCTACAACTTCATATCAAACTTTTGTGGTTAATACAGATTCTAGTGGGAAAGGAAGTATTCAGTTTTCTTTAACCGATGAAGAATGGGGGCGTTACTTAATACGTGTTGCAGATAATACTGATGGACATGCATCTGCCTTAACCGTAAATATTGACTGGCCGATCTGGTCCGGAAAAACCCGTAACAGAGATGCGTCGACCGCCAATATGTTAGTGTTTTCTACCGATAAGAAAAATTATGCGGTAGGCGAAAAGGCACAAATATCTTTCCCTTCAAGTGAAGGTGGTCGTGCTTTGATTTCTATTGAAAACGGATCAAAAGTGGTACAGACCATTTGGGCTAAAACAAAACAGGGAGAAACCAAAGTTGAGATTCCAATTACGGCCGCAATGGCACCAAACGTATATTTTAACATCACACTTTTACAGCCACACGCTTCGACTAAAAACGATTCGCCTATTCGTATGTACGGAATCGTTCCGATCGAAGTGGTGGATAAAAATACCATTCTCGCACCAACCCTTTCAATGCCGGATGTTTTAAAACCGGAGCAGACTTTTACTGTGAAAGTTGGAGAGAAAACGGGTAAAGAAATGACGTATACGATTGCAGTTGTAGATGAAGGACTCTTGGATTTAACTCGTTTTAAGACACCAAATGCCTGGGACAGTTTTTATGTTCGCGAAGCATTGGGGGTTAAAACCTGGGATATTTATGACGATGTGATTGGGGCCTATGGAGGAAAAATAAATCAGATTTTCAGTATTGGTGGAGATCAGGATTTAGGAGGCGGTAAAGCCAAAAAAGCCAACCGATTTAAACCTGTAGTGTTGTATTACGGACCGTTTAAATTAGAAAAAGGCCAAACAAAAGCACATCAGTTAAAACTACCCAAATACATAGGTTCTGTTCGAACCATGGTTGTGGCGGGTGATGCCAATACAAGTGCTTACGGAAGTGTAGAAAAAGCAACTCCGGTTAAAAGTCCGCTGATGGTATTGGCTTCGTTCCCAAGAAAAATATCACCTTCAGAAAAAGTGACGCTTCCGGTTACCGTTTTTGCGACCGAAAAGAATATTAAAAAAGTAACCCTTCAGCTTAGAACGAGCAACGGATTAAAAGTAATGGGAAGTGCCACTCAAAGCCTGAATTTTGCACAGCCTGATGAAAAAATGGCGTATTTTAATCTCGTAGTAGGTTCTGCTACCGGAATTGCTAAAGTTCAGGTAATTGCGACCTCAGGAAAAGAGAGATCGGTTTATGATGTAGAGATCGATATGACGAATCCTAATCCGGTTACCAATACCTATACCGATGTTGTTTTACCTCCAAACAGTACCAAAACAATTACATGGAAAACCTTTGGAGTTTCGGGAAGTAATAAAGCCAGATTGGAAGTTTCGTCAATGCCAACCATCAATTTGAATGGAAGACTGCAATATCTTATTCAGTATCCTCATGGCTGTGTAGAGCAAACTACTTCGTCTGTTTTTCCACAGTTGTTTTTAAGTGATATTGTCGATGTGGACAATACCCGAAAAGGAATCATTCAGAAAAATATAACAGCCGGGATTGCCAAATTAGGAAGTTTCCAATTGCCGTCCGGTGGCTTGTCGTATTGGCAGGGAAATACAACTGCCGATGATTGGGGATCTTCATATGCCGGACATTTCCTGATTGAAGCAGAGAAAAAAGGGTATGTTTTACCTATTAATTTCAAATCAAAATGGATTTCATACCAGCAAAAAGAAGCCAAACAATGGCGTTTTGAAGTGAAGTATGGTAATGATCTTGCTCAGGCCTATAGATTGTATACGCTGGCGCTGGCGGGCAATGCCGACTTGTCTTCGATGAACAGGTTGCGTGAAACAAAAGGGATTTCAAACGAAAGTAAGCTTCGACTTGCTGCTGCGTATGTTTTGGCCGGGCAAAAATCAGCAGGACAAAATTTATTATTACGTACCAGTATCGACAATGAATCCAGTGAGTATAATTATTACTACTATGGTTCAAGCGAAAGAAACAGAGCAATGGCCTTAGAAACGATGCTGCTTTTAGGACAAAAACAAAAAGCATTCACTATGGCTTCAAAACTGGCTAAAGAAATGTCAACCAACCAATGGATGAGCACACAAACAACTGCTTACTGCCTGTATGCTATGTCTAAATTTGCGACAGGCAACGGACCAAAAGGAATCAATCTTCAGTTTAGTAAAAACGGAAAAGGTGAAATTATTAGTACGCAAAAAACTATCGCAGACAGAAGTTTAGTCGTTCAGACAGGTGTAAATAGCGTTGTTTTGAAGAATCTTAAAAACAATACCGTTTATGTTCGTGTTTTAAATACCGGAATATTGCCAATAGGACAGGAAAATGCAGTTCAGAGTGATGTGTCTGCGAATATTGTTTTCAAAAACAGAAAAGGAAGTGTTATTAATGTTTCAAAAATCAGTCAGGGAACCGAGTTTGTTGCAGAAGTTACGGTTAGAAACCAAAGAAATGAAAGCATTCAGAATGTAGCACTGTCGCAAATTTTACCTTCAGGATTCGAAATCGTTAATACCCGTTTCACAGACTACGGTGACGCAACCAATAATATTGCAGATTATATTGATATTCGTGACGACAGAACCAATTTCTATTTTGGATTAAAGTCCAGAGAAACCAAAGTATTCCGAATTTTGTTAAACGCATCCTATTTAGGAAATTATTATTTACCGGGATTACAGTGTGAAGCCATGTACGACAATACATTCCTGGCCAGAACAAAAGGATTCTGGGTTGAGGTCGTAAAATAAATTATAGGCCATAGGTTTTGCGTCACGAATCTAAATTATTATAAATTAATTCGAGAATTCGTGGCGAAAAAATTGGTGTTAATCTGTATAATCTGTTGCTAATAAACTTTGCGTACTTTGTAGTAAAATATAGTTTCACGCAGATTTTACAGATGAAGCAGATAAAAAAAATCTGCCACCCGAGCGATAGCGAACAGGCGAAGCAAATCTGCGGAATCTGCGAGCAAAAAATCTTTGTAGACTTAGCGAATAACTTAGCACTTTCGCGGTTAAATAAATATTACGTTGAAAAATAAATTAAAAGCGTTTTTACAGCGCATTATAAACTGGATCAAAAAGAATAAAATAAAATCAGCAATTGCATTTCTGCTCTTGCTGATTTATTATTTTTCCATTCCCCGAACGTTGTTTAAAGAGCCGTACTCGACGGTTATCGAAAGTAAAGAAAGAGAGTTGCTTGGTGCTAAAATTGCCCTTGACGGACAATGGCGTTTTCCGGCACAGGACAGCGTACCCGATAAATTCAAGAAATGCATTGTATATTTTGAAGACGAGTACTTCTATAAACATCCTGGTTTTAATCCGGTTGCGATGGTAAATGCGATTAAGCAAAACCGAAAAGCAGGAAAAGTAGTTCGCGGCGGAAGTACACTGACACAGCAGGTGATCCGATTGTCCCGAAAAGGAAAGGGAAGAACTTATTTTGAAAAATTGATCGAAATAATACTCGCAACGCGATTGGAATTGGGGTACTCTAAGAATGAAATTCTTGAGTTGTATGCTGCTCATGCTCCGTTTGGAGGAAATGTTGTCGGGCTCGAAATGGCGTCGTGGCGTTATTTTGGCGTGCAGTCCAATCAATTGTCGTGGGCAGAAAATGCTACACTTGCAGTTTTACCCAATGCACCGAGTCTGATTTATCCTGGAAAAAACCAAATCAAATTATTAAACAAGCGCAACCGACTTTTGCTTAAACTGCAGCAGGAAGGTGTAATTGACAAGCAGACTTATGAACTTGCAGTTGAGGAACCTTTGCCTCAAAAACCGTATGATTTGCCTCAGATAGCACCTCATTTATTGCAAAGAGCCGCTAAAGATCAGGAAGGAACAAGGGTAAAAACTACGATTGATTATGTGCTGCAAAACAGAGTTAATCAAATTGCCAGATACTATTACAATCAATACAAGCAGAATGAAGTGCACAATCTGGCTATTCTGGTAATTGATGTTTCCAATCGAAATGTAATCAGTTACGTGGGCAATGCTCCAACCGATAAAGATCATCAAAAAGATGTTGATATTATCGATGCGCCCAGAAGTACAGGGAGTATTCTGAAACCGCTTTTATATGCCGGAATGCTGGACGATGGTGAATTACTGCCGAATACTTTGGTTGCTGACATTCCAACGCAGATTGCAGGTTACACTCCGCAAAATTTCAATCTGACCTTTGACGGAGCAGTTCCGGCACATCGGGCTTTGTCACGTTCCCTCAATATCCCGTCGGTTTTGATGCTGCAGGAGTTTGGCGTGAATAAATTTTATGAAGAATTGCAAAAGTTTAAATTGCGGGACATTAATAAAACACCCGATCATTACGGGTTATCGCTTATTCTGGGTGGAGCCGAAAGTAATTTGTGGGATTTATGCCGAACGTATGCAAATCTGTCCTCTACCTTAAATTATTATGTTAAGAATCAGGCACAATACCGAACGAATGAATTTACGGAGTTAAATTATAAGAGCAATTTTGAGCCCGATTTTGGCTCAGAAAGCAATCAGAAGAACATCTTGGGCGCCGGATCAATTTGGGCGGCTTACAATGCCATGGAAGAGGTCAACAGGCCGGAAGGAGATGAAGCCTGGAAGTTTTACGACAGCTCTCTTAAAATTGCCTGGAAAACCGGAACCAGTTTTGGTAATCGTGATGCGTGGGCAATTGGTACCAATTCAAGATATGTAGTGGGCATCTGGGTTGGGAATGCAACAGGTGAGGGCAGGCCTACTTTAACAGGAGTTACAAGTGCCGCACCAATTTTATTTGATATTTTTAATTTACTGCCGAGACAAAAATGGTTTCAAACGCCCTATAAGGATTTAGAAGAAGTTGAGGTGTGTCGTTTAAGCGGCTACTTGGCCAAAGATGGTTGTCCAAAAATGAAACAATGGGTTCCTAAAAAAGGAAAATCGACAGGCGTTTGTCCGTATCATAAAACCGTTCATTTGGATAGGACCGAAAAGTTTCAGGTAAATAGCAGTTGCGAAAACATTGATAATATAGTGACTAAAAACTGGTTTATTTTGCCTCCGGTTATGGCGTGGTATTACAAGAGCCAACATATCGAATACCTGCCTCTGCCTCCGTTTAAAGAAGGCTGTCAGGGTACGCAAACCAAAACAATGGATTTTATTTATCCAAAAACCAATGGTAAGATTTATTTAACGAAGAATTTTAATAGTGAAGTCCAGCCAGTCATTCTAAAAGTAGCCTATTCTGAACGGGATAAAGAACTCTTTTGGTACGTGGATGACGTTTATAAAGCAACCACAAAAACCTTTCACGAATTGCCTGTTGCC
The DNA here is from genome assembly GCF_946903285.1 of Flavobacterium collinsii. GTDB lineage: Bacteria > Bacteroidota > Bacteroidia > Flavobacteriales > Flavobacteriaceae > Flavobacterium > Flavobacterium collinsii. The sequence continues at coordinate 1,656,497 of NZ_OX336425.1, forward strand.
CCAACTTCAGGAACGCATTATATTACAGTTGTAGATGCTTTTGGAAATGAGATTAGAAGAAAAATTGAGATTGTTAGGGAATAGGAGGAGAAATGAATTCCAATTTTTAAATTCCAAATTCCAAACTGTTTGTTATTTCTTTTCGGAATGACAGAAAAACTTTTTGTGAAGACGAATTCGTAGCCCAGATAGGAGCGGTATCCTTTTTCTGGCTTCTTTAGACAGGAAAAGATACAAGCGGATAGCTGGAAATTGCTCCTAAATAAAATCATTCACCACAAATTCACGAATTATTGCAATAATGAATTCGTGTTAATTTCGTGTAATTTGTGGCGAAAAAAAAGGTATAAAAAAACCGCCAGTCTTTCGAAAGGCGGTTTTGATTTTTATTCTGAAATAACATTTCCTTTTTTATCATAGAAATGGTATTCTAAGTACGTGTAAGCGTCACGAGGTATGATTTTCACCCATTTCTTATGTTCAAAAAACCATTTTGAACGTAATGATGGAAAACCTTTGCTGAGGTATGCAGCCACAAACGGATGTACATTAAGTACAACACCCTTGTGGGTTTTTAAGATTCTATCTAAATCAGATGAGATTTTATCAATGATTAAAATTGGCGCTTCAATTTCGCCATGTTCATTGTTTGGATCTTCTTCTCTAGTTTTAATATTAACTTCTGGTCTTACGCGTTGTCTGGTAATTTGAACTAAACCAAATTTACTAGGCGGTAAGATTTTATGCTTTGCTTTATCGTCGCTCATTTCTTCTCGCAAGAAGTCGAACAAAACCTTCCTGTTTTCAGGATTAGACATATCGATAAAATCAACTACGATTATTCCACCCATATCACGCAAACGAAGTTGTCTGGCAATTTCGGCGGCGGCAATCATATTTACCTCCATGGCAGTGTCTTCCTGGTTGGTTGCTTTATTCGAACGATTTCCGCTGTTTACGTCTATAACGTGAAGAGCTTCAGTGTGTTCGATGATAAGATAAGCACCTTTACTCATGGAGACGGTTCTTCCAAATGAAGTTTTGATTTGTCTCTCTATATTGTATTTCTCAAAAATTGGAGTGTCATTTGATTGATAAAACTTAACAATCGATTGTTTTGAAGGTGCAATTTCTTGCAGATATTCCTTCGTTTGATGGTACAACTCTTCGTCATCTATTTGAATACCGCTAAAGGTATCATTGAATACATCTCTTAATATTGAAGAAGCTCTGTTGAGTTCTCCTAATACTTTTGAGGGATGATGAGCAGTTGGTAATTTTTTACACATTGCAGTCCATCTGCCAAGCAGGTTCTGCAAATCTTTTTCTAATTCGGCTACGTTTTTGCCTTCGGCTACTGTGCGAACAATAACACCAAATCCTTTAGGTTTGATCGATAGAACAAGTTTTTTTAGACGATCCTTTTCTTTTTTGTCTTCTATTTTTTGAGAAATAGAAACACGGTCAGAAAACGGAACGAGAACAATAAATCTTCCTGCCAATGAAAGCTCAGCGCTTATTCTTGGGCCTTTGGTCGATATAGGTTCTTTTACAACTTGAACTAAAACAGATTGATTGGCACTTAAAATATCAGTAATGATGCCATCTTTGTCAATCTCTTTTTCAAACTGAAAGGTTTTTAGGGAGAAATCTTTTATTTTACCTGCGCTTACAAGTTTTATGAATTTCAGTTGAGAAGCTAAGTTAGGTCCTAAATCGTGATAATGTAAAAAGGCATCTTTTTCGAAGCCTACATTTACAAAAGCAGCATTAAGTCCAGCAACTGGTTTTCGTATCTTGGCGATAAAAATATCACCAACCTGAAAATTGCTTTTCTCTTCTTCTTTGTGTAATTCAATTAGTTTTCCATCTTTTAATAAGGCAAAATCTACGGCTTCAGAACTAGATCTAATGATTAATTCTTTATTCACACTGTAAATTTTTATCTGTTTTTTCAGAAAATAGAGTATAGAGAAAAGAGCATAGACTTTAAGAAAAGTCTAAAATCTAAAATCTAAGATCTAAAATCTTATTTACAGATGGATTAAACAATATTTTTAACAGGTATTGAACCCGGGGAAAAGAAGATTAATAGAGAACAGAGTATAGAAGATAGATTTTTACGTCTATATTCTATTTTCTTTTCTCTTTCGTCTTTTTTCAATTTCAATGAACGTTTAAAAAGAAAAAAGTAGTTTAAAACTACTTTTTCTTCTTGTGACGGTTAGCTCTCGCTCTTTTTTTACGTTTGTGAGTAGCTACCTTATGTCTCTTTCTTTTTTTACCACTTGGCATATCGTGTCGATTTTATAATTAATTAATAGTATTATTTTGCTTCGTTATTTGTTTTTACTCCTTCTACAAAAACTTTTGCAGGTTTAAACGCAGGAATGTTGTGTGCTGGAATCTTGATAGTTGTATTCTTAGAAATGTTTCTACCAGTCTTTTCAGCTCTGGTTTTTACGATAAAACTTCCAAAACCTCTTAGGTAAACATTGTCTCCAGTTTCTAGTGAAGTTTTAACTTCTTCCATAAAAGTTTCTACTGTTGCTTGAACATCTCCTTTTTCAAGACCTAGTTTCTCTGAAATTTTCGCTACGATATCTGCTTTCGTCATTTTCTTTCCTATTTTATTTTATAAATGGTGTACTATTTTTTTGAGTTTGCAAATATAGGAATTAAAAAAATAATTAATCAAGCTAAATCGTTAAATTTTAATTACATAAACATTTACTTTTGTATTCTAAGTATTTTGCAATGAATTTTTCTAACATATTGATAAAATGGTATTTACAAAACAAACGTGATTTGCCATGGCGAAAAACGACCAATCCATACCATATTTGGCTCTCAGAAATTATGTTGCAACAGACGCGAGTTGCGCAAGGAACTCCATATTTTTTTGCATTTACGAAGGAATTTCCTACTGTATATGATTTAGCAAATGCTTCAGAAGAACAGGTTTTGAAACTTTGGCAGGGATTAGGTTATTATTCTCGTGCCCGAAATTTACATAAAACAGCTCAATATGTCGCAAATGAACTAAATGGAATTTTCCCTCCTAATTATAATGAACTTTTAAAATTAAAAGGAGTTGGCGAATATACAGCTGCGGCAATCGCTTCTTTTTCTTACAATGAAGCTGTTCCTGTTGTTGATGGAAATGTATTTAGAGTACTTTCCCGTTATTTTGATATCGAATCGGATATTGCTGCACCGGCAACTAAAAAAGAATTCACAGAATTGGCAAATGAATTAATGCCAAAAGACAATCCTGCTGTTTTTAATCAGGCGATAATGGAGTTTGGGGCTTTACAATGTGTACCTAAAAGTCCGGATTGTACCGTTTGTGACTTTAATGATAGCTGTGCAGCATTACAAAAGAAAAAGGTTGCGGTTTTGCCGGTTAAGTTTAAGAAAGTTAAAGTAACAAATCGTTTCTTTAATTATCTGATTCTAGAAGACGTTTTAGGGAATACGTTAATTCAGAAAAGAACGGCAAAAGGAATCTGGCATAACTTATATGAGTTTCCACTTTTGGAAACTACTGAAATTGTAGACTTTGATGTGGTTTCAAGAGCTGTTAAAGACAGTGTTTTTTCATCATATACAATAATAGGTATAGAAGATTATGCGGCGAGCACCGTTATTCACAAACTTTCGCACCAGCATTTACACATACAGTTCTGGAAGGTTAAAATAAAGGAGGTGATAGTAAATGGGTTGAATGTCAATGAATTAAAAAGTTTTCCTTTTCCAATTGTGATTTATAATTTTATCGAAAAGCAGGAAATAATTTGCTAAAAAAATGTATCTTTGGGATAAATACCACTAATAAATTATGAACGGAACATTAAACAAAGTGATGTTAATTGGCCATTTAGGTGATGATGTAAAAATGCATTATTTTGATGGAGGAAATTGCATTGGGCGTTTTCAGTTGGCTACAAATGAGGTTTATATCAATAAAACAACCAATGAAAAAATAACGTCAACAGAATGGCACAACTTGGTTGTACGCAATAAAGCGGCCGAAATTTGCGAGAAATACTTGTCGAAAGGAGACAAGATTTATATCGAAGGACGTATAAAATCACGTCAATGGCAAGCCGAAGACGGTACTACAAAATACACTACAGAAATTCAGGTTACAGAGTTTACTTTCTTGACTACCAAAAAAGAAACCGGAAATCATAAACCTAATCCCGATACAGAACCGGCAAAAAACACTAACTTTGACGCTGCGAACGAAGGCTTACCTATTAATGATTTGCCTTTTTGATTGTTTAACTAATCTTTTTTAATTTGGACCCGGAGCCCAGTTTGTTTTTTAATACGACACTAGACATCAATTTGATAATTGGTTTTGTCGGAATATTTGTTTTGCTGTTTTTATCGGCAATAGTTTCAGGTGCCGAAGTGGCACTTTTCTCTTTGTCTCAAAAAGACATTGACGACACATTACAGGAAAATCAGTCGAAAGGAAAGATTATTTCCAATCTTTTAGATAAACCCAAGAAACTTTTAGCGACCTTATTAGTAGCCAATAACTTTTTTAATATTGGAGTCGTTATTTTGTTCTCGTATACAGGGCAGAGTATTTTTGCCGATATAGATTCGCCAATCCTTAAGTTTATTCTCGAGATCATACTGGTTACTTCCCTGATCTTGCTGTTTGGAGAAATACTTCCTAAAGTTTATGCGAGCCGTAACAATGTGAAATTTGCGAAACGTATGGCTTATCCGTTGCTGGTTTTGGATAAATTACTATCGCCAATCAGTTTGCCTATGCGCAGCGTTACGTTATATTTGCACAATAAATTGGGAAAACAAAAAAATAATTTCTCTATCAATCAGCTTTCACAAGCCTTAGAATTGACAGATTCTGAAGGTACATCAAGCGAAGAGCAAAAGATACTGGAAGGCATAGTGTCTTTTGGTAATACCGACACAAAACAGGTAATGAGTCCGAGGATTGATATTTTTGCATTAGAAATGTCTGAATCGTTTGAGGGAATTTGCCCAAAAATTATTGAAAAAGGATTTTCGAGAATTCCGGTATATCGTGACAATATTGATCAGATAGAAGGCGTTTTGTTTGTGAAAGATTTACTGCCTCATATCGATAAAGAAGAATTTGACTGGACGTCATTAATCAGAGAAGCATTTTTTGTTCCGGAGAATAAGAAACTGGATAATTTGCTGAAAGATTTTCAGAGCCTTAAAAGCCATTTGGCGATTGTAGTCGATGAATATGGAGGAACATCAGGATTGGTTTCGCTGGAAGATGTTATCGAGGAGATTGTAGGAGATATTAGTGACGAGTTCGACGATGAGAACCTCAATTTTTCTCAGATTGATGAAAAGAATTTTCTTTTTGAAGGAAAAATAAATCTCAAGGATTTTTACAGAATCGTAGATGTTAACGAAGAAATCTTTGAATCTCGTAAAGGTGAGGCCGAGACACTGGCAGGGTTTATTTTAGAAATTCTGGGTAACTTCCCTAAAAAAGATCAGAAAATAGCGTTTGAAAACTGCATTTTTACTATAGAAACTGTGGATAAGAAACGTGTAAAACAAATAAAAGTAACAATAGATTAAGAATGCTAAAAAAGACAATTTCGATAGCAACAATTTTACTGGCATTGACGGTTGTAAGCTGTAAAGACGATGTAGTGCCAAAGCCTGCGAGTTTTCTTCGTTTGGATTATCCTGAAGCAAAATATGTAGGTTTTGAAAACAATTGCCCGTTTACTTTTGAAATGAATGAAGGAGCTGTAATTAAAGGAGAGAAAAACTGCGGATTTGCGATTACCTATCCAAAGATGAAAGCTACCATTTACCTGACTTATAAACCAGTTCATGGTGATATTGAGAAACTGCTCAAAGATGCCCAGAAGTTAACCTATGAGCACGTTATCAAGGCCGATGATATCTTAGAACAGCCGTATTTAAACCCCGAAAAAAAGGTTTACGGCATGTTTTATCGCGTAGATGGAAATGCTGCCACAAACTCGCAATTTTACGTGACCGACAGTACAAAACATTTTATCACAGGATCGGTTTATTTTTATGCCAAACCTAACTTTGATTCAGTTATGCCGGCTGCGAGTTACATCAGAAATGATATGCAGCGATTGATGGAAACATTAAAATGGAAATAAAAGTCCGTACTTAATTTTATACTACCCCCAAAAAGTGAGATACTATTTGGGGGCATTTTATTTGAAAATCTTTTTAGGTTTTTAAAGATCAAATTTTGGATCAATCCAAGAATTTGTAGGGAACAAGTGTTAAGTTTAAATGTTGAAATCCATTACTCCGAAAGAGCCTTAGTAATAGCATAGTGCAACGCGTTATGAAATAAATTAAAAGGTAAGTTTTGCCCTTAAGGGGCTGTTAATCGGGAGAAAACGTCAAGACCTCCATCCCCCATAATTAGAAAATAATTTTCTGACTTTGAAAATCCTAAATATTTATTTCCTTCATAACTGTTTTGTTGCAGCTCTAAAAAATATTTTTTTCCATTCTTATAATTTAAGAGTTTAGGCACCTTGATATTGCAAGCAATATCAATAACTTCTATCTTCCATATATTATCTTTTGTTAATAAATTCCCACCTCCGCCTCTTAATCCAAAAATAAATACAGTTTCAGATTTAGTTTGAACATAAAAAGTCAGATTATCATCAGATATATTTTTTTTAAATGAATTTTCATAATCACTAAATATAATATTCTTTTTAAGAATGTCATAAATAAAAACTCCATCTGTATTAACGAGTAAAATATTATCATCTGAAAGCCATCCAACTGCTATTATTCCATTTAAACGAATAGCTGAATAGTACTCCCATTCAGATGCTTTTCCGACTAAATTTTCGTCTAATGACTCATTAAATACACTAATTTCATATTTGTTTTTTAAATCCTGTAATCTCATAATTATGAATTTATAATTTTATCACTACGAGGAACTTGTCGCTTAAGAAAACTTGCTGCGCGAAGTCTCCCAACTTTGTAACCGTTCCAATACTTCGCAAAGAAAAATAAAAAAACTATTGCAAAACAGAATATAGTACGATTATCAAGTCGGGAGATTTCGCGCAGTGTAAAGGTGATTCTGTTAGCTAATGTGAGTTATATTCAAGATGATGTAAAAATTACTAAAAGAAACACGATTCCTCCCAGAAAAATTATTTCTATCACATGATTTCTTTCGCTATTGGCATCTTTCTTATTGTTATTTCCTTTTGGACACCATACTTCTGAAAAGGTAATAAAGTCATCTTCGTTGAAAAGAACTATGGTATTTAAATAAGTGAATCCTACACATGCTCCCAAAATCTCAATTAAATATCTTCCAAGAATGATTTCTAGTAAATCCATTATGCTTCATTTGTGTTTTGGTGACTTCCGTGTGTATTTAATAAACGTATCCTGCTAGTGTGAGCGTCTCGCGCGTAAGTGTATATTTCTCTTAGATGAGCCGTACAAATGCCTCTGATTTTATTAGTCTTCCTCAAATATAAATTAAAAACGCATCCATCGTGTACTGCCCCAAAAAGTGAGATACTATTCTGGGGTATTTTATTTAAAAGTCTTTTTAACTTTAATATAAATTGCTGTGTTTTTACTGTTTGCGTCTTAGGAAGCAGAAAAAGCCTCATTCATAAACTGTTGAAGTCCTGCTTCTTCAAGGATTTCAATCGAGAATTCGCCAAAACGTTTCGGAAGCCAGAGGATTTTAACGCCGCTTGGAGAGTTAAGACTTTCTCGTGACAGTGCATTTCCGTTTTCGTCCTCTGGCTGCACGCCTGAATTGATCAATTCGTCAAAAGCAGCTTCGATGTCGGGGGTAGAATAACAATGACGGTAAATTGTTCCTTCGCCCTTTGAGTCTATTAGATTCTTTAGATTTCCGGAAAAAGGCTGCACCAGCATAAATCGTTCCTCGCCTATTTTTACAACAGTGTAGGTAACGTGTAACTCGCCTCTCTCCCAGGTGAATTTTTTCGAGATTGTTGCTCCGAGGATCTTTGCATAATAGTCGCATGCCAATTGCAGATCGTTAACTAAAATGTCTATGTGGCTAAATTTAAGTTCCATTGTTTCTTATGGCTGTATTGAAATGATTTATAAAAAAAAACAGTAGCAAGCCTTAGTTTACTACTGTTTAAAGATTTATTTTTTTGGTCAGTCTTTTTAGAACTGAACAGTCGTCAAATTACGATTTGATATCTAAAACTTTATACGTTTTGCCGTCTCCGGTTGCCTGAACTGTTTTGGTTAAATTTTCCTGGTTTTGAACTGTTTTGTCAAATACCACAGTTGCTGTTTTTTTCTCAAAATCAACGGTTGCTTTTTCTACACCGTCAAGATTGGATAATTCTTTTTCGATTGTTTTGGCACATCCCATTGCACAAGTCATTCCTTCGATTTTAAAACTTGAAGTCTGTACATTTTCGGCAGCAATTGCTTTGTGTTCTTTAGGAGCTGTGTTCTCCGATTTTATATTGGCCAGATTTTTATCTTCTTCTTTTTTGCAGCTTACCATTACTAAACCTGCGATGGCGATAGCGGCGATGATTTTTGTGAATTTCATATTATAAGATTTTAATTTGCGAATAATGTTCTTTGCAAAATTAGTAAAAAGGAAGAGGTCAATTCGTAAAATTATTACAAATTTGCAGTAAAATACGATTTATGGACGCAAAACAATTAAAGTGGGCCTATTTATTGGTACTCTCGCTAATCTGGGGAAGTTCTTTTATTCTCATCAAAAGAGGTTTGGTGGGATTGACAGCGATTCAGGTGGGTTCGTTCCGAATTATATTTGCAGCTTTGTTTTTGCTGATTGTTGGCTTTAAGAGTTTGAAGAAAATTTCGCGTCATCAATGGAAATTTGTTGCCATAACTTCTTTCTTTGGGACCTTTATACCAGCATTTCTTTTTGCAATTGCCGAAACGGAAGTCGACAGTTCGATCGTGGCCATTATGAATTCGCTTACGCCTTTAAATACATTGGTTTTAGGTGTGCTTATTTTTGGAATCCAATTTCAAAAAAGGCAGGTTCTCGGCGTTTTTGTTGGTTTGGTTGGGTGTTTGTTGTTGGTTTTAAGTGGGGCATCTTCACATCCTGGGCAAAATTATTATTATGTTATTCTGGTCGTTATTGCAACGCTTAGTTATGCGATAAATGTCAATTTGATTAAGAAATACCTATCCGACTTAAATTCGCTGAGTATCACGACAGGAAATTTTGCGGTGTTGCTTGTTCCGGCTTTGCTTATTTTAAGTACAACCGATTTTCCTCAAAGAATAAGTCTTGAAACGACGCAGCATTCTATTTTGTTTGTGATGATTTTAGGGGTTCTGGGAACCGGAATCGCCAATGTTTTGTTTTTTAAATTAATACAAATGTCATCGCCTGTATTTGCAACTTCAGTAACATATTTAATTCCAATCGTGGCATTTTTCTGGGGACTGTTGGATAATGAAATGCTTACACCGATTCAGTTTTTTGGCGCTTTTATAATCCTGATTGGGGTGTATTTATCGGCTAAAAAGTAGATTTCAGGTGTGAAGTGCTATTTTGGTTTTGATCAAATTTTCTTTCAGGAGCTAATCCCGCTATTCGTTCCAATCTTTTGTGGCGAACCCCGCCACAAAAGGATTTCCACTTCTATCGGGGCTAGGACAGTTATTTTCATCTGAATATTTTTGTTAAGTTTGTCATTTTGAAGCTGAAGGAACATCGAAAAAAACTTATACCCGGTATGGTATGCTGGTGGTATTGGAAACAACTGCAATGCTTTTTGTGGCGTAGGACAGTTAAATCATACGGGTTTGTATTTAAATTATTGATTGAAAATTCTTACTTATTTAAAGCTTTTAGGTATCTTTACGGTCCTAATAGTTAAGATTATGAATTTAGAAAAAAAATTTGCCCGTGTAGTATGGTGGCGGAATTGGAAACGACCGTAACGCTTTCTTAACAGCGTAGGACACCTTAGCTATGCGGGTTTTATATTTCCCTAAAAGTTAAGATTATGAGTACAAACACCCTTTCGAAAGAGACAGAATTGAAATTGATTGATTTTTTCAGCAAATCAGTAGATCCTGAATTTATGGCAAAGACAATTCGAAAAGTAAATTATCTGCTTGCTTTAAGTATGATGAGAGAATGCGAAACATTCGAGACAGACAAAACAAGCCTTGAAAACGGCTTTTACTGGCTGAATGAATTAGCAGAAATTTTAAGCCCTTATTTAGAGGTTGAATGATTAAAATGAGAAAGGCTGTCGTAACTGACAGCCTTTCTTTTGTTTTGTTTTGCCGCCCTGAGCGGAGTCGAAGAGAGCGGATTCGAAGCGGATTCGAAGGGCGCACCAATTGGAACGGGGGGCTTCGACTTCGCTCAGCCGGACAAAGCTTTGACTTCGTTTGGTCTGACAAAGGCTTGTCCCAAAGTTGTCATTTCGACGGAGGAGAAATCTTCGTAAGTAACTCCGTAACGAGAATCTAAAGAAAACGATTGTCGCTCAGCCTGATAAAAAAGAAAAGGCTTAGTCAAAGTTTTAAACTTTGACTAAGCCTCAAAAAAAATCTTAGTACCTCAGTACCTTAGTGTCTTAGCACCTTATATTCTTAGCATCTTATAAAAAATCTGCTTCAGAAACTCCTTCGTTGATTTTGATATCAGACATTTTGATGTCTAATTCAAAACCTACATTCTGAACAATGTTAAAAGGAACTTTTACCCCTTTTACATCTTTATAGTCGTTGAAGTTTGTGATTTGTGTCGTTGCTTTTCCACCTTGCTCACGATCTTTTGATTCGGCCAGTTTAAGACCTGAATTAACATCGTAGAAATAAGTTGTTTTGCCTTCTTTTATTGCATAAGCATCTTTGCCGTTAATAGGCTCGATACGGTCTACTTTTAAGTCGGCTCTTTTTGCAAGTTGAAGTTCTTCAAAAGGAGCAGCACTAGCTTTCATTTCGGCAAGATCGGTTCCTTCAAGGTTTTTGCGTTGTCCTTGTTGTTCGATATAAGCACCTTTGTCATTCACCACTTGTTTCATTAAATTCATCGTTCCCATGGCAAGAGAAACCATCATCTTTCCTTTTGAATCTAATTTAGAAGTAAATGTTAATGGGGCAGGAGCTTGAGGAACAGTTGTAGATCCAGTCATCGAAAGTGTTTTAACGGCCGTAACTGCTTTTTCTCCACCAATTGCTTTAAGGTAGTTTTCGAAAACTGTTTTAGCGGTAATTCCAGCTGGAACTTCTTTTTTGGTTACTGGTTTTTCAACAGGATTTCCGTATTTATCGAAATAGAAAATCGGAATTTGAAGTTTTTCTAAACCTGTAATCACGTCAGAACCTTTTCCGGCAATAACAATTCGCATATTGTCCAGTAAAAAGTATTTGTTGGCAACGCGGTAAATATCGTCAGCGCTTACATTGTTTATGGTTTGAATGTATTTTTCGTAGAAATCAGCAGGAAGTTTTTCTGTTTCAATGTTTAAAGCATATTGAGCAACGGTTTGTGGTTTTTCAATCTGCATTACAAAACGTCCAATATATCCGGCTTTTACATTTTTCAAAATGTCTTCAGAAACTTTCTCAGTTCTGATTCTTTTGATTTCTTTAATAAATTGCACTACTGCACTGTCGGTTACAGTGTTTCTAACGGCTGAAGAAGCTCTAAATTTGGTTACATATTTTCCGCTTCCAATGTTGGAGCGAGCACCGTATGTCCAGGCATGTTTTTCACGTAAATTCATGTTTAGATAACTGTTGAAGTCACCTCCTAAAATTTGGTTCGCGATTACAGCAGGGAAAAAATCAGGATCGCTCATTTTTAAATTCACGATATTTACCAATGAAATTTCAGATTGAACTGCATTCGGAACGTCAACAAAATCAATTTGAAGTTTAGAGGCATTCTCTGGAGCAGGGTAAGTATTTTTTGGAGCGGCTTGTTTTTTCCATCCGCTAAAAAGTTTTTCTACCGCTGCTTTGGTTTCTTTAAATTTAACATCACCAATAATGACCAAATAGGCATTTTCAGGAACAAAATTAGTTGCATAATTGGACTGAACATCAGCAAGAGTGACATTTTTTACCGTTTCTTCTGAAAGATATTCTCCTGAAGGGTGATTTTTTCCAAAAGCCAGAACATCAACAACTCTGTTTGCAATTGCCGGAACGCTTTTTTCGTCGGCTTTAAGTCCTTCGATTAATTTTGCTTTTTCTTTATCAAATTCTGCCTGAGTAAAATTCGGCTGTAAAGCTCCTTCGGCTAAAAGTTCTAAAACACGTCCTGAGTATTTAGAAAGCGAACTTGCAGAAGCTCCCGAAGAAGAAAAATTAATATTCGCTCCATAAAAGTCGATCTCTTCGTTAAAAGCTTCTTTCGTTATTTTTTTAGTTCCGTTACCAATTAAGGCGCTTGTTAATTCGTCGACTCCTTTTTTGTTTCCTTCTGCAAAAGGAGCGTTGTCAAGGGTAAGAGTAAAGCTTACTCTTGGTAATTTATGATTTTCAACCACTAAAACTTTCATCCCGTTTGCCAAAACAAAAGTTTGCGGCTTTTTGATGTTGACTACAGGAGAATTGCCTGGTTTTGGTTGTGGGCGGTCTTGTGCTTGCATAATTCCAGTTAGGAATAAAAGGATTAAAAATGTATGTATTTTTTTCATGATTCGATGACTTAGTTTTGAGCTTTAGTTGAAGGGATATAGTCTAAAATTAAACGCTGGTTAGGGTTTAGGTACTTCTTGGCTACTTCTCTGATTTCTTCTCTGGTGATAGAATGATAAAGATCGATCTCCGTATTAATCAAGTTTACATCTCCGTAAAGCAGGTAGAAAGAAGCAAGATTTTCTGCAATTCCTTCCACGCTTGCATTGGCATTCACAAAATTATTATCGAATTTGTTTTGTAATTTTTGATAATCCTTCTCAGAAATCAAATCTGTTTGAATTTTTACGATCTCCTCATCCATTTCTTTCAAAATGTCGGCTGTTGTGTTAGGGGTCATTGGTAAACCATACAAAATGTACATTCCGTAATCTTCCTGACTAAATCCTACCGCTCCAATCTGAAGGGCCATTTTTTTGTCGTCAACTATTTTTTTGTACAATTTAGAGCTTTTTCCATCACTTAAATAAGAAGAAATCAAGTCTAAAACTCTGGCGTCTCTGGTTTTCATAGATGGAGTTCTGTATGAAGCAACTACCATTGGAATCTGAATGTTCGGGTCTTCGTAAGTCGCTTTTATTGTCTGATTGATTGGCTCTTCTACATAAGTTTGTTTTTTTACTTCTTCGCCTCTCGGAATTGGTGCAAAATATTTCTGAATCCATTCTTTTGTTTTGGCTTTGTCAAAATCACCTGCTACGACTAAAACAGCATTGTTTGGCGTGTAGAATTTTTTATTAAATGCCTGAAATTCTTCAAGAGTTGCAGCATCCAAATCTTTCATAGAACCGATAGTAGTCCAACGGTACGGGTGTTTTTTGAACATGTTTTCTTTTACAACCGGCAGAATGTTTCCATAAGGCTGATTGTCGTAACGCATTCTTTTTTCTTCCTTAACCACTTCATTTTGTGTGTCAACACCAATTTTATTGATAACCGGATGCATTAATCTTTCAGATTCCATCCATAAACCAAGTTCTAAGCTGTTTGAAGGGAAAACTTCGTAGTAATACGTTCTGTCGTCAGTAGTGTTGGCGTTGTTTACACCTCCATTAGCGGTAACAATCTTCATCCATTCGCCGCGTTTGATGTTTTTAGTTCCTTCAAACAACAAATGTTCAAAGAAATGGGCAAAACCTGTTCGGTCCGGACGTTCGTCTTTTGATCCTACATGGTACATAACTGAGGTGATCACGACCGGAGCTGAGGGATCATTATGCAAAATGACGTGCATTCCGTTATCTAAATTGTATTCTTCAAAAGCTACCTTTTGAGCATGAGCCACTCCGCCGAGCATTAGTGCCGCACTTAACATAATTATTGAATTTTTCATAAAGATTAATAAATTTATATTTACCTAAATAAATAGGTAGTCAAGAGTTGATTATCGTTACACCAAAAATAACTTTTTTTAATTAGCATTCAGGGGTACGGGGGTAAAATGATTAAAATTTAACAGTCTTTTACTTCTAAATGTGTTTTTTGGAGTACAGAAATGCCTTGAAAAACAGCTGTAAAGCGGAAATAAATATTTTTGGAATAAGGGATTGCACAGTAAATTAATAGTTGTATATTTGCAACCTTAAAAATCAATAAATCAATTTGGTATGTATGCAATCGTAGAGATAGCAGGGCAACAATTCAAAGTAAGCAAAGACTTAAAGGTTTATGTTCACCGTTTGGCTAACGAAGAAGGTTCAAAAGTTTCTTTTGACAAAGTTCTTTTATTAGACGATAACGGAAATGTAACTTTAGGCGCCCCAGCTATAGAAGGTGCTTCAGTAGAAGCTAAAGTGTTACAACACTTAAAAGGAGATAAAGTTATCGTTTTCAAAAAGAAAAGAAGAAAAGGATACAAAAAAAGAAATGGTCACAGACAATATCTTACTCAAATTGTAATTGAAGGTATTACTGCAGCAGGAGGAACTAAAAAAGCAGCAGCTAAAAAAGCAGTTGTAGCAGAAGATGCAGCTACTGAAGAAGTAGAAGCTCCAAAAGCGAAAAAAGCAGCTCCAAAAGCAAAAAAAGAAGCTACTAAAGAATAATAACAATATTTAAACTCATACGTCATGGCTCACAAGAAAGGTGTCGGTAGTTCGAAGAATGGTAGAGAATCAGAATCAAAACGTCTAGGCGTTAAGATTTTTGGTGGTCAAGCTGCTATTGCTGGGAACATCATCGTTAGACAAAGAGGTTCAAAACATAATCCGGGTGAAAACGTTTACATCAGTAAAGATCACACACTACACGCAAGAGTAGCTGGAGTTGTTAAGTTCCAAAAGAAAAAAGATAACAAATCTTATGTATCTATCCTTCCATTCGAAGCATAAGCATTAGACTACTTATTACAAAACCCGTTCATCTTTGGTGAACGGGTTTTTTGCTTTATATCCAATACTTATTATTTGTATTTTTGGAAGGATTAATCTATCCAAATTTTGAAAAAAATAGTTTTCCTCCTGTTTCTTTTCTGTACAAGCCTGTTTGCAAAAGAAATTCATTCTGCCGAGAAAGTTGCATCATTGACCAATGCTCAAAAAAAGATTTTATACGAGTTTGCCGTTTTACAAAAAAGTGGTTCTGATGCTACTGTTTATTGGCAAAAGCACAAAAAACAATTTTCTGGACTAAACGATACGGTAAGAAATCAATTAGCGAACGAAATTTACGCCAACTCTCATATAGTCTATACGCCCGTAAAAAATTCTGCAGTTCAATTATGGATGCAAACACAATCGCTGACCAATTGGATGTTGTATCTCTCGGCATTTATTGCAATATGTTCGATAATAGGTTTGTTGCGCAATTATTGGAATTCACTGATTGGTATCCTGATCAATCAGTTTGCGCCCTTATTCAGACTTTTATTTTCGGCAATTTTATTAACGTACGAATTGTTGTTAGCAGGGGCTGCCTGCGTTGTTTGGGGGTGTTTTATAGAAGAAATGACATTGCGGACTATAGTAATTCATACAGGTTTGTTTTTGTTATGGAGCCAGTCCACAGCAATTTTTACCCGTAAATATTTGGTACAGAAATATATTTTTGAAATAAAGAATAATTTCTGGGGAGATGATAAGTGGGAAACTGTAAAAACAATTTGCCTGCCTGCTATCATCGTTACTGTGGCGCTGTTTTATCTCTTGTGCAAAGTTCCGGCGGACACGGTGTATAATTATGAAATTGTGATCGCTGCAATGGCGGCTATTTGTGCTTTGCCTTTTTGGCGAATTTTAGAGAAATATATGTACCCGATTCTGATACCTTATAAAGAGAAAGATGCTTATATTGAAAGAAGTGTTTACTCGCTCGCGGCTTGTATGGTTTTGGCGCTAATCATAGACGGGTTCCTTATTTGGCAGTATAATGCAATTTTTTCGTATGTAATAACCGCTTTGACTAGCTTGCTAATTGTATCGTTTTTGCTGTTGTCGCTTAAGGATAATTACAAACGCAATTATAAGAATTATTATTATTTACAATTTGTGACGACTCTCTTTTTTGCCTTGGTTTTGTTTTATAGTTTTCACATTCATTCTGCCGAGATGATTTGGGTTTCATTAATTGGAGTAAGTACTTTTATCGTGATTAAATATTGGGAAATCCCGACATTTTTCTTTAGTTGGAAAAGAAGCAGCAACTGGACTTGGGGACTTTTAGGCATGGCGGCCTTGTTGTGGTTGTTGGCAAAAGGTATTTTATATGTTTCCGGAACATTGTCTGTTTAGTAATGGACTAGTATAATGCTATAAAAATCCTGTGCGTTAAATCTTTTGTGACAGGTGATTTTAGAAAATGCAAAGCCATTAGAGATCGCAAAAGAACAGCAATCGCCATCTCTAACGCGCTTTACAGTAAAGTGAATACCTTTTTGAATCTGATCCTGACTTTTATTTTAATAGTGATGGAAGTATATAATCCTGTACAATTTTTTCAGCTTGTGCATGCCCATAAGGTTTGTTATAGGCTTTTGAAGTAATGATTACTACAAGTGGAAGGTTTTTGAAAATCATAAACTCATTTCCACCATTTCCTGCGCAGTAATAAGTTTCGTAGGGAGTGTTTTTAAAAGTAAAAGTTCTGTTCCAAAACAGATAACCGTAGTATTCGTTTTCTCTTTCCGGAATCTGAAACTGGTGGGTTAGGGTTTTTTGAACCCAATCGGTAGTAAGGATTTGTTTGCCATTCCAAAGGCCATTGTTCTGGTATAATTGAGCATATTTGGCATAATCCAATGAGGTCATTTGTAGACTTCCTGCTGTATTGGCTACTTTCTGTGGAGTATACTGCCATTGGTAATGTGTTATGTTTAGTGGTTTGAAAAGCTTTTCATCGGCATATTTTTCTAATCCGCCAGGAACTGATTTATGGATGATGTCACCCAGTAAAACTACGCCTGCTGTAAAATAATCTGATTGACCGCCATTGGTTTTAGATTTATCCATGGGTAAATCTAAAGTAAATTTTACCCAATTGTCTGTAGGATACATGTTTTCTTCGTTTCCAGGGGAATCGCTATTTTGATCGGAGCCTTCAAAGGCGGAGCTCATGTTGAGTAGGTCTTTTATTTTTATGCTGTCTTTTTTAGACTCATAATTGGCAAAGTTCTTTAAATCGTAGAACTGGTTCAATGTTTGATTTTCATTCTTAAGATAACCGTCGTTTATGGCAATTCCTGCTAGGGTTGAAGCGAAAGATTTTCCTGCAGATCTGGTGTCATGCAAAGTGTTTCTGTCGGCTTCATTAAAATATTCTTCAAGCAGCAGTTTTTTATCGTAAATGACAACTACACTCGTGATTTCTTTCAAATTGTAGCTGGCAATAGCTGTGTTGAGTTGTTCAATTTTCTTTTTGTCAAAAGCAAAGTTTGAAACTTCCCAGCCGCTGTTGGGTTGAGTGGGTTGAATTTCGATTTGTTTGGGAGTTAGTTTGGGTGCTTTTAAGATCAGCTGAATTTCTCCTTTAGCAATTAAATCTCCCGTTTTGACCGCTCCA
Organism: Flavobacterium collinsii; assembly: GCF_946903285.1. Classification (GTDB taxonomy): domain Bacteria; phylum Bacteroidota; class Bacteroidia; order Flavobacteriales; family Flavobacteriaceae; genus Flavobacterium; species Flavobacterium collinsii. The sequence goes on from NZ_OX336425.1 coordinate 1,674,200, forward strand.
TTTTGATTCGTTTGATAAGGACGAATTTCAATTTTTAGTTTATGCTTGCCATTGGTTAGTGCATTCTCTCCGCCATTCACTTTAAATCGTTCCCACAGGTAAATGGACCACCAGTCTTCTTTTTTGGAACTCGTTAAAGGAACCCTGAAGGTTGTTGAAGTGTCTTTGCTGCCTGCTGATCCAAAACTACATCCGTAATTAAGGTTTTCGGTATAAAGAAGTTTATTGTCGATGTAAAAGGCAAATTGAAGGTTTCCTGTCGTTAAAAGTTGATCAGCGGGTAATTCCGGATTCAATTGATGCAGGTAATTTGTAACAGAGTTGTTCATGAAAACCCTGATGTTCAGATCGGATTTATAGGTTAGTTCAAAGGATTTCAGAAAATCAGTTTCTTTATACTGATCCAGTGGAATGTTGCCTTTCATAAAAGTAACTTTACCCACATTGTTTTTGTGTAGTTCAGTTGTAATTCCGTCCGTTTGGAACAGATTACTGTTTTGTGCCGAAATTATACTATTACAAAATAGCAGGGCAAGTAAAAGAATGTGTTTCATTTGATTGATTGTAAGGATTGAAATGCAAATCTACCGTACAATAAACTTTAAAAATTGTACAGGATTAACATTTGACTTATTTTTTGAAAAGTAATTTTTTGTGTGCTGAAGGATTGAGTCCGTTTATTTCTCTGAAAGACCGAGTGAGATGACTTTGGTCGGAGAAACCACATTCGTAAGCAATTTCCGTTAGAGATTTGCTTTGCATTGCAATGAGCGACAATGCTTTTTCTACTTTTAATTTTCGTATGTACTCTCCCAGATTGCAATGAAAATACTTTGAGAAATCTCTTGAAAGATGAATAGGGTGGATGCCTAATGTTTTCGACAAATAATCGAGTGTCATGGTTTCGGTAAGCTGATCGTGAAGGATTTCATCAATCATTGAAACCCATTTAGGATTTTTATGTAGGACCGATTGAAAATCGCCATTTAGTTTCGATAAGATCTCGATTAATAACGTTTGAGTCGAAAGATCAAAATGATAGTCATCAACCTTGGTTGATCTGAAAATTTTATACATTAAAAGTTTGATGTCGGGATTTAGGATGGTTGCGCTTCCTTGTAGGTTGTCGCTATTCATTGTAAGTGAATCAAACCATTTTCTTTCGATTTCAAGATGAAAACCTCTCGTAAAACCTTCCGGTTTAATGTTATAGTGTGGTTCTTGCCAGTTGTGAAAAAGGAGGCTTCCGGGGGCGCAATTATAGACTTCTTTTTTATTTCCTTCAATTACATTTCCCTGCAGAATAAAGGTAAAGTAAGCATGCTCGTGATAATGCCAGTCTACTGTAGGGTGTGTATATACGGTATCAGTTAACGTTATTCCTTCAAGAGAAATCGTTTTGTTAGTCTGGCCGTAAAACTCTCCTTTTTTAGATTGTTTCATGAGTGCGTTGCATTGCTATTCAAAACTATAAATATAATTTGATTTAAATAAAAAAACCTGCTCATAATGAACAGGTTTTCTGATTTTATTCTTCAGTATCTTTTGTTTCTTCTAAATTTTGAGATTTTCTTCCCACTTTTATTTTTGGATTGTCTTGAGTTCCGGTAATGGTCAGCGGAATTCCAAAGATTCCTAAAGGAGGAAGGCCTAAACGCATTTTTAAGTTCAGTTTTCCGTCCAGACTTGTTGTGCCTTCGATTCTTGGTCGGAAGCCTGCAAACTTAAACTTAAAGCGTTCTACGGTCATGATATTGTTTTTGATCGTAGTTTTAATGTCTACTTTTGAAAGATCCGGATTTTTTATTGATTCCGTATTGGTTTGTTTGCTTACCGCACTAAACATTTTCAATCCTCTAACTTTTACCTCTTTTATCGAAAGTGTTCCTCCGCCAACAAGCGACGGATAAACCGGTTCCATTTTATTGTTTAAACGGCCCTTTAATTGATAGTCTAGAGAAACAATTCCTTGTGCTTTTTCAGCTGCACTTGCCATTTTTCTAAAAACTTCGATTTCGTTGTAGGCTTTTTTGATGTCAAAATCAGTGGCTTTAATCGCGTAATCAAAATTGGCTTTTTTAGGTGTTACCGCCTGATAATTGGCATTCATGCTTACATCGCATCCAATTAAATTAAAACCGGTATTCTGCATGTTCAGTTTGCCTTTGTTCATGCTTAAATTTCCAACTGCATTTAAAAGATTCAATTTGTCGAAATTTACTTTTTGGGCATTCGCTGTAAATTGCAGATTTAAATTGGAAGGAATAATAATAACTCCTGTTTGTGTCGTTTGCTTTTGAGGCTGAGTTTCCGTTTTGGCTTCGGTAGTCGAAGTAGTTGTCGGAGTAGCCGACATAAATTCATCCACATTAATATAACGTGATGTCGATTTGAAAGAACCTTTTAGGACACCGGTATTGGTAGTTGCATAATTAAAAACGTTCTGTAAATAACCATTTAACCTAAAGTCAGATTGGCCGTAAGCTGCCAAAAAGTTGTTGAAGGACATCTTGTCCTGATTGATTTTAAAAATACCTTCTTTGATGATGAATTTCTTCGGAAGATATTCAGAAGCAATTCCGATATTTCTAAGTTCAAGGGTTCCTTTGTTGTACAGCTTGCGGTAATTTCCTTTTTCGGCATCGCTTTGTTTGCCTTTTAAAACCAAATCAGCTTTTACGAAACCGTCTAAATCTAGTCCTTTTTGAGAGAAAACTTTATAGATTTTGTTTACGTCCAGTTCTCCTTTAGCCTTGATGTCGTAAGCTAAATCATTAAAATTACTCAAATCGGCTTCTACAAAAACGGGTTTTCCTTCAAAGGTAAACTGAGCAGGTTTTAGGTTTATTTTTAAGTCACTAAAAGTCCCTTTTTGATTCTCAACCTTAGATTTGATGGTGATGTCTGTTATAGGATTTGGATAGTAAGGTGTTTTTAAATAACCGTTTTCCAAATCAATGACACCATTGGTAACCGGAAGAAGTTTGTTTTTTAAATCAAATTTACCATTTGCTTTTACATCTCCTGCCAGGTTTCCTTTTAGTACGATGGTTGGGATTCCAAGTGCCTGCATTAATTTCCCAAGATCAATTTTAGCTTTAAAATCGGCGTTGATATTCGGTGTTTTTACACCTTTGACGTTGAATTTCGTTTTTAAATAATCCTGTTTGATGTTTAAAGACAGGTTTTTGGCATCAACCATAAGCAGGTCCGGATTTAAAGACGGAACTTTTGTTTTGATTTCTAAATTCAGATTCGAAACTGGGAAAGCACTTTTGTTGTAATTAACAAATCCGCTGTCTATTTTCACATCCATATTAAGATCCGGTGCAATATTTTGTGCGGCAATATAGTCTCCTTTTAAAGTTAAAAGCAGGTTGGTGTTTCCTTTTAATTCTGTTTTCGACAGCCAGGTAATGTATTTTGGAGGGAAGGCGGTAAAAACATCGTGTAAATCACTGTTGTCTGATTTTATCACAAAATCCATATTGTATCCGTCTTTCAGGAAGTTGAATTTTCCAATAAAGTCAACAATAAGGTCATTTATTTTAAGGTTATTTTGTTGAAAATAAAAAGACAGGGAGTTGACGTTGACTTTTGTGATCAGATCAGCATTTACCTTTTTGTTCATCAAATAAGGTTCATTTTCATAAACGATATTTAACTTTTCAATTTTTGCTTTCGAATACAAATCGAAAACGGCTTTGTTTAAGTCTCCTTTTCCTAAATAGTCAAATCCGAAAGCATCAAAATGTATTTTCGTCGATTTGTCATCGTAAACGATCTTACTGTTTAAAATCTCAATTCGTTCCAGTTTTAAGGCAGTTTCGGTGCTGTCTTTAGGATTTGAATCCTTTGAAGATCCTTTGTAAATGTTGTAATTGGCTTCTCCTTCTTCGTTTACTTTTACATTGATAAAAGAATCAGACAAATAAATCTGATCGATTTTTACCTCTTTGCTAAAAACCAGACTGGCTACATTGATACCAAATGAAACTTCCTTTGCGGTAATGAATTTTTCGCTCTTATAAGGAGCTGAGCCGTTAAGATGTAAGTCGCTTAAGGTTAGTGTCAGAGAAGGGAAATGCTGAAAAAACGAAACCGAAACATCAGAATAGTTGAGTTCTGCGCTTAGTTTTTCGTTGGCGGTTTTTTTAATCTGTTCCTTGATGGTATCTTCAAAAATAATGGGCGTAAGGAACAGTAATCCTATAATGACAACAAAAGTAATCCCAAGGTATTTGGCCGTTTTTAGTAAAATGGTCTTTATTTTATTTGCAGACATAACAAATTGTGGTATTTATAGGTAAAAATGAAAATCGAATTTTAAGAATTATTATCCGTGTACGGTCTCACTTTTTCCGTAGTTGGTAATAATTGAACCTTCGTATTCAATCCATTCTTTCCAGCGTTTATCGATATCTATATTGTCGGTATATTTTCTTGCAAAACCTAAAAATGTAGTGTAATGTCCGGCTTCAGAAATCATTAAATCACGGTAGAATTTAGCCAGTTCTTCGTCTTTTATGTTTTCTGAAAGTACTTTAAAACGCTCGCAGCTTCTGGCTTCAATCATAGCCGAAAACAACAGACGATCGCAAAGAGCATCTCTGCGGCTGCCGTCTTTTTTCATGAATTTAAAAAGTTCATTTACATAATGATCTTTTCTTTCACGCCCCAAAGTCAAACCTCTTTTTTTGATGATATCGTGCACCATTTGCAAATGCTCCAGCTCTTCTCTTGCGATCACAAGCATTTCAGTTACCAATTCTTCCAATTCAGAATTATAAGTAACTAAGCTGATGGCATTTGAAGCGGCTTTTTGTTCGCACCAGGCATGATCCGTCAAAATTTCTTCGATATTTGATTCTACGATATTGACCCAGCGGGGGTCCGTGGCTAATTTTAATCCTAACATAATTGCTTCCGAAATTTGTATTTGGCAAAATTAGTCTTTTTTCGACCAAAAACAGGAAATATCGTGCGAATACGCTCGAAAAAGCATTATTTTGCAGGTTGAAATGAATATAAATGAATCCAGTGCGTAAACTTTTAATTATCGGTTCTGTCTGGCCCGAGCCAAATTCGTCTGCTGCCGGAGGTAGAATGATGCAGTTAATTTCCATTTTTAAGGATAATGGATTTGAGATTACATTCGTCAGTGCGGCCCTGGACAGCGATTTTATGGTGGACTTGTCTGCGCTTGGAGTTGATAAAAAAAGTATCGAACTCAATTCTGCCAGTTTCGATGCCTTTGTGATGGAATTAAATCCAAATGTTGTGTTGTTTGATCGTTTTATGATGGAGGAACAATTTGGATGGCGTGTGACCGAAAATTGTCCGGAAGCAATTCGGATTCTTGATACAGAAGATTTACATTGTTTGCGCGCAGCAAGACAAAACGCTTTTAAGAAAGGCCGAAAATTTGAATTGACAGATTTGTTTTCAGAAGAAGTCACAAAACGAGAAATTGCCAGTATTTTAAGGTGTGATTTGTCTTTGATTATTTCAGAATTTGAGATGAGTATTTTAAAAGAGATGTTCAGGATCAATGAAGATCTGCTTTTGTATCTCCCTTTTTTAGTGGAGGGAATGTCGGATGATGCTCTTTTGAGATTGCCTTCCTTTGAAGAAAGGGAAAAGTTTGTTTTTATTGGGAATTTCTTTCATGAGCCCAATTGGAATACGGTTCAGTATTTAAAAGAAACCATCTGGCCTTTGATAAAAAAGGATTTTCCGGCAGCTGTTTTAGAGGTTTATGGTGCCTATCCGTCGCAAAAAGTAGTACAGCTGGATCAGCCCAAAAATGGGTTTTATATAATGGGTAGGGCAGAAGATGCTAATGAAGTTGTGAAAAATGCGAGGGTTGTTCTGGCGCCTATTCGGTTTGGAGCCGGTTTAAAAGGTAAATTGCTTGAGGCAATGCAATGCGGAACGCCTAGTGTAACTACAACAATTGGTGCTGAAGCTATGCATGGCAACTTACCATGGAATGGATTTATAGCCGATGATGTATCTGAGTTTGTTAAAAATGCAATTGCACTTTATCAGGATGAAAGTCTTTGGAAAGAAGCTCAGAAAAAAGGTGTCGCTATTATTAACGAATGTTATTTGAAGGATAAATTTTCAGCTGGATTAGTAGCTGTAGTCAACTCATTGCTGATGGATTCTAAAAGCCATCGTCTGCATAATTTTATGGGTAATTTATTGCAGCATCACGCGTATAGAAGCACGATGTACATGTCAAAATGGATCGAAGCGAAGAATAAGAACTAAAAAAAACCAGATTACACGAAATGTAATCTGGTTTTTTTTAGTTTTCAGTCGCGGTTTTCAGTCTCAGTCTCAGTCTCAGTTTTCGGTCTCAGTCTCAGTTTTCAAGCAGCACCGTGTACTGTGACTGAAAACTGAGACTGTTCACTGCAACTGCCTACTGCGACTGCCTACTGCGACTGAAAACTGCGACTAAAAAAAGTCTATTTCAAAATCCCTTCAACAGCTTGAATAGTAGTAGCATGATAACCTGATTTTGCTTTTTCGAAAATCTGTTTTGCCCAAACTTTTCCTTCCGGAGTTTTAACCATTTCTTTGTAAAGCATCATTACCGATCCTGTTCGGCTTATTCCGATTAGGAATTGCTCAATTGCAGGATTGGCTGCTTTGTATTGGTGTTCAATTGCCTGAACAAACCATTGACGTTTGATGATGAAATTGCCGCCTTTTGTAAAGTTGAACTCTTTGTCAATCGCTTCCATTTCTTTTGCTGTAATGTCAGCCGGTAGATGATCTATAAAATGCTGTTTTTCGGCAGTTGTGGTGATTTTTTTGCTTAGACCTGCTACGCCTGTCTCTCTCCAGTTTTTTTGGATTTTATCAATAGCATCAAAATCAGGAGAACTAACGGGAAGGATGTTTGACGGGATTCCCGGTTTGTAAATCCAGTCTTCCAATTTGATTTTGTCAGCTAAAGCTTTGTCGTCTTTAATCAGGTTTTCGTTAATGTATTTTACAAAATCTTCTGTTGTGATTGATTGGAACGCATGCGAATCGAAATAGTTCTTAATAAACGGATCAAATTTCTCACGGCCAACCGCATTTTCAATAACTCTTAAAAAGGCATAGCCTTTTACGTAAGGAATCATGCTGATACCATCGTCAGGATTTCTTCCTGTAAGGCTTACTTTTAATCGGGTATCCGGACTGTCTGCTCCATATTCTGCTACATTATCCACTAATTCTTTGTTGGTGATAACGTTTTGCATTTCAAATTCTTTCTTTCCGAAGATAGCTTCTCCAATTCTGTGCTCTACATAAGTGGTGAATCCTTCGTTTAACCAGATGTCATCCCAAGTTGCATTGGTTACTAAGTTTCCGCTCCAGCTGTGTCCTAATTCATGTGCTAAAAGACTTGTTAGAGAACGATCTCCTGCAATTACGCCCGGAGTTAAGAAAGTTAGGTTAGGGTTTTCCATTCCGCCATAAGGAAAGCTTGGGGGTAAAACCAATACATCATAACGTCCCCAACGGTATGGGCCGTATAGTTTTTCGGCAGCAACGACCATTTTTCCAAGTTCAGCAAATTCCCAAGCCGATTTTTTCAGCATGGAAGGTTCTGCGTAAACTCCGGTTCTGTTATCGATTGCCTGGAATTCAATATCTCCAACCGCAATTGCCATTAAGTAGGACGGAATTGCTTTATCCTGCTTAAAAGTATAAACTCCGGTATCGTTTTTCTTTTGTGGATTCACAGCGCTCATAACGGCTAATAAATCTTTAGGAACCGTAACTTTTGCATTGTAAGTAAAACGAATTCCCGGTGAATCCTGACACGGAATCCAGGTTCTTGACCAAACGCTTTCGCCCTGAGAGAATAAGAATGGTTTCTTTTTGTCTGCAGTTTGTTCTGGTTTCAGCCATTGTAATGCTACAGCATCTTTGGTGGTGTTGTAGTAGATGTTTACTTTGGTTGTGTTTGGTTCAATAGTAATGCGAAGCGGTTTTCCGTGAAATTCGGTGTCCGTACCAAGCTCGAATTTGGTTTCTTTTTCTTCGTCTCCTAAGGTTACTTTGGTAATGTTAAGGGTGTTTTCGTCGAAGATAATTTCATTTCCTTTACTGATGTTGTCAATTTGCCAGGAAGCTTTTCCTGAGATGGTTTCGGTATTGAAATCGACTTTAATGTCAAGATCGAGGTGTTTAACAACAGCTAATTCCGGTTTAGAATAGCTGTGTTCGTCAATGACGGCTGTGTTTTTTTCGGTTTGTTCTTTTTTCTGGCAGGCAAGAGCCGTTAAGAATAAAGCTACAAGGATTATTTTCTTCATTTTTATATGTTTTGGATTTGCGGATGAAAATTAAACAAAAAATCCCGTTTTGAATGAACAAAACGGGATTTTATTATGGGGTCTTCGACTTCGCTCAGACGGACATGGCATAAAAATTATGCTAACATGGTCACCGGGCTTTCGATGTATTGTTTTAGTGTTTGTAAAAACTGAGCTCCGGTTGCACCGTCAATCGTTCTGTGGTCACAAGCCAATGATAACATCATGGTGTTTCCAACTACGATTTGACCGTTTTTCACTACCGGTTTCTCAACAATTGCACCTACAGAAAGGATAGCAGAGTTTGGCTGGTTGATGATCGAATTGAATTCAGTGATGCCAAACATTCCAAGGTTAGAAACTGTAAAAGTGCTTCCTTCCATTTCCTGTGGTCCTAGTTTTTTGTTTTTAGCTCTTCCGGCAAGATCTCTTACTGAAGCGCCAATTTGAGATAAGCTCATGGCGTCTGTAAATTTCAATACTGGAACTACTAACCCGTCTTCAACAGCTACAGCAACACCAATGTTTACGTGGTGGTTGATGATGATGGCATCTTCTTTCCACTGAGAGTTGATTTTTGGATGTTTTTTCAAGGCTAATGCACAAGCTTTGATTACCATATCGTTAAAAGATACCTTTGTGTCCGGAACGGTATTGATTGTTGCTCTCGCGCCCATAGCTTCGTCCATGCTTACTTCGATCACTAAGTTGTAGTGAGGAGCTGTAAATAAAGATTCTGCCAAACGTTTTGCGATAATTTTACGCATTTGAGAGTTTTTGATCTCTTCGGTGAAAACTTCTCCGGCAGGAACAAATACTTTTGGTGCAGCAGCAGGAGCAGCTTCTTGCGGTTTAGCAGCAGCTGTTGCAGTTGCAGCAGGTGCCTGAGCAGCAGCTGGAGTAAAGTTTTCGATATCGCTTTTTACAATACGTCCGTTTTCTCCTGAACCCTTAACCTGAGTCAATTGGATTCCTTTGTCAGAAGCGATTTTCTTTGCTAATGGTGAAGCTAAGATTCTTCCTCCGTTTGAAGTTTCGGCTACAGTTTCTGTTGCTTTTTCAGCAGCAGGAGCAGCTTTTACTTCTTCAGTTGCAGGAGTGCTTGAAGCACCTCCGGCAGTATAGTTTGCAGAAATTCCCGAAACATCAGTTCCGGCAGGTCCGATGATAGCTAATAAGCTGTCAACAGGAGCTGTATTTCCTTCCTGAATTCCAATGTGTAATAAGGTTCCGGCATTGAAAGACTCAAACTCCATAGTCGCTTTGTCTGTTTCAATTTCGGCTAAGATGTCTCCTTCAGCAATAGTATCACCTACTTTTTTCAACCAGGAAGCTACAGTTCCTTCGGTCATGGTGTCGCTCAAACGTGGCATGGTAACCACTACAACACCTTTTGGTAATTCAGTTGCAGCTTTTGCAGGAGCAGCAGTTTCTGTTTTTGTTTCTGCAGCAGGGGCAGCTTCCGCTTTTGGAGCTTCTGTAGCAGGGGCAGCACCACCGGCTAAAAGAGCAGAGATGTCTTCTCCTTCGTTACCAATGATGGCTAATAAAGAGTCAACAGGAGCAGTTTCTCCCGCTGGTATTCCGATATGTAAAAGAGTTCCTTCGTTGAAAGACTCAAATTCCATTGTTGCTTTGTCTGTTTCAATTTCAGCTAAGATATCTCCTTCGCTAATTTTATCGCCTACTTTTTTAAGCCAAGTCGCTACCGTTCCTTCCGTCATAGTATCGCTCAAACGAGGCATTGTAATAATTGTTGCCATTGATTTATAGTTTATGAGGTGTAAATGGATAGTCTTCTTGTGCGTATACTACATCATACAATTGTTGTAATTCAGGATATGGAGATTCTTCAGCAAATTTCACACATTCTTCTACTAAATCTTTTACTCTTTGGTCGATTACTTCAATTTCTTCTTCCGTAGCATATTTTTGATCCATAATTACATCTAAAACCTGAGTAATAGGGTCAATTTTTTTGTATTCTTCTACTTCTTCTTTAGAACGGTACAATTGTGCATCAGACATTGAGTGTCCTCTGTAGCGGTACGTTTTCATTTCAAGGAAAGTTGGTCCGTCGCCACGACGTGCTCTGTCAATAGCTTCTGTCATTGCTTCTGCAACTTTTACCGGGTTCATTCCGTCAACAGGTCCGCAAGGCATTTCGTAGCCTAAACCAAGTTTCCAGATGTCGGTGTGGTTTGCAGTTCTTTCAACAGAAGTTCCCATAGCATAACCGTTGTTTTCAACGATAAATACAACAGGTAATTTCCATAACATCGCCATGTTGAAAGCTTCGTGTAAGGAACCTTGTCTCGCAGCACCATCACCAAAGTAAGTCATAGTAACTCCGCCTGTGTTGAAATATTTATCTGCAAAAGCTAAACCGGCTCCAACAGGAATTTGTCCACCAACAATTCCGTGACCTCCATAAAAACGGTGTTCTTTAGAGAAAATGTGCATAGAACCTCCCATACCTTTGGAAGTTCCTGTTGCTTTTCCTAAAAGCTCTGCCATTACGTTTCTGGGATCAACTCCCATACCAATTGGTTGAACGTGGTTTCTGTAAGCAGTAATCATTTTGTCTTTAGTCAGGTCCATAGCGTGCAATGCACCCGCTAATACAGCTTCCTGACCATTATATAGGTGTAAAAAACCTCTAACTTTTTGTTGAATGTATAATGCTGCAAGTTTGTCTTCAAACTTTCTCCAAAGTAGCATGTCTTCGTACCACTTTAAATATACTTCTTTTGTAACTTCTTTCATCTGAATTCTTTCTTTTGCTAAAGTTTGTTTGTGTTATCAATTGTTGCCTATAACGCAAAATAGTTTCCTCCCACAAATTTGCGCCCGAAAGGTCGGGATGCAAAAATAAGACATTCCTATTAAGAAGTAAAATTTAAAGGCTACTTTTTGGCTTTTTTTTACAAGAACTTTTTATCAAACATAAAAGGGAGTAAATTTTTTAGGGATGCCGATTTGTAAACTTCGCCAATTTCACCCATAAAATAGATTTCGATAGGGGTATCCTGTTTGATCTCGTATTCTGCAATAGATTGTCGGCAAGAACCACATGGCGGAATGGGTGCCGTTGTCTGGTTGGTGTCTGAAGCAGCTGTAATGGCTATTTTTAGAATTTTTGCTTCCGGATATACACTCCCGGCATGATAAATGGCAACACGCTCTGCGCATAATCCTGAAGGATAGGCTGCGTTTTCCTGATTAGATCCGATCACTATTTTTCCATTGTCTAAAAGTAAAGCGGCTCCAACCCGAAATTGTGAATAAGGCGCGTAGGCATTTTTACGAACTTCGATTGCCTGACGCATTAAGTCCTGAATGTCGATGGGAAGCTCTTCAAGGTTATTGTAAATGTTAAAGGATGATGTAATGCTTATTTCTTTCATTTGTTTTTAAGGGAAAAAAAATCCAAATCTCTAACTTAATAGAAATTTGGATTGTTATTATTTTTTTATTTTCTGGTTTTAATAAACTTCGTATTTGTCGCCAAAGTTAAAGGTTAAAGAAAAACGAAGTGTATTTTCTAACGGATTTTTAACTTTTGATGTTGAAAATAAATACGAAACGTCAACTTTTACAACATTATATTTGAATCCGGCTCCTAAAGAGAAGAATTGTCTGGCTCCTTTTACCGGGCTTTCGTGGAAATATCCTGCACGTATTGCAAAGGCATCCTGATACATGTATTCTGCACCTACGCTATAAGTGATTTCTTTTAGTTCTTCGCTGAAACCTCCTGGTGCATCTCCAAAAGATTTAAAAATTCCGGATACCCAGCCAATGTCTTTATAGTTTTTGTAGTTTGATGCATTAGCTTGTTCCTGAGAGATATCTCCCGGATCTGTAAAATCGCCATCGCCATTTGCGTCTACAGGAGTTCCAGGTCCCGGTGGAGTTGGAACTAAAAGTTTGGTGAATTCTACACTAAGACCTACTTTGTTGTAGTCGTCTAAGATAAAGTCGAAACCTCCTCCTAATCTAAGATTGGCTGGTAAAAAGTTAGAACTGATATCGTCGTTATCATAGCTTATCTTTTGTCCAAGGTTTTGCAGGTTGAAACCACCTCTCCATCTTCCGTTAAAATCAGAATAGGCAATTTCTTCCGATTGGTAGAATCCGGCAACGTCTACGGCAAAAGAACCTGAGGCTGACGCATCGACATCTTCCGAAGCAATTTTCAGGTTAGAACGAATGTATCTTGCAGCTACTGCCATTGAGAATTTTTCACTTAATTTCAGGGAGTAAGATCCGTCGAAAGCAAATTCATTCGGAGAAACGATTCTTGCAGCTTCATTTGGGTCTCCAGTTGTTCTTAACTCAATATCTCCAAAGCCGAAATAACGGAAACTTCCCGCAAAGGCGCTTCGCTCATTGATTTTGTTGTAGTAGGTTACCTGACCTAATGAAATGTCATTGGCTAAGTCTGTTAAATAAGGAGTGTAGCTGATAGAAAATCCTTGCTTGTCTACAGAGAAAGCATATTTTGCAGGATTCCATTGTTGTGAATAGGCATCGGCTGATGTAGCGACACCCTGATCGGCTAAACCAGCGGCTCTTGCGTCTGCTGCGACTAGTAAAAAAGGTACTCCGGTAGTGATGGGGCGCTCAATGTTTTGGGCTTTTGCGTACGGAATAATTAAAAAACAAATTAATAAAAGTGATATTTTTTTCATTTACGTAATTAATGGAGTTGGTGATACAAATATATAGATTATTATAAGATGACAAGCTTTTCGTATTTTTCTGCCTTTTTATTTGTCAAATTTGATTTGACGGTGAGTTTGTAAATGTATACGCCTTTCCCGATTCGATCACCAAAATCATCCTTTCCATCCCAGGTTATTTCTCTTGACAAGAAGCCTTCCGTGGTGACTATCTGGTTTTTTGTCCAAACTACTTTTCCTGTTATGGTCATTACCTGAACCTGAACGTCTAAAGGTTCGTAAGGTCTGTTGTGTGAAAACCAAAATTGGGTATAAGTTGAAAAAGGGTTAGGGTAATTAAGAACGTGAGTTAAGGTTAGTGATTCATCTCCAACGACTATAAACTGTATTTCACTTGTTACAGGATTGTTGTAAACATCCCATGCCGTAAAAGTTATAGTATGCATTCCGGCAGTTAGATTTCGCAATGGAAAGCGTAAATTTCCATTGGTGTAATCGTCTAATTTTGTCTGATAATAATCATTTAGAACAAAAGGATTGCTTACATCGCCATCCAGCACTGCTATAATATCATGCCCGATTCCGCTTGCTGTATTGATTCCGTTTTCATCTTCAAGAAACGCTAATAAAAATGGCGATTCGTTTGTAATTCCTCCCGATACAAAAGTTTCATCGTTCATATATAACTTCACTTTTGGACTTATATTGTCCTGTGGAGCATTTTCATTTATTCCTCCAATTTTTATATTGGTGTTGTAACCTGTTTGGTTTTCAAGTGTTTGGTTCTTCTTTGAGTAAAAGCTAATTCGGCCGTAATCAACAGGAACGCGAATGTCTCTTGGTACGACAAAGCTAAATTCAAACTGACCGTTGGTTACTGATGCATTTCCTCTGAAAATGGTTTCACCTAATATTTTGAATGACATTGCAGGGCTATATCCATCGTTATTCAGGGTTGTGGTCGTGATTAATTTGTCGAAAATAGCTGTTGCTAATTCGCCATTGTAATTGCTTAAAAGGTTGTTGTTCTCGTCGGTTATTTCTCCCGTGATCTTGATTTTTGATAATGATTTAAAATCGGGAACTGCCTGAGAAATTGCAATATCATTGATTTTTGTTAAATTGATTTTTGGTTTTGGAATGGCCAGCATCAAAGCAGGGTCCCCAATGTAAAAAATAACATTACTGGCAGAGCTTGGGTTTTCGTTTTTAGAAATTCTTAGTGCTTCTGCGATGGTAGTGTATTGACTTGATCCGTAAGAAAGCAGGTTTTTGTTAAGACTGTCGTTAAAGTTTTCGGCATTGTATTGTCCGATGGCCCGAATGGTGGTTAGCATTGAAATGGCGCCACCTTTCGGATTCCAAAAAGTGTATTCCCCTGCGGTTGGTCTTGTAGGGTCGTCAAATCTTGAAAACTCGCAGGTTATGGTAATAAATAAAGGATATTTGTATTGATTGCTTAGGTTTTGACCGTCTGATTTTTCCCAGATTCGTTCGCCTGCGAGGCCGTCTTCTCCACCATGTCCAAGATAGTTGAAGACTAAAGCGCCTTTTTCAAAAGCATTAAACATATCGGTTCTGGCTTTAGGATATCTTGCGCCTCCTGCAGAAGCTTCCTGAGTGTAAGAGTCGAGAAGGATTTTGTCGATATTAAAGAATGGTTTTTGGGTAGAGATTGCATCGGCAAGGCTGTTTTGGCGGGATTGCAGACTCGCATCTGAAGGCCCGTCGGAGTCGTCGCTTATCATGACAATGTTGTTGCGCCAGTTTTCAAATGATTTTTGGTCGTGGTACTCTAAAACTTTATTGACCATTTCGCCAGCCTGTGCGTTGTCTGAAACTAACATTCTGCCTACTGCAATGTCAATTCCTCCAAAGGGAAAAACGACAACTCCTTCGTTGGGATCCATTAGTCCGTAAAAATCATCAGATGCAAATGATGCTTCTCCTGTAGAGTTGCTAATTGCGGATTGATATATAGGTACAATGTTGGTGTTGTTTGTAATTCGATCTTTATAGTCAAATGAGGCGTCTCCGAATAAGTTTACATATTTAAGTTTTTTGTCGGGAGATGAAGCATTATTATAAAGGTATCGAATGCAATTTCGGATGGCTGCTACATCTTGTTTTCCTGAAGAGAATTCCTGATAGATATTTTCTAATGTAATTACTTTTACATTTAAATTGGAGTTCAGTCGGTGAAAATTGGCTAGTTTTTCCGCTTGGGAAGTTAGAAATTTGGGAGTTATAATAACGTAGTCGACATCCTGAAAGCTGTTTTGGGCATTCCTGAAAAGTGTTCCTTTTAAATTTTGATTGACGATTTTAGATTGGTTCTCTTTTAAAGGAGCGAAATAATCTGCGGGGTCAATCGCTATATACTTTCTGATTTCTCCTAAAGATGCTTTAAAGCTAAAGTTGGTTTGGCCGGAGTTTTCTATTTTTAAGGTATTGGTTGGATCTGTGATATCCCAAATTTGAGAAATACTGGCGGCGTTTCCTATAGTGTAATTGACTATTCCCGGGGTTGAACCTGCTAAATCGTATTGAAATTTAAATTGTTTGCCGGTGCCCAGGAGTTTTCTTTTCGCAATTAGATTAATGAAATTAAGGTATCCTTTTGATCCCGGAACACCATTGTTCGTATAGGTGAGTTTTATTTTTACATTTTCGGCTCCGGTAAAGGATGCATTAGCGGGTAGTTCCTGAGCGTAAAATTTTATATCGGAATTGAGGGCTAATGGCTGAAAATTGAGATTGCCAATATTTTGTCCGTTGGCGGAAATGGTAAACGAAGTAGGAGTATATGCTGCCGAAGCCGCTTTGACGTCTATTTTAATAGGAGTCGATGTGTCAATATTTGGAAAGTTGAAGCTGAACTCCTGTTCTTGAGTAATGTCGAAAGATTCGCCATACCACTCGCGGCCTAAGTGAGCGATGTTTGTTTTGTCGATTTCATGAAACTGGTAATCGTCAAAAGTATTTAGTTCTAAAGTGCTGCTTCCTGTTGGTTGATTTAGCGCTGAGATTCGTTTTCCGTCACCACCAGTAATGGTGATGTAATAGTAGGACTTGGTGTCATAGAGGTTTAAGTTGGTCTGGTTTTCTATGCTCCAGTTTTCAACTCCTTCACCATAAAAAAGAATGTAGTCTTCGTTGTTGAAAACGCCATCCGCTTCACCGATAATCTGGATTGCATTTTCTGCCAGATCCTCCGGATAATAAACATTGTTGGCCAGAGGAAGCATTTTCCCCCCATTTCCATAGATTTTGATTCTTCTCGGGTCTGTTTTTCCCGGGTCAAATCCCAGGCTTTGTAAAAAGGATCTGGAGATTTTATAAACGCCCGATTTTTCGATGTAAAAGCGATACCAGTCCCCGGAAGATAATACAGAATTGTAGATCGTATTTGTTTTTTGAAAAGAAGACGAGTTGCTGTTTTTTGCTGCTGTATTTGTGGTTGTGCTGTAGGAAAAAGAGCGTATCCTTTTGAAGCTGTTTCCTTCTTTTATAATAGGTGACAAGGATAAGAACACCTGTTTCTGGTCTCTTGAAGTGGTCGTTTTTAAGGTTTCATTTGGTTTTTCGGGGATATTTTCGAGTGAAAGGTCGCCAAGATCAGTAATTGAAACAGACTCGTAAATAATATTGGAAATTTGAATCGAATTGTAGTTTGTGTAACCTGATTCAGTCAGATTCAGTAATAATATTATGCTTTTTTTAGTAGTATCATACCGAAAACCGTTTCCTGAAAAGTACGGTATTTTTAATTTTGAGTCGCCAAAGCTCATCTCTTTTTTGTTTTGCCAATCTAACGTAAAGCCTCCATTTATCTGGGAAAATGAGATAAAGGGAATAAGAAAAAGGTATAAAATCAGGGCTTGTTTCATTAGTGGATAAAACGGTTTTTAATTAAAAATATTTTAGTAGGTAAAAATATAGTATTTCATGTTATAGTAAATAATAAAAAGTATATTTTTGCGTTCGTAACAATAGGTTATTTTCTGGTAAAAAACAGCTAAATAAAATTATTAGACCGGATGTTGCTAATTAAATGTTAATTATTATATTGCAGCACCTAAATTTATCACCTACAGAATGAGTATGAAAGTAAACAAAATTGTAGTCTTGCAATTAATGATGTCAATGGTATTGATGTTAGGCACGGCTAGTTGTAGCAAAAAATCGAGTTCCAGTCATGCTTCCAGGGCAACTGGTTGGGACGTAGACAGTCAGAATGGAACTGCTGCCAGAAATGCAGGAAAAAAACAACAGGCTGGTCCTGGTTTAGTTTTTGTTGAAGGAGGTACATTTACAATGGGTAAAGTACAGGATGATGTTATGCATGATTGGAATAACACACCAACTCAACAACACGTTCAGTCATTCTATATGGATGAAACTGAAGTTACCAACGGTATGTACTTAGAATACCTGGAGTGGTTAAAGAAAGTTTTCCCACCAACAGAAGAAAATTACAAGAACATTTATGAAGGAGCATCTCCTGATACTCTTGTGTGGAGAAATCGTTTAGGATATAACGAAACGATGACAAACAATTACTTGAGACACCCATCTTACGCAAACTACCCGGTAGTAGGTGTAAACTGGATTCAGGCTGTTGAATTTGCTAAATGGAGAACTGACCGTGTGAACGAAGCAGTTTTAGAAAAAAATGGTTACCTTAAAAAAGGAGCAAAAACTCAGGATGTTAGCGCTGAAAGTTTATTTAATACAGAAGGTTATGTTGCTTCTCCAAGTACTACTTACGGCGGTAACGAAGAACTTGTATTAAAGAAAAATCCTAACGGAAGAAGACCTAAAGCAGGTAAAGACGGAGTAGTTCCGGAAGAGAAAAATGTGTACGCACAGCGTTCTTCAGGTATTATCTTACCAGAATACAGACTTCCTACCGAAGCAGAGTGGGAGTATGCTGCAGCTGCTGACGTTGGACAAAGAGAATACAATATCTATAAAGGACAAAAGAAATATCCTTGGTCCGGAGATTATACGCGTTCTTCAAAACGTAAAAACAAAGGAGATCAATTGGCTAACTTTAAACAAGGAAACGGTGACTACGGTGGAATTGCAGGTTGGTCTGATGATGGAGCAGATATCACAAATTCTGTAAAAAGCTACGCTCCTAATGATTTTGGATTGTACGATATGGCTGGAAACGTAGCCGAATGGGTTGCCGATGTTTACAGACCTATTATTGATAACGAAGCAAATGATTTTAACTACTTTAGAGGAAATCAATATGCTAAAAACAAAATCGGGAAAGATGGTAAAATTGAAATTATCACTAAAGATAATATTCAATACAAAACATTAAGTAACGGTAAAAAAATTGCAACAAATTTACCTGGAGAAATTGCTCAGGTTCCGGTTGATGAAAATGAAACTTATCTAAGAACAAACTTCGATACTAGTAACAATATCAATTACAGAGATGGTGACAAACAATCTTCTAAGTATTTTGATTTTGGAGATTCTGAATCAGGATCTAAAGCAGATCAGACAATGTACAACTCTCCTAAGCACAATATCACTACAGATAGTTTAGGTCAGATGGTTAAAAAATATGACAACTCAAGTAAACGTACAACATTAATCGATGATAATGTAAGAGTTTACAAAGGAGGTTCATGGAGAGACAGAGCTTATTGGTTGGATCCGGGTCAAAGAAGATATTTCCCTCAGGATATGGCAACTGATTATATCGGATTTAGATGCGCGATGTCCAGAGTAGGAGCTAAATCTGAAAAAAGAAAATCGCCTAGAAACTAAATTCTGGCAAATTCAATAAAAAAATTCCAAATTCCAACTGATTTACTCAGCTTTTGGAATTTGGAATTTTTTTATTGCTTATTTTTAATATGTAAATATTTTTATAAATGAATATCCAGGACATTCATAGCTTGTTTTTAAAATGTAAATCAGTTTCAATTGATACCAGAAAAATTGAGAAGGATTCTATGTTTTTTGCCATTAAAGGTGAAAATTTTGATGCTAATACGTTTGCTGCTAAAGCAATAGAATTAGGTGCTTTATTTGTTGTTATTGATAATGCGGCTTATGCTATTGACGACAGAACAATTCTGGTTGAAAACAGCTTAGAAACGTTGCAGGAATTAGCTAGGTATCACAGAGCGTATTTGAAACTTCCAATTATTGCCTTGACGGGAAGTAACGGGAAAACAACTACCAAAGAACTTATCAATGTAGTTTTGTCGCAAAAATATAAAACCAAAGCAACCGTTGGAAATTTAAATAACCATATTGGTGTTCCCTTAACTTTGTTGTCTTTTACAAAAGATACAGAAATTGGAATCGTTGAAATGGGCGCTAATCATAAGAAAGAAATAGCATTCTTATGTGATATTGCACAGCCTGATTTTGGTTATATCACCAATTTTGGAAAGGCACACCTCGAAGGTTTTGGCGGTGTTGAAGGGGTGATTATTGGGAAAAGCGAGATGTACCAGTATTTAGCAAAAAAGGATAAAATTGCTTTTGTTAATCTGGAAGATCCAATTCAGATTGAAAAATCGGTGGGAATTAAGTCTTTTACTTTTGGTGTAAACAATGCTCAGGCAAACTTAAATATCAAGAATATTAAGGCTAATCCGTTTGTTGTGATCGAATACGATAACTTTAATGTTGAATCACATTTAATAGGGCTTTACAATGCAAATAACATTAATGCGGCTGTAGCAATAGGGTCTTATTTTAAAGTTGAAGATACTGCTGTAAAACACGCTATCGAGAATTATATTCCGGAGAATAATAGATCTCAGCTCTTGAAGAAAGGATCAAACGAAATTATTCTGGACGCCTACAATGCAAATCCGAGTAGTATGGCGGTGGCGATTGCCAATTTCCTGCAATTGGAAAACGGGAATAAGGTTATGATTTTAGGAGATATGTTTGAGCTTGGTGATGAAAGCAGGCAGGAGCACCAATTAATTGTGGATTCTTTATCAGATCAGGATAAATCGACTTGTTATCTGATAGGAAAATCTTTTTACGAAACGAAAGTAAGCAGAGATAATCTTCATTTTTTTGAAACCTTCGATACTTTTTCGGAGTTTTTAAAGACGATACATTTTGCAGAAAATACAATTCTGATAAAAGGCTCCAGGGGAATGGCTTTGGAACGAACTTTAGAATTTATCGACTAACAAAAGGGGATTGTCCGAAAAGTATGGACTTTCTCTTATTATGTTATTGGTTTAAGTCTCTACTTTAGTTTGACGCGGATAAAACAGATTTACTTCGTAAAAATGCGAATAAAAACAGATTTTTTTTCCTCATTTAAAAGTTTTTTAATTTTTAGAATCCGTTTTTATCAGCGTCTTCGCGATAGCGAATCCGCCAAATCAGCGTTGAATTAGGACGTATAATTTTTACCGACCAATAAACTGCTTTTAGATTATAATTCAATCTAAAATTATTTATAAAAACAAGGCTGTCCGAAAAGTAAGGACAGCCTCTTTTTGCTTTTAAATGCTCATGAGAAAACCAATAAGGTTTTCTTTTTTATTCAGTCCCAGCTTTTTTCTCAGTCGATAGCGGGCCAGTTCGACTCCTCCTGTCGAAATATTCATAATTTCGGCTATTTCTTTCGTTGACATATTCATCAGTAAATAAGTGGACAAATCCAGTTCACGTGGGGATATCGTCGGATATTTTTCTTTTAAGCGTTTTAAGAACTCAAAATGTACATTCTTAATGTGTTTTTCAAGGTCTTTCCAGCTTTTGTCAGTGTTGACCTCTTTGACAATGCTTTTGTTTAATTTACTCACTTGAAATTTTGTTGATTCGTCAAGGGCTTCAACATCAATTTCTTTGAGTTTGTGTATGATTCCGTTCAGGATTTTATTTTTCTTTACTACTTGTAAAGAGTTGTTTACGAGTTCTTTGTCTTTTGCCAGAATTTTGATTTGTAGTTTGTCATTTTTTAGTTTTTCAATTTCCTTTGCCAGCTCATATTGTTCTTGTTTTATTTTTGATTCTTTTTCGAGATACAGCTTTCTTTGTAGAAGGATTTCATAGAGTTTATTTTTTCGAATTTTTACTTTTATTCGATTGGAAACGATGTAAATTAGGATTATAAGTAACAAAAAATAGAGCATGAAGGCTAAAAAGTGCCTGTACCAGGGCGGCGCGACCGTAAACGAAAGCGTAGACGGTTCAGACTGTATTCCGTAACTATTTCTAACCTTAACTTTCATCGTATATTCTCCTTCCCGAAGGTTGGTGTATTCTTTAATAGAAATGGTAGACCAATTACTCCATTTATCATCAAAAGGCTCAAGCTGATAGGAGAATTGTACGTTTTCCAGATTTTCGTAAGTAGGAGAGGAGAATGTAAAACGTACATGGTTTGATGAATAAGGAATGCGAATGTTTTTTATTTTATTTTGATTGTTCCCCAGAACAATAGTATCCCCAGGAAATGAAAAGCTTCGGATAAAAGCCTTTGGTTTGGTTACAAAATTGGTTAATAATTTAGAGTTATAATGCGCCAGTCCATCTGTTAGTCCTATAAAAATGTTTTGAGGGTCAATGGTGTTTATAGATAAATAATTGCTTACCAGATTGCCTGTTAAATTCGAGAATGGTACAACAACATTTTTGTAGGTATTGTTTTCTTTCATTAAAACTCCAATAGACTCGTCAAAGGCATACCATAAATTAGATTGGGTATCTTCGCTTAGCGCATTTATAAGAGGTATGTTTTTGAACAGCCTGGATAGCGCCTTGTCTTCAAAAAATAAGTCTTGCTGTTTGGCGTACTGATAAAAATGATTGTTGGATTGAAAGTATATTTTGTTGTCAATTTTCTGAATGCTTCCAATGTTTTTGTAAGCAGGAGTTAATTGATCTATTTTTTTTATGTATGAAAAATGGGTTAGTTCGTCGTTTAAAGACATTCTGTAAATAGACTCATCTCTTTTAAGCCATAAATAAGACTCGTCAACCTCGAAACTGTTGGATGATTTGTCAAAACCGTTAATCTGATTTTTATATACTAAACCGCCTGCTGTTTTTTCAAAAATGGCAAATCCATCATAATTTGAGCCGATAAAATAGGTGGGGCGATTTGGGATCCTCTTAAAACCATAGTAACCTTTTGAATCGATCATTCGGGTTACTTTTCCTTCCTTTATGACTAATGCCCCTCTGTTGTTTGAACATATAAGTTCATTTTCTATCACTTGTACATTCCAGGTTTGTGCGGTTGTTCCTTCTACAAGTTTAAAAACCCCTTCTTTAGAAGTATTGTTCCAGGCATGATAAAAAAGACCCTGATTGGTTGCCACATATAAATTACCCTGATCAATTACAGAAGCATAGACGGTACTGATGTCGTAGCTGAATCCAAAATAGGTAAAGGGAGAGTTTTCGTTAATGTAGGCAATACCGTTGTCCAGGCCAAGCCAGAGATTGTTCTTGTTGTCTATAAAAGAAGTCAGGATGGTATTGTTTTGCAGTCCTTTTTTACGGTTAACATGTTGAATAATTTTACCGTTATAGTCGCAAATAATCACACCGTCTAAGACTGAATTTAAAACAATAAAGTTGTTCTTTATAATAGATCCGCCAAGAGAATTGTTCTTTTTTACAAAATCATTGGCTTCCGTATTCCATGGTTTTATAGTGTTGTTTTCGTAGAGAAATAATCCTTTTTCAAGGGTAATTATTAGTGTTTTGTTTTTCTCTAACGGATACATGGCCCAAATCTCAGTATTGTTTAGGGACTTAGTGTTGGGTAAAGTATAGAGTCGATTGTTTCGGTACTCTAAAATACCGTTTTCGACATCCTGAAAATAAAGTTTTCCGTTTACCAAAAATGAAAATTGAAAACGTCTTGGCGCTTTCAGGATCGAAAGCTTTCCATTTTTGAAAAGATAAGCTCGTGCAAAGGACTGAAAGACGATTTCATTGTTTACAGCATGAATTTTCCATATAAAATCAATGATCTTGATTTTGTTTTTGTCCACTTTTTGAGCCAATGAGGTGTATTTAAGTCTGCCTTTTGCGTCTGGTTGAAAGTATCCAAACTCATTATAGCCTCCAACAAAAATTTTACCTGAATCGTCAATTTTTAAACAGCGAACTGAGGTTCGATTAGGAAGAGGGTATTTTCGCCATGAAGCTCCATCAAATTGTAAAAGGCCATTATTGTTTGCGAAGTAAAGATTTCCATTTTTATCCTGACCAATATTCCAGTTTTGCGTTCCTCCTTTGTATTCGTTACGCTTGTAATTTCGTACATCCGGTAATCCTATGCTTTTAACCTGACCGAAAAACGTAATTGAGAATAAAGTAAAAAAAGTTATAATAAAATGTGATTTTATCAATTTCATGTATTTTTTGGGTTGTTATGGTTTTTGGTGTTTAAGTTGTTTGTTTTTAATGGTTTAGGTGCTGTTTTTGGCTACTATTACGATGTAGAAGTCTGTTTTTATTATAAAAATAAGCATTAAAGGGTAAGTGTAGTGTTTGTTTTTAAAATTAACATTTTGATAACATCTTAAAATTAAATGTTAATTAGTTGTAAATTAGTTGTTTATAAAAAAAATGATGTGTTTTTGTATGGCATATAAATTTAGTTTGATGTGTTTTTGTAGTGAATGTTAATTGCCGATAGTAGAAATTTAGGATTATTATTGCATCAAATTACTAATTAATTAACCAAAATTTTTAGAAAAATGAAATTAACAAAATTACTTACTTTTTGTATTTCGTCTCTATTGTTTTCAGTTATCGCAATGGCACAGGATATTACGGTAAGCGGAACCATAAATGATGAAAGTGGAATGCCAGTTCCGGGTGCGTCTATTTTATTAAAAGGCACAACCAAAGCAACAGCATCTGATTTTGATGGAAAATTCCAAATACAAGTTCCTTCAGATGGGACGTTAACGATCACTTTTATTGGATATGCTCCAGTTTATGAAGCTGTAAATGGAAGAACAAAAATTTCAATTAAGTTAATACCGGAATCACAGTCGTTAAATGAGGTTGTGGTAGTAGGATATGGTACTCAAAAGAAATCAGTGGTCACAGGAGCAATCTCCAGCGTAAAATCTGCCGATTTGGAAAAAGTGCCGAATGGTAGAGTGGAACAATCTTTACAAGGTAGAGTCGCCGGTGTATCAGTAGCTGCTACATCAGGACAACCTGGCTCTGCTTCAAAAGTTCGTGTTAGAGGTGTAACTACTTTTAGAGAAGGTGGTAATGATCCTTTATGGGTGGTTGATGGTATTGCTGTAGATGCAAACGCAATTGGTTTTATCAATCAGAGTGATATCGAGTCTATCGAAGTCCTTAAAGATGCTGCTTCTGCCGCAATCTATGGTACTCGTGCTGCAACCGGGGTTATTCTGGTAACCACTAAAAAAGGAAAATCAGGAAAAATTTCTGTGAATTATAATGGTTTTGCAGGGACTTCAGCTCCGGCTAAAAGATTGGATTTGTTAAATGCAGAGCAATATGGAAGAATAATGAATGATAAGTCTGTAGCAGACGGTGGTGCTATCAAGTATCCTAATCCGGCATCTTTAGGAAAAGGTACAGACTGGCAGGATGCGATCTTTAATAATTCTGCTTTTAGATATACACATGAATTAAGCATTAGCGGAGGTAGTGAAAAATCTACTTTTTATGTTTCTTTCGGGATACAGGATCAGGAAGGAATTGTTGCAACAGACATTTCGAACTATACAAAGAAAAACTTCCGTTTAAACTCTACCCATAAAATTTCAGACTATTTTACGTTTGGACAAACTTTTGGTTACACACACCAAAAAACCAAAGGTATCGGAAACACAAACAGTGAGTTTGGTGGACCTTTAAGTTCGGCAATTAACTTAGATCCGCTTACTCCGTTAACCGTGAGAGATCCGGCAGTTGCAGGTACTGGTTTTTATACCAATCCAAATGCAGTTAGAGATGCAAACGGAAATCTTTATGGAATTTCGTCTTTGGTACAACAAGAGATGACCAATCCTTTGGCTTATACTCAGACAAGACTGGGCGGTTTTGACTGGTCAGATGATTTTGTTGGAAACGCTTATTTAGAGGCAAATATCACAAGTCATTTAAAATTTAGAACTACACTTGGTGGTAAGATCGCTTATTGGGGGAAACAAGGTTTTACTCCGATCTTCTTCTTAAATCCAAACATGAAAGAGGACCGAAACAATTACAGTCAGGACAATAACAAATCATTCTCTTGGACGCTGGAAAATACATTGGCTTACTCTAATAAATTTGGTAATCATAGTGTAAATGTTTTGGCAGGGCAAGGTGCTTATGTAGAAAACATTGGAGGTACGATTGGGGTAACTATGTTTGGTTTGCCAATTACAAGCTACAAAGATGCGTCTTTCAATTTTGATATTCCTCAAACGGATCGTGTAAACAGAGCAACTGATCTTGTAGAACACAAATTGGCATCCTTGTTTTTGCGTGCCAATTATGATTATTTAGAAAAATATCTTTTTACAGGGATCATTCGTCGTGATGGATCAACTCGTTTTGGTGAGAATAAAAAATGGGGAGTTTTCCCTTCCTTCTCTTTAGGATGGGTGATTTCGAAAGAAGGTTTCTGGAAAGAGAATAATGCAGTGAATAGTTTAAAATTGCGAGGCGGATATGGAGTTGTTGGTAATGATAATATAGAGGATTTTAAATACAGAGGTTTGGTTGTTGGAGGATACAATTATTCTGTTGGAAATACAGGTTCAATCACAACCGGTTATGGAAACTCTACTTTACCTAACGCAGATTTAGGATGGGAAGAAACCTCACAGACTACGGTAGGTCTTGATGCAAAGATTTTTAGTGATTTTTCCCTAACTCTGGATTACTTCAAAAAGAGCACGAAAGGAATTTTAAGAAATGTTGTTATTCCGGGATATGTTGGAGTTGTTGATGCTCCTTCGGCTAATATTGCAGATATGGATAACAGTGGTTTTGAAGTTGAATTGGGCTACAGAAAAAAACTTGGGGATTTCAATTTGGGGGTTAATGCCAATTTTGCCTATCTAAAAAATGAAATCACTTACGTTGGATCGTCTACCAATTACATTGTTGGAGACGCTACTTTCCAGTCTATGGGACCGGTAACAAGAACGCAGGTTGGTCATTCCTTCAACGAGTTTTATGGTTTTAAAACAGCAGGTATTTTTCAGAATGATGCCGAAGTTGCTGCCTACAAAAATGCTGCAGGAGGTCTAATTCAGCCAAATGCCAAACCGGGAGATTTCCGTTGGACAGATACCAATGGTGACGGAGCTATTACAGATGACGACAAACAATTCTTAGGAACTAATATCCCAAAATATAGTTTTGGATTTACTGTAAATCTGGATTATAAAAACTTTGATTTCATGGCATTTGCTCAGGGAGCTGCGGGAAGTAAAATTTTCCAGGGATTACGAAGACTGGATATCCTGAATGCAAACTATCAGACAAGCGCTTTAGGACACTGGTCAGGAGAAGGAACTTCAAACGATTATCCTAGATTAACAAATAATGATCCAAATAAAAACTTCAGTAATATGTCTGATTTTTATCTTGAAAACGGCAATTATCTGCGTTTAAAAATCGTTCAGCTTGGATACACTCTTCCGACTAACTTATCTTCTAAGATCGGTTCAGACAAAGTTCGTTTTTACTTAACTGGAGAAAACTTGCTCACTTTTACGAAATACAGTGGATTTGATCCGGAAATTGGAGGACAGGTTTATGGTGTAGATAAAGGAGTTTATCCACAAGCCAGATCTATTTTGTTAGGCGCTAACGTTCAATTCTAAAAATTAAAAGCATCATGAAAACTATAAAATTTAAATACCTATACATTGCTGCTGCAATGGCTGTTCTTGGATCTTGTTCTGAAGATTTTGTAACGATTGATCCGCAGGGAAAATTTGATACCAGTACTTATTTCTCTAACGAACAACAATGTTACGCCGCATTAATGGGAGTTTACGATCCAATAAGAAAAAATACAGGCGGTTTCGAAAACCTTGTTGCAATGCTAAATGCCGGATCGGACGATTTTTATGCCGGAGGCGGAAGCGCGACAGACGGAAACGGAATCCAGAATTTCTCTACGCACTCTCTTACTTCTATCAGTATTCCGGGAAGTTACTGGAACGATCATTACCAGGGAGTTTCCAGAGCAAATATTTTATTAGATAAACTTCCGGGTGCTACTATGAGCGAAACAGTAAGAGCCAGATTTGCTGCAGAAGCTAAAACCTTACGTGCACTTTACTATTTCAATTTAGTGAGATTGTTTAAAAACATTCCGTTGGTTTTGGTGCCTTTAAATACGCAGACGATTTACGATCCGGAGCAGGTTGCACCAACTGTAATTTATGCGCAAATCGAAAAAGATTTATTAGAAGCAATTGCTGCTTTGCCTAATACCGTTGTTGCCGAGACTGAAGCCGGAAGACTGAACAAAGGGGCAGCACAGGCGATATTAGGAAAAGTATATTTGTTTGAAGGTAAAAATCCTCAAGCAGCGGCTGTTTTAGCACAAGTGAATGGTACACCGGGTCAGGTAAATCAATACGGAAATAAATTACTGCCTGAATTTAGTGACCTGTGGGTGACTACCAATAAATTTAATGCAGAGTCATTATTAGAAGTATCTCATACCAGCGCAGGGAATTCTGACTGGACATTTTGGGGAACAGGTAGAGATGAAGGAAATACACTAAACATTATGGTTGGACCAAGAGGATATTCAAGACCAACAGGTTCTACTGCGCCTGATCTTCCTTCAGGATGGGCTTTTAATGTGGCTACTCAAAAGCTGTATGACGTAATGAAAGATGATCCAAGATTTGGAGCTACTATATTAGATTTAAAAGCTTTAAAAGCAGCAGGTAAGGCAAACTACATTCCGGCTTATCAGGATACCGGTTACTTCCTTAACAAATACCTTCCAAGACAGTCAGATGTTCGTACCGGTGGAGGTAATGCGGAGTTGAACTACAAACAAAATTCGTATATCATCCGACTTGCTGACACCTATTTAATGGAAGCCGAGGCTTTAGGATCAGGAGCCAGAGCGCAGGCATTACTTGACGAAGTTAGAAAAAGAGCGCATTTGCCTTCAGTTCCTGTAACCTTAGCGGCAATTAAAAACGAGAGAAGAATGGAGTTAGCCGGTGAGGGGCATCGATTTTTTGATTTGGTACGTTGGGGAGATGCAGCCTCTGCACTGGCCGACAGAGGGTTTAATGCCGGTACAGACGAAATTTTCCCGATACCTTATACAGAACTTAATGGTACAAAGTTGAAACAAAATCCGAATTACCAATAGAGCACTGGTAGTTCAAAAACAAAAAATAATCCAGCTATAAAGGGTATTCCTAATGACGCTTTTAGCATTAGGAATACCGGATAGTTGCGATACTAAAGCAACAGCAATTTCTTCGCTGTTTGCAATACTACGATAACAAGCGTTGAAAGACGCTGAAAAGGAAGTTTTGAGTTAAGTTTAAGTTTGGTTGGCAATAGCCCATAATCAGTATGAGTATGGGCTATTTTTTAAATCTCTTGAGCGGTCTTGAACCATTTTTATTGAAAAGAGTTCAGTAAGAAAATCGATTTTAGAATTAAAAATAATACTGTAAGAATGAGAAAAAATAGTTTTAAAATACTATGTTTTTTGTTTTCGTTGTCGGCTTTCGCACAGCAGTCTAAAACAAAAAAAGAATTTGCAACCAACGGAAAAAAGATAACGGTTTACACCACTGCTGAAAACTCAAATTTGAGATTGGCTTCTACGGCTAATCTAAGTTTTTCATCGGCAAAACAGCCGCTTGAAATCGAGGCTTCTGTTTTTGTAGAACCGTCTAAAAAATTTCAGACTTTCATGGGAATCGGAGGAGCCATTACCGATGCAAGTGCCGAAGTTTTTGCTAAACTTTCAAAAGAAAAACAAACGGAATTCTTAAATGCCTACTACGATAAAGAAAAAGGGATAGGCTATTCATTGCTAAGAACCACAATCCAAAGTTCTGATTTTAGCAGTGGAAGCTATTCTTATATCAAAGAAGGAGATAAAGATTTAAAAACGTTTTCGATTGATCACGACAAGCAATATCGTATTCCGTTGATCAAACAGGCCATAAAAACGGCGGGTGGAAAATTAACTACTTATGCAGCACCATGGTCGCCAAATGCTTTTATGAAAAGCAATAAAGACGTTTTAAAAGGCGGAACCTTACTGCCGGAATACTATCAGACCTGGGCCAACTTTTATGTCAAATTTATAAAAGCCTATGAAAAAGAAGGAATTCCAATTTGGGGAACTTCTACTCAAAATGAGCCTATGGCGGTTCAAAAATGGGAATCGTGTATTTATACTGCTGAGGAAGAAAGAGACTTTATTAAAAATTTCCTTGGACCAACTTTAAAAAAGGAGCAATTGAGTAAGGTTAAAATTATTGCCTGGGACCACAATCGCGATTTAATGAATTACAGAGCAAATGTGATTTATACAGATCCAGAAGCATCAAAATATGTATGGGGAATGGGGTTTCACTGGTACGAAAACTGGTCTGGAGGAGCATCAATGTTTGACAACGTAGCCAAAGTAAATGAAGCCTATCCTGACAAAGGTTTGCTGTTTACAGAAGGTTGTGTAGAAAAATTTGATGCTAAAAAATACCAATTTTGGGGCAATGGAGAACGATATGGTATTTCGATGATTAATGATTTTAACAATGGAACGGCAGGATGGACCGACTGGAACATTCTTTTAGATCAAAATGGAGGACCTAATCATGTGGGTAATTTTTGCTTTTCGCCCATTCATGCCGATACTACAACCGGAGAATTAATCTACACCCCATCTTATTATTATATTGGGCATTTTTCAAAATTCATTCATTTAAATGCCGTAAGAGTAAGTTCTGCTGTAAGCAGAAGCGCTTTGTTAAGTACGTCATTTTTAAATGCAGATGGTACAATGGCAACTGTTGTAATGAATCAGACAGACAAAGATGTGACCTACAATTTAATCATAGCTGCTGAACAGGCTGTAGTAAAAATTCCGGCACATGCGATACAAACACTTGTTTATTAGTGTTCTTTTCCAATTGAGGGGCTAATCTGATCTTCAGGATTAATCCTCAATTGATTTCAAACTTAAATCAAATCTCTTTTAAAGTAACAATGAGAAACCTAAATAAAATTTTAATTGCGCTTATATTAGTTTTAGAATTAAGTTGTTCATCATCCAATGATGCCGTTGTTCCTCCGATCGTGCCGCCAGTTGTAGTAGTGAATGATGTCGATTTTTGGCTCACAAAAGGAGATCAGAGTGTTTTATTGGCAAAGCAATCCGGAAATTTAGGATTTAACACGATCGTTAATAGTTATCCAAACATTGAAGTAAATGCAGCTCAAAAACACCAGACCATTGATGGTTTTGGCTATACCCTGACTGGTGGAAGTGCGAGCGTCATCAATCAATTAAATGCGACAAAAAAAGCAGCACTTTTACAGGAACTGTTTGGTACCTCAGAAACGGCTATCGGAGTGAGTTACATCAGAATTAGTATTGGAGCCTCCGATTTAAATTCGGAACCCTTTACCTATAATGATATCCCTGTTGGAGCTACTGATTTAGATTTGACAAAGTTCAGTTTAGACAAAGACCGAAACGGAGTCCTTGCGCTTTTGAAACAGATTCTGGCAATCAATCCCAAGATTTTAATTTTGGCAACGCCCTGGTCTGCGCCTCTTTGGATGAAAGATAAAAACAGCTTTGTTGGAGGGAAGTTACAAACCAAATATTACGAAGTTTATGCGAAGTATTTTGTAAAATACATTCAGCAAATGAAAGCGGAAGGAATTGCCATTGACGCCATAACTCCTCAGAATGAACCCTTGCATGGTGGTAATAATCCAAGTATGGAAATGTCGGCTTTAGAACAAATGGATTTCATTAAAAATCATTTAGGACCTGCCTTTAAAACAGCCAATATTACGACCAAAATTATTGCATACGATCACAATTGTGACAATCCCAATTATCCCAAAGCGATTTTAGCGGATGCCGTGGCATATCCTTTTGTAGATGGTTCGGCTTTTCACTTGTATGCCGGTGACATTACGGCTCTTTCAGAAGTTTATAACGCTTATCCCGCCAAGAATATTTATTTCACAGAACAGTTTACCGCTTCAACAGGGGATTTTGGAGGAGATTTAAAATGGCATCTTAAAAATGTAATCATCGGTTCGATGCGCAACTGGAGCAAAAATGCATTGGAATGGAATTTAGCCAACAATGCGGCTTTTGAACCTCATACGGCAGGCGGCTGTACTACTTGTAAAGGCGCGCTAACCATTAATTCGGGTGAAAGTTTTCAGCGTAATGTAGCTTATTACATTATTGCGCATGCGTCTAAATTTGTTCCGGCAGGTTCGGTCAGAATTGGCAGTAATATAAACGGGAGCCTGCAAAATGTAGCTTTCCTCACACCCTTAGGTTCAAAAGTTCTGATTGTGGAAAATGACGGAGCGGGAAGTGTAAACTTCAATATTAAGTTTGACGGTAAGTGGATTACGACCTCCTTAGACGGAGGAGCTGTCGGGACTTATATATGGAAATAATTGATTAAAGAAAATAAATAGTTTTCAGATGAAAAAAATAATTATAGCATTACAACTTTTGCTTTCGGCTACTATTTTTGGACAGGGTTTTTTGCACAGAGACGGGCAGAAAATTGTGGACGGAAACGGAAAAAATATCGTATTAAGAGGATTAGGTTTAGGCGGCTGGATGGTACAGGAAGGGTATATGTTACAAACGCAGCCTTTCGCAAGCCCTCAATATGTTATCAAACAAAAAATTCAGGATGTCATTGGAGAACAGGGAACAAAAGAGTTTTATGCAGCCTATAAAGCAAACGGAATTACAAAACGCGATATAGATTCTTTAGCAGCCTGGGGTTTCAATTCGATTCGTTTACCCATGCACTATAATTTGTATACGCCATCTATTCAGGAAGAAAAAAATGGAGAAATTACCTGGATCGAAGAGGGATTTACTATGACCGATGATTTGTTAAAATGGTGTGCCGAAAATAAAATATACCTTATTCTCGACCTGCACGCTGCTCCCGGAGGACAGGGGAATGATGCGGCAATTTCAGATTATGACACTACCAAACCTTCTTTATGGGAGAGTGAAGCCAATCAGAAAAAAATGATTGCGTTATGGAAAAAACTGGCGTCTCGTTACAGAGACAACCCGTGGATTGGGGCTTACGACATTATCAATGAACCCAATTGGAATTTTACCGGAACAAACAAAAACGGCTGTGACGAAAACTCCAACGGCCCTTTAAGAGAACTGATGGTTCGGGTTACAAAAGCCATTCGGGAAGTCGATACCAACCATTTAATTTTTATTGAAGGAAATTGTTGGGGGAATAATTACAACGGAATTTTTCCTTTATGGGATGAGAATATGGCTTTGAGTTTTCATAAATACTGGAACTACAATACCAAAGCGTCGATCCAGAAAATGCTCGATTACAGAACGCAATACAATGTGCCGATCTGGCTTGGAGAAAGCGGCGAAAACTCGAATGTCTGGTTCAAGGATGTATTGACATTGGTAGAAAGCAACAATATCGGGTGGGCGTTCTGGCCCATGAAAAAGATCGAAAACATAGCAGGAGTTACTTCTGTAACCAAGATTCCGGAATACGATGTTTTATTAAAATATTGGAAAGAGGGCGGTCAAAAACCAGCTGCTGATTTTGCGAAAAAAACGCTAATGAAAATGGCCGATAATTATAAAATGGAGAATGTAACTGTTAAACCGGATGTTATTGACGCCATGTTCAGACAGGTACAAACCAACGATACCAAACCCTATAGAAAACATTTGATTCCGGGGAAAATTGCAGCAACAGAATACGATTTAGGAAGCAATGGATATGCATATTCCGATACAGATTTTATAAACTACAGAGTGGAAACTGGAAAATTTGACGAGTGGAACAAAGGAAATTCGATGCGAAATGATGGTGTAGATATTCTGCCCTGCAAAGATGCCGGATCAAACGGGTATCAGGTTTCCTTTATCGAAGACGGAGAGTGGTTACAGTTTACTGCCCAGGTGGAAAAACAAAAAAGATACAAAGTAGCGATTCGTTATTCGGGCGAAAATGCAGAGGGAAAACTATATCTCGAAACACAAAATGGAAAGAGATCTGAAGTCCTTACGCTGCCAGCCACGGGAGGAAATGAGAAATGGAAAACAGTTGTTTTATCGGGAATAGCATTAAATACCGGAACACAAAAAATTAAAGTTGTTTTCGAAAAAGGAGACTTCAACCTGAATTATTTAGATTTTTCAGAACAGAAAAAATAGATGCGTAAAATGTAAAATGTTAGATGTGAAATGCGACTGTAAACCGCGACTGCAAACTTTCTATGTGTTTAAATACATCCAACGGGTTAAATTAACATTATTTTGAAGTTTATATTTTTCTTCGAGACCAATGAAATGCTAGCTTTACGAATCAAATTTTTTTAAGATGAAAAAGACAAACACAATTGCTCTCGTACTGCTTCTGCTTTTAGTTAGTGGCTCATTTTATGGCCAGAATGTAAAATTGATGACCTATAATATTCGTTTGGATGTTGCTTCTGACGGAGAAAACGCCTGGCCCAACCGGAAAGATTATTTTAATTCTCAAATCAGGTTTTACAGTCCGGATATTTTTGGAATTCAGGAAGCACTGCCCAATCAGGTGGTCGATATTGCTTTAGCTTTTCAGGATTATGACAAATTTGGAATAGGAAGAGAAGAGAAAGGAACAGGAGAAGCCTGCACGATTTACTATAAAAAAGATCGTTTTCAGGTACAGCACAGCAACACTTTCTGGTTGTCGGAAACACCAACTGTGGTTTCGAGAGGCTGGGATGCTGCCTGTAACAGAGTTTGTACCTATGGATTGTTTAAAGATTTAAAAACAAAAAAGATGTTTTGGGTTTTTAACCTGCATCTTGATCATATGGGTGAAGTGGCTCGTGTAAAAGGAGTAGAGCTGGTTCTCTCCAAAATAAAAGAAATAAATACTAAAAATTATCCTGTGTTTTTAATGGGAGATTTTAATTCAGAACCCAACACAAAACAAATTAAAGAGATCAAAAAAGTGATGGAGGATACACGAGAGGTTTCGAAAGAAAAACCTTTTGGTCCTTCCGGTACTTTTAATGAATTTAAGCACAATGAACCTGTAACCTTGGTATTGGATTATATTTTTATCTCAAAAAACAGCGGATTAAAAATTCAAAAACACGCAGTCTTAAGTGATTCCAAGGATTTAAGATATCCGTCAGATCATTTGCCTGTCTTAATAGAAATAGATTAAAATGAAAAACATCAACAGAAAACTTCAGATTTTACTCTTACTGCCGCTCATCGTAGTTCAGATAAAATGTGGAACTTCAAAAAATGCAGTTGCCCAATCCGGAAAAGTTGAAGCCTGGATCACCACTACTAATGAATTTTCAAAACTTCAAAAGCAAAGTGATTTGGTTTTTAATACGGAAATTAATTCGAATCCAACGATTTTGGTAGACGCTTCTCAAAAATTTCAGACTATTGAAGGTTTTGGTTTTTCCTTGACAGGAGGAAGTGCCCAAACCATATTAAAACTCGATAAAGCCAAAAGAGAGGCATTGCTTCAGGAATTGTTTTCTAGAAAAAATGATGCTATTGGTTTGAGTTATCTGCGAATTAGTATTGGCGCTTCTGATTTGAATGAAAAAGTTTTTTCGTATGATGATAGGCCCGAAGGGCAAACTGATTTAAAATTAGAGCACTTTGATCTGGGACCCGATTTAAAGGATGTAGTGCCGCTTTTAAAAGAGATTTTAGCCATAAATCCACAGTTGAAAATTATGGGTTCACCATGGTCACCGCCCGTTTGGATGAAAGACAACGGAAGTTCGAAAGGTGGAAGTTTACAGCCCAAATACTACCAGGTTTATGCTGATTATTTTGTAAAATACATACAGGCAATGAAATCGCACGGAATTGTAATTGATGCCATAACGCCACAAAACGAGCCCTTGCATCCGGGTAACAATCCAAGTATGTATATGACGGCATTGCAGCAGGCCGAGTTTATCAAAACAAATTTGGGCCCTGCTTTTGTAAAAGCTAAAATTAGAACCAAAATTGTAGTTTACGACCACAATTGCAACAAACCCGAATATCCTTTAACGATTTTGAATGATCAAAAAGCATTGCCTTTTGTAGCAGGTTCGGCCTTTCATTTGTATGAAGGAGATATTAGTGCTTTAACCACCGTTCATAATGCCTATCCCAAAAAAGAGTTGTATTTTACAGAACAATATACCGGTTCGGGCAGTAGTTTTGAATCTGATTTAAAATGGAGTGTGAAAAATGTTGTCATTGGTTCTATGCGTAACTGGAGTGTCAATGCACTTTCGTGGGGACTGGCTAATAATGAAAATTATGAACCCTTTACACCGGGTGGATGTTCGACATGTAAAGGAGCTTTGATGATTGATAAAAATCAGAAGATTAAAAGAGAAGTAGGCTACTATATTATTGGTCACGCCTCAAAATTTGTTCCCGAAGGTTCTGTGAGAATAGCAAGTAACATTAGTGGGAATCTGTATAATGTAGCCTTTAAAACACCAGCCGGAAATATCGTTTTAATTGTCGAAAACGATGGTGCAAACAAAGAGACCTTCAATATAAAAGAGAATCAAAAACAAGTTTCAACATCATTGGACGCAGGTTCGGTAGCAACTTACGTATGGTAAATCTAAATTAAGTATGAAAAAAATAACCACATTCACTTTACTAATGGTGTCGTTTTTTGCGGCAGCTCAACAAGAAACAGTAGATCAAAAAGTAAATGCGCTATTAAAAAAAATGACCCTTGAGGAAAAAATTGGTCAGCTAAATCAGTATACAGGCGACAACGCAGCAACGGGTCCCATTACCATAAACGCAAACAAACAGGCCGAAATAAAGGCTGGACTTATAGGTTCGATGTTAAACGTTGTGGGAACAAGATATACCAGACAATATCAGGAATTGGCGATGCAATCTCGTTTGAAAATCCCATTGTTATTTGGTCAGGACGTCATTCACGGTTACAAAACCACCTTTCCAATTCCTTTGGCCGAAGCGGCCAGCTGGGATTTAGCAGCAATCGAACTGGCGGCCAGAGTTGCAGCTACAGAGGCGTCAGCAAGTGGTATTCACTGGACCTTTGCACCAATGGTCGACATTGCCCGTGACCCGCGTTGGGGACGCGTAATGGAAGGCGCCGGAGAAGATACCTATCTGGGATCTAAAATTGCCTATGCCAGAGTAAAAGGTTTTCAGGGAAATAAACTGGGAGATCTGAACTCGGTTATGGCTTGTGTAAAACACTTTGCAGCTTACGGTGCAGCGGTGGGCGGAAGAGATTACAACTCGGTAGACATGAGCGAACGAATGCTTCTGGAAACTTATTTGCCTCCTTTCAAAGCCGCTCTTGATGCCGGGGCAGCCACTTTTATGAACTCCTTTAATGACTTAAACGGAATTCCGGCTACAGCAAATGTACATTTACAGCGTGACATCTTAAAAGCGAAATGGAACTTTCAGGGATTCGTAGTTTCAGACTGGGGATCGATAGGCGAAATGGTAGCACACGGCTATTCCAAAGATCTGAAAGCTGCCGCACTTGCCGCGATTACTGCCGGAAGTGATATGGATATGGAAAGCAATGCCTATCGATATCATCTAGCCGAATTGGTTAAAGAAGGAAAAGTATCTATTGATTTGATTGATGATGCCGTAAAACGTATTTTACGCAAAAAATTTGAATTGGGTTTATTTGAGGATCCATACCGCTATTCTGATCAAAAAAGAGCCGATAAAGCTTTAAGTAATCCTGAAAACAGAAAAGCAGCGCTGGAGGTAGCACAAAAAAGTATAGTGTTATTAAAGAACGATAACGAAACGTTGCCTATTTCAAAAAATGTAAAAACAATCGCATTCATAGGTCCAATGGTTAAGGAGTATAAAGCCAATATGGGATTTTGGTCAGTAGAATTACCGGAGGTTGATTATGATAAATGGGTCATTTCGCAATGGGACGGATTGCAGAATAAAGTGGGTAAAAACACAAAATTATTGTATGCCAAAGGTTGTGAAGTAGACGGAGATAATAAAGACGGTTTTGCAGAAGCAGTTGCAACGGCTAAACAGGCCGATGTTGTTATTTTGAGCATTGGAGAACGACGCGATATGAGTGGCGAAGCAAAAAGCCGCAGTGATCTTCGTTTGCCGGGTGTTCAGGAAGATTTAGTAAAAGCAATTCAGGCAACAGGAAAACCGGTGGTTGTTTTGATAAATGCGGGACGTCCTCTTGTTTTTAACTGGACGGCTGATAACGTTCCGGCCATTGTTTATACTTGGTGGTTAGGGACCGAAGCCGGAAGCGCAATCGCGAATGTATTATTTGGAGATTACAATCCCTCCGGAAAATTGCCTATGACTTTTCCGAGAGAAGTAGGGCAGGTCCCAATTTACTACAATCATTTCAGTACAGGAAGACCTCCTAAAGATGAAGACGCAAAAAACTATGTGTCAGCCTATATTGATCTGAAAAACTCTCCCAAATTTCCTTTTGGATATGGGCTGAGTTATACAAAATTCAATTATGCTGATTTGAAATTGTCTTCGACTAAAATGAAAAACAAGGAAACCATAAAAATTTCTTTTCAATTATCCAATGTTGGAAAAGTAGCCGGAGAAGAAGTCGTACAATTGTACTTAAAAGATAAATTTGGATCTGTAGTTCGTCCGGTTTTAGAATTGAGAGATTTTCAAAAAGTAAAACTAAATGCCGGAGAATCTAAAATAATTGAATTTACAATTGACAAAGAGAAACTGTCTTTCTATAATAACAAATTAGAATGGACAGCAGAACCGGGTGATTTTGAAGTAATGATTGGAGCTTCATCAGCAGATATCAAATTAAAAGCAGATTTTGAATTGCTTTAGATTTTTAAACACGTAGAAATATAGATTACTGCTATAAAAAGTAACACGAATTGCACGAATTGTCACTAATTTGTTTGTGGAATTAATTTCACAAACAAGGTTAACGGATTAAAATTGGTGCAATTTGTGTTTAGATTATAGGCTACAGTTCCTCCTTTTTTTGATGTCATTTATTTTAACACATAGTAACATAGGTGCTGCATCTATAAAAAAGGCGTTTCACTTCAAATAAAGCACATATCCTGCTATGTGAAAGAAATTGATTTCTTTTTGTATTCTCTTTTAGCAATCCAAAATCTATGTTTCTATGTGTTAAAAATTTGAGCGTTTCAATCATTAGAACTTGTATTCAAACACCAGCAAGGTTAAGCTATTAATATTAGTGCAAATTGGTGCAATTTGTGTTTAGATTATAGGCTACAGTTCCTCCTTTTTTTGATGTCATTTATTTTAACACATAGTAACATAGGTGCTGCATCTATAAAAAAGGCGTTTCACTTCAAATAAAGCACATATCCTGCTATTTGAAAGAAATTAATTTCTTTTTGTATCCTCTTTTGGCAATACAAATCTATGTTTCTATGTGTTAAAAATTTGAGCGTTTCAATCATTAGAACTTGTATTCAAACACCAACAAGGTTAAACTATTAATATTAGTGCAAATTGGTGCAATTTGTGTTTAGATGATAGGCTACAATTCCTCCTTTTTTTGATGTCATTTATTTTAACACATAGTAACATAGGTGCTGCATCTATAAAAAAGGCGTTTCACTTCAAATAAAGCACATATCCTGCTATGTGAAAGAAATTGATTTCTTTTTGTATTCTCTTTTAGCAATCCAAAATCTATGTTTCTATGTGTTAAAAATTTGAGCGTTTCAATCATTAGAACTTGTATTCAAACACCAACAAGGTTAAACTATTAATATTAGTGCAAATTGGTGCAATTTGTGTTTAGATGATAGGCTACAATTCCTCCTTTTTTTGATGTCATTTATTTTAACACATAGTAACATAGGTGCTGCATCTATAAAAAAGGCGTTTCACTTCAAATAAAGCACATATCCTGCTATTTGAAAGAAATTGATTTCTTTTTGTATTCTCTTTTAGCAATCCAAAATCTATGTTTTTATGTGTTAAAAATTTGAGCGTTTCAATCATTAGAACTTGTATTCAAACACCACAAGGTTAAGCTATTAATATTAGTGCAAATTGGTGCAATTCGTGTTTAAACTGTAGCCTACAATTAACTTCCTTCTTGTATGATTATTTTACTAATTTTTTGAAATTGAATTTCAGCTTGTTCAACAAACCATCTTCTATAATATCAACCCCAATTCCATAATTACTGTCCGCAACCTTGTTATGGGCCTCCCTGAAAGCTTCAAAGTCTTTTTCTGGAATTTCTAAGTTAATTAAGGGCTTCGAATCGATATAAACTGTGCCTCCGTTTTTGTGGATTTTTTTACGGCTTACATAATCAAAATATGGATTGCTAACGCTGCTTTCCTGCACCGTAAATTTCTCACTAATATCAATTTTTTGATCCGTTACTAACGTGATTTCATATCTCTCATTGTCAAAATTGTGCCAGAAAGAGATGTCTTTGTGTATAAAATCTCTTACTCTGTTTTTAACAATATTAGCATCAAAATACATTAAGAAACGGTTGTTTTTATCGTCGGAATAATAGGGATTTTCAATAGTGGTCTGATACTCCACTTTAAATTCGTTAAGCTTTTTATCATCGCTTACAATTTCAATTACGGCATCTTTAAAAATCTTTCTCAGATCCGTTCCGTTTCTGTCGTTGGTATAGTTTAAGGTATAAAAGAAGAAATTATTCCAGCTGTCTATGATTTCTCTTTTATTGGTGTTTTTAAAATATTTACGCATGCTGTTGGCGCGATTTCCTTTGTACACTGTCGTTAATTTTAGCTTGCCTACATTTTGCTGTGCCACCAGTTCTGATTTTTCGTCTACGGCATAATAAGAAAAACGATGAGGTGGTTTTAGCTGTAATTCCAGATTTGGTT
Organism: Flavobacterium collinsii; assembly: GCF_946903285.1. Classification (GTDB taxonomy): domain Bacteria; phylum Bacteroidota; class Bacteroidia; order Flavobacteriales; family Flavobacteriaceae; genus Flavobacterium; species Flavobacterium collinsii. The sequence continues at coordinate 1,714,344 of NZ_OX336425.1, forward strand.
TTACTTCCAGATAATGCAGGAAGAAAATAAAACCACGGTTTTCGATTAACCCAAATTCATCGCGTAGTGTCGCATCAACAAAGTGACTTTCCTCTTTGTAATTAATTTTAACAATTACGTGATTAAAAGTCAGTAACGACGGTAAATAGTACTTGATATAAAAGTCCGTACCGAAATTGACCAGAATGATCGAAGAATCAACCCCAATATAATCTAAAATTACTTTTAATAAAACCGATTTTGCCTTGCAGTCTCCTTGTTTGTTAGCAAAGGTAACGGCAGGTTCCTGCGGTTTGTGGCCGTTCATCTCGTCGGCATTGTAAATATAATTGATATGGTTTTGAACATATTCTATGGCAAATTGGAGCTGATCGTCTTTAGAACCAATTTTGTCCAGTTTTTCAACCAGATCGGGAGCAAATTCAATCAGGGAAGACTTGTCGAAAATAGCGTCATAAATAGGAGAAATGTAGTTGGACAATTCTTTCCAGTCGGCCGCTGTGGCAAAATCGACATAAGAAGAAACCTCCCTGTTGGAATCTACAAAATTGATATAATTTTCTTCTTCCCGAACATATTGCTCTCCTTTTTTTAAATAACCTATTTGCGGCTCCAGAACATTTCCATCTTCATCTCTAAAGAATGTTTTTTTGTAGGCAACTGTCTTCTCACGATCATTTTTAAAAGTGAATTTGTATTTTCCGTAAGCCCAGTAACTGTCCGGTCCTACCCAAACATATCTGGAGAATTCTTTACGCAGGAAATCACGTTCTGTAAAAATTTTAATTCTGGAATCTTCCATAATCAAAATATCATACAAACGAAGGTCTTTTATGGTAATATTGATTTTTTTATTACTGCTTAGAACACCGCCGCCGCTTTGGTTTTCGCTATCCAGTATTTTAACTTTAGTATCGGGGATTTTGTCTACTAAAACACCATCTCTCAATACACTGATGCGGTGGATTACGTAAGTTTCATTTTCTTCCAGTACTACATCTACAACAGAAGCTCTCTCTAAATTAGAAGGCTCATTTAGTGTATAAGCCAGGCAGGCATATTCACTGTTTTCGTTATCACTGGTGTAATAAATTTTATCTAAAAAATAACAATAATCACGTCCCTCATCTGCTTGTTTTTGAGAGAACTCAGATTCTTTTATACAATCAATAAGTTGATTGTCGGTAATAACACTGGCCCAGTGCTCCGGATTTTGAATTTTGTAAATTTCTGACTGAATGGCTTGTTCCATAATTAGGCTTTTAGTTGAAGTAAGTAAAATCTTCCGTTTCTAGCAAAAATATAGATTTTTGTCAATATCCAATGAGGTCAAATGTATTATTAAGATAAGTTCAGTTTTCTTACAATAAATAATTTATTATTTGATTTTGAAGAAATTTCACCTTTAATAATTTAATGAACATCTGAAAGAATTGAGAAAATTACGGCAGGTAACAGCAGATCAATTTTAGAAGTGGTGAAAGAATTTAAAATGCTCTTTTTTAAATTACAAAGAGGGAAAAGCAATAAACTAGAAAATTTTTATTGAATGCTGACTAAAAATTATTTTAAAACGGTATTGATAAAGTCCATCGCACCAATCCCTTTGTAAGATGCATATAGTGCTTTATCAAAAGCCTCACGCTTCGCTTTTTTATCTTTTGATTCAGTTTCAACAATCATTTCGTTGAAAATCCTCTCTTGTTCTTCACTATATTTTAAAGAAGCTTCAAGAAGATAAGTTTTAGAAACAAATCCGAAAGACGTCCAGATTTTATTTCTGATTTTCTCATTCATGTTTTTTAACGAATTATTAATCATATCTCTCTACGTTTCATGTTGGATTAAAAGCTGTAAATTGGGTGTTGATTTACAGAGTGTTTTCTGTTTTTTGCTCAAAAATAACAAATTGCTTTTTAAATGTGTTGTTATGACGCAATGTAAAAGTTTTTTTTAATTCAGTTCTTATTTTAAGTAAAAATTCTGATAATTACACGTGCTGCTTTTTACGGAAATCCTCATCGCAAGGAAAACTCATTTGTGTAAAAAGGCTTCGGATTTATAAAAATGCATTAAATTGCAGATCTATTAAAGAATACCATGCTGATTTAAGAACCATTGAATGCCAAAAAAAATAATAGAAAATAGCGAAAATTACCAACCCGGACTTTCAATTGACTGTGTCATTTTTGGGTTTCATGACAATCAGCTTAAAGTTTTACTCATTAAAACTTCCTTTGATGATAAATGGGCTTTGCCTGGAGGATTTATACCTATTGAGGAGGATATTGATACTGCAGCAGTTACCGTTTTAAAAGAACGTACCGGAATGCAGGGGATTTTTTTAAGGCAATTTGCTACTTTTGGCCGCGTAAAACGGTACGATCAGCATTTTGGGAATACGGTACTGGATCATTTTAATATTCCGAGAGAGGATGGTAAATGGCTCCTTCAGCGTTTTGTGACCATCGGATATTATGCTTTGATTGATTTTTTAAAAGCGGTTCCCCAAAAAGAAAACAGTCAGGAAATCATAGAATGGATCGATCACAAGGAAGTTCCCGAACTCATTTTAGATCACAGAGAAATTCTGGATAAAGCTTTGACAACCCTCAGAATTGAGCTGAATTTAATGCCGGTTGGTTATAATCTTTTACCTGAAAAATTCACAATCCCTCAGCTTCAAAAGTTGTATGAAACGATTTTGGATCGAAAATTAGACCGACGAAACTTTCTGCGTAAAATTACCAACATCGGTATTCTGAATAAACTCGACGAGAAGAAAAGCAACGTTGCACACAAAGCGCCCAATTTATATACTTTTGATACAGAAAAATACAATGAAGTCCTTAAAAATGGACTGAATCAGGGGTGGTAAAAGACGGAACCTAATAGGTTTTTAAGTAATAGGATCTTAAAAAAAAATCAGATATGGTCACAATTGAAACATTCAGAACCCTTGCATTGTCGTTTCCGGATGCAACAGAAGAACCTCATTTTGAGAAAACATCTTTTCGGATCAGCAAAAAAATATTCGCCACTTTTGATGAAAAAAACAATAGAGCAGTCTTGAAATTAAACGAAATCGATCAATCGGTTTTTTGTGCTTCGAGTGACTTGATTTTTTATCCGGTGCCTAATAAATGGGGCAAACAGGGCTGGACAATTGTAGAACTTTCAAAAGTAAGACCGGAAATGTTTGAGGACGCTTTGATTCTTTCGTATCAAAATGTGGCTTTTAAGAAAAAGTAAGAAGTAAGAATGTACTGTTAAGTTACAATAGTTCTGAACGTCAGATTTACTCTTGGTTTTGAAGTCGTTTTTGTGGGAGGCAAACGATGCAACCAATTCGTTTGAGTAGCATCTTTCATAACCAGTAAGCTTCCGTGTTCTAAAATTAAAAAAACAGTTTCTTTGGTTTCTTTGTGTTTGAAGGCAAACTTTCGCTCAGCACCAAAACTCACTGAGGCAATTGCACCGTCCTTTTTTAAATCTTTTTCGGCATCACTGTGCCATGCCATTCCTTCCTCACCCGAATGATATAAATTAAGCAAGCAGGAATTAAATGTTTCTCCCGTTTTTTCTTCTATAATTGCCTTTAGTTTCAGTAATTCTGTTGTCCATGAAAGTGCTTTTTTGGTGGTATTGGAATAGGTATATTCAAAGCCCGAATCACCGTACCAGGCCACTTTTCGCTTGGTTAAAATTAATTTACCAAAGATAATGGCTTCGTCATTTTTCCATTCAATTGTATTTAATAGGATGTCTAAATAACGATTCGAATCTTCTCTTGAAAACAGCTTCCCGTAATAATTAACAGTCCCGTCTTTAGGAAGCAGATTTGTTGTCTCGTCTGTATGCAGATTAAATAAGTCCATTTTTCCAGTTTTGATATTCGGTTTTCATGCAATGCCCACAAGGTCGGAAATCGTTTTTTTGGGCTTCCTCCTGCGTAGAAAAGAAAACCCGATTCTCGCGTCTCATTCTTTTACCGGATTTGCATTTTAGCGTTCCGTAGATTTTTAGTTTTCGGTTTCCACCGAAGCAAATTTCCACATTTTTAATTTTATTCCGTAAATCCGAATCGGAAATTTTAGAGTGTTGGAGCATTTTTTTTGAGGTGCTGAGGTTCTGAGGTACTAAGGTTTTGAGGTGCAAAGCTGCAGAGGTTCAAAGGGACAAAGGGACAAAGGTTTCTTTAAATCTCAATCAGAGATTTAACAGTGTCAAGACATTTATTTTTAAGTTGCAAAGGCTCAGAATCTAAGAACCTTTGTCCCTTTGAGCCTTTGCCCCTCAAGACAAAGCATCATGAAAAATAATCCCCAAGGTGTATCGTTCACCGGAATGTATCTCACTAACACCATGTTTCATGTTCACTCGATAGTATCCTTTGGAACCTTTCACAGGTCTGAAATTGGTGGTAAAAACTAAAACGTCTCCTTTTTTAGGTTTCAGTACAATAGCTTTGGATTGCGCCCGAGGCGTTTGCTGTGTCAGTACAAATTCTCCACCTGTAAAATCTTCATCGGGTTCATTCAGGAAAAGAACAATCTGAATTGGAAAATAAACATCTCCGTACAAATCCTGATGCAGCGTATTGAAACCGCTTTTACCATATTTTAAAATCAGAACAGTTGCCTTTAATTGATGATTGGTATGGCATTGTTCCAGTAATTTTTCGTGCGTATCAGGGAAAACGGTTTGGATATTAAGTGCTTTCATCCAGGCGTTTGCGATAGGAGCGAGTTTAGAATAAATGGAAGTACGAAGGTTATGAATTAAATCAGGTAGTGGGTAAGTGAAATATTTGTACTCCCCCAGACCAAAGCGGTATCGTTCCATAACAACCGTTTTTCGATATAATTCAGGCTTTGAATAATCGGCTTTTAGAGCTTCACATTGTTCGTTATCTAACAGATTTGGAATAATGGCAAATCCGTTTTCGTGCATAGATTCGGTGATGCTGTCCCAATGAAGGGAAGCAATTTTTGATTGTATATTTTGCATAATGATTTTAAGTTGAGGTTTTTCGGCCACGACCCGAGCGATAGCGAGCGGACGAAGTGATTCCCGGATTATAGCAATTTTGTCGGCAAAGATTTTAAAGAATAATCGTGAATTGGTGGCAGAAAATTATGGATTTATCTGTGCGCCTTCCCATCCAATAATGGCCGTTTTACGGGTGTTTCCCCACATATATCCACCAAAGGTTCCTGAGGATTGAATCACGCGATGGCAAGGGATTAGAAAAGCTACGGGGTTGCTTCCAATAGCGGTTCCTACAGCGCGCGAAGCATTTGGTTTTTCAATTTGCTGTGCAATAGAACCGTAAGTAGAAAGCTGTCCCATTGGAATTTTTAAGAGCGTTTCCCAAACTTTCAATTGAAAATCGGTGCCTTTTAAATGCAGTTTAATTTCGGCTAATTTACTCCAGTCATTTTGAAAAATGAATAGCGCATTTTGCTGTATTAAATCGAGTTTTCGGGAGAAGTTTGCGTTAGGGAATTTATGTTTTAAATCCTCGAAACCCATTCCTTCATTTTCGGCAAAAGCCATATAACAAACTCCTTTAAGTGTTGAGGCTACAATGATATTTCCAAACGGACTTTCGGCGAAACTGAAGTTAATTTCTAAGTTCTTTCCCCCATTTTTATATTCGGCTGGCGTCATACCTTCGATGTTTACAAACAAGTCATGCAAACGGCTGGTTCCCGAAAGACCGGTGTCAAAAGCAGCATCGAATAAAGTAGCCTGACGGTCTTCCTGAAGTATCTTTTTGGCATGTTCAACACTAATGTACTGTAAAAATTTCTTCGGACTTGTGCCTGCCCATTCCGTAAACAAACGCTGAAAGTGAAAAGGACTTAGGTGCACTTTTTCGGCAACTTCATCGAGATTGGGCTGCGTTTTAAAATTGACTTTGATATAATCAATTGCTTCAGCAATTCGATTATAATTAATGTTTTCCTGTGTGTTCATTTTCGTTCCATTTTATAAGGCAAATATCGACAGGTTTTTACAGGCAGAAAATCCGAAACTTGCGGAAGTAACTTTTTGTTGATTTTGTTTCAAGTTTCAAGTTTCAAGTTTCACGTTCTGCTCAAATCTGAAACTTGAAACCAATTATTTAATTTCTTTCTCCATTTTGTAATTAATCAGCTCAACACCGGATCGAATGTTTACCTGCTCGGCTTTTACAACAAAACCGTTTTTTTCAAAAAAAGGTCTGGCCGTAATACTAATGTCGGAGGTAATGGTTTCTGGATGTTGCTTTTGGGCTTCAAGTAGCAATTCATTTAAAAGCTTATGGGCAATTCCCTGTTTTTGATAGTCTTTGTGGATATAAAAGAAATCAATATAATTGCCGTTCTTCAAAGTGCCAAAACCAACTATTTTAGTTTCAATGATGGCCAGCAAAACAAATTGTGTTTGAATAACGTCTAACCAACGCTCGGTATTTTGCACACCCGAAATCCATACTTCAATTTGCTTTGGATCGTAATCGTTTTTACAGACTGATTGTATAGTTTCGGTGTACAATTGCTGCATTTCCGCTAAGTCTGAAATTGTTGCTTTTCTGAAATTCATTAAATTTTTGATTTATAGTGTAAGGAGTGTTTTTATAATATCATTTGATAGTATCAATGATTGATTTAAAATACCTTAATGCGCGGTAGTTTTAGAAAAAACATTAATGACAATAACACCTGCCATAATCAATGTTAATCCAATTATCGCTGGTAAATCGGGGATTTGTTTGAAGAAAACAGCGCCGATAATGGTGATCAGTACAATGCCAACTCCCGACCAGATGGCATAAGCAATTCCAACCGGAATGGTTCTGATGGCAAAACTTAAAAAGTAAAATGCACCGCAGTATCCAATTATGGTTATAATGCTTGGGATCAGTTTTGTAAATTCTTCCGATTTTTTTAAAGCAGAAGTGGCAATGATCTCGAATATAATGGCAATTCCTAAAAAGAGAAAGTTTTTCATGATTATTAGTTTTTGCAAAGTTAACTTTTGCGTTGATGTAGAAGAATTTATTCTGCTTACATTGTAACTTTATGAAAAGCAGGGTAGAAGAATAGCTTAAGATTTCTTGATCTCATTCAAATCAATTTTTTTAATAAGTTTGTCAGTTATTGGATCAATATAACGATATGGGATACTAGGCCCTAAACCACGAAAAGGACCATTTTTGTGATATAAGGAAGCCAAAAACCTTCCACAACATTCTAAAAGTATATAAGTAAAACTATCGTCACAGCTGTAAACTTGTACATTAATCCACTCCGGAACTTTGTTATTTCGCCATAGATACTCAATTACGGTAGTTTCAGTGGCAGGATTAATTGAACTTGATTCATCGATTTTATCATCTGGATAAATTTCTTCATCATCTTCTAATTTATTTCCATCGTAAGAACAATTGGTTTTGATTATGAATTTGTAATCATAAGGTAACTGGTTTATCACCATTTCCTGTGTAAAATCAATAAGACCATTTAGAGCTCTTTTTAAATTTATTTTGAAATCTTCTTTCTTCATAATTAATTGTAATAAGAGAGTCTGGAAATCTTTTTTCCATTTAAATTTTATATAAGCTTGTTTTCCAAACCCTGTCCGTTACCATAAAAAGTATAGCCGTCGTATTACCTTGATTTATATTTTAAATACTTTTTTGAAAGTAACGGAGTTAATCTTATAAAAATAATGATTTGAAAAAAATTATTTAAGATCATTTTTTGCTGTTGTAACACTGATCAATTTATAACCATCTTCAGTTCTTAAAAATTCAAAATGATCTTGCTTAAAGTCGGCTTTGTTTTTTGAGTTAATGACGATATTTTTAATGGGATATATCCATTCTTTAGGTTCATTGCAATTGTTGAAGTAAACCTCGTATTCATCTGTTTCAAAAATAAATGGGTTGAGACCGTCATTTGATACGAAATAATCCGTTTTTGGATTTTTTAACTCTTCAAGTTTTAATTTTATGTAATTATAATTCTGGTCGATAAAAGCAGCTTTGGCCTCACTTGCCCATCCTGTTGGCTCTTTCCAGTAGGTGATTTTATCAAAGGAGAGTTTTATTAAATTCTTTTTTGATAGGTCAGAAAGCAAATTGTTTTTTAACCACAACTTGAATTCTTTCTCATAATTGATGAACGAATAATATTGACCATCAACACCTAGGAAATTTTCTCTTGTTTCATCTTTATCTGGGGATTTTGATTTTTGTAAAGAATAAAAATTTAGTGCGTCATTATATCCGAAATTTTCAATTAGGATTTTATTATTGGTGTCAATAAGATATTCCTTTCCTCCGGACCAGCTAAAATGTTCGTCACCAAGTTTCTCTTTAGTGGCCCCTTTTAAGGCGATAATCATCCCGTTCCTGACTTTGGTAAGGGCGCTATAATCGGCAGGAATTGCAATTTTACCTTCACTATTAAACATTCCGGTTTTATCTGTTTTTTGGTCTGTAAATCTGATGTAACCTTCATTTTCACAATCCGGTCCATTGTCAAAAATATAGAGGCTGTCGCGTCCTACGATTTTACCGGATTTAGTGAGATAATAACTCTTCCAGCTTTCGCCAGTATCTTCGGTTACGGCAATAATTTTATCGAATTTACGAGCAATAGTGAATCCCATAAACTTTGGAGTTATTTTGATAGCTCCGTTTGCATCTTTAAATCCGATGTGCGTAGTGTCTTTATCCCAAAATGAAACCCAGATGTCTTTGCTTTGTGCTGATATAGTGGAGCTTGTAAAGAAAAACAAGTAAAGAGAAAGGAATTGTTTCATGAAAAGAAATTTCCAGTAAATATAAGCATAACGTTTTTGAAAAAAAATATTGGTTTTTTGGAACAAAAAAATGTAATTTTCAACAAAAATAAATAATGAATAGAATTGTATTGATTTTGATGAGCTTTAGTCTTTCTGTGTTTTCCCAGAAAAAACAACCAAGTAAAGAGGAGAAAGACATGATTTATGAAGTTACGTATAATGTAAATAAAGAAATTTTTAAAGCTCCTAATTTCCCGTTTAAAAAAGTAAATAGAAAAATGGATGAAATTCAAAAGAAAACAATTCAATCTGCTGAAGTGATCAATTCTTCAATAGATACGATTATTTCAAGAGGAGTTTTGAAATTGGAGAAATCTAATTATGGATACGACCTGTTGTTCAATTCACGCTTTCCTTCCTATTTTAAAGAAAATGATGAACCTACTATTGTAGATTTTCACCCTGTAACGAGCAAACTGTTTAATCTGAAAAAAGAGTTGATCGAAATTCAGCATGTTGGTGGAACTTCTTTTGGAAGCGAGCTTTTGTATAAATACAAGAACGGAAAAGAGATTAATTTAAATTTTACTACGCTGCGTAAGCAGGATCAGATCAACAATGCTGTAAATTTTAAAAACAACAATGAACTTGCTGAAATTAAAGGAAGTGTGGTTTACAATATTAAATTCATTACAGATTATTCTCAGGTAAAGCTTTCCCAAAAGGATATAGGAAGCACTTTTAAGCTGAATAACATCGCGTACAACTTGGTAGAGGTTATAAACAATGTAGTTTTGATAGAGGCCGCTGATCAGAATAGTGATCGGGAAAACAAGATGCGCTTGGTGAATTACGATGAGTTGGGCAATGTATTGGTTACATACAGTGACAAGGAGATGGCAGAACTAAAGAAGAAAAATAAAAAAATCAATGATGAAAGGGCTGGTTTTGGTGATATAAGAGGTAATATAAGCAAACGTGTTTTTGATGCTTTTAAAGCTAATCCCACGATGAGTTTTGAAGAATTTAAAAAAACATTTACAATAGAGGATATAATAAATGAAAAAAAGACGTACATCTTTATTCAGACTATTGCTCCTATTAAAAATGATTTTGTTCTTTATGAACCTGTTTATGGTATAGACAGGACTTTTGAGATGATTCCGAATCTGAAAGAGCCAGAGCCTAAAAAAATGAGGACAGAAGATTACAATGCCCCACAATTATCTGCAAATTGGGACGAGAAATTGTTTGGAAATATTAAAGAATATACAGAGAACTTTTACTATGCAACAAAAAAGAACGGCAAGTATATAAAAGGTAAAATGCAAAATTATACCACTTATAAAAAGAATGCAAACGGAGAATTTGTGAAAGATGATATGTTTCCTGAAAAATCCGATTATCCGGAGAACAAGTATAATAGTTTGAAGCAAAAGACAGAATCTATAAGTTATGACGATGATGAAAAGGTGACTGGAAGAACGATTTATAGTTACGGACCAGATAAAAAAATAGCAGAAGAGAAAAATTATTTTTCGGATAATGATACTTTAAGAAGTTTGGTGAAGTATCAGTATAATAAAAATCAAGTTATAAAAACGAACTTTTCTTATGACTATCAGGGAGGAGAAACGCAAATTACAGAGTCTGAGGATGTGTTTGTATATGATGAAAGAGGAAATCTTATAGAAGAACATTCGAAATTGAACAAAGAAGATTCAGGCTATTTAGATGAATTGGTAATTTTTAGTAAGTATGATGTTAATAACAGAAAAATTGAACAATCAAGTAAAGATTCGCAATTGGGCAGGAATGGTAAAATTGAGCTGGATACAAGATGGCAGTATCTTAAAATTGATAATCAAAAAAACTGGACAGAAATGTTTTTCGAAGGAGGTTTGAGTTCAGAGAAACAAGACGCGAATTTTGTTGATCGAATTTTTGTCTATGAATAAGAACTAGTACTAAAAACAAAATCCGGCAGGTTTCTAAAAAAATGTCGGATTTGAAAGCTATTTGAGATTATTAGTACCTTATGGATTAAGCGATAATCCGACGCTAAAAAATAATCTGACTTTGTCGATATTATTGATCCATGAAGTGTCAAAATGAATTGGACCTAAAATGGATTGATAAGAAATAGCAGCTCCTCCGGATAGTACAAGACTGGTTTCAAAATTATGATCCCAATTTCCTTTTGGTTTAAATGCATGGTCGATGAAATCGCCAAAACTGTCAAAACCTACAGAGGCAATATTAACATGAGGGGTCAGATAGATTTTTCCGGTAATATTTATTTGCGAGGCGAGTTTAAGCCCCATATATTGTGTAACATTGAGTTCGTCTTCATGCAAACCCGGGAATGAAAAGCGATTACTGCCGGAACTTGGGATAATACCACCAAGAAAATATCTCGTTGCATAACCAAAATCGAAAAACGAAATTTGATTGTTTTTGAGCTGATCTTGAAAAATAAAACAAGCATCAAATCCTACGATTCCTGTAATTTTCTTTTTTAGAGGCAACCTCTTTTCAAAGCTTAAACCAAATTTCGTGTAATTATTTGTTGAGCCGGAAAGACGCAGGACATCTGGGGCGGAAATTGAGGCGTTGATATCGCTAAGGAGTGATCGCGATATATTTGATTTTATAATGGTTCCGTTTGTAGCAAAGAAAACTTTATCCATATCATTATAGGAATAATGCATGTTGAATTCGATATTATTAGAGCTGTAGTTGTTTAGTGAAACTGCGTTCGGATTGTATTCCCGATCATATTTTGGTTTGAAGTAGGTGTAGTGATAGTTTAAACCAAAACCAAAATAGCTTTTCAACGAATTTAAATTTCTGTTTACCTCATTGTTAAATTCAAATGTATTATAAAGGATATTATCTGAGGCTTTGCCATTGAGGTAAATTTCCTGTTTTAGGAAAGCTCCGTAAAGTTCCGTTCCCCACCACCATTCCCTGCGTCCTCCAAAATTTTTCTGAAAATTGATTCTGGCTTTTGGCTGTTCTGCAATATCGACAGTTACCAAAAGACGGGAGGCATCTGCAAGAACGTTTCTGGCGGTGTAGTTAAAAATAACACCAACACCTCTATAAGTATCATAGTGTACAGAGGTATTTAGTTGATTTTTAGCACGCTCAAATCCAAATAATGTAATTCCTGATTTATCACCGTTTTTGATGAAGTGGCTATATGCAATCTCATCAAAAAGATTGGTACCCATAGCTCGGTTTATGCCTGAAATTAAATCTTTGGAGGTATATTTTACATGGGGTTTAAGATTTGCTCTTCCAACTACCAGAGGGAGATTTTCAGGACTTATTTTTTTATAAATTATGGTGTCAAGAATAAATTCTTTGGGCATATAGGGCAATTTGTGCGTTCGTTGCGGAAATCCCTTTAACTTTTCCGATAAAGCAATTAAAGCCGGAAGATTTTTATTTGCCGCTATTTTACCGTCTTTGTAGATTTCATTACTAGCTGCAAAGTCAGCTGTCGAGAAACGCAGGTTGGGCATGTGATCGACTAATATGGTACACAGATCACGGTTTGCCGGGTTTTTAACATTACTCGGAAACATACTGGTTTGCATTAATATCATCATAATATTGTTCAGTTTCCCCATTGGCTGCATTCCTCCACCTACATCACTGCCAATAATAATTTCGGCACCCATTTGTTTGGCCACATCAGTTGGGAAATTATTTAATACTCCTCCATCTACTAATATGGTTTTTTCGTAAGGCACTGGTTTGAAAATAGCGGGTAAAGACATGCTGGCTCGCATGGCATAAGCTAAACTGCCTTTGCTTAAAATAACTTCTTTGCCTTCAACTAAGTCAGTAGCCATAGCTCTAAAAGGTATCGGGAGACTGTCAAAATCTTTAACATTATAGACAGGAAAGGTTAATTCAGAAAGAGATTCTCTAAGATTTTGATCATTTAAAAGAGAACCAACGCTATTGAGCTTTCCATCTTTAACCCCTATTCCGACTAAATATCTTTGAAATTCTCTTTTTTCTTCGGCACTTACAGATCGTAACGATTGGCCTCCGCCAAGGAGTTTATCCCAATAAATATTCTTGGTGATTTTTTCGATACTATCGCCGGAATATCCCATGGCGTATAAACCGCCAATGATACTGCCCATACTGTTTCCAACAATAAGATCCGGAACGATATGCAGGGAATCCAGTTTTTGCAAAAGCGGAATATGTGCAATTCCTTTTGCACCACCACCGCTTAGTACTAAAACGACTTTAGGTTTTTTTTCCTGCGAAAAAAGAATGCCCGGAAGACATAATAAAAACAAGAAGACCAATAAATGAGATTTTTTTTTCAAGAGCACGGCGTTTATGTAGTTGAGAAGTAGTGACTTATTTAAAGTCTATTTGAATTCTTAAAATTAAAAAGTTATTCTGAAAAAAGCTTTTTTTTGATAGAAAACTTTTTTCTTTAGAAATAGTAGCATCATTTATGTCTGAAAAGCCATTAAAAACAAAATCCGACCCGTTTTTAAAAACCGGTCGGATTTGAAAGATATAATTGAAGAAATCTAAAATCAGAGATCTTCAATCTAATATTATTTAGTATCTGTAGTATTCTGGTTTGAATGGACCTTGAACTTCAACACCAATATAAGCAGCCTGATCTTCGCGAAGAACTTCCAGTTCAACTCCTAATTTAGCTAAGTGTAAAGCAGCAACTTTTTCATCTAAATGTTTTGGTAACATGTAAACGTCATTGTTGTAAGCAGCACTATTGTTCCATAATTCGATTTGAGCCAAAGTTTGGTTGGTGAATGAATTACTCATTACAAAACTTGGGTGACCTGTAGCACAACCTAGGTTTACTAAACGACCTTCAGCAAGAATGATAATATCTTTTCCGGCGATAGTATATTTGTCAACTTGTGGTTTGATTTCGATTTTAGAAGCACCGTGGTTTTTGTTCAACCAAGCCATGTCAATTTCGTTATCAAAGTGTCCGATGTTACAAACAACAGTTTTATCTTTCATTTGCTCGAAGTGCTCTCCAAGAACGATATCTTTATTTCCTGTAGTAGTAATGATGATATCAGCATTAGCAATTACAGTGTTTAATTTTTTAACTTCATAACCGTCCATTGCAGCTTGTAAAGCACAAATTGGGTCAATTTCAGTAACCGTTACGATAGATCCTGCACCTCTAAAAGAAGCAGCAGTTCCTTTTCCAACATCACCGTATCCACAAACGATAACTCTTTTTCCAGCTAACATTAAGTCAGTTGCGCGACGAACAGCATCAACTGCAGATTCTTTACAACCATATTTATTGTCAAATTTAGATTTAGTAACAGAGTCGTTAATGTTGATTGCAGGCATTGGTAAAGTTCCGGCTTTTACTCTTTCGTAAAGTCTGTGAACACCCGTTGTAGTTTCTTCAGATAATCCTTTAATTCCAGGAACCAATTCAGGGAAACGGTCAATAACCATATTAGTTAAATCTCCACCATCATCAAGAATCATGTTCAATGGTTTTCTGTCTTCACCAAAGAATAAAGTTTGCTCAATACACCAGTCAAATGATTGCTCATCAAGACCTTTCCAGGCATAAACCTGAATTCCAGCAGCAGCAATAGCGGCAGCAGCCTGATCCTGAGTAGAGAAAATGTTACAAGAAGACCAAGTAACCTCTGCACCAAGAGCGATTAAAGTTTCGATCAAAACAGCAGTTTGAATCGTCATGTGCAAACATCCAGCGATACGAGCACCTTTAAGAGGTTGTTCGTCTTTATATTCAGCACGAAGTGCCATTAAACCTGGCATTTCAGCTTCAGCTAATTCAATTTCTTTTCTTCCCCAAGCCGCTAGAGAGATGTCTTTTACTTTGAAAGCCACAAAAGGCGTAGTTGTAGTACTCATTTATAGTATATTTGTAATTGTAAAATTTTTGCAAATTTACGGAATAGCTTTTTAATTTTGACTACTTTCTGTCAGATTTGTGAAATGTTTAATTTCTTAATCTTTAGAATATTAGTGTATTACTGTTGCTGTCCTAATTGAGCATAGTCAAAATAAGAAGCTAATCCTGCTGTCCACTATATCTTTTGTGGCGAACCCCGCCACAAAAGGATGCCGTTTCCATCAGGGCTAAAAGACGAGACGTTAAATAAGAAATTTCGTTTTCAAGTCGAAAACAACTCATAACTAAAAACTCATAACTAACAACTCATAACTCATAATTAAAAAAGAATGCCTTTATTTCAAACCATACAATTCAACGAAACGACCAAAATCTTAGTTTGGCACATAACCGAATCATTTGAGGAGTTAGTGAGCAAAGTAGTTTTAAAAGAAAAAACACAGTTAAGGTTGAATGGAATGAAATCTCAAATGCACCAACGTGCCTTTTTGAGTGTTCGCATGTTGATTCAGGAAATGGGTTTTACGGATCATGATTTGCATTACGACGAATTTGGAAAACCATACTTTAATTGTCACAATCATATTTCAATCACACATTCTCACGATTTTGCGGCCATTATCATCAGCGATGTAACAGTCGGAATCGACATGGAATTGCAACGCGAAAAAATTCTTCGAATCGCCGACAAATTTGTAGAGACCGAAAACAGCTATTTAAACACCCAAAATACTCCAGATTATATCAGGGAACTGACAGTAATCTGGGGAGCTAAAGAAGCAATTTTTAAAATAAGAAACGAAAAAGGAATCAGTTTTAAAGATCATATCAGCGTAAATGCCTTTTCGGTAGATAAAAATCAGACCGAAGCCAGTCTTCATTTTAATGATTTGGTAGTAGATTTTGACGTATACTATAAAGAAATTAAATCAGATACTTCAGGGCAGGATTTTACTTTGGTATATGCTTTTGAGAAATAGTTTTTGAGTGAAGTTTTAATGAATAAAACCCAAATTCCAGGGTTTAATCTCTATCTTGTTATTTACAGAAATGACAAGATAGAGTTGATGAAATCCGTTTTAATCTGTGTTTTCGCAAAGCGAATCCGCGTCGTCCGCGTTCTATATTGTCGCTAATCTTTGTCGAGTTTCTAGTGTTATTTCTCCTCGCGTCGAAATGACAAAAAACAGACTTAATTTAAGTTTTCCAAATAAACCTCATTCATTTTTTTTCGGTGCTCAAACATACTCATAAACAAAATTACAGAAATGACAAGATAGAGTTGATGAAATCCGTTTTAATCTGTGTTTTCGCAAAGCGAATCCGCGTCATCCGCGTTCTATATTGTCACTAATCTTTGTCGAGTTTCTAGTGTTATTTCTCCTCGCGTCGAAATGACAAAAAATAGACTTAATTTAAGTTTTCCAAATAAACCTCATTCATTTTTTTTCGGTGCTCAAACATACTCATAAACAAAATTACAGAAATGACAAGATAGAGTTGATGAAATCCGTTTTAATCTGTGTTTTCGCAAAGCGAATCCGCGTCATCCGCGTTCTATATTGTCGCTAATCTTTGTCGAGTTTCTAGTGTTATTTCTCCTCGCGTCGAAATGACAAAAAATAGACTTAATTTAAGTTTTCTAAATAAACCTCATTCATTTTTTTTCGGTGCTCAAACATACTCATAAACAAAAACGTACCCATTTTTCTGGCGCGTCGTTTTAGCGTTTCTGCATTTTCGCCTTCAAAATGTTCTTCTAAAGTCTGAAACCAATGATTCAACCAGATTCCAAACTCATTTGAAGTAATTTTTCCTTCAAAATGCGAGTCAACTTCATTGTGTACTTCAAGTGGATTGCCTTTGTATTTTTTTACTCCGAATAAATTGGTTTCCCAAAAATCGGTTAGCTTTTCTAAATGCGCATCCCAATCTTTGATCATGGTATTAAAATAAGAGCCGATTTCTTCATCGGCTCTTATTTTAGCGTAAAACTGATGTACCAAAAAATTTACATCTGCCCGGTTCTCTATTTGTTTTTTCATAGAATAAAACTATTTAATAGAATAAAAAAGACACTTAAAAGTGCACTTGCAATAATAAGGTTAAAAACCGTTTTGTGCTTCATTTGTGCCAATATAGAAGTATTTGCAAAAACACAAGCTAAAACAATAATGGCAAGTTGTATCATTTGAGGTATTGAGGTTCCGTTAGCCAGAACGTACATTGCCGCAGCACCACCTAAGCAGCTTTGACCAATTACAGCCATTGCAGCAGAACCCATATAGTTTTTATTGAAATTTTCGAATGTTGTTTGATATAGTGTCATGATATTGAAGTTTTATACTACAAAGGTACAGGCACTATAGAGATGCATTTTATGACTTAAATCATAAAAACTGAATTATTTTATCGGTATACTTTCCTGTTTATGATTTTTAAGAGGCCCTTTTTCTCCAGAGTTTTTATGGTTCTGATGACTGTTTCAACGCGTAAACCGGTTAGGTCTCCAATTTGTTGTCTCGTAAAGTTGATGAGGTGGCCATTCTCGTTTTTTTCAAAATTGAAATAAACAATTCCATAATCGATTAATTTTAAAATACGATGTTCCGGTTCCTGCGTTGACATTTCAGCTGCCATAACCGATTTATAATACAGACGCTGAGCCAGGTTTTCGATTATTTTGATACTGACATCAGGGTTTTCTTCCAGCAGTTTCATAAAGTTGCTTTTGGTAAGAACTAGCACTTCTGAGGCTTCAACCGTGATGGCATTTGCGGGATAACTTTGGTTTAGAAACAAAGGAGGTTCCCCGAAAGATTGCTCTTTGTAAAAAATGCCCTGAATAAACTCACGTCCGTCGTCGTTATAATTGCTCATTTTTACTTCGCCTGAAACAATCTGGTAATAATGTGTGGGTAGGTTGTTTTCTTCAAAAATAATTTCATTTTTGTCGAAAGACTTTTTTAGAGCACCGTATTTTTTCAACAGATCAGTTGCGATCATAATTTTGTTTTAGCTATAACACAAATATAATTCATTCAAAATAGTTCTTCTGCATCAAAAAACTTTTACTTTTACGCCCATTATGAGACAAAAATTACTCACTATACGACAAGAAATTCTGGAAGCTAAAAGTAAGGGACAAAAATTACTGGCCATCTTGTTAGATCCGGATAAGATTGTTTGGGAAAATTTAGATCATTTATTGCTTAAAATAAATCAATCTCCTGCAACACATATATTTGTGGGAGGAAGTATTGTAAAGGCAAGAATTTTAGAAGATTTAATTTCAAAATTAAAACAAGAAACCAATTTACCCGTTGTTATATTTCCGGGTGATCCCTCACAGATTTCACCTCAGGCAGATGCTATTTTGTTCTTATCTTTGTTATCAGGCCGGAATCCGGATTATTTAATAGAGTATCAGGTTCAGGCCGCTCCAATTCTAAAAAAAACAAATCTGGAAGTCATTTCGACAGGTTATATTTTGATTGAAAGCGGGAACGAAACGGCTGTAGCACGCGTAAGTAAAACAAAACCACTGGATCGGGATAATTTTGATCTGGTTTTGGCCACAGCACAGGCCGGAGAGATGTTAGGAAATCAATTGATTTATTTAGAAGCAGGAAGCGGTGCAAAAAAAGCAGTTCCGTTAGAAATGGTGCGGTTAATTGCCCAAAATGTCGAGATACCTATAATTGTTGGAGGAGGAATTGTAGATTTGCACGGAATTCAAAATGCTTATAACGCGGGAGCAGATTTAGTGGTTATTGGAACCGCTTTTGAAAACGACAGTCATTTTTTTGAATTATAAAATAAAATCAACCCAAAATAACCAATTCGATTATGATTGATTTTTTTCTGGACAGTTATAAAAACGCCCCATTATGGCATATTGCGCTGGAGTTTTTAGTTTTTATCTGCGGTATTTTGAGTGTGTGGTTTGCAAAAAAAGAAAATATATGGGTATATCCGACAGGTTTGATCGCCACCGTTATTTCGGTTTATCTCTTGTATGTTGCAGGTTATATCGGTGATATGATCATCAATGGATATTTTTCTATAATGAGTATTTATGGTTGGTATGTATGGGCCAAAGGAGGAACGGTAGAAGATAATTTGCCTATAACACGTACAAATACAAACGAAAAAATAATTGGAATAATATTGTTTTTTATAACTGTTTTTGTAGTTTTCGGCATTTATAAATATTTTGATTATGAAATTAGAAATGACAACTATGTCGATATGATTTCATCAGGAATATTTTTTGCTGGAATGTGGTATATGGCGAAGAAAAAGATCGAGAACTGGACGCTTTGGATCATTGGTGATATTATTGTAGTACCTCTCTACGCTTATCGCGGTTTAGGGATGTTATCACTTCAATATTTAATTTTTACAATTTTGGCTATTTCAGCTTATTTAGAATGGAGAAAAATCTTAGACAGCAAAAAACAGCTATCATAAAAATTGCTTTATTTGGTCCTGAAAGTACAGGGAAAACTACCTTAGCAAAACAACTTGCAGAATATTATGATACCGAATGGGTTCCTGAATTTGCACGTGATTATTTGCAGGAAAAATGGGAAGAGAACCAGCACATTTGTGTAGCCGATGATATGCTGCCTATTGCATACGGACAAGTAGCTTTAGAAAATCAAAAGCTCGCTTTGTCCCAAAAATATCTTTTTTGCGATACCAACTTAATGGTAACAAAGGTTTTTTCTGAAATGTACTATGGTTTTTGTGATCCGCTTTTAAATGAGGCGGCATTAGAGCATGAATACGATTTATTTTTCCTAACAGACATTGATGTTCCATGGGAAAAGGACGATCTCCGGGATACTGCAGAAGGTAGGGAGACAGTGTTTTCTGTCTTCAAACAGACGCTTATTGATACTAAAAAACCTTACATAACCCTTTCTGGAGATAAAGAAAGCCGTTTGGCCAAAGCGGTAGTAATTGTCGAGCAATTGTCTGTTGCAAAACAACATGGTTTCTCATCAGAAGATTTCGTTCAGATGTACGAGCATGGAATTCCTTTTGAGAAGATTTTGCAGCAATTGCAAATTTTTAAAAACGGAATAACAAAGTCTAATTTAATTAGCCCAGCTACAACTGCAAATGGTATTCTAAGTTTGTCAGAAGCTGAGTTTGAAGAAAAAGCTGTTTTTTTTGATGTCCAAAAATCGAAAATCAAACTTAAAAAATTTGTTCCGGCCTCGGGTGCAGCCAGTAGAATGTTTAAATTTTTAAGTGCTTTTTTGAATGATTTTGATATTCAAAAAGAAACTATAAATGCTTATATCAATAGAAAAAAAGATAGTGATTTATCTATTTTTATTGTAGCGATGGATAAGTTTCCTTTTTTTGAGGCTCTGGATATAGATCTTAGGGAGATTTATCCTGATTTTGAAGTTTTAGACAGAGATTATAAAAATTATTATTTTATAAAAACATTATTATCTTCAGCTTATTATGACTTTGCCAATAAGCCAAAGGCAGTTTTGCCTTTTCATCAATACAAAACGCATATAGCAAATCCAATCGAAGAACATTTGAATGAATGTGTGCATTATGCAACGTCAAATCAGGTTTCTAATTTGCATTTTACTGTTTCGGAAGCACATCAAAATCTGTTTGAAAATGAAGTTGAGGTTCTTAAAGAAAAAGTGGAAGCAGATTCAGGAATCAAAATAGACATTTCTTATTCCTATCAAAATAAAAGCACAGATTCGATTTGTGTAGATGCTAAAAATAGCCCGATCCGGGATAAGAATAATAGACTAGTTTTCAGACCTGGAGGACATGGAGCTTTAATTGAGAATCTAAATGAACTTGATGCCGATATTATTTTTGTGAAAAATATTGATAATGTAATTCAGAATCATATTGATCAAATTGCTTTGTATAAGAAAGCATTGGCAGGAGTTTTACTTGAAGTTCAACAAAAGGTTTTTGGTTATCTAAACGCAATTGAAAAGCAGGAGATAAAAGAAGAAGGCCTTGAGGAGATCATTGTTTTTTTATTGAAGAAGCTGAATGTTGAATTGAATAGTGATTTTAGTAAATTTACTTTTGAAAATAAAATCAGTAAGATTAAAGATTTGTTAGACAGACCAATTCGTGTTTGCGGGATGGTGAAAAATGAAGGAGAACCGGGCGGTGGACCATTTTGGGTAATGAATGATAAAGGATCGGTTTCACTTCAGATTGTAGAAGCTTCACAAATAGATCTAGTAAATAAAAAGCAACAGGAAATTCTGACTTCGGCAACTCATTTTAACCCTGTTGATTTAGTATGCGGAATTAAAAATTACAAAAATGAAAAGTTTGATTTACTGCAATTTGTAGATCAAAAAACAGGTTTTATTGTAGAAAAAAGTGTTGAAGGAAGAGTTGTGAAAAGTTACGAACTGCCAGGATTGTGGAACGGAGCAATGGCCAATTGGCTGACTATTTTTGTCGCAGTACCATTAATTACTTTTAATCCCGTGAAAACAGTAAACGATTTATTAAAAGCAGCACATCAGCCACAATAATGGATGTCGAAAAAATCATATCAGAGTTAACTTTCAAAGCAGTACGCAGCAGCGGTGCTGGAGGGCAAAATGTAAACAAAGTATCGTCAAAAGTTGTTTTGACTTTTGATATGAATTTGTCTCAGGCTTTATCTGAAGAAGAAAAACTGCTTTTGCAGAAGAATATCGGAGTCCGTTTAACGACGGAAAAGATTCTGATTTTAAATTGTGATGAAGACAGAAGTCAGCTTAAAAACAAAGATATTGTCATAAAACGATTCTTAGAAGTAATTAAAAAAGGATTGCATGTTCCTAAAGTGCGTAAAGCAACTAAGATTCCGAAATCGGTAATTAAAAAACGGATCAAGGATAAAAAGAATGTCTCAGAAATAAAACAATCCAGAAAGAAGCCAAATTTAGATTAAATAGCAACTCTTTAAATAGCAAATTCCAATTATAGCGTTTAGATTTCGTTGTCAAAAATTGGAATTTGGAATTTGAATATTGGATTTTTTAACATTACATTTGCACTGTCTCAAAGGGGTGCTCTAAATAACGAGCTGAGATCATACCCAAAGAACCTGAGCGAGTAATGTCGCTAAGGGAAAGACGACAATTTTAGCGTATACACTATACTTTGTCGTGAAACATTTATTAATTTAACAAAAAGAATAATTCCCCCTTTTATTCGTAATTATTTACGGATGAAAACTATTTTTAAAGGTGCTGAGGTGCTAAGTTACAAAGGTTCTAAGATTCAAAAGTCAAGCAGAACCAAATCTATTTTCTTACTTCTTTTTTCTATTTTCTTTTCTCAATTTTCTTTCGCGCAAGAACAGGATTCTACAAAAGTCAATAAACTGGATGATGTTTTAGTTTCGGCAGTTCGTGTTACGACCAAGACTCCGGTAAGTTTTAGTAATCTCGATAAAAAAGACATTAAATTTAGAAATCTGGGTCAGGATATTCCAATCCTGATGAATTATCTGCCGTCGGTGGTTACTACTTCTGATGCGGGAGGCGGAATAGGGTATACCGGAATCAGGGTGCGTGGTAGCGATGCTACCAGAGTAAACGTAACCATTAACGGAATTCCCTACAATGATGCCGAAAGTCAGGGAACTTTTTGGGTAAATATGCCCGATTTTGCTTCTTCTGTCGAAAGTTTACAGTTGCAGCGAGGTGTTGGAACTTCTACCAATGGTTCTTCTGCTTTTGGAGCCAGTTTGAACATGCTGACCGATAATTATGCTGCAAAAGCAAGCGGGGAAATTTCAAGTTCTTACGGAAGTTTCAATTCAAATAAAAATACAGTAAAATTCAGTACGGGTTTGTTAAACGATCATTTTGAGTTGGCCGGACGTTTGTCTACCATTAAATCGGATGGTTATGTGGATCGTGCAAGTTCGGATTTAAAATCGTATTTTCTTCAGGGGACTTATGTTGGTAAAACGACTTTAATTAAGGCTCTGGTTTTTGGAGGAACCGAAAAAACATACCAATCCTGGAATGGTATTGATGCTGAAAAACTAAATTCAGACCGTACTTATAATTCAGCAGGAAAATATAAAGATGAAGCAGGAAACGTTCATTTTTATGATAATGAAACCGATAATTACAAACAAAACCATTATCAATTGCATTGGAGTGAATCAATTTCGGATCAATGGAGCAGCAATCTAGCCGTTCATTATACTAAAGGACAGGGATTTTATGAAAACTTTAAATACAATGAACCAGTGGCGGGTTATGGACCAATTCAGCCTACTAAAATGGTGGAAAATGACCTTGGTGAATTAGTTCCCGGAACCGATTTAATTCGTCAGAAATGGTTGGACAATGATTTTTACGGGACAACTTTTTCAGTAAAATATAAACAAGAAAAACTGGATGTAATCGTAGGTGGTGGTTGGAACAAATATGAAGGTTCTCATTTTGGTAAAGTAATTTGGGCAAGGAATTCTTCTGTAGCCCTGCCAGGAGATCATTACTATGATGATTTTTCAACTAAAACAGATGGGAATATTTTTGCAAAAGCAAATTATCAGTTCACAGAAAAGCTTAGTTTTTATGGCGATTTACAATATAGAAATGTAAAGTATAAGGCCAATGGTAAAGATACAGGATTAGTGGATGACAGCTTTAATTTCTTTAATCCGAAAGCAGGTTTGAATTATGAAATCAACTCAAAAAATACCCTTTACTTTTCATACGCCAGAGCTAATCGTGAGCCTAACAGAACCGATTATGAAGGCGGGAATGTAAAGCCTGAGAAACTAAATGATTTTGAATTAGGATGGAGATTCAATTCGGATAAATTTCAATTGAATTCAAATGTTTATTACATGGCCTATAAAGATCAGTTAATCTTAACCGGAAGATTGGACGATGTTGGGGCTCCAATTCGTGCTAACACAGATAAAAGCTACCGTTTAGGTTTAGAAGTTGATGCTACAATACAACTTTCTGAAAAGTTTATCCTTAGACCGAATTTTACTTTAAGCAGTAATAAAAATATTGATTTAGCTGTTGAAGGTACACATTACGGAACAACTGATATCGCTTATTCACCATCGGTTATTGCGGGAAATATTATTGTATATAGTCCGATTCAAAGTTTACACATTTCGTTATTACAGAAATATGTAGGTGAGCAATATATGAATAATATTGAATTACGCGCTGCTAAACTGGCGGATTACTTTGTGAACGATTTGAATGTTTCCTATGAAATCAAGCCGAAATCGGTCTTCAAATCGATTTTGATTACAGGTTTGGTCAACAATATTCTGGATAAAAAATATGTTTCAAATGGAGCAATGTGGGATGTTTATCCTTATTACTATCCTCAGGCAGGGATTAATTTCTTAGCGGGATTAACATTGAAATTCTAAGAAAATAAAAAGCCTGAAAAATTAATTTTTCAGGCTTTTTTATTTTAATTGTAAACGTGAATCACAGTTCCGCTTACTTCTACACGATATTGCTTTAAGGGATATTCTTTGCCTCCCAATCCGGTGAATAAACTATACTCCGTTTTATCGCAAGAGCAAACGGCATTTATTCCGTTTAATGTCATGGCGGCGCATGAGGTTACAGCTTGATTAGGACAGGCAGCGTCAAATGCATTGTAGCCGCTTCCGGTATTAAAAATAATAATTCCTTTTGCACCATAATTTGGAACAATTACACCATTACTTACAAATTTAAGATTGGAATAGGCAGGCAAATTCATATCGACAGACAGGTTAACAGCATAACTTGGAATGTAAGGGTTTTTATTGCTGCGGTTATTATCACTACAAGAGAAAAGCACAGAAACAAAGACAATTAAGTACCAGAATTTTTTCATTATTTTAATAAGAATTAGTGAAACAAAAATAATTTATTTAGATTTGAATTCTATATGATTAACATATAATTATGTACTATTAAAAATAATAGTATATTTGTAATAAGAAATCCCGTCCCGATGGGATTTTTTGTATTTATATAAACGACGAAGTTATGAGTAAAGTATCTTATTATACAGCAGAAGGATTAAAAAAATTAAAAGATGAGTTGGAGCATTTAAAAAGTGTAATGCGTCCAAAGGCATCTCAAGATATAGCGGAAGCAAGAGACAAAGGTGATTTATCTGAAAACGCCGAGTATGATGCCGCAAAAGAAGCACAAGGTCTATTAGAAATGAGAATTGCTAAATTGGAAGAAGTGTATTCTAATGCGAGATTAATTGACGAATCACAACTGGATGTTTCTAAAGCACTGGTTCTTTCTAATGTGAAAATTAAGAATCAAAGCAACGGAATGGAAATGAAATATACGCTTGTTGCCGAAAGTGAAGCAGATTTAAAGACGGGAAAAATTTCTGTAACCTCTCCTATTGGAAAAGGTTTACTAGGAAAATCTGTTGGAGAAGTAGCTGAAATCACAGTTCCAAATGGAGTTTTGAAATTCGAAATTCTTGAAATTACCAGAGACTAATTTTTTAAGTTTAACTGTTTGATCGTTAAAACGGTTGAACGATGAACCCAATAAACGAACAAACAATGTCAATATTTACCAAAATAGTAAACGGAGAAATTCCTGCTTATAAAATTGCTGAAGACGATAATTATTTGGCTTTTTTAGATGTGAACCCAAATGCGAAAGGACATACGCTTTGTATTCCAAAAAAAGAAATCGACAAGATTTTTGAGATCGAAGATGAGTTGTATTTAGGGCTAATGAAGTTTTCTAAAAAAATTGCAATTGCTTTAGAAAAAACCGTTCCCTGTAAAAGAGTCGGAATGGCGGTTGTTGGTTTAGAAGTACCTCATGCGCATGTACATTTGATTCCGTTAAATGAAATGGATGAAATGCGATTCCAGAATAAGGTTTCACTTTCTAAAGAAGAATTTGAAGCTCTGGCTAAAAGTATTCAGGCAAATCTTTAAATTTAAAGAGCCATTATAAAATATCGACTCCGTTCGATTTTACATTCAAATCAAATAAAGTGCAGTAAGATTTCCTTACTGCACTTTTTTATTTAGAGAAATCTGGAATGTAGTTCCTTTTCCAATTTCAGAATGTAAAACCTTTATTTTTCCGCCATGATATTCCTCAACGATTCTCTTGGTCAAAGAAAGTCCCAGGCCCCAGCCACGTTTTTTGGTCGTAAAACCGGGTTCGAAAATAGTTTTGAACTGCTTTTTGGAAATTCCCGTTCCGGAGTCTTTTACATTAATTTTTACATGCTGTGAATCTTCTTCAATCTGAAGGTCCAAAGTTCCTTTTCCTTTCATGGCGTCGATCGCGTTTTTAATTAAATTCTCGATCGTCCAGCTGTGCAGCGTTGGATTTATCATGGCCAAAATACTTTGTTGGGGCACATGATAAGAGAAGGTAACTTGTTTTGAAAAACGGGATTGCAGATATTTATAGGTATTCAGCGTTTCGGCAACAATATCCTTCTCTTCCAAAACAGGAACTGATCCAATTTTAGAAAAACGATCTGTAATGGTTTGCAAACGTTCAATGTCTTTTTCGATCTCAAAGGTTATAGACGGATCGATCTCTTCTGTTTTCAAGATCTCAACCCAGCCAATTAAGGATGATAGAGGTGTTCCGATCTGATGTGCTGTTTCTTTTGCCATTCCAGCCCAGAGCTTGTTTTGAGTAGCCATTTTGGTACTCCTGTAAAAGTTATAAATCAAAGCACCAAACAAAAAGATAATCAATAATAAGGCAATGGGGTAATACTTTAACTTGTTGATCAATGCCGAATTTCCATAATACAATTCCTGATGTTTTCCGGGAGCATATTCAATAACGATCGGCTCATTTTCATTTTTTAAATTATTGAGATAGGATAATGTGCTTTTGTCATTTTGAAGAACTTCTTCCGGGACATTTACGGAGCTAATTACCTTATCATACATCGTAAGCATAACAGGAACCGAGGTGTTGTTGTTGATGATTTCCAGTGGTAAATCTAGATCCGTATTTTCATCTGCATTGACTAGTGTCTTTTGTGCATTGGCCCAAAGATTCATTTTCAGGCGTTCTTCGTTTTTAAAGATTTGGAAAAAAGTATAAGTGTTCCAGAGAATCAAAGAAATGATTAAAAAGGAAATAAAAATAATGATCCAACGGGTTGTATTTCTTCTCTCAGAAAAAGACATAAATATTTTTTTGTGGTATAAATATAACGAAATATAAACATTTAATATTTTGTGGAGCGTTAAAGATTTTTTGTTTTTAAGTCTTAAACTATTTCTTTTGATTAAACGATTTTTCTATTTTTGTAGCTACGGAAATGAGATTCCATTAAAAAGAAAAATATGATTAGTATTGACCCAAAAGAAATACCAACGGCAAAATTACAAGGATATTTACAAAGTGCTGTAGGGCCGAGGCCAATTGCATTTGCAAGTACAATCAGTGCTAAGGGAATACCAAATTTGTCGCCTTTTAGTTTCTTTAATGTGTTCAGTGCCAATCCGCCAATTTTGGTTTTTTCACCGGCCCGACGTGTACGCGATAATACCATTAAACACACTTTGATAAATGCTGAGGAAACTCGTGAAGTAGTTATTAATGTTGTGAATTACGATTTGGTGCAGCAAACATCACTAGCAAGTACGGAATATGGCGAGGGTGTAAATGAATTTATAAAAGCCGGATTGACGCAAATTCCGTCTGATTTTGTGAAACCTTATCGTGTAAAGGAGTCTCCGGTACAGTTTGAATGTAAAGTGACTCAGATTATTCCGTTAGGAGATCAGGGTGGTGCGGGGAATTTAATTCTTTGTGAAGTGGTTAAGATTCATATTCACGAAGCAATTTTAGATGAAAACGGAGCCATTGATCAGCATAAAATAGATTTGGTTTCGAGACTGGGAAGTAATTGGTACTCCAGATCGAATCAGGGACTTTTTGAAGTGCCTAAACCATTGACAACTTTAGGAGTTGGAGTAGATGTGATTCCGGATTTTATCAAAGAAAGCCCCGTTTTTGACGGAAATGATCTTGGAAAATTAGGAAACATTGAAGCCTTGCCTACCACAGAAGAAGTTAGTATATTTGTGAAAGAAAATTTTTCGGTAAAAGGAGTTTTAAGCTCAGACGATCTCGAAAAAGTACATTTGGAAGCCAAAAAATATCTTAATAAAGATGATATTTCATCGGCCTGGAAAGTACTTTTAGCAAAGCAATAAGAATAGAAACAATAATTAATATAGAAAGAAGATGGAAGTTACAGGAAAAGTAAAAGTGGTGAACCCAGAGCAACAAGTTAGTGCTGCATTCAAAAAAAGAGAGTTGGTTGTTACCACAGATGAGCAGTATCCACAGCATATTTTGATCGAATTTACACAAGATAAATGCGATTTATTAAGTAGCTACAAACAAGGTGAGGCAGTAAAAGTTTCTATCAATTTAAGAGGAAGAGAATGGGTTAATCCACAAGGAGAAACCAGATATTTCAATAGTATTCAAGGTTGGAGAATCGAGAGACTTGCACCGGAAGGTCCTGGACAAACGGCTCCAATGCCAGCTGCAGAAGCTTTTGCACCGGCAACTAATTTGAACGAAGACGAACCGGACGATTTACCGTTCTAAGAGAGTTAACATTTCAATAAAGTAAATTCCAAATTCCAATTCATGAAAGATGTAATTGGGGTTTGGAATTTTGTTTTTAGCCTCGGTTTTTGCCAAAGTTCAAGGCTGTAATGAACTTTAATATTACACAAAACAACCCCAATAATTGTCATTTCGACGAAGGAGAAATCCTCGCGAGAAGCTCGACAAAGATTGGGTTTTTGTTGCGGAGTTTCTCCTTCGTCGAAATGACAACATTGCGGAATCTGGAATTTAAGTCTTAGCGATAGCGAAGAGGCAAAGCCATTTTAGTATTGAAATTTCCTAATGGGAATTTGGAATTTAAAAATTTTGGAATTTAAAAAATGTATTACGTATTTAACGATTTATTTTTCCCACCCGTTTCAGAAGCCGATGAAGAAGGAATTTTGGCTATTGGAGGAGACTTACACCCGGAAAGACTGAAACTGGCCTATAAAAGCGGAATTTTCCCTTGGTTCAATGAAGGAGAGCCAATTTTATGGTGGTCACCGGATCCCAGAATGGTTTTGTTTCTGGATGAATTGATCGTATCAAAAAGTATGCGTAATATTTTGAATAGAAAGCAGTTTAAAGTTACTTTTAATCAAAATTTTGTGGATGTGATTTCGAATTGCCAAAACATAAAACGTGAGGGGCAGGACGGAACCTGGATTTCAAACGAAATGATCAATGCCTATTGTAAATTAAACGAACAGGGTATTGCAAAATCTGTTGAGGTTTGGCAGGATGAGGTTTTGGTAGGAGGTTTGTACGGTATCGATTTGGGTCATGTTTTTTGTGGAGAAAGCATGTTTTCAAAAGTATCAAATGCTTCAAAAGTAGCTTTCATAGCTTTGGTGAATTATTTAAAAGAAGGAAACTACAAACTTCTGGATTGTCAGGTTCATAATCCGCATTTGGAAAGTTTAGGTTGTCGTGAGATTGATCGTGAAGAGTTTATATCCATTTTAAAAAAGGAATAAAATGAGTGCAGTTCATATCGTAAAAGAGCTTTATATCTATCCTGTAAAAAGTCTGGCAGGAATAAATTGTCAAAGCGCTTATGCCGAAGAAATGGGTTTTGAAAACGACCGCAGATGGATGCTTGTTGATGCTGAAAACAAGATGCTGACACAAAGAGAATATCCCATCATGAGTCAGTTTTATCCTCAGATTTCAGAAGGTAAAATCAGTATTACATTTAAAGATCAGAATCATGATTTTTTAATCGGAGAACATTTAAATCAGCCCATTGCCGTTAAAGTGTGGGAGGATGACAGTTATGTTGTTGAGGTAAATAAAAACACTTCTACCTGGTTTAGCGAACATTTGGGTTTCGAATGTAAACTGGTTAAAATTATTAGAAACGGAGATCGTAAACACGAAAGTTCAAAGCTAAAAGAAACCTTTAATGTTAGTTTAGCCGATGGTTATCCATATTTAATGATCGGAACCGAAAGTTTGGATTTTCTAAATGAAAAACTGGAAGACAAAATTACCATTTTGCGATTCCGTCCTAACATTGTAATCAGCAGCCAAAAGGCTCATGAGGAAGATGATTTTGTTGCTTTTAAAATCGGCGAAGTACAATTTAGAAATATTAAACCCTGCGGAAGATGCATTATGGTGAATAATGATCCGCAAAAAGGCGTTGTAAAAAAAGAACCATTAAAGACTTTAAGTAAATATCGAAATGTAAATAATTCTGTCTTATTCGGAACCAATATTGTAAGCCTGAACTCAGGGCT
Source organism: Flavobacterium collinsii (assembly GCF_946903285.1). Lineage (GTDB taxonomy): Bacteria > Bacteroidota > Bacteroidia > Flavobacteriales > Flavobacteriaceae > Flavobacterium > Flavobacterium collinsii. The sequence goes on from NZ_OX336425.1 coordinate 1,744,436, forward strand.
TATCAATGTCGGAGATGAGATTGTTTTTTAAAAGTTAAGTTTCATTAAGTTCCAGTTTATCGTATTAAAAAGTACTAACTCATTGTTTAGGGTTGGCAAATCCAAAATCAATTTAAGAGTTTCATGCGCCATCATTGTGCCAATAATTCCGGGTAGAGTACCTAAAACACCATTTAGATTACAATTCGGAACGTCTTTTGGATTCGGCATTTCGGGGAATAAATCGCGTAAATTTTTACTGCCCTTATGATTGAAAACAGCAACTTGTCCTTCAAACTTTAAAATACTGCCATAAACTAAAGTTTTTTGCAAAGCCACACAAGTATCGTTAACCAGATAGCGGGTTGTAAAATTGTCTGAACCATCTACTATAATGTCATATTGCTCAATAATTTGGATAGCATTTTCCGGAGTTAATTTTTCAACAATAGCTTTCGCTTTTATTAATGGATTTAGTTCTGAGACCACTTCTTTTGCAACAAGAGCTTTGAGTTTACCAATTTCATTTTCGGTATATAAAATTTGTCGGTGAAGATTATGAATTTCGATAGTGTCAAAATCCATAATGCCAATGCAACCAACTCCGGCTGTGGCAATATATTGTAGAATTGGGCAGCCTAAACCACCAGCGCCAATCACTAAAACTCTGGCTTTTTTGAGTTTTTCCTGACCTTCATCGCCGATTTCGGGAAGAATAGTTTGTCTGTTGTAGCGGAGAAATTCTTGTATAATGCTCATTTTGGAATTTTAGATTTTAGATTGTTGGAATTTGGAATTTGAATATTGAAATTTCTTTAACAGTAACTTTTGTCCCAGTCTTTCCAGACAGGTTCATAACCTGAATTGGTTATAATTTGTGCAATTTCTTTTGCAGAACGTTCATCGCTAATCTCAAATTGTTCCAGTGATTGTGGATCAACAACATAACCACCGGGATTGGTTTTCGATCCTGCACTCATACTTGTAACGCCAATTGGTATAATATTATTTCTGAACTTCTCATTTTCACGTGTAGAAATCGAAATTTCCAGATCTTCATTCCACAAACGATAGGCGCAAATCAACTGTGTCAGATCTTTATCATCCATAATAAAATTTGGTTCGATAATGCCTTCTGCCGGTCGAAGTCTTGGAAAAGAAACCGAATACTTGGTCTGCCAGTATTTCTTTTGCAGATAATCCAGATGCAATGCATTAAAAAAACTATCCGTTCGCCAATCTTCCAAGCCTAGCAAAACACCCAGTCCCATCTTATGAATTCCTGCAGTTCCAATTCGGTCAGGAGTTTCCAGTCTATAGTCGAAGTTTGATTTTTTACCTTTTGTATGGTATTTTTTATAGACATCCTGATGGTAGGTTTCCTGATATACCAAAACAGAATAAACACCAGCCTGATGTAAACGCTCGTAGTCTTCAGTAGAAAGCGGCTGGACTTCGACGGAGATAATTGAAAATTCTTTTCTGATTAAGGCAATGGCATTTAAAAAATAATTAATGTTTACCGTATAATTTGCTTCGCCAGTAACGAGTAAAACGTGGTCAAAACCAATATCTTTTAAAGCTTCGACCTCAAGTCTGATCTCAGCATCAGAAAGAGTTTTTCGTTTGATTTTATTGTCTAAACTAAATCCGCAGTAGGTACATATGTTCTGGCATTCGTTGCTTAGATAGAGCGGTGCATACATTTGAATGGTTTTGCCAAAGCGTTTTTTGGTGATTTCATGGCATCTCTGGGCCATTTGCTCCAGATACTTTTGTGCAACAGGTGAAATTAAAACCAAAAAATCATCGAGATTTCGTTTGGATTTAGACAAAGTGCGTTCTACCTCTTTTGATGTGGTTTGGTATATTTTAGATTGAATAGTATTCCAATCATAATTCTCAAAAACTGATTTGAATGTTTTCATAGTTTTTAACCGCAAAGTGCGCGGAGATTTACGCAAGGTTTGCAAAGCTTTGCGTTCTTAGCGCTTTTCTTTGCGAACTTTGCGGTTAAATTGTTTAGTCTACTCATATAAAAAAGAGGTCAAAGGACTGGAAGCCAAAGCATGATTTTGTTGAGGAGCAATTTTAGCTTCAAAGGCTTTTCGGCCGGCAATAACCGCTTCTTTAAAGGCCTCTGCCATTAGTTTCGGATTTCCGGCTACGGCAATAGCAGTATTCACTAAAACGGCATCAGCACCAATTTCCATCGCTTTTGCAGCGTCAGACGGTGATCCGATTCCGGCGTCGACTATTACCGGAACATTACTTTGTTCGATAATAATTTCTAGAAAATCGATCGTTTTTAAACCTTTATTACTTCCAATAGGAGAGCCTAAAGGCATAACGGCTGTTGTTCCTGCACTCTCTAGATGTTTGCATAAAACGGGATCGGCATGAATGTAGGGCAGAATAAAAAAGCCAAGTTTGGCCAGTTCCTCTGTCGCTTTTAAAGTTTCTATAGGATCGGGCATCAGGTATTTCGGATCTGGGTGAATCTCGAGCTTCAACCAGTTCGTTTCTAGTGCTTCTCTCGCTAATTGCGCTGCAAAAACGGCTTCTTTAGCATTACGTGCCCCCGATGTGTTGGGTAATAAATGAATGTTCGGATGATTTAAATGCGTTAAAATAGCATCCGCTTCGGTCTCGAGATCGATACGTTTTAGAGCCACGGTTACCAACTCGCTTCCCGATGCCAAAATAGCCTCTTCCATTTCCAGGTTTGAACCAAATTTCCCTGTTCCTAAAAACAAGCGGGAGGTTAAAGTTTTATCTCCTATGTTAAACAATGACGTTTGCATATAACTTTTCGTTTAGTTGTTGAATGAGTTTTCCTTTTTGATCACTTTTTGTAATCATGCCCGAGACTGCAATTCCATGAATACCAGTTTCCATTAAGGGGGCGATATCGTTTGGCGTTATTCCTCCAATGGCATAGACTGGGATTTCAAGTTTATTCCTTTTTAGATCCTGTATAATTTTAAAATAACCCGATAAACCCAGAATCGGACTTAGTTTTTCTTTGGTTGTTGTAAAACGAAAGGGCCCCAAACCAATATAATCACAGCCATTTTTAATATGGTTTTCAATGTCTTCAAAAGTGTTGGCAGTTGCTCCTATGATTTTGGTATTGCCCAGTATGGCTCTTGCTTCGTCAATTTTCATGTCTGAAAGTCCTAAATGAACTCCGTCTGCCGCAATTTGTTGGGCGAGATACAGGTTATCGTTCACAATAAAATTCGCCAGATACTCTTCGCATAAAAATTTTACAGCTTCAGCCAAAGCAAAAGAGTCTTTTTCAGTTTGATTTTTAAAACGCAGCTGTACCCAATCGCATCCGGCATCTAAAGCTTCATGGATATTATACAGTTGTTCTTCTATTGTTTCTCCTTGTGAGATGTATTGCAATTTATGATACATAATGATGTCCGATTAAAGTTGAAGTGGAATTCAGATATTTTTCTATGTAGATCTTAGCATTCCTGCAGGCTTCTTTTAAAGGTTGATTCCATGCAAGATTTGAGGTAATTGCGGCTGATAATACGCAGCCTGAACCGTGTTTCTCAAAGCATTTTTTATCAGAAGGCAGCAGATCGGTAATTTCGTCTTTCAGAAACAAACGATCGGTTCCGGTTGTCGAAGGATGATGTCCGCCTTTTAATAAAATGTTCGTGGGAATTTCATTTTGAAGCCCGGGTTGATTAGTGGTAAAACCAGGAAATAATAATTCGATTTCGTTGTAATTAGGCGTAATCAAATCAATTTTGGATAAAATTTCGTTTAAATCGAAACGATCGTCAAGGCTTGTAAATTCAAATTGAGTAGTTGATTTTAAAACCGTATCCCAAACGATTAAAGTGTCAGGTGATAGTTGTTTTATTACCGAAAGAATCTGGTTCAGATAATTTAAGGATGGGACAATCCCAATTTTAACAGCGCTGATTTTATACCGTTTGAAAAAGGTTTCGACAGAACGAATTATAAAATTCAAATGGGTCCATTGAATTTCTATAAATTCATTTTCAGTTTGAATGGTATTCGCGGTTAAAATCGCAAAACCGGTTACTTGATGCTGTTCAAATGTTTTGATGTCTGCCAAAACACCGGCACCACCTGAGGGATCAAAGCCGGCTATTGAAAGTGCGATTGGACGATTTGCTGACATAATTTGAATTGTTTTACGGGGTTTTCATTTTTCCAGATACTTCCTAAAAGTGCGACATCATCAAAACCATTTTCGTGTGTTTTTTGGATGTTTTCGGCATTCATTCCTCCTAAAGCGACCAGTTTTGTTTTGTAGTTTGTTCTTGACTTTAAAGCTTCAAAAAGGTTAGTCTTTGGGAGGTAATCTTCTTTGGAAATACTTTTAAAAACAGGACTTAAGAAAGCATAGTCAAACGCTGATGATAAGGAATTGAAATCTTCAATTGAATGGGTTGATGTCGAAAATGTCTTTCGATTCATATCAATTGAAACACTGTTTTTCCTTTCTTTTTCTGAAAAGTGAATCTTAGTAATTTCAAAGTCTTCCGCCAAAATGTGATGACTGTGTAAGACTAAATGGCTTCGATATTCAGGTTTTATCTGCTGAATGAACCGAGCCATTTCAATTTCAGAAAAATCAGGCTTCCGAATATGAAGCAAAGCCAATCCTTCTTCAAATAAGGAATGAACAATGTATGTTTCATTTTTAATTGGGGAAGGATTGGTAATTACGATCATATATTTTTCTCTTTGTTTTATATTCTTTCTTCTATTTTCTTCACTAACTACATTAGATATAAATCTCTTTCCCCTGCTCAATAAACTCTTCCGATTTTTCCTGCATGCCTTTTTCAGCAGCAGCTACGTCACGAATTTCCTGAGAAATCTTCATGGAACAGAATTTAGGACCACACATCGAACAGAAATGGGCGACTTTTGCACCGTCAGCAGGAAGGGTTTCATCATGAAACTCTCTTGCAGTATCTGGATCGAGTGATAAGTTGAACTGATCTTCCCAGCGGAATTCAAAACGAGCTTTGCTCAAGGCATTGTCGCGGTATTGTGCTCCCGGATGGCCTTTAGCCAGATCGGCGGCATGTGCGGAGATTTTATAGGTGATCACACCATCTTTTACATCTTTTTTATTAGGTAAGCCGAGGTGTTCCTTTGGAGTAACATAACATAGCATCGCACAACCATACCAGCCAATCATTGCTGCTCCAATGGCAGAGGTAATGTGATCGTAACCTGGTGCAATGTCCGTTGTTAGAGGGCCTAAAGTATAAAAAGGAGCTTCATGACAATGTTCCAGTTGTTTGTCCATATTCTCCTTGATCATGTGCATAGGAACGTGACCGGGACCTTCAATGAAAACTTGAACATCGTGTTTCCAGGCAATTTTAGTTAATTCTCCCAAAGTTTCCAATTCAGCAAATTGAGCGGCATCATTGGCATCAGCAATAGAACCCGGACGTAAACCATCTCCTAGAGAAAAAGCAACATCATATTGCTTCATGATTGCACAGATCTCTTCAAAATGAGTGTATAAGAAGTTTTCTTTATGATGAAACAAGCACCATTTTGCCATGATAGATCCACCACGAGAAACAATTCCGGTAACCCTGTCGGCTGTTAAATGAATGTAGCGTAACAGTACTCCGGCATGAATCGTAAAATAAGAAACACCTTGTTCTGCCTGTTCGATTAAAGTATCACGGAAAACTTCCCAGGTTAGGTCTTCGGCAATTCCTTTTACTTTTTCCAGAGCCTGGTAGATTGGTACAGTACCAATGGGTACAGGAGAGTTGCGAATGATCCATTCTCTGGTTTCATGAATGTTTTTGCCTGTTGATAAATCCATAATGGTATCGGCGCCCCAACGGCAAGCCCAGACTGCTTTTTCAACTTCTTCTTCAATGCTCGAAGTCACAGCGCTATTACCAATGTTGGCATTTATTTTTACCAAAAAGTTGCGTCCGACAATCATCGGTTCACTTTCGGGATGATTAATGTTGTTAGGGATAATGGCTCTTCCGCAAGCTACTTCGCTGCGAACAAATTCGGGAGTGATTTTGCTTTTGGGAGTATTGGCTCCAAAACTATGACCACCATGCTGGCATTGCATGGCTTTGGTTTGTTCGTTTAGAAGTTCTATTCGTTGATTTTCACGAATAGCAATATATTCCATTTCAGGAGTGATAATGCCTTGTTTGGCATAATACAATTGTGTCACGTTGGCTCCGTTTTTGGCTCTTTTGGGCTGATGCAAATATTCAAATCGAAGATGATTTAAACTTTCGTCTTTCAATCGGCTTTGTCCATAATCAGAAGTGATTTCACTTAGAATTTCGACATCATTACGATCTAAAATCCATTGCTCTCTTAATCTCGGGAGTCCTTTTCGAATGTCAATTTCAATTTTGGGATCGGTATATGGACCGGAAGTATCATAAACCGTTACGGGAGGATTTTTTTCGATTCCGCCGTTTGAAAGTTTAGTGTCGCTCAGCAGAACCTCGCGCATGGCCACCTTGATAGGATGGATTTCACCACTTACATACACTTTTTGGGAGTTAGGAAATGGAGTTCTGGAAATTTGTTCTTCTGTAGTCATAGCTTGTAGTTGTATTTTGTGAGATGTGAAATGTAAGATGTGAAATTTAATTGTCGATTGTATAGGGGCACGGTAGTGCGTCTAGTTCTTGCTTGACAATTGGAATTTGGAATTTGAAAAATTGGAATTTTATCCCCCCTGTGTGGCAGAAATAATTAGAATTTCGTCAGTTTCGGATACAAGCTGTTGGTTCCAGTTGGTTCTTGGAACAACATTATTGTTAATGGCAACGGCAATTCCGTTTTGTTTGTTGGGGATTTCGAGATCGAGCAATGACTGAATGCTTAACGATTCAGCATTGAATTGTTTGATTTGTTGGTTGATTTTTAGTTCCATTCCTTTTGAGTTTAGTATGTAGTTATACTTTAGGAATGGCTACAATTGCGCATAAAAATGCGCGCAGAAGTCATCTTACTTTTCCCTACGCTAGTGTGAGCTAGATCAGGTTCAGAGGGTAAAATCTCAGCCTACAAGTTGTAGACACCCCTAAAGTGTGAAGCAAATGTAATGATTTTTTTAAAGTTTTCAGTCTCAGTTTTCAGTTTTCAGTCTTTAGCTTAAAAAATTAAGCTCTAAAAAGTGAAAACCGAGACTGCAACTGCGGCTATTTCCTTTTTCGGGTAAAGCAATCTTCGACATGATCGTTAATCATTCCGGTGGCCTGCATATGGGCATAAATCACGGTTGAGCCAACGAATTTGAAGCCGCGTTTTTTCAAATCATTGCTAATTTCGTCTGAAAGAGGAGTAGTGGCAGGAACATCTTTTAAGGTTTTTGGATTGTTGTCGATCGGATTTCCGTTGGTAAACTTCCAAATATAGTCAGAAAAAGTGCCGAACTCTTCTTGTACTTTCAGGAATGCCTGTGCGTTTGAAATGGTAGCACGAATTTTAAGTTTGTTTCGAACAATTCCGGTATCCTGCAATAGAGATTCTATTTTTTCTTCCGGATACTGAGCAATTTTTTTATAATCGAAATGATCGAAGGCGGTTCTGAAATTTTCTCTTTTATTCAAAATTGTAATCCAGCTTAGACCAGCCTGAAAGGTTTCCAGGATTAAAAATTCAAATATAGACGGATCATCATAAATGGGAACACCCCATTCTTCGTCGTGGTATTTTTTATATAAATCGCTGGAAGAACACCAGCCGCATCGTATCAGATTTTCGTTCACCATTATTTTTTATATTTGGGATTTTTGTGCGCCGGATCTTCGTCTAAGTATTTCTTAATTAAATGATGTCCCGCGTAAATCGCCGGAGTTAGTAAAACAGCAACAGACAGTTTAAAAATGTAACCCGTTAAACCGGATGAGATGAAAGTATCAAAATCAATTTTTCCGGGTAACCAGAAAGCAATTCCTAGTACAATAAAAGAATCGAATAATTGCGAGATTACGGTTGATCCTGTGGTTCTAAGCCATATTTTTCGTTCTCCGGTGCGTCTTTTGAAAAACCAAAAGATCCAGACATCAATTAGTTGAGAGGCCATAAAAGCGATTAAACTACCAACAATGATCCACATACTTTGTCCAAAAACGGCCCGAAACTGTTCGTCGTTAACTGGACTGATTCCTTTGGCGGCCGGAATTACAATGGCCATAAATAAGATCAGAAAGGCATAAGCAATCAAACAAGCGGTTATGAAGGATAACTTTTTTACCCCTTTTTCACCAAAATACTCATTGATCAAATCAGTTGTTAAAAAGACAATAGGCCATGGTAAAATACCAATGCTCATGACAAACGGTCCAATCTGAATTAATTTTCCTCCAATAAGTTCGGCCACAACAGCATTTGTTATAAAGATGCCGGCCAGAATTACAAAAACAATTTCTCTGCGGGTTTTAAACATGTGATTTGGTTAATGATGTTTCAAATTTAAACTATTTCTCTATAACTTTTTAGACGAATATTTAAATTAAAGGGTAGTTTTTAGAGGACTTCAAAGTTAAAATTTTTAAATGAATACTGATTTTTAGTTACATTTGGAACAATAAACTATTTAAAACAAATCAACGATAATGAAAAAATTAATGACAATTTTTCTCATGGGAACAACCTTACTTGCGGCTAACGCACAGACTAATCCGGACAATCCGTTGGTGCAACAATGGACAGGTCCTTATGGTGGGGTTCCTGCTTTTAATGAGTATAAGGTTTCGCAGTTTAAACCTGCTTTTCAATTTGCAATTCAGGAAAAACTAAGCGAAATTGATGCTATTACGAACAATCCGAAAGCACCAACTTTTGAAAATACAATTGCAGCTTTAGAGCGTTCGGGTAAAACAATTTCCAGAATTTATAGTGTTTACGGGATTTATGGTTCTACTTTAAGTACACCTGAATTTAACACTGTTGAAACAGAAATGTCTCCAAAATTATCTGAATTTGCAGATCAGATTGTTCAGAACAAAAAATTATTCGCAAGAATTGAAGCTTTGTATAATTCAAAGGAAAGCAAGAAACTTACCAGTGAACAACAGCGTTTGATTTGGTTATATTATACTGATTTTGTTCGTGAAGGTGCAAAACTTAATGATATTGATAAAGGGAAAGTAGCGAAAATCAACCAGGAACTGGCTAGTCTTTTCACTAAATTCAGTCAGAATCTATTGGCTGAGGAGCGCAATCAATACGTAGCTTTAAAAACAGAAAGTGATTTTGACGGTTTACCAACCGAAGTAAAAAATGCCGCTATTGCCGAAGCAAAAAACAGAAAGTTAGATGTATTGGGCTGTGTGGCTAATACACGTTCGTCTATCGAACCGTTTTTGACTTTCTCGACTCGTAGGGATTTAAGAGAAAAAGCATTTGATATTTTTGTAAAACGCGGAGATAACGGTAATGCAAATGACAACAATGCTACTTTGGTTTCTATTTTGCAATTGCGTACAAAGAAAGCTAATTTGTTAGGATTTCCAACTTTTGCTGATTGGAGTTTGTCTAATAAAATGGCAAAAGATCCTAAGAAGACATTAGCTTTAATGGAGTCTGTGTGGAAGCCTGCTGTAGAGAAAGTGCATCAGGATGTCGCTGAAATGCAGAAAATTGTTGACGCAGAAGGAGGTAAATTTAAAATTCAGCCTTGGGATTATCGTTATTATGCTGAAAAAGTTAGAAAGGCAAAATATGATTTAGATCAAAATGAAGTTAAACCTTATTTGCAATTAGAGAACTTACGTGAAGGAATGTTCTGGGTTGCCGGAGAATTATTCAATTTAAGTTTCAAGCAAATTACGAATGTTCCGGTTTATCATCCTGACGTACGTGTTTGGGAGGTAAGTAATAAAGTTACGGGTAAAGTGGTAGGTTTATGGTATTTTGATCCTTATGCACGTGCAGGAAAGCGTTCAGGAGCATGGATGAATGCGTATCGTGATCAGCAGAGAATGGACGGGGAAGTTTTGACCATTGTGTCTAACAACTGTAACTTCATAAAAGGAGGCGAAAATGAACCGATTTTAATCTCATGGGAAGATGCTACGACTTTGTTTCATGAATTTGGACACGCGCTTCACGGATTGTGTTCTAATGTAACCTATCCAAGTTTGTCAGGTACAAATGTAGCTAGGGATTATGTAGAGTTCCCGTCTCAATTGTTAGAGCACTGGTTGGCTACTCCAGAAGTGTTAAATAAGTTTGCTTTACATTATAAAACAAATCAGCCATTGCCTCAGGCTCTTGTAGAAAGAATCGAGAAAGCGGCTAATTTTAATGAAGGTTTTTCAACTGTAGAAACAATTTCGAGTTCTTTAATTGATATGAAACTTCATTTGTCAACGACTACTATTGATCCTCATAAATTTGAGAAAGAGACTTTAGATGCGCTTCACATGCCATCAGAAATTGTAATGCGTCACAGAATTCCTCAATTCGGACACATTTTCTCAGGTGACGGGTATTCGGCAGGATATTACAGTTATTTGTGGGCTGATGTGATCAATGCAGATGCTTATGAGGCTTTTACAGAAGGAAAAGGACCTTATGATAAGGTAGTAGCAAAACGTTTGTATGATACTATTTTTAGTGTTGGAAATACAATCGATCAGGAGAAAGCGTATGAGAACTTTAGAGGAAGAGCTCCTAAATCTGATGCTTTAATGCGTGCCAGAAATTTTCCGATCAATAAATAAATAGTTAGATGTAAAATGTAAAATGTGAGATGGAATTAGAGGGAAACTTGAGATTTACGAAATAATCGAGTTGCTCCGAAGATGAAATAGATTCGAGGCACTATCTTTAAAAGTTACGATTCTAACTTCTTCACATTTTACATCTAACATTTCACAAATAAACATTACATAAAAAAAAGCCCGAATAAATTAATATTCGGGCTTTTTAAATATTGAAATAATATATTAACCTAAAGTAACTCTTTTGAAACCTGTAATTTCAACGTTGAATCCTTTAACGTAATCACCAACTTTTTTACTATCATCTTTGATAAAGTTTTGATCTAACAAAGCTTTCTCTTGATCTAAAGTAGTATTGTCAGAGATAAAACGTTGAACTTTTCCTGGGATAATTTTGTCCCAAATTTGCTCTGGTTTACCTTCAGCTTTTAATTCAGCTTTAGCATCTTCTTCAGCTTGTTTTAAAACTTCTTCAGTTAATTGAGAGAAAGAGATGTATTTAGGAACATTTTTTAAAGTTTTTCCTAAACGTTTTGCTTCTTCATTGTCTTTTTCGATTACAGCAATACGAGCAGCAAGCTCAGATTCAACGAAAGCAGGATCAAAATCTTTGTAAGATAATGTATCAGCTCCCATAGAAGCAACTTGCATAGAAACATCTTTAGTTAAAACTTCAGCGTTAGGAATTGCAGCAGAAATTGCAGTTAATGCAGCAATTTTGTTAACGTGAACATAAGATCCAACAAAAGCACCTTCTAAAATTTCAAAACCACCGATTTCGATTTTTTCTCCAATAACTCCAGTTTGCTCGATTAATTTTTCAGCAACAGTAATTCCGTTGAAATCTGAAGCTAAAAATTCTTCTTTAGAAGAGAAGTTAATAGCTTTTTCAACTAATTCTTTAGCTAAAGTTACGAAAGCCTCATTTTTACCTACGAAATCAGTTTCGCAGTTTAAAGTGATGATAGCTCCTTTAGTATTGTCAGCATTGATAAAAGAAACAGCAGCTCCTTCAGAAGACTCACGGTCAGAACGGTTAGCAGCAACTTTTTGTCCTTTTTCTCTAAGGACTTGTATAGCTTTATCGAAATCTCCGTCAGCCTCAACTAAAGCTTTTTTACAGTCCATCATTCCGGCACCTGTAGATTGTCTTAATTTATTTACGTCTGCAGCAGTAATTGTTGCCATAATATTTTGAATTTTAATGTTAAAAGTAAAAATTCCATCTTTTAAATTCTAAACTCCAATTTTATTAAATTATCAACATAACGTTTTTAATTTGTGTTTGGATTTTAGAATTTAAAATTTGGAATTTAAATTTGATTTATTCTTCAGTTGCAGGAGCAGCATCAACAGCTGGTGCAGCTTCTACAGCAGCAGGAGCAGCTTCTTCTGTAGCTTCAGTTTCTTTTTCAGAACCTCTGTCAGAAAGACCTTCGATTACAGCAGCAGTTACTAAAGATAAAATTTTGTCAATTGATTTAGAAGCATCATCATTTGCAGGAATAACGTAATCAACCTCTCTTGGGTCAGAATTCGTATCAACCATTGCGAAAACTGGAATGTTTAATTTTTGTGCTTCTTTTATTGCGATGTGTTCAGCTTTGATATCTACTACGAACAATGCTGCAGGTAGTCTAGACATATCAGCGATTGAACCTAAGTTTTTCTCTAATTTAGCACGTAGACGATCAACTTGCAAACGCTCTTTTTTAGATAACGTCATGAAAGTACCATCTTTCTTCATTTTATCGATAGAAGACATTTTTTTAACTGCCTTTCTGATAGTAACAAAGTTAGTTAGCATTCCACCTGGCCATCTTTCAGTGATGTAAGGCATGTTTGCAGCTTTTGCTTTGTCAGCAACGATGTCTTTTGCTTGTTTTTTGGTAGCTACGAATAAGATTTTTCTACCTGATGCAGCGATTTTTTTCAAAGCTTCGTTAGCTTCTTCAATTTTTGCTGCAGTTTTATATAGATTGATAATGTGAATACCATTACGCTCCATATAAATGTAAGGGGCCATATTTGGGTCCCATTTTCTAGTCATGTGTCCAAAGTGAACACCTGCTTCTAGTAAGTCTTTAACTTCTATTTTGTTTGCCATTTTTGTACTAGTTTACGTTCTGTTGATTAGCAATGTGTTTTTTTGGATTTTAGATTTTAGATTTTAGATTTTTAGATTTTTCAATCTTTTAATCTTTTTAATCTTTCAATCTTTATAATCGCTTAACCCATTTAGATGCTAAACTATTTCCTACCTCAATAGGAGAGCAACAACAACTGTGTTTTTTAATTTCAATAAATAATTGATGGTGTCCTGCACCAAATGTACAAGACAGGTAAATATTAACGTTTAGAGAATTGGAATCTCTTACGAGCTTTCTTCTGACCGAATTTCTTACGTTCAACCATTCTTGGATCTCTTGTTAATAAACCTTCTGGTTTCAAGATAGCTCTGTTTTCGATGTTTACTTCACACATTACACGTGCTAGTGCCATTCTTACAGCTTCTGCCTGACCAGTTGAACCACCTCCGTAAACGTTTACTTTTACATCAAAGTTACTTGCATTTTCTGTCATAGATAATGGTTGTAAAACTTTGTATTGTAAAGTTGCAGTTGGAAAGTAAGTTGCGAATTCTTTTTTGTTTACAGTGATTTTTCCTGTTCCTTCAGAAACATATACACGTGCAACAGCGGTTTTTCTTCTACCGATTTTGTGAATAACTCCCATTACTTAAGATCGTTTAGGTTAACAGTTCTAGGTTTTTGAGCTCCGTGAGTATGCTCAGCACCTACAACAACATTTAGATTTCTAAAAAGTTCAGCTCCTAATTTGTTTTTAGGTAACATTCCTTTTACAGCTTTTTCTACTAATAATGCAGGATTCTTAGATTGCAATACTTTAGCAGTTAAAGTTCTTTGTCCTCCTGGGTAACCTGTATGACGCATGTAAATTTTGTCATTCATTTTTGTACCTGTAAGGTTAATTTTTTCTGAGTTGATAACAATTACGTTATCTCCACAGTCAACGTGCGGTGTGTAACTTGGTTTGTACTTACCTCTTAAGATCATTGCAACCTTTGAAGCAAGACGACCTAAGTTATGACCTTCAGCATCAACAACAATCCACTCTTTAGTTACAGTGGCTTTGCTAGCTGAAATTGTCTTGTAGCTTAATGCGTCCATAATATTATTTTAATTAAACATTCCATCCCCAATAAAGGGGATGCAAAAGTACAATTAATTATTTTAAAACCAAATACCTGAAAAGAATATTTTATCTGCTGAAAATCAGGACATCAGTTTTTGATTTAAAACAATAAAAAAAAACCACCTTCACAATAACGCGAAGGTGGTTTAATATTTAGAATTGTTTTGGCTAAACAATAAATAAATTTGCAATATCAACGACTTGTTGTGTCGTAAGTGGCTCATCATAAGCTTCTGACCCTGCAGAAGCTCCAAATGCAGCTGCCGTGTTGAATCCTGCCTGTACGGTAACTCCTTCACCATCATAAACAGCTTGTGTTGCAGCGGGCATTCCTGCGCCTCGTTCACTATTCGAAATCCATCCTTTTAATCCTCTTAAACGTCGTACTTCAGAAGCATGACGGGCTTCTACTGAGTGAATTTGTAATGCGGCAGTTAGTAAATCAGGTGTCGTGATTAAATTTGCTGCCTGACCTTTGTAGGCTCTAACGCCTGTATCTTCAAAGGCTTGTGCTAATGCTAAAAAGGTTGGGTAGTCATGAAATGGATCAAAAGCTCCTCCAACAGTAAAGTCAAAAGTAGGTTTAGCGACAAAATTTGCACTTGCTGGTCCGCCCAGTCCTGCTATCAAAAATTTAACGTGATCGGACTCATGTGCTGCTATTTGCTGAAAAACTTTTAAATCGCGTCCGCCATTTTCTGATGCCGGAATTACTCCGGAATCTAATGCCATAGCATAAAATTCGTTTTCCAGATATTCTAAAGTTAAGGCAAATTGCAAGGCTCCAATAGGAGTTGCGGGTGTTGCAGTAATGTCTTTTGCTAATGCTTTATTTGCCATTGCTGATAATCCAAAAGGGATTGATGCGTAGGCTAATGTTTTTCCAATACTTCCAAACTGATTAAAACTGTCTCTTCTTGAACCAGTGCTTCTCATCAAGCTATCATCAGTAAATGTTTCTATAAATTTTAAAATATTCATAATTTCTAAGTTTTAGCTTGTTAAGATTAAGGTAAATATTTGGCTGTAAATTTTGTTGTAATGAAGCCTCCTGCAATTGGTAGAATTTTTGAAGGATCTTGTGCTGCATCCAAACCTGTTGTTGCGTTTACAATATCATCGCCGGCAAAATCTTTAGAATTAGGATTAATTAAACTTCTGATGGCTGATGCGTGTCTGGCTTCTACCGAAACAATTTTTCCTGCTAAAAGTAAATAGTCTGCACTTTTAATTAATTTTCCTGCCCCATTGTAAGCAGCAACTCCGGTGTCTTCTAATGCTTTTGCTGTAGCAAGAACTTCCGTACGGCTGTTAAAATTCAAAGAACCGTAGTTAAAAGCTAAGGAAGGAAGTAATTGAGAGCTCGGATCAGGAAGTGCTCCGGTTAAAGCAGCTTTGAAAAAATCTCTGTGAATTACTTCGTGATGATACAGGTCTGTTAGTACCTGCCGTTCGATAGGATTGAAAGTTACATTAAAAGTTGCTGAGTTTACAACCTTAGTATAAAAGTCGGCTTCCAGTTGTTCTAAGGCATACGCATAGGTTAGTACTCCAAAATCACCCGATCCTAAATCAAAGACGCCGTTTCGGATTCCGGGTAACGTAGTGTCTTCCATGTCGTTGTCATTGTCATTATCGCTGCAACCGGCCATAATCAAACCGGCACTAACTAATGTAAGGCCGCTGAGCTTAAGGAAGCTCCTTCTGTTATTCAATGAAGGATCTACTTCATGAATTTTAACTTCGTTTTTCATAATCAAGGACTTTTAAAAGGTTAATAACATGTATTAAGGTATTAACGAAATTTTAGGACTTGCGGTTTTAGAAAAGAAGCTTATTTTAATTTTATTTAAAAAACACGTTGAAATTTTAAATAGGATAACGTGTTTTTTGTTTTATTTTAGGTAATTCTACTATATTTGTATTAATTACATAAAATTTATTTTTAAATGAAAGCTAAAGCAACTCTAAAACAAATTGCGAAGGAACTAGGTGTTTCTGTATCGACTGTTTCTAAGGCATTGAATGATAGCCCGGAGATTAGTGAGCAAACAAAGGTGAAGATTAAAGAGTATGCCAAACTCAAAAATTATAAACCGAATGTTATTGGTTTGAATTTAAAGAATCGTAAAACCAAAACAATAGGAGTAATTATACCTAATATATTGAACTCCTTTTTCGCAAAGGTTTTTAGTGGTATCGAAAAAGTAGCAGATAAAAAAGGATATAATGTAATCACTTGTATTTCGAATGAATCTTTGGAAAAAGAAGTTCATACGCTTGAAATGTTAAGCAACGGAACTATTGACGGATTTATATTATCAGTATCTGAAGAAGCGCAAAAATTAGAAGAGTATGGTCATTTTTCGGATATTATCAGCGATGGAACTCCTATTGTGATGTTTGATAGAATTGCTGATGGAGTAGAATGTGATAAAGTGGTGGTAGACGATTTTGATTCTGCTTTAAACTCAACACAGCATTTAATTGATTTAGGATGTAAAAATATTGCTCTGATTTCGTCAGTAGACAATTTAAGCGTTGGAAAATTAAGAGCTGATGGTTACTTAAAAGCATTAAAAGATAATAATATTCAGATAAACGAGAATATCATTCTTCGTACCGACTCCGAAGAAGATATGAAAGCCAAAATTGATGCCATTTTTGAGCATAAAATTGATGCTATTTTTGCTTTGGACGAGAATGATTCGGTGGCTGCTTTACGTGTAAGTCTTAAAAAAGGATATAAGGTTCCTGAAGATATTTCAATTATAGGTTTTGCTGATGGAATTTTAGCTTCAAGACGTTTGTCGCCAAGTTTGACAACGGTAAGTCAGCACGGAATTGAGATTGGAGAGGTCGCTGCCAAAAGATTGATTCAAAGATTAGAAGAGCCGGAAGGTGAAACATCAGACTATGAAACGATCGTGATCAAAACAAAATTGAAAGAACGAGAATCTACAAGAAAAGTTTAATAAACAGAAAACCATCAGCCGCAGCTGATGGTTTTTTTATAAGGTATAAGGAAATCTAGGATTTTTGTATTTTTTTAATTTCTCAAAAGAGACTAAAAAAGATTCTTCGCAAGCCCTGTCAACTCTTGCAAAAATCGGGGTAAATTCGATGCCTTTTTCGGTGTAATTCCAGGAAGGGAAATCCCAATATTCTTCATTGGTATAATCGCAGGGATCACTATCGTCTTTTGGTTTTTCAAAATGATATTCTGAAGTAATTGTGCTTAATAATTTCGGAGCGAAAAAATCAGAGCGATATTTAGAAAAATTCGAAAAATTGCTTTGTTCTTCTGTTGTAACGCTTTTGTCAAAAGCCAGTATGTCGTCAATCCCGTAATCCTTTCCATTGTTTAAATCAATCAGATAGCCTCTGCTTCCCCAGTCTGGATGAGCACCACCGCAATAATAAGAGCTTGAAATTTGAAATCCCAGTAAATTCGAATTTAAAAAAGTTACGACAGTATTTCCTTCTATTCCTTTTCCTTCACTATATTCAAAAGACGAAGAACAATTGAGCTGATCTAAAGTGTTCTGAATATGGATTTTTTCGAGAATTGGATTTAGGATTGACTTGTTTTTTTCTGAAAAGTTATTTCCTCCTACCCTGAAAAATTCCGAATCACAGTGTTTTTCAGAATACCATACAAATTCCTTATTGTTATAAGTGGTAGTTTTCTGTTTCTTGAACTCTAAAAATTTATACTTTATATAATTTAATTTGTCGTCAGCATAATATTTGTCGAGATTCGCTTTGTAGCCTGAAAAATTTATAGGTTGAATTTTTACCGGATATTGTATCCCTTTAGCATTGTACCAGGATCCTTCAAAATTATTGTCAGCCAACTTTTTCAGATAAAATTTTTCAGTTATTACATTGTTTGGCTTAAAATAGAAAGTAAAAAGATTGTCTTTTAAGTTTCCTTCCAGTTTAATGTCTTTTAATGAATTTTGATAAAAGTAAACAGCATTTAAGCTCGTCTCTTTGTCGTTTTTATAAACGTCAATTTTCATATAGATTTTGCTTTTAGCCAAAGTTCCTTCCAAATAGTAAGTCTCTTGACTAAAAGCAATCATAGTATAAAGGACAAAAAATAGCAAAGCATATTTTTTCATAAAAATACTGAAATCTAAAATCAACACTCTGAAATCTAAAATTATTAATGTGCGGCCAACCAATCTTTACCCATTCCGAGTTCAACTTCTAAAGGAACTGCCATCGTAAAGGCATTTTCCATTTCGTGTTTGATCATAGGCTGAATCTTCTCGAGTTCGTCGTTGTGAACATCGAACACAAGCTCATCATGCACCTGAAGCAGCATCTTAGATTTCCAATTTTCTTCTTTTAGTTTTTTATGAATGTTGATCATGGCAATTTTGATCACATCGGCAGCGCTTCCCTGGATAGGTGCATTTACGGCATTTCGTTCGGCGGCACTTCTAACTATGGCATTCGCTGAGTTAATGTCTTTTAAATAACGACGACGGCCTAAGATGGTTTGTACATATCCTTTTTCACGGGCAAATTCTATTTGTTCAGAAATATAAGATTTCAGTCTTGGGTAGGTTTTATAATACGCCTCAATCAATGCAGCACTTTCGCTGCGGGATAAAGAAGTCTGATTACTCAATCCAAAGGCAGAAACACCATAAATAATCCCGAAGTTAACGGTTTTGGCGTTGCTTCTTTGTTCGCGGGAAACTTCATCCAAAGGCACATCAAAAACTTTGGCAGCAGTTGCTTTGTGAATGTCTTCTCCATTTTTAAAAGCGGCAATCATATTTTCTTCACCACTCAAAGCGGCAATAATTCTTAATTCTATCTGCGAATAATCGGCAGAGATTAAAGTATAGTTTTCATCGCGTGCTACAAAAGCTTTACGAATTTGACGTCCTCTTTCGGTACGAATCGGAATGTTTTGTAAGTTTGGATTGTTAGAACTCAAGCGTCCTGTAGCAGCAACGGTCTGCATATAATCGGTATGAACGCGTAATGTTTTTTTGTCTACTTGTTCCGGTAAAGCCAGTATATAAGTACTTTGCAATTTCACCATCTGACGCCAGTCCAGAATTTGTTTTACAATTGGATTGTCGTTAGCCAAATAAGTCAAAACCTCCTCGCCGGTTGCATATTGTCCGGTTTTGGTTTTCTTCTGTTTAGCTCCGCCAATTTTAAGTTTATCAAATAAAATATCACCTAACTGTTTAGGGGAAGCTAAATTGAATTTCTCTCCTGCAGTTTCGTATATTTTGTGTTCTAAAGATTTGATTTCAACATCCATTTCTTTAGACATTGCGTTTAAAAATTCGACATCCAGACGAATTCCTTCTGTCTCCATAGCAGCTAAAACGCTTACTAATGGTATTTCAATTTCATCAAACAGTTTTTTAGTCTCGGTTTTGTCTAATTCTGTAGTAAAAATTTCTTTTAACTGTAAAGTGATATCAGCATCTTCGGCAGCATATTCCTTGATGTCTTCAAGAGACACATCACGCATTGTAATTTGATTTTTTCCCTTTTTGCCAATCAATTCTTCAATTGGTTTTGGGGCATATTTCAAATAGGTTTCTGATAAAATATCCATATTATGACGCATATCCGGATTGATTAGATAGTGCGCAATCATGGTATCAAAAAGCTTTCCTTTTACGGTAATATCATAATTGGAAAGGATTTTCAAATCGTATTTTAAATTTTGGCCTATTTTTTCGATATTTTCATTCTCAAAGAAAGGTCTGAATTTTTCAATTAAAGTCTGAGCTTCTTCCTGATTTTCCGGAAACGGCACATAAAAAGCTTTTCCTTTTTCGTAAGAGAAAGCGATACCTACCAACTCGGCATGCAAAGCATCTAAACCTGTAGTTTCGGTGTCAAAACAAACAGAAGTCTGGTTTTGCAGGTTTTGCAAAAGCAGTTTTATACCAAGATCTCCCTGAATGGCCTGATAGGAGTGAGGTGTGTTTTCTAAAGTATTGTAAAAAGAAGTTCTGGTTGCTTCGGCATTTTCTTCGGTAGAACCACCTCCAAAAAGATCAAACTGATCTTCGTTTTTAGGTTGTGGTTTTTTATATAATTTGGCATCAGAAACCGGAGCTGAAGCCGCTGATTCGTTCCCGTCGCCTGTTTTAAACAAATTGTCAAATTGCTCTGCCATTCGTCTGAACTCAAGCTCCTGAAAAATAGCATCGGTTTTTTCAATATCAGGTCGAACTAACTCGTAGTCGTCTTCGTTAAAGGTTACCGGGCAGTCTAATAAAATGGTTGCCAATTTTTTAGACAACAATCCTTTTTCTTTATTGGCCTCGATATTCTCTTTCATTTTTCCTTTTAGCTTATCTGTATTGGCTAATAGGTTTTCCATCGTTCCAAATTCTTTTAGGAGTTTTTTGGCGGTTACTTCGCCAACTCCCGGAAGTCCCGGAATATTATCGGCGGCATCACCCATCATTCCAAGAAAGTCGATGACTTGTTCCGGACGCTCGATTTCGAATTTTGCCAAGACTTCAGGAACTCCCCAAATTTCAATTCCATTTCCCATGCGGGCAGGTTTGTACATAAAGATGTTCTCCGAAACTAATTGCGCAAAATCCTTATCCGGAGTTACCATAAAAACTTTATAATTTTCTTTCTCGGCTTGTTTGGCAATCGTTCCAATTAAATCGTCGGCTTCAAAACCTGACACTTCAATAATCGGAATGTGCATGGCTTTTAACAATTCGCAGATATAAGGAACAGCAATTTTAATGGCTTCAGGCGTCACATCGCGATTAGCCTTGTATTCAGGGAATAATTCGTTTCGCAATTGGCTTCCGCCTTTATCAAAAGCTACAGCCAAATGATCCGGTTTTTCACGTTTGATAACATCTAAAAGCGAATTCATGAATCCCATGATCGCTGATGTATCCATTCCTTTGGAGTTGATCCTTGGGTTTTTTATGAAGGCGTAGTAGCCGCGAAATATTAAAGCGTAAGCATCAAGTAAAAAAAGGCGTTTTTGTGACGACATATGTTCAGTTTATCAATTCAATTTTCAAAGTTACAAATATCGATATAATATTAGGACACAAATTAATTTGTTATTTGTTTTTCCTGATTATAGCAGGAAGGATTTAATTTTTTTCTGTGAAGTTTAAAAAAGAATCAAACCAGAAGGAATGTTTTGTCGTAAGTAAATAAAAAACAATGTGTTATGAGAGAAAATATACGTATGTCGAAATCCATTTTCGTAATGGGATTAATGTCATTTTTTGGAGCCTGTTCTAATGATGACGATAGAACTCCGGTTCCGCAACCTGAACCGGTACCAACACCTGGTATTGCTCCTCCTGTAGACTTTACAGCGCTGACAAATGACAATAAGATTTTTTATTTTAAAGCCAGAGATTTAAAGACTCCTGTCCGTTCTTACGCTATAACGGGATTGCAATCGGGAGAAAATATTATAAGTATTGATTACAGACCTTCAACGGGACAGCTTTATGGTTTGGGTTCTACCAGCAGATTGTACGTTATAAATGAAAATTCAGGGTTAGCGACACCACTTGGAGCCGGACCTTTCACGCCTTTGATTGAAGGGACATCTTCTGCTATCGATTTTAACCCGACAGTCGACAGGATACGTTTGGTGTCTAATAACGGCAAGAATCTCAGGCTGCATCCTGAATTAGGAACTGTAGTAGCGACAGACGGAAGTATAAATGGTGTCGCTAATGCTCAGATTGGAGCCGTTGCCTATACCAATAGTTTCTCAGGTAGTACTACAACTCAATTATTCGATATTGATTACGCTACCGACAAAGTATATCTGCAGAATCCTCCAAATGATGGAAAAATTCAGGAAATTGGAAGTTTAAAAGTTGATTTTTCGGGAATAGGAGGTATTGATATTGAGGCTGATACGAATTTGGCATTAGCAGTCAATACTAAAAACAATGAATCCAGATTGTATACGATTGATTTAATGACTGGCGAAGCAGGTTGGGTTGGAGTTTTTTCCCAACAAATTATTGAAATAGCATTTAAGACAAAACCAATCGCTTATGCAACCACAGAGACCAATATTTTGTACAGGTTGAACCCGGTAACGGGAACTTCAAATTCTGTTGCTTTAACCGGGATGGCTACAAGTGAGCAGGTAGTTGGTCTGGATTTCAGACCCGCAAACGGAGCTCTTTATGCATTAACAAATCAAAGCAGACTGTTAATGATTAATATTTCAAATGGTCAGACTACTGCGGTTGGGACTGGATTATCGCCATCGTTATCTGGTCAGAATTTTGGATTTGATTTTAATCCAACCGTCGATAGAATACGTGTGGTGAGTAATGCCGGGCAAAATCTTCGACTGCATCCGGATACGGGAGTAGTTGCGGCTACTGATGTTCTTCTTAATCCGGGGACACCATCGGTTACGGCTGCTGCTTATACTAATAATTTTGCACAGGCATCAACGACACAGTTGTTTGTTATTGATTCAGGAACGAATAATCTCTATCTTCAAAATCCCCCAAATAACGGAACCTTGGTGTTGGTGGGTAGTTTGGGAGTAATGGCAACAGGAATGAACGGGTTCGATATAGGAGGGACCAGTAATGAGGCGTTTGCAATATTAACTGTTAGTGGTGTACAGTCTATATATAAAATTAACTTAACATCTGGTGCAGCAAGCAAAACGATTGGCTTTACACCAACTGTTACGGCTATGACTCTGGGATTAGGTTTCTAAAAACAACATCTATAAAGAGGAAGCGACGGGAGTATTTCCGTCGTTTTTTTATAAAATAAAGTTAAAATTATAAATGGGCAAGGTTTCTTCATTTTGTCTTCATATTGCAGGGGTAAATTTGATCTGTAAAATAAAAGGTATTAATATAAAATTTTAGAAATCATGAGAAATTTATTGATGTTGTTAGTGGCAGTTTTAGGAACAAGTGTTATGGTAAGTGCATTTCCGGCTAAAGGTATTAAACCGATTCCGGCTAAAGAAGTAAAAGCGACAAAACACCCTAAACATAAAATGGATAAAAAAGCGAAAGCAGCAAAAACTGCAACGCCAAAAGCAGAAGCTCCAAAAGAGAAAAAATAAGACAATAAAAGTGTAAAACAAAATAACAATTTAAATCAAAAGTTATGAAAAATCTAATGATGTTACTCGTGGCAGTTTTAGGAACAAGTGTAATGGTTAGCGCACAAACAGCTCCGGCAAAGACAGCTCCTGTGAAAGAAGTAAAAGCAACTAAGCACCACAAAAACAGAGCTGATAAAAAAATGAAATCACAAAAAAGCGAAGCTCCAAAAGCAGAAACAACTAAAATGAAGTAGTAAAAATTGTTTTCGTTTTGCTTACGAAGAATTGTAAACGAGGCAAAACAGAAGTAATGATTATGGAGAATGAGGTTGAAGAGAGCTGGTAAAGAAATTTACTGGCTTTTTTTATTCGTTAATTTTTTTAATAATGCGCAACGATGCTTTTTATAATTGCTTAAATTTAGTTGCACTTAAATGCTGTATTATGAATGTTTTGATTGTTGAAGATAATAAAGAACTTGCTGCGGAGGTTTATGATTTTCTGTGTAATGCGGGTTATATATGTAGAATTGTTCACAATTGTAGTGATGCTTTGGAAGAAGTAAACAGCAATGACTATGATGCTATGCTCCTGGATCTTGGTTTGCCTGACGGAGATGGGTTTGAAGTGCTGAAAACAGTTCGGAAAACCAGGTCGAAAATGGCAGTTATTGTACTTACGGCACGTGGTGAACTCGATGACAGAATAAACGGTTTGCATTTAGGTGCTGATGATTATTTGACAAAACCTTTTGCTCTCACAGAGCTTAGTGCGCGATTGTTTGCGGTCATTCGAAGGATGCATGGTTTTACTCTGAATAGTTTAAGCATTCATGGTTTTTTACTACAGCTTCAGGATTATAAAGTGAGTTATGATGAAACGCCCATTAATCTCACCAAGAAGGAGTTTGATATTTTTCAATATTTGGTTCTCAATAAAAACAGAGTGATTACCAGATTGCAATTGACAGAACATATTTGGGGAGACATTCTGGAGGTCAATTCCGATTCTAATTTTATTGATGTTCATGTTCGGAATCTTCGAAAAAAGTTGGACAAACATACA
Organism: Flavobacterium collinsii; assembly: GCF_946903285.1. GTDB lineage: Bacteria > Bacteroidota > Bacteroidia > Flavobacteriales > Flavobacteriaceae > Flavobacterium > Flavobacterium collinsii. The sequence continues at coordinate 1,768,511 of NZ_OX336425.1, forward strand.
GAAATTGACTGGTTTGAAACGGTGAGAAACGTAGGATATCGTATAAACGAATAAATAGTAAGGACTGTGAAAATAAAACATCAATTGGCTATTTTTAATGCGCTGACAAGGCTGTTGGTTATTTTGATTCTATGGCTTATGCTGCCCATTTTGGTAGAAAATGTGGTGTATAGACATATCAATAACGGCTTACTCGAAAAGAAGCAGAAGTTTATTGAACATCTAAATCAAAATGAGATTGATGACTTTACGAAGGATTCAGACGATTCGACCGAAACATACTCGCAGTTTTCAACCCTTCACAGTGAGTTTTTGGTGCTTTCTAAGTCTTCTCTGAAACCCGATCAGAAAAAACCGGTTTTTAGTAATGACTACCGGATTATCGAAGGAGAAGAGAATGAGTATCGAATTTTGCAGTATCATTTTACTTATGGAAATCAGGATTACCAGCTCGAAATTGGAAGCAGTCTTGGGGAAGTAAAAGACCTTACTTTTATCATTCGCTTTTTTATCATAATAGTTTTTGTGGTGATATTGCTCATTACTTTTTTGGCTGATACTTTTTATATTGAATATTTACTGAAGCCTTTTTATAAAATTATTGACACTAAAATAAGGCGGGTCAATGAACCTGAGGCTTTTGATCATACCCCTATAAAAGCCAGATCGCGGGATTTCAGGGAACTTGATTTTGTTTTAAATCAAATGATGGACCGTATTGCGGAACTTTTTAAAAAAGAGAAACAGTTTATTTCGAATGTTTCCCACGAACTTCTAACGCCAATTGCGCTGCTTAAAAGTAAGTTTGAGAACTTATTACAAAATGAATCCTTAGATGATAACGCATTCGATAAAATTGCAGGATCGCTGAGAACATTAGACATGCTAAAAAAAATCATCAATAACTTATTGTTGATTTCCAGAATAGAGAACAATCAGTATGAAGCAAACGAGTATATAAATTTTCATGAGATTGTTAATGATCTGCAGGAGGACTTGCAAGATCGAATTGAGGACAGAGAAATTCAGTTTCTGAATACAATGCAGCATCACTATGTCTTTACAGGAAATAAAACGCTAATTCACATTCTTATTTATAACTTGGTTACCAATGCTATAAAATACAATAAATCTCAAGGCAGTATTACCATCACGGATGGTTTTCAGAACCATAATTATTTTATTTCGATAGCAGATTCCGGTGTTGGGATGAGTGATTCTCAAATACAGCATATATTCAACAGGTTTGCCAGAATCAGTTCAGATCAGGAGGGCCAGGGTTTAGGGCTTGCTATTGCAGAAAGTATTGCTTCTTTTCATCATGTCGAAATTAAAGTTACTTCTGAAATAAATAAAGGAACAACCTTTGCATTGTTGTTTCCGGAAACGGTAAAACATAATTAAACGTTAATTTTTTCAGAGGAGCTCAATCTTCATTTAATCTTCATTTTCCGATAATATCTTTGAAGTATAATAAATGAAGATATTAATAATTATAAAAACTAAAATCATGAGAAAATTAGTAATGTTAGCAGTAGCTGTTTTAGGAACAACTGCAATGGTAAGCGCGCAAACAACCCCAGCGAAATCAGCCCCTGTAAAAGAAGCAAAAGCGCCTAAAAAAGACAAAAAAGCGGATAAAAAAGCGAAAAAAGAAGCGGCAGCTAAACCCGAAGCAGCAAAAGCTCAAAAATAAAACAACATAGTTTACTGTGGTAGACCTGTTGTGGATTATAAAAGGTTTTAAAAAATTTGGTAGAAAAAAAGCTGGTAGAGTAATCTGTCAGCTTTTTGTTATTACCAGCGTTAAATTTTTGATAATAAAAAGCTATACAATTTTCATTCTTTGTTACTTTGTTGAAAACTATAAATAATGATCCTTAAGTTTCTAATTCTTTGCGCTCTTCTTCTATTTATTGAGTTCTATTCGTATCAGGCCTTTCGCACTTTGATCAAATTAAGATGGGTGTTGGTGGGGTATCAAATTATAAGTTTACTGCTTTTAATTTTTATCATGTATTCTTTTTCACAGGTTGACCGCTCCGTTGGACAAACGAGACAGTTTATGTTTACGACCGGTTTGATGCTGTTGGTTTATGTGCCAAAAATTGTGCTTACACTAATCATGTTTGGCGAAGATATTTTCAGATTAGGAGCAGGAATAGTAAATTATTTTGTCTACAATTCAAGTGGTTCAGAGGCTATTCCGTCAAGGCGAAAATTTATTAGTCAGATTGGTTTGGGACTGGCAGCAGTTCCTTTTCTTTCTTTAATTTATGGAATTTTTGAAGGGAAATATAATTTTAAAGTAATTAAGCAAACGATCTTTTTTCCGGATCTTCCGGATGCTTTTGATGGGTTTAAAATTACTCAGATATCCGATGTTCATAGTGGAAGTTTTGACAATCCGGATAAGATCAATTATGCAATTGACCTGATTAATGCTCAGGAAGCCGATTTAATTTTATTTACTGGTGATATTGTCAACACACATGCTAAAGAAATGCATCCCTGGCTGGAAACCTTTAAAAGAATAAAGAATTATAAATATGGTAAATTTTCAGTTTTAGGAAACCATGATTATGGCGAATATGTAACCTGGCCTTCTGAAAAAGAAAAAGACGAGAACTTCAAAGAAATTAAGAATCTTTACGGTCAGATCGGATTCGACCTTTTGTTAAACGAACACCGATACATTCAAAAAGGCGATGACAAAATTGCATTGATTGGGGTGGAAAACTGGGGGCAGAATTTTAAAAAGGCAGGAGATTTAAACAAAGCCTCTGAGAATGTTACTCAGGACGATTTTAAAGTGGTGATGAGTCATGATCCGACGCATTGGGAGTACGAAATTAAAAATCATCCGAAAAAGTTTCATTTAACACTGTCAGGACATACACATGGCATGCAATTTGGGATAGAAATTCCGGGTTATTTTAAATGGAGCCTGGCGCAGTATATCTATAAGCAATGGGCAGGACTGTATGAAAATGCAGGCCGATACGTTTATGTGAATCGTGGATTTGGTTTTCATGCTTATCCGGGGCGTGTAGGTATTATGCCCGAAATAACCGTGATTGAACTAAAAAAAGGGAACAATGTGGCTTAATTCGTTAAAAATGCTACATTTGTATATAATTATCTCTTTTTAAAAGATTAAAAAAGAATTAAATTTTTGGTTTTATGTCAAAATTTGGAGAACTTATAAATGCTCAAGTTCCAGTGTTGATTGATTTTTACACCGATTGGAACGAATCATCTGTATCGATGCATCCTGTAATTAAGGATGTTGCGGCTGCACTTGGCGATAAAGCCAAGGTGATCAAAATTGATGTGGATAAAAATCAGGAATTAGCAGAAGCACTACGTATTAAGGGGCTTCCTACTTTAATGATTTATAAAGAAGGGCAAATGATCTGGAGGCAATCCGGAGAACTTGATGCGAATACGATTATAGGAATTGTCCAGGAACAATTTAATTTATAGAATATTACTTTCTTAGCGATATTATTTAGTGAATAATATCAAATGTATACCCATTTTCTTTTAAAAAGTGTAACGTTTTAGGCAGGGCAAATTTTAGATTTGGTGATGCTTTTATACTATCATGGAATACAATTACACTTCCTGACTTTACATTTTTAGTTACGTTTTCAAGACATTTCTCAGGAGTGATACTCTGATCGAAATCGGCGCTTAAAACGTCCCACATGATAATTTTATACCCTAACTTTCGTAAGATTTTAGATTGCGCTTTTTTGATTTTTCCGTAAGGCGGGCGAAAGATAAGATTGCACGTTTTCTCCTTTTCCAGAACGGCAGCACAATGCTGTACATTTTGAATATAATCATCGGTTTGGCTTTTCCAGCCGTTAACGTGGTTCATGGTGTGGTTACCGATGGAATGTCCTTCTGTGATTAATTTTTCGAACAGGGAGAGGTTGGCTTTTATGTTTTTTCCGATGCAGAAAAAAGTGGCTTTTGCGTCGAATTTTTTTAATTCGGATAAAACCCAGTCTGTAATCTCCGGAGTTGGACCATCATCAAAGGTGAGGTATATTTTCTTTTCGTTGTTTGGAATGTCCCAACAATATTTAGAAAACACCTTTTTAATGAATGAATTTGTTTTTACCCAATAAAAGCTCATTTTGTAGTGGTTTACAGATATGTAAAATTAGAAAATGCAGCGCTACTAATCAAGAGGCGCTGCATTTTTTTAATTGCTATATTTTTCGTAACTTATTCTTTTTCTCTTCCAAAGCGTTCGAAAACATTTACATAAGTATTAAATGTTACCTTATGTTTTTCGTAGAAAGCAAGATCGTTGTTTTCTTTCATCACTTGTAATAAGCTTCTGTAGCGTTCGATGTCAGTAATAATGTCAATTGCTAAGTCGGTTTGGTCATTAGGAGTCAGAGTCGCATAATAGTTTAGTTCTTCCTTGTATTTTTGAACAAGTTTGTTAAGCAAATCATGTGCTTTAGCAGTTTCTCCTACTTTGTAATATCCGCCTGCAAAAGGTTCTACTAATGAATAATAGCCAAATTTGTCTACTGGCATTTTTGTCATTGCCAGTTCGATCACTTTTTTAGCTTTATCTATTTTGCCTTCAGTGATAAGCTGATCCATCAAACGGGATAAATTAGTACGGTACGTGATGCTGTTTCTTCTGGTTTCAGGATCGTGATAAATGTTACCATTACTGTTGCCCCAGTCCCATTTCATTACAATATTATAAGTTTTGTCAGTATCCATCTGTCCCATATCCATTGGTCCTCCATCTTTTGAAGGTACATTTTTAATAGGAACTAATTTGTAAACCATCCCATCCAGTTGTAAGTAATCTTTTAGCCACAAATAATCTTCATCGTCAAAAGCACCTCCGCTAAAATAAATTGGTCTTTTCCAATTGTTGTTAGCCAAAATGTCTAACATCATTAAACGATTTTTGTATAATGCGCTTCCTTTGATGTCAATATCCATATAAGAAACTATAGAATCGTTGTATTTTGGATTAACGACTTTGTTTTTGATAATGACATTTTTGTCTATAGGAACTCTGATTTTGTTTGTAGGATAAAAATGGATTGTTTGTCCGTTTTGTAAACCTACAGTTGATTTCGGGTTTTTAATAAAATCAATAAAGTCCTTGATATTCCAGCGGGTATCAATTTTTGGGATATGCGCTACATAATCCAATTTGTCACCCACATACTGATCGTGTGTAAAAGATATTGGCAACGGGTCAGACTCGTATGCTTTTGCTTTCATTTGGTCGATATACCAATCGGTCATGAACAGGCTGGTATTTACGATTTTAACGTCTGTTCTAATGTGCTCGATTTCCTGAGCGTACCACAGTGGGAAGGTGTCATTGTCTCCAATGGTAAACAAAATAGCGTCTTTATCGCAGGAGTATAAATAAGCTTTTGCCATTGCAACAGCAGTATATCTTCCTGATCTATCATGGTCGTCCCAGTTTTGAGAAGCCATTAAAATAGGTGCAGCCAGTAAACTTGTGGCAATAATAACCGGGCCGGCAATTTTGGGTGCAATATATTTCTGGATGCTTTCATAAAGCGAATAAACGCCAAATCCAATCCAGATGGCAAACACATAAAAAGATCCGACTAATGCATAATCTCTCTCGCGTGGTTCAAAAGGCCTTTCGTTTAAGTATATTTTTAAAGCAATTCCCGTAAATAAAAATAAAGCTAAAAGAACGTAGAAGCTCTTTAAATCTTTATTGGCATGGTACATTAATCCAATAAGTCCCAGGATAAAAGGCAGGAAATAATAAACATTTCTTCCTTTATTGTTTACCACATCCGAGGGTAGATTGTCCTGAGAACCTAAGTGTAAAGAGTCAAGAGCTTTGATTCCGCTAATCCAATTCCCGTCAATATTATCGTATTTCCCTTGAACATCACTCTGACGTCCAACGAAATTCCACATCAGATATCTCCAGTACATATATCCGAATTGGTATTCGAACATGAAGCTAAAATTGTCTACAGCAGTTGGTTTCTCGATGATTAGATAATCGCCATAGCTTTTTAAGAATTTTACATAACCTTCGTTGTCAATTTGTTTTTGAGCGTAGGCTTTTCTGAATTCCGAAACTGTTTTTTCAACTTCATTACGCAATTGCGCCGTAGCTTTGTTGTATTCCTCTTCGCTTAACTGGCTGGCATCGATTCCGTATTTTCCTAAATCCTGTTCGTAGTCATAATTTGGGTTAATTCTGAATTGAGGAGGATTTGTAAAATTGATATAGTTTTGAATGTGTCCTGTTTCGGTACTCCACATTCTAGGCAGAATCGTTTTTTGATTGTCGTCCGAATTTTGTTGAGCGTTTTTGTAATTATTGGTAATGATGTATTTACCGGTTTTGTAATCTCTTTCGTAGTTAGGTGCTTTGTCTGAATAAGGATTTTTTGCATCAAGACCAGCAAAAACTTCGGTATACTGAGGGCCGTAAAACAGCGGATTTACTCCATACTGTTCACGATTGTAATAAGCTAATACTTCAGCAGCATCAGAAGGTTTATTTTCGTTAATTACAGTGTTGGCGTTAGCGCGAACAGGAAGCATTATCCAGGTAGAGAATCCAATAAATATAAATAGAATACAAAGAATGACAGTATTGTAAAAAATCAATCCTTTTTGTTTGGTGAATTTTAATCCAAAATAGAAGAAAGCGATTAGAATCAGTGTTACAAAAATAGTTCCTGAGTTAAAAGGCAGTCCAAAGCTATTTACCATAAAAACTTCAGTATCTGCAAAGGCTTCCATAGTTAAAGGTAAAAGCAATTTGAAGATAAAAAGTAAAACACCAATTACCACAACATTGGCAATAAGGAAATTTTTGATCGTAACTTTTTCGTAATGTTTGAAGTAATAAAGGAATCCAATGGAAGGAATGGTTAATAAAGCCATAAAGTGAACTCCAAACGAAAGTCCGATAACAAGAGAGATGATTAATAGCCATCTGTTTCCCTTTGGCTGATCCATATCCTGCTCCCAACGTAGACCAAGCCAGAAAAGCAAAGCAATTAATAAGGAGGCCATGGCGTAAACTTCGGCTTCAACGGCATTAAACCAGAAACTGTCAGAAAAAGTATAGGCAAGTGCTCCAACAAATGAACTTCCTAAAATAACAATTGAATTGTTTTGGTCGATTTCGGCAAAACGTCCTACAATTTTTTTCAAAATCATAGAAGAAGACCAAAATAGAAATAGGATTGTAAACGCACTTGAGAAAACCGACATCATATTAACCATTAAGGCGACATGTTGTGCGTCTGTCGCGAACATCGCGAAAAAAGCACCCATCATTTGAAATAAAGGAGCTCCGGGTGGGTGGCCTACTTCTAGTTTAGCTGCGGTGGCGATATACTCTCCGCAATCCCAAAAACTCATAGTAGGTTCAACGGTTAAGGTATAGGTAATTAAAGCGATTGCGAATGCAAACCAACCAACAATAGTATTCCATTTATTGAAATTGAATTGTGCCATATTTAGGTGTTAAAATTTTGTAATTTTTCTATCGTACAAAGAAAATGTTTTTTTGTTTAAAGAAACGAGCATTAACAAAAAAATCTGTAAAAGTATTTGACTGAAGTAAGGTGTTGTTTGTGAAATACTTGTGTGAATGTTACGAATTTTAAAGAAAAAAAAAACAACAAAAAATGATTTTTTTTCTTCAAAAAGCTTGTGCGAACTAAAAAAAGCTTTAAATTTGCACTCGCTTAACCGCTTTTACTGGTCTATGGTGTAATGGTAACACAACTGTTTTTGGTGCAGTCTTTCTAGGTTCGAGTCCTAGTAGACCAACGTAAAGCCTCTCATTTGAGAGGCTTTTTTTATGCCTTGATGTTTCGGTCTGTTTTAAGATGATTCGAAGTTGGGGTTTATAAAAAAATAAGCAGGCTGGATAAGAATAAATCTGGGTTTCTTGTTGTTTTGTATAAGAAATTGATTTCATGAGTTTTGTATTGGTTTTTGAGGTGAAAAGGAAAGCTGGAGAGTGGAAAAAAGGGGAGTGGAGTGATGCACTAATTTTTAAAGATTGATTTTTTTGTTGAAAAAAGTTTGCGTAAACTAAAAAAAGTTTTAATTTTGCACTCGCTTAATCGCACTGCTGGTCTATGGTGTAATGGTAACACAACTGTTTTTGGTGCAGTCTTTCTAGGTTCGAGTCCTAGTAGACCAACATAAAAAGCCTCTCGTTCGAGAGGCTTTTTTTATGCTTTAGTTTTTCTGGAAGTGCCAGGTTGGAAATTTGACAGATGGATTCTTTTAGATTTTGAAAGTAAGAACTGGTCTGATCGCGTGATTTACTAACCCTTCGCTAATGCTTCCGTTGAAAAAGTGTGCAAAACCGGTTCTTCCATGTGTGCACATTCCGATGATGTCGGCATTAATGCTGTTGGAAAAGTTAATAATTCCTTTTTCGATATTGGTGTCATTATAGATTTGAGCGGTATAATTGGTTAGGTTAAATTCGGTTACAAAAGCATCTATTGTTTGTTGAACTTCGTGAGTTGGTTTAAAGCTGTTGGGGGTGCAAATGGTTACCAAGTGTATTTTTGAGTCAAAAACTTTAGTGAATTTCAGGAATTTTTCAAAAGGTATTTTGGTTTCTGGTGAGAAATCTGAAGCAAAAACAATGTCGGAAGCTCTAAAATTAGTATTGTTTTTTTTGATTACAAGGACTGGGATTTCGGAATTTCGAACTACTTTTTCAGTATTTGAGCCAATTAAGAGTTCTTCGATGCCGGATGATCCGTGTGATCCCATTATAATCAAATCGATTTCGTATTCTTTGCCTATTTGGGTAATGCCGTGGATGGGTTTGTCTATTTTTACGATTTCTGTAATCTGAATCCCCTCCAGATAAGGTCTTGAAGAGATCTGATCAAGCATTTCGTTGGCTTTTTTCATAAAAAGCATGGTTTCGGGAATACTTGTGCCGCCTAAAATTGCATCGTTCATTTGGCTTGGTAATTCGAGCATGTGTAAGATGATTATTTCGGAATTGTTTTTCTTTGCAATCTGAGAAGCGACTTTTAAAGCGTCTTCTGCATGTTCGGAGAAATCGGTTGGAACCAGGATTCGTTTCATAGTGTTGGGGCTTGAATAGTTAAAATTGGTTGTTTTAATGTATTTATAAAGATAAGAAATATTTTTAGGGCAATCTATTTATTTTGATTTATAAAAAAAACACTATATTTGCACCGTTATTTATTAAAATCTAAATAATGAGGGGACTAAGTGTCCCCTCTTTTTATAAAATTATGACATTTAAAGAAAAAGTAAACGGATTAATTACAGAAGCTCTTCTGGAGAAGCCATCGATCTTTTTGATTGATCTGGTTGTGTCAGACTCTTTTAAGATTAGTGTTGGTTTAGATGGTGATAATGGAGTGGCGCTACAAGATTGTATCGACGTAAGTCGTGCGGTCGAGAATAATCTGGATCGTGAAGAGCAGGATTTTTCGCTTGAAGTAGCCTCTGTTGGAGTAGGGTCACCTTTGAAAATGACAAGACAATACATCAAAAATATTGGTAGAACGTTGATTGTTACTACAAATACTGAAAAAATTGAGGCAGAATTGGTGGAAGCTAACGATGTTTTTATAATTTTGTCTTGGAAAGCAAGAGAACCGAAAAAAGTAGGAAAAGGAAAAGAAACAGTTCAAAAAGAGCAGCAAATACCTTATACAGAAATTAAAGAGGCAATTGTTACAGTAACATTTTAATTAAAGAATTCGCATGGAAAATTTAGCATTAATCGATTCATTCTCAGAGTTTAAAGATAATAAACTTATTGATCGTGTAACGCTTATGGCAATTTTAGAGGACGTGTTTAGAAATGCATTGAAGAAAAAATACGGTTCTGATGATAACTTCGACATCATTATAAATCCTGATAAAGGAGATATGGAGATCTGGAGAAGAAGAGTAATTGTTGCTGATGAAGATCTGGATTTTGAAAACGAAGAGATTACTTTAACTGAAGCAAGAATGATTGAAGCTGATTTTGAAATCGGTGAAGAGGTTTCTGAAGAGGTAAAATTGATTGATTTAGGAAGAAGAGCTATTTTGGCTTTGCGTCAAAACTTAATATCTAAAATTCACGAACACGATAATACGAATCTTTACAAGCAATTTAAAGATATTATCGGTGATATTTATACTGCCGAAGTGCACCACGTACGTCCAAGAGTTGTAATTTTGGTCGATGATGAAGGAAATGAAATTGTGCTTCCAAAAGAAAAACAAATTCCATCTGACTTTTTCCGCAAAGGAGATAATGTTCGTGGAATCATTGAAAGTGTTGAATTAAAAGGAAACAAACCTCAAATTATCATGTCTAGAACTTCTGAGAAGTTTTTGGAGAAATTGTTTGAGCAGGAAATTCCTGAAGTATTCGACGGTTTGATTACAGTGAAAAATGTAGTTCGTATTCCGGGTGAAAAAGCAAAAGTAGCGGTAGATTCTTATGATGACAGAATTGATCCGGTTGGAGCTTGTGTGGGTATGAAAGGATCTCGTATTCACGGAATCGTTCGTGAGTTAGGAAACGAAAACATTGATGTAATCAACTATACAAACAATATTCAATTGTTTATTACAAGAGCCTTGAGTCCTGCTAAAGTTTCGTCTATCAAAATTGATGAAGAAAATAAAAGAGCTGAAGTTTTCTTGAAGTTAGAAGAGGTTTCTAAAGCAATTGGTAGAGGAGGTCACAATATAAAATTAGCAGGTCAGTTAACGGGTTACGAGTTAGATGTTATCAGAGAAGGTGATGTTGCTAGTGGCGAAGACGATGACGTTGAATTAACTGAGTTTTCAGATGAAATTGAAGGCTGGGTTATCGAAGAATTTGCAAAAATTGGTTTAGATACAGCTAGAAGTATCTTAAAGCAAGAAGTAGAAGATTTAGTAAGAAGAACAGATTTAGAAGAGGAAACAATTCTTGATGTTATGAAAATACTAAAAGAAGAGTTTGATAGCTAGTTATCTGCTCTAACAACACAACGAAAAAGGTAATAATAAAAAGGTTATATGTCTGAAGAGAGAGTAATAAGAATAAACAAGGTTTTAAGGGAATTAAATATTTCGTTAGAAAGAGCTGTTGATTATCTAAAAGATAAGGGAATTGCTATTGATGCAAATCCAAATGCAAAAATTTCTGACAGCGAATTTAATATCCTACAAAGCCAATTTGCGGGCGATAAGGGGAATAAGGAAGCTTCTAAAGAGGTAGGAGAAGAGAAGAGAAAAGAGAAAGAAGCATTACGTGTTGAACGTGAGAAAGAAATTGAGGACAAACGCAGACAAGACGAGGAGCGCCAAAAACAACAGGAAGTTATAAAAGCGAGAGCAGTTGTAACAGGACCTGTTCAAGTAGGTAAAATTGATTTAAACCCTAAGAAACCTGTAGTTGTTTCTACTCCTGTTGAGGAACCAGTGAAAGCTGAAGAACCAAAAGTAGTTGTTACTCCAACTCAGCCAGAAAAACCTGTTCAAAAAGAAATCGTACAGCCAGAGCCTGTAGTTGCTCCGGTAGTTTCTGAAGAGAAAAAGGTAGAAAAACCTATTATTACAGAGAAAAAAGAAGTAAAAGTAGAGGCTCCAAAAGTAGCGCAGGAACCTGTTGTTTCAACTGATCCTACGACTGCCGAGGAAACCATTACAACACAATATCAAAAATTATCTGGAACTACTCTTACCGGGCAAACAATTGACTTGTCTCAATTTAACAAGCCTAAAAAGAAGAAAGAAGATCCTAAGATTACTCCTAATAAACCAGGAGCTCCGGGAGCCGGAAATAACGCTAATAAAAATAAGCGTAAAAGAATCGCTCCTAAACCGGGAACTCCGGGTGCACCAAAACCTGCAACAGGTAATGCGTCAGGAACTCCAAATCCTAATAAAATTACACCAAATACTGGTGGTGGAGGTTTTAATGCTAACAGAAGTGCAAGACCTGGTTTTGTAAAAGGAAACCGTCCTGCGATTGTAGCAAAAGTTGAGCCTACTGAAGAGGAAGTAAAAAACCAAATTAGAGAAACTCTTGAAAAACTTCAGGGTAAAGGAGGAAAATCTAAAGCGGCTAAATACAGAAGAGATAAGAGAGAAACGCACCGTCAGAAATCTGATGATGAGCAAAGAGCACTTGACGAAGGAAGTAAAACGATTAAAGTTACCGAGTTTGTTACTGTAGGTGAAATTGCAATCATGATGGATGTGCCGATTACTAAAGTAATTGGAACTTGTATGTCTCTTGGTATTATGGTTACCATGAACCAACGTTTAGATGCTGAAACTTTAACAATTGTAGCTGATGAGTTTGGTTATGAAGTAGAGTTTATCACGGTTGATATCGAAGAAGCTATTGAGGTAGTTGAAGATAAAGAAGAAGACTTGGTAGTTAGAGCGCCAATCGTTACTGTAATGGGTCACGTCGATCACGGTAAAACATCTTTGCTGGATTATATTCGTAAAGAAAATGTTATTGCCGGAGAGTCTGGAGGTATTACACAGCACATTGGAGCATACGGAGTAACTTTAGATAATGGTCAAAAAATTGCATTTTTAGATACACCGGGTCACGAGGCGTTTACTGCAATGCGTGCACGTGGAGCTCAAGTTACCGATATTGCTATTATAGTAGTTGCGGCGGATGATGATATCATGCCACAAACAAAAGAAGCGATTTCTCACGCACAAGCTGCGGGAGTGCCAATTATATTTGCAATCAATAAAATTGATAAACCAAATGCGAACGTTGAGAAAATCAAAGAGCGTTTGGCTAGCATGAATTTACTTGTTGAAGACTGGGGTGGAAAAATTCAATCTCATGATATTTCTGCAAAAGTAGGAACAGGGGTAAAGGAGTTATTGGAAAAAGTATTATTAGAGGCTGAGATTTTAGATTTAAAATCAAACCCTAATAAAGCGGCTCAAGGAACTGTTGTTGAGGCGTTCTTAGATAAAGGAAAAGGGTATGTTTCTACAATTTTAGTTCAACACGGAACTTTAAAAGTTGGAGATTATATGTTGGCTGGTAAGCATCATGGTAAGATTAAAGCGATGCATGACGAACGCGGACATATTGTTAAAGAGGCAGGACCTTCGACTCCGGTATCTGTTTTAGGTCTTGATGGAGCTGCAACTGCCGGTGATAAGTTTAACGTTTTTGAAGACGAAAAAGAAGCGAAACAAATTGCTTCTAAGCGTTCTCAATTAATGCGTGAACAATCAGTACGTACACAGCGTCATATTACACTTGATGAAATTGGACGTCGTATTGCTCTTGGTCAATTTAAAGAATTGAACGTGATTCTTAAAGGAGACGTTGATGGATCTGTTGAAGCATTATCAGATTCATTCTCTAAATTGTCTACAGAAGAAATTCAAATTAATATCATTCATAAAGGTGTTGGAGCAATTACTGAAACCGACGTTATGTTGGCTTCTGCTTCTGATGCGATTATTATCGGATTTAACGTTCGTCCTGCAGGAAATGCGAGACAGCTTGCTGATAAAGAAGAAATCGATATCCGTTACTACTCTATTATCTACGCTGCAATCGATGACTTGAAAGATGCAATGGAAGGAATGTTAGCTCCTGAGATGAAAGAAGAAATTTTAGGAACTGCTGAAATTCGTGAGATTTTCAAAATTTCTAAAGTTGGTTCAATCGCTGGTTGTATGGTGATGGATGGTAAAATCATGAGAACTTCTAAAATTAGAGTTATCAGAGAAGGAGTGGTCGTGCATACAGGAGAACTTGTGGCATTGAAACGTTTCAAAGATGATGTTAAAGAAGTTTCTAAAGGATATGATTGTGGTATTCAAATTAAAGGTTACAATGACATTGAAGAAAGAGATGTTATTGAAGCTTATCATGAAGTAGCAATCAAAAAGAAATTGAAATAATATTTGATACTTATATTCTAAAGTCCCAACGAGAGTTGGGACTTTTTTTATATAGATATTCTTAAGAAAGCATGAAATTTCTGAATTAAATAATATTTCGTTTATTTCAATTTTAATGCTATTTTTGGTTAAAAATATTTGATTATGAGACAATTTATATATGCGGTCGCTCTTTCTTTGAGTTTTTCTACAATCTCTTTTTCGCAGGAAGCAGTTGAAAAGAGTGCGCCACCTGCGGGGAATGCCGTAGTAGGAGATTATTATGGTGCCGATGTTTCTAAGGCTTCGGAAACTAAAGCGATCACGGTCGAGAAGTTAAAAAGTGAATTAGAAAAGACTCGTAAAGCTGAAAAAATCTCGGTAAAAGGAGTGGTAACCGATGTGTGTCCGAAAAAAGGCTGCTGGGTTACTGTGAAAACAGAAGATGGTTCTCCGTTTTTTGTAAAAATGAAAGACTATGCTTTTTTTGTGCCAACAGCATTAAAAGGAAAGAGCATTGTACTGGAAGGTACTGCCGAGAAGAAAATTACTTCTGTCGAAGAGTTGAAGCATTATGCTAAAGATGCCAAAAAAACAAAAGCGGAAATAGATGCGATCACCAAGCCAAAAGAAGAAATACGATTTATGGCGGATGGAATTAAAGTGGTCAATTAATACGGCTTTTTGATTTATAATTCGATATTTAGATTTTAAAGTCCCAACGAAAGTTGGGACTTTTTTATTGGGTAAATCTCAAACGGAAATTACAGATTAGGGTGAAGGCGGTAGGGATGAAATTCTAGAGATTGGTTGTTATTGTGTTTGTATTCATAAAATGAAACAGAAAGACAGAATATTTATGAGGGTTTTGTTTGGTGAAATTGATTTATTTGTAGGATTATTTTTTTATTTTTATAATGTTGGATGTATCTGTATTGATTGTATATTTTGTATTAGACTGAAACTATTTCATGTTATGACCGGTTTTTGGGGTAGATGATTCAAGTTCGGGAGGGCTGTGTATAAGTTTACAAATGTGGAGGAGATGAGAATGGTGATGCTGGATTTGCTGCACGGCTATCTTTCTGATGAAGTAATGCCAAATAGTTTGTTGCTGTTGACTCCGTTTCCTGAACTAGTTTATGATACTTTCAAATTTGATTTGGAGTGCGCCAGAAGAGTATCAAAATCTAAAGATCAGATTCGTTTTTTGCAGGTGGTTGGTGATGCCGCTTTGTCTTTTCCGCATGCGGTCAGATTGTTTGAGGCTGTTTTAGGAATTGATATCGATGAGCTGCTTGCGCCAAAGTTGTATGTGCTTATGCGTCGGGTGATGACAGATGAAGGATTGTTTGCGTATACGGCAAAGAATTTTTGCAATCACGAACGGCCTTTTATGGTGAACAAACAAAAAAAAAACTGCACTCCTTAAAAGGAAGAAGTTTTGTGAATAGTCGGGTTTTTTCCGTCAGGACATGTTGCGGTAGGCTGGGCATGGGCTTTGGTATTCAGTGAAATCTTTCCCTGATAGAGAAGGGGGATTCTTGAACGTGGATATGATTTTGGCGAAAGTTGGGTGGTTTGTGACGCATACTGGTATAGAGATGTCGTGAAAGGCAAGGAATTGGGAAAGGCAGCTTTGGATTGTCTTCGTGCCAATGCAGCTTTCAATACCGATTTAGAGTTGGCTAGGGAAGAAGTATTCCGGCTTTAGAAACAAGGAAAGCTTAGGGGTAATACTTCTTTCAAAGAGGCTTAATTAACTTGTAGAACGGATGTTTTTGAAGCTGGATAAGGGGTGTAAAAAAAGGCAATTTCGATTGTGAAATTGCCTTTTTTTTGTGCTATTTTGTTTTGAATCGGAGATTACTTCCCGGGCTTTAGAAGAAACACGCTTTTGTATCTCTTTTTGATGTCTGCCAGGTTCTTTTCAGCTTCTATTCGGGTCTTGAAATTGCCTACAATTACTTTATAGTTGGGAGTATTGAAGATTATGGTCCCGTCTATAGTGTTGTATTCTCTTTTGAAATCCGATAACGTTTTCTTTGCTTCTTCGCTTTTACCGCTGAAGATTTGGATTTTGTAAGTATCGTTTGTACTTATTGCTGTGTTAATTTTGCGTTTGTCGTTCAATAATTGCTCGAATTTAGGATCCTGATTTAGTGTTAAATTTTGATCCTGAGCATGAATATTATAAGCTAAAGTGAACATTGTTAGGGTGAAGAAAACTCTTTTTGAAGGGGTTAAAATTCTCATAATGTGATGGTTTTTGAGCAAAAATACTATTTAAAATTAGTATGTGAAAATTTGATATTATTTAGAATTGATATAAATTGATATTTAAGACTATTTTAAGGTTTTGAGAATAACACATAAGTCGTATTTTTGTGCAAGTTTTAAAAGAAGGTATTAGTTTTTCGTTGATTTACTACAGAAAAAATCATACCAAAAATTAGTAGATAATTATTATACTATATGAAAAAGGTGGGTAACCATAATTCGATCTCAAGAAAATTGCTGCTTAGCTTATCGCTAACGCTGCTTTTCTCCCTAACTTCATTTGCTCAAGATCCTGCTGCTCCTGCGGCGCCTGAAGCTGCTGCTCCGGCTGCAACTGCTGGTGGTGATCCGGTAAAAGGGAAAGAACTTTTTAATGCAAATTGCGCTGCATGTCACAAATTAGATGCCAAATCAACAGGTCCTGCTTTACGAGGAGTTGCTGCAAAGCATGACGTAGCCTGGATCTACAAATGGGTTCACAACAGTTCTGACATGATTAAGTCAGGTGATCCTGTAGCAGTAAAACTTTTTGAAGAAAACAACAAGTCAGTAATGACTTCTTTTCCTCAATTATCAACAGGGGATATTGACAATATTCTTGCGTATACTTCTGAAGTAAAAGCTGAACCGGCGGTTGCTGCTGGTGGGGCTGCAACTCCTCCTGGAACAAATGTAGACGGTGGAGGTATTTCTAATAATATTATTTTAGGTGCGCTTGCACTTGTAATGGCTATCTTGGTAGTGATGTTGTTCATGGTGAACAAAGTGTTGACTAAAGTAGCACGTAATAATGGTATTGAAGTTGCTCCTAAAGAAGCTTCAACTCCAATCTGGAAAGCATTTGCCAGAAACCAATTCTTGGTATTGGTGACTGCAATATTCTTGCTATTGGCAAGTGGATATTTCGTTTACGGATATCTAATGCAGGTTGGTGTGGATCAAAACTACGAGCCAATTCAGCCAATTCACTATTCTCATAAGATTCACGCTGGTGATAACGAAATCAATTGTAAATATTGCCACTCTGCTGCTCGTGTGAGTAAAACTGCTGGTATTCCATCTTTGAATGTTTGTATGAACTGTCATAAAAACATCTCTGAAGTTGCTGAAACTACTGCTACTCCTGAGTATAGCAAAGCGTTTTACGATGCTCAAATCCAAAAGTTATATGATGCTGTTGGTTGGGATAAAGCGAAACAAGCTTATACCGGAAAAACACAGCCAGTAAAATGGGTTCGTATTCATAACTTGCCTGATTTTGTTTACTTCAATCACTCTCAACACGTTACTGTTGGAGGTATTGAATGTCAAACTTGTCACGGTCCTGTGGAGGAATTTGAAATCATGAAGCAATACTCTAAGTTAACAATGGGATGGTGTGTTGATTGCCATAGAAAAACTGATGTTAAGATGGAAGGAAATGCTTACTATGATAAAATTCATGCTGAACTTTCTAAAAAATACGGTGTAGAGAAATTGACTGCAGCGCAAATGGGAGGTTTAGAATGCGGTAAATGCCACTATTAATCGAATTATTAAGATTTTAATATTTATATACAATGTCATCAAACAAAAAATACTGGAAAAGTGTTGAAGAACTAGAAAATAGTTCTATTGTTGAGGCGCTTAGAAATAACGAGTTTGTTGAAGAGATTCCTACAGATGAATTCTTAGGGAATGCAGATGCTTTAGCTTCATCTGGAACTTCACGTCGTGACTTTTTAAAGTACGTAGGATTTAGTACTGCGGCAGTTACACTTGCTGCGTGTGAAGGTCCTGTGCACAAGTCTATCCCTTATGTTTTACAACCAGAGCAAATCATTCCTGGTGTTGCAGATTACTATGCAACTACTGTATTTGATGGTTTTGATTTTGCTAATCTTTTGGTAAAAACTCGTGAGGGTCGTCCAATTAAAATTGAAAACAATACAATCGCTGGTGCTAAATTTGCAGCTAATGCGAGAATTCACGCATCTATCTTAGGATTGTATGATAGCGCTCGTTTAAAAGAGCCAAAAGTAGATGGTAAACAAGCTACTTGGTCAGCTGTTGATTTAAAAATTAAATCAAGTTTAGCTGAAGCAAAAGCTAAAAACCAACAAGTTGTATTATTAACGAATACACTTGCAAGTCCATCTACTGAAAAATTAATCGCTGAATTTATTGCTAAAAATCCAAATGCTAAGCATGTTGTTTATGATGCAGTTTCTTCATCTGAGGCTTTAGATGCTTTCCAAGCTGTATATGGTCAAAGAGCTTTAGTTGATTATGATTTTTCAAAATCTAATTTAATTGTATCTGTTGGAGCTGATTTCTTAGGAGACTGGCAAGGTGGTGGGTACGATAGTGGATATGCAAAAGGACGTATTCCACAAAACGGAAAAATGTCCCGTCATTTCCAATTCGAATCAAATATGACATTATCCGGAGCAGCTGCTGATAAGCGTGTTCCAATGACTACTGCTGTTCAAAAACAGGCTTTAGTTCAAATATATAACATTATTGCGGGTGCTTCTGTTCCTGTTACTTTAGATGCTGCTTCTAAAGCTGAAGTAGTGAAAGCTGCTCAACAATTAAAAGCTGCCGGATCTAAAGGGGTTCTGGTATCCGGAATCGAAGATAAAAACGCTCAGTTATTAGTTTTAGCTATCAATCAAATTTTGGCGAGTGAAGCTTATACTACTGCAGGAGCAAGACAAATTAGAAAAGGATCGAATGCTGTTGTTTCTCAATTAATTAAAGATCTGAATGCTGGAAGTGTTCATACTTTAATTATGAGTGGAGTTAATCCTGTTTACACTTTAGCTGATTCATCTGCTTTTGCTTCAGGATTGAAAAAAGTGAAAACATCTGTTGCTTTTTCATTAAAAGAAGATGAAACTGCTTCAATTGTTACTGTTGCTGCTCCGGCTCCTCATTATTTAGAGTCTTGGGGTGATGTAGAAATAACAAGCGGAACTTATAGCTTAACGCAACCAACGATTCGCCCTATATTCAATACCAAACAATTTCAGGATGTTTTATTGTCATTAAATGGTGCCGGAGGTACTTTTTATGATTATTTAAAAGCTAATTCTTCAGCATTTACTGCAGGATCTTCTTGGAACAAAGTATTACACGATGGTGTTGCAGTAGTTGGATCTTCTGCATTGTCTGGAGGTGCTGTTGATGCTGCTACCGCTGCAAATGCACTTGCAAAATCTAAAGCAGCTGGTGATTTCGAGTTAGTATTATATACTAAAACCGGATTAGGAGATGGGCAACATGCTAATAACCCTTGGTTACAAGAGTTCCCGGATCCAATTACCAGAGTTTCATGGGATAACTATGTTACTGTTTCTAATGCTGATGCTAAGAAATTAGGATTGTCTAATGAAATCGTTGCTAACGGTGGTTTGAACGGAAGTTATGCTACTATTACTACTGCTGACGGGTTTAAATTAGAAAATGTACCGGTAATTGTTCAGCCAGGACAAGCTGTTGGTACAGTTGGTTTAGCAGTTGGTTACGGTCGTAAAGCAGCTTTAAAAGAAGAAATGCAGGTAGGTTTAAATGCTTACGCTTTATATAAAAATTTCAATAGTGTTCAGTCTGTTTCTATTGCGAAAGCAAATGGAGAGCATGAGTTTGCTTGTGTTCAGGGACAAAAAACATTAATGGGTAGAGGAGATATCATTAAAGAAACTACCCTTGATGTATTTAACAAAGAAAATGCTGAACATTGGAATCCACAGCCAATGGTATCTTTAGATCACCAGGAAGTTAAAGCTACAACAGTAGATTTATGGGAATCATTTGATCGTTCAACAGGACATCACTTTAACCTTTCTATCGACTTAAATGCTTGTACAGGTTGTGGAGCATGTGTTATTGCTTGTCACGCAGAGAACAACGTTCCTGTTGTTGGTAAAGCAGAGGTAAGAAGAAGCCGTGATATGCACTGGTTGCGTATTGACAGGTATTATTCTTCTGAAAGCACTTTTGAAGGTGATAACGAAAGAAAAGAAAATATTGCAGGTTTGTCAAGTTCATTATCTACATTTAATGAAATGGAAAAACCTGGAGACAATCCACAGGTTGCATTCCAACCAGTAATGTGTCAGCACTGTAACCACGCACCGTGTGAAACAGTTTGTCCGGTTGCTGCAACATCTCACGGTCGTCAAGGTCAAAACCACATGGCATACAACAGATGTGTTGGTACTCGTTATTGTGCAAACAACTGTCCATATAAAGTACGTCGTTTCAACTGGTTCTTGTACAACAAAAACAGTGAATTCGATTATCACATGAATGATGATTTAGGTCGTATGGTATTAAACCCAGACGTAAACGTTCGTTCTCGTGGAGTTATGGAAAAATGTTCATTCTGTATTCAAAGTACACAAGCTGTTATTCTTCAGGCAAAACGTGAAGGTAGAGTTGTGGCAAAAGATGAGTTTAACAATGCCTGCGCTTGTTCTGCAGCTTGTTCATCAGGAGCTATGGTGTTTGGAGATGTAAATGATAAAGAAAGCGAAGTTGCTAAGTTAGCAGAAAGCGAAAGAATGTATCATTTATTAGAGCATGTTGGTACAAAACCGAACGTTTTCTATCATGTAAAAGTTAGAAATACTTAGTAAAATTATTAATTAGAAACAATATAAAGGATTATGTCGTCTCACTACGAAGCACCCATTAGAAAACCTTTAGTTATAGGTGATAAATCTTATCACGATGTAACAGTAGATGTAGCTGCACCTGTTGAGGGGCCTGCAAACAAACAATGGTGGATTGTATTTTCAATCGCATTAATAGCCTTCCTTTGGGGGTTAGGTTGTATAATTTACACTGTATCTACAGGTATCGGAACATGGGGATTAAATAAAACAGTTGGTTGGGCCTGGGATATCACGAACTTCGTTTGGTGGGTTGGTATTGGTCACGCCGGAACATTAATTTCTGCGGTATTATTACTTTTCCGTCAGCGTTGGAGAATGGCTATTAACCGTTCTGCTGAAGCGATGACTATCTTCTCAGTAGTTCAGGCAGGTTTATTTCCAATTATTCACATGGGGCGTCCATGGTTGGCATACTGGGTTTTACCTATTCCAAATCAGTTTGGATCTTTATGGGTAAACTTTAACTCGCCATTACTTTGGGACGTATTTGCAATTTCAACGTATCTTTCAGTATCATTGGTTTTCTGGTGGACTGGTTTATTACCTGACTTTGCAATGCTACGTGACAGAGCAATAACACCTTTCAATAAAAGAGTTTATTCTATCCTAAGTTTTGGATGGAGCGGTAGAGCAAAAGACTGGCAACGTTTTGAAGAAGTATCTTTAGTACTTGCAGGTTTAGCTACTCCACTTGTACTTTCTGTACACACTATTGTATCGATGGACTTTGCTACTTCGGTAATCCCGGGATGGCATACTACGATTTTCCCTCCGTACTTCGTTGCAGGAGCGGTATTCTCAGGATTTGCAATGGTAAATACCTTGTTGATCGTAATGAGAAAAGTGTCTAACTTAGAAGCTTATATTACACTACAACATATTGAGTTAATGAATATTGTAATCATGATTACAGGTTCTATCGTAGGGGTAGCGTATATCACTGAGTTATTCGTAGCTTGGTACTCAGGTGTAGAGTATGAGCAATATGCGTTCTTAAACAGAGCTACCGGACCTTACTGGTGGGCATATTGGTCGATGATGACTTGTAACGTTTTCTCTCCACAGTTCATGTGGTTCAAAAAACTAAGAACAAGTATCATGTTCTCCTTTATTATTTCGATTGTAGTAAACATCGGAATGTGGTTTGAAAGATTCGTAATTATTGTTACTTCTTTACATAGAGATTACCTTCCATCTTCTTGGACAATGTTCTCACCAACATTTGTTGATATTGGAATTTTCATCGGAACGATTGGTTTCTTCTTCGTATTGTTTTTATTGTACTCAAGAACATTCCCTGTAATTGCTCAGGCAGAGGTGAAAACAATTTTGAAAGGAACTGGAGATAATTATATTAGAGAAAGAGCAGCAAATAAAGATTCACACCATGAGTAATAAAGTAATATACGCCATTTATAATGACGATGATATTTTGATGGATGCAGTAAAGAAAACCAGAGCTGCTCATCATCATATTGAAGAGGTTTTTACTCCATTCCCAGTTCACGGATTGGATAAAGCTATGGGCTTAGCACCAACAAGATTAGCAATTTGTGCATTTTTATACGGATGTGTTGGTATTTCTGTTGCAACATTCATGATGAGTTATATCATGATTCATGACTGGCCTCAGGATATTGGTGGAAAGCCAAGTTTCAGTTTCATTCAAAATATGCCATCTTTTGTGCCAATTATGTTTGAGATGACTGTATTTTTTGCTGCCCACTTAATGGTTATCACTTTTTATATGAGAAGTAGATTATGGCCATTCAAACAAGCTGAAAATCCTGATGTAAGAACAACAGACGACCATTTCTTAATGGAAGTTGCTGTAAATGATAACGAAGCAGAACTAGTTTCTTTTTTCGAAGGTACAGGAGCTGTTGAAGTTAAAGTAATTGAAAAGAATTAATTGTAGCTATGAAAAGGATATATAAAATAACACTTTTAGTTGGTATAACTATTTTAGTTTCATCTTGCCACAATAATTCGGCACCAAACTATCAGTATTTCCCAAATATGTATGAATCTGTTGCTTACGAGCCATACACAGAAGCAAAAATATTTAAAGGAGGAAAAGAAGGACAACTTCCTGTAGAAGGAACTATCAATAGAGGTTTTGAACCTTACGAATATGAAAATTCAACTGCGGGTTATGAATTGGCGAAAGCCAATTTAAAATCGCCTTTGAGTGAAGCAGATAGAAATTCTGGAAAAGGTAAAGAACTTTTCGAAATTTACTGTATCAGCTGCCATGGTGCAACTGGAAACGGTAAAGGTAAATTGGTTGAAAGAGAAAAATTTCTTGGAGTACCTAGCTACAAAGACAGAGTTATCACTGAAGGAAGTATCTTTCACGTTGAAACTTATGGTTTAAACGCAATGGGTTCACATGCAAATCAATTAAGTGCCCACGAACGTTGGTTAGTTGCTGACTATGTTCTAAAACTAAAAAGCCAATTATAATTGTTGAACAAACTGATCGTAATAGATATGTATACATTTTCAAGTAAATTAAAAACTTTTTCTATCATCCTAATGGTTCTTGGCCTATTAGGAATTGGGTATGGTTTTTTAAGTGCACCTAAAGATATTCAAGAAGTTGAAAAAATACTAGCTGCAGATGCTCATGGTTCTCATGGTGCTGCACATGGTGAAGCTGCCGAAGCTTCTCATGAAACTGCAGGTCATGAAGCTAAAGAAGCTTCACATGAAGGTGCTGCGCATGCAGAAGCTCCAGCAGTTTCTCATGATACAGCAGTAGCTTCACATGATTCACTTAAAGGTGCTGCGCACGCAGAAACTCCAGCAGTTTCTCATGAAGCTGCAAAAGCTTCACATGATTCACACGAAGGTGGAGAGCATGCGAAAGTTGATGCCGCAGGTGAACATGAAAAACATTTGGAGCATGTATTGCACCAATTGCAAAACAAACCATGGTCAGCATTATATGTTGCTTGTATTTTCTTTTTACTACTTTCTATGGGAGTTTTAGCATTCTATGCTATTCAACAAGTTGCTCAGGCAGGTTGGTCTCCGGTATTGTTTAGAGTAATGCAGGGAATCACAGCTTACTTACCAGCTGGTTCTGTTATATTCTTTATCATTTTAGTACTTTGCGGATTGCATTTTAACCACATCTTTGTATGGTTAGGAGAAGGAGTTACAGATCCAAAACACGCTAACTATGACGCTATCATTGCTGGAAAAGCAGGTTACCTGAACTTTCCATTCTGGATCATCAGAGCAGCAATCTTCTTAATAGGATGGAACTTATACCGTCACTATTCAGCAAAAAACTGTTTGGCTCAGGATGAAGCTAATGATGACCTATACTACAAAAAGAACTTTAAGTTATCTGCAGGTTTCTTAGTTTTCTTCATCGTATCTGAGTCTATTATGTCTTGGGACTGGATTATGTCATTTGATCCACACTGGTTCAGTACATTGTTCGGATGGTATGTTTTTGCTTCTTTCTTTGTAAGTGGTATCACTTCAATCGCATTAGTAACAATCTACTTGAAATCTAAAGGATATTTAGAGTATGTAAATACAAGCCACATTCACGATTTAGCTAAATTCATGTTTGGTATCAGTGTTTTCTGGACATACTTATGGTTCTCACAGTTTATGTTGATCTGGTATGCTAATATTCCTGAAGAGGTTACTTACTTTGTAACCAGAATTCAATTATACAACTTACCATTTTTTGGAGCTGTAGTTATGAACTTTGTGTTCCCATTATTAATATTGATCAATACAGACTTCAAACGTCTTAGCTGGGTTATTGTAATGGCCGGTGTAGTGATCTTGTTAGGACACTATGTTGATTTCTTTAATATGATTATGCCAGGTACAGTTGGAGATAAATGGTTTATTGGAGTTCCTGAAATTGCCTCTATTCTTTTCTTCTTAGGATTGTTTATTTTTGTAGTGTTTACTGCATTAGCTAAAGCTCCTTTGTTAGCAAAAAGAAATCCTTTCATTGAAGAAAGTAAACATTTTCATTATTAATATTTAAAGAAGTAAACAGATGACAAGTTTGTTGGTAATTATAGTTTTAGTTTTATTAGCAGTTGCTTTGTGGCAATTGACCAAGATATTTGATCTTACTCAGGTAGGATCTTCTTCGGACGATTCTCAGGTTGCATCGGATAATGATAATAATGTTCAGGGATATATCATGTTTGGCTTTTTGGCATTCATTTATATCTTTACGATTTATGGTTTACTAAAATGGGGTGGTTTAGCACTTCATACTCCTGCTTCAGAGCACGGACTTTTAGTAGATAATTTAATGAATATTACTTGGGTTTTAATTTTTGTAGTTCAATTTATTACACAAGGATTATTATACTGGTTCTCTTTTAAAAACAGAGGAAATAAAGATAAAAAAGCTTTATTCTTTGCTGATAGTAATAAATTAGAAGCAATCTGGAGTATTATTCCATCTGTAGTGTTGGCTTGTTTGATCCTTTACGGATTGTACGCTTGGAACAACATTATGTTTGTGGATAAAGACGAAGATGTAATCGAAATCGAATTATACGCACAACAATTTAAATGGACAGCAAGATATGCTGGTCAGGATAATGTTTTAGGAAAGGCAAACGTTCGTTTAATCGAAGGTATCAACACATTAGGAGTTGATATGTCTGACCCTAACGCTCAGGACGATATTATTGTTTCTGAATTGCATATTCCAAAAGGTAAAAAAGTACATTTCAAAATGCGTTCTCAGGACGTATTACACTCAGCTTACATGCCTCACTTTAGAGCGCAAATGAACTGTGTTCCTGGAATGGTTACTGAATTTGCTTTTATTCCAACGTATACAACTTCTGAATACAGAGAATTACCATTTATGGTAGAAAAAGTTGCACACATCAACAAACTTAGAGCTGAAAAAAGCGTTGAGTTAGTTGCTAAAGGAGGAACAGCTTTAGATCCTTATACATTTGACTATTTATTATTATGTAATAAAATTTGTGGAGCTTCTCACTACAACATGCAAATGAAAGTAGTTGTGGATACTCCGGAAGAGTATAAAAAATGGTTAAGCGAAAAAACTACATTAGCTCAGGATATTAAAGCCGCTGCTGCTGCAGATGCTGAAAAAAAGGCTGGTGAAGAAGCAAAAGCGAGCACTGATAGTACAGCTAAAGATACTGTGAAAGCAGTTATCGATACGGTTAAGGCAGTTGTAGCTAAAGTGGCTATGAAATAATATTATTAAGAAAATTTAAAGTACACATATATGTCAGCAGAAGCGCACGGTCACGATCACGGACACGATCACGAGCACGAACATCATCATAAAGACACGTTCATTACTAAATATATTTTTAGTATTGATCACAAAATGATTGCTAAGCAATATTTAATTACCGGTATCATTATGGGTATTATTGGTATTGCAATGTCTTTGCTTTTCAGAATGCAATTGGCTTGGCCAGAAGAGTCTTTCAAAATCTTTAATGTTTTATTAGGAGATAAATTTGCACCTGATGGTGTAATGGCAAATGATATTTATTTGGCCTTAGTTACAATTCACGGTACCATCATGGTATTCTTTGTACTGACGGCCGGTTTGAGCGGAACCTTTAGTAATTTATTGATTCCACTTCAAATTGGAGCGCGAGATATGGCTTCCGGATTTATGAATATGATTTCATACTGGTTGTTTTTCGTATCTGCTGTAATAATGTTATGTTCATTATTTGTTGAAGCTGGACCAGCATCTGCGGGTTGGACAATTTACCCTCCATTAAGTGCTTTACCTCAAGCAATTCCAGGTTCTGGAACAGGTATGACTTTATGGTTAGTTTCGATGGCTATCTTTATTGCATCTTCTTTAATGGGATCTTTAAACTACATTGTAACAGTAATCAACCTTAGAACTAAAGGAATGTCTATGACAAGACTTCCATTAACAATCTGGACATTTTTCGTAACAGCTATCATTGGTGTTATTTCATTCCCTGTATTGTTGTCTGCTGCTTTATTATTGATCTTTGACAGAAGTTTTGGTACTTCATTCTTCTTATCTGATATCTATATTGCCGGAGAAGTTTTACACTACCAAGGAGGTTCTCCTGTATTGTTCGAACACTTATTCTGGTTTTTAGGACACCCTGAGGTTTATATTGTAATCTTACCTGCAATGGGACTTGTTTCTGAAATTATGGCTACGAATTCTCGTAAACCAATTTTTGGATACAGAGCGATGATCATGTCGGTTCTTGCAATTGCATTTTTATCTACGATTGTTTGGGGTCATCACATGTTTATTTCAGGTATGAATCCTTTCTTAGGATCTGTATTTACCTTCACTACTTTATTGATTGCAATTCCATCTGCTGTAAAAGCGTTCAACTGGATTACAACTTTATGGAAAGGTAACTTACAATTCAACCCTGCAATGTTATTCTCTATCGGAATGGTTTCTACTTTCATTACTGGAGGTTTAACTGGAATTATTTTAGGAGACAGTACTTTAGATATTAACGTTCACGATACTTACTTCGTAATTGCTCACTTTCACTTAGTAATGGGTATCTCTGCACTTTACGGAATGTTTGCTGGTATTTACCACTGGTTCCCAAAAATGTACGGTAGAATGTTGAATAAAAACTTAGGTTACATTCACTTTTGGATAACAGCTGTTTGTGCTTACGGAGTTTTCTTCCCAATGCACTTTATTGGATTAGCTGGTTTACCAAGACGTTACTATACAAACACGAACTTCCCATTATTTGATGATTTACAAAATGTGAATGTTTTGATTACAACATTTGCTCTTGTAGGAGGTGCGTTCCAATTGGTATTCTTATACAACTTCTTTAGTAGTATTTTCTATGGTAAGAAAGCTGTTCAGAATCCATGGAAATCAACAACATTAGAGTGGACTACTCCGGTAGAACATATCCACGGTAACTGGCCAGGTGAAATTCCTCATGTATATCGTTGGCCTTATGACTACAGTAACCCAAATCACGATGTAGATTTTGTACCGCAAAATGTACCAATGAAAGAAGGTGAAGAAGTTTTACACCACTAAAAATATTTTAAAAGACTGTCTGTAAAGACAGTCTTTTTTGTTTATACAAGTTTCTGATAATGAAATTTTCGACCATTTAGTTGATCGATTATAATGCTGCGTTCAACTTTTCAATTGGATAGCTACAGTTTTGAAAGTCTTGTTTTATATGTTCTATGATAGTATGTTCGCATAGTTTCTGATGTGGATGTACCGGTTCTGGATTTTTCATTGGTTAACAGTTTAATCGATCTGGATATATAAAGTGAGAAAAATAGTATTGTAAGGATTTGAGCGATAGATAATTGTCGTATATTTATAGAGAAGTTGGTTTGATTTTTCATAAGTAAATTATCCCCCAATAACATGAAGGTACTACTGATTCCTAATACATTTTTGAGTTTTTTTAAAGACCGAAAAGGAGTTTCTTTTTTGCGTGAAAACGATAAGATTATTAGACAGTCTATATTCACTGTCTTTTTTATTGGAATCGGGATCTGGTTTATTAAACATGAGCGATCTGAGCTGGGAGAAGTTCAAAACGCCATTGCCAATGCCAGTTTTTTTTGGGTTTTGTCCGGAGTTGCTCTCGCTTTTATTTATGTATCACTTCAGGGATTAATGTATTTTGCCTCCTTTAAAGCGGTTCAGAGTGAAATATCTTTTAAGCAGGCCGTGATTTTATTTTTGAAACGAAACTTTGTCAGCGTTTTTTTACCGGCAGGTGGAATTTCTTCTTTGGCCTTTTTTACAAAATCAATTGAAAAGAGTGGAGTAAAACCAACTAAAATTCATTTTGCTTCCATCGTATATGGTTTTGTGGGGATACTTTCGGTTATCATTGTTGCCATTCCGGCTTTGATGTACTCTTTGTTTCAGGGAACTGCCGGATCTGGAGAATGGTATGCGTTGGGTGCTGTCATTATCTTAAGTTTAAGTATGTTTTTTATTTACGATTCGATTCTGAAAAAAGGAGCATTATACCGTTTGATCATTAAGTTTCTCCCCTCTGCGGTGGTTTTTCTGGATGATTTACAACAGAACGAAATCGTAAAGAAGAATTTTTTGGAAGTCGTCTTTTATTCTGTTCTCATTGAGTTTGTCGGTATAGCTCATTTGTATATTGCAATGATTGCTTTGGGCTTTACACCTTCACTTCCTGCCGCTTTAATGGGCTATATTATTTCGGTTATATTTTTGATCGTTTCCCCCTTTCTCCGTGGGCTTGGTGCTATCGAAATTTCGATGAGTTTTATATTGGTACAATTTGGCTTTGATAGCGTAAGTGCGATAGCTATTACTTTTTTATATCGTTTCTTTGAATTTTGGATTCCATTGTTGGCCGGGGCATTCATTTTTGCATTCAATGCTAATAAATTATTGATGCGTGTTGTGCCTTCTTTTTTGCTTTTTGTTTTGGGATTAGTAAACATAGTATCCGTTTTAACTCCGGCTATCTCAGAACGTTTACACATTTTGAAAAATATTATCCCTGTTTCGGCTATTAAAGCCTCGAATTATTTTGTGATAACGGCTGGCTTATTTATGCTGGTGAATGCTGCTTTTATGCTAAAGGGGCTCCGTAATGCCTGGTGGTCTGCTGTTTTTTTAACCACTATTTCAATCATCGGGCACCTTACCAAAGCGATCGATTATGAAGAAGCTGTAATTGCACTGATTGTACTCGTTAGTTTAATTATTACCCGAAAAGAATATTATATAAAAAGTAACTCCCATTTGCAAAGCATTGGACTAAAAACGGTTTTAATTAGCATTGCAGCAGTTTTATTGTATGGGATCCTGGGATTCTATTTTCTGGATAAAAAACATTTTGGTATTGACTTTCATTGGCAGGAATCCATAAAATATGCACTGCAAAACTTTTTTTTGATCGGGAGTTCAGACTTGGTACCGCTTGACAGATTTGCAAGACACTTTTTACTATCGATCAACATCTGTGGTTTTTTATCAATTGCATTTCTAGTTTTTGCTTTAATACGGCCTTACACCATAAAAAAAGAAGCGGTTGAAGATGATTTTTTGTTGGCATCCGAGCTTTTGAAACAGTATGGTACTTCTTCTTTGGATTATTTTAAAACCTATGATGATAAAAACATCTTTATCGCTGAAAGTAAAAAATCTTTTCTGGCGTATCGCGTGGCCGATAATTTTGCTGTAGTCTTGGAAAACCCCGTAGCGACATCAGTAGATGAAATCAAACAATGTATAATCGAATTTGATGTTTATTGTTACGAGAACGGCTTAAGAAGCATTTATTATCGGGTACCGGAAGACAACCTAGAATTGTTTGCTTCACTGCACAAAAAAAACTTATTTATCGGACAGGAAGCTGTTGTCGATCTGTCTGTATTTACAATGGAAGGAGGAGCCAAAAAATCATTGCGTAATGCGATCAGTAAAGTCAAAGAGAAAGGCTTTCAAACAACAATTCATACCGCACCCGTAAAAGACGGATTGCTGCAAAAAATAAAAGCAGTAAGTGATGAGTGGCTCGTGAGCACCGGGAGAAGTGAAATTGTTTTTTCGCAAGGCAGATTTGAGTGGGAAGAACTCAAACAGCAAACCATTATTACAGTAGAGAATGCCGAAGAGAAAATAGTAGCCTTTTTAAATGTCATTCCTGATTTTGCCAAAGGTGAAGGGACTTATGATTTGATTCGCAAAACAAATGATGCCCCAAACGGTATCATAGATTTTATACTTTTGGAACTTTTCGCTTATTTAAAATCTCAGGGCTGCACTTCTGTTAATTTAGGATTGGCGGCAATGAGTGGAATTGAAGATGCAGATACCTTTCCTAAAAAATCTATGAAGTTTGCTTATGAAAGAATAAAATATTTTGCGCACTACAAAGGGTTGCGGGATTTTAAAGAAAAATTCTCTCCCGTATGGTACAACAAATACTTAGTTTATACACATGATTATGATTTATTACAAGCTCCATTAGTTTTAAACAAAGTAGTAAAGCCATAAATGAGAATATGAAATCGAGGAGAATAGGGCGGGTAAATTGGATTAGGATCATGGCAATAGTCTGTATTATTACCTGTATTTCTGATTTTATGGTGTTATTTTTATTAGGAAGATATTATCGGGGATATAGTCAGTTACAGAATACCATTAGTACTTTGGGAGCAACAGTGAGTCCGGTTTCAGGAGCAATTTCGATATGGTGGATAGTAATTGGGATCGTATTTATTTTTTTTGGAGTCATTTTTAAAAGGGCGTTTGATGAAGACCGTATAGAAGTAATGATTGCTTCTTTACTAATTATAGTCTACGGGTTAGGAGAGGGGATTGGCTCGGGGTTATTTAAAGCAGACCTAATAGACGGCAAAAAGTCACTTTCATATCTTTTACACAATATTGTTGGTGGTATAGGAATTGTTGCTGCTTTGTTGTTGCCTTTAATGATGTGTAAAGTAATTTCAAAAGAGAATAATCCTCGTTTTTATTATTTTTCGTGGATCGTTTTTATCATTGGAAGTATTACCATGTTATTATTTGATATTCATTTCTCTTCGGATACAGGGGCTTTAATAGCTTCGTACAAAGG
Source organism: Flavobacterium collinsii (assembly GCF_946903285.1). Taxonomy (GTDB): domain Bacteria; phylum Bacteroidota; class Bacteroidia; order Flavobacteriales; family Flavobacteriaceae; genus Flavobacterium; species Flavobacterium collinsii. The sequence continues at coordinate 1,800,000 of NZ_OX336425.1, forward strand.
GTTGTGGCAAAGACTTTTTTTGCTGAATCTTTATGTTTATTTTATTTCAGTTTCGATCATAATGTATAATAAGAGTACTATAGTTTAAGATTCCGTAATGTTAAAAAATAATTCAAATGAACAAAATCATAACACTTCTTCTATCGGTTTTTATTTTTAGTACTAATGCTTTTGCTTTAACAGCAGACACTATAAGGATTGGAGCATTTGGTAAAATCATGATATATAAACCTAAAAAAGAACCAACTGCGGTTGTATTGTTTGTCTCAGGGGACGGGGGATGGAATAGTGGTGTTGTTGAAATGGCTAAAAATATTGTCGATCAGGGTGCTGTGGTAGCGGGTATTGATATTCAACATTATTTTAAGGAAATAAAAAAAGAAAAATCAAAATGCTATTACCCAGCAGGAGATTTTGAAGAGCTTAGTCTGTTGCTGCAAAAAAAGATAAAGATGAAACAATATCTAAAGCCAATATTGGCCGGATATTCTTCAGGAGCAACTTTAATCTATGGAATGCTGGCTCAAGCGCCTGCCAATACTTTTAGCGGAGCCATTGCCTTAGGTTTCTGTCCTGATATAGAGACGGACAGGACTTTATGTGATGGTACAGGATTGACTTCACATGTTTTAAAAGAAGGGAAAGCTTATTTTCTTGAAAAAACAGAAAAATTATCGGCTCCTTTTATAGTGCTTCAGGGAACTACAGATCAAGTTTGTAATTATGCCGACACAAAAAAATATATGGAAGGCATGAAGCAGGGAAAATTAATTACATTGCTCAAAGTGGGACATGGATTTTCTGTTACTAAAAATTGGTTACCACAGTTTATTGATGCGTTCAGGGAAATTTTAAATACACCAACCTATAGCGAGCAGAAATCACAACAAAACTCCCTGCTTAAAGAGCAGCATTTGACACCTTTGCCTTTTGAAATGCCGTTAACATTGATTCCGACAAAAAATAAAGACGAAGCTTTGCCTATTGCCTTTTTAATTTCTGGGGATGGAGGATGGACAAGTTTTGACCAATCTGTTGGTGAAGCTTTGGCAGAGAAGGGAATTGCAGTAATAGGATTGGATGCCCAGAAGTATTTTTGGAATGCAAAAACTCCTGGCGAGACTTCGAATGCAATAGCTAAGGCTGTTGAACATTATTTACAACAATGGGATAGAAAAACATTTATACTTGCGGGGTATTCCTTTGGAGCTTCTGTAATTCCATTTGCTGCGGGTAATTTTTCAGAAGCATTAAAAGAAAAATTAAAAGGGCTGTATTTATTGTCTCCCGATGTGAAAGCAGATTTTGAAATTCATATTGCAGACATGCTGAGTATGGAAAGTTCAAATGATACTTATGATGTGATTTCTGAAACAAAAAAAGTTAAATCCTATAATCCGATTTGCTTTTTTGGAGATGAAGAAGATGCTGCAACCCGCAACAAGTTTTCAGAATCGGGGATTAAAACAATTGAGTTGCCAGGCTCACACCATTACAATAATGACTATAATAAAGTTGCAGAAAGTATTCTGAAAGAAATCAAATAAAGTAGGGATTTTAAAAACGAAACAAAACGAGTCCTTTTGTTAAGCAAAAGGATAGCTAAATATTGTTTTAAGTTGTTGGTTTTTAGGTGTTTGGAAATAATTTTAAAAAAAAGTATTTTTTGAGGTAACAAATAGTATAGCAGTGCATCAAAAGAGAAACTTTAAAAAATTAAACATTATGAAAACTAAATCAATTTTACTTGTCGTGTTAATGCTTCTTATTTCAAAATCTGTTTTTTCTCAAACTGCCTTTAAGGTTGATGTAAAAGGTAAAGGAGTACCTGTGTTATTATTTCCTGGTTTTGGCTGTACAGGAGAAGTGTGGAATGAAACCGTAGCCGAACTATCTAAAAATTACGAATGCCACATTTTTACTTTCGCAGGATTTGGTAATGTTCCTCCAATTGAAAGCCCATGGTTTTCTACAATAAAGGATCAAATTATTTCCTATGTAAAGACCAAAAAGCTAAAGAAAGCGACATTAATTGGTCACAGTCTGGGAGGGACTTTAAGTTTGTGGCTGGCCTCTGAAGAAACCAATTTGTTCAAAAAAGTGATTATCGTTGATGCCTTACCCGCAAGTGCAGCTTTAATGATTCCCAATTACAAAGGAGAAGTTATTCCGCATGACAATCCGCAAAGCAAAATGATGCTGGCTATGGATCAAAAGACATTCAATGCCATGAATTCTCAGACAACTTCATACATGTGCCTGAACAAAGAAAAGCAAAAAACAATCAACGAGTGGATGAATGTTGCGGACAGAAAAACTTATGTATACGGTTATATTGATATGCTTAATTTAGATTTACGCAAAGAAATAGCCAAAATTAAAATTCCGGTAGTAATTTTAGCAGCAACAAATCCGGATCTTGCTACAGTACAAAAAACGTATACCGCTCAATATGAAAACCTGCCGTCTGTTAAAATTTATTACGCAGCAAACTCAGCTCATTTTGTAATGTATGATCAACCGGAGTGGTTTATGGAAAAAGTAAAATCAGAAATAAAGTAGGGTGATTAAAAGAGAACAATTTAACGAGATATACAACAAACATTACAATAAAGTGTTTCGTTTGTGCAAGGGTTATTTTTGTGGAGATGTTGCATTAGCATCAGATGCAGCTCAGGAAATTTTCATAAAAGTATGGGAAAATTTAGATACATTCCGAAATGAATCGAGTATTAGTACCTGGATTTATAGGATTACAGTAAATACATGTCTTCTCTATTTACGCAAATCTTCTTCCAGGAAAGAAATCAGGGCAGATGTTCTTCCTCAGGTTGCTTCAGAAACCTATTCAAACGAAAAAGAAGAACAACTTCAGCAAATGTATCAATGTATACAAAAGCTTGAAGAGACCAACAAAATGATCATTCTGATGACCTTAGACGGTATAGAATATCCGGAAATATCAGAAGTAATCGGGATAACCGAAGAAACACTTCGGGTTAGAATCCATCGAATAAAAAAAAGTTTAACGCAATGTGTACAAAATGAAAACATTTGAAGAATTACAAAATATTTGGGATCAGCAAGCAGAATCCAATACAAAACCAGCTGCCACTGATATTATTAACAAAGCGGAGGCGCATACAAAAAAAATTAAACGCAACCATTTTTGGACCAGAGCAATTTTGAGTTTAACTTCGATCATACTCATCTCTTATTATATTTGGGTAGGGGCATATAAGCAAACATTATTTAGTTTTGGATTGGGGATTATGATTACAATGCTCGTATTTCGTATCGTTTTAGAGTGGATTAGTGCAGAAAAATTAGAGCATTTAAAAACGGATGTTCCTTTAATTGAATACGGTAAACAGGCACAGCAGTTTTATCAATGGAGAAAAAAAATCCACTATATTTTTACCCCCATAATTTACCTGACCTATATTGCCGGTTTTACCTTCCTTTTACCCATTTTTAAAGAAAATTTCTCCAGAGGCTTTTATCTTTATATTGTATGTAGTGGTTTTGGTTTTTTACTGTTTTTTGGAGTAATGTTGGTAAGAATCATTAAGAAGGAAGTAAAGCTCTTAGACTTCTTAAAAAACATTTCTTAAAAAGAGTATTGGAAATCAAATGGCGGATAACATCGGGTTGTTCGCCATTAATCCGACAAAGGAATGTTATAGAGTATAGAGTATAGAATTTGGAATTTTTTATTTGAAATTTAACTGTTTTACAAACTGATTTCTTTGTCTATCTTTGTAAAATGAATGAAAACTTAGATCCCACCACAAAAGGATACAATCCGGAAGAATTAGATCTTGAAAAAAGATTGCGTCCGCTGTCATTTGATGATTTTGCAGGACAAGATCAGGTTTTAGAGAACCTAAAGATTTTTGTTGCTGCGGCTAATCAGCGTGGTGAAGCACTCGATCATGCCCTTTTTCACGGGCCTCCGGGATTAGGTAAAACTACTTTGGCAAATATCCTGGCCAATGAGCTTGAAGTGGGAATTAAAATTACTTCGGGACCCGTTCTGGATAAACCGGGAGATCTGGCAGGATTGCTTACCAATCTTGACGAAAGAGATGTTCTGTTTATTGATGAGATCCATCGTTTGAGTCCTATTGTCGAAGAATATTTATACTCGGCTATGGAGGATTTCAAAATAGATATTATGATTGAATCCGGTCCGAATGCCAGAACAGTGCAAATCAATCTGAATCCTTTTACTCTGATAGGAGCTACAACGCGTTCGGGATTATTGACGGCTCCAATGCGGGCCCGTTTTGGAATTTCATCTCGTTTACAATATTACACCACCGAACTTTTGACGACGATTGTCGAAAGAAGTTCTTCTATACTTAAAATGCCCATTTCATTAGATGCTGCTATCGAAATAGCCGGCAGAAGCCGTGGGACGCCTCGTATTGCGAATGCATTATTGCGAAGAGTTCGTGATTTTGCACAAATAAAGGGGAATGGAACTATAGACATCGAAATTGCACGTTATGCCCTAAAAGCTCTAAATGTCGATGCGCACGGATTGGATGAAATGGATAATAAAATTCTGTTGACCATCATTAATAAATTTAAAGGAGGACCGGTAGGGCTTTCTACTTTGGCGACCGCTGTCTCTGAGAGCAGTGAAACCATTGAAGAAGTCTACGAACCCTTTTTAATTCAGGAAGGATTCATTATGCGTACTCCACGCGGACGTGAGGTCACAGATAAAGCGTATAAACATTTAGGAAAAATAAACACCAACATTCAGGGCGGATTGTTTTAATCCTGTTAGACATGTCTGAAAATAAAAAATACAAGTACCCGAACAAGCTATCGATCGTTAGGTTCTTTTTGGATGCCGAAGGAGTGCGTAAAAACCCTATTCCTTACCATAAAAGATATTTTGATCAGTTTGGGGATTCCTTTTCACTAAAAATAGGACGGTCTAAGCATTTAATTTTATCACGTGATAATGAGATTGCCCAACATATTTTACAGAAAAATCAGAAGAACTATCACAAATCTAAATTTCAGTCTGTTTACCTTTCAAAATACTTAGGAAAAGGACTTTTGACTGTTGATGGTGAATTCTGGCTGAAACAAAGACGGCTGATTCAGCCTGCATTTCACAAGCAAAAGATGAATCAGTTGGTCATGAACATGAACAAAACGATTGTTTCAGAGCTAAAGGAAATAGTAGAGGAAAAACCCATTGATCTTTTTCCTGTTATGAGCCAGCTGGCATTTAATGTAGTGGCCAAGTCGCTGTTTCATCTCTCGGTTTCTGAAGAAAAATTAAATCGTATAAAATTTATTATTGAAGAAGTTCAGAACTTTTTAATCAAAGAAATTCGGCTTCCGCACAAAGCGTGGTGGTTTTCGATAAGCGGTCAGGTTACAAAACATCTTGAACTGGCTGAAGAGAACAATCGAATTATTCAGGAAATTATCGAGGATCGAAACACTTCAGGAGAAGAAGTAAACGATTTGCTTCAGTTGCTTTTGGAAACCCGTTATGAAGATACTGGTGAAGGAATGTCGGTAAAGCAATTGATAGATGAAATTAAAGTTCTTTTTATTGCCGGACACGAAACCACTGCAAATGCATTAACTTTTACACTGTACCTTTTAGGAAGAAATTTGGAAGTGCAGCAGAAAGTGCTGAATGAAATCCTGGAAATAGAATCGCAAACAGAGAACGTGGTAGAACAATTGCAGCAGATGACTTATCTGAATGCTGTTATAAATGAATCAATGCGTTTGTATCCACCTGCCTGGATTACAGACAGACAAAATGTTGAAGACGATATTATCGGGCAGTACCATTTAAAAAAAGGGACTTTAATTGGAGTTTCTTTTTATGAGTTGCATCGAAACCCTAAATATTGGAAAAACCCGGAGGAATTTATTCCGGAACGCTTTCTGGGAGAACAGAAGAAATACTCCATGCAATATTTTTATCCTTTTGGAGCCGGACCAAGAATGTGTATTGGAGCCGGATTTGCGATCTATGAAATGTGCCTTACCGTGGCTCATATTGTGAAAAAGTATGAACTTAAATCAGAAGTTGATGCGATTAGGTTCAATCCGTTAATTACCTTAAAACCCGTTGGAGTAGAAGTTTTATTCTCTAAAAGATGACGATCAATTCTAAAGAGACATATTCAGAATTCATAAAATCCGAAGCCAAAAGGCTTGGTTTTCTTTCTTGCGGAATATCCAAGGCGGGATTTCTGGAGGAGGAGGCACCACGTCTTGAAAAATGGTTAAATAACAACCATCATGGGCAAATGGGGTATATGGAAAACTATTTTGACAAACGTTTGGATCCTACTTTGTTAGTAGATGATGCCAAGAGCGTAGTGTCGCTTTTACTAAATTATTATCCAACAGAAACTCAGACCGAAGAAAGTTTTAAAATTTCAAAATATGCTTACGGTCAGGATTATCATTTTGTTATTAAAGAGAAATTAAAGGAATTTTTACACTCGATTCAGGAAAATATTGGCGAAGTATCAGGCCGGGCTTTTGTTGATTCAGCACCCGTTTTAGATCGGGCCTGGGCAGCAAAAAGCGGACTGGGCTGGATTGGTAAAAGCGGAAACCTGCTGACTCAGAAAGTAGGATCTTTTTATTTTATTGCAGAACTTATTCTTGATTTAGAATTGGAATATGATCATGCCACAACAGATCATTGCGGATCTTGTACCGCTTGTATTGATGCTTGTCCAACACAGGCAATAGTTGCTCCTCACGTAGTAGACGGAAGCAAATGTATCTCGTATTACACCATAGAACTCAAAGAAAATATTCCTTTTGAAATGAAAGGCAAATTTGATGAATGGATGTTTGGTTGTGATACCTGTCAGGACGTTTGTCCTTGGAATCGATTCTCAAAACCGCATTCCGAACCTTTATTTAATCCCAATCCTGAACTACTTTCTTTTTCAAAAAAGGATTGGATCGAAATTACCGAAGAAACTTTTCGATTAGTTTTTAAGAATTCCCCTATCAAAAGAACCAAATTTGATGGTTTAAAACGTAATATCATTTTTCTGGAGTAAAACAAAAAAAGGAATAATTTTTTAGCATTTTGACGATTTAAGATGCTTATTGTTAGTCTTTTTGGACAAAAAGCCCATTTTTGCAAGATATAGTCATCTGATAATCAGCTAATTAGGTGATATTGTTTTTTTGTTAACTATAACTGTTTCACAATCAGGATGTTTGTGTCCGTGATAAGCTTTTTTTTATTAAATTTGTGTTAACCCCCAAGAGTTTTACTGTCAATACATTGTTTTTAATTCAAAATTTTTAATTTATGAAATTAAATTACTCTGATAGATTACATAAAGGACTAAATAAAGCGCTTTTCTTTTTTTTATTTATACTTCCCGTTTATACTTTTTCGCAAAATTGTACTGTAAATGCAAATGCCGACAGAACAATTTGCCCCGGTGGAGCTACAGCTTTACCTCCGGACCAGTTTTATTTACTGGGAACAGCAAATACAGCACCGGGTACTAATTTTTTGGTAGATCCGGTATGGAGCCAGATCGCAGGACCGGCGGTACAGATAGTCGATCCGAATTTACAGCAAACTTTAGTAACAGGAGCAGTTCCGGGAAATTCTTATACTTTTAGGTTAACCGCCCAATGTGCTGACGGTTCAACAGTATTTGATGATATTGTTATGGTGATTTCACCACTGACCCTTGCAAATGCAGGAACAGATCAAACGTATTGTCAAGGAACTTATGCCTTAAATGCAAATGCAGTTGGAGGAACAGAAACCGGAACCTGGTCAGTTGAAGGAAATAATAATGCCGGAGTTACGGTTAATAGTCCAAATTCTTCAAGCAGTACTATTACAGTCTCAGGAAATAGTTCGGGTTCAACTACTTTAAGATGGACCATAACAAATGGTTCCTGTACCTCAACGGATGATGTCGTTATTTCAAGTCTGGGGGGAAGGATGCCAGTCACTGCGGGAGCTGATATTACACTTTCAAAGTGTTATTCGTCTACCCAAACGGCAACCCTTAATGGAAGTTTTGGAGGGAATACTCCGGGGCAACAACAAGGAACCTGGACAGTTGTTTCCGGACCTAGTATACCTTCTTTTACCAATGCAAATAGGAATAATACATCGGTAACCGGTTTATTAGAAGGAACCTATGTTTTTAGATGGACAGTTGCGGGAATCTGTGCCAATGGGGTAGACGAGATGACAGTGATAGTTCCACCACCAACGGCTGATGTTACTAATGTCAGCGGCTCTACAGCTTATTTTTGCGATGGACGAACTTCAACAATTCTTCAGGGAACTATACCATTATATGTAAATGAAAGTGTACAATGGACGCAAACGGGAGGTCCAACGGCGGTAATTCAAAATCCGACTTCTCCTTCCACGGTGGTCTCAGGAATGACCGCATTAGGGACTTATACTTTTTTATATACATTGACTAATAGTGTAACAAATTGTGTAACAACTGCTAATTACGTTGTTGTTTTAGAAGATATAATTTCGATTTCAGGAGGTCCGAATCAAACCTTGGGATGTGATGAATCTGAGGCTATAATTCCTGTAACTTTTACAGGTAATGGACAAATGAGTTGGCAATTAATAGATGGGCCAGCTGTAAACCCAATTTTGAATCCGCCTTACCCTTCTTTTCCAACATCTCCAGTAAATTTTTCCGGTAATAGTGTTACGATTGGGCAATTAACGTTTTCGGGGACTTACGTTGTTCGATTAATTAAGGCTCCAAATCCGGGATCGCAGTGTGAAACAGTTTACAATACGGTCGTAATAGTAGTTTCAGCGCAACCGACTAATTCAAGTGCAGGAACAATGCAAATTGTTCCCTGTAACTCTACTTCTGCAACATTGGCTGGAAATTTGGTAATTTATGGAAAAGGAACCTGGTCGCAGATTTCCGGTCCAAGTGTCGTGACCTTTTCAGATATTAATAGTTCAACGACTAAAGTGTCTCCTTTGATAAATGGAGGATATAAGTTTAGATGGACCATTTCGGGCGGACCAGATTGTGATGTAACCCAAAGTACTTCTGAAGTATTGGTGTCTAGTGTTGCTCCAACCACTGCTAATGCCGGAAACGATCAGGCGGTTTGTTTTGGAAGTACAATTCAATTGCAGGGAAATGCCATACAAAACAGTGAAAACGGAACCTGGACCGTTTCTCCTAATGCAGGTGTTGTTTTTAGTGATCAGGGAGATCCTAACAGTACAGTAAGCGGATTGGCAGCAAATACAACCTACACCTTTACATGGACAATTGCAAACGGATGTGGTACATCCGCAGATACAGTAGATGTTGTGACCAATAATACGCAAGGCGCAGATGCCGATGCCGGAGCAGATCAATGTTTACCAGCGGGTACTAACACAATCACATTAAACGGTAATAATCCCGTTCCGGGAACTGGTTTATGGACACAAACAGCTGGTAATGTAGCAACAATAACAAATCCAACATTATACAATACAACAGTAACGGGACTAAGTGATGGAGATTATACTTTTAAGTGGACCGTTAGCAATGTGAGTTGCACGGATGGAGAAGATACTGTAGGTATAACTATAGCTCCGACTATTACGGCAGCTCAGGCGGGAATGGATCAAAGCTTGTGTAGTAATAGTACAACAGTAATTGGAAATACACCAGCTTCCGGAGAAAGTGGTTTATGGGAATTGGTTAGCGGAGGAGATGGACCTGTTATTACAAATCCAACTAATCCAACGACTACAATCACAGGACTGACTCCCGGTTCATGGGTTTACAAATGGACGATTTCCAGAGGATTTTGCGCGAGTACTTCAGATACCGTAAAACTCAATATTGATGAAGCGCCTTCACCGGCAATAGCAGGACCGGATCAGACGGTTTGTAATCAAAGTTCGGTTATCCTCGGGGCAACTCCTCCTGTAATCGGTAGAGGGATATGGTCGCTAATTAGTGGCCCAAATTCACCTGTTTTTTCAGATGCAAGATCAGCAACTTCAACTTTATCAGGGCTTATAACGGGAGAATATATTTTAGAATGGGCTACCTATACAGGAATAAACTGTCCAACAAACAGAGATCAGGTGACGATAAAAGTAACAGAAGTTGCAGCAGCCGGTTCTGATTTTGCGACCTGTTTGGAAGGGCCTTTGTTTTTGGTTGGTAATGCTGCCAGTACCGGAACCTGGACTTATGTTTCAGGGGGAGTCGGAGCACCAATAATTACAACAACCAGTAACAATAGTGCTGCAGTAACAAACTTAGTACCGGGTGTATATGTTTTTAGATATACCATCGCGGTACAAGGTCTTTGTCCTGAAAGTTCAGATGATATTCAGGTAACGGTGAACGGTCAGATCGTGACACCTCCTAATGCGGGCCCGGATCAGGAATATTGCGATGCGGGTGCAAATGAAATTCAGCTTGCAGCTTCGGCACTTGATCCAGGAACAACAGGAAAATGGACTAAATTATTTGGTCCGGCAGGAGGATCTTTTGTAAATGATACAGATCCTAACACAATATTTACAAATCCCGGTTATGGATTTTATGTATTTAACTGGACAGTTAGTTCTGGGACCTGTAGTGAATCAGATCAGATCAGAATTGAGAACTCTGAACCACCTTCAACAGCAATGGCAGGTGGAGATAATGTTATTTGCGGATCAGTAACCAATCTTACGGCAATTCCTCCTTTATCAGGTGTGGGAAAATGGACTCAGGTATCCGGCCCCACAATCGCTGTATTTAGTTCTGAAATTTCACCCAACACCACAGTTAGTAATTTAACCCAAACAGGAGGTGTATATGTTTTCAGGTGGACGGTTACCAACGGAGCGTTATGTCCCTCAACTACAGATACTGTTCAAATTACGGTTACGGCAGATTTAACTGTTCCAAAAGCAGGACCCGATCAGACCATTTGTGTATCTGACAGCGCAACTTTAGCAGCTAATGCAATTACTGCAGGAACAGGGCAATGGTCCAAAGTTAGTGGCCCTGCAGGATCTTTTTCTGATGTTACAAGCCCAACTTCTTTATTCACGCCAAGTGCTGGGGGAAGCTATGTACTGCGATGGACAGCGACGAATCTCAGTTGTGTGTTTTTTGATGAGATGACCTTAATTGTTAGTCCGTTACCTTCAACTTCAAATGCAGGAACACCAATTAGCATATGTGAATTCCAAACGCTGACTTTGGCAGCAAACACGCCAATAATCGGAACTGGGTTATGGACACAGGTTTCCGGACCAACAACAGCAGTTTTTACGGCAGCATCCTCGCCAACAACTACTGTTTTAGGGACACAACCGGGGGTATATATCTTTACCTGGACGATCTCAAACGGATTGTGCGCACCAAGTTCCAGTAATGTAACAGTGACTATAAATGCGCTACCACCTTTGGCAGATGCCGGGCCTGATCAGATTATTTGTAATACCGGAACTGTGACCTTGAATGGAAATAATCCTGTAACCGGTATCGGTACCTGGACCTTTGTGACGAATCCGGGAGGGACGGCATTAATTACTAATCCTAATGCTTTCAATACTACTGTAACCAATATATCAGTTGGAATAACGCGATTAAAATGGACAATTAGTAATGGTTCCTGTAACTCTTATGCTGATGAAGTGAATATTGTACGACCATCAGATTTAATCCTTTCGACATTAACAGGTGATACCACAATTTGTCAGGGAGGAACCACAACTTTAACGATAACTCCGACAGGGAGTATAGCTCCTTACACTTATCAATGGCAAACATCTGCAGATGGGGTAACGGGCTGGACGAACATTTCAGGACAAACCAATGCTTCCTTTACAACTAATAGTGCCTTAACAAATGGAGAATATTATTATAGAGTAAATGTTTCAAGTACCTGTACACAGGTTTCAAGTAACGTGGCGAAATTAACGATTATCCCGGATCCTGTTGTGACTCTTCAGCCAACAGGAAGTACAATTTGTTCAGGCGGAACGCACACAATGACCGTTGCAGCAACAACTACCAACATAGCAGCGGGGACGATCGTTTATCAATGGCAAAGTTCGGTGAATGGGACTTCGGGTTGGACAAATGTTTCCGATGGAAGCGGAGCCAATACAGCAACTTACACCACAGCAGCACTAACATCCAATTTATATTTTAGAGTACAAATTACACAATCCGGAAGCGGCTGTGAAACTTTTTCAAATTCCGCATTGGTAAATGTTGCAAGAATTACAACACAACCGACAACTCCTGCGGCTGTTTGTGTAGGCGGGATTGTTAGTATCAATATTGCTGCCACATTAGACGGAGGGGCAGGAACGTTAAGTTATCAATGGCAAAGTAACTCAGGTGCCGGTTTTGTAAATGAAACGAATCCAACAGCAACAACTGCCAATTTTACTTCGGATATTTTGAATGCGACCACGCAGTTCAGATGTCTCATAACTTCATCAACAACGAATTGTGTACTAACTTCAAATGCAGTTACAGCAACTGTAGTCCCTGATCCTGCAATATCAGTTCAGCCAACCGGAGGAATTGTCTGTTCAGGCGGAGCATTTACGCTGTCAGTTTCAGCAACGGGCGGAACACCCTCTTTAAATTATCAATGGTACAGTAGTTTAGATAATCTAAGTTTTACGTTACTTTCCGGGGCAACTTCAAGTACTTACACGACTCCGGCGCTCACACAAGATACCTATTATCGAGTAGACGTTTCTGCTGCAGGAAGTGGCTGTGGTCTGGTGTCTTCAAATAGTGTATTGGTGGATGTAATTCCGAATCTTGTGGTGAACCAACAGCCAGTTGGAAATACCATCTGTTCCGGAGCAACACATACTATGACAGTACTAGCTTCAGGAGATCCTTCAGGTGGAGCTTTGGTGTATCAATGGCAAAGATCTGCAAATGGAACGACAGGTTGGGCAAATACAACAGGTGGAAGCGGTGCAACAACAGCATCTTATACTACCGGAGCATTAGCATCTACTTTTTATTACAGAGTAAGAGTGACACAGGCAGCCAATGGTTGTGAAATATATTCGGATGCAGTTCCGGTATTTGTAGCAACAATTACAACTCAGCCAGCAACTCCGGCAAATATTTGTGTTGGAGGTATTGTAAGTATCAACATTGCGGCTTCTTTAAACGGAGGTGTGGGAACACTTAGTTATCAATGGCAGAGTAATCCGGGTTCAGGTTTTGTGAATGAAACAAATGCAACTGCGACAACCGCTAACTTTACTTCAGATATATTAAATGCTACCACACAATTCAGATGTTTGGTAACATCATCTACTACTAATTGTACCATAACCTCTAATATTGTTACGGCAACAGTGGTTCCCGATCCATCGATTACAGTTCAGCCAGCAGGAACAACAATTTGTTCAGGAGGAAATCATACCTTGTCAGTAACAGGTGCAAATGGAACGCCCTCTTTAACCTATCAGTGGTTTAGCAGTACAAATAATGCTACTTTTACAGCCATTAGCGGTGCAACCTCAGCAACTTATACTACTCCGGCTTTAACCCAGACCACCTATTACAAAGTAGATGTTTCGGCTAGCGGAAGCGGCTGTAATACTATTACTTCCAATGTGGCCACTGTAACCGTTTTATCAGCGATTACAATAATAACACAGCCGGTAGCTAAAACAAATATTTGCAGTGGCTCAAATGCGACTTTAAATGTAGTAGTAGGGGGAGGCTCAGGAAATTATAGTTATCAATGGAAAAATTCTACTCTTTTAGCGGGGCCCTATACTAACATTACAGGAGCAAATTCGGCAAGCTATAGCACTCCAAATTTAACGCAAACTACCTTTTATCAAGTGACAATTTCTGATTCTACTCAGGGTTGTACCCCAGTTGTATCTGGTATTGCTGCAGTTATTATTCCGAGTATTGAAACTCAGCCTGTAAATCCAACTATAGTTTGTGTGGGAGGTACGGTGTCGATTTCAACAGCTGCTTCAGCAAACAACGGTTCTGCTTCCTTTAGTTATCAGTGGCAGCGTTCTGCAGATGGGGTGAGTGGCTGGGCCAATATAACCGGAGAGAGCAGAGCGACGAATCCTAATTACATATCAGGACCACTTGCGACCACAACTTATTACCGCTGTGTGATAACGTCATCAAATCCAACTTGTACTCTCATTACAAATGCCGTAGTAGCAACTGTTATTCCGGATCCAACGATATCTACTCAGCCGATTGGTGGAAATATTTGTGAGGGTGGTGTATTCACAATGACATCCGGTGCTCAAAATGGTTCTGGAAACTTCACTTATCAATGGCAAAAATCATTAGATGGTGCAACAGGATGGGCAAATGTAACAGATGGTTCCGGAGCCAATACAACAACTTATACCACAGGTTTTGTAAATGCAGATGCTTTTTACAGATTGCATGTAACTGATTCAGGAATTGGATGTGGGGTTATAAACTCCAATCCTGCAAAAGTTGATGTTTTTGAAATTCCGATAATTAGCACACAGCCGAAAGATGGAGAAGCTTGTATCAACGAAACTCATAATTTTACTGTTGTCGCTACAGGAAATATTCCTGCAAGTCCTTTATTGTATCAATGGCAGACTGCTACTGTTTTGGCCGGGCCTTATACAGATGTTATAGACGGAACAGGGGGGACAACAGCCTCTTACACAACACCCACTTATGCAACAGCAGGAAACAGATATTTTAGAGTTATCATTTCTCAGGCAGAGTCAGGTTGTCGTACAATATCCAATCATGTGATGTTAAAAGTTTTTGATCTACCTGCTGCGCCAGTTGGTTCAGTCACACAACAGCCTTCATGTGCAAATGCTACAGGAACAGTAAGTATTGTAAATCCTGATTTAGGAACTGGTTATGAGTATAGCAGTGACGGAATCACCTTTCAAGCCAGTAACGTTTTTGCAGGTTTGGCTTCCGGTGCCGTAACCATTTATGTGAGACGAGTGGGATTAAATACCTGTATTTCATCGGGTACAACCTTTACCATTTTTAACAGAATCTGTGCGGTTCCTGAAAACTTTACAGCGATTTCCGGAGATACAGGAGGAAGTACCGCACCACATTCAATATTAGATAGCGATACTATAAACGGAGTTATTTTAAACCCGTCAGCAGTTAATGTTACTATAAACTCTATTTCAAGTTATTTAACTTATGATTTTAATCCGCTATCCAGGACTATTTCTGTGGCGCCGGGTACTCCGCCGGGAGATTATACCTTAACCTATACTATATGCGAAATTGTGAATCCCGGAAATCCGTCAGATCCTGCTAATTTTGTAAATTGTTCTACAACTACCGAAACAATTAGTGTTACCACTGCCGGAATCGATGCCCGAATCGATATCGTTAAATATATTGTAAACGGTTATACCGGTGCGAACAATGTGATCAATGCCTTAACAAATGATACCCTGGGAGGTGGACAGGCTACATTATCTAATGTAACACTCTCTGTAGTTAATCCGGCGTTGCCGATTAACCCTTTAATAACAGCAGTCCCATATCTGGATATTACAACCGGAAACGTAAGTGTACCTCCGGGAACGGTAAAAGGGCTGTATGAAATTGAGTATAAGATCTGTGAAATTGGAGCACCTTTAAATTGTGATACGGCACTTATTATAGTTCCGGTTGGAAATGCATTAATTGTAGCGAACGATGACAGAGTCGAAAACATAAATGGTTATTTAGGGCTTATGAATGCAGCGAATGCTCTAACCAATGACACTTTAAACGGAGTACCAATTACAGGTGCAAACTTTAATGAAATAACCATTTCGCAAAATCTGGCTGCTACGCCTTTGTATCCGGGTGCCAATGTGCCGGTCTTTAGTACAGCCACAGGAAGCATAAGTATCCCAGCGGGAACTCCTGCTAATACTTACTTTATAACCTACACCATCTGTGAAAAATTAAATCCAACCAATTGTGCGGACGGTAGTATTGCAGTTGTTGTAAAAGCTGCTCCGCTAATTGTAAATGACGATCGCGTAGACAACATAAACGGTTATGATGGAGCTGTAGACGCAATTAATGTTTATACCAATGTTGCCGGTGCTGATACTTTTGACGGACAGGTTATCAATATTAATTTGGCTAATGTACTTACGCCTTCAATTGTAACCCCTGCACAGCCTAAAGCTCCGGGAGCTCCCGTTCCTGTTTTAGATGTTTCAACAGGTTTTGTTACTGTTCCTCCAGGAACTCCTGCAGGGCAGTATCAAATTAAATATCAAATATGTGAGGACCTCAATCCTAGTAATTGTGATGATGCTACGGTGATCATTAATGTAGTTGTGCCAATTATAGAAGCTAATGACGACAACGTTTTAAATGTAAACGGGTATGAAGGAGCAGATGATGTTATTAATATTTATGATAATGATTTCCTAAATGGCGGAATGTTGGATCTTCCTGATATTACAACAACTGTTATATCAACCCCTGCTCCTATAAACGGAGGCCCCGTTCCTACACTTGACAGCATTACAGGTTTAGTAGACGTCCCGGCAGGAACACCGGCAGGTGAATATAAATTTGTTTATAAGATCTGTGAGAATTTAAATCCGATGAATTGTGATCAGGCGGTTGTTACTATTGTAGTGGTTCCTGCGCTAATTAATGCCGAAAATGATGCTAATTTTGCTCCAATTAATGGTTTTGTAGGCAGTCCAAATGCTTTGAATGCTTTAGACAACGACACCCTTAATGGCATGGCGATAAATCCTTCTGAAGTTATCATTACTAATATCATTCCGGCTACACCTATCAATGGAGGTCTGGTTCCAGTATTAAATGGAATTACAGGAAATGTAAGCGTACCTCCGGGAACTGCGGCTGGATTATATTTTATTGGCTATCAGCTGAACGAAAAACTGAATTTGTCCAATAACGATTTTGCCATCATAACCGTTGAGGTTTCGGCTCCGCCAATTGTAGCGAATGATGATACAATTGCGAATGTTAACGGCTATGTAAACACTACGAACGCAATTGATGTTTTATTGAATGATACCCTTAACGGGGTTACAGCTAACGTTTCGAAAGTTACCATTACAGTTGATGTTGCAGCAACACCAATAAACGGGGGACCAATTCCGGTACTGGAACCTTTAACAGGATTTGTAAGTATTCCGGCTGGCACCCCGGCAGGAGATTATGAAATTCGATACCATATTTGCGAAAAGATTAACCCGCTGAATTGTGACAATGCTACTGTTTTCATTACTGTAACAGGACCTCAAATAGATGCGGTGAATGATGCCGTGGCCAACATCAATGGTTTTACAGGAGCAACTAACGCAGTGAATGCCCTGACGAATGATACTTTAAACGGAATGACCGTTATTTCTTCTCAGGTTACCATTAGTAACATAGTTCCCGCGTTACCTATAAATGGAGGAGCTGTTCCGGTTCTAAACCCTTCAAACGGAAATGTAGATGTGCCTCCGGGAACTGCAGCAGGGACTTACATCATTGGATACCGTTTGAGCGAAAACTTAAATCCGGCCAATTTTGATACGGCCACTATAACAATTGATGTTATTGCACCAAGTATTATTGCTAATGCAGACAGCACAGGTAATATTAACGGATATACCGGAGCAAATAACGCTGTTAATGCCATTACGAATGACAGATTAAACGGTTCCGATATTCAATTGATTAAAATTGATATTACATCTGTAAGCACTACAACTCCGGCGGGATACGTTTTAGGAAACCCGGTTCCGGTATTGAATATCGTTACAGGAAATGTAAATGTACCGCCAGGGACTTCTGCAGGAACTTATGTGATTCATTACCGTATTTGTGAAAAACTAAATCCGTTAAATTGCAGCGAGGCTGATATAACAATAAATGTCATTGCTCCAATTATTGATGCTAATAATGATTTCGCAAGTAATATTAACGGATATAGTGGTGCTAACAATGTTGTAAATGCTTTGACTAATGATACTCTTAACGGAGTTACCGCACAGGCAGCTCAGGTTAACATTACTGTTTTGAGTACAACTCCTCCGGTAACATCAACAAATGGAATTGTTCCGGTATTGAACACCGTTACAGGAAATGTGGATGTACCGGCAGGAACCTCTGCGGGGACTTATTTTATTCAATACGAAATTTGCGAAAAAATAAACCCAAACAATTGTAGTCAGGCAACAATTATAATAATCGTAAATGCACCTTCAATCATCGCTGAAGATGATACCATTACGAATATAAATGGTTTATCGGGAACAAATAATATCCTGAATGCATTTACAAGTAATGATAAATATAATGGTGTTGGGTTAACAGATATCAGTTTAATCATCCCAACAATATTAAGTACGGCAACTTCTATAAACGGAGGTATGGTTCCTGTCTTAGATATAACCACTGGTCTTGTTAGCATTCCGGCAGGAACACCAGCAGGAGCTTATCAGATTAGATATAGAATCTGTGATAAATTAAATCCGTCTAATTGCGATGATGCTGTTATAAATATAGTAGTATCCGTTCCGGTAATTATTGCGAATGATGATACAGCAGTGAATATTAATGGGTACACCGGAGCAAGTAATGTATTGAATGCATACACCAATGACACTTTAAACGGAACAGCGATTCTGCAGACCAATAGCAACAGCACCCTGGTAACTGCAGCAAACTCGATAAATGGAGCAGTAGTTCCTGTTTTAAATGTTTTTACCGGTAATGTTGATGTTCCGGCTGGTACCACTCCGGGAGAATACTCGATTGTATATAAAATCTGTGATAAATTAAATCCGTCCAATTGTGATGAAGCAGTTATAAGAATCACAGTTATCGCAAGTCCGATTGACGCAGTCGATGATAATGTTGCAGGAATCAACGGAGTTATAGGAACGGCGAATGCAATAAACGCTTTGGATAATGATACTTTAAACGGAGTTAAGGTAATTCCTGCTGAGGTAATAATAACCAATATTATTCCTGCAACGGTTATAACCTCAGGTTTAGTGCCTGTTCTGGATCCTGCAACAGGTATCGTTAGTGTTCCGGCAGGAACTTCTGCAGGAACGTATACGATTACCTATACCTTAAGGGAAAAAGCGGTTTTGACCAATTCAGATACTGCTGTAATAACCATAATAGTTGGAGCTTCAACAATTGAAGCAAACGACGATACATTGTCTAATATCAATGGCTATGTCGCAACGAATAATGCAATAGATGTAGTAGCCAATGACAGACTTAACGGAGCGGCTACAAGTATAAGCAAAGTTGAAGTTACAGTAGATGTGGTCGCAGTGCCAATCAATGGCGGTCCGGTACCGTTATTAGAACCTTTAACTGGAATGGTAAGTATTCCGGCACGTACTCCGGCAGGGAATTATCAAATTAAATACCATATTTGCGAAAGATTAAATCCGGCAAATTGTAATGATGCAACCGTATTTGTTAATGTAATTGCAGCACCAATTCTTGCAGTTAATGATACAGCAAATAACGTTAACGGATTAACGGGAGCAACTAATGTAGTCAACTCGGTATCAAATGACTTATTAAACGGAGTTGCTGTGGTATTATCTGAGATTAAAATTAAAGTAATCACAGCTGCGGCTTCCATAAACAGTGGCCCTGTCCCGGCTTTAGATATTCTGACCGGAAATGTGAATGTTCCGGCTGGGACATCAAGTGGGACTTACACAATTCGTTATGAAATTTGTGAGGTTTTAAATCAGACAAATTGCAGTCAGGCCGATATTGTTGTAAATGTAACCTCAGGGCCTATCATTGCCAACGATGATACAGCAACAGGAATAAATGGTTTAGACGGGGTGGCGAATGCAGTTAATGTTTTAACAAATGATTTATTAGATAGTGTTGCGCCGACTTTGGCACAGGTGAAAATAAATGTTGTTTCACCGGCTGATAGTATTAATTCAGCTCCTGTTCCGGTTTTAAATACCGCCACAGGGTTGGTAAGTGTTCCACCGGGCACTTCGGCAGGAATTTATACCATTGTATACGAAATCTGTCAAAGTACAAATACCCTGAATTGCGATCGGGCAGTGATTAAAATTACAGTAGCGCAGCCATCTATTCGATTGGTTAAACAAGGGGTTTTCTCTGATGGTAATGGTGATGGTTATGCACAGCCGGGAGAGCAAATCCGTTATTCTTTCGTAATTACAAATACAGGCACTTTAGATTTGAACAACGTGATTGTAACAGATCCAAAGGCAATAGTTACAGGTACTCCAATTGCAGTATTGGCAGTTGGTCAATCTAATACAACAAGTTTTAAAGGAACTTATGTTTTAACTCAGGCTGATATTAATCGAGGTTATGTTGAAAATCAGGCTTTAGTTAGAGCACAGCCTGTCAGTGGATCGTCAATTCAGGACTTATCAGACAGTAATGACCTTACTTTAATTGGACCTAATGACCCTACAATTACTCCGGTACCACAGCATAAAGAACTGACTTTGATAAAAGGAGGAGAATTAACAGGCAACGGAGGAGTAGGCTCGGTTATAAAATATACCTTTAAAGTTAAGAATACCGGAAATGTGGTAGTTACCAATTTGGCAATAACCGATCCGATGTTAACAGCCACTGCCATAGCTGTTACTCCAAATGTATTGGTTCCGGGTGCAACAGGAACTGCTACGGCATCATATACCGTAACCTTAACAGATGTTGCCAATGGAGAAGTAATCAATTCTGCACTTGTGATTGGAGATGATCCACAAGGAAATCCGGTTATCGATATTTCCGATAGTGATGACCCTGCTTTAACCGGTGATGATGACCCAACGGTTGTAGATTTAGATCTTAAACCTTCTATTGCTCTTATCAAAACAGCCACTTTTAATGATGAGAATAAAAATGGATATGCCGAGATAGGAGAAACGATTACATATCATTTTAGCGTTACCAATACAGGAAATATTTTATTGGTAAATGTTGTGGTCAAAGATCCGAAACCGGGAATAACTATTACTGGTGGTCCGGTGATTTTAAAACACGGAGAAACAAATTCTGATAGTTTTGTCGGAACCTATGTTTTAACAGCTGCTGATATTGAAGCTGGATCTGTAGAAAACCAGGCTGAGGTTACTGCCGTTAGTCCCGACGGAAAAACTGCAAGTGATTTGTCTGATGGTAATTCTATTCTGGGTGATAATCCGACTGTACTACCAATTAATTCTTGTAAAGTCACAATTTACAATGCGGTTTCTCCTAATGGCGATGGTATAAATGATATCTTCAAAATTAAAGGAATTGAATGTTATACTGATGCGTACGTAGAAATTTATGATCGCTGGGGTGTTTTAGTTTATGATGCTTACGGTTATGATAATGCGTCAATTGCCTTTAGAGGAATTTCAGAAGGAAGAGCAACAGTCAATAAACAAAAGGGTCTACCGGTCGGAACTTATTTTTACGTTATTACGTATAAAACATATTTAAATGAACCTGTAAGTTTAACCGGCTATTTATATCTCTCAAGATGATGTAATGTGTTGATTTTTAATAAATTATAGTAAAAAAGGGTGCGACGTTGTTGCGCCTTTTTTATTGCGGTTTTGTCATTATATTCTTTAAAAGTGTAATATATACATAATCTGCCTCCTCATTTTTATCAGTTCGTTATCAAATAGTGATTTTTTTTGTAGTCAAAAGAGTGTTACGGTCGATAAAAAGTGTTATTCAACGTTAATATGGGTAGTTTGTCGAAAAATGTAGCTGATAGCCAGTTGTTTGCATATTTTCGCGCCTCCAAAACTACTAATTTAACCAATAAGACAATTTGTGTCTTGAACCTAAATACTTATGGTCCAAACGCTACCTTTTTTTGATAAAGCCTTTAAGAAGTATTTTTTAAGACTTCAAAAATCCATTCATATTATTTTATCGTATCTATTCTGTATGTTGAATACTCCAGTTGGTTTTTCAGCATCTGGTATTTCTATTTCTAAAACCCCAGTTGTTTATGTGTAACTTTACTTTTAACAAGTTTAATTTTTTTAAGCAAATCTTTTTTGTTTTGTTTTTTGGGTTAACATCATTACCAGCGTTTTCACAAATTTGTGGAACACCTGGAGGTGACGGACCTGTTACCGTATCAAGTTCTGTAAATACTTATTTCCCTATTTCGGGCAATATAACATTGAATGCAGGAGCTCAATCGATAGTATTAGCTGCAGTACCGGCAACAGATCAGTATTCTAATAATTTTGGGGCAGCCCCAATTTCGGTAGGAGATCTTATTTTGATTATTCAAATGCAGGATGCTACAATAGATTATACCAATACAACCAGCTATGGTTCAGGAACCTCAAACAGTGGTCCTGATAATTTAGGAGGTACAGGATTTACATCTCTTGGAAATACGGGAGTTTTTGAATATGTTATAGCAACTAATAATGTCCCGCTAACTGGCGGGAATTTAACGTTTAAAGGTACTGGTACCAATGGCGGTGTTTTAAACAGTTTTTATAATGCAGATGCTACAACAACAGCAACAACAACAACAAGAGGGAAAAGAACATTTCAAATTGTCAGAGTACCACAATATTCTAATCTAACACTAACTTCTTCTATCACTACGCCGCCTTTTAATGGTGTTGCAGGTGGTGTTATTGCTTTTAATGTTTCCGGAACATTCAATTTTGGGGGTTTTTCTATTGATGGAAATGCTCGTGGTTTTAGAGGAGGTTATAGCCCAAAAGCGGATTCCAACCTTAATGATTCTAAAATTTATGTTGGATTATCCGGTAATAATGCAATTTCAGGAAAGGGAGAAGGAATAGCGGGAACACCTCGTTATATGTGGGACGGATTCAATCAGGTTGATAATTTAGTGGAAGGAATGCCGGGAGGGTCTGCAGGAAGAGGAGCTCCAGCTAATGCCGGAGGTGGAGGTAATGACCACAATTCCGGAGGTGGAGGTGGAGGTAATGGCGGATTTGGAGGCTTAGGTGGTGCAGGCTGGCAAGGTGGAGGAGGTAATGTTCTTCCCCTGACAGGAGGAGGAAGACCGGGTTTCAGATCTTATATTACAGCAACTCCATTTCCAAGACTTGTCATGGGAGGCGGTGGAGGTGCCGGAGATGCCAATAATGCCTCAACTGGAGTAAAAGGTGGAGTAGGTGGTGCCATAATTCTTATTAATGCAGGTACAGTTCAAGGGAACGGTAATATTTATGCCAATGGAGGAAAAGGAGCGCCAGGTACTTTTTCAGGAGCACCGGATGGAGCCGGAGGTGGTGGAGCCGGAGGAACGGTATTATTAAACATCTCAAATAATAGCAATACGACCATCAGAATAGAAGCTGATGGAGGTGCAGGAGGGAATACTGAAAATGATAATAATAATTCACACGGACCTGGTGGTGGTGGTGGTGGTGGAATGATTAGGCATAATCTTACTGGTACCGTTACACTTACGACCACTGTATTAGGAGGAATTTCAGGAAAATCTAATGCAGGTGCCGGAATTACGAATGGTGCCATAGGTGGAACAGCAGGAAGTGTGGCAACTTTTACAGCGCAGGACGTACCACCAAATTTGCAGGTGAACTCAAATTGTTTTCCTATTTTGGATACAAAGGTAAAAGCATTATCGACAGCTTCAGCCTGTAATTCTATTGGAGAGAAGGTTTCTTATGAAATTCAGATCAAAAATACAGGAGTAGGGAATGCTGCAGGAGTTCTTTTAGACTTTCTTTTTCCAACAGGTATTGAATTTGATTCTGCTACAGCAACATATTCCGCTGAAGCCACAGGGCCTTCGGGAGCATTGACAAATACTGCTACAGCTAATAATCCGCAATTTGGAGGTTTTAATATTGCGCAAAATGGAGTTGTTACAATAACCTTAACAGGAAAAGTAGCGGCGTCTATTGCTGCGGGAACCTATAGTGCCAATGCACAGGCTTTGTATCTTGATCCAACACGTACTACTACTAATTCAAGCAGAAGAATAACACCATTTGTAAATGCCTATGGTTCTGCAAATAAGAACTATGAAGGAGCAAGCCAGGCAAATGTACCCGGAACAAACTTTAAGGGGAGTGGAGAAACGGTAGATGATATCACAATTTTGGCTTTGCCAGCCACTCCAACAGCTACAGTGACGCAATCAAGTTGTCTTACACCAACAGGAACAATAACAGTAAACACTCCTGCCCCAGGGCCGGGAATCAGTTACACCTTAAGAGGAACAAATCCGGTAACGGCACCAGTAAACAATACAAATGGTGTCTTTTCGGGATTAGTGGCAAACAGCTATGTACTGACTACAACAAATGCTCAGGGATGTACTTCGGCACCTACTGCAAGTATGACTATCAATTCAGTTGCGGGAGCACCGACAACTACAGGAGTTTCGATTTGTCAGGGAGGTAGCGGATCATTAACAGCTACTTCTACATGTTCAAATTCGGGTGCTATACAGTGGTATACATCGGCTATAAGTTTAACACCAATATTTACAGGTGCATCTTTTAATCCGGTAGGTGTTGCGGGATCAGGTTTGACAAATACAAATACAGCGGGGACCACAACGTATTATGCGGCTTGCTCAGGTATTGGAAGCTGTAGAACAGCAACAAATTTTGTTATCAATGCAATACCAACAATTGCCGCAACAACACCAGCTGCAAGATGTGATGCAGGATCGGTAACATTAGGCGCGACAGCTTCGTCAGGAACAATTAACTGGTATGCTGCAGCTACTGGTGGTACATCATTGGCAACTGGAACTAGTTTTGCTACACCAAATTTATCAACAACTACTACTTATTATGTCGATGCAACCGGAAATGGATGTACTACAGGAACGAGAACAGCAGTTGTAGCTACAATAAATACAAGACCAACAATAGATTCAACTACACAAGACTCCAGATGTGGTGCAGGAACATTAACATTAAATGCAACAGCATCAGCAGGAGCGACTATTAACTGGTATGCTGCTTCGACAGGTGGTACATCATTAAAAACAGGAGCGAGTTATACCACACCAAGTTTATCAACTACAACTACTTATTATGTAGAAGCTACTTCACCGGAAGGATGTACTTCGTCATCAAGAATTGCAGTTGCGGCAGTTGTAAATACAGCTTCTACAATTGTATTTACCAGTGGTAGCCAAAACCCGGCAATTTGTAATGGAACAGCTATTCCAAGTACTGTTTATACTTTTGGAGGAAGTGCAACCAATGCTACAGCATCAAACTTACCGGCTGGTTTATCAGTTTCAGTGGATTCCAGTGCAAAAACAATAACCGTTTCAGGAACACCAACAGCAAGTGGGACTTACACTATAACAACCGTTGGACATACAGCACCGTGTACGGCCGCTACAATAAGTGGTACTGTTACGGTAACTACCGCATCAAATGCAGGTACTTTATCGGGTGCTCAAAACATTTGTGTTGGAGGGACTACTACATTCACTACAAACGGAAATTCAAATGGAAGCTGGTCAAGCGGTACTATAGGAGTTGCAACAGTAAATGCTTCAACAGGAGTAATCATTGGGGTTGCAGCAGGAACAGCCACAATATCATATACAGTAACCGGAACAGGCGGTTGTGGAAATGCCACAGCTACCAGAACGGTAACAGTAACAGCAGCACCAAATGCGGGTACTTTATCGGGTACACAAAACATTTGTGTTGCTCAAAAAACAACATTCACTTCCAATGGAGCAAGTGGCGGAAGCTGGTCAAGCAATAATACAACAGTTGCTACAGTAGATGCTTTAACAGGAGAAATTACAGGAGCTGCAGCAGGTACTGCAACAATATCATATACAGTAACCGGAACAGGCGGTTGTGGAAATGCCACAGCTACCAGAACGGTAACGGTAACAGCAGCACCAAATGCGGGTACTTTATCAGGTACACAAAATATTTGTGTTGCTCAAAAAACAACATTCACTTCCAATGGAGCAAGTGGCGGAAGCTGGTCAAGCAATAATACAACAGTTGCTACAGTAGATGCTTTAACAGGAGAAATTACAGGAGCTGCAGCAGGTACTGCAACAATATCTTATACGGTAACCGGAACAGGCGGTTGTGGAAATGCCACAGCTACCAGAACGGTAACGGTAACAGCAGTACCAAATGCGGGTACTTTATCAGGTACACAAAACATTTGTGTTGCTCAAAAAACAACATTCACTTCCAATGGAGCAAGTGGTGGAAGCTGGTCAAGCAATAATACAACAGTTGCTACAGTAGATGCTTTAACAGGAGAAATTACAGGAGCTGCAGCAGGTACTGCAACAATATCATATACAGTAACCGGAACAGGCGGTTGTGGAAATGCCACAGCTACCAGAACGGTAACGGTAACAGCAGCACCAAATGCGGGTACTTTATCAGGTACACAAAATATTTGTGTTGCTCAAAAAACAACATTCACTTCCAATGGAGCAAGTGGCGGAAGCTGGTCAAGCAATAATACAACAGTTGCTACAGTAGATGCTTTAACAGGAGAAATTACAGGAGCTGCAGCAGGTACTGCAACAATATCTTATACGGTAACCGGAACAGGCGGTTGTGGAAATGCCACAGCTACCAGAACAGTAACGGTAACAGCAGCACCAAATGCGGGTACTTTATCAGGTACACAAAACATTTGTGTTGCTCAAAAAACAACATTCACTTCCAATGGAGCAAGTGGCGGAAGCTGGTCAAGTAATAATACAACAGTTGCTACAGTAGATGCTTTAACAGGAGAAATTACAGGAGCTGCAGCAGGAACAGCCACAATATCATATACAGTAACCGGAACAGGTGGTTGTGGAAATGCCACAGCTACCAGAACGGTAACGGTAACAGCAGCACCAAATGCGGGTACTTTATCGGGTACACAAAACATTTGTGTTGCTCAAAAAACAACATTCACTTCCAATGGAGCAAGTGGCGGAAGCTGGTCAAGTAATAATACAACAGTTGCTACAGTAGATGCTTTAACAGGAGAAATTACAGGAGCTGCAGCAGGTACTGCAACAATATCATATACAGTAACCGGAACAGGTGGTTGTGGAAATGCCACAGCTACCAGAACGGTAACGGTAACAGCAGCACCAAATGCGGGTACTTTATCGGGTACACAAAACATTTGTGTTGCTCAAAAAACAACATTCACTTCCAATGGAGCAAGTGGCGGAAGCTGGTCAAGTAATAATACAACAGTTGCTACAGTAGATGCTTTAACAGGAGAAATTACAGGAGCTGCAGCAGGTACTGCAACAATATCATATACAGTAACCGGAACAGGCGGTTGTGGAAATGCCACAGCTACCAGAACAGTAACGGTAACAGCAGCACCAAATGCGGGTACTTTATCGGGTACACAAAACATTTGTCCTGCAGCGACAACAACATTTATTTCTAATGGAACAGGTGGTGGAAGCTGGTCAAGCAATAATACAATAGTTGCTACAGTAGATGCTTCTGGAGTAATTACAGGAAAAGCGCTCGGTACAGCCACAATATCTTATACAGTAACGGGAACAGGAGGTTGTGCTGATGCAATTGTTACTAGAACGGTAACGATAAGTGACACTCAGAAACCGACAAAACCAGTTTTGGCGGATGTAACTGGTGAGTGCAGTGCTACAGCCACAGCACCTACTACGACAGATGCTTGTTCAGGTACTATTACAGGAACTACTACAGATCCTTTAACATACAACACTCAAGGAACACATAACATCACTTGGAGTTTTGATGATGGGAACGGTAATGTAGAAACAGCAGTTCAAAAAGTTATCGTAAAAGACACTCAGAAACCGACAAAACCAGTTTTGGCGGATGTAACTGGTGAGTGCAGTGCTACAGCCACAGCACCTACTACGACAGATGCTTGTTCAGGTACTATTACAGGAACTACTACAGATCCTTTAACATACAACACTCAAGGAACACATAACATCACTTGGAGTTTTGATGATGGGAACGGTAATGTAGAAACAGCAGTTCAAAAAGTTATCGTAAAAGACACTCAGAAACCGACAAAACCAGTTTTGGCGGATGTAACTGGTGAGTGCAGTGCTACAGCCACAGCACCTACTACGACAGATACTTGTTCAGGCACTATTACAGGAACTACTACAGATCCTTTAACATACAACACTCAAGGAACACATAACATTACTTGGAGTTTTGATGATGGGAACGGTAATGTAGAAACAGCAGTTCAAAAAGTTATCGTAAAAGACACTCAGAAACCGACAAAACCAGTTTTGGCGGATGTAACTGGTGAGTGCAGTGCTACAGCCACAGCACCTACTACGACAGATACTTGTTCAGGCACTATTACAGGAACTACTACAGATCCTTTAACATACAACACTCAAGGAACACATAACATCACTTGGAGTTTTGATGATGGGAACGGTAATGTAGAAACAGCAGTTCAAAAAGTTATCGTAAAAGACACTCAGAAACCGACAAAACCAGTTTTGGCGGATGTAACTGGTGAGTGCAGTGCTACAGCCACAGCACCTACTACGACAGATGCTTGTTCAGGTACTATTACAGGAACTACTACAGATCCTTTAACATACAACACTCAAGGAACACATAACATTACTTGGAGTTTTGATGATGGGAACGGTAATGTAGAAACAGCAGTTCAAAAAGTTATCGTAAAAGACACTCAGAAACCGACAAAACCAGTTTTGGCGGATGTAACTGGTGAGTGCAGTGCTACAGCCACAGCACCTACTACGACAGATGCTTGTTCAGGTACTATTACAGGAACTACTACAGATCCTTTAACATACAACACTCAAGGAACACATAACATCACTTGGAGTTTTGATGATGGGAACGGTAATGTAGAAACAGCAGTTCAAAAAGTTATCGTAAAAGACACTCAGAAACCGACAAAACCAGTTTTGGCGGATGTAACTGGTGAGTGCAGTGCTACAGCCACAGCGCCTACTACGACAGATGCTTGTTCAGGTACTATTACAGGAACTACTACAGATCCTTTAACATACAACACTCAAGGAACACATAACATTACTTGGAGTTTTGATGATGGGAACGGTAATGTAGAAACAGCAGTTCAAAAAGTTATCGTAAAAGACACTCAGAAACCGACAAAACCAGTTTTGGCGGATGTAACTGGTGAGTGCAGTGCTACAGCCACAGCACCTACTACGACAGATACTTGTTCAGGCACTATTACAGGAACTACTACAGATCCTTTAACATACAACACTCAAGGAACACATAACATCACTTGGAGTTTTGATGATGGGAACGGTAATGTAGAAACAGCAGTTCAAAAAGTTATCGTAAAAGACACTCAGAAACCGACAAAACCAGTTTTGGCGGATGTAACTGGTGAGTGCAGTGCTACAGCCACAGCACCTACTACGACAGATGCTTGTTCAGGTACTATTACAGGAACTACTACAGATCCTTTAACATACAACACTCAAGGAACACATAACATTACTTGGAGTTTTGATGATGGGAACGGTAATGTAGAAACAGCAGTTCAAAAAGTTATCGTAAAAGACACTCAGAAACCGACTATTACGTGTCCAACTAATGTGACTGTTTTGGCGGATGCTGGTTCATGTATGGCTACCGGAGTTGCTTTAGGAACTCCAACAACAAGTGATAACTGCTCAGTAACGGTGACTAATGACGCCCCATCAAGCTTCCCAATCGGTATCACTACTGTAACGTGGACGGCTAAAGATGTGGCTGGAAATATAGAAACTTGTACGCAAACGGTGAAAGTAATTGGACCAATCAAAGCTAATGAAGATCGTGTAACATCCTTTAATGGAATTCTGGGAGGAATCGCAGTTCCAAGTGTTCTGGACAATGACTCTCTGAACTGTAAAAATGTAGTCAGTAATGAAGTTATAATTACTTCGACTACAACGTTACCTTCAAATTTAAATTTTGACACTAATACAGGAGCCGTTACAGTTCAGCCAAATACGCCAACTGGAACTTACACTTTTGATTATCAGATTTGCGAGGTTGCAAATCCAACAGCAAACTGTGCAACAACTACAGTTACTATTATTGTGCAAAATCCAATCGTAGCCAACATTGACAATACCTACCCAGTTCAAACACCGGGTACAACAACGGCAACCACAGTTGGAAATGTAACAGCAAACGATACCCTAAACGGACAGCCGGTAACAGCAGCCAATACCAATGTAACCCCAATCAAAACAGGTCCATTGAGCATTGATGCAGACGGAGTATTAACCTTAGATCCAAACACTGTATCGGGCACGTACCAAATCACTTATACTATTTGTGAAGAGGGTGCTACCCCTGTAAATTGTTCAACCACTACTGCTACAGTTGAAGTTAAAAATCCAATCGTAGCCAACATTGACAATACCTACCCAGTTCAAACACCGGGTACAACAACGGCAACCACAGTTGGAAATGTAACAGCGAATGATACCCTAAACGGACAGCCGGTAACAGCAGCCAATACCAATGTAACCCCAATCAAAACAGGTCCATTGAGCATTGATGCAGACGGAGTATTAACCTTAGATCCAAACACTGTATCGGGCACGTACCAAATCACTTATACTATTTGTGAAGAGGGTGCTACCCCTGTAAATTGTTCAACCACTACTGCTACAGTTGAAGTTAAAAATCCAATCGTAGCCAACATTGACAATACCTACCCAGTTCAAACACCGGGTACAACAACGGCAACCACAGTTGGAAATGTAACAGCAAACGATACCCTAAACGGACAGCCGGTAACAGCAGCCAATACCAATGTAACCCCAATCAAAACAGGTCCATTGAGCATTGATGCAGACGGAGTATTAACCTTAGATCCAAACACTGTATCGGGCACGTACCAAATCACTTATACTATTTGTGAAGAGGGTGCTACCCCTGTAAATTGTTCAACCACTACTGCTACAGTTGAAGTTAAAAATCCAATCGTAGCCAACATTGACAATACCTACCCAGTTCAAACACCGGGTACAACAACGGCAACCACAGTTGGAAATGTAACAGCGAATGATACCCTAAACGGACAGCCGGTAACAGCAGCCAATACCAATGTAACCCCAATCAAAACAGGTCCATTGAGCATTGATGCAGACGGAGTATTAACCTTAGATCCAAACACTGTATCGGGCACGTACCAAATCACTTATACTATTTGTGAAGAGGGTGCTACCCCTGTAAATTGTTCAACCACTACTGCTACAGTTGAAGTTAAAAATCCAATCGTAGCCAACATTGACAATACCTACCCAGTTCAAACACCGGGTACAACAACGGCAACCACAGTTGGAAATGTAACAGCGAATGATACCCTAAACGGACAGCCGGTAACAGCAGCCAATACCAATGTAACCCCAATCAAAACAGGTCCATTGAGCATTGATGCAGACGGAGTATTAACCTTAGATCCAAACACTGTATCGGGCACGTACCAAATCACTTATACTATTTGTGAAGAGGGTGCTACCCCTGTAAATTGTTCAACCACTACTGCTACAGTTGAAGTTAAAAATCCAATCGTAGCCAACATTGACAATACCTACCCAGTTCAAACACCGGGTACAACAACGGCAACCACAGTTGGAAATGTAACAGCAAACGATACCCTAAACGGACAGCCGGTAACAGCAGCCAATACCAATGTAACCCCAATCAAAACAGGTCCATTGAGCATTGATGCAGACGGAGTATTAACCTTAGATCCAAACACTGTATCGGGCACGTACCAAATCACTTATACTATTTGTGAAGAGGGTGCTACCCCTGTAAATTGTTCAACGACTACTGCTACAGTTGAAGTTAAAAATCCAATCGTAGCCAACATTGACAATACCTACCCAGTTCAAACACCGGGTACAACAACGGCAACCACAGTTGGAAATGTAACAGCGAATGATACCCTAAACGGACAGCCGGTAACAGCAGCCAATACCAGTGTAACCCCAATCAAAACGGGTCCATTGAGCATTGATGCAGACGGAGTATTAACCTTAGATCCAAACACTGTATCGGGCACGTACCAAATCACTTATACTATTTGTGAAGAGGGTGCAACCCCTGTAAATTGTTCAACCACTACTGCTACAGTTGAAGTTAAAAATCCAATCGTAGCCAACATTGACAATACCTACCCAGTTCAAACACCGGGTACAACAACAGCAACCACAGTTGGAAACGTAACAGCAAACGATACCCTAAACGGACAGCCGGTAACAGCAGCCAATACCAATGTAACCCCAGTCAAAACAGGTCCATTGAGCATTGATGCAGACGGAGTACTAACCTTAGATCCAAACACTGTATCGGGCACGTACCAAATCACTTATACTATTTGTGAAGACGGTGCAACCCCTGTAAATTGTTCAACCACTACTGCTACAGTTGAAGTTAAAAATCCAATCGTAGCCAACATTGACAATACTTACCCAGTTCAAACACCGGGTACAACAACGGCAACCACAGTTGGAAATGTAACAGCGAATGATACCCTAAACGGACAGCCGGTAACAGCAGCCAATACCAGTGTAACCCCAATCAAAACGGGTCCATTGAGCATTGATGCAGACGGAGTATTAACCTTAGATCCAAACACTGTATCGGGCACGTACCAAATCACTTATACTATTTGTGAAGAGGGTGCTACCCCTGTAAATTGTTCAACCACTACTGCTACAGTTGAAGTTAAAAATCCAATCGTAGCCAACATTGACAATACCTACCCAGTTCAAACACCGGGTACAACAACGGCAACCACAGTTGGAAATGTAACAGCAAACGATACCCTAAACGGACAGCCGGTAACAGCAGCCAATACCAATGTAACCCCAATCAAAACAGGTCCATTGAGCATTGATGCAGACGGAGTATTAACCTTAGATCCAAACACTGTATCGGGCACGTACCAAATCACTTATACTATTTGTGAAGACGGTGCAACCCCTGTAAATTGTTCAACGACTACTGCTACAGTTGAAGTTAAAAATCCAATCGTAGCCAACATTGACAATACTTACCCAGTTCAAACACCGGGTACAACAACGGCAACCACAGTTGGAAATGTAACAGCGAATGATACCCTAAACGGACAGCCGGTAACAGCAGCCAATACCAGTGTAACCCCAATCAAAACGGGTCCATTGAGCATTGATGCAGACGGAGTATTAACCTTAGATCCAAACACTGTATCGGGCACGTACCAAATCACTTATACTATTTGTGAAGAGGGTGCAACCCCTGTAAATTGTTCAACCACTACTGCTACAGTTGAAGTTAAAAATCCAATCGTAGCCAACATTGACAATACCTACCCAGTTCAAACACCGGGTACAACAACGGCAACCACAGTTGGAAATGTAACAGCAAACGATACCCTAAACGGACAGCCGGTAACAGCAGCCAATACCAATGTAACCCCAATCAAAACAGGTCCATTGAGCATTGATGCAGACGGAGTATTAACCTTAGATCCAAACACTGTATCGGGCACGTACCAAATCACTTATACTATTTGTGAAGAGGGTGCTACCCCTGTAAATTGTTCAACCACTACTGCTACAGTTGAAGTTAAAAATCCAATCGTAGCCAACATTGACAATACCTACCCAGTTCAAACACCGGGTACAACAACGGCAACCACAGTTGGAAATGTAACAGCGAATGATACCCTAAACGGACAGCCGGTAACCGCAGCCAATACCAATGTAACCCCAATCAAAACAGGTCCATTGAGCATTGATGCAGACGGAGTATTAACCTTAGATCCAAACACTGTATCGGGCACGTACCAAATCACTTATACTATTTGTGAAGAGGGTGCTACCCCTGTAAATTGTTCAACCACTACTGCTACAGTTGAAGTTAAAAATCCAATCGTAGCCAACATTGACAATACCTACCCAGTTCAAACACCGGGTACAACAACGGCAACCACAGTTGGAAATGTAACAGCGAATGATACCCTAAACGGACAGCCGGTAACAGCAGCCAATACCAGTGTAACCCCAATCAAAACGGGTCCATTGAGCATTGATGCAGACGGAGTATTAACCTTAGATCCAAACACTGTATCGGGCACGTACCAAATCACTTATACTATTTGTGAAGAGGGTGCAACCCCTGTAAATTGTTCAACCACTACTGCTACAGTTGAAGTTAAAAATCCAATCGTAGCCAACATTGACAATACCTACCCAGTTCAAACACCGGGTACAACAACGGCAACCACAGTTGGAAATGTAACAGCAAACGATACCCTAAACGGACAGCCGGTAACAGCAGCCAATACCAATGTAACCCCAATCAAAACAGGTCCATTGAGCATTGATGCAGACGGAGTATTAACCTTAGATCCAAACACTGTATCGGGCACGTACCAAATCACTTATACTATTTGTGAAGAGGGTGCTACCCCTGTAAATTGTTCAACCACTACTGCTACAGTTGAAGTTAAAAATCCAATCGTAGCCAACATTGACAATACCTACCCAGTTCAAACACCGGGTACAACAACAGCAACCACAGTTGGAAACGTAACAGCAAACGACACCCTAAACGGACAGCCAGTAACAGCAGCCAATACCAGTGTAACCCCAATCAAAACGGGTCCATTGAGCATTGATGCAGACGGAGTATTAACCTTAGATCCAAACACTGTATCGGGCACGTACCAAATCACTTATACTATTTGTGAAGACGGTGCAACCCCTGTAAATTGTTCAACCACTACTGCTACAGTTGAAGTTAAAAATCCAATCGTAGCCAACATTGACAATACCTACCCAGTTCAAACACCGGGTACAACAACGGCAACCACAGTTGGAAACGTAACAGCAAACGATACCCTAAACGGACAGCCGGTAACAGCAGCCAATACTAATGTAACCCCAGTCAAAACAGGTCCATTGAGCATTGATGCAGACGGAGTATTAACCTTAGATCCAAACACTGTATCGGGCACGTACCAAATCACTTATACTATTTGTGAAGAGGGTGCAACCCCTGTAAATTGTTCAACCACTACTGCTACAGTTGAAGTTAAAAATCCAATCGTAGCCAACATTGACAATACCTACCCAGTTCAAACACCGGGTACAACAACGGCAACCACAGTTGGAAATGTAACAGCAAACGATACCCTAAACGGACAGCCGGTAACAGCAGCCAATACCAATGTAACCCCAGTCAAAACAGGTCCATTGAGCATTGATGCAGACGGAGTATTAACCTTAGATCCAAACACTGTATCGGGCACGTACCAAATCACTTATACTATTTGTGAAGACGGTGCAACCCCTGTAAATTGTTCAACGACTACTGCTACAGTTGAAGTTAAAAATCCAATCGTAGCCAACATTGACAATACTTACCCAGTTCAAACACCGGGTACAACAACGGCAACCACAGTTGGAAATGTAACAGCGAATGATACCCTAAACGGACAGCCGGTAACAGCAGCCAATACCAGTGTAACCCCAATCAAAACGGGTCCATTGAGCATTGATGCAGACGGAGTATTAACCTTAGATCCAAACACTGTATCGGGCACGTACCAAATCACTTATACTATTTGTGAAGAGGGTGCAACCCCTGTAAATTGTTCAACCACTACTGCTACAGTTGAAGTTAAAAATCCAATCGTAGCCAACATTGACAATACCTACCCAGTTCAAACACCGGGTACAACAACGGCAACCACAGTTGGAAATGTAACAGCAAACGATACCCTAAACGGACAGCCGGTAACAGCAGCCAATACCAATGTAACCCCAATCAAAACAGGTCCATTGAGCATTGATGCAGACGGAGTATTAACCTTAGATCCAAACACTGTATCGGGCACGTACCAAATCACTTATACTATTTGTGAAGAGGGTGCTACCCCTGTAAATTGTTCAACCACTACTGCTACAGTTGAAGTTAAAAATCCAATCGTAGCCAACATTGACAATACCTACCCAGTTCAAACACCGGGTACAACAACAGCAACCACAGTTGGAAATGTAACAGCGAATGATACCCTAAACGGACAGCCGGTAACCGCAGCCAATACCAATGTAACCCCAATCAAAACAGGTCCATTGAGCATTGATGCAGACGGAGTATTAACCTTAGATCCAAACACTGTATCGGGCACGTACCAAATCACTTATACTATTTGTGAAGAGGGTGCTACCCCTGTAAATTGTTCAACCACTACTGCTACAGTTGAAGTTAAAAATCCAATCGTAGCCAACATTGACAATACCTACCCAGTTCAAACACCGGGTACAACAACGGCAACCACAGTTGGAAATGTAACAGCGAATGATACCCTAAACGGACAGCCGGTAACAGCAGCCAATACCAGTGTAACCCCAATCAAAACGGGTCCATTGAGCATTGATGCAGACGGAGTATTAACCTTAGATCCAAACACTGTATCGGGCACGTACCAAATCACTTATACTATTTGTGAAGAGGGTGCAACCCCTGTAAATTGTTCAACCACTACTGCTACAGTTGAAGTTAAAAATCCAATCGTAGCCAACATTGACAATACCTACCCAGTTCAAACACCGGGTACAACAACGGCAACCACAGTTGGAAATGTAACAGCAAACGATACCCTAAACGGACAGCCGGTAACAGCAGCCAATACCAATGTAACCCCAATCAAAACAGGTCCATTGAGCATTGATGCAGACGGAGTATTAACCTTAGATCCAAACACTGTATCGGGCACGTACCAAATCACTTATACTATTTGTGAAGAGGGTGCTACCCCTGTAAATTGTTCAACCACTACTGCTACAGTTGAAGTTAAAAATCCAATCGTAGCCAACATTGACAATACCTACCCAGTTCAAACACCGGGTACAACAACAGCAACCACAGTTGGAAACGTAACAGCAAACGACACCCTAAACGGACAGCCAGTAACAGCAGCCAATACCAGTGTAACCCCAATCAAAACGGGTCCATTGAGCATTGATGCAGACGGAGTATTAACCTTAGATCCAAACACTGTATCGGGCACGTACCAAATCACTTATACTATTTGTGAAGAGGGTGCTACCCCTGTAAATTGTTCAACCACTACTGCTACAGTTGAAGTTAAAAATCCAATCGTAGCCAACATTGACAATACCTACCCAGTTCAAACACCGGGTACAACAACGGCAACCACAGTTGGAAATGTAACAGCGAATGATACCCTAAACGGACAGCCGGTAACAGCAGCCAATACCAGTGTAACCCCAATCAAAACGGGTCCATTGAGCATTGATGCAGACGGAGTATTAACCTTAGATCCAAACACTGTATCGGGCACGTACCAAATCACTTATACTATTTGTGAAGAGGGTGCTACCCCTGTAAATTGTTCAACCACTACTGCTACAGTTGAAGTTAAAAATCCAATCGTAGCCAACATTGACAATACCTACCCAGTTCAAACACCGGGTACAACAACGGCAACCACAGTTGGAAATTTAACAGCGAATGATACCCTAAACGGACAGCCGGTAACAGCAGCCAATACCAATGTAACCCCAATCAAAACAGGTCCATTGAGCATTGATGCAGACGGAGTATTAACCTTAGATCCAAACACTGTATCGGGCACGTACCAAATCACTTATACTATTTGTGAAGAGGGTGCTACCCCTGTAAATTGTTCAACCACTACTGCTACAGTTGAAGTTAAAAATCCAATCGTAGCCAACATTGACAATACCTACCCAGTTCAAACACCGGGTACAACAACGGCAACCACAGTTGGAAATGTAACAGCAAACGATACCCTAAACGGACAGCCGGTAACAGCAGCCAATACCAGTGTAACCCCAATCAAAACGGGTCCATTGAGCATTGATGCAGACGGAGTATTAACCTTAGATCCAAACACTGTATCGGGCACGTACCAAATCACTTATACTATTTGTGAAGAGGGTGCAACCCCTGTAAATTGTTCAACCACTACTGCTACAGTTGAAGTTAAAAATCCAATCGTAGCTAACATTGACAATACCTACCCAGTTCAAACACCGGGTACAACAACGGCAACCACAGTTGGAAATGTAACAGCAAACGATACCCTAAACGGACAGCCGGTAACAGCAGCCAATACCAGTGTAACCCCAATCAAAACGGGTCCATTGAGCATTGATGCAGACGGAGTATTAACCTTAGATCCAAACACTGTATCGGGCACGTACCAAATCACTTATACTATTTGTGAAGAGGGTGCAACCCCTGTAAATTGTTCAACCACTACTGCTACAATTATAGTTGGAAATGGAGCGATTAAGGCATTGACGGAAACTACAGTTTCGGTAAATGGAAGTATAGGAGGAACTACAGCTTCATTAATAAATAATGATACTTTGAATGGAAATCCGGCAATAATCAAAAATAGTGTTGGAGGAGTAATCTTAAAGGCAATAAATGTTCCGACAGGATTGACTTTAAATGCAGACGGAACTGTAACCGTAAAAGCGGGAACTCCGATAGGAAGATATGAAGTAGAATATAGTATTTGCGAATATCTAAATCCAACAAACTGTGCGACTGTAAAAAGTTATGTTCCGGTAACAGGTGCAGTTATAAAAGCAAATAATGATAATGCCGGAACTGTTGACAGCAGTAAAGGACAAAGTTCTCCAACAAGTATTTTTCAGAATGATACTTTAAACGGTGTGTTATTGAATCCTTCGACTGTTATCTTAACTACCATTGTTCCAAATCCGAATTTAATTTTAGAAGCTGATGGTACAATTGAAGTAAAACCAGGAACGGCATCAGGAACTTATGAATTAACCTATCAAATTTGTGAAGCTTTAAACCCAACTAATTGCAGTCAGGCTGTTGCGAAGATTACAGTAATTAACGTTGTAGATCCAGATCCTCCAATACCTTTTGTGAAGATTGTGATTGTAAATGATGGTATTATAAATGTCGATGGTATAAATGGTTCTCTCGAATTTATCAATGTTTTGGACAATGATTTATTGAAAGGTTCACCAATTAATCCTTCAGAAGTTACATTTACTGATCTTTCAAAAAGTCCTTATTTTGAATTTAATTCTGACGGAACTGTAAATGTAAAACCAAACACTCCTGGCGGAAATTACACCTTAAATTATCAGGTTTGCGAAAAAGCACATCCAACTAATTGTGGTACCGCTACGCTAACTGTTTTTGTTGAAGTTCCTGCTATTGCAGTAATTAAAACAGCAGTATTTAATGATGAAAATGGAAGTGGATTTGCAAATGCCGGTGAAACTATTACATACAAATTTAAAGTAACCAATACTGGAAACGTTCCATTAACAGGTGTTATGATTTCTGATCCTTTACCAGGAGTTGTAGTTTCAGGACAGGCAATTGATTTAGATGTAAACGAATCTGATGAACACAATTTTACCGCTACTTATAAAATCACACAAAATGATATCAACAAAGGTAGCGTAAGCAATCAGGCAAGCGTTCAGGGAAGAAGTGGTAAAGGAGTTGTGGTCGATGATATCTCCGATGATGAAAGTAATCTGGAGGACAAACCTACCGTATTGCCTTTAACCGGATGTGTTATAAAAGTCTTTAATGCATTCTCACCAAATGGAGATGACAAAAATAGCAGATTCTATATTCAGGGCTTAGAATGTTATCCAAGCAACACGGTTGAAATTTATAACCGTTGGGGAGTTTTGGTATTTGAAATGGACAACTACAATAACGAAGATCGTGTTTTTAAAGGTTTCTCTGAAGGTCGTACCACTATAAAACAATCTGAAGGATTACCGGTAGGAACTTATTTCTACATTCTGAAATACAAAGACAACGCATCAAATCCGCATGAACAATCGGGTTATTTATATATCAACAAGTAAAAATTACGGCGGCCTGGTACTTTCGGGCCGCTTCTTAAAAGCCATTCAAATGAAAAAGATAATTTTAATGTTCCTGTTTTTTTCGGTTGTGTGTTCGGCTCAGCAAGATGCTCAATACACACAATACATGTACAATACCATTGCAATAAACCCTGCTTATGCGGGCTCTCGTGGTGCATTAAGTGTTTTCGGGTTGTACCGTACACAATGGATTGGACTGGACGGAGCACCCGAAACGAGTACTTTCTCCATCAATACACCTCTAAACAACAGTAATTTAGGATTAGGAGTTTCTTTGGTAAACGATAAAATTGGCCCTACCAACGAGAACACTTTATCAGCCGATTTGTCTTATAGTGTTCCAACCTCAGAAACTTTTAAGCTTTCTTTTGGAATAAAAGCCACAGCGAATCTTTTTAATCTGGATATCAACAAATTGAATCCCGAAAATCAGGGAGATCCGCAGTTTCAGAATTTAAACAATAGAATTACCCCTAACATTGGGGCCGGGGTTTATTGGCATTCTGACAAAGCGTATGTGGGATTATCAATTCCGAATTTTATCGAAACCAATCGTTTTAATGATGATGATACTGCAATTTTTAAAGATAAAATCAACTACTATTTAATGGCAGGCTACGTTTTTGATCTGGATTATTACATCAAATTCAAACCGGCAATATTGACCAAAATGGTTCAGGGAGCACCTTTACAAGTAGATGCTTCTGCTAACTTTATGTTCGATGATAAATTTGTCGTTGGACTGGCATATCGTTGGAGCGCCTCGCTTAGTGCAATGGCTGGTTTTCAGGTAACAGATGGTTTATATATTGGTTATGGCTACGATCATGAAACCACTAATTTAAGAAGATACAATTCCGGATCACATGAAATCTTCCTGCGTTTTGAGTTTCTTAATAATTATAATAGAATTACCTCACCAAGATTCTTTTAAAAATGTTCCTCCATGAAAAGCCAAAAAATACTATACACCTTATCATTTTTATTTCTTTTTTTTAATACAATTGCACAGACCGGCAGAATAAATTATGCCGATACCAAATACGAAAAGTACGCTTATATCGATGCCATAAAAATATACGAAAATGTGGCTGACAAAGGATATAAAGATGAAAAAATGTTTCAGCGTCTTGGGAATTCCTACTATTTTAATGGGGAGCTGGTAAAAGCTTTAAAGTGGTATGATGAATTGTTTGCAATGAAGGAACAGCAAGAGTCGGAATATTTGTACCGATATGCACAATGCCTTAAAGCTGCCGGAAATTATACTAAAGCAGATGCGACATTAGAAAAATTCAATCAAAAACTGACATCCGATAAAAGAGGGATCTTATTCGAATCCAATAAAAATTATTTGAACGAGATAAAAGCAAATTCAGGACGATTTGAAATTGCCGATGCCGGAATAAACTCTAAGTATTCAGATTATGGGAGTACTATTTTTGATAATAAACTAGTTTTTACATCTGCACGAGATACTGGCGGAGTCGCAAAGAAAAATTTCAAATGGACCAACAGCTCCTTTACCAATTTATACACTGCGGAGATGCTTCCGGATGGCAGTATAGGAACGCCAGAACGTTTTCAGAAAAAAGTAAATACAAAATTTAACGAATCAACACCTGTTTTTACAAAAGATGGGCGAACCATGTACTTTACCCGAAATAATTTTTTAAACGGAAAAAGAGGTAGAAATGATAACAAGGTCACCTTATTAAAGCTGTACAAAGCAAATTTAATAGAAGGAGAATGGAAAAACATAGAAGCACTTCCGTTTAACAGCGATCAGTACAGTGTAGCGCATCCAACTTTAAGTGTAGATGAAAAAACACTCTATTTTGCTTCAGATATGCCGGGAACGTTAGGACAGTCGGACTTGTTTAAAGTTGCCATAAATGATGATGGAACTTTTGGGAAACCTCAAAATTTAGGGGTAGGAATCAAT
This sequence comes from Flavobacterium collinsii, assembly GCF_946903285.1. GTDB lineage: Bacteria > Bacteroidota > Bacteroidia > Flavobacteriales > Flavobacteriaceae > Flavobacterium > Flavobacterium collinsii. The sequence continues at coordinate 1,841,905 of NZ_OX336425.1, forward strand.
ACCGAAGGAAGAGAAACCTTTCCTTTTATTTCCGAAGATAATGAACTTTATTTTGCAACAGATGGAAGACCCGGATTGGGCGGACTTGATGTATTCGTAGCAAAAATAAATAAAGAAGGAACCTTCGAAGAAATACAAAATATTGGAGAACCAGTAAACAGTCCACAGGATGATTTTGCTTTTATAATCAATAGTAAAGACAGAAACGGATTTTTTTCTTCCAACAGAGATAATGGCCACGGACTTGATGATGTTTACCGATTCACAGAAAGAAGAAAACTGAATTGCGAGCAGGAATTAATAGGTACTATAACCGATTCGGAAACCAACACAGTTCTTTCAAATACGAAAGTAGCATTGTTCGATGAAAATTTCCAGGCTGTTGCAGAAGTTGTTTCTGATGAGAAAGGAAATTATATTTTTCCGAATGTAAAATGTGGTAAAAATTATTCTGTTCGAGCTTCAAAAATGGATTATGAGAGCAAGGAAACTCCGGTAACAATAAAAAGAAATTCCGGAAAAACGACTTTATTGATTCAGCTGGAAAAGAGAATTAAACCCATTGAAGTGGGAACAGATCTGGCAAAGACACTTGACATTCCTGTCATCTATTTTGATCTCGACAAAGCCACTATTAAAAAAGAATCCGCTTATCAGTTAGAGAAAATTGTCGAAATTCTAAAACAATACCCAGCCTTAAAATTGGATATCCGTTCACATACAGACAGCCGACAAACCCAGCAGTACAATCAGGTTCTATCCGACAAGAGAGCCAAATCAACCCGAAACTGGCTGATTCAAAAAGGAGTAGACCCAGCCCGATTAACCGCAAAAGGATACGGCGAAACCCAATTGGTAAACCAATGTTCTGATGGAGTAAAATGTACCGATGAAGAACATGAACGCAACCGAAGAAGCGAATTTGTAATCACCAATTTGTAAATAAAAAGTAATAGTTTAAAGCTCTTTTCTAAATTTTAGAAAAGGGCTTTTTTCGTTGTTATCAAATTATTCGCAATCTTGTCATCCCGAGGAACGAGGGATCACACTAGTAATTCGACAAAGATTGAAGCAGTTTCTATTCACAATCTTGTCATCCCGAGGAACGAGGGATCACACTAGTAATTCGACAAAGATTGAAGCAGTTTCTATTCACAATCTTGTCATCCCGAGGAACGAGGGATCACACTAGTAATTCGACAAAGATTGAAACAGGTTATATTCGCAATCTTGTCATCTCGAGGAACGAGGGATCACACTAGTAATTCGACAAAGATTGACGATATTGAGAATGGAGTTTTGAATGTATTTACTTCGTCAGTCGTTATCGCTCGAGTTTCCTTCGTCGAAAGGACCAAACGATGCGTAAAATACAAATTGGTACCAAACTGCCCACAACAAAAACTTTGCGTCTTAGCGTCTTTGCGAGCAAAAAAAATAGTGATTTATTCATTCATTGGCAGGGTCAGAATTCATAGCAACCATCTGGCTAATTTCACTTAAAAACTCAAATTCATCCGCGGGAAATATCTGGAGAACAGTTTCTAAAATGAGACCTACATTAATGCCAGTCTCTGAATTTTCATATCGATTCTGATTCAATGCGAGAACGCATAATTTAAGCATTTCGGTAATCACACTGCCTAACTCAGAATAATTTGCAAACTTAATTTGAGCCATACTGGTTTCTGCATTATCATTGGCCGATTTTAGAGTGTGGAAATATCGGGCGGTTAGTTTTTGTAGTTGCTCTGGATTTTTAAATTCATTTGTTTCCATCATCATTCCATATTTTATAGTTAAAGAACAAACGTACGAAAATTTTTAAATAACATATTATAGTATGTTAAAAATAATAAATAGAAAACGCAAATTGTCTGAAATTAAAAGAAGTGGATAAGTCAGAAGAATTAAAACGGTTAGGTGCTCGGATTAAAGAGTTAAGGAATTCCAAAGGATTATCACAGGCTAAATTAGGCTTATTGATCTTTAAAGATCAGCAGTCTATTCATAAAGTTGAAGCGGGTGAATTCAATCCTTCATATCTTTATTTGCTTGCATTATCTAAAGGTTTAGGAATATCAATAAAAGAACTTTTTGATTTTGAATAATTAAGTAAACTCAGAATAAAAGAAATAATAAAAAGCACTTTTCTAAACATAGAAAGGTGTTTTTTTTTGTTTAATAAAATTGTAGCATGTTACTATATGTTAATTTTTTTAGGTTTTTTCTTATGAAATTAATTAGATTTGCGATTGTAAATTGTTAGGAGTTAAAAAAATGGGCCGAAAGCCCAAAAGCATTAGCATAGTGCGTAGCGCTATGAAATTAGCGTAGTGCATCGCACTACGATTAAATAGACAAGTACCGCCCTGAAAGGGCAAAAGCAAATTAAAAAACGTAGTTCCAAAGAAGAGTTGGGGGCATTTTTAAATAAATATCATGTAGCTTATGATGAACGTTTTCTATGAGATTAGTGCTTTCGCCCTTTCAGGGCTTAGAGAGGCAATCGTTTTTATATTCGTAGCGCGATGCACTACGCTATTGTTAAGGCTCTTTCAGAGCATGTTCGAAACGTTTATGATTTGAGGCTCTGTTTATAGTAAACTAAAATATTTTTAAGTGATATTCATAATCATAGATTTATAATGATAAGTACTTAAAGTCTATAAAAATGGGCTGAAAGTCCAAAAGCATTAGCATAGTGCGTAGCGCTATGAAATTAGCGTAGTGCGATTAATTAGACAATGAGTACCGCCCTGAAAGGGCAAAAGCAAAAGACAACAGTAAATAAAAGAACATTATGCCACAATCATTATCAAAAGTATATGTTCATTTAGTATTTAGTACTAAAAGACGTTATCCCTTTATTGACAATATTTTACAAGAGCGTTTATGGGAATATCTTGACGGGATTTGTAAAGGATTAGAATGCAATCCAATTCAGATAGGAGGCTATCAAGATCATGTACATGTACTGTGTTTACTATCTAAAAAAATCACCCAAATGAAATTGGTTGAAGAAGTAAAAAAGCAATCCTCAAAATGGATAAAAACAATAGACGATCGTTACGCGAAATTCTATTGGCAGGATGGTTATGGTATATTTTCTGTCAATCCATCAGAGCTAGAGAGAGTAATACGTTATATTAAGAATCAGGAAGAACATCATAAAAAGCGTACCTTCAAAGAAGAGTTGCTGGCATTTTTAAATAAATATCAAGTAGCTTATGATGAACGTTTTCTATGGGATTAGTGCTTTCGCCCTTTCAGGGCTTAGGTGACAATCGTTTTTATATTCGCAGTGCGGTGCAATCCGCTATTGCTAAAGCTCTTTCAGAGCAAGTTCGGAACGCTTATGATTTGAAGTTCCTTTATTATAAAAACAAAATATATTTAATTGATTATTCATAATGATAGATTTATAATGATAAGTACTCAAAGCCTTTAAAAAAAGGACTGAAAGTCAAAAAAAACATTAGCTTTCAGGGCTTAAGGTAGGAGTCATTTTTTATTTGTAATGGTAGATTGCGCTGTTACTAAGCCTCGTTTATTATAAAACAAAACACATTTAATTGATTTATTCATAATCATAGATTTATAATGATGAGTACTTAAAGTATGTAAAAAAGGGCTGAAGGCCCAAAAGCATTAGCATAGTGCGTAGCGCTATGAAATTAGCGTAGTGCACCGCACTACGATTAAATGGACAATGAGTATCGCCCTGAAAGGGCAAAAGCAAATCTTCAACAGATTTTTTTATTTAGAATAAATCTGACAATCAAAAAAACAATGCGCTTTTCGTAAAAAAAGATTAGAATTCGATCCGTTCTTTAAACTAAAATTTATAAAACACAAAATATTAGTTATTTTACTTAAAATGAATGTTTTATGATTTTAAAAAACTGTTTTTCATTGTGGTGTATCTACATTTTTTTCTAACTTTATAAATCTAAAATTTTTCAGATATGACTGTAGATCAAATACTAAACACAAAAGGGAAAAATGTTTATTCAGTTCTTTCAACGACAACGGTTTATGAAGCCTTAAAGGTGATGGGAGAGAAAAACATAGGAGCCATTCTTGTTATTGATGGTTCCGATTTAAAAGGAATATTGTCTGAGAGGGATTATGCTCGAAAAATTGTTTTAAAAGATAAATCATCGAAAGAAACCTTTGTGCATGAAATTATGGAAAGCAATGTTTTCTCGGTAAAACTTTCAAATAAGATTGAAGATTGTATGGAACTGATGAGTACCAAAAGAATCAGGCATTTACCGGTTTTGGAAGATGGAATTGTAGTGGGAATTATATCTATAAGTGATGTAGTTAAGGCCATTATAGAAATTCAGAAAGATACTATTAATCATTTAAACTCTTATATTTCGCAATAAAACAACCGAAAAATAAAACATATTAAAAAAATGGTCCAAATTATTTTGGGCTATTTTTTTTCGTCCCGAATTTTATTTTTAAGAAAAGAAACTGGTAAAAATATGCCATTTTAAAACAAGACTTATATCTTTGTAAGCTAGAATAAAAGCTAAAATAAATGAACAAAGAGAGTAAAAGAAGAGAAGCGTTACTGTACCATTCAGAACCAACTCCAGGAAAAATTCAGGTAGTTCCAACAAAAAAATATGCAACCCAAAGAGATTTATCTTTGGCTTATTCGCCGGGAGTTGCAGAGCCATGTTTAGACATTGCAGCAAACGTAGAAGACGTTTACAAATATACAGCAAAAGGAAATTTAGTTGCCGTAATCTCAAACGGTACCGCAGTTTTAGGACTTGGGGACATTGGTCCTGAAGCTTCTAAGCCTGTAATGGAAGGAAAAGGATTGTTATTCAAGATATTCTCTGACATTGATGTTTTTGATATTGAAATTGGTACAAAAGATATTGAAGAATTTATTCAGACCGTAAAAAACATTGCTCCAACTTTTGGAGGGATAAATCTGGAAGACATTAAAGCACCGGAATCTTTTGAAATCGAAAGAAGATTGGTAGAAGAATTAGACATTCCGGTAATGCACGATGATCAGCACGGTACCGCAATTATTTCGTCAGCGGCTTTAATTAATGCACTTGAATTAGCAGGAAAGAAAGCAGAAGATGTAAAAGTTGTAGTTTCGGGTGCAGGTTCTGCCGCGATTGCTTGTACAGATTTATATGTTTTGTTAGGAGTTCAGGTTAAGAACATCAAGATGTTTAATAGTAAAGGACTTTTAACAAAAGATAATTCTTCACTATCAGAGCTGCAATTGAAGTATGCTGTTGATGGACCTAAAATTGAATTGGCTGAAGCGATAAAAGGAGCTGACGTTTTCATCGGATTATCTTCAGGTGACATCCTGACGCCTGCAATGTTATTGACAATGAAAGAAAATCCGATTGTTTTTGCTATGGCAAATCCAAATCCGGAAATCGATTATAACTTAGCTACAGAAACTCGTAAAGATGTTATTATGGCTACAGGACGTTCAGACTTTCCTAACCAGGTAAACAACGTTTTAGGTTTTCCATATATTTTTAGAGGAGCATTAGACGTACGTGCTACAAAAATAAACGAAGCTATGAAAATGGCCGCGGTAAAAGCATTAGCTATCTTGGCAAAAGAGCCGGTACCGGAGCAGGTTAACGTAGCATACGGAGCAACAAAATTAGGTTTTGGTAACGATTATATCATCCCTAAACCATTTGACCCTAGATTGATTACCGTGGTTGCACCTGCAGTTGCAAGAGCAGCAATGGAATCGGGAGTAGCAAAAAATCCTATTACCGACTGGGCAGCTTATGAAGATGTGCTTCGCGAACGTATGGGGAATGACAATAAAATGGTACGTTTGATTACCAACCGTGCTAAAGTGAGTCCTAAAAGAATTGTTTTTGCTGAGGCAGATCAGTTAAATGTACTTAAAGCAGCGCAAATTGTACATGAGGACGGAATTGGTTTCCCAATTTTATTAGGAAACAAAGAAGTTATTTTAGAGCTTAAAGAAGAATTAGGTTTTGATGCTGAACTTGAAATTATCGACCCTAAAACGAATGAAGAAGAAGGAAGACGTAACCGATTTGCAAATTCTTACTGGGAAACAAGAGGAAGAAGAGGCGTTTCGTTACTTGATTCACAAAAATTCATGCGCGAAAGAAACTATTTTGCAGCTATGATGGTAAATGAAGGTGAAGCAGATGCTTTGGTAACAGGACATACAAGAAGTTATCCAACCGTAGTGAAACCAATGTTGCAATTGATCGAAAAAGCACCGGGAGCCTCATTAATTGCTACGGCCAACATGATGTTGACTTCACGCGGACCAATGTTCTTGTCGGATACAGCAATCAATATCAATCCTTCAACAGAAGACTTGATTAACATTGCAATCATGACGGCTAAAACAGCTAAAATGTTTGGTGTAGAGCCTGTTATTGCAATGGTTTCTTATTCAAATTTCGGATCTTCAACAAGCCCGAATGCATCAAAAGTGAGAGAAGCAGTAGCATATTTGCATAAAAATCATCCGGACATGATTGTTGATGGAGAGATTCAGGCTGATTTTGCATTGAATCAGGAAATGCTTGCAGAAAAATTCCCGTTCTCTAAATTAGCAGGTAAGAAAGTGAATACTTTGATTTTTCCTAATTTAGATTCGGCTAACATTACTTATAAAATGCTTAAAGAATTATACAAAGTAAATTCTATCGGGCCAATTATGATGGGAATGGGTAAGCCGGTTCACATTTTCCAATTAGGAGCAAGTGTTGAAGAAATGGTGAATATGGCTGCAATTGCGGTTATTGACGCTCAGGAAAAAGAGAGTAAAAAGATTAAATTAGCAAAATAGTATAGATAATAAGGTTCCAATAATATTGTCGTATTTTTAATGCATTTTTATTATATTTGACCTTAATAAATTATACTATGATAGCACATTTACAGGGGAAATTAGTAGAGAAAAATCCAACAGAAGTCGTAATTGAATGCGGCGGCGTGGGGTACCAGGTAAACATTTCTTTACATACCTTTTCATTAATTCCCAATGTAGAAAATATAAAATTGTATACGCATCTTCAAATCAAAGAAGATGCGCATACATTATTTGGTTTTGTAGAAAAATCAGAGCGCGAAATATTCAGAATGTTATTGTCGGTTTCCGGAATTGGAGCGAACATTGCCAGAACAATGTTGTCTTCTATAGAACCAAGACAAATTATCAATGCTATTGCCTCGGGAGATGTAGGCGTAATCCAGTCCATAAAAGGAATTGGAAACAAAACAGCACAAAGAGTTATACTTGATTTAAAAGAAAAAGTGTTAAAATTGTACGATTTGGACGAAGTTTCAGTCGTTCAAAACAATACAAATCGAGATGAAGCGTTATCTGCTTTGGAGGTTTTAGGTTTTGTTCGTAAAACTTCTGAAAAAGTAGTTGAGAAAATCGTAAAAGAAGATCCCGAAGCTACGGTGGAAACCATCATCAAAAAAGCATTAAAAAGCCTATAAAACCAATTTATTTAAACCAAGAGTATGCGTAAAATTTGTATTTTTTTACTGTTTTTATTTTGCGGTAATGTTTTGCGTGCGCAAGTAACCCCAACAGTTCAAGATACAACTAAAACACAATTCTCAGTTGGTAAAGTAGAGTTAGGAAATCCGCCAAGCATCCTTTCAGCGTATCGGTACGATCCCATAACAGACCGATATATTTATACCAGTTCGGTAGATGGATTTTCAATCAATTATCCTATTGTATTAACTCCTAAAGAGTATGAAGATTTAGTTTTGAAAGAATCCAGAAGAGATTATTTCAGAAAAAAATCAGATGCTATAGACGGTAAAAAAACAGGAAGTGAAGCTAAGAAAAAAGATTTGCTGCCCCGATATTATATTAATTCAGGACTTTTTGAAAGCATCTTCGGTAGCAATACGATCGACGTAAAGCCAACAGGATCAGTAGAAATGGACTTAGGGGTTCGATATACCAAACAAGATAATCCCGCTTTTTCACCTCGAAACAGATCGAGTCTTACCTTTGATTTTGATCAACGAATCAGCATGAGTTTACTGGGGAAAGTAGGAACCAGATTAGAAGTAAATGCTAATTATGATACGCAGTCAACCTTTGCTTTTCAAAACTTATTTAAGCTTGCATACACCCCTTCAGAAGATGATATTGTTCAAAAAGTTGAAGTAGGTAATGTGAGTATGCCTTTAAACAGTACACTTATTCGTGGGGCTCAAAGTTTGTTTGGGGTTAAAACCGTATTGCAATTTGGTAAGACAACCGTTACCGGTGTTTTCTCAGAACAGAAGTCGCAAACCAAGAGTATAGTTGCAGAAGGTGGCGGTACAGTTCAGAATTTTGATTTGTATGCGCTGGACTATGATAATGACAGACACTTCTTCTTATCGCAGTATTTCAGAAACAAATACGACGCCTCTTTAAAAAAATATCCTTTTATAGAAAGCCGAGTTCAGGTGACAAGAATAGAAGTTTGGGTAACCAACAAACAAAACAGGGTAGCAACCAACAACAATAACTTACGTAACATTATCGCGCTTCAGGATTTAGGAGAAGCACAGGTTACGGGAGTTCCGGACAATCAGGTGGTGGTGATAAGCAATCCGGTTGGATTTTTTAATAACCCTATCGATACACCAACAAACAACACCAACAATAAATACGATCCGGCTACTATTGGAAAACCCGGAGCCTACCTAAACTCTAATATTAGAGAAATCGTAACTGCGAAATCTGGATTCAATAATGCCAATACCAGTGAAGGAACAGATTATTCTGTATTGGAAAATGCCAGAAAGTTAACCGCAAACGAATTTACTTTCAATGCACAATTAGGATACATCTCTTTGCAGCAGCGTTTGGCTAATGACGAAATTTTGGCCGTAGCATTTGAATATACAGTTGGAGGGAAAATTTATCAGGTTGGAGAATTTGGTAGTGACGGAGTTGACGGGACAGTAGTTACCGGAAATAACAACGCAAATAAAGCGATCATCACACAAAGTTTAGTATTAAAAATGCTGAAAAGTAATTTGACAAACGTTCAGAATCCGGTTTGGAATCTGATGATGAAAAACGTTTATCAAATCCCTCAGGCTTATCAAATCAAACAAGACGATTTTAGATTAAATATACTTTACACAGATCCTTCTCCAATTAACTACATTACACCAGTTCCTGGAACCACTTTCCCTGCAAACCCAACCGCAGATAATAAAGTAGACCAGACACCATTATTGAATGTCTTTAATTTGGACCGATTGAATTACAACAATGATCCGCAAACCGGGGGGGATGGTTTCTTTGACTATATCCCTGGAGTTACAGTAGATGTCCAGAACGCACGGATTATTTTCACCACAAAAGAGCCTTTTGGAGAACTATTGTTTAGAAAGTTAAATACAGGTACAGGAGAAAATTATGACGATCCAAATTCCTATAATGCGAACCAGAAAAGATACGTTTTTAGGAACATGTATCGTAATACACAATCCGGAGCTTTACAGGACAGTGATAAAAATAAATTTTTATTAAGAGGAAAATACAAATCATCCGGAAGTAACGGTATTCCAATTGGAGCGTTTAATGTTCCTCAGGGATCTGTTGTCGTGATGGCTGCCGGAAGAAGATTGGTAGAAGGGATTGATTATAGCGTCGATTATCAATTAGGTCGCGTTCAGATTCTGGATCCTTCGCTTCAGGCTTCGAATACACCAATCGAGGTATCGCTGGAGAATAATTCAATTTTTGGACAGCAAACCCGAAGATTCATTGGTTTTAATGTTGAGCATAAAATTTCAGATAAATTTATCGTTGGAGGAACCTATTTGAAAATGAGTGAAAAACCATTTACTCAAAAATCAAGTTATGGACAGGAATCTGTAAACAATGCTATTTTTGGATTCAATGGAAATTACTCCACCGAAGTTCCTTTCTTCACCCGATTAGTAAATAAATTACCGAACATCGATACCGATGTTCCTTCAAATCTTTCGATAAGAGGAGAAGTAGCCTTCTTAAAACCGGATGCTCCTAAAGCCAGTGATTTTGAAGGAGAAGCTACTATTTATGTAGATGATTTTGAAGGATCACAGTCTACCATTGATATGCGATCAGCATATGCATGGAGTCTGGCTTCGACACCATTTGTAAATTCTATAAACGACAATACTTTTAATGCCAATTCCAATACATTAGAATATGGTTTCAAACGTGCAAAATTAGCCTGGTATACAATTGACCCTGTTTTTTATGCTTCAAAACCATCCGGTATTTCAAATGATGACTTGTCATTGAATACCACCAGACGTATTTATAGCAGAGAATTATATCCAAATACAGACATTGCTCAAGGACAGATTCAGGTGGTTAACACATTAGATTTAACGTATTATCCGTCTGATCGTGGACCTTATAATAACAATCCAAACTTTGCTACAAGTCCTGCCAGTTCTAATTTTGGAGGAATCATGCGTGCGTTGAACTCGACCAATTTTGAGCAGGGAAATGTCGAATACATTCAGTTTTGGGTAATGGATCCTTATGTGGGTAATGGCCAGGCGGCAGTTAACAATACCGGAAAAATTTATTTCAACTTAGGAGAAGTTTCAGAAGACGTATTAAAAGACGGAAGAAAACAATATGAAAACGGATTAGGTCCGGATCAGATTATGGTGAATCCGCGACCACTATGGGGAGACGTTCCGGCATCGCAATCTTTAATTTATGCCTTTGATAATAATGCGGGTAATCGTAGCAATCAGGACGTTGGTTTAGACGGTTTGCCAAATGGAAAAGAAGCTTCGGTATATACAAATTACGGAGGAGAAGAAGATCCTGCTGCCGACGATTATACCTATTATTTAAATACAGATGGAGGCGTTTTAGAGCGCTACAAAAATTATAATGGTACTGAAAGAAATTCACCTGTAAGTATAGATTCTCCTAACCGTGGATCAACAACATTGCCGGATGTGGAAGACATTAACCGCGACAACACCATGAGTACGATCAATGCCTATTATGAATACAGTATTGATGTAAAGCCGGGAATGCAGGTAGGGCAAAATTTCGTTACAGATATTCGTGAAGTTAGTAATGTTGAATTGCCAAACGGATCAACTACAACAGCAAGATGGATTCAGTTTAAAATTCCGGTTTCTCAACCGAAAAATACCATTGGAAACATCACCGACTTCAGATCGATTCGTTTCATGCGTATGTTCATGACAGGTTTTAGTAATCAAATGACCGTTCGTTTTGGAGCCTTAGATTTAGTTAGAGGAGAGTGGAGAAGATACACCGGTTCACTAGATGCCAACGACACTAATCCAGCTGATGACGGAACAGAATTTGATGTTTCGGCAGTAAACATTCAGGAGAATGGTACAAAGTGTCCTGTGAATTACGTAGTGCCGCCAGGTGTTCAGAGAGAGCAACTGTATAATAACAATACAATTATCAATCAAAATGAGCAAGCTTTGGCATTGCGCGTAGGAGGGTCTGGTTTGCAATATACAGACGCAAGAGGAGTTTTTAAAAATGTAAGTGTAGACATGCGTCAGTATAAAAAACTAAAAATGTTTTTACACGCAGAATCATTACCAAACGAGAATACTTTATTAGACGATGAAATGATTGGTTTTATTCGTTTTGGAAATGATTATACTCAAAACTTCTATCAGGTCGAAGTTCCGTTAAAAGTTACCAGAACAGGAGGGTCTTGTGCTATAAGTCCGGATCAGGTTTGGCTGGAAGAAAATAATATTGATTTGGCACTGGAATTATTGACCAGAATGAAAATTAAAGCCATGAGTATCGATATTAATTCTGACAAAAGAGATGTCAACGGAATTTATTATCCGGATGATGATTTAAGTATCAATGGAGGTGACGGAGACGGTAGGTTAAGATTGGGAATAAAAGGAAATCCTAATTTTGGATTAGTTAGAAATTTAATGGTAGGGGTTAAGAGTAGGGCAGATCATAAAGCGATAAAAGGAGAGGTTTGGTTCAATGAACTTCGAATGTCTGATTTGGAAAATAAGGGCGGTATGGCAGCCATCTTAAATATCGATACCAATATGGCCGATTTTGCTACTGTATCTGCTACGGGTAAGAAAAGTACAATTGGTTTCGGATCTTTAGAACAAGGAGCAAACGAAAGAAGTCGTGAAGATATTCAGCAGTATAATATTGTGACCAATTTGAATTTGGGTAAATTATTACCGCAAAAATGGGGGATCAACCTACCGTTTAATTATGCCATTGGAGAAGAAGTAATCACGCCGGAATACGATCCGTTCAATCAGGATATCAAACTAGATCAGTTGATCAGAGAAACTACTGATCCGGCAGAGAAAGACAACATCAGAACCAGAGCTATTGATTATACAAAGCGAAGAAGTATCAATTTTATCGGAGTGAGAAAAGACAGAGCGCCGGAACAGAAGCCGCATGTTTATGATGTAGAGAATTTGACTTTCTCGCAATCGTATAATCAGGTAGAACGTCACGATTATGAAGTAGCAGACTATGTAGACGAACAATCTAATACAGCTGTGAATTATGCTTACACCTTTCAGCCTAAAGAAGTAGTGCCTTTCAAGCAGACGAAATTCATGAAGAAAAGTGAGTACTGGAAAATGTTAAGTGATTTTAATTTTAATTATTTGCCCTCTAATATTTCTTTTAATACAAATGTTTTAAGACAAAGCAACCGTCAGCAATTTAGAGAAGTTGAAGTACAGGGAATCGGTCTGGATCCTTTGTACCGACGAAATTTTGCATTTAATTATCAGTACGGATTTGGTTTTAATCTGACAAAATCCCTGAAAATTAATTACACGGCGGCATCCAATAACATCGTAAGGAATTTTCTAAACGATGACAATACACCAAAACAGGATTTTAATATCTGGGACGACTATTTTGATATCGGAACACCAAATCAGCACTTACAGCAATTAGTACTGAACTATGATATTCCAATCAATAAAATTCCGGTTTTGAGTTTCGTAAAAGCGACCTATTCGTATACCGCCGATTACAGCTGGCAGCGTGCTTCGACAGCATTTTCTCAATATGTTGATAATAATGGAAACGAGTTTGATTTAGGGAATACCATCCAGAATGCCAACTCAAATACGCTTACGACAACACTTAACATGAATATGCTGTACAAGTATTTAGGATTAACTCCCGGAGCAAAAGCAGGAGCAAAACCTAAAGCAGTTGCGCCTCCAAAACCTGGAGAAAAAATTGTGAATACAGCAAAACCGGTAACCAGCAGCAGTCCGTTTTACGATGGCATGATTGGTATTCTGACAAGTGTAAAAAACATTCAGGTTAATTATACTAAAAATAGCGGAACGGTTTTACCGGGTTATACTCCTGGTGTTGGTTTCTTCGGAACGTCAAGGCCTACTTTAGGATTTGTTTTCGGAAGTCAGGATGATGTTCGTTTTGAAGCTGCGAAAAGAGGGTGGTTGACCACTTATCAGGATTTCAATCAAAGTTTTACGCAGGTAACAAATAAGCTCTTGAAAGTGACTGCGAATATCGATTTACTGCCGGATTTAAAAATTGATCTGAATATGGATCGCGCTTATTCTGAAAATAATTCAGAGCAGTATAGTGTTGTTAAAAATAATCTTACAGGAGATTTAGATTATAAGGCTTTGTCGCCGTATAATTATGGGATGTTCTCTATTTCAACAGTGCTTATCAAAACAGCATTCTCAACCAGTAGTGCAACAGAGTCCGCTGCATTTGATGATTTCAGAAACAACCGTTTGATTATAGCAAACCGTCTGGCGGAGGACCGTTATGGTGCGGGAGCTGCAATTCCGAGATATGGAGATGCTAATAACCCGATTCCGGCACCAACAGATCCTAATTATAAAGTATATGTTGCTAATGAAGGGTATCCAATAGGATTTACCAAAAGCAATCAGGCTGTTTTATTGCCTGCATTCTTAGCGGCATATTCCGGAGGTAATGCATCAAGCAGTTCGACAGATATTTTCAGAAGTTTCCCTATTCCAAACTGGAGTGTTAAATACAATGGTTTGATGCGTTATAAATATTTTAAAGACAAATTCAAGCGTTTCTCTTTACAGCATAACTACAGGGCGTCGTATACGATCAATCAGTTTCGATCAAACTTTGACTATAATGAAAAACCTAACGGGCAAGATGTGAACACTAATTTCTTTAACAAAACGATCATGTCAAACATTAACCTGGTGGAGCAGTTCAGTCCGTTAATCCGAATGGATTTTGAATTGAAAAGTTCATTGCGTGTACTTACAGAGATTAAAAAAGACAGAGCATTGTCTATGAGTTTTGACAATAATTTATTGACAGAAGTAAAAGGAATGGAATATGTTATTGGTCTGGGTTATCGTTTTAGAGATGTTATCTTCTCCTCGAGACTTGCAGATACTCCAACTGGAATTATTAAAAGTGATATCAATATTAAGGCTGATTTCTCGTATAGAAATAACGAAACATTAGTGCGTTATTTAGATTACGATAATAATCAGTTGGCAGCGGGACAAAATATTTGGTCGTTAAAACTTACGGCGGATTATGCTTTCAGTAAAAACCTGACCGCAATATTCTATTACGATCACTCTTTTTCAAAAGCTGTAATCTCGACATCATTTCCTTTAACCAACATTAGATCAGGATTTACACTTCGCTATAATTTTGGAAATTAATTTTTGGTTTCTAAAGGGGATTTTATTAGAAGATTATTACATTTGTGCCTCAATTATTAAATTACCAATTTTCAAACACAACTATTATGAGCATACCAGCAAATTTAAAGTACACAAAAGATCACGAATGGATTAGCATCGAAGGAGATGTTGCAACAGTAGGAATCACTCATTTTGCACAAAAAGAGTTAGGAGATATCGTGTATGTTGAAGTAGAAACTTTAGATCAGACACTTGACAAAGACGAAGTTTTTGGAACAGTTGAGGCTGTAAAAACAGTATCAGATTTGTTTTTACCATTAACAGGAGAAATCATTGCGTTTAATGACAGTCTTGAAAGTGCACCTGAAACCGTTAATTCTGATCCTTATGGAGATGGTTGGATGATTAAAATTAAAATTGCAGATGCATCAGAAATAGATTCATTATTATCTGCTGACGCTTATAAAGAACTTATAGGTGCCTAAACAATTGCTCTTAATCTGGGCAATTATCTGTTCAGGAATTATTACCTATTTTTGTTTGACGGATTCAAGTAATATTCCGGCAATAAATTTTCCGAGTATAGATAAGATTGTCCATTTTTGTTTTCATTTTGGATTTACAATTTCCTGGATTTTGTTTTTCAAAAAAGAGCTGAAAGGGAAAGCACCAGACGATTACAAAGCCTATTTAATTTCATTTATATTTTCTGTTTTTTTCGGAATTACAATCGAAATTCTGCAAGGTGTTTTAACGGTTACACGAGCATCGGATGTAACAGATGTTTTAGCCAATGCACTTGGAGCTATTTTTGGTATTTTTGCCGCAATAGTTTTTAAAAAACAAATAGATAAAATTTAGAAATATAGAAACCCACTTCGGTGGGTTTTTTTGTGCTCTAATTTTAACGCTTTCCAGGTTGGTCAAAACTTTGCGGCTTCGCGACTCTGTGAGCAATGTTATTTAGTCAGGAAAAAATGGATAAAAAAAAATTAGATTAGCAAGTTTTGATTTCAGATGTTTGAGTTGGTAAAAAACGAGGATTAAACTATTGGGAAAGATTAGATCAAAAAAACAGTAATTGTTGATCTTCATTCAAAAATCTATTAATTTAATGGTAGGACGTTGTCAGATTATTTTTAATGTTGTTTTGTTTTAAAAGAAACCCTCGTCGACTTTATGTAAATCTTCGCGGCCATGACTGTTAATTTTAATTTAAAATGTATTTTTGCCACAATTCTCAGAACACCCACAAATCATGAATGTTAAGCAATATTTGGACTCTACTTATTTAAAAACCGCTTCGCAAGCGGGATTGTCGGAAGCAGAAAACACCCTTGTGGTTAAAGATGCTATTGAAGAGGCAATTCGCGAAGGTTTTAAATTAATCATGATTCGGCCGGAACATGTAACTTTGGCTAAAGAAATGATTCATAAAGCCAATTCGACTTTGCTGGTGGGTACCGTTATTGACTTTCCTGAAGGTAGCTCAGATTTAGAATCTAAATTAAAAGAAGCAAACAAAGCAATTGAAGACGGAGCAGATGATCTGGATTTTGTTTGTAACTACACTGCTTTTAAAGAAGGTGATATCGATTTGGTAAAACAAGAGATCCTGGTGGGAACACAAATTGGTCTTGCAAATAACAAAACAGTAAAATGGATTATTGAGGTTGCGGCCTTAAATGATACGCAAATAATTCAGCTTTCGGCACTGATTAAAAATGTAGTCATGTCGCATTTTAAAGAAGAAAACTATACTTCGGTTTTTGTGAAATCGTCTACCGGCTTTTATAAAACCGAAAATGATTTGCCAAACGGAGCAACGCTGTCAACAATTATAATGATGTTAGAAAATGCATCGCCTTTACCAGTTAAAGCTGCCGGAGGAGTCCGGTCTTATGAAGATGCTATAGAAATGATTCGTTTAGGAGTAAAACGAATAGGAACCTCTGCCGCAAAAACAATTGCAGATGGAGGAAATACCCCAAATCAATATTAAATGAAAACCCAAATTTACGTGAATAAGATTTTCCTGTCTTGTGTTTTAACCTTAGCCACTTTGTTTGCTTTTTCGCAGGAAAGTACTAATACCTCTATTAAGTCCGGTTTTACCGCAGAACAATTTCCGGTTTTCCCAAATTGCGAAAATCTTCAGTCGAAACAACTGGAAAATTGTTTTTATAAAGAAGTGCAGGATTTTGTGTTTCAGAATTATCAGGTGCCCGCAAATCTAAAACAAGCCAATTATAAAGGAGAAGTAAAAGTACTTTTCGAAGTAGATGCAAATGGTGAATTCAAAGTAATTTATGTAAATGCAGTAAATGATGCTTTATCAGAAGAAGCTAAACGTGTTTTTAAGAAATTCCCGAAAATAAAACCTTCAACATATAATGGCAAGCCAACCTATTCCAAATACACCATTTCAATAGATATTCCATTAAAAAGCGCAAATCAGCTTGCTGAGGAAGCATTGGCAGCGGCTCAAATTTTAAAACCTCTTGAGAAACCAATGACTGAACTGGATAGTATTGTGTACAAAAAATACAACAATCCGGAGTTTGAAAGTCATCTAAATATCCCGTTTTCACACAGCTATTATGCGCAGTTTGATGGAGCGATGAATCAGGTAGGGAGCAACAATCACACTGCGTCTAAGCCTTATACGTATACCGAAGTTTCGAAATACTACAATTTAAAAGCGGTAAATCAATCGCTTCAAAAAAATGTTTCTACCTGGTTGGGAAGAAAATTTTGGAATGAAAACATGGTTCAGATTCAGGGGGAAGATTATTGGCTGTCCCTAAATCCAATTCTGGACTTGCAAATGGGTAAAGCATCGGATTTGGATGCTTCATACACCTACGTAAATACACGTGCCTTGAATTTTAGAGGAGGATTAGGAAAGCAAATTAATTTTACGACAACCATCTTTGAAAGCCAGGGAAGATTTGCGGGTTATTATAATGATTTTGCCGAAACATTAAAGCCGTCTGGAGGAAATCCGGCAATTATTCCGGGAATGGGAATTGCTAAACGATTTAAAACTGACGCTTATGATTTTCCTTTAGCAGAAGCAAGCATAACCTTTGCGCCAAGTAAAATCTTTGATCTGCAATTGGGTTACGGAAGAAATTTTATTGGTGACGGATATCGTTCTTTGCTGGAAAGTGACGGAGCAAGTCCGTATCCGTATTTTAAAATCAATACCACTTTCTGGAAAATAAAATACACAAATACCTATATGTGGCTTAAAGATGTTCGTCCGGATGTTACATTGGAAAAAACCTATGCGACAAAATTCATGGCCAATCATTATTTAAGTTGGAACGTTTCGAACAAACTGAATTTAGGTTTTTTTGAATCAGTAGTCTGGACAGATACAAATAACAGAGGCTTTGATATTAATTTTGTGAACCCAATTATTTTCTATCGTTCCGTTGAATTTGCTTCATCGTCAAGAAGTGGAAATGCATTATTGGGGTTGACCTCTAAGTACAAATGGAACAATAGTGTTAATTTATATGCTCAGTTTTTATTGGATGAATTTTCATTGGGAGATATTAAAAGCGGAAACAATAGCTGGAAAAATAAATTTGGATACCAGATTGGAGCGAAATATTTCAATGCTTTTAAACTGAAAGATCTGTTGTTGCAACTGGAATACAACCATGTGCGTCCATACGTATACTCACACAGTGCGGTAATTACCAACTATGGGCATAACAATCAGAGTGTCGGGCACCAATGGGGCGGAAATTTTAAAGAACTAGTGGCGATCGGACGTTACCACAGAGGGCGTTATTTTGCAGATGCCAAGTTTACCATTGGAACAAGAGGGCTGGACTTTGATACTGCTGAGGATGGTTTTAACTACGGAGGTAATATTTACAAAAGTTATGATGACAAACGTCCGTACGATAGCGAGGTAAAAGTAGGGCAGGGAAACAAAACAAGTGTTTTTATTGCTGACATACAAGGAGGTTATCTGATAAACCCGATGACGAATTTGAAACTATTTGGAAGTTTCTTATACCGAAACTTTGATCCTACAAAAGATACGGCGACAACTTTTAAGCAAAGTACGACTTGGTTTTCTATCGGATTGCGTTCTGATATCTTTAATTGGTATTTTGATTACTAGGGTTTTTAATAAGATTTTTCGAAATAATTGTGTTAAAGATTTGCAAGTCCTTATTTTGTAAAGGTTTTATTGAAAAAAATCTAATTTTATAGGTCTGGATTCTACAATCTAATTTGTACATTTGCACCACTCAAAAAAAACATACAAACAATTACCGTATTGAACGCTACTAAAAATACATTTTCAATAAAATCAATATTTACCGATTTCAAAGAGATTACTAAAGCTGGTTTGGCGATCAGTGTATTGTTCTCTTCTGTTGCCGGATATTTATTGGGAGTTAATGAGGAACATCCTTTTAAATGGAGTGTTTTGGCAGTTTTGGCAATTGGAGGTTATTGCATGGTTGGAGCTTCAAATGCTTTCAATCAGGTGATCGAAAAAGATATCGATGCTTTAATGGACCGAACTAAAAATCGTCCGGTTCCCTCAGGGCGCATGTCTCCGAAAATGGCTTTGTTTGTAGCGAGTTTGCTTACTATTGTGGGTATTGCTTTGCTTTACACCATAAATGCGAAGTCAGCAATGTTCGCTGCGATCTCTATATTTTTATATACCAGTATTTATACCCCTTTGAAAACGGTAACCTCGTTATCTGTTTTTGTGGGTGCTTTTCCCGGGGCAATTCCTTTCATGTTAGGATGGGTTGCTGCTACAGGGGAATTTGGGATCGAAGCCGGAACGTTGTTTTTGATTCAGTTTTTTTGGCAATTTCCTCATTTTTGGGCTATTGGATGGTTTTTGTATGAAGACTATGAGAAGGCTGGGATCTTTATGCTGCCAACCGGAAAAAAAGATAAAGGAACTGCTTTGCAGATTATTTTATATACAGTTTGGTTAATTATTGCTTCGTTACTGCCGGTTTTGGGGTATACAGGGCAATTATTTATTACACCAATAGCAGCAATTTTAGTGTTTTTGTTAGGATTGTGGATGTTGTTTTACGCGGTGCGTTTGTATCAGTTAAGAACGGCAAAAGCT
This sequence comes from Flavobacterium collinsii, assembly GCF_946903285.1. GTDB lineage: Bacteria > Bacteroidota > Bacteroidia > Flavobacteriales > Flavobacteriaceae > Flavobacterium > Flavobacterium collinsii. The sequence continues at coordinate 1,861,757 of NZ_OX336425.1, forward strand.
GCGAGAACCTTAATGCTTGTAAGTGTTTCGTATATATCGTTGCTGCAAATCGTATTTATAGTAGATAAATTTTTAAGATAGTTATGGAAATGACAATAACAAAAACAGAAACGGCTGGTGAAGAAAAGCTAAGGAAAGCCAAATCGGCGAAACTTATCCTGTTATTCGCAATGGTAAGTATGACCATGATGTTTGCCGGACTTACAAGTGCTTTTGTAGTAAGTAAATCGAGAGCTGACTGGTTGAAAAACTTTGAATTGCCAACAGCATTTTATTACAGTACGGCAGTTATTATAGCATGCAGTGTCACTTTTTACCTGGCTAAAAAAGCTATTCAGAAAGACAATAGAAGCGCTACTACGGCATTGCTTTTGGGAACTTTGGCTTTGGGGATTTTATTCGTTGTGCTGCAATTTGCAGGTTTCGGACAAATCGTAGAAAGCGGGTATTATTTCACTGGAGAAGGTAGTTCAATTACTACAACATTTTTGTATGTAGTAACCGTGACACACTTGTTACACTTGGCCGGAGGGTTAATTTCACTTTTAATTATAATTTATAATCATTTTAAACAAAAATACAATTCGACTCAAACTCTTGGTATAGAACTAGGTGCGATGTATTGGCACTTTTTGGATTTATTATGGTTGTATTTATTTTTATTTTTATATTTCTTTAAATAAGAAAAAAACGTAAATTTGGGAACTTTTTAACGAATATCTTTTATGGGAGCGACAGTTACTACTGCAAACAACGACGAAAAAACTTGGGGAGGCGGTCATGAGATTCAGCCACTAGGATCAAGTTATGGTAAAATGATGATGTGGTTTTTTATCGTATCGGATGCCTTAACATTCTCTGGATTCCTTGCCGCTTATGGCTTTTCTAGATTTAAATTTATTGAAACCTGGCCTTTGGCTGATGAAGTGTTTACTCACTTTCCATTTATGCATGGCGTTGCGGCACCAATGTATTATGTGGCCTTAATGACTTTTATTTTGATTTTCTCATCTGTAACAATGGTTTTGGCTGTTGACGCAGGTCACCAATTGAAAAAAACAAAAGTTGCAATTTACATGTTCTTAACGATTATTGGAGGTTTTATTTTCGTGGGTTCTCAAGCCTGGGAATGGAAAAACTTCATTAAAGGTGAGTACGGAGCAGTAGAAACAGCGGGCGGAAGTTTATTGCAGTTTGTTGATAAAGATGGTAAAAGAGTTGCTCTTGCTGATTTTGCAGTTAAATTACCGGAACAAAGAGAAGCTTTAACAAGAAGTCATTCAACTTGGTTTATGGAAGATGCTCAGGCACAACCAACCTATACAGTTGCAGAAATTCAGGCAGGTTTTAAAGCTCATCCGGAAGTTTTGATCAGAACAGAACAACTAACGGATAAAAAGAAAAAAACAGTTTTATCAAGAGAAGAATCTGAAGCTCGTTTAGCAAGCGCTAAATATGTTGTAGAAGGTGCTAATTTGATTAGAAACGAATACGGAAATAAATTATTTGCTGATTTCTTTTTCTTCATCACAGGATTCCACGGATTTCACGTATTTTCAGGAGTTATCATTAATATCATTATTTTCTTTAATGTATTACTGGGTACTTATGAAAAAAGAAGAAGCTACGAAATGGTAGAGAAAGTTGGTTTATACTGGCACTTTGTCGATTTAGTTTGGGTATTTGTATTTACAGTTTTCTACTTAGTTTAATTTTAGATTTTAATTATTATGTCACACGAGCACGTATCAAATACAAAAAGAATCTGGTTTGTTTTTGCATTACTATCAGTAGTAACTACAGTAGAAGTTATCCTTGGTATTTACAAACCTGGAGTATTAGAGTTTAATCATTTTGTAGGTTTGAATTTGTTGAACTGGATATTTTATATTCTGACAATATTCAAAGCATATTATATAGTATGGGCATTTATGCACATGGAAGGTGAAAAAAGCAGTCTTAGATGGTCTGTTGTAGCACCAGTTATTTTCCTAGTTTTATATTTATTGTTTATTCTATTGACAGAAGGACATTATATTTATGGGGTTTTTAAAGATTCTACTATTAAATGGAATTTTTAACATGATATTAATTCGAAAAGAGGCTCCGTTTAACGGAGCTTTTTTTATTTTTGTACCTCAATAACTTCTGCACATATAATGAAAAAAAATATAGTTCTCTTTGTACTTTTTGTTTTGCCAATTGTAGCCTATTTGTTTTTTGCTTCCGGTGTTAACAGCTTCACTACGCTTCCCGTTATAACGCCTAAAATTACTGATTTTGGTAATTGGAAATCCCTCAGCGGTAAGAGAGTTTCATTAGATAAAAAGATCACGGTTTTGGGGTTTTCAGGATCTGAGATTTTAAGTAATCGAGGGAATTATTTTAACTTAAACGAAAAAATCTACAAACGTTACAATGGTTTTGAAGATCTTCAGTTTGTAGTGCTTTGCCCGTTAGGAACAGAAGCTGATGCACAGAAGGTATTAGATGCTCTTAAGCCGTTTACGGATGTGAAAGGCTGGAATTTTGTTTTTGCTTCACCTCAGGAAATTCGATCATTTTACGAGCAGTTGCATTTAAAAGGAAAATTAGATCAGAATCTTGGAACTCCAAATGTTTATATTATCGACAAAGAACGAAATCTAAGAGGAAGAAAAGATGCAGCTGAGTATAAAGAAGGGTATGACACTTTTCATCCTTCGGAGCTAAGTAATGAGATGCTGGATGACTTTAAAATCATTTTATATGAATATCGTGCTGCTCTAAAAAAGAACCACAACGCAACTAAGCAACTTTAATCCTTTTATTATGTTTAAAAATAAATCATATATCGGTATTTCATTTATCATTTTAATATTTGGAATTTATGCCGTTCCTAAAATCGTTGACAGAGTTAAAAATGGTGAGATTGTAAAAGGAAATCGTTTGGACAATGTTGGAGCGAAAACATCAAAGTCTGATGGTAAATTAATGAAGATTGGACCTGCTCCAAAATTCGAATTAACCAATCAGGACAATAGTAAAGTTTCGAATGAGACTTATAAAGGGAAAGTGTATGTTTTGGAGTTTTTCTTTACAACCTGTCCGTCAATATGCCCTAAAATGAATTTGAGCATGTTGGAAATTGAGAAAACGTTCTTCGGAAATCCAAATTTCGGAATCGTATCCATTACAATCGATCCAAAACACGATACACCGCAAGTTTTAAAAGAACATGCGAAGTTGTTAGGAGTAAAATCATCTACCTGGAATTTCTTAACGGGAGATAAAACGACTATCATGGAACTGTCTAACAAAGGCTTTAATTTGTATGCCGGAGAGAATGAAAAAGTAAGCGGTGGTTTTGAACATTCTGGCCTGTTCGCTTTAATTGATAAAGACGGAAATATCCGTTGCAGAAAAGATGAATTTGGAAATCCAAACATCTATTATGACGGATTAGATAAAAAAGGCGTTAGAGACATACAGGAAGATATTAAGATATTATTAGAAGAATAGAAATGGAAGATCATTCATTAGAAAAAAAATACAATAAATACATTATTGCGGTTTCAATCTTAATACCAGTTGTAGTGGGTATTTTATTTGTAATTAAATTAAAAGATTTTGGAATCAATGTTGAGCCTCTATCGTTTTTGCCGCCAATATATGCTACTACGAATGGTTTAACAGCAATTGCTTTGGTTTTGGGAGTTATTGCAATTAAAAATGGAAAGCAAAAACTTCATGAACGATTAATGACTTCGGCAATTGCTTTGTCTTTGGCTTTTTTGGTGATGTATGTTGCATATCATATGACGGCTGATTCTACTAAATTAGGCGACTTAAATCATGATGGGATTGTTGATGCGGTTGAAAAAGCAAAAGTCGGTGCTGTTAGATATTTGTATGTTTTTATTTTACTTACACATATCGTTTTATCAGTTGTAATTATCCCTTTCGTTTTGGTTACTTATGTTAGGGCACTTTCAAAGCGTTTTGACAGACATAAAAGAATTGCTAAAATAACCTTTCCGCTTTGGTTGTATGTTGCGGTTACAGGTGTTATAGTTTACCTAATGATTTCTCCTTATTATGCTTAAAATGGAAAATAGAATAAAGAATACAGAAAATAGAAGGGCAAATAAAAGTAGAGTAGTGAATTTTTTTTCAACCAAATACTTCTATGTTCTTTTGTCTATTTTCTTTTCTCTTAGTGTAAATGCCCAATGCGCAATGTGTCGTGCAGCGCTTGCAGGAGATTCGAATATCAAAAAAGCGGAAGCAGTAAACAATGGAATTGTTTATTTAATGGTTATCCCGTATTTACTGGTGGCCGTAATAGGTGTTTTGATTTACAGAATGTACCAGTCAAAAAAGAAAAAGTCAGACAATTAGACAATTCGATAATTAGATAATGTGTCAATTAGTTAATTATCGAATTGTCTAATTGACACATTTTATTTGACTATTATTTTAATCCGTTAACCGATACATTCACCGTTCCGTTTATTTTGATAAAAGCAATAATGGCTTGATTGGTCAGTTGAATTTTATCAAACTGAATATCTTCCATTTTTCCATTGACAAAAACACCCGGCATTGGAGAATAGTTTTTAAGATAGGCAGCCATGTTTTTTTTGCCCTCCTCTAAATTGGGTTGTATTGAATAACGGCAGCTTGCTTCCATTTTTCTTAAAATAAAGCCTTGTCCTAGCCAGCTTGCCGTACGCATTAATTTGCTTTTTGTATCTAAAACATAGTCGAGTTTTTCAAAGTAAATTTCTTTCGTCTGAGGATTGTATTGAGGGAATCCGTTTAAATAAAGAGTTCCGTTTATCGATCCTAAAACATCAAGTGCAATTACCATCTTTCCGTTTTTATGCCAGATCGATACATTTTTTACCGTCACTTTTTTAGTGCCGGAACCAAACTCCTGGCCGGCAAAATTCTTTGTCATAATTTTTGAGGCATCGATATAAGTAGATATGGCTGCTATGTTTGCCGAAATCTGATTTGGGATTTTAGCGACAGGTTTTAATACAATTTTGTTGACGCTGAATTTAGATTCGGGTTGTTTGCCTACTATAGTTTCCATATTACATTTCATTCCCATATCCAGCACAAACTGATCGTTTTTTAGTTTGGCATTTGTTGAATAAACTTCTACGGGAACAATTCTGAGCCAGCTTTCATATGTGTCACTTAGTTGAAATGGCGTGCATATCTTTTCTAATGCCGCTAAAACATTTGGTTTAAAATCCATGGATTTCTCGATGGCTTCATCAATTTTCTTTTCAATCTTAGATTTAAAAATAGAAATCGCTGGATTTACGAGATAAGTAATAGGCATGCTTTTTCCAAAGATTAGCATGGTTGGACTTTCGCTCCAGTCTAAAGATTTAAACTCTGTTTTTGTATTTAATTTCCAGTTCGTCAATGCCACTTCACTAGAAAGGGTAATAACGCCATTGAGGTTGAACTCCCTGGTATCGTATAAGTCAACGCCTAACTTCTTGGTGCCAATACGATATTTAATTGTCGCTTTTAGTGGCAAAATTGTTTTTATCTTTTTGTCCGGGCTTGCGGGATCATTTTGGATTCTTATGGGGGCTTGCTTCCAGATTTTCATCTCGATATCGTCATCGTCGATCGTATTGTCTTCGTAAATCAATCCATTTAGAAGGGAGTTTGTTTGATTTTCAATGTCGGTAAGCTTTACCGTGATGGGCAAATTGATAAAGGAAGGGTTTGCTTCATAAACTAACGGACTTGCATCATCCGGTTCCGGTTTTAAGGTTTCCAGTTTTTGAGCTGTAGAGCAGCTTGTAAGTGCTGCAACTAGTGAGAATAAAGAGATAATGGAAGAAAACTTCATCGTTAAGATTTTTTTAAGTCTGACAAAATTAAGAAAACAATTATATTATAGTGAAAATGTGTAACAATTAGCAAGAAAGCGAGTCTTATTCCAAGAACACAGGCCAATTATTAACGTTTTCTTACCATAAAAAGGTTAAGAAAAATGTTATTATTGTTTTAAAATTTAACAAATATCACCATGATCGAGATCAAAGATTTGCACAAGTCCTATAAAATGGGCAATTCGGAGTTGCATGTGTTAAAAGGAATTAATTTTAATATTGAAGAAGGTGAGTTGGTTGCAATTATGGGATCATCAGGGTCCGGAAAATCAACACTTTTAAATATATTAGGAATTCTGGATGAGGCCGATTCTGGTAGTTATATTTTAGATAAAACGCCTATTAAGAAATTAAACGAAACAATAGCGTCTAAATATCGTAATAAGTTTTTGGGATTTGTATTTCAATCTTTCAATCTAATCAACTATAAAACGGCTCTCGATAATGTTGCAATGCCTTTGTATTATCAGGGAATCAAAAGAAAAGAGCGTTATGACATTGCGATGAAATATTTGGAGAAAGTTGGGCTAGGTTCACATTCTCACCATTTACCTAATGAGCTTTCCGGAGGTCAGAAACAACGTGTTGCTATTGCCAGAGCTTTGGCTTCAAATCCAAAAGTTTTATTGGCGGATGAGCCCACGGGAGCTTTGGATACCAAAACGTCCTATGAAGTTATGGAATTGATTCAGGGAATTAACGATGAAGGAAAAACGATCCTTATTGTAACTCATGAACCTGATATTGCCGCAATGTGCAAAAGAAATGTGGTCCTGAAAGACGGATTAATTATCGATGATAAAAAGGTAGAACAAGTTAGAGCTTCATCTTATGTTTAATATTGAGCGTTGGCAGGAAATATTTGAGGCAATCTCTAAAAATCGATTAAGAACGTTTCTTACCGGAGTTTCTGTAGCGTCAGGGATTTTTATTTTAGTGATTTTGCTTGGAGCGGGTAAAGGGCTTCAGAACGGAATTGAGAAGCAATTCGAGCGTGATGCTGCCGGAATTATTGAAGTTTGGTCAGGAACCACAACAAAAGAGTACAAAGGTTTAAATCCGGGAAGACAAATTCAGTTTAGAAACAGTGATTATTCTCAGTCTGTTCAGAAATTTAATGATAAACTGGAGTTGAAGGCGGCAACGCAAAATTATTGGGGTGGGACATTTACCTATGGTAAAGAATCCGGAAGTTATCAATACAGAGGAGTAGATCCGGATTATTCAGGAATAGAGAATCTTACTGTTGTTCAGGGACGATACATAAACAGTAGTGATTTAGCCAATAATGAAAAAGTAGCCTGTATTGGGATGAAACTCAAAACAGATTTGTTTAAAGACAAAGATGCTCTGGGGAAAGAGATCGCGATTAACAATATTAATTTTAAAGTAGTAGGAGTCTTTACTGATCCGGGAGGAGAAAGAGAAGAAACCAGAGCTTACCTGCCAAAAACGACAGTTCAGAGAGCGTATGGTGGTGGGGATAAAATTAGTAACCTGTTTTTTACTTTAAAGAAAACGAATGATTACGATGAAGCTTTGGCGCAGTCTGAAAAATTTACACAAGATTTAAAGAACCTTTTAAAAAGTAAAAATGTAATCGCTCCCAATGACGATAGTGGAGTTGGTGTCTACAATTCAGTGAAAGATGCAAAGCAATTTTATGATTTAAATTTATACATACGATTATTCTTCTGGTGGGTAGGTATTTGTACCATCATTGCCGGAGTTGTTGGGGTAAGTAATATCATGTTGATTATTGTAAAGGAAAGAACAAAGGAAATCGGAATACGAAAAGCACTTGGAGCTTCTCCGTTTTCAATCATTTCGATGATACTTCATGAATCTATTTTCATAACCACTATTGCTGGTTTTGTTGGTTTATTGGCCAGCTTGGCTTTACTGGAATTTGTGGGGCCAATGGTACAAAGTGAGTATTTTAGAGATCCTGAAGTCGATTTTAGTGTAGCTTTAACCACGCTTGCTTTGCTTGTATTTGCCGGTGCTATGGCGGGATTTTTCCCAGCATACCGAGCAGCCAAAATTAAACCTATTGTAGCACTTAGAGACGAATAATTATGTTTAAAAAAGATAATTGGGACGAGATTTTACAGGCTTTGACGGCCAACGTTTTCAGAACGATTCTAACTGCTTTTGGGGTGTTCTGGGGGATCTTTATTTTGGTCATTTTACTGGCAGCTGGAAATGGTTTGGAGAATGGTGTGAAAAAAGATTTTGACGGAATTGCGACAAATACCATGTTTATGTGGAGTCAAACAACATCAAAAGCTTACAAAGGTTTGCCTAAAACACGTCGTTATGATTTTAGAAATAGTGATGTTGGTGCTTTAAAAGCAGCCTTGCCGGATTTGTTATATGTGTCACCACGAAATCAGCTGGGGGATTTTAACGGGAGTAATAATGTGGTTCGCGGTACAAAAACTTCGGCATTTACCATTTACGGGGATTACCCGGAGTTGATCAAACAGCAACCGATGGATATTATCAAAGGACGATTTGTTAATCAACAGGATATTCTTGAGAGACGAAAAGTTGCAGTAATTGGTAAAGGTGTTATCAGTGAGCTTTATGGAAAAGGAGAGGAAGCAATTGGGACATATGTGAAAATCAACGGAATCAATTTTATGGTTGTCGGAGTTTATAATTCAAAACAACAAGGAGGAAATGCAGAACAGGAACAGAAAAATATATTTATTCCGTTTACCACTTTTCAACAAGCCTTTAATTATGGGGATAAAGTTGGCTGGATGGCACTTACTGCAAAAGATGAAACTTCGATTACCGATTTAAAGCCAAAAATTCTGGAAATCATTAAAGCACTTCATTCTGTAAATCCTACAGATGAGCGTGCTGTAGGTAATTTTGATTTGTACGAGCAGTTTAATAAAGTGCAAAGTTTGTTTAATATCTTGAAAATCATTGCTTATTTTGTGGGAACATTGGTTTTGATTTCGGGAGTAATTGGTATTTCAAATATTATGCTTATTGTAGTTAAAGAACGTACCAAAGAAATAGGTATTCGCCGGGCTTTAGGGGCTACCCCTGCTGCTATTCGAGGGCAAATTTTAGCTGAATCTATATTTTTGACGATCATTTCAGGTATGCTGGGTATTGCAGTGGCAACCGGAATTATAGCAATTCTAAACATGGTTTTAGATTCGATGCCTCCGGAAAGCAATATGATGTTTGCTAATCCAAGCGTCGATTTAGGAGTTGTATTTGTGGCTTTGATCATATTAGTAGGATCTGGTTTGCTAGCGGGATTTATTCCGGCACAGACCGCAATTAATGTAAAGCCGGTAGATGCTTTGCGAACAGAATAAATTATCAATCAGAATATAATCGAATTAAACTGAAAACACAATGAAAAAAGGAGTAACCGTAACCATTTTAATCTTTATTGCTATAGTTTTTTTTGGCGCACTATATTACTTGTACGCTAAGAACCAAGAATCTCCGATTGTTTTTAAAACGGAGAAAGCAGAGATTAAAACGATCGTGAAGAATACAATTGCAACGGGTAATATTCAGCCTAATGAAGAGGTCTTAATCAAACCAAACATCTCAGGTATTATCGAAGAAGTGTATATCAAAGCGGGAGAGAAAATTAAGGCAGGCGATATGATCGCAAAAATCAGAGTTGTAGCCAATGTTTCTAATGTTAGTAGTACCCAAAATCAGGTACAGACAAGTAAAATTGCTTTAGACAATCAGGAGAAAATTTACCAAAGACAAAAAACATTATTTGACAAAGATGTAATTTCTGCAAACGATTTTGATGCTGCACAATTGGCATACAAACAGGCAAAACAAAACTATCTTGCTGCCAAACAAAGTTTGGATATTGTAAAAACAGGAACAACAACATCACTAGGAAATTATGCCAACACTTTAATTCGTTCAACGGTAAATGGAATGGTATTGGCGGTTCCGGTTAAAGTAGGAAATCAGGTTATTGAAAGTAATAATTTTAATGAAGGAACTACTATTGCAAGTGTTGCAGATGTAGGAAGAATGATTTTCATTGGAAAAATTGATGAATCTGAAGTAGGAAAGATCAAAGAAAGAATGCCAATTGAGATCACAGTTGGAGCTATCGAAAACAAGAAGTTTGATGCAGTTCTGACCGATATAGCTCCTAAGGGAGTTGTGGAAAACGGAGCAATCCAGTTTGAAATTAAAGCGGCTTTAGAGAATAGAGATGCGACTTTTATCAGAGCAGGTTTAAGTGCTAATGCTTCGATTATCTTAGAAAAAGCAGATAAAGTTTTAGCAATCAAAGAATCATTGGTGCAATTTGATAAAAAAACGCAAAAGCCATATGTTGAGATTGAAACTACTCCTCAAAAATTTCAAAGAAAAGATTTGGTTTTAGGAGTTAGTGACGGAATTTATGTTCAGGTGAAAAGCGGAATTAAAGCTTCGGATAAAATTAAAATCTGGAATCAGGGATTGATTACTGAAACAGAAAAGAAATAATTGGGACAAATAAAGAGTTTTTGGTTTTTAAAAAAATGTTAAATTTGCGTAGTAGGGTTACTATGCTTTCATTCAAAATATATGAAAATAAATAAATATAATAGTCTGGTTTTTGCGATGTTATTTGGGTTTGGCTTATCTGGCCAGGCGCAGGCAAAGAAATGGACCTTGGAAGAATGTGTTCGTTATGCATTAGAAAATAATATTACGATAAAGTTGTCAGAACTGGATGTTCAAAATGCAGCGATTGACAAAAGGGCTGCCTTTGGAAGTTATCTTCCGTCAGTAAGTGGTAATGCATCACATTCCTGGAACATTGGTTTGAATCAGGATCTTACAACCGGTCTTTTGCGTAATCAAACGACACAGTACTCTTCTGTAGGTTTAAGTGCGGGAGTTGATATTTATAAAGGTTTGCAAATTCAAAATACGTATAGAAGAACAAAACTTGCCATCATAGCTTCACAATATCAATTGCTGAAAATTCAGGAAGATATTTCACTGAATGTGGCCAATGCCTTCCTTCAGATCCTTTCGAATAAAGAAGATTTAAAAATAAAACAAGAACAGCTAACCATTGATGAAAAACGTTTGGCACGTTCTGAAGAAATGGTTAATGCCGGGACTATTCCCAGAGGTGATTTGTTTGATTTAAAAGCAACTGTGGCAACTGATAAACAAAATATCACCGTTTCAGAAAATAATTTCTTAATCTCAAAATTGAGTTTGGCCCAACTTTTACAACTAAAAGAATTTACAGATTTTGATGTGGTAGATGATACTAACGCAAAAGATGAAAATAACATTATGGCTCAAACTCCGGATGAGATTTACAACAAAGCAAAAGAAACAAGAACTGAACTAAAACTGGCGCAAACCAATCTTGAAATTGCACAGAAAAGTGTTACTATTGCAAAAGGAGCTTATCAGCCAACATTAAGAGGATTCTATGGATTCGATACCAGAGCGAGTTACAGTGACCGAACCAGACTGGATGAAAATAATAAACCCTATTCTGTAGGGCCGGATCCGATATTTAAACAGTTCAGTGATAATAAAGGACATAATTTTGGTTTTCGTTTAGATGTGCCAATTTTTAATGGTTTTTCAATTCGAAATAATGTAGAGCGCAGTAAAGTAAGTTTAGAAAAATCTAAAATAGATTTAGAGCAAAAAAGTTTAGATTTGCAACGTAATGTTTATACAGCTTTTACAAATGCGAAAGGAGCTTTAAATACTTACGAATCGTCTACCGTAACATTAGAAGCAAGACAGCAGGCCTATAACTATGCGAAAGAAAAGTATGATGTAGGTTTAATGAATTCTTTTGATTTTACTCAGGCACAAACATTGTTAACAAATGCGCAGTCCGATGTGATCCGAACAAAATACGATTACATATTTAAAATAAAAATATTAGAATTCTACTTTGGAATTCCAATTGTTCCAATTGTTACAAAATAATTTATTATGTCTAAAAAAACGATTTATCTTTTAGTAGGTGGCGCAGTAGTGCTTATAGCAGTTTTAGTTGGTCTTTCGAAAGCAGGAGTTATTGGGAATAAGGATGAAGGAACAGAAGTAGAAATTTCAAAAGTAGTAGCTTCAACAATTGTTGAAACAGTTTCTGCCACGGGTAAAATCCAACCTGAGATAGAAGTTAAATTATCGTCAATGGTTTCGGGTGAAATTATTGCGTTAAACGTAAAAGAAGGTCAGGTGGTTAAAAAAGGAGATTTATTGGTAAAAATAAACCCTGATTTGTATACCTCAGGTTTAGAACGTTCTGTTGCTAACTTGTCTGGTACTAAGGCTGGTTTAACACAGTCCCAGGCTAGTTTTAAAGAAGCAAAGGCAAGTTACGATCGTAATAAAACGCTATATGAAAAGGGAGTAATCTCAAAATCGGATTGGGATAAAGCAATTTCGACTTATGAAGTAGCCAAGGCGACCCAACAAAATGCGTATTATAATGTTAAGAGCGCTTCGGCATCAGTAACAGAAGCCAGAGACAATTTAGGACGTACTTTAATTTATGCTCCTGCTGATGGAACAATTTCAGTTTTAAATGTTGAATTGGGAGAGCGTGTTTTGGGAACGCAGCAAATGGCAGGAACAGAGCTTTTGCGTGTGGCGAACCTTAACAATATGGAAGTAGAAGTGGATGTAAACGAAAATGATATCGTTAAAGTAAAAATTGGCGATGAAGCAAACGTTGAAGTTGATGCCTATTTAAAAAAGAAATTTAAAGGTACTGTAACTAGTATTTCTAATTCTGCGAGTACAGCGTTAACTTCAGATCAGGTGACGAACTTTAAAGTGAAAGTGCGTATCCTGAAAGAATCTTATCAAGACTTACTGGAAGGACAACCCAATACCTATTCACCTTTCAGACCCGGAATGACCGCTACAGTCGATATTATTACCAAAACTAAAAAGAATGTTTTGGCAGTGCCTATTAGTTCAGTTGTTGTGAAATCAGATACTACTGCCGTAAAAGACTTTAAAGTAGATGATCCGAACGAAGACAAAAAAGCAGCTCCGAAAAGCGATAAGAAGTTTGAGTGTGTTTTTGTAAGAGTAGGAGATAAGGCTAAAATAAGAGTTATTAAAACGGGTATTCAGGACGATACTAATATCGAGGTAATGTCAGGACTAAAATCGGGAGATGTTGTGATCACAGGGCCCTATACTACCGTTTCTAAAGATTTAAATTCTGGAGATAAAGTAAAGCTTAAAACAGCAGATGCTCCTAAGAAATAATTTATATTACTATCAATTTTAAAAATACACACATTGTCTTTTATTCTCAATATTGAAACAGCTACTAAAAATTGCTCCGTATCCATTGCTAAAAATGGAGAAACAATTATATGCAGGGAAATAGCCGAAGAAGGTTATTCGCACGCCGAAAAACTACATGTTTTTATCGAAGAAGTAATTGCTGAAGCGGGTATCGCAGTTGAGGATTTGGTGGCTGTTGCTGTGAGTCAGGGACCAGGTTCTTATACCGGCCTGCGCATTGGTGTTTCGGCAGCCAAAGGATTATGTTTTGCTTTAAACATTCCGTTGATTGCGGTTGATACTTTACAAACCTTGGCGTCACAGGCCAAAGTTGCCGAAGGAAAAATTATTCCGATGCTCGATGCCAGAAGAATGGAAGTTTATAGTGAAGTGTTTACAGCGGATTTAAAAGTAGAAAGAACGATTCAGGCTGAAGTTATTACTGAAGACTCTTTTAAAGAGTATACAGAGACTGTTTATTTTGTGGGAGATTGCGCCGATAAATGTAAAACAGTTTTAACCCAGCCGAATTTTGTTTTTTTAGAAGAGATCAGATATCCTTCTGCTGCTGCAATGAGTAAAATCAGTTATGATAAATATCAAAAAAGCGACACTGTTGATGTCGCTTATTTTGAACCTTACTATTTAAAAGATTTTATGATGGCGCCTCCATCAAAAAAAGGCTAAAACCTTTTTATTTTTGAAGTGTATACGGCTGAACTGAAATTCCGGCTTCATCTAAAGCTGCTTTGCAATTTTCTAAAGTCTCAGAAAAGACAGCTCCGTAATTAGCATTTTTTGCCCATGGACGTACTGCGAACTCTACTGAACTGGCTGTTAGGTTTTTAACAAAAACTTCTGCGGCAGGCTTTTTAAGCACTTTCGGATTGTTGTTTAAAACGTTCAGCAGAATGTCTTTTGCCTTTTTGATATCAGAATCATAAGAAACGGCAAAAGTAAGATCTGCTCTACGTTCCCCCTGCATCGAATAATTGATAATCGTTCCGTTTGATAAAGCCCCGTTAGGTACAAAAACTGTTTGATTGTTGGCTGTTAACATCTTGGTTACAAAAATCTGAATTTCTACCACTGTCGCAATAATTCCACCCGAGGTTTCGATTGTATCGCCAACTTTGAAAGGTTTGAAAACAATAATTAGCATTCCTCCTGCAAAGTTTGAAAGTGACCCTTGCAAAGACAAACCTACCGCAAGTCCCATGGCTCCTAATATGGCAACAAATGACGAAGTTTCGATACCTAGTTTTGAAATAAAAGTCACAAACAATAAAATTCGGAGTGCCCAAATTAAGATGTCAGAAAGGAATCGGGTTAAAGTAGGATCCAAATTTCTTTGCACCATTATTTTTGTAATGATTCTGTTTATTAATCTGATGGCATAGATTCCGACAAATAAAATGATGAATGCCGAGATTAATTTTGGAGAATAATCAATTAATACGTTAATAAATTTAGTAGCATAATTGCTAATCTGTTCTGAATTGTACATATTTTTAGAATAAAAAAACCTTCCCAAAGAGAAGGTATATTAGTTTTGCAAATATAAAGATATTTCCCGGTATAAGAAAAAGGAGTTTTATTCCTTCTTAGGAGCTTTGTCAATAACTTCATCTGCTTTAGTGGCTGCTTTTTCGCTGATATCGGCTACAGTTTCTGAAACAATTGTCTTGGTTTCCCCGGTAAGTTCACTTGTTTTTTCTTTTACGGTATCGATTACATCGCCTATAGAGTCGGACGCTTTCTCAACATATTCGCTAACAATGTCTTTCGCCTGATGCGCATACTCCGTTGCCGTTTCAATCAGTGGCTCTGATGCTTCTTTGGCTTTTGTGAAAGTTTCTTCGGCAAAGGTCTCTGCTTTATCAATATAAGGAGCAGCAGCTTCTTTGGCCTGTTCAAAAGTAGTTTCGGCCTGGTGTGCCAAATCAGAAGCAGAATCTTTGGCTGTGCCAAACAAATTCTTAAAGAATGAAGATAATCCCATAGTTTTGATATTGATTAGTTTAGAATACAATATTAACTATTTTTAAAGAATTATAACATTTTTACAGTAATAATTTGTTGATAATAAGTGAGATATGTTTTTTTTATAAAAAAAGCGCCTACCATTGGCAGACGCTTTTTGTTCTTTTTATCGTATAAAAAAGTTAAGCATTTAAAGCTTCTACTTTAATCCCTTCATCGTTTAACATGCTTTTCAGCATATTTTCGATTCCACTTTTTAAAGTGAAAGTAGAAGATGGGCAACCACTACAAGCTCCTTGTAGAATTACCTTTACTGTTTTATCCTCTTCATTATAAGAGTCAAAAGCAATATTTCCACCATCAGCAGCAACTGCAGGTTTTACATACTCCTCTAGAATGTTTATGATTTGTTGTGAGGTAACATCTAATTTATCAAAAGCTTCGTCTTTTGTAATATCATTTTTAGTGGCTACTTCAATAAGGCTTTCGTCTAAAACAGTTCCTCCATTTTCAATAAACTGCTTAATAAAAGTTCTTACTTCAAGAGTAATTTCCTGCCAGTCGTTGATGTCGTATTTGGTTACCGAAATGTAGTTTTCATCAATAAAAACTTCTTTCACATACGGAAATTTGAATAATTCTTTGGCTAATGGAGAAGAAGCAGTCTGATCGATGTTTTTATACTCAACAGCATTTCTGGTCAGCATTCTGCTCACCACAAATTTTAGAGCTGCAGGATTTGGAGTTGTTTCTCCATAAACCGTAATAGGTTGTTTTTTGGTTTGGGTTTCTTCAACTTTAATGATTACGCCTCCCTTGTCTACAAATGATGTAATTTGTTCAGCAACAGCGTCTTTTACATCGTCCCATTCTACAATACTATATCTTTCGATTGCGATAAAGTTTCCTGAAATATAAACGGTTTTTACGAACGGTAAATAGAATAATTGTTGTGCTAAAGGAGATGCTTGTGCTTCGTCAATATTTTTGAATTCAAAACTTTGATTCTGAGTAATGAAATCCTCAAATTCGAACTTTAATATCGTAGGATTCTGAGTTTCTTTTATGGTGATTTTTGTCATGATTTGTAATTTTTCACAAATTTACTAAAGTTATTTTCTACTAATACCTATATTTGATTTTTTAATAAAATAATTAAGACTCTTTTCAAATTAATCGTATTAAATTAGAAGAGTGTAAAATATATTCGGTCAATATTGTCTTTATGAAATTTAGAATCAGGGTTTTATTGTTTTTTCTAATTGCATCAGCCTATTCTTATTCACAAGAAGGAATACCGGTTTACTCTGATTATTTATCAGATAATTATTATTTGATTCATCCGTCGATGGCAGGAGCGGCAAATTGTGCCAAAATAAGGCTGACCGCCAGAAAACAATGGTTTGGTCAGGAAGATGCTCCATCTTTGCAAACTTTGACTTTTAATGGCAGGATAGGAGAACGATCTGGTGCCGGGATTATTGTTTTTAATGATAAAAACGGTTACCATTCTCAAAAAGGGATAAAACTTACCTATGCGCATCATATTATGTTTTCAAGGGATGAATTTGATTTAAATCAGTTGTCATTTGGTATTAGTGGGGGAGTGATTCAGAGTCAATTGGATGAAACTAAATTTGGAAGTACTTTTGATCCAATCGTTTTCGGTTCCATTCAAAAAGATTCGTACTTTAATGTTGATATTGGAGCGTCGTACAATTATCTTGATTTTTATGCTCATGCAACGGTTCAGGGACTGCTGGAAACTAGAAGAGAATTATATACAGAATATGAGAGTAATAATCTGAGAAAATTTCTGTTAAGCGCAGGATATGTTTTTGGAAAAAAAAGTAAAGTAACCTGGGAACCTTCGGTATTGTTTCAGGTGTTCGATAAAACCAAAGAAAAATCTATTGATGTAAATCTTAAAGCATACAAAAACATGGACTTTGGAAGTTTATGGGCTGCCTTGTCTTACCGAAAAAGTTTTAATGGTACGCAATACAGCAGTACAAGTGGAGTAGCTGCACAAAAGCTGCAATATATTACACCGATCATTGGTGTAAACTATAAAAATTTTATGTTTGCCTACACTTATTCGCAAGTTACAGGCGATGTGAAATTTGATACAGGTGGTTATCACCAAATTACGCTGGGAATCAATTTATTTTGTAAAAAGGAACGTTACGACTGTAATTGTCCTGCAATTAACTAAAAAAATAGTATGCTAATTAAATCTGTAAATGGAAAAACACCTTTGATTCCAGAGGATTGTTATGTTGCTGAAAATGCTACAATTGTGGGTGAAGTTACTTTTGGAGCTTCTTGCAGTGTTTGGTTTAACGCCGTTATTCGCGGTGATGTTAACTTTATTACAATTGGAAATAAGGTGAATATTCAGGATGGGGCTGTTATTCATTGCACTTATCAAAAACACCCTACTATTATAGGAAATAATGTCTCGATAGGACATAATGCTATTGTTCACGGCTGTACGATTCACGATAATGTTTTGATCGGGATGGGTGCTATCGTTATGGACAATTGTGTTGTCGAAAGCAACTCAATTATTGCGGCTGGTGCTGTTGTTACCCAAAATACAGTAATTACTTCAGGAAGTATTTATGCGGGTGTTCCGGCTAAAAAAGTCAAGGACATCGATCAGTCAGATTTTGCAGGTGAAATTGAACGTATTTCAAACAATTACGTAATGTATTCCGGTTGGTTTAAAAATGAAGAATAAAAAAAATAATCAAAAAAATAGAAATTCCAAATTTCAAGGTTTGACACTTTTGGAATTTGGAATTTCTATTTTTGGAATTTAATAAATTATAAATTTATCCTTTCGAAAAAAGCTGTTTTATAACTTTCGCTAATTGGAATTCGTTTGTCACTAATCAAAACTTTATTTTTTTGAATGGATTTTACATGTTTTATATTGATGATATAAGAGCGGTGAATTCGCGAAAAACCTTTGTTTGAAAGCAGGTTTTCAAGTTTGATTAAACTAATTAGGGTAAGTGTAAATTTATTATCAATAGTATATATTTTTACGTAATCTTTAAGTCCTTCGATAAATAGTATATCAGAAAAATTCATTTTTACATTTTCGTATTCTGCTCTTACGAACATAAAATCCTGTTCTGTTTCAGCTCCGGCAGTGTTTTCAGAAATAGCCTGAACCGTTGTGGCCGGGTGTAAAACCTGCTGTGCCCGTACGACCGACTTTAGAAAACGATGGAACGGAATGGGTTTTACCAGATAATCTACTGCACCCAGATTAAAACCTTCTACAGCATAATCAGAAAAAGCGGTTGTAAAAATAACCAAGGGTTTCTTTTCAATCGTATTTAAAAAATCAATTCCGGAGAAATGGGGCATCTGTATGTCCAGAAAAATCAAATCAACATTGTTTTGATTGATAAAAGAAACAGCATCAATAGCATTGTTAAAAGTATGGACTAATTCCAGAGAATCTACTTTTCGAACAAAATCTTCCAGTAGCTCAACCGCTAAAGGTTCATCGTCTATAATTACACATTTCATCTGCTGAAGTTTTAATTTTAAAAATTTTGTTTAGAGCCAAAAGTACTTTTAAACCAGTAAAATAAGTTTTAAAATTATCATAAAATACGGGCCATATTTTAAATACCTCTTCTGTCTTCGGGGTCTTGTTATGAGGGAATTTTTTATGAAATTGTAATTCATCATATTCAATTAATTGCAGTTTGAATTTTATCTAATTCCAGATTCAAATGCACACGAAAATATTTGTCATCCTGCGTTATATCAAGTTTGTGCGCATTGGGATAGAGTAAATCCAGGCGGTTTTGGATATTCACTAATCCGATACCTGAATTTCCTGGATCTTTAATATAGTTTTCAATTGTATTTTCGATCCAGAAATCCAGACTGCTGTTCAGAATGAATATCTTAATTTTAACATGGGCTGCACCTTTATAATCTGTTCCGTATTTGAATGCATTTTCGACAAACGAAATCAATAACAGGGGCTCAATAAACTTGTTTCTGGTGTCTCCATGAACATTGATAACGATGTCTTCAATATTGTTTAATCTTAGTTTTTGTAGTTCAATGTAGTTTTGGATATAATTGATTTCTTTTTCTAAATCAACTGTTTTATTATCGGTTTCATACAGCATATACCGCATTAGTTCAGATAAGGTAACGATGGCATCAGGAACTAAATCAGATTTTTTGTGTGCCAGAGAATAAATACTATTTAAAGAATTGAATAAAAAATGCGGATTGGTTTGTTTGCGCAAATAAATTAATTCTGTATTTGTTCGATGGGTTTCGGCAATTAATTTGTTTTGCTGATTGTTGTAAAATTCTGTTAGTGTTCTGATAATAGCACTGATGGTGATGATTAAAATATAAAAAAAAGAAGGGCCAATTTTAAAAAACAAAGGCTGTCTTGTCGCTAAGACCGCTCTTACTCTTGTTCCTCTGTACATTAATTTAAGATCACCTGGAGGAGGTAAATTTTTTAGAGGTCTTGCCTGACTAAAATCAGGAATAAAATAATTGATTCTGATAATCATAAAAAGCAAAATCAGGACAAATACAAACACAAAATAGAGCCAGTATTTTTTCTCTAAAAGTAAAACAGGAACCAGATAAAAATAGTTCAGATAAAACAAAACAATTCCCGTACTCCACTGCACATAAAAATCAGTACTGACTTTAAACGGACTTTCATAAAATTGAATTAATGAAGTCAGAATAAAGAAAACCCAGATGATAGCATGAAGCAAAATTTTGTTTGAACTTGTATTTCTGATTGTATCGAGTTTCATTTATAATTTTATTTTTAATAAAATTAAATCATTTTTGGTTACTGTTGGCGATCTATTTTGATTGAGCCTGATTACGACTAAATTTGCCACTTTTAAAGCATCACTTTCTGTTACAAAACTTTTAGAGTCGTTAATGACGGGAATAATAGCCTGCTTGATAATGATTTTGTTCTTTAAAGCAATCGAATAACCCCAACCTGACGTAGTTTTGAAGGCTTCGATTTTAAAAGTTTCATTTTTCGCACAGGCTAAAAATTGTAAAATGAGTATCATAAGTAATACATTCTTCCAGATTTTACTCCAGAAGAACTGCATTTTTATTTTAGTTGTCATCACTTGTTTGCTCCTCTAAAGGTTTAAATTCCCAGGCATCGTCAAAATAAGTGGAGCCTGTTCTTCCCAACATATAAAAACCACGATTGTTGATCGCAAAACCTACAGCATCTGTTCGGCTGGCGCCTTCCATGGGTGTTTTTTCTGCCCATAAATCGGTAGTTGGATTATACTCCCAGATCGTTTTGATGTTTTCACCGCCTACAACATATCCTAAACCGTTCATTGTAAAACTTGAGGCATTTGAGCGAACAATAGCATAATCGTCATTGTAAGAGTTGTCATCATCGGTATCTTTATCGATGTCGCGTTTTCTGGTCCACACATCGGTTGCGGGATTAAATTCCCAAAAGTCTTCCTGATAAACACCGTTATTACTTCCTGTTCCAAGATAAACTTTATCGGCAATTACAAAAGCAGTTGCGTTACGTCTTTTATTTCCGCTAAAACCATTTACAAGAGTCCAGGCATTGGTCTGGTCGTTGTATTGATAGAAATCTTTCAGATAATTTCCGTCATAACCAGTCCCAAAATAAGCTTTTCCACCGGCCTGAAAACCTACTGCTGCGTAACGGCCCGTTCCGGCGAAATCAGTTTTTTGAGTCCAGGTATTGTTGGTGGGATTGTACTGATAAAAGTCTTTTAATTTATTCGTTCCGTCATAGCCCAAACCAATATAACCTTTTTGATTTAGAGCAAAAGCCGAGGCAGAACTTCTTCCGATGCCTGGAAAATCAGCTTTTTGTTCCCAGTAATCTCCGGTCGAATTATAAGACCATAAATCTTTTAAATAAACATCTCCGGTATAACCTGTTGCTACATAAGCATAATCGCCAATTACAAAACTAGTTGCACTGGATCTGGCTGGTCCGTCAAATGCGGACTTTTTAATCCAGTTTCCTATTAAATCTTCGTCGCTATCGTTGCTGCAGCCTATAAAAAAGAGGCTTGAAAACAACGCTGCGAATACTATTCCTTTTTTAAAATTATTCATAATGTATTAAGTTTATTTAGTGTTTGTATTTGATGCCAATTCCCAAGACATATCCGTTACCAGGATTAAAATCGTAGACTTTATGATTGTCTCTGTCAATCAGGTTGTATTTTTTGTTAAAATCATATCCGGCTTTAAAATTGAGAAACCAGTTTTTGTCTACATTTCTTTCATATTCAAATGCAGTAGTCATTTGTGACAAAGTAGTCTTTACAGCATTGTTAATCGATTGATTTGTGGCATTTAAATGATAAAAACTACCATTAAAACTATTGGTCAGTCTAAACTTGTTGCGGACAGTATTCGAGTAGGTAATCTTTGAATCCGGAAAACCAATTTGCAAACTGTTTTCATTGTTAAATGTATAGAGGAAAGACACTATAGGTAAGAACTTAGCATTGCCCAGTGCAGTCGATCTCGCAATTCCAATCTTAAGGCTTGCTCGTGAATTGAACTGTTGACTCATTTCTAAACTTCCCAAAAGAGAAAGATCGCTCAGATTGGCATTACTTTGGAAATTTAGCGTTGGGATAATCAAAAAATTCAAATTCATTGTATTTGAAAGATCATGTGAAATCTCAAATTTGTTTTGAATTTGATTGAATTGTTCTTCATCTTCTCTCGTTTTGTAACTCTCTAATTCATAATTCGCACTCAGATTCGAATATTCTAATGTGTTTGTTATTTTGGTTTTACCATTCAATTTATTGCTGTAGAAAATGTCAATACTGCTTTGGGTGAAATCAATTTTATTTGTTGGTTCCGTTTTTAAACTAAGGTTAATTTCAATTTGCTCCTGAGCTTTCATACTAAAAAACGAAATCAACAGAATCGAACTAATTAGGATTCTTATTTTCATTGTTTATTTATTGGTTCAAAAGTAGGAGGCTAATAGTTTTAAAAAAAAGAAGATATATGTATGGCTATTTTTGATAGACTAAACAGCCGTTTTTACGGCTGAATAGGGTATTGACTGGTGATTGATCTGTTATAGATGATTTATGGCTGTTTATAGTGCAAAAAAGCAGGACTGTATATGTTATGATGCAGCGCGAAAGAGGGGCGTTTATATTTGTTCAAAAAATTAGATTATGCACAAGTATATATTGATGTTGTTTTTAGCGATCGGCCTGTTTTCATGCGGAACCGATTCGGATGCAGGCGAGTTTGTGGTTGGCTCCGATTATCTGGCTGTAGGCAATAAGGTTATTTTGATTGATACCATGAGTGTAGAGGTGTCAACAATAAACTTTGACTCTTTGGTTACTTCCAATCAAAAGCGGATTTTGGTTGGGAATTATGAAGACCCGATTTATGGAAAAGTAAAATCGAACAGTTATTTTCAACTGGCTTCAGATTCTTATACTTTAAAAAATGACGGATCTGATACGGAAACTACCAACTATGTTTTTGATTCCATTTCGATGATTCTTAAATACGATAAGTACTATTATGGGGATACCACCAGAGTGCAGACATTTCATATTCATCGACTGATTCAGAAAGTAAAACCCAATACTGAGAATTACAATTTTTATAACAATTCGGTTTTAAGTTATAGTGATGAAAGTCTGGGCGCTATTTCATTCAAACCCAGACCAGTTGAGAAGGATTCTGTTAATATTAAGATGAGCAGTGCTTTTGGAGCCGCACTTTTTCAGAAACTCAAGAAGAGAGAAATCACAGATTTTGATAGTTTTAATGAATATTTAAAAGGGCTAGTTCTTGTTCCGTCTACTTCAAATTCAGGAAGTGTTATTGGCTTTCATGTGGCGACGAGTAAAGTGCGGCTGTATTATTCAAAATATCAGGCAAATACTGAGGAAATTCCGTACATCATTGATTTTGAAATTTCAGATGCGCAAAAGCAATTTAATTCTATTTCGTCGGATAAAACCGGGACAATAATTCAAAATTTGCCTCCCTCGAATAGTAAATTATCAAGTTTATTGACCAATCGACAGGGGTTTATTCAAGCTGGTACCGGAGTCGCTTGTAGGATTGATTTTCCAAACATTAAACAATTGAAGAATATTTCGGCTAATGGGGCAATTGTTGATGCGCAATTGGTTCTAAAAGCGGTTAACAATACCTACTCAGAAAAATACCCACTGGCAGATTCTTTAAAAATTTATGTAAGCGACAACTTAAACCGAATTAGTACTTCATTGGTCAATTCAGCCGGAACTGCAGTATTTGGTCTTTTGAATAAGAAGAGTGATGAGTTTAATGAAAATGTTGGTTATTCGATTCCGATTGGTTATTTCCTGCAGAAAGAAATGTTGAAACAATCTAATATCAGGTCCTCTCTTATTCTCACCTTACCCGGAATTTCCAAAACAGTGAATCGGATTGTTTTAGGTGATCAAAAACATTTGAACAATAAACTTCAGCTTAAAATTTATTACATCTCTTATTAAATGAAAACTAAAATTATCTGTTTAAGCTGTCTCATTTTGATGTCGCTTACTTCGTTTTCTCAAAGTATTTCAAGTTCTCCTTATTCGTTATATGGTCTAGGAAGTGTGTATGACTCCGATTTTGGAGATATTCCGTCTATTGGATCTTCGGGAATTGCTTTACCGTCTGCTACTTTTATCAATAATCTAAATCCAGCTTCCTTAGGGTATCTGCCACAGTACCATTTTATGTTTGATATTGGAGGAAAAGCCATTTCGACCACTTATCAAGGCAGTTCACGAAGCGAAAGTCGTAATAATTTTCAATTTTCACATTTGGCGTTTGCTTTTCCGGTAACTAAAAATTCAGGATTTAGTATCGCGATACGTCCATACTCGAGTGCGGCTTTTAAAATTTCGAACTTAAAATTACCAATAGAAAACAGTCAGGATTTTTATTATTTAACTGCGGCAGGTTCCGGCGGATTAAATAATTTAGATTTGTCTTATGGCTACCGATTCGGTAAGAAATTATCCGTTGGAGCTTCGGCATCTGTGCTGTTTGGAAATACAACCGACAACAGAAGTTTTTTAATCATGAATTCCGTCACAAGCATTCAAAAAAAAACAAATTACAATGGTCTGCGTGCAACATTAGGTGCTCAGTACCAAATTGATTCTACTTTTACCGTTGCAACAACTTTTAAAGTGCCAAGCCGGATAAAGGCGTCCAAAGTGCAGACTGTTCAAACCATTGCCGATGATGTAGTAACAACAATAGAGTCTAATGTAGCTTCGGATACAGATGATTATTATATGCCTTTAGAAATGGGTATCGGAATCAGTAAGCGTTTCAGGAACAATTTAAATATGACGCTCGATTATGAGAAAAGCTTGTGGGGCAATACCAATCAATCTGAATTGTACGGCAATTTTGTAAACCAGGATCGGTTTGCTTTGGGATTTACCTACAGTGGGAGAAAAAATGTTCGCAAATATTGGGATAGGGTACAGTATGCCGCAGGAGCAAATTTTGACACCGGTTATCTGGAAATTGATGGAAAAAGAATTAACAATGCTGCAATTTCAATAGGGCTTACTTTGCCCATCGAAAACACATATTCATCTTTAAATATTTCTTATTCGTATGGACAAAGAGGAAGGATTTCGGATAATCTAATCAAAGAAAATTATCATAAAATATCCCTTAATTTATCTTTGGACGGAATTTGGTTCGTCAAGCGAAAATTCGAGTAGTGCTTTAAAAATCCTTTTCGATGACAGGATATTTGTACTCTAAAATCGATTTTAAAACCTCAGGATTTGAATTGACATAAAATACAGGATCGCTTTTTGGGTTGGCAGTGAAACCAACTGTTTCACGCAGAATATTTTGTGTTTGTCTTGCAACAGCTTCTCCCGAATCAATAATGCGAATGTGTTCCGGAAGTATCTTTTTGATTTGCGGGATCAAATAGGGGTAATGACTGCATCCCAGAACAAGGTAATCGATATTGGCATCGATCATGGGTTGCAGGTAGGATTCTAGTAATTGAGTCATTTCTGGAGAGTAAAGGTTCCCATCTTCAATAAGCTGCACGAGTCCGTAGCCTACCTGTTCAATAATAGTAGTATGTTGAAACATTTCGGCAGTTTTATTGAACAATTCACTGTTTAAGGTTCCTTTGGTAGCTAATATTCCAATTACCTGTGTTTTCGAATTGGTGGCAGCCGGTTTAATAGCCGGTTCAATTCCTATAAAGGGAATATCGTAATCAGCACGAAGTTCGCGAATTGCATTGGTTGTAGCAGTATTACAGGCTACTACAATTAGTTTGCAGTTTTGTTCCAGTAAAAAATCTACATTTTTTTTACTTAAAGCAACAATCTCTTCTTTTGTTCTTTGACCGTACGGCGCATTTTTACTGTCGGCTAAATAAATGGTTTTCTCGTTTGGAAGTAGCTCACGAATGGCGCTCCAGATGGAAGTTCCTCCAATGCCAGAATCAAAAACGCCTATAGGATTGTTGTTTGTCATAGTACAAATTTAAGGTTTTTTGAAATAAATGGGGATATCAATTAAAAGGAAATCTTAGGATGTTTTTTTTACTCGCGAAGACACCAAGACGCAAAATTTGTTTTTTGTGGTAGTGCTGATGAGTTTTTTACTGCAGTATGGTTTAGTCCCTATGGGACATCTTTGTTTTGTTTGAGTTTTTTGGTTACCGATATCTTACTCCTAAAGGAGTAGATAAAGGCGAGTATCTCGGAGAGATTACATATTGGTAGTGAAATTTACGGTTGGAGTAGATTGTATAAAAAACGGTCCGTACTTTAAGTGTACGGACCGTTTTTTATGTAAAGAATTCGTTTATTAGAATCCTAAATCTTTTTTTACATCAGCAGTGATGTTTGGACCATCAGCTAATAATAAAGTAGAACCGTCTAATACGTATTGGAAACCTTTTGCTTTTCCAACTTTTTGGATAGAAGCTCTTACTTTTTCCATTAATGGTTTTACGATGTCAGTTTCTTTTTGTTGTAATTCTTTTTGAGCGTTGTCTCTGTAGTCAACAATTCTTTTTTGCATGTCCTGAACTTCTTTAGAACGTTCTCCGTTTACAGCGTCAGTTACAGTTGCAGCTTCTCCTTCGTATTTTTTGATTTTTACTTGATATTCGTCAACCATTTTTTTGTATTCAGCATCATATGTACCACTTAATTTTTGTAGTTGATTTTGAGCATCTAGCATTGCAGGCATTTTCGACATAATCTCGCTAACATCAACGTGAGCTACCTTAGCTTGCGCGTTCATTGTGTTGCTTGCTCCTAAAACTAGTATTGCAGCAATTAGTAAAGTTTTGATTTGTTTCATCATTTTTAAAAATATTAATTAATTATTGGTCGTATTTGATTTTTGCATTTCGGCTTCTTTTGCTTTTTTGGCCGCTTCTCTTTCTTCTAAAATTTTCTTTCTTCTGTCTTCTAATTCTTTTTTACGTTGTTCGTAAAGTTTTTGTCTTTCTTCAGTTTTATTCACTGCCGGTTGAGCCGGTGTTGTTCCTTCAGTTGGTGTGACATTGGTAGTAGCAGGTTTAGCTGTTGTGCCTTCTGTTTTGACTGGTTCTGTTTTCGCAGGTTCAGAAACCGTGCCATTTTTTTTGGCATCTCTTTCAGCTGCTAATGCTTTTCTCCTGTCATCGTATTCTTTTTTCTTGGCTTCCTGCTCAAGTCTTCTGTCTTCAAGCAATTTTAATCTGGCAGCTTTTTTATCATCCAACGTTTTTTGTCGGTTAGCCATCTCTGGATTCTCATCAATTGCGTTTTCCAGTTTTTCTTTAGTTTCCTGATCTTTCAATTGTTTTTTAGACAGCTGTTCGCGTTTTTCAGTTCGGTTCAAAATACGAATAACCTGATCGCTAATGTCATACTTTTTATTGCTAAAGAGCATTGTTAAATCAGATGATTTGTCAAATATAAAATCGTAATTTTTTGCTTCGGCAATATCCTGCACGGCTGTAAAAACCTGATCTTGTATAGGCTTTGCTAATCCTGCTTTCTGATGCATTAAATTACCGTCAGAACCAAATTGCTTTTGCTGGTAATCCATCATTTCAGTTTCGAGAAATTTAATCTCTGTTTCTTTTTCGTCAATAAGCTCTTTTGTCAGTAAAGCTCTTTCGGCTTTAAGGCTTTCTTTAAGATTATTGATGTCTATTTTTTTTGTTTCTATTTCTTGTTTCCACTTTTGAGCCTTTAGCTCTAATTGTGCTTTTGCTTCTTTGTAATCAGAAACATTTTCCAAAATATACTCCATATCGATGTAGCCAATCCTTGTCGTTCTTGTTTGAGCCTGACTTGTATTTGCTACAATCAGGGCTAAAAATATAAATAAAAATTGTTTTCTCATAACATTACTTTATTTGAAAATTTTTAACCAACTATTGTTTTTTTAAAATTGTTGTCCGATAATAAAGTGAATTTCTTTACCATGCGCCTTAGTCTCTCCCGGTTGAGGATCGAAACCGTAACCCCAGTCAATACCCAATAATCCAAAGGCCGGCATGAATACACGTAAACCAACACCCGCAGAACGGTTCAGATCAAATGGATTGTAAGCTTTAAAAGTTGGGTATGATGAACCCGCTTCTAAAAATGCTAATGCATAGATCGATGCAGAAGCTTTTAATGTAATCGGATAACGCAATTCCATAGAGAACTTGTTATAGATTGTAGCTCCAATCTGATCTCCATTTGCATTTACCGGAGTTAGAGAGTTGTCGTCGTAGCCTCTTAATCCAACATTTTCTCTACCGTCCATTGAATAGTTCTGCTGCCCACTTCCTCCTAAGTAGAAACGTTCAAAAGGTACAACACCTCTTGCCTGATTGTATGCTCCCAAGAATCCAAACTCTGTTAAAGTTCGCATTACTAATTTACCATAAAGTTTGGTATACCATTCTCCTTTAAATTTAATTTTATAATATTCAAGCCAATTGTATCTTTTTTGATCCACTTTACCCTGGTCAGTATCTGCACTTGCATAATCAGAACCTACACTGACCATTCCCGGTTGTCCGTTTACTGTTTCTGTTTTGGTGTAATCTCCGGTGTTCAAAGGTCTTCCGTCTGCACCAGAAGTTGGGGCTCCAGTATATTGTGTTTTGTATTCTTTTTGATTTTTTAAATCACCGTAATCAATTCCGTTAAACAATGAATAAGGAGGGGTTATTTTTGCAGAAATACTAAAGTCTGAACCATAGGTTGGGAATATTGGGTTAACCCCTTTATTACTTCTCGATAGTCCAATAGTATATGCTAAGTTTCTTGACGCTCCGTTACCAAAGGTAAACAATCCTGTATTATAATTGTTCAAATCATAGTGTTGGTAACTTACAGATTGTGACAATACGAAGTAATCGTCTGGCACAGTAAGTCTTTTAGCTAAACCAACTTGTAAAGTTAAGATGTTAAAACTTTTGCTTTTATCTACGCTTCTGGTAGCGAAATTGTTTAGGAATTGCTTACTATATGAAATAGAAGAACTAAATTGTACAGGTTTTTTTCCTCCAAACCATGGCTCCGAGAACGATACACTATAGGTTTGAAAGTAAGTACTTCCTTGTAAACGAAGTGCTACTTTTTGACCGTCTCCCATTGGTAATGGTTTGTACGATTCTTTGTTGAAAAGGTTTCTTACTGAGAAGTTGTTAAATGATAATCCTAGTGTTCCGATGAAACCTCCACCGCCATAACCTCCTTGAAGTTCGACCTGGCTGGATCCTTTTTCTACAACATGGTATTCAATGTCAACAGTTCCTGCTGAAGCATCAACATTTTTGAATTTTGGATCAATGGCTTCAGGATCAAAGAATCCTAATTGTCCAATTTCACGAATTGTTCGTACTAATTGTTCTTTACTGTATTTTTCTCCCGGTTTAGTTCTTAATTCGCGATAAATAACGTGATCGTTTGTTTTATCATTTCCTACAACCGATATTTTGTTGAAGTAGGCGATAGGACCTTCTGTAACTCTAATTTCAAAATCGATAGTATCGTTAACTGTTTTTACCTCTACAGCGTTGATGTTAGAGAACAGGTAACCGTTGTTTTGATATAAGTTTGTGATGTCTTCTGCATCAGGTTTTGTCTTGTCGGCGATACGTTTTTCCAATAAAACACCATTGTAGGTTTCTCCTTTTTTGATTCCTAAATAACGGTTTAATAATTGATCAGAGTAAACAGTATTTCCTAAGAATTTGATGTTTCCGAAGTAGTATTTGTTTCCTTCTTCCACATTAATTTTGATGGCCAGCATATTTTTCTTCTTGTCGTATTTAACAGAATCAGAGATAATACGGGCATCACGATATCCTTTTTCTTTATAAGCAGCAACGACTTTTTCTAAGTCAGTTTTGTATTTTTCAGGGATGAATTTGGAAGATTTTAAGATACGGAGTATGTTTTTTTGTTTGGTATCTTTCATTGCAGCTCGCAACTGATTTCCGCTAAGCTGTTTATTTCCGGTGAAATCGATACTGCTAATTTTGACCTTATCTCCTTTATCTATCCGTACAAGCATGTTTACATGATTACCTGCAGTACTGTCAGGAGTATTGGTAATGGTAACTTTGGTGTTATAAAAACCTTCTTTTTTATATTTATTTTCAATATAATTTTTGGTTGTCGTGATTAAGTTTTCGTTGACAATTTTGTTTTTGGTCAAATTGTTGTCCTTAATTAATCCTTCGATTTTATTTTTCTTAATACCAACAAATTTGACTTCATTTAGTTTGGGAAGTTCGACAATGTTCAGATCCAGATAGATACTGTCGTTGTCGATTTTGTTAACATAAAAAGAGATTTCGTCAAAAAGGCCAAGTTTGCCTAATTTTTTAATAGCGCCACTGATTTCTTCACCCGGGACTGCTATTTCTTGTCCTTTTTGAAGGCCAGAGAAAGTAACAACGGTTTGTTCGTTAAAGCTTATTTTACCAACAACAGAAACTTTAGCAAGAATATATTTTTTTCCCTGATCAAAAGGAACTCTTTCTTGTGCTTTAATTTGTGAAAAACTACCCAAAAGAAGCAGGGTAAAGACTATTTGTATTCTTTTTTGCAACACTAAAATATTATTTAATTTGTTCACTGGTTTTTCCAAATCTACGTTCTCTTTTTTGATAACTAATAATAGCCTCATATAAATCTTGGTCTTTAAAGTCTGGCCATAAGACATTAGTAAAATATAGTTCTGCATAGGCGATTTGCCATAGCAAAAAATTACTTATTCTATGCTCTCCACTTGTTCTTATTAATAAATCTACGTCAGGTAAATTTTGCGTGTAAAGATGCTCATTTATAATTGAATCGTCAATAGCGTCTATTGAAATTATATTATTTTTAACTTTATCACTGATGATTCTCACGGCATTTACCAATTCTTCTCTTGATCCGTAACTTAAAGCCAGGGTTAAGGTAAGACGGGTGTTATTTTTTGTTTTGTCGATTACATCCAAGAGCTCTTTTTGAGCTGATTTTGGTAATTTCTCAAGATTCCCAATTGCATTAAGTTTGATGTTGTTTTCCTGCAGGGTTCCAAGTTCTTTTTTTAATGAATTGATCAAAATTTTCATCAATGCTTCGACTTCCAGTTTCGGACGATTCCAGTTTTCTGTCGAAAAAGCGTATAGTGTCAGGTATTCAATACCAAGTTTGGCACATGTTTTTATGGTGTTTTTTACAGATTTTGTTCCATTTTCGTGACCAAATGCTCTTAAAAAACCTTGTTGTTTTGCCCAACGGCCATTCCCGTCCATAATTATGGCCAGATGTTGAGGTAAATTTGTTTGATCTATTGATTCTATTAAATTCATTTTTATTATTCTGCGCAATAGCAAGGTTTTTCTCCAAAGGTATAAGTTAAAGTAATACCAGAGAAGACATACCAATCATTATTATTTAAATTTCCAAACTGTAATATGTTTGTGTTTTTTGTATTTGGATTGCTGGAGTCCATAGCATCTGTAAAAGTATATCGTGCTCCAACTTCAGCTGCCAGAACAATACTTGGAGTTATGTTTGATTTTATACCTAATATAATAGGTATGGCAAACGAACTTGAACTTATAGATTGTGTTACGGTTGGACTTGATGTAAAGCGATACAATTTGTCGTACATAAAGAAGTTAAGCCCGGAGAAGATATACGGAGTTACTTTTCTGTGATAATCATGCAGATTAAAGTCGAAAAAATTGAATTCCAGACCAGCTGAAAGTTCTTTTACATTATTTTTAAAGCTATAGCCTCTTCTGTTTCTTCCTGTTTCAGATGAATCGAAATCGTTTCCTGTAACGGTTGATTGTGTATACGAGAAACGATAGGAGTGACGCGGACTTTTATTCCATTTGTATAAGACACCAAAAGCCAGTTTTTCCGGTGCAATATAGGTAGTTTTGCCTACATCTCCTACAAAGTTACTTCCGCCTAAAAAAACACCAATCTCATTGATTTGAGCATTTAGTGTGATAAAGGGGAAAAAACATAACAATAAATTAAAAATTTTCTTCATTTAATTCAAAATTGCGTGCAAATATAATAATTATCGATTCGAATCAAAGTTTGTTTAGATAAATGTGCTTTTTTTTCAATTTACAATATGATTTTGAGCTATTTAATGATGATTCGCTATATGAAGAACGGGAAAATGTAGCATTATCGTATAGTGCTAATTCAGAAAACAGTTTAATTTCTTTTGTCTTCTCCCCAAAGCAGCTTGTTCCTCAAGGTTTTTAAGAAAGTTTCGCCCGGTATTTCTACCATTTTTATTTTAAAATCGGTCTTTTTGATTTTTAAAACGGATTCATTTTTTATAGAAGTGATTCTGGAATCTAAAGAGACTAAATATTGATCTTCTCTTCCGGTAACGCGAAGTTTGATTTCGGTATTGTCCGGGATTACCAGCGGTCTGGCGTTTAAATTATGAGGCGCAATAGGAGTGATTACTAAGCTTTCGACATTTGGGGTCAAAATAGGGCCTCCGCAACTTAAGGAATAGCCTGTTGAACCTGTAGGTGTTGAGATTATTAAGCCATCTGCCCAATACGAATTTAAATACTCATTGTTTAAATAAGTTTCAACTGTAATCATAGACGTGGTGTCTTTTCGGCTTACTGTGACTTCGTTCATTGCAAAGTTTAAATCGTCTTCTATGGCGTCGTTTTTAGGATCGCAAGTTAAGCTTAATAAAGTTCTTTCGGAGATGGTGTAGTTTTTGTCGATGATAAATTGTAGAAAATTATCAATACTTTCTTTTGGAACGGTTGCCAGAAATCCTAATCTTCCTGCGTTGATACCTAATATAGGAAGGCCTGAATTGCGTACCAGAGTCGCAGCTCTTAAAATGGTTCCGTCACCACCAATACTAATAAGCATTTCAAAACTATGATCTAACGAGGTAGTAGAAGAAAAGGTTTTGTATTCTTTTTTAACGATGTTTTTTTCGTAAAGCATCTTCAGGAAGTTTTCTTCAATTACCATTTCGACATTATTGGAATTGAAAAAAATAAAAATGTCTTTAATAATAGGCTCTGTACTGTTTTGGTAATACTGCCCGTAAATGGCTACTTTCATTCTTTGTAATTAGATAATGAGGGAATTAGATAATGAGTCAATGTGTTAATTAGATAATTAGTCAATGTAAAGATTATTAAATCAACTAATTTGCTCATTGGCACAGTAATACTTTTATATATTTAGGTATTTGTCCAGATAATCTGAACGTTCTTTTAAGCTGTTGATATAGGCGTCTTCCTGATGTTCTGAGATGATTTCGTAATTGTATCGTCTAAACGTCTGAATAATTTCATTCATCGGTCCAATGCCAATTTTTATGGTGATCTGAACATTTTCTAAATCAGCTTCAGAGATAAAACAACCTAGGATCTTACCATTATTGCTTTCTATAATTTGAGTAACTTGCCCCATTGAGTAATCCAAAAGTCCTTTTTGAACGATAATAATACCGCCTTGCTCTTTTAAGAATGGAGTTTCATGAAAGAATTTCATGATGTCCTCTATTTCATAATAACCAATATAGGCATTGTTTTCGTCAAGCACTGGAACTGTATTGGTGTGGTTTTTTGCAAATACTTCTAAAACATCGAGCCATATCATCGATTTTCGGGCAAAATAACGTTCTAAAGTGTATTTGTAGTCAATTGCTTTTTTGTCTGTGTCAAAAGTTTCGACATCATCAGCGGCAATACTTCCAATAAAAATTCCGTTTTCCAAAACCGGAAAATGCGAAAAATTCAAATCAGCAAAAAAGTCCTGAACCGATGCTATCGTTTCCTGACTATCAATCGCTCTGAAATCATTGGTGATATAGTTTGTAATTTCTGTCATAGATCTATTGAAGATATTTCATGCAAAATAATCAAAAAATAGCAAAAAACGCTACGTTTTACTTTGTATTTTTGTCGTAACAAATATAGTGTTACTAGAATTAATTATCTATTTATATGACAAAGTTAAGTGTAAATATCAATAAAATTGCAACGCTGCGAAATGCACGTGGCGGAAATGTTCCTGATTTATTAAAAGTTGCGACCGATATTCAGAATTTTGGAGGGCAGGGAATCACAATTCATCCGCGTCCGGATGAGCGTCATATTCGTTATCAGGATGCACGCGATTTAAAAGCAATTGTACATACCGAATATAATATTGAAGGAAATCCACAGCATAATTTTATCGATTTGGTTTTAGAATGTAAACCAACACAGGTAACTTTGGTTCCTGATGCTATTGGAGCCATTACCTCGTCGGCAGGCTGGGATACTGTAGCTAATCAATCCTACTTAACCGAAGTTATTCAGGAGTTTCAGCGCAACGGAATCAGAACTTCGATTTTTGTTGATCCGGTGCTGGAGGTTATTGAAGGAGCAAAAAAAACAGGAACAGATCGTATTGAATTGTATACAGAGGCTTTTGCGCATCAATATGGCTTAGGGAATAAAAAGGGGATTGATGCTTATATTGAAGCTGCAAAATTGTCGAATGAGCTTGATTTAGGAATTAATGCAGGTCACGATCTGAGTTTGGATAATATTCAGTTCTTTAAACAGAATATCCCGGGATTATTGGAAGTTTCTATTGGTCATGCTTTAATTTCGGAAGCACTTTACCTTGGTTTGGATAACGTAGTAAATATGTATCTGAATAAGTTGAAGTAATTGAAGTAATAATCCGTGATTAATTTTAGAATCTAAAAATTGGGCACGGATCTTAGAAAGGTGTTTTTTTCTGATAAAGCTACCTTATGAAGCCTAATTAGTTTAAGGATTGCTACATAAACTTTTTTTACCTTTGTGAGCAGTTTTTAAAATCATAATAAATGTTATATTCGAAAATAGAAGGGGAAGGAAAACCTTTCGTCATCATGCATGGATTTTTAGGGATGTCTGATAACTGGAAAACACTTGCTGGACAATATGTCGATGCGGGTTTTCAGGTTCATCTTTTGGATTTAAGAAATCACGGCCGCAGTTTTCATTCAGACGAATGGTCTTATGAGGCGATGGTACAGGACGTGTTTGAATATTGTCAGGCCAATCATTTGAATAAAATAGATCTTTTAGGACATTCAATGGGGGGGAAAGTGGCTATGCTTTTTGCAACTACATATCCTGGAATAGTTGATAAATTAATTGTAGCCGATATTGGTCCAAGATTTTACAAGCAACACCATCAGGGTATTTTGGCAGGCTTAAATGCGGTGGATTTTTCGGTAAAGCCAAGCCGTAATGATGTTGAGGCAATCGTTGCTCAATATGTTCCTGATTTTGGTACCCGACAGTTTTTATTGAAAAATTTATATTGGGCAACACCAGGGCAGTTGGCTTTTAGATTCAATCTGGCTGTTTTTAATAACAATCTGGATGCTATCGGAAAAGCACTGGCTGATGGTTTGGTTTTTGATCAAGATACCTTATTTATTAGAGGAGGAGATTCAGGTTATATTTTAGATTCGGATTTTGACGCCATACGGAAGCATTTTCCAAATGCGAAATTCGAAACCATTCCTAACGCGGGACACTGGCTGCATGCCGAAAATCCGAAATTGTTTTTTGAATTGACAGCTACCTTTTTGAAAGAGTAGGTTCTGATTTCAGGCTGTAAATTCTGTTTCATTTAAAAAATGATGAAAGTTATAATTGTATTAGGATCTCCAAATTCAGAAGATGGAGATTTAGGTAAAATTGCTTTAGACAGACTAAGTTATTGTCTGGATATTTTTAAGACTAAAGAGCATTGTGTTATTTGTACAGGCGGTTTTGGAGAACATTTTAATAATGCTCCCCGTCCGCATGCTGATTATGCTATGAGGTATTTACTAAACAACGGGCTTAGTTTGGAAAATTTTTTAGAACCGGCATTGTCCGCTAATACGGTTGAAGATGCTGTACTGTCAAAAGAAATAGTGTTAAAGCATGGTTTAGATTCAATTGTTGTGATTACTTCTGACTATCATGTGGAAAGGGTGAAACTTATTTTTGATGAAATTTTAGGATTTGATGCTATAGAATATGCAGGAGTACAACACGATATACCTGATGAGGAAAAAGAGAAATTACTGGCTCACGAAAAAAAAGCCATCAGCGGAATTTTAACTAAAGGTTTATATTATTAAATTTTACTACTTTTAAATAAAATTTTAAATCATAAAAATATGAAACTATTACTTAGACTCCTTGTTACCGCAGGCTTGGTGTTGTTAATCGCTAAATTTCTACCTGGGGTAATTGTTACCAGTTTTGGCACAGCAATAATTGTTGCGATTGTTTTAGGATTGTTGAATCTGTTTATAAAACCAATATTAATTATTCTGACATTACCTGTTACACTTATTACTTTAGGTTTGTTTTTGTTGGTTATAAACGCGATTATTATTTTGTTTTGTACCAATATTGTCGGGGGGTTTGCTGTTGATTCGTTTTGGACAGCATTGTTCTTTAGTGTCATCTTGTCTATCCTTCAGTCTATTACTTACAAAATAGTAGGAGAAGACAATTAAAATAAATAGAGAGAGCGTGATGAAAACGTATTCAAATACAATAGATTAAAAACTTGGTTGGGTTGCAAAAATTTTATAATTTTGCAACCCAATTTTATTATGTAAATTAAAGAAGAAGATGGATATTAAAAGAATAGCAACAGACGCTGTGAATGAAACAATTGTAATGACAGTTGTTCACATGGATTATAAAGGTCAGGTAGCAAAAAGAATAAACGAAAAAATGCCATTGGCTACTGTAAAAGGTTTTAGAAAAGGACAAGTTCCTAAAGACCTTGTTGAAAAACAATATGGAAAAGCTATTAAGCAAGAAGAAGTTAAAAAAGTAGTTGATTTAGCTTTAGAGCGTTTTGTTCAATCTGAGAGATTAAATCTTTTAGGAACTCCACTTGCTAAAGTAAACGAAAACTTTGATTGGGATGCTGAAGAATTAACTTTTGAATACGAAATTGGTTTAGTGCCAAACTTCGAAATTGATTTAGAAGCTAAAAACAATATCGTAAAATACATCGTAACTGCTGACGATAAATTAATCGACGGTCAGGTAGAACGTATCCAAAAACAATTTGGAAAAGCAATTCCACAAGAAGCGGTAGTTGCTGATTCTGATTTGACAGGAACTTTCTCTAACGAAGAAAAAGGAATTGACAATACAACTACAATTGCTTTATCTACATTCAACAAAGCGACTGCTGATAAATTCATTGGTAAAAAAGTAGGTGATGTTGTGGCAGTAAGTACAAAAGGTTTATTTGAAGACGATCACCAATTAATGGATTACTTAAAAGTAGGTCATGATGATGTTCACGGTTTAGATATCGAAGTAAACTTTACTATCAGCGCCATCAACGGAGCTGAATTGGCAGAATTGAACCAAGAATTATTTGATAAACTTTTTGGTGAAGGAAAAGTAGCTTCTTTAGAAGATTTAAAATCTAAAATTAAAGAAGATGCTGAAGCTCAATTCGCACAGCAAGCTGACCAAAAATTATTGTTAGACGTTCAGGACTTCCTGATCGAAAGCACAAAATTTGATTTACCGGCTGAATTTCTTAAAAAATGGTTGCAAACTGTTGGAGAGAAAAAACTTTCTGCAGAAGAAGCTGAGGTTGAATACGCAAGATCTGAAAAAGGATTACGTTTTCAATTGATTGAAGGAAAAGCTATGGCTCAAAGCAATATCCAAATTACATTTGAAGATTTGAAAGCTTTTACAACAAACGCAATCAGACAGCAAATGGCTCAATTTGGACAAACAAATCCAACTGACGAAGAAGTTCAGGGAATTGTTGCAAGAGTTTTATCTAACCAGGAAGAAGTGAAAAGACTTTCTGAGCAGGTAGTAGCTGAAAAACTATTGGAAGTGTTTAAAGAAAAAGCAAATCCAACAACAAAAGAAGTAACTTACGAAGAATTTATTGCCGCTTCATACGGAGAATAATTTCTAAAAAATAAGTATATTTGAGCGTCAGGAGTTTTTCTGACGCTCTTTTTTGTTTTAAGTTTATTCTGTTTCACGTTCCAGGTTTTTGTTGGAACGAATGGTAGATAACCTGAAACTTGAAACCTGAAACAAAAAAGTAAGACAAATTGGCATCCTTTGTAAAAAGGTATGAACTTTGTCTTATCCGTTTAAGTCACTTTCTGACTTTAGATTTTCAAACTTTAAACTAAAAATATGAACTACGGTAAAGAATTTAAAAAATTTGCTACAAAGCACCAGGGAGTAAACGCGATGTACTATGATAAAATCATAGCTGCAATGAACCCAACAAATATGACTCCATACATTATTGAAGAGCGTCAGTTGAATATTTCTCAATTAGACGTTTTTTCGAGATTAATGATGGACCGAATTATCTTTTTAGGAACAGGTATCGACGACCAGATTGCGAATATCGTTCAGGCACAATTATTATTTTTAGAAAGTGCTGATGCTTCAAAAGACATTCAAATTTATCTAAATTCTCCTGGAGGAAGTGTTTATGCAGGATTAGGAATTTATGACACCATGCAATATATTAAACCAGACGTAGCAACAATTTGTACCGGTATGGCAGCTTCTATGGGAGCGGTATTATTATGTGCAGGAGCAGCAGGTAAACGTTCGGCTTTACCACATTCAAGAGTAATGATTCACCAACCATCAGGAGGAGCCCAGGGAGTTGCAACAGATATGGAGATCAACTTACGTGAAATGTTGAAACTGAAAGATGAATTGTATAACATTATTTCTCAACATTCAGGACAAACTTTTGATAAAGTACACAAAGACAGTGAACGTGATTACTGGATGATTGCTGATGAAGCAAAAGAATACGGAATGATTGATGAAGTATTAAGAAGAGGATAATTTTTTTAAGACTCAAAGTTGCTAAGGTTCTAGGATTAACTTGAAACTTTGAAAATTGAAACAAAATTACACTTGAAACAAAAAAATAAAAAGTTAAGAGGTTGCTAAGTTTTTAAGGTTTTAGTAATAAATCTCAGAAACTTAGTAACTTTGCAGCTTAGTAACTAAAAAAGAATGGCTAAAGTAGTATTAGAATGTTCGTTTTGTGGAAGAAAAAAGCCAGAAACCAATTTATTGATTGCGGGTATTAATGCACATATCTGTGATAAGTGTATTGAACAGGCACATGGAATTGTATTAGAAGAATTAAAATCAAGCGGAAGCGCAAAACTTGTTGGGGACTTAATTTTAAAGAAACCAAAAGAAATCAGAGCTTTCTTGGATCAATATGTTATTGGCCAGGATCAGACTAAAAAAGTAATGTCGGTTGCTGTTTACAATCACTACAAACGTTTAATGCAACAGCAATTAGACGACGAAGTAGAGATTGAAAAAAGTAACATCATCATGGTGGGACAAACCGGAACAGGAAAAACATTAGTGGCGAAAACAATCGCTAAAATGTTAGATGTTCCTTTGGCTATCGTTGATGCAACTGTGCTTACAGAAGCAGGGTATGTAGGAGAAGATGTTGAAAGTATTTTGACACGTCTACTACAAGCCGCCGATTATGATGTAACCAAAGCCGAAAGAGGGATAGTGTTTATTGATGAGATTGATAAAATTGCCCGTAAGAGCGATAATCCATCCATCACGCGTGACGTTTCCGGTGAAGGAGTGCAACAGGCTTTATTGAAATTATTGGAAGGAACCGTTGTAAACGTACCACCAAAAGGAGGGCGTAAACATCCGGACCAAAAATTTGTTGAAGTAAACACACAAAACATCCTGTTTATTGCAGGTGGTGCTTTTGATGGTGTTGAACGTATCATCTCTAAACGTTTGAACCGTCAGGCTGTTGGATATTCGACTTCTAAAAATGTAGATAACATTGATAAAGACAATTTATTGCAATACATCATTCCAAAAGATATTAAAGATTTTGGATTGATTCCTGAGATTATAGGGCGTTTACCGGTTTTAACGCATATGGATCCTTTAGATAAAGAAACATTGCGTGCAATTCTGACACAGCCTAAGAATGCCTTAGTAAAACAATATCAAAAATTATTCTTAATGGATGATGTTGAGTTTACA
Organism: Flavobacterium collinsii; assembly: GCF_946903285.1. GTDB lineage: Bacteria > Bacteroidota > Bacteroidia > Flavobacteriales > Flavobacteriaceae > Flavobacterium > Flavobacterium collinsii. The sequence continues at coordinate 1,901,597 of NZ_OX336425.1, forward strand.
ATCACAGACGAAGCATTAGATTTTATTGTCGACAAAGCATTAGAATACAAATTAGGAGCACGTGGATTGCGTTCGTTATGTGAAGCAATTTTAACCGATGCCATGTACGAATTGCCAAGTTCAGATGATAAAGTTTTAAGCATCGACAAAGATTATGCAAAACATACTTTAAATAAAAATCTATTGAAACGCATGGAAATCGCTTCATAAGTTTCTATAATAAGATTTAATAATTTAGAAAAAACCTGTTCGGCTTAACGAACAGGTTTTTTTATTTTGTAAAATAAAACTTATGATTTTTATTATTCATTATAATATTTTTCTTATATTTATGAAAATATATTTGTATGAAAAATATTAAAAAAATGGCAATCCTCTTAATGGTTTTAGGAGTTGCAGTGTTAACAGGTCGTTGTGTTTCAGAGGAAGCAGGAAGTGAACAAAAAATAGAGCAATCTATTAAGGTTAGTCAAGCGAGGGTTTGGTTTGAACAGTATCAATCAAAAGTAAAAATTGATTCGTCGTTTAAAAGTCAGGTTTATAATTGGGATAGTGCAATCACGGAAACTTTTGAAAATGGGACTGAGGCACTTGTAGTTCCCGTTAGAGATAATAATCTTAGTGATGCTTATAAAGGTCAGAAAGTATTGTATTTATACCCTTTAGAAAATAAAAATGATTTTTCGGCCACAATATATGAAATACTCCCTTTATCAGAATCTTTAGAAAAAATAAAAACTTCAGGAGATTTAGTTAACTTTAATGGATATATCATTGCCTGGGATTTAGAAAGGGGATTTGTAAATGGGGCAAAATTTGAAAACTCCAATACGACAGCAGCGCTAACTGGACTTAGGGTAATCTCTTCGGAGGAGTCAGAGCGTCTGAATAAATCGACAGCTAAATCAGATCCTTTTGAGTTAGATGAAGTAATCATCCGCAGAGAAAAATCCGAGAATAAGCAGGAGTATGGAGGAGGTGGAAGCGCTGGAGGCTCTTATGGAGGGAGTTTAAATTCAGGATCGAAGGGTAACAGTCCAAAGGGATATGTGAAGTCTCCCGGAGGTGGAGGAAGTAGTAGTTCTACAGGGTCAACGGTAACTAAAGTTATTCCGCCTAGCTGTGAGAGTTTTAATTTTACGTCGAAAAAAGGGGCTAATTGGCAAGAAGCTGTGGTTAAAAATGTTCAATTTAAAATTGTTTTATTAACTCCACCGAATAAAGTTCAAATAACCCACGTTATTAATTATCCTCAACCAATAAGTTTTGGCATGCCAATAAACTATAATAAAGGGAATGGAGATGTGATTTCAGGTGTAGCTGCAACCGTTTCTGCGAAAGTTCTTCAATTGGTTATGGATGATGTAGTAAAAAAGTATGGAAGGACCGAAGCTTCAGAAGTAACAGTAAGCATGTATTTTCGTCAGAAATTAATAGATGAGTATCGTGAATATACTAATGGAGGTATTGTAAATTTTAATTCAACATCAAATATTAAAGCTACAGAATATAAAACGAGTCTATTTGGGACCGGAAATTGCGATTAAATTATTTAGATATGATAAGAGAAGTTTTAAAAGAAATAGCATATTTATATTATCCTAAGAATATATGTCCATGGACTCAAAAGGAATTGTATTTAGAAACTATGGAGTATGAAAGATTGAAAGCATTAATTGAATATTTTGATTCTGAGGAAAATCAGAAACTACGAAATAGTATTAGAGTCGAATTTGATAAAGATTTAGTTTTAAGGGGTTTTGAAGATTTTTCCAGACTGGATTGGGAAGATCGATGTTATACCTTTTTTTTGAATATTGTTGGAGGAGGTGAATTGTGCTCGATTACTTTGCATTTAAGTATCTTGGTTCCTTATTATGTGATTGAGACATTAATTCATAAGAACCAAATGATAATTTCGAAATCTAGGATCGAAGAATTGGAGAAAGAAAATTTAGATCCGAGAAAAATGAAAGATTTGGTTTTGGACATTAAATCAATTGTTGAAACCAAACTACTGTATCAAGAATTTCCAGAAACATTAATTCATGGTGTTATTGAAGATATTAGTTTTCAGGATATATATTTAGGTCATTTTAAAATGTATAATGCTTTTTTTAATAATCGTCGATGAAAAGAATAACTAGAAACTATTTGATTTTTTTAGCTTTGTGCGTTTTGTTATTGATCTGTTCCTACTTTTCTGAGCGTTTCTATACAATTTGCCTCTATGATACTTATTATCTTATAAGTTATTTTTATTTTGTTATTCTTTTTTTGCTTATTGGTACTATTCTTTATTTTCTTAGATCGCTCCAATTTAGAAAAAGGAGAAGTTGAATATAGGAAAATAGTAAAAAACCTGTTCGTTAATTCGGACAGGTTTTTTTGTTTTTTTGAAATTGTTTTCATTTTCATTTTTATGTAAATTGGCGACATGAAAAAAATATTGTGCCTAGTCATTATGTTGGTCTTGTTTTCTTTTAATAAAAAAGAGAGACTTCACGGCGAAACCAAAGAAATCAATTACAGTGCTTATTATAAAGAAGCACAGCAATATTGCAAGCATAATAATCTAAATCAGGATACATTTTTCTTAATAGATTTAGGTGTTCATTCCGGTCTCAAGAGATTCTTTGTTTATGACTTTAAGAAAAATAAAATAGTACAATCATATATGGTAAGTCATGGTTGCGGTGATAACAACTGGGGAGGGACTTCATCAAAAGATAATGCGGTTATAAGCAATAAATTCGACTCGCATTGTTCTTCAACAGGTAAGTTTGTTATTTTAGATCGCGGAGTAAGTCAATGGGGAATTAAAGTCAATTATATATTACAGGGAAAAGAGAAGTCAAATTCAAATGCCAGAAATCGGGCGATAGTTTTGCATTCCTGGGATGCTATTTCAAGCCATGAAGTTTACCCGAAAGGAACACCCGAAGGTTGGGGTTGTCCAGCTGTCTCTAATGAGAATATGAAGGAAATTGACGGACTTTTGAAAGCAAATAAAAAAGTTTTGATGTGGATTATTAAGTCATAAAATAGAGGGCTTTTAATTCTTTTTCTTATGAAAAGTATAATTCCTTTTTTAGCCCTGATCGAAACGGTATCCTTTTACTGCGGTGTTCGCAGTAAAAGATATAGTGTAGAGCGGGACAACGGGTTGTTTTGAAAAATGATTTTTCTGCTCCTGAAAAAGATTACTGCACCCTAAACTTCTCCCGATACTCAATAGGTTTCATGCCCACCATTTTAAAAAATACTTTTCTAAAGGCTTTGGGATCATTGTAGCCTGTTTTCTCAATAATCTCAGAAATCGAAAGTTGGGTTTGTTCCAGATATTTTTTAGAGCTTTCCACTCTTATATTTTGCAAATACTCAATTGGCGGGATACCCGTAACTTGTTTGAAACGTCGCGTCATATTACGAGTGCTCGTAGGAATGTCTTTTGTAATTTCTTCTAGTTTTTCGATTGTATGGTATTGGCTTTCTATTTTTTGCTGCAGCATGGCAACTAAAGTATCATTGTGCAAATGATTTGGTCTAAAGGTGCTGAAATAACTCTGCTTGTATCGGTTTAGGTCGATCGAGAAAATCTTCGCAATTTGAACCGCAATTTCATTTCCACAGTATTTTTGAACTAGAAGAATCAGTAAATGAAAGGTTGAGGTAGAGCCTCCACTAGTGTATAAACTGCCATCTGCGGTTAAAGTTTCCTCGGGTTTTAATTTTACTAGCGGGAATGCTTTGGTAAAAGCGCTGCAGGCATCAACGTGTGTTGTGGCTAACTTTTCGTTGAGCAAACCCGAAGCTGCAAACAAAAAGGCACCGGTACAAAAACTGGCCAGTTCGGCTCCGGACTGGTGGTGTTTTTTCAGCCAGGGAATAAAGTTTTTGTTCTTTGCAATCATTTCGCTCATATTATCAGTAGTAAAAGCGGGGATCAAAATAAGTTCGAGGATTGTATTAGAATCTTCAATCGGATTAACCTTATACCCAAACAAATGTCCTTCATTGATTTGTTCTGCCGATTGAAATACCATAATATCAAAAGGCTTCTCGTTTTCTTTAGAGAGTTTATTAGCGGTTTCAAAAACTTCTAAAATGGCCGCAATACTTAGCAATTTATAGTCGTGCGGCACAATTAATCCTACTTTCTTAGTCATGATAGTACTTGTTTTTAGAAAAATGATAGTCTACAAAAGTAAGTATTTTGTCTTAAATGACCCTAAAAACGACTTTTAATGTAACTTAAAGCTAATCTTAAAAAATTAAATTTGCTTTAAATAATTTGTAATTTTATAAAGAAACATCTTTGATTTTAATAAATAAACAATGATAACAGTACAAAGCACCATTAATACAACTGTAAACAAAGCTTGGGAATTTTGGACAAAGCCGAAACACATAACAAAATGGAGTTTTGGTTCTCCAGACTGGCATACAACTTATGTTGAAAATGATTTGAGAGTTGGAGGTAAATTCAAATATACGATGGCTGCGAAAGACGGAACTGCAACTTTTGATTATGAAGGAGTTTACACTGGGGTAGAAACCTTTTTAGTAATAGAGTATAAACTATCCGATAACAGAATCGGAAGTGTTCATTTTGAAGAAAATGATGAAAAAGTAATTCTTACAGAAAAATTTCAACCTGAAACAGAAAATCCTGAAAACATGCAAAAGCAATGGTGTCAGGCCGTGATAGACTGTTTTAAAAACTATGTTGAAAATAACTAAATAAAAAACGGAACAAGAACCAATTTAAAAAGTATAACTAAAAAAGCAATAAAATGATAACAGTACAAAACACGATTAATGCATCAGTAGACAAAGTTTGGGAATTTTGGACGGCACCGGAACACATTACAAAATGGAATTTTGCTTCTCCGGACTGGCATACACCTCATGCTGAAAATGATCTGAGAGTAGGAGGGAAATTTTCATCGACTATGGCTGCAAAAGATGGTAGTATGAGTTTTGATTTTGGAGGCGAATACATTGTAGTAGAAAAAAATAAAGCAATTGAGTATGTTTTAGAAGATGGAAGAAAAGTAGAAATTACTTTTAAAGAAACAGCAAACGGGGTAGAGGTCATTGAAAGTTTTGATCCTGAAACGCAAAATCCGGAAGAAATGCAACGCGGTGGCTGGCAGGCGATCATGGATAATTTTAAAAGTTATACGGAGAGCAATTAGTTTTTTTAAGGTTCAAAGAGGCAAAGTGACAAAGTGACAAAGGCGCCGATTGACATCACAGAGAAAGAATTTAATTTTAAAAGCAGTAAGAATGACAAAGCAAATATGGCTGAATTTGCCAGTAAAAGAGGTGGCAAAATCAAAAGCTTTTTTTTCAAAAATAGGATTCTCTTTTAATGAAGAACACGATACAGCAAGTTCGACTTGCATGGTGGTTGGAGAAGGAAAATTTGTAGTGATGCTTTTTGAAGAAGCATTGTTTGCCAGTTTTTCTCAAAATAAACTTACCGATACCCAAACAAGTTCAGAAGTTTTGATCTCGATTGATGCCGAAAGTATTGCCGAGGTCAATGATCTGGCTCAAAAAGTTAAAGAGGCCGGAGGAACTGTTTTTGCTCCAGCAGCAGAAAGTCAGGGCTGGATGTACGGTTGCGGTTTTGCGGATTTAGACGGTCATCGTTGGAACGTATTATTTATGGATTTTAGTAAACTATCATAGTATGGAAACTTTAGAATTTAAAATTAGAATTAAAGCTCCGGTACAGAAAGTCTGGTCGGTTTTATGGAATGAGGAAACGTATAGGAAGTGGACAGGATCTTTTTGTGAAGGTTCATACGCAATAAGCGAATGGAATCAGGGGGATAAAATACATTTCTTGTCTCCAAATGGAGAAGGAATGAATAGTGTTATTGAAACGAAAATTCCAAATGAGTATATGGCTTTTAAACATATAGGCGAAATCAAAGACTTTCAAGAATTGCCTCTTGATGAAGAAACCAAAAAGTGGACAGGTGCCATGGAAACGTATCGATTAACAGCCGATGACGAATTTACCGATTTGGTTGCTCAGGTAGATGTAGTCGAAAAATACATCGATTATTTTAAAGAAGCCTTTCCTAAAGGACTGGAAACAGCCAAAGAACTTTCAGAACAATAAAAAACAAACAACAAACAAAAAAACAAATATCATGGCAACAGCAGTAAACCCTTATTTAATTTTTAACGGAAATTGTGAAGAAGCATTTCTATTTTATCAATCCGTTTTTGGAGGAGAATTTCCGTTTCTTGGAAGATTTAATGAAATGCCGGCAGGTGAAGAAGGATGTGGTCCGGTATCTGAAAAAGATGGCAACCGAATCATGCACGTTTCTTTGCCAATTGGTAATACAATCTTAATGGGAAGTGATAGCAGTGAACAATCAGGAGATGTAGTTTTTGGTGGGAATTTTTCAATCTCAATAAATGTTGACAGCGCAGCAGAAGGAGATCGAATTTTCAACGGACTCTCAGCAGGAGGAGCCGTTTTTATGCCAATGGCGAAAACCTTTTGGGGAGCTTATTTCGGAATGTTTAAAGATAAATTCGGTGTAAGCTGGATGGTAAACTTTGACGAAAATATGCAGGGTTAATAGATATCTTTAATTTTATCCACAACCAAAAAGATTTCAAGGATTCAGTATTCTGATCCTTGAAATCTTTGGTGAAAAAACAGTTCTGAGATTAAAAAAGTTAGGTTATTTTGATCCAGGAACATAATTGTTAAATTACTCCAAAAAGCACATTCTTAGGTGCTTTTTCTTTTTAAAAAACAATCAATATCTTTTTTTATCAACTTTAGATTGTCGATTTTTGTCACTTCGAAAAATCAATAAAGATAAAATGGTAACAGAAGATAAAGAGATTATTTTATTAAAAGTTTCAGGACATGATAAAATAGGAGTGACGGCAGGTTTGACTGCTGTATTGGCAACTTACGATGCTAATATTTTAGATATTGGTCAGGCCGATATTCATGATACACTTTCTCTGGGGATTTTATTTGAAATTCAGGCTGGTTCCTCCTCGGGCCCGGTTTTAAAAGACTTGCTGTTCAAAGCTTATGAGTTGGAAATTAAAGTAAAATTTATTCCGATCTCTATTGACGATTACGAAAAGTGGGTAAAATCACAGTCCAAACAGCGTTACATTATCAATATTCTGGGCGAAAAACTGACCGCTTCTCAGTTGGCTGCTGTGACTAAAATAATGTCAGACCAGCATCTGAACATTGATTCTATTATAAGATTAACAGGGAGAGCCTCTATTGTAGAAATAGAAGAATATCCGCGTTCCTGCATACAATTATCTGTGACCGGCGAAATTGTAGATAAGATCCATATGACGGCAAGTTTCATGGAGATTTCCAGAACTCTGGATGTCGATATTTCATTTCAGGAAGACAATATTTACAGAAGAAACAGACGTTTGGTTTGCTTCGATATGGACTCGACTTTAATTCAGACCGAAGTAATTGATGAACTGGCTGAGCTGAACGGAGTAGGAGATGAGGTTCGTGCTATCACTGAATCGGCAATGAATGGTGAGATTGATTTCAACGAAAGTTTCAAACAGCGTATGGCTTTGCTCGAAGGGCTAAGCGAAGATGTTTTGCAAAATGTTGCCCTCAATTTACCCATTACAAAAGGAGCGCATCGCTTGATGAAAGCCTTAAAATATTACGGATATAAAACGGCAATATTGTCTGGGGGATTCACCTATTTTGGAGAGTATTTACAGAAAGAATTGGGTATCGATTATGTTCATGCGAATCGATTGGAAATCAAAGACGGTAAGCTAACTGGTAAATACATAGGCGATATTGTAGACGGTCAGAAAAAAGCTGAATACCTTAAAGCAATCGCCGAAAAAGAAGGAATTCACATCAATCAGACCATAGCGGTCGGAGACGGTGCCAATGACTTACCAATGCTAAATTTAGCAGGTTTGGGAATTGCTTTTCACGCCAAACCAAAAGTAAAAGAAAACGCTGCAACCTCAATTTCAAGCCTGGGTCTTGACGGAGTTTTATATTTATTAGGATACCACGACAGGTACATCGATATGATGTAAACCTATCGTCAGGCTGAGCGAAGTCAAAGTCCTTTTACTCGACGGTTGAAATAAATCAAAAAAACCTTAGTTTTTATAAAAGCTAAGGTTTTTTTATGGGCATGTCCCGCTGAAAAAGCGGGTCGGGCTATACGCTTCAATCTTTTGTGCCGAACCCCAGCACAAAAGGATTTTCACTTCTATCCCTAATGCGATTCGGCAATAGTATTGGGTCTTATTTTTCTCTGGATTTTAATTCAGTTTTAATGTCTTTGAAAGTCTTAAAAATTAAGAGAAGTAGTGGCAGTAAGGCAATAGGAACAATTTGAATAGCACTAAATCCTTTTAAAAATACAAGGTAGATGTTAGCGATAAGTAATAAAAGAAAAATTACGGCAAATGCATACGCGGCTGATTTTGATATTTTTTCGCTTTTACGTAACTCTTCAGTAGTCATTTCACTAAATTTTTTGTTGCTCATTTTATTTTGGTTTTTGGTTAATTCGGAAGTTTGTATGGTGAGTTATCAGGTGGTAAGATTACTTAGGTTCCACCCTTTTTCAATTAAATAGTTTTTACATTTTAAGCAAAAGGCGTTTTCTTTATCTAAATGATTTTTTCCTTCAGCATCCCTCATTAAACATGTTTTTACCGGACAATGAGGCAAACCTTCGGTATGACCCAGCTCATGTAAAACAAGCTTATAGAATTGTGCTTCTTTGTTTCTTTTGCTCAGTCTAAAATCAGAAACCACGCAGGATTTGCCTGGATGATAGCCCAGTCCCATAACGCCCCAATCTTTGTTTTTACCTTTGGTAACGCTAATGTCGCTGTTGGATAAACCCACGATTACAGAATCTTTACTCACATTATCTTTGATGGTTTTAATAATAGTGTCGGCACGATACCTGTTTCTGGCCGGGTAAAATGCATTTTCCGGGAAGGGAATGTTGGCTCTTAAAACAACATTAGGGTTAATCGTTTGTATTTTATGATAAACATTTTTTGCCTGCTCTGTTTTGAAATCCCCCAAAGGTTGGAGAACAATTATTTTTGAATGCTGTTCTTTGGTACAGGAAACGAGAATAAACAGTAAAATCAAAAGTGAACTTTTCATTTTGCAGATTTGAAGTTTGTTAACTCAATATTTTTAATAGATCCGAGAGGAGCAATTTTGATCGCATTATTTTTCGGAGTCAGATAAAAATAATAAGCGCTATTTACATCTATCAAAAAAATGGCTTCGGTTTCGCCTGTGTTAAAGGTAAGTTTTTGCTCGTATTTCAGTTTATTAAGCCTGATTTTCTCTGCAATTTTATGACCTTCGCCAATTCCCAAACCAAGAAAAAAACTAAGCAATCCAATTCCAATAGAAACTAGAAAAAAATGTTTTAGCTTGCTCTTGATCTCTAGGTCTGAAAATTTATCGCCATCCGGTTTAGTGCCGATTAATTTTTTTGCCCAGCTTTTGTTGCGATCCTTGTAGCACAAACTCAGAAAAACTAAGATAAGAACGGCGAAAACAATTAGACTTAAAATGATAATCGGATTTGCAGTTAGATCAGCAATGGGGCTGATCAGAATATCCATAATGGTTGAATATTTCAGAATGTTTATTTTCAATTGGAAAAAGAAAACACATTCTTTTAAAATTCCCAGCACGACAAGAAACAGATAACCTATTGGAATTAAATTCTGAATTTTTTCTGTTGATCCCATTCTAACTAACGTGGTATTTCATTAAAGTTTTTATAAAAAACTACATTTCTTTCAATTGCTCCAAATAATCCCTCTGATTCGAAAGCCTTGGAATCTTATGCTGTCCGCCTAATTTGTCACGCTCTTTTAGCCAGTCGTAAAACAAGTTCTCACGTGCCACATTAATCACCAAAGGATTTAAAGTCATATTGTTGTGACGTTTGGCTTCGTAATCAGAATTTAAAGTTTGTAGTGTTTCATCCAATACTTTTTGAAAAAGTCCCACATCAGCAGGTTTTTTCTTGAATTCGATCATCCATTCGTGAGCTCCTTTTTCCTTGTCCTGCATAAAAATAGGCGCAACGGTATAATCGATCACTTCGGTGTGCGTCAGTTGACAGGCTTTGGCAATGGCCTGATCGGTATTTTCGACCATTAGTTCTTCTCCGAAAACATTAATATGATGTTTGGTTCTTCCTGTTACTCTGATTCGATACGGATTCAAAGAAGTAAAACGAACGGTATCTCCAATCAAATAGCGCCATAAACCGGAATTTGTGGTAATGACAATCGCATAGTTTTTATTCAATTCAACATCGGCCAAACGGATTACTTTTTGATTCGGAGTTCCGAATGTATCCATTGATATGAATTCGTAGAAAATACCATAATCCAGCATCAACAGTAAATCGCTCGAATTGTTTAAATCCTGAATAGCAAAAAAGCCTTCCGACGCATTATAGATTTCGTAGTACCTGAAATCTTTGCTTGGTAGAATTTTTTTATATTGTTCTTTATACGGAGAAAAACTTACGCCTCCGTGAAAATAAACTTCCAGATTTGGCCAAATATCCAAAAGACTTTCCTTTCCTGTATTTTCTAAAACTTTGTTCATTAAAACGAGCATCCACGACGGAACGCCTGCAAAACTGGTTACATTTTCGTTTTTCGTTTCATTTATAATCGCAGCAATTTTGGATTCCCACTCGCTCATCAGCGAAGTTTTACTGCTTGGAGTACTGCTAAATTCAGCCCAAATAGGCATGTTTTCAATCAAAATGGCAGATAAATCACCAAAGAAAGTATTGTTGTTTTCGTAGATCTGTGAACTTCCACCCAGACGAAGACTTTTGCCCAGAAACAATTCCGAATCCTCATTGTTGTTGAGGTACAGACAAAGTAAATCTTTACTCCCTTTATAATGACAATCCTCTAGGGCCTCATTACTCACAGGAATAAATTTACTTTTTGCATTTGTAGTTCCGCTCGATTTAGCAAACCATTTTATAGGAGTTTCCCAAAATACATTTTGTTCCCCTTGTCGGGTACGTTCAATCAAAGGTTGAAGCTCTTCGTAGGTAGCAATTGGCACCCTTTCGGCAAAAGTTTGATAGGAATTGATCGACTCAAAATCATACTGTTTCCCTATAATAGTATTTTCTGAAGCTGTCAATAAATTGTGCAGCAGCTCTTCCTGAACTTCATTCGGATATTTTAGAAAAAGTTCTATTTGATGTATCCTTTGTTTTAGGACCCAAGAAGCAAAAGAGTTGATTATTGATAAGGGCATGAGTGAAATTTATATTTTAGATTGCTGATTGTAGATTTTAGATTTTACAATTCGCGTAAAATCAGGAACCTTAAAATTTGAATATCGAAAGACAAATACTAACTTTGCCGTTGTATCAAAAATAGTGTTTTTTTGTAAAAAATAACATTCTATTTTTATTAAACATTCCGGTTCAGCTGAATTTTAATTCTTAAAATTCAGAATTCAGGCAGGCAAATCTAAAATCTACAATCAGCAATCTCAATTCTAATGACATATCAAGGCGTACTTACAAAAATGCAAACTGAAATAGGGGCTCCAATTCAGTATTATTTGGTTTTCGAAGACAGTTTTCTAAACATGAATCAATTACTAAACAAGGAAATTGAGATCAGTTTTGTGGGATTTGAATGTCTGAACTGCCATAAGAAGAAAAAGATCTACCGACAAGGGTTTTGCTACGAATGCTTTTATTCGAGCCCTGCTGTTGGTGATTGGATTATGCGTCCGGAACTGAGTACGGCGCATCTGGGAATTGCAGACCGGGATTTGGAGTACGAACAAAAAGTACAGCTTCAGCCTCACGTTGTTTATCTGGCTTTGGCAAGTGAGGTAAAAGTTGGGGTAACTCGTAAAACTCAGGTGCCAACACGCTGGATCGATCAGGGAGCAACTCAGGCCATTGCGATTGTTGAAGTTCCAAACCGATATTTGGCCGGAATTACAGAGGTCGCACTAAAAGACCATTATACCGACAAAACAAACTGGAGAAAGATGCTTCAGAATACAGGGGAAAGTTTTGACCTGCTTGCCGAGAAAGCAAAAGTGGAAAGCTTAATTCCGGCAGAAGTACAGGAATATTTTTATTCGCAAAAGAATGATTTGTATGAACTGCACTATCCGGTTTTAAATTATCCGACCAAAGTAACAAGTCTGAATCTGGATAAAACCCCAACTTTTCAGGGTAAATTGACCGGAATTAAGGGGCAGTATTTAATCTTTGAGAACGGAACTGTTTTTAATGTAAGAGGTTCGGAAGGTTATGTGGTTAGTATTGCAGTTTAACATTTAAAGGAAGAAAAGCACTTTGTAAGGAATTGTTTATTAGTGTTTTAGTGTATTTATAATACAGTTTTAGTAAAATTGTAATTTGAATGTTGAAACATTTGATTACAATTTTATAATAATTATTTATTAGAAGATTTTAATTTTAAATCTAAAGAGAACCTAGTTTAGCAAAAAGCGAAATGAAAGTTTTTTTTTGAATTTCCAAGGACAAATATTTAATTAATAAATGAATTATAAAGATGAGTGTTTTAAAACGAATAAATGTGGTCAGGCGCAGCGTAATGCACCGTCTCACTAAGAACATTGGAAAGCCAAGATCAGAGCAGCATATTGTTTTAGTGGATAAAACAGAAATTAGGCGGGTCCTGATTTGCAGGCCAAATGCCAGACTCGGAAACTTATTATTGATTACGCCGCTTGTTCAGGAAGTCAACGATATGTTTCCAAATTGTAAAGTCGATTTGTTTGTTAAGGGAGCTTTAGCTCTGGTAATTTTTGGAAATTATCAAAATATTAATAAAGTAATCGGTTTGCCTAAAAAACCATTCAAAAGCTTATTGGAATACCTGAATGTCTGGATTTCAATAAAAACACAAAAATACGATGTTGCGATCAACGTAGATCAAAACTCTTCTTCAGGACGTTTAGCAGTCCAGTTCTCTAATGCTAAATATAAATTCTACGGAGATTCAAACGATGAATCTCAACTTCTAAAAAAAGACTACGATCATATTGCGAAATATCCTGTTTATAACTTCCGACATTATTTAACGAAACTTGGATTAGCAAAAAGTAATAAAATAATAGCCCCGATTGACCTTAGATTGTCTTCTTCTGAAATTGTCGAAGGAAAGAAAATCTTAAATGATTTAGTACAAAACTGTAAAAGAACAATTTGTATTTTTACTTATGCAACAGGCGCAAAATGCTTGTCAGAGGAGTGGTGGGAGAACTTCTACGCACAACTAAAGGAAGAATATAAAGATTATAATATTATTGAAATTCTGCCAGTAGAAAATGTTTCGCAGATTGCATTTCAGGCCCCAACATTTTACAGCAAGGATATCCGCGAAATAGGATCTGTAATTGCCAATGCCGACTTGTTTATTGGAGCTGATAGCGGAATTATGCATTTGGCCAGCGCAGTGCAGACTCCAACGATTGGGCTTTTCTCGGTCTCTAACCTTAAAAAATACGAACCTTACGACAATTGCAGCATCGGAATAGATATTAATTTACACACTAAAAAGGATTATGTGAAAATCATAAACTCCATCCTGAATAATGGGAAAGTTAGTGGTATCCGACAAGCAATTTAAAAATATAAGAACAACAAAAAAGGCATCCGTAGATGCCTTTTTTTCTTTAGTTTTTCTTCTTAAACAAGCCATTGATTAAGTCACTGGCTTTTTTAGTAACTTCCTGAGTTTTCTGCTCTTTTTCGGTTGCAGCTGCTTTTGTGGTGTCTTTTGCCTTTGTATTTTTATTGATAAAATCATTAAGGGCCGAAGTTCCTTTTTGAGTCAGTTTGTCTCTTTGTTGATTCGCAACTTGTGTCGCCAGACTCGTCACTGCGCTTTTCATATCCGTTGTTATTTTTGGATTCGAAAAATTACCGCTAACAATAGCATTTATCGGAATGTTTTGCAGTTTTGCAGCATCCGCAGGAGACATTTTTGCCAGAAAAGCATTGGCTTCATTTCCTAAATATTTTGCAGGAACGTCTAATTTTAAATTGTAATTCATCGTTTGGTCAAAACCGTGCGTACCGCCAACTGTAATCTTAATGTCCTGATATTTGATGTCAAATGGTTTTACACTCACTTTTCCGTTATCAAACGTTAAGGCTGCTTTAATATCATTCAGATTTATTTTATTAGGATCAATAAATTTCAGGTTTGAAGTTAAGGCATTTAAAACCGTTGAGTTTTTAGAATTTACAGTAGTCGAAAGCAACTGACCAATCAAATCTCCTGAAATCGATTTTAAGTCCGGAGTTAATTCTTTGTCGTCTAAGTTTCCGTTTAATTTTATAGTCGAATTTAGTTTTCCGTTGATGATTCCGGCCAAAGGAGCAATCTTTTTCATCATGTCTAATTGCGTAAAAGTTTGCGCAATATCCACCTGATTGAAACCTAAATTCATATCAAAAGTAGGCACCTTTGTTTTGGTAGAAACAGCTCCGTTAAGACCAATTGTTCCTCCAAAAATCGATGTTTTAAAGTTTTCCAAAGTTGCTTTTTCATCCTTCACAATCAACCTGCCCGAAACGTCTTTTAGTTTTAGATTGTCGTATAAAACCGTAGTGGCTTTGGCATTTAAAGTACAATTTAAAAAAGCAGGAATCTTCATAGCCTCAGATGGTTTTGCAGCCGTTTTCTCTGTTGCAGCCGTTCTCGAAGTCATAAAATCATCAACCGCTAACTGGTTTGAACTCATATTGAAATTTCCTCTCAGCTCTTGTTTTTTGAACATAAAACCATAGAAGTTTTCCAGTACACCATTAATACTTAAGTCACTTTTTCCGGTCGTAGCGTCAAATTTCTTCAGGTTTATAGTACTCGGATTAAACTCAACCAATGCCGTGCTAATGTTCATCGATTTGTTGTTCTCGTCCGTATATTTAAATCCTGACAAACTCATTGTTCCAGAGTTTTTAATATTCTGATATTGGCTTTTTTCAACAGAAGCCATATCAAATTGTGTGGTAACATCGGCTTTTAAAATACCTGCAAGGGGTTTGTCCATTTTAATTGGGTACGCTTTAGAAAGATTCGACAGGTTGATCGTCCCTTTTAAAGCTGCGTTCACCATAGGATTTTGTGTGATGTTTTTGATGTTGGCTTTGGCGTTAAAAACATCCTGATCAATTCGGAAGGAGAGTTTATCCAGATTTACATAAGTATCATTCAGAATCCCTGTTTCGTTGATGATTTTCGTATCAATTACAATATTCTGAACCGACTTTGGCAGGTTTGGATATTGAAACGAAGCATTGTTTGAAGCAATCGCAATATTAAATTTAGGAACCGTAGTATCCGTCAGTTCCCCTTTAGCAAAACCGGCAACTGTAAAATCTCCGGTAGTCTTTACACCATCCAGACTTGCGGCGTAAGCCGAAGGGATCAGTCCTAAGAAGTTTGTAAAAGCCGAAGTGGGAGTCTTAAACTTTAGATCATAAATCTGTCCGGCATCTGCCATCTGAATAAATCCGTCAAACTCTAAAGGCAGCTGATTGATTAAAGCTTTATTCTCTTTAAAGGTATATTTGCTTTTATCAAGGTCAATTCCTAAGACAGCGTCTAAAGTCAGTTTTACATTTTTCATGTAATTGATTTTATCCATATCCAAAGAAACGTTGGCGGTAGACTTTGTGGTCAAATCTAATTTTGAGTTGGTAAAATCACCTGTTCCTTCATGGTTTAGGCTGTCAATTACCATTTTTATTTTAGATCTCTGATCAATATACCTGAAAGTAAATTGTTCAATTTTATAATTTTGAATTTTCAGCGAAAGCGGCTTACTTTTATCGTCTTTCACTTCTTTTTCTTTGTTTTTTAGGGCAATATCAAAATTGCCAACACCATCTTTGTTAAAAATAATATTAATCAGACCATTTGTAGAACTGACTCCCTGTATGTTTAAAGGTTCGTCTTTTCCTTTAAAAAGCTCTTTGATACTCATCTTTAAATTCAGCTCGCCTAATGAAACCAAAGTGTCTCCTTCGAAAGGAGCTTTGTTGATAATCACCAGTTTTTCGATTCCCACTGTGGCGTTCGGAAAGTTTCTAAACAAACTTAAATCGGCATCTGTAAAACTTACTTTCGCATCAACGCTTTCGTTAATAGCTTCTGAAATTTTGGCTTTTATTTGATCTTTAAAGAAATACGGAATGGCAAATAAGGCCGCTACTAGGACCACAAGAACTATGGCTGTTATTTTTAAAACTTTCTTTAACATATAAATAAATTGAGGGGTTAAATTGCTAACTGATTGCTGCAAAAATAGTTTTTTTTGGTGGAGTTCGTATATAAAGTTTTTGTAAAACATAAGAGTATACTCCTGTTTCTTAAAAAACAAAAAACCGTCTGAATTATATATTCAAACGGTTTTTTAAGCTTTTTATGATTGGAATTATTTTTTAATGAAAGAAATAATCTTATCGATCATGATTTCTGAGACAGGTAAACTTTCGTTTTTATAACTTTCGAGATTGGTGTGATGGTCTCCGTCGACAATTTTCATGATATGATTCATTTTATCAATGATCAGGAGTTCCGCATTTTTATTGGCCTGTGATAGAAGCTCAGCATCTTTTACGGTTACTTGTAAATCCTGATTTCCCTGAACGATTAAAATAGGAATGTTTAACTTTTTGATTTCGGTTTTCGGATCGTATTTAAACCATGAAATTAAATAGGGCTGAATGCTTGGTCTAAAAAGAGAATTCAGCATTGGATCTACTTTGTTCACAGTATGGCCACTTTTTAGGCTATCAATAATAGGGAAAGTCATTTCCTCTATTTGTTTATTTGATTTAGAGGCGATTTGTGTTTTGATTAACTTGTCAGCAGATTCTCCCGCCCCCGCAATGGAGATAAATTTATTAGCTTTTGCTCCGGCAATCATTCCAATTAAGGAACCTTCGCTGTGTCCGATTACAATAATCTGAGAGAAGCGAAGGTCTTGCTTTAACAAATTGATCCAGCTTTTGGCATCTTCAGTGTAATTCTCAAATACAAGAGTTTGCTCTGAAATGGCTGATGGTTTGCTTTCCCCAATTCCTCTTTTATCGTATCGCAATGAGGCAATTCCGTTTTTTGCCAGGGCTTCTGCCAGCATTTTCAGAGAATTGTTTTTCATCATCGGATTATTTCCGTTGCGATCCGTAGGACCCGAACCCGAAATGATTAAGGCTACCGGGCATTTTGTTTTCAAATCAGGCATTGTTAACGTACCAAAAAGCTGATCGATGTTGATTTTTAAAACAATCGGTGTTTCTGTAAAAGGAACTTGCGTTTTATTTTGAGCATCTACAAAATTCAAAAACAAAAGAGCAGCAAGCACAAATAATTTTTTCATTTTTAAAATGGAATTATTTAATATTTATTCCAAAAGGAAGCATCGCCTGAACACCTTTTTGTTGCTGAAGCTTTTTTACCTGCTCGATAAGCATATAGTTTTCTTCTCCAATTTCTTCCTTAATAAAAGCTTCTTTTGATTGTGCAAAAGGCAAACTTGAAAGAAGGTCGTTGAATGTTTTTTCGTATTCAGGATAGTTTTGTGTACTATACGTTTTGATTTTGGCAATTTTCGCAGCTTCAGCAATCGCATCATTCAAACCTCCGATTTGATCCACTAATCCAATTTTTAATGCTTCACTCCCTGACCAGACTCTTCCTTGTGCGATAGCATCTACCTGAGCAAACGTCATTTTTCGGCCTTCTGCCACATGTGTTACAAAAGTGTTGTAAATGTGTTCTACACCTTCTAAAGTAAAGGCTTTAAATTTTTCGTCAACAGGTACAAACGGACTGTAATTTGCTGAGTTTTCATGTGTTTTTACCTGCTCAGTGTTTATTCCCAGTTTATTGGCTAAAGGACTAAAATTTGGCAGTATTCCAAAAACACCTATAGAACCTGTAATAGTATTGCTTTCTGCAAAAATTTTGTTAGCGTTACAGGCAATATAATAACCTCCCGATGCGGCATAATTCCCCATAGAAACAACAATCGGTTTTACTTTTTTGGTAATCTCAATTTCTCTCCAAATCAGATCAGAAGTTAAGGCGCTTCCTCCTGGACTGTCGATTCTTAAAACGATTGCTTTTACATCTTCATTTTTACGGGCTTCCTGCAAAGAACGTCTCATAGAACCTTCACCAATTACAGTAACATCTCCTTCACCGCCTTGTATTTCGCCCTGAGCATAAATAATAGCAATCTGGTCGGTTGCGGTATTGGTCAAAGCAGTTGTAATGTTATTTTGAGTATAATCTAAAATAGAAATCTTGTTGTAATCGTCATCTCCCTTAACTTTAAGGGCTTTTTTGATTGCATTATGGTAAACGTCCTCATAAGCAATAATATCTACCAGATGTTGAGCTTTTGCCATTTCCGGAGTTCTCGCTAATAAACCATTGGCGATTTCATTTAGTTTAGGGAGCGGAATATTTCTGCTTTTTGAAATATCAGTCGAAACAGTAGTCCAGATTGAGTTTAAAAGTGCGGTTACTTGTTCTCTGTTGGCATCACTCATCTTATTTTCAAGAAAAGGCTCAACAGCACTTTTATACTTTCCGTGACGAATTACTTCCATATGAATGCCTGATTTATCTTGAAAATCTTTGAAAAACATCACCTCAGACGAAAGACCTTTAAAGTCTAAATCACCTGCTGGATTCAAATAAATAGTATTAGCTACAGAATTCAGGTAATATTCTTTTTGGGAGTAGGTATTGGCATAAGCCCAGACAAATTTCCCTGATTTTTTGAAACCTTCAAGCGCGTTTCTCAAATCTTTATATTGTGCCAGACCTAAAGAAGATTCATCGTTTAAAATAGAAATCCCCTTAATATTATCATCTGTTTTTGCAGCTTCGATGGCATTAATCACATCTGTTAGGCCGATGCCTTTTTTATCCGAGAAAACAGTTACCCAAGGGTCTTTGTATTTTCCCGCATAATCGTTTTGAATTTGTTTTAAGTTTAATTCTATTACAGAATCACTTTTGACAGAAACGGCGTCGTCTCCTCCAAAAATTGCTCCAAGGAGAATTACTCCAAAAAAGAAGAGGATAATAAACACAAAAATTCCAATAACGGTGGCTATTATATTTCCTAAAAACTTCATAAGTGTATTTTTTTAATAAGTATCGAAAAAGGTTGGTTTGTTACAAAAGTAAACTAAAAACAAATTAATTCGAATACAGGATTTGATGAAATATCTGTAACTGCCATGTTTTGCGGCATTAAATTAAAGATAAGATATTTAGTAAGATAAATATTGTTTGAACTTAGAATATTTTATATTTGATGAAAACAATTGTTGTACTATGAAAGATAAAGTGATCTTTTTAACTCTTTTCTTTTTCTTTGGTTTTTATGCCGAAGCTCAAAAGATGCAAACCAAAAAAGTAGTGGTCGATAAACTGACAAAGCTTCCTTTAGAGAAGGTAAATGTTTACAATCAAAAAGACAACTCGATAACAAATGAGGAAGGTGTTTTTTCTTTTATTTCCGATCAAAATGAATTAAATTTTAGCTTGATTGGATATGAAAATCTGAAACTCAGCTTTGCCGAAATAAACAAACAGGATACGATCTTTTTGCAAAGTAAAACAATTGAACTTGATGAAGTAGTAGTGGGAGAAGAAATGGCTATAATGAAAAAAGTATATGCCAAAATGAAAGAGAATTATATTTTCGAACCTTACAATGAAAACTTCTTCTTGCGATGTGTCTTGAAACGAAATGATGAATTAGAAAGATTACAGGATATTTATGGTAAAGTATCAAGAAAAAGCATCTTTAAATCAAAAACACAACCGGACAATAAATGTGAAGTTGAGATTTTGAATATGAGGAAAGTCGGAATAAAAGATAAGGCTGATTTTGTGTATTTTGAATTTCAGAGTTTCGAAAAGTTATTTGATATAAATGCTATGATCTCTATTAAAATTGAAGATTTTGAACTTACCAAGGAAAAAAATGTAGCAGGTGATTTTTTTAAAATTAGTTTTATCAAAAAGTCAGAAAATACAATTGAACAAAAAACCAGTGGCTATTTTATAATTAATAAGTATGACTATGCTATTGTAGAAACCTATTTTGATCTTTATGATAATGGAGAGAAAGTACCATTTCAAAAAAAGGACAAAGTAGAATATCGAACCACCCGTTTTAAAACCACTTCAAATTATAAGAAGAGTGCCAGCACCAATAAATATTATTTGAATAACGCAAAATCGGATGTTAGGGTAGAATTACTTGTAAGTGAAAAAAATATAAAAGCTTTTTATGATTACAGTACCAATTTTTTTGTAACCAATAGTTTTATTGCTGAAAAAGCAAAGTCGAATTTATCGATGGATAAGGATATTTTTAAAGTGAAATTTCCTTACTCAGAACAATTTTGGAAAAGCCAGAACCAACTACCCTTAACAAGCGATTTAAGTGCATTTTTGAAGAGGGTTTCAGAAAACAAAGAGAACAAGAAAGAGTTTGAAATAGTTGGAAACTTCTAAGTCTTGAATCAAATAATGTGGTTAATTCTAAAATAGTTTTAGTTAATTTGCATTAATTATGAAGTCACAGCATCAAATCGTTTTATCAATAGGCAGCAATCAGGGAAACAGGTTAACAAACATCGAAACGTGTATCGATTTGATACATAAAGAAGTGGGGACTGTAATCAGGGTTTCAAAACTGTATGAAACTCCTGCCTGGGGGTTTGAAAGTGATGCTTTTTATAATTGCGCATTGGTTTTGCATACCTATTTATCGGCTCAAAAAGTATTAAGTCAGGTTCTGAAATTAGAAAAAAAATTAGGCCGAATCAGATCTGAGGAACAAGGGTATCAGTCCCGAATTATCGACATTGATCTGATTACTTATGATGATGAAGTTATTGAGTCTGAAAAATTGCAGATTCCACATCCGTTAATGCAAAACAGAAAGTTTGTTCTGCTTCCTATGCAGGATTTAGGTGTAGACTGGGAACATCCTGTTTTTCAAAAATCGATTACAGAATTAATTGCAGTCTCGCCTGACGATAGTGTTTGTGAAGTAGTTCAGGAATTGAAAAATCCGATACGCGAAATTGCATTGGAGAACTTCAACTACATTGCTTTCGAAGGAAATATTGGGGCAGGGAAAACCACTTTGGTGCAAAAAATAGCTGAAGATTTTAATGCAAAAATGGTTTTAGAACGTTTTGCCGACAATCCTTTTTTGCCTAAATTTTACAAAGACCAAAATCGCTATGCTTTTCCGTTGGAAATGTCTTTTCTGGCTGATCGCTATCAGCAGTTATCAGATGACTTGGCACAGTTTGATTTGTTTAAAGATTTTATTGTAGCCGATTATCACATCTTTAAGTCCTTGATTTTTGCTAAAATCACCCTTGCAGAAGATGAATATCGTTTGTATCGAAATTTGTTTGATATTATCTATAAAGAAATGCCAAAACCTGATTTGTATGTTTATTTGTATCAGAACTCGGAAAGGTTGCTGCAAAATATCAAGAAACGAGGACGGAATTACGAGCAGAATATCGAGGCAGGTTATCTGGATAAAATCAATAACGGTTATTTGGAATACATTAAATCCCAAACTGATTTAAACGTGCTGATTATTGATGTTTCTGATCGCGATTTCGTGAAAAACCATAAAGATTACCTTTTTATCTTGGACGAAATCCAGAAGAAGATTTTAATTAGATAATTCGTAAATGTGTCAATTAGAAAATTGGATAATGTGCCAATAAACAATTTTCTAATTCTCTAATTACCACATTATCTAATTGACTCATTGTCTATTTCGGCCAGTTTAATTTCTGAAACAAATCCCAAACAACAATTCCGGCACTTACGGCAATGTTTAAAGAGTGTTTGGTGCCTAATTGTGGAATTTCAATACAGCCATCGCAAAGTGCAACGGCTTCCTGAGCAACACCGTAAACTTCATTGCCAAAAACCAATGCGTATTTTTGATTTTTCTCTGTTTTAAAATCCTGAAGAAAAATAGCACTTTCAACCTGTTCGATGGCAAGAGTCAGTGTGTTTTCTTTTTTAAGATTTTCGATCACCTCCAGAATGTTCTCGTGATGTTCCCAAGCTACAGTTTCGGTAGCACCAAGAGCTGTTTTGTGAATTTCTTTATTGGGTGGAGTAGCAGTAATGCCACACAGGATTATTTTTTCGATTAAAAAAGCGTCAGCGGTTCTAAACACAGATCCAATATTGTGCAGACTGCGGATGTCATCTAAGACTAAAATTAAGGGCGTTTTGTCTGATCTCTTAAAGTCTTCGATTGATTTTCGATCCAGTTCGCTATTTTCAAGTTTTCTCATATTGATTGTATTCAGGTCATAAAAAAAGCCTCCAAAGATAAGGAAGCTTTTTTAATTATTTTATTTTGTTTTTCAGATTAGCTTTTTACCGGATCTGGTAAAACAGTACCTTTAATAGTAAGAACTTTTGTTGGTTGTCCTTCAGCATTAGAAGTAACAGTTACAGTTTTTGTAAAAGCACCAACTCTGTCAGTAGCATATTTTACACCAATGATACCTTTAGCACCTGGAGCGATTGGCTCTTTTGGAGTTGTTGGTACAGTACAACCGCAAGATCCTGTTGTATTTGTGATGATTAATGGTTTAGTTCCGTTGTTTACAAAAACAAACTCACGTTTTCCATCTGCATTGTGAGCGATAGTTCCGTAATCAATAGTTTCTGTTTCGAAAGCCATTCCAGCACCTTCAATTTTAGCAACTTTACCTTTTTTACTGCTTTGAGCATTAGAAGCTGTAATTCCAACTACAGCTAACATAGCGATTAAAATTATTTTTTTCATCTTTTAGAGTCTTTTTTAATTATGACAAATCTATGTAAAATTCTTATATCTCAACTTAAAAAAAGCTTAAAATATTTTAATTTTTGAACGACTTCGATATTCCTCCAAAATATCATAAATTCGCTGTCTTAATTTTTTCATTTAAAATACAATAATTTGGCAGCGAAAGAGAAAGTGGTAAAAGAGACACCTTTAATGAAACAATACAATGAAATCAAGAGAAAATATCCTGATGCATGTTTGCTTTTCAGAGTAGGGGATTTTTATGAAACCTTTGGAGAAGATGCTATTAGAGCCTCAAAAATTCTGGGAATAACGTTAACCAAAAGAGGTGCAGGTTCTGAAACAGAAACTGCGTTGGCTGGTTTTCCGCACCATTCTATTAATACGTATTTGCCAAAATTGGTCAAAGCCGGACTTCGTGTGGCTATCTGTGATCAGCTCGAAGATCCAAAAATGACCAAAACCATCGTGAAACGTGGTGTAACAGAACTTGTAACTCCCGGAGTTTCGTTAAACGATGAGGTTTTACAATCTAAATCAAACAACTTTTTAGCATCGATTTATTTTGCTAATAAAAGTATCGGAGTTTCCTTCCTGGATGTTTCTACAGGAGAGTTTTTAACGGCTCAGGGGAATGCCGAGTATATCGATAAATTGTTGCAGAACTTTAACCCGAGCGAGGTTTTGGTTCCGAAAAACAATAAGGGCGATTTTAAAGCTGCTTTTGGAGAGGATTTTCATAGTTTTTATTTAGAAGACTGGATTTATAAGGAAGATTATGCTTTAGAAACCCTGACGAAACATTTTCAGACTGTTTCCTTAAAAGGTTTCGGAGTTGAAGAATTGAAAGAAGGAATCATTGCTTCCGGAGCAATTTTGTATTACCTGTCAGAAACACAACACAACCGTGTACAGCATATTACGGCTATTCAGCGTATTGCCGAAGATGCTTATGTCTGGATGGATCGTTTTACGATCAGAAACTTAGAATTGTATCACAGTTATAATCCAAATGCAGTAACCCTATTGGATGTGATTGACAGAACGCTTTCGCCAATGGGAGGGCGTTTGTTGAAACGCTGGTTGGCTTTGCCTTTGAAGGATGGTAATAAAATAAAAGGGCGTCATGATGTTGTTTCATATTTAAAATCCAATTCTGAAGTTTTGCAAAGTATTCAATACCAGATCAAGCAAATTTCGGATTTAGAGCGTTTGATTTCTAAAATCGCAGCAGGGAAAGTTTCGCCGCGTGAGATTGTTTATTTGAAGGAATCTCTGGATGCGATTATTCCAATAAAAACATTGGCACTCGAAAGTCCGCAGGAAGCGGTAAAGGTAATTGGGGATAGTTTGCATGCCTGCGATTTGTTAAGAGAGAAAATCGGGACCACCTTAAATCAGGATGCGCCGGTGGCTGTGGCTAAAGGAAATGCCATAGCAAAAGGAATCAGTGAAGAACTGGATGATTTGCGTGCTATTTCGACTTCCGGAAAAGAATATCTGGAGGGTATTGAAAAAAGAGAATCAGAACGTACAGGAATCTCTTCACTTAAAATTTCATTCAATAATGTTTTCGGGTATTATATTGAGGTTAGAAACACACATAAAGATAAAGTTCCTGTGGAGTGGATTCGTAAGCAGACATTGGTTAATGCAGAACGTTATATCACAGAGGAGTTAAAAGAATACGAAACCAAAATTCTGGGAGCTGAAGAGAAAATCTATAAAATAGAATCGGAACTTTTTGAGCAATTGGTTGCCTGGATTGCAACTTATATCAAACCTGTTCAAATGAATGCCAATTTAGTGGCGCAGTTGGATTGTTTGTGTTCATTTACGCAATTGGCGATAGAGAATCAATATGTGTGTCCGGAGATTGATGAGACTTTTGAACTGGAGATCAAAAACGGACGCCATCCTGTTATTGAAAAACAATTGCCGGTTGGGACTCCTTATATTGCGAATGATGTTTATTTGGATAGGGAGACTCAACAGCTTATTATGATTACTGGTCCTAACATGTCGGGTAAGTCTGCTATTTTAAGACAGACTGCTTTAATTGTATTGCTGGCTCAAATGGGAAGCTTTGTTCCGGCTGATAGTGTTAGAATGGGGATCGTGGATAAAATTTTTACCAGAGTAGGAGCGTCGGATAATATTTCGATGGGAGAATCTACTTTTATGGTGGAGATGAATGAAACGGCTTCTATTTTGAATAACATCTCAGATCGCAGTTTGGTACTTCTGGATGAAATAGGACGAGGAACCAGTACGTATGACGGTATTTCGATTGCCTGGGCGATTGCCGAATTTTTACACGAACACCCGGGAAGACCTAAAACCTTGTTTGCAACGCATTATCATGAATTGAATGAAATGACAGAATCGTTGCCAAGAATTCAAAATTATAATGTTGCGGTAAAAGAGTTAAAAGACAATGTGCTTTTTATTCGTAAACTGGTAAAAGGAGGAAGTGCTCATAGTTTTGGAATTCATGTAGCAAAAATGGCCGGAATGCCTCAGATTGTAATTTTGAAGGCACAAAAGATGTTGAAAAAACTGGAGAAAAACCACTCAAGTGAAGCATTAAATGGTGTAAAGTCTGAAAATGATGAAATGCAGATGAGTTTCTTTAATTTAGACGATCCTTTGCTGGAAGAGATAAAAGAAGAAATTCTGGGGCTTGATATCAATGCGATTACACCAGTTGAAGCATTGATGAAACTGAACGAGATTAAAAGGATGTTGGTTCGAAAATAAATTTCATTTTTAAAGTTTAGGTTATCAGAAAGTTATAAAATAAGTAGATTTTTTTTTTGAAAAACGCTTGTGTAATTGAATAAATGTCCTAAATTTGCACTCGCAATACAGAACAAGTCAAGTATTGTAGTTCTTAATTAGAATTTGAAATGCGAAAATAGCTCAGTTGGTAGAGCGCGACCTTGCCAAGGTCGAGGTCGCGGGTTCGAGCCCCGTTTTTCGCTCAATATCAAATAATGCTCGGATGGTGAAATTGGTAGACACGCTGGACTTAAAATCCAGTGAACAGCAATGTTCGTGCGGGTTCAAGTCCCGCTCTGAGTACTAAAGCCTCTTCTTTTGAAGAGGCTTTTTTTATGGCGTAAACTCACGCGCTTTAAAAGAAATTTACAAAGTAAATTTCTTTTAAAGAATCTAAGAATCTAAGAATCTAAGAATCTAAGAATCTAAGAATCTAAGAATCTAAGAATCTAAGAATCTAAGAATCTAAGAATCTAAGAATCTAAAATCTAAAATCTAAAATCTAAAATAATATATGGGTGCCTTTGTAATTAGTAAGCGGTTTAATGATGAATATAAATTCGTGTTTACTTCGAGGAAGGGTAAAGTGATATTTACAAGTCTGAGTTATGAATTGAAGTTTGAGTGTGAGGAGGATGTTGAGAAGTTTAAGGTGAATGTTGAAATGGCCAGGTTTTTAAAGTTTAAAGGTTCTGGAGGGAAGTATTTTTTTAAGTTGATGTTGGGAGAGGTTCACTTCGCGACGAGCCGAAAATACACTACTGAATTGCTTTTGCAAAAAGGAATTAAGGAGATTGTTACTTATGCTTCGAAATCGGAAATTTTGGACTTCTCGTCGAGTGAGTCGATTTTTGAAGACGAGGTGGTTTTTGAGGAAGAGGAGGGGTAGGTAAAAGGAATTCTAATAAAAAAAATCCAAATTCCAATAATGCGCTATGTATTGTTGGAATTTGGATTTTTTTTATTGGTTTTTTTATGTCAAATTTTTGGCATAAAAAAAACCATCACAAGGATGGTTTTAAAATTTTTAGAACTTAGGTTCTAATTATTTTTTTACTTCTTCTACTTTAGCAGCAGCAGAGTCAACTTTAGCAGCAGCAGAATCAACAGTTGCAGCAGCAGAATCAACTACAGCAGCAGCAGAATCAACAGCAACAGCAGTAGAATCTACAGCTTCAGTAGCTGCAGCGTCAGCTTTTTTACAAGATACAACAGTTAAAACAGCAACAACAGCTAAACTTAAAAATACTTTTTTCATCTTACTTTATTATAAAAGGTTAATTATTAATTCGTGGCAAAGATATAAATTTTTTAATATGTAAAATATTTTTTTATTTTTTTTTTAAAATATTTTCATTGCTCACGATTATCTTATTTATCAAATAATGTGCCAAAATAATAAAAATATGTTAAATTGTTGTATGTTTTGCCTAATTTATTTTTTGTTGAAGATTCCATAAGAGAATTGGGGGTTTTTGTTCTCTTAGTTGCGGTTTGTTTTGTTTTTTGCGCATTATGGAGTTGTATCGGGAAAAACAAAAAGAGCTTATCTAAGCTCTTTTGTGTGTAATAATGTTGTTAGACTTCATATGATTTGAAAAAACGGTTAAGCAACGATATTCATAATGCTGTCGGTAGCGCCTGTGTTGTCCTGAATATACGATTTGCAAATCTGACTTTTTTCTTCTAAATATTCTTTATCATGAAGCAGGCGATCAAGATTCTGTTTTAGTTCAGGAGGATTAGAGATTACCAGGCATCCTCCAAGTTTGACCAGTTGAATAGCTTCGGCAAAATTGGAGTAATTGGGGCCAATCACAATTGGAATTCCAAATGTCGCGGGTTCCAGAATGTTGTGAATTCCCGGGTTTCCAAAACCACCTCCTACATAGGCGATTGTTCCATAACTGTAAATTTTAGTCAGTAATCCTATGGTATCTATAATAAAGACATTGTAGCTGGATAGGTCTTTGTCTTTTTTTTCTGAGAATAAAACAGTCGATTTTGTGATTTGCGCTTTTAGGCTTGCAATCTGATCGGTTTTAATATTGTGCGGTGCAATGATGAATTTTACATCTTCGCCTGCCTGATTGATATATTCGGCTAGTAATGCTTCGTCTTTAGGCCATGAACTTCCTATAACTATGGTCGGAGTATTGTTTTTGAATTGTTCGATAAAATCCAGTGTATTGTCTCTTTCTAGAATAGCATTTACGCGATCAAAGCGGGTGTCGCCTGAAACTACAACATTTTGAAAACCGATACGTTCTATTTTTTCTTTTGAGCTTTTATTCTGAACAAAAAAGTAAGTGAATGCTTTTAGAGCTTTTCTGTAAAAACCACCATACCATTTAAAGAACATCTGATTGTCTCTGAAAATTCCGGAAATCAAATAAGTTGGAGTCTGACTCGTTTCTAATTGGCTTAGATAGTTCAGCCAGAATTCATATTTTATGAAAAAAGCCAGCTCGGGGTGGGCTAGTTTTAAAAATTTTTTTGCATTGCTTTTGGTGTCGAGAGGAAGGTATAGTGTAACATTTGCAATAGTATTGTTTTTGCGCACTTCGTAACCGGAAGGAGAGAAAAAAGTAATAATGATTTTGTGAGTGGGGTATTTTTCTTTGATTTTTTCAATTACTGGCAAGCCTTGTTCATATTCGCCAAGGGAGGCAGAATGAAACCAGATTGTTTTGTCTGAAGGTTTTATTTTTTCTTCGAGAATACTGAAAACGTTTTTGCGGCCCTCGACAAAAAGCTTAATTTTCGGACTAAAAAGCGCTACAATTTTCAGAAAAAAGCCAGCAATAGAAATAACTAAATTATAGAGAAAAAGCATCTGTTTGTTTTTGTGGCTAAATTACGGTTCTTTCGATTATTTTCATTGGTTTGAAGGTATTAAATAACTATTTTTGTTCCTCCTTTTAGAGACGCTGTATGAAATGCAAGTCTTTAATTTTAAAATATATTGAAAATGAAAAAAATTCAAATGGTTGACCTAAAAAGTCAATACGAAAAAATAAAAACTACAGTTGATGCCTCTATTCAGGAGGTTTTGGATACCAATACTTATATTAATGGGCCTCTTGTACATCAGTTCCAGAAAAATCTGGAAGACTATCTGGGAGCAAAACATGTGATTCCGTGTGCAAATGGAACAGATGCTTTGCAGATTGCCATGATGGGATTGGATTTAAAACCGGGCGATGAGGTGATTACTGCCGATTTTACTTTTGCAGCTACAGTTGAAGTTATTGCTTTATTGCAATTAACTCCTGTTTTGGTTGATGTGGATGTGGTAAATATGAACATCGATATCGAAGCAATTAAAAAAGCAATTACACCTAAAACAAAAGCGATTGTTCCGGTACATTTATTTGGACGTGCAGCGAACATGGATGCCATTATGGAAATTGCTGCCGAGCACAATTTATATGTAATCGAAGACAATGCGCAGGCAATAGGAGCAGATTATATTTCTAAATCGGGAGTAAAAAGCAAAGTTGGGGTAATTGGTCATGTAGCGGCTACTTCTTTTTTTCCATCTAAAAATTTAGGTTGTTATGGAGATGGAGGAGCAATTTTTACTAATGACGATAAATTAGCGCACATTATCCGTGGAATCGTAAATCACGGAATGTACGAGCGTTATCATCATGATGTTGTAGGTGTAAATTCACGTTTGGATAGTATTCAGGCAGGAGTTTTGAATGCGAAATTGCCATTGTTGGATGAGTACAATGCAGCACGTCGTTTGGCGGCTACAAAATACAATGCGGCTTTTGCAGGAAATGCACATATTATTACACCTGAATTTGATGCAAACGAAAATGATCATGTTTTCCATCAGTATGTATTGAGAATTATTGATGCAGATCGTAATGCTTTGATGCAGCATTTATTGGATAAAGCAATTCCTTGTGCTATTTATTATCCAATTCCATTGCATTCGCAAAAAGCTTATGTAGATTCTCGTTATAAAGAAGAGCAGTTTCCGGTAACCAACCAATTGGTAAAAGAAGTAATTGCTTTGCCAATGCATACAGAACTGGATGATGAGCAAATTAAATTTATAACGGATTCTGTTTTGGAATTTTTGAATAAATAAATAAAGATTAAACCAAATAAACAACAACACAAAATAACCACAAAATGAAAGTATTAGTAACAGGAGGATTGGGATTTATCGGTTCTCATACTGTAGTCGAATTGCAAAACGAAGGATTTGAAGTAGTAATCATTGATAATCTTTCCAATTCTACAGAAGATGTTTTAAAAGGAATCACAGCCATTACAGGTAAGACACCTTTATTTGAAAAATTAGATTTAAGGGAAAAAGCAGCTGTTCGGGAGTTTTTTAAAAAACATAGTGATGTTACAGGAGTAATTCATTTTGCGGCTTCAAAAGCAGTTGGAGAAAGTGTTAAGAATCCATTGTTGTACTATGAAAACAATATTGCTTCATTAGTGTATTTATTGCAGGAATTACAACAAAAACCAGAGGCAAGTTTTATTTTTAGTTCATCTTGTACGGTTTATGGTCAGGCTGAAAAAATGCCAATTACGGAGGATGCTCCGGTACAGGCGGCAATTTCTCCTTATGGAAATACCAAACAAATAGGGGAAGAGATTATTACAGATACGGCCAAAGTTACCAATATTAGTGCTATTTTGTTGCGTTATTTTAACCCGGTTGGGGCTCATGCTACAACTGAAATTGGAGAGTTACCAATCGGTGTTCCTCAAAACTTAGTGCCTTTTATTACGCAAACAGGAGTAGGATTACGTCAGGAATTATCGGTTTTTGGAGATGATTATCCAACTCAGGACGGAACAGCAGTTCGTGATTATATTCATGTGGTAGATTTAGCGAAAGCGCACGTAATTGCGTTGCAGCGTTTGTTTAATAAAAAGAACTTGCAGAAAGTGGAAACGTTCAATTTAGGAACCGGAAAAGGAAGTTCGGTTTTGGAAGTGATTCATAGTTTTGAAAAAGTAAGCGATAAAAAATTACCCTATAAAATTATGCCGCGTCGCGAAGGAGATATTACCGAAGCCTACGCAAATACAGATAAAGCAAACAGTGTTTTGGGCTGGAAAGCACAATTAAGTTTAGACGAAGCCATGGCAAGTGCCTGGAAATGGGAACAGAAAGTTCGTTCTTAATTTTTTTTCAGACGAAAATAAAATATAATAAAAACCCCAAATAATCTAAAAATTATTTGGGGTTTTTATTTTTGGCTTAATTTATTTTTGTAAATTTGTAAGAATAAATTGTAGGAATTATGAAGAAGAAAAAAGAAGAAGTTAGAGCTAACAAGGTGGAAGAGCCTGATGTAGAATATGAAGTTCAAAAATCTAAATTTAAAGGAATTGATCAGGAAACTTTTGATTTTGATGCCGAGTTTGCAAAAGGACTGACTCCAGAGGAATTTAAAGCTGAAATGTTTAAGAGAATTCAAGCTTATCCGTGGAAAAAGTAATTTTTGAAAAAGAAGTTCTTGACTATTTTGATGATTTAGTTTTTGCACTTTTTAAAGAGGAGTATTTTGGTTTTCCTGAATCAGCTCAGAATTATGTAGATAAGATAGTTGTTTTTATTATTTCAGATATTTCAAGTTTTCCTCACAAGAAAACATCAAAATTACTCCAATATTTAGGTTCAAATTATATTTTTTACAAACCCAATGCCAAAACAATCTGGTATATCTTCTTTGAAAAAAGAAATCAAAATTATTTGGTAACCGGAATTGTAAATAATTACAGTGCAGAAGCAAAAGGGTTATAAAAAACAAAATCCTCATAAACAATCTTGTTCATGAGGATTTTTTATTGATATAGTTTTTCAACTGATCACTAAAAACTGAGACTGAATACTAACTATGCATTCGCAGTAACCGCTTCTTTATCAATTTTGTTGATCAAGCCTGCTAATACTTTTCCTGGGCCAACTTCAGTAAATAAAGTAGCGCCGTCAGCGATCATTTGCTGAACAGATTGTGTCCATCTTACCGGAGCAGTCAATTGTATAATTAAGTTCTTTTTGATTTCATTTGCATCAGAAACAGCATTTGCGGTTACGTTTTGGTAAACCGGACAAACAGGAGTTGAGAATGTAGTTGCTTCAATTGCAGCAGCTAATTCTTCTCTTGCTGGTTCCATCATCGGAGAGTGGAATGCTCCTCCAACAGGTAAAATTAGAGCGCGTTTTGCTCCGGCAGCTTTCATAGCTTCACAAGCTTTTTCAACTGCAGAAGTTTCTCCTGAAATTACCAATTGTCCCGGACAGTTATAATTTGCTGCAACAACGATTCCGTCAATAGAAGCACAAACCTCTTCAACGATATTATCAGCCAAACCTAAAACCGCAGCCATTGTTGATGGAGTAATTTCGCAAGCTTTTTGCATAGCTAAAGCACGTTGAGAAACTAATTTAAGACCATCTTCAAAAGATAAAGTTCCGTTTGCAACCAATGCTGAAAATTCTCCTAAAGAATGTCCTGCAACCATTTCAGGTTTAAAATCTTCGCCTAAAGTTTTTGCTAAAATAACCGAATGTAAAAATACTGCCGGTTGTGTAACTTTAGTTTCTTTTAGTTCTTCGGCAGTACCTTCAAACATGATATCTGTAATTCTAAAACCTAAAATTTCATTAGCTTTTTCGAACAATTCTTTGGCTAAAGCCGATGTTTCATATAGGTCCTTGCCCATTCCTGTAAATTGTGCGCCCTGACCCGGAAATACGTATGCTTTCATTTGTCTAATTTAAAGATTGAATTTTTTGAATTGAAAATTAGTTTCAATTGAAAGGCAAAAATAGCATTTTTTTATTTCGTATAATCTTTAAACATGTAAATCCATGCTAATCTTGAAAATCGAAGATTAAAAGAAGTGAGCAGGGTAATGACGACAGCGATAATTGGAATAATTCTTAAATCGAAGTTTTTTTCGAAGAAAAATTGTGCAATACAATACGTTGCAATTCCCTGAGCGACTGTTAATCCGTAGTTTACATACATAGCGCCAAAGAAATAACCAGGTTCTTTTTGAAATTTGTAATTACAATGACTGCAAAATTCATTCATCTTTGGAAGGCCAAAAGTGAAAAAAATATTTTTATCTGTAAAAACTTTTCCTTTATGACAAATAGGACATTCGTTGCTTAAAATATGAGTTAATGCACTTGACATGATCTTGTTGTTTTTTATTTATACAAAGGTAATCCAGAGTAGGATTAAAGTCTTTTTTATATCTTCGCTACTTATAGCACAATAAAGACATTTATTATGACATCGCCTACCTTAAACGAATTTGTAAACGAAAAACATGATTGGGCGATCGTATATGTAACTAATAAAAAATAAATTCTACAGATATGAAAAAATACCCGGTTTATAGTGTTCAGAATTTTAGCTGCAATGATATTCATCGTGATTTTTATGTCAATACCTTCAAAGAGCATTTAAAAAGTCACAGTTTTGTAGAGGAGCCGCACCGGCATGATTCGTATCTTATGGTGTTTTTTACAAAAGGCTCGGGACAGCATGAAGTTGATTTTGATCAGTTCGAAATCAAAAAAGGAAGCTTGTTTGTGTTGCAGCCCGGACAAATGCACCATTGGAGCTTATCTGAAGATATTGAGGGCTTTGTGATTATTTTTTCACAGGAATTGTATAATTTATATTTCGGACAGAAAAATATTAACGAGTATAATTTTTACCATTCGATTCACAATCGGCCGGAAATGGTTTTTGAAGAAAAAGGAATTCTTAAAATCAGGCTTTATTTTGATTTGTTAATTCAGGAGAGTGTTCAGGGCAACAGGTACCAACTCGATAAAATGCTGAATTTATTAGATTGTATTCATATTGAAATAGCTCGCAAGTATAATGAGACTTACTCGCATCAGGCGCATTCGTATAATATAAAAATTGATAAGTTCGAAATGCTTTTAGAACAATATTTTAAACAGGAGAAATTACCCTCTTTTTATGCGGAGAAACTAAGTATCACTTTAAAGCATCTAAATCGGATCTGTAATGAAATTCTACAAAAAACCGCAACAGAAGTTATTACGGATCGAGTGATTTTGGAGATAAAAAGAATGTTGATAGATAAGCAATTAGCAGTTAATGAAGTTGCCTTTAAAGTGGGTTACGAAGATTACTCTTATTTCTCTAGATTCTTCAAAAAACAAACCGGAATGTCACCTACAGAATTTCGAAATACTGTGCGATAAGCTTTTTCTGCCACGAATTCACGAATTATTTTTAAGCTTTGTGTAATAAAAATAATTCGTGAATTCGTGGCAAACAAAAAAATCCTGTACTTAAAAAGCACAGGATTTTATAACCAATCAAATTAAATCTATTTTTGAAGAATTAAGCTTGTTTTGCAAATTGTAATTCAATGTTCAAACGAACTTCTTCGCCTACTAAAACGCCTCCTGTTTCAAGAGCTGAGTTCCAGTTTAGTCCCCAATCTTTACGATTGATTTTTCCTTCGATGCTTAATCCTGCTTTTGTGTTTCCCCATGGATCAGTCATAATTCCGCTAAATTCTACCGGAAAAGTTACTGATTTCGAAACACCTTTGATGTTTAAGTCTCCGGTTAATTCATAAGCTCCATCATTGATTTTTTTGAAAGAAGAACCTTTAAATGTCAGTTTTGGATGATTTTCGGCATCAAAGAAATCGCTGCTTCTTAAGTGATTGTCTCTATCTGCATTTGCAGTATCGACAGAAGTGATGTCTCCTGAAAATTCGATTGCAGCATTCTCGAAGTTGTCTCCTTCTGTGTTGATTGTTGCATCATAAGTTCCAAATTTACCTGAAACATTTGTAAACATCATATGTTTAACTTTAAAACCAATTTCTGAATGTGTTGAGTCAATTGACCATTTTGTGGTTGCCATAATTTTATTTTTTTAAATAATTAATTTCATTTTGATAGGACAAAGTTACGGCGGTAGTGCGGGTAAGGGACTTAACCTAGATTAAGAAATAAAAAATGTGATAACTTTTTGATTATCACATTTTTGTTGTCGTTCAGATTAAAGATGGGTAGTTCTGTTTTTTTATCACAGATTAAAAGATTTTCATTGATTAATATATTCACAATACAGAAAAAATCTTGCTTAAACTTAACTTTTGTTGTTCATATAAAAAGTCAATGCGCCCGAAGGGCATTTTTGAACTGCCTGTATTATTTTTTCAGTGGTAGATTGTTCAGGAAGAATCCATGGTTTTTCTTTTGGATGAAAGACATCAGGATTGTTTTTTACGCAATTGGCAGAATGAATGCATTTTCCGGATTCCCAGACAATGGTTACTTCTCCATTAGTGTATTCTTTGATAAGGTTGTTTGGATTCATGGTTGAAATTTTTTTGCAGTTAATTTTATTTTTAAATTCAGACCAATTTTCTCCTATAAAATTACTATTTCTTTTTGGCTTTATTGGGGATTTAAGTAAAAAAAAAGAAACGATAACGTGCTGTTGTTCAGGTTTGTTATCGTTTCTTTTAAAAAGGTGTAAGTTGTGTTTTATGAATTAATAATTCATAGGAATTTCCATCAACAGAAATTCGGCATCTGTATTTGCTTTTATATTTAAAGTTTCAAAATTAGAGATTCCCATTGCGTCACGAGTGTCTAATTCCTGACCGTTAATCGTTATATTTCCTTTTAAAATGAAAACATAAACTCCGTTTCCTTCTTTTTTTAGTTTGTAGGTTGTTGCGATTCCGGCATCAAAATTCCCCATATGAAACCAGGCGTCCTGATGGATCCACACTCCTTCATCATCAGCATTTGGAGATAGAACCTGAGACAGTTTGTTGTGTCTGTCGGCAACATCCAAAGTAATTTGTTGGTAACGCGGTGTTACATTTCTTTTGTTAGGAAATAACCAGATTTGCAACAACTTAGTTTGCTGATCGGCATTTGGGTTAAATTCGCTATGTTGAATTCCGGTTCCGGCACTCATGACCTGAATATCACCATTTTTAATGATTTCGGTATTTCCCATGCTGTCTTTGTGCGCTAAATCACCTTCTAACGGAATTGTGATAATTTCCATATTATCGTGGGGATGTGTTCCAAAACCCATTCCGCCCGCAATAGTGTCATCGTTCAAAACGCGAAGTGCTCCAAACTGAATTCTTTCCGGATTGTACCAGCTCGCAAAGCTAAAACTGTGATAGGCATTAAGCCATCCGTGATTTGCATTTCCTCTTGTTTCTGCCTTGTGTATTATTATGTTTTCCATGATGTTAATTGTTTTGTTATTTTTATAGTACAAATTTACGATCAACATGCATGAAAAGCACTTAATGTAGATTAAGAAAAGGTTCAGAGGCTCAGAGGCTCAGAGGTACAGAGGTACAGAGGTACAAAGGTTTTGCGGCGACTGAGATTGGCTGGATCTTCGTGTTTATGGTCTAAACAATCTAAGAAGTCTAAGAAAGTCTAAGAAAGTCTAAGAAAGTCTAACTGTATTGCGAAATAAACTGTTGCACAACGGCATCTGTGTTTTCGTGGCGTTTCTTCTTTTCAAGTGCAATTGGCGGTGCGGCTCTTTCAAGGCAGTCTTTTACATCACAGGTTTCACAGGTGACGCCTACTATTCGTTTTACAAGCGGTTTTCCTTCTATAAATTTGAATTTCTTTTTCATGGTTGGATTAATTAAAATGCCAACTGAAATACTGCGTATGTTGTCTTTGATAAAAGGATCTTTTGTGGCCGACGAAAAAACCAGATATTCATTTCCACTATGCACGTAACTTGAGATCTGAGCATCAAAAAAGTGTGGTTTGTTTTGTTTGATGGCCTCGTCTATAGTTTTTACCGAAACCCATCTTCTGCAATAATGCTCGTTGGTTTCGTTGGCATGCGGTTCTTGTTGATTGGTAATGTGTAGCTCCTTTTTGATCTGATAAAAATCAGAACCAATTTTATGTGACATTCTTAAAAAGAATAAGTTCTTCAGATGGAAGTCTTTAGGAAGCAAGTTGGTCAATCTTTGGTAAAAAGATTCCGGCGAAACTTCAAAGCTTTCGATCAGCGTTACAAATTCTTCCGGATTTGGTTTTTCGTTATTTAAAAAATCATTGATTTTACCCACGATCAATTGTCTTGGTAATAATAAAGCACCTGCAAAGTAAGAGGCGTAGAAATTATGCAACACCTGGTCGAAGTTTTCAAACTTAATCCAGCTGAAGGTCAGTAAGCGATCGGATAAATTCAGGTAATTATAAGCAATTTCTTTGGCTAAAATGAAAGCTTTCTGCGGATCGTCAATCTCGGTTGAAAGTAACAGGGTTTTGCTTTTTGGGACGTATATGGAACGTAGGTCTTCTAAAGCTTCCTGATCGGTAAAGGCAATTTCTTTTATAGTATAATCAAATTCCTCTTTAAGAATCGCTTCCAGTTCTTTAATCGTAATCTTGGAATCTAAATTAATCTGAAAGGATTTAGAAAAAGCAATTACTTTATCTTCTAAGTCTTCAAAATAATTACTGTGTGCTTCCTGATAGGAACGTAAAGCGGCTAAGAAAAAACTCTCCCGGCTCAGATTATAATGCTGTGCAATTTCGATAATGGTACTAATAAACGCATTGACCTTGGCGGGGGCATTGGCGATAATATCAATTAAATCTGCTTCCTGAATACCAAAAAGTTCAAGGGGAATCTCTTTTAAAATACCGGATTTTAAGATTTCCCCAATCGGAGCGAGGTTATTATCGAGTTTTAGCGAAACCATTTGGTCGTAAGTAACGTCCAGATGTTCGCATAAAAGTAAAATTTTATCTGTTTTGGGATATTTTTTTCCTTTCTCAATCTCGTTTAAATACGATTTTGAAAGATTGGTCAATTTGGCCAGGCCAAAAAGAGAAAGGTTTTTCTGGGTGCGGACCTGCTTGAGTTTTAGCCCAAAAATCAGCTTTATATAGTCTTTTTCGATATCCATAATATCAAATGTAAGTAATCTAAAAATAATCGCCAAAAAAATATTTTTCAAATTTAGCGAACGTTCGCTTGTTTTGTAAAAAACTTTTTTCTAATATTGTGGTGTAGAAAATATTAACCGTCAGATTGTTATGGTAAAAGCTGTTTTGTATTAACAGAAGACGATCAACAATTGATGACTAATTAAAAGCAGTAGCTATGAAAAACCAATTAGAGATTACCGAAACGGCAATGGAGTTTTTGGCCGAAAAGAAGCTTTCTTATCCAAAGATCTGGACAGAAGAAGCGATTGTTTTTATAACCGATTTACATCGAAAATTCGAGTCGCAACGAAAATTATTGTTGTTGCAGCGCGAACAAAAACAAGCCGCTTTTGATCAGGGAGTCATGCCGTCTTTTCCTTCAGAAACCAAAACCGTCAGAGAAAGTAATTGGGTGGCTGGAGAAATTCCAAAAGATTTACAGGATCGTAGAGTTGAGATTACGGGACCGGTTGATCGCAAAATGATTATCAATGCGTTGAACTCAGGAGCGAAAACTTTTATGGCGGATTTTGAAGACAGTACTTCTCCGACCTGGCAAAATTTAATGGACGGACAAGTGAATTTGATTGATGCGGTTAACAAAACGATCTCTTATACCGATTTGATTAAGCATAAATCGTATCACCTGAATGAAAAGATTGCGACATTGATAGTGCGCCCTCGTGGATTGCATTTACCGGAAAAACATCTTTCGATTGATGGGAATGCGGTTTCAGGTTCTTTGGTAGACTTTGGTTTGTATGTTTTTCATAATCATAAGAGACTTTTAGAAAATAACTCAGGACCTTATTTCTATATTCCAAAATTGGAACATTATCTGGAAGCACGCTGGTGGAATACGGTAATTGATTTCACCGAAGATTATTTGAAGTTAGAAAGAGGAACGATAAAAGTGACGGTTTTAATTGAAACGATTACGGCAAGTTTTCAGCTGGATGAGATTATTTATGAATTGAAAGAACATATCGTAGGGTTGAATTGTGGACGTTGGGATTATATCTTCTCTTACATTAAAAAATTCCGCAAGCATCCAAAGTTTATTGTTCCGGATCGCGATCAGGTAAATATGACTTCGCCTTTTATGAACGCCTATTCGAATTTGGTAATTCAAAGATGTCACAAACGCGGTATTCATGCAATTGGAGGAATGGCTGCTCAAATTCCGATTAAGAATAATGAGGAAGCAAATGCCGTTGCTTTTGCAAAGGTAAAAACCGACAAGGAACGTGAAGTGAAAAATGGTCATGATGGAACCTGGGTAGCGCATCCGGATCTGGTTTCGCTGGCTAAGAATGTTTTTGATGCCGGAATGCCAACGCCAAATCAAATTCATGTTAAAAGAGAATATCGTAAAATAACAGAAGCAGATTTGATAGAGCCGCCAATAGGGATTATAACAGAAAATGGTCTTCGTAAAAACATCAATGTTGGAGTGTTGTATCTGGCTTCATGGCTGAACGGACAAGGTGCTGCAGCTTTGCATAACTTAATGGAAGATGCTGCTACAGCCGAAATTTCGAGATCGCAATTGTGGCAATGGCTCCAGAATAAAGTGGTTTTGGATAATGAACGAAAATTAGATTTGGCGTATTATCACGAATTGGCTTTAGACGAGTTCAAAAAAATAAAAGATGAATTAGGAGAGGAAAATTACGAAAAACGCCAATTCCCATTAGCTGAAAAAGTTTTGGAAAGATTAGTAGTAAATACCGATTTCGTTGACTTTTTAACCCTTCCGTGTTACAAATATTTATGAAACGTTGCGTTGATAATTAAAAATCTGCGTAAAAAAATAAACCTTATATGAGTTTCAGTGAAAACTAAAAACTGCGACTGAAAACTATTTACTTACTAACCAACTTAACTATATTACTTATGAAAACAACAGAAGACAGAATTCAGGAATTGATTAACGATTGGATCACAAACCCAAGATGGAAAGGTGTTGAACGTCCGTATACCGCTACAGAGGTGGTTACGCTTCAAGGTTCTTATCATATCGAGCATTCTATTGCTAAAATGGGGGCGGAGAAATTATGGAGAAAGTTAAAAAGTCAGGATTATGTTGCTGGTTTAGGTGCTTTAACAGGAAATCAGGCGATTCAGGAAGTCGATGCTGGTTTAGAAGCGATTTATTTGAGCGGCTGGCAGGTAGCGGCCGATGCAAATTTAGCAGGAGAAATGTATCCTGACCAATCGCTTTACCCGGTGAATAGTGTACCGATGGTAGTTAAAAAAATTAATAGTGCCTTGTTGAGAGCTGATCAGATTCAGGTGGTAAACCAGGTTGAAGATAAAAAAGATTATCTGGTTCCGATTGTAGCGGATGCAGAAGCTGGTTTTGGCGGAAATTTAAATGCGTTCGAATTGATGAAATCGATGATTGAGGCAGGTGCTTCAGGTGTTCATTTTGAAGATCAATTGAGCTCCGCTAAAAAGTGTGGGCATTTAGGCGGAAAAGTTTTGGTACCTACTCAGGAAGCGATCAACAAACTGATTGCTGCTCGTTTGGCTGCTGATGTTATGGGAGTTTCGACATTAATTGTAGCCAGAACTGATGCCGATGCAGCTAATTTGTTAACGAGTGATGCCGATCCGAGAGATGCAAAATTTATTACAGGTGAAAAGACCAATGAAGGCTTTTTCTATGTAAACAGCGGAATCGATCAGGGGATTGCAAGAGGATTGAGCTATGCACCTTATGCTGATTTAATCTGGATGGAAACCAGTAATCCGGATTTGGTTTATGCTAAGAAGTTTGCGGATGCAATGAAAAAAGAGTTTCCGGGTAAAATGCTGGCTTACAATTGTTCTCCGTCTTTCAATTGGGCTGCAAAATTATCAGTAGCAGAAATGGAAACTTTCAGAGAAGATCTGGCAGCTATGGGGTATAAATTTCAGTTCATTACGCTGGCAGGATTCCATGCTTTGAATACCAGTATGTTCGAATTGTCTAAAGCGTATAAAGAGCGTGGTATGGCAGGATATTCTGAATTACAGGAAAGGGAATTTGCTTTGCAGCAAAATGGATTCAGAGCAGTAAAACATCAGGCTTTTGTAGGGACTTCTTATTTCGATGCGGTTCAAAATACGGTAACGATAGGAAGGTCTTCAACTACAGCAATGAAACATTCAACAGAGGTTGAGCAGTTTTAATTCTTTGTTTTTACCATTAAGATATTAAGAAAGTTAAGCTTTGTGTTCTTAAAAAATAAGAAAGATTAAGTCTAGCTTAATGTATCTTAATATCTTAATGGTTTAATTTTACTTTTTTAAAAGCCTGGCTTTCATTTTGCTGAAAAATTCAGGTGTGACACCAATAAAAGAAGCGATTTGTTTTTGAGGAACTTTATAGACCAGTGTGCCATATTTAGCACAAAATTTCTCAAAGCGTTCTTCTGCTGTCAAACTTAAATTATCCATTAAGCGTTGTTGATTTGCAACCAGAGAGTTTTCGATTAGAATTCTGAAAAAACGTTCGAGCTTTGGGATGTCAAGATACAATTGTTCCTGATTTTCTTTGGACAGCGAAACGACTTCTGCGTCTTCTAAAACTTCTATAAAGAGTTGTCCGGGTTTCTGTGAAAAATAGCTGTACATGTCGCTCATCCACCAACCTTCGCACGAAAAAGCCAGAACATGCTCGACAATGTTATCGTTGATGTTGAAGCTTCTTAGAATTCCTGAATTTACAAAATACGAATGTTTGCAAACTTCTCCGGCACTCAGTAAAATTGTTTTGGCCTTGTAAGAATGAGTTTCCGTTTTAGATAAAAAATGAGCTTGTTCTTCAGGAGTCAGTGAAACGTGTTTGGCTATATTTTCAAGAATTAACGCCATTATTTTTCTTTTATCAAGGTGAAAGAGTTTGCTTTAAAACGGTTGTTTTCTACTTTTCCGGTTACCTTGGCTTTACGGACAGCATTACAAAAACCATCTTTAGCGTGTGCATCACCATGTTCGTCAATTGTTGTTCCGTCTACAAAGTAAGTTTTTCCATCAATTCGAACGGCTAGATCACAACTTTTGCCTTCCATTCCAAATTGGCATTCGCCACAGGCTGTTTCGACAATTAGAGGTTTTTCATCTGTTTTTTTATCCTGAGCCTGAGCTGTGATTCCTATAAACAGGAAGAGTGCAAATAATGCGTTTTTCATTTTTAAGAGTTTACGGTTATTAGTTTTGAAGTTGTTTTGGCGCGTTCTGTAATTTCGTCAATTGGTGTTGCAAGAGTATCATAGCTTAAAACAATGCCCATTCGGCGGTAAGGTCTTGAAGTAGGTTTTCCAAAAATCCTGAAATCAGTTTTGGGTAAAGCTGCTACTTTTTCAATTCCGGTAAAAGTTGGATTTGTGGAGTCTTGTGAAGCTAGGATAACAGCACTCGCGCCAGCTTTTTCAAGAGTGATTTCGAAGATTGGCAGGCTTAGAATGGCTCTCAAATGCAATTCGAATTCATTGAAATTTTGTGTTCCTGCTAAAGTTACCATTCCGGTATCGTGTGGGCGAGGGGAGAGTTCAGAGAAGTAAACACCATCGCTGGTTAGGAAAAATTCGACTCCAAAAAGCCCTGCGCCTCCCAGTGCTTCGGTAATTTTTTCGGCCATGTCCTGCGCTTCATACAAATCGGCTTCAGAAACTTTTGCGGGCTGCCAGCTTTCCTGGTAATCGCCACGTTCCTGACGGTGTCCGATTGGTGCGCAAAACAGGGTTGGATTGTTGTTTTGAGTAATCGTTAAAAGAGTAATTTCTGAGTGAAAATCAACAAATGCTTCTACAATAACTTCAATGACATCGCCACGCGAGCCAGCAACGGCATATTGCCAGGCTTTCTCGATATCATCAGCTGTTTTTATGGTTGATTGCCCTTTTCCGGAAGATGACATTAATGGTTTGACTACGCATGGAATTCCAACTTCCTGAACTGCTTTCTGAAGTTCTTCTGCTGAAGTAGCATATTGATATTTAGCCGTTTTTAATCCTAGCTCTTTTGAGGCCAAGTCGCGAATCGCTTTTCGATTCATGGTAAAGTTGGCTGCTTTTGCAGATGGAACAACGGTAATACCTTGTTTTTCGTAATCGTAAAAGCGTTCGGTACGGATGGCTTCTATTTCAGGAACGATAAAGTCCGGCTGGTGTTTGGCTACTATTCGATCCAGTGCTTCACCATCGAGCATGTTTATAACCTCAAAACCGTGTGCTACCTGCATAGCCGGAGCGTTTTCGTAATTATCTACAGCAATTACGGTTTGTCCGATTCGTTGTGCGGCAATGACAAATTCTTTGCCTAATTCACCCGAACCAAGGAGTAGTATTTTCATTTTGGATTAATTGTGTTGTTGGAGAAGTAAAAGTA
Organism: Flavobacterium collinsii; assembly: GCF_946903285.1. GTDB lineage: Bacteria > Bacteroidota > Bacteroidia > Flavobacteriales > Flavobacteriaceae > Flavobacterium > Flavobacterium collinsii. Next base: position 1,944,703 of record NZ_OX336425.1, read on the forward strand.
GCGAAAAAAGAGTTGAACCGCAAAGTATTGTATGCCTATGCAATTTATATTAACCGCAAAGAACGCAAAGCTTTTGATGTTCAGTTAAAAGAAAAGGTTCGCAAAGATTTAAAAAAATCTTTGCGAACCTTGCGTTGTCCTTTGCGAACTTTGCGGTTAGATATTATTAATGAAAATGATCTTCTTCTATTTCGAATTCTGCATCTTTTTCCCAGATTTCCATTTCACAAGGTTTACAATTGAATTTTAGTTTGTACTCTAATTCACCCTGCTTTAATACTAATGGTTCTTTTACCTTAACACCAACTATATCTTTTTGGTGTATCGGACATTTTTTTAATTCGTATTTGATGCAATATTTGGTCGTCATCACACGCGATTTTCCTGGATCCCACTGTAGTTCAAATGCTTTTTCGATTTCGGTAACGCCATGACGTTCGTAGAATTTACGGGCCGTTTTGTTGGAAACATTGTACATGAAATCCAATTTAGTTTCCGGATAAGGATGTGATGTTTTAACTAACTGGTGCTCTTCGCGTTTGTAATTTGCCAGACGAATTGCTGTTAACTGATCGTAAACGGTTCTTCTCATTTCGTTAATTTTTGAAATAGGAAGGAACCAGTTTTGAGAAAACATTACATTAATTTCATCAGCGGTATAAGGTGTAAAACCTGTTTTGGCCAATTGTGTTTTGATGTTTTCTTCGATTGATTCGCCAGTTTTAGTTTGCTCTTTTGCATGCTCAAGGGTAACAATACTTACATTTCCGTCTTCATCGGTTGCGATTAATTCGAAGCCTGTTTCAGTTTCGGTAAGCAATAAAGTTGTACTTAGCTTTCGAATAGCACTGTCTTCTCTCTCTACAACTTTAATGAAAGCAGCGTCGTTGTTACGGTAAATAAAAGTTCCGTCTTTTACTTCTTTTAAAACGTTTGGATAAATTTTTCCGTTTTCGGCTTTGTTTACATAGATTCCGTCGGCTTCATTGTTTTCGTTGATAAAACAAAGTCCGTCACCATTATTCAGTAGTTCACCGTTTTCGATTTCGTATGCGTTTCCAACAGTTCGGATTAATTTTCCAATATATTGACCTTTTGATTTTGGGCTTTCCCAAGAACCAATAGAGCTGTGTCTTTCGTTTACGAAATAATCTGTATAACCACGGTTGAAAGTTCTGTTTAAAGAAGAATCAAAGGTATAGGTGCATTTTCCGGAAGAAGCTTTGGTATATTTATCACTTCCCGCGCCTTCTAAAAAGCTGTCTAATTTTTGGCGTAAATAAGAAACGTTGTTTTTTACGTAAACGACATCTTTCAGTCTTCCTTCAATTTTGAAAGAAACGATTCCTGCTTCAATTAAGTTTGGAATCTGATCTGAGATGTCTAAATCTTTTATAGAAAGTAAGTGACTGTTTTTGATTAAAGTTTCTCCGTTTCCGTCTATTAAGTTATATGGTAAACGACAGTTTTGTGCGCAAGAACCACGATTGGCACTTCGTTCTCCGTTGGCCACACTCATATAGCAGTTTCCACTGAAAGAAACGCATAAAGCTCCGGTTACAAAAAATTCTAGTTCAACATCAGCTTCGTCATAAATCGTTTTAATTTGATGCAAGTTCAATTCGCGGGCTAAAACCACACGTTTAATTCCGGCATCTTTTAAGAATTTTATCTTATCGGCATCACGATTATTGGCTTGTGTACTGGCATGAAGTACGATAGGAGGTAAGTCCATTTCCATAATCGCCATATCCTGAATGATTAAGGCGTCAACACCAATGTCGTACAATTCCCAAATCATTTTGCGACAGGTTTCCAGTTCGTTATCGTACAAAATGGTATTCATAACCACAAAGACCTGTGCATTAAAAAGGTGTGCATATTGTACCAATGCAGCTACATCTTCAATAGAATTGTTGGCATTCGAGCGTGCTCCAAATTGTGGTGCACCAATATAAACAGCATCGGCACCACTATTTATGGCTGCCATTCCTCCAATTAAATCCCTGGCAGGAGCTAATATTTCAATCTTCTTCTTCATTTTAAGTACTTTAGGCTTTTGTGGTGTTCACGGAAAAAAGTTTGCAAAGTTCTTATAAATATTTCGAGTTTGCTAATGCTGAGGTGATTTTTTTAGAATTGTTAACTTATATGGAATGATGATGATTAAGAGTGCAGTTTATTTAAGATATTTAATAATTCAGGTTGTTTCGGATGTCTTTTTAAAATTGAATCGGTTCATAAATAAGTTGTACTACCCCGGATTTAAAAGTGTTAGTGGTAACAAGTTTTAATTCTAGTCTTTCTTTTAAGTCTTCAAATAGTGGTTTTCCGTTTCCTAAAGCTACAGGATGAACAGATATTCTATAGGTATCAATAAGCTTCAATTGAATAAAAGTTTTAATAAGGCTTGCTCCGCCATATAGCCAGATATTTTTTCCTGATTGTTTTTTGATTTCGGTTGCCTTATTTATGATGTCAGAATTGATAAAAGAGGCATTGTTGTCTTCTCTGTTTTGACTGGAGAAAACGTATTTATTTTTGGAGTGTACTTCTTTCCAAAGTGATTTTTCGTCAGGACTTGCATTTTCATCGGGTTGGTAATTTCCCCACATATCATAGCTCACTCTGCCATAAAAAATAGTGTCTATGCTGGATAGGAAATCGTTAAAATCCATATCATCGTCCATGATGCACCAATCGGTTTCGCCATTAGGACCTTCAATAAAACCATCTAAAGTGACTGCCAGATCTAAAATTATTTTTCTCATTTGGGATTTTGTTTTTATATATTTTGACATAAAAATAAAGTTCTTTTTGGATGAATTTAATTGTTTGTGTGTTAAAATGGTTTTTATAGTAACAACGGTTTTAAATTTTTATTATTTATCTTTTATGCTGTTGTTTAATTTTAATGCCCATAGCTAATGACTCGGGTAATTTTCCAGCCTGTAGAGGTGTTTTTCCAGATATGAGTAAATTTATAGGTGCCACAGTTGATGAGTTCTCCATTTTCAAGTCGGCAGAATTTATGCAATCCGGTTTGTATGGCTCCATAATCTTTAATGGGGTAAACTTCAATGCTTCCTTCTACCAGAACTCTTCTCGTATATCCATAATTGGTAAAAATTCGCTGGAAGTTTTCCATTGTTTTTGTATAGTTGTCCAGCCCTCCCGTATCATGAAAGAATTCAAGGTCTTCTGCGAATAAAGTTTTTAATTTTTCTAAATCACCTTTGTTAGCAGCTTCAAAAACAATTCCGTCCATTTTTACAATGGTATCAAATAGCTCTTTAGATACAGGTGTGTAGGGTTTTGATTCGGTTATGGTTATTTTTTTAGTTACGGTACAGGATGTTACGAACATTCCTATTGTAAGCAGTAATACGATTGTAGAAATTGTATTTTTCATGTTTATTGTTTTGAAAGTGAACTTCTTAAAGGGCAGATCCAATAATTTTTTTATTGATTTGTTAAAAATACTAATAATACGATTTAAAAATACAGAGTTATTAGGGGAATACTAAAATGTAATTTGTTCTGCCGCAGCTTATTTTTTGGGTTAGGGATAGGAGCGACATCCTTTTGCTTTTTTCTTTAAAAAGCAAAAGATACAGCGGATAGCCCGGTTCGCCGCGGCGAAATCCCCATAAAAGGTAAAAACTACTTTCTGTAACCTCTAGCTGATGAATGTCGTCAAATCTTTTATCAATCAGACTAAATAATCACAAAATGAAAATCTTCTTAAAATTGTTTATTGTTCTATTTCTAATGGGCTGTTCGGGACTGTCGGCCCAGAGTTTGGAAACTAAAATGGATCAATTAATTGCCTCAAAGTTTAAACCTGAAAATCCCGGAGCTGTTTTTCTGGCGGTTAAAAAAGGAAAAGTAGTGTATCGAAAAGCTTTTGGAATGGCCAATTTAGAAATGGGCATTCAAATGCAGCCCGAATTTGTTTTTGAAATTGGGTCGATGACCAAGCAATTTACGGCTGTTGCTGTTTTGATTCTGGCAGAACAGGGAAAGCTTAAACTTGATGACGAAATCACGAAGTTTATTCCCGATTATCCAACCCATGGAAATAAGATTACCTTGCATCATTTGCTAACACATACTTCCGGAATTAAAGATTTCACAAGTATGAAGGCTATAAAAGATATTGCTAAACGGGACTTGTCTCCAAAAGAACTGGTCGATTTTTTTAAGAATGAACCCGCTGATTTTAAACCTGGTGAGCAATACAAATATTGTAATTCAGGATATGTGCTTTTGGGCTATATCATTGAAATGGTTTCCGGACAAACTTATGAAGCGTTTGTAACCCAGCATATTTTTAAGAAAATCGGAATGGAAAATACGTATTATGCGAGTCATGATAAAATCATTAAAAACAGAGTTTCCGGTTATCGTGACCGCGAGGGATATGTAAATACAAATTATATTAGTTTTTCTATTCCGTATGCTTCGGGTTCGATACTATCAACTGTTGATGATTTGCTGAAATGGCAATATGCAATAAATGCAAATACCTTGTTAAATCCCGCTTTTACAGAAAAAGCATTTGTAAATTACACGTTAAACAATGGGACAAATATTGATTATGGATACGGCTGGCATTTAGAAAAAGTAAAAGATAAAATTGTTCGCGAGCATGGAGGAAGTATTTTTGGTTTTAAATCGATGGGTGTTTATGAGCCGACCGAACAAATTTATGTGGTTGGTTTGAGTAATTGCGATTGTAATTCTCCAACGTCTATTACAAGAGAGATTGCTTCGCTTTTAATTGACTAAATAAAAAAGGGCATTTTCATTCGAAAATGCCCTTTTAGTTATTGTTATTTTATGGTACTATGCAGTCAAAGCTTCTTTGATTCTGCGTAATGCTTCTTTTAAGATATCGTCGCTTGTGGCATAAGAGAAGCGGATACAATTTGGGTTTCCAAAGGCATCACCGGTTACAGTTGCTACGTTGGCCTCTCCTAAAAGATACATCGAAAGATCGTTTGCATCTTTAATTTCAGTTCCTCTTAATGTTTTTCCGAAGAAAGAAGAAACGTCAGGGAAAACATAAAAAGCTCCTTCCGGAACGTTGATTTTTACACCCGGAATTTCTTTTAACAATCCCACGACTAAGTCTCTTCGGGTATGGAAAGCTTTAACCATATGGTTTAATACACTTGGATCAGCTTCTACTGCTGTAATTGTTGCACGTTGTGCTACCGAATTTGCTCCGGAAGTTACTTGTCCCTGAATTTTTACACACGCTTTTGCGATGAATTCAGGAGCTCCGATGTAACCAATTCTGTATCCTGTCATAGCGAAGGCTTTTGCAACTCCGTTTACAGTGATTGTTTTTTCTAGCATTCCCGGGATAGAACCGATGCTGCAGAAAGTTCCTGAGAAATTGATGTGTTCGTAAATTTCGTCAGCAACTACATATATGTTTGGGTGTTTTTCCAATACTTTCGCAAGAGCAGTTAACTCTTCACGGCTGTATACAGATCCCGATGGATTACAAGGAGAACTGAACCACATCATTTTTGTTTTTGGTGTGATGGCAGCTTCTAATTGTGCTGGTGTAATTTTGAAATCAGTGTCTACAGAAGTAGGAACTTCAACCGGTACTCCGCCTGAAAGTTTTACGATTTCGAAGTAAGAAACCCAGTATGGTGCTGGTAAAATAACCTCGTCACCGTCGTTTAACATTACTTGTGCAATATTGTATAAGGATTGTTTTGCTCCTGTAGAAACCACGATTTGAGATGGTTTGTACTCTAATCCGTTATCTCTTTTGAATTTCTTGCAGATTGCTTCTCTCAATTCTAAATAACCCTCCACCGGAGAATAGGTACTATAGTTTTCGTCTACTGCTTTTTTAACGGCTTCTTTAATAAAGTCTGGTGTATTAAAGTCCGGTTCACCTAAACTTAAACTGATAATGTCTTTTCCCTGTGCTTTTAATTCACGTGCTAAAGCAGCCATTGCTAAGGTTTGTGATGTCGCTAAGTTGTTGATTCTGTCTGAAAGAATATGATTCATTATGAAATTTTTGAATGTCCTTAATTTCAACTTTATTAAGGATGGTTAATGATTAATAGTTTCTTATTTTATGCTAAACTTGGTTTCATACCAAGATCTTTTAGATGTTTGTAATGCGCTAGCACAGCTCCTCTCATGGTTTTGAATTCATGATAAGGCAAATTGCATTCGATGGCAGTTTGTTTTACGATTTCAGCAATTTTTCCGTAGTGGATGTGGCTGATGTTTGGAAAAATGTGGTGTTCAATTTGATGGTTTAATCCTCCTGTGAACCAGTTAATCACTTTGTTTTTTGGAGCGAAATTAGCAGTGGTATACAATTGGTGAATTGCCCAGGTGTTTTCCATTTCACCTTCTTCATTCGGAACAGGATTTGAAGTTTCTTCAACTACGTGTGCCAACTGAAAAACGATACTTAAAATTAGTCCGGCAGTATAATGCATCACGAAAAATCCGATCACTACTTTCCACCATATTACACCTAAAATCATTGGTAAAGCCATCCAGATTAAAACATAGATGATTTTTGTGATTACCAACACTGTCCATAATTTAGTTGGACTTTGTGGTGCTCCGTAGGATAATTTTCTTTTCAGGTAATTTTTCATTTGCTTGAAATCGGTTGTTAGAGCCCAATTAAAAGTCAAAAGTCCGTATAAGAAAAAAGAATAGTAATGTTGGAATTTGTGAAAACGGTGCCATTCTGCATTTTGTGTAAAACGAATGATTCTTCCGGCATCAAGATCTTCATCATGACCGTGAATGTTTGTATAAGTATGGTGCAATACGTTATGTTGTACCTGCCAGTTGTGAACGTTTCCGGCTAATACGTAAATACTTCCTCCCATGATTTTGTTGATCCATGATTTAGAAGAGTAGGAACCGTGATTTCCATCGTGCATCACATTCATTCCAATTCCGGCCATTCCAACTCCCATCAGGATGTTTAGCAGCAATTGCGCCCAGAAAGGCATGTTAAGTGTTAGAATTAAAAAGTACGGTGTTAGAAAAACGGCAAAAAGAATAACAGCTTTTAAATGCAGCTTCCAGTTACCTGTTTTCTGAATATTGTTCTCTTTGAAGTAATTGTTTACTCGTGAGTTAAGTGTTCTGAAGAACTTCAGATTGTCTTGCTTAGCAAATGTAGGCGCGGTGTTATTCATAATTATTTTAAATAGGTTTCAAAGGTAATTATTATAAATTTTCAATTTGCAAAATTGAGTTAAATATTTCAATCGTAAAGTAGTACTTTTGTTAAAAAATTAGAGCAATGGATGAGATATTGAAATATTTTCCGGATTTGACCGATCTTCAAATCGAACAATTTCAAAAATTAGACTTTTTATACCACGACTGGAATGAAAAAATCAATGTGATTTCAAGAAAAGATATTGATGCCTTATATACAAAACACATTTTGCATTCGCTTGGAATTGCAAAAATTATGAAGTTTGAACCGGGAGCAACTGTCCTGGATGTTGGTACCGGAGGCGGATTTCCGGGGATCCCATTGGCGATTCTTTTTCCTGAAACGCGTTTTTATCTGATCGATGTTATAGCAAAAAAAATTAAGGTGGTTCAAGGGGTTGTGGATGCATTAGAATTAAAAAATGTAAAGGCAGAACAAAAACGTGCTGAGCTGGTAAAAGGCGATTTTGATTTTATTGTGAGCCGTGCCGTAACTAATATGCCTGATTTTGTTTCATGGATAAAAGATAAAATAAAAAAACAGCATAAGCATACTTTAAAAAATGGAATTCTGTATTTAAAAGGGGGAGACTTAACAGAAGAATTGTCCGCTTTCCCTAAAGCCACATTATACGATTTGTCAACTATTTTTGAAGACGAATTTTTCGAAACCAAAAAAGTAGTACACCTGCCTTTGAAGTTTACCGTTTAAATTCAGAGTAAAAACTTACCCCGAAAAGAATTTCTTTTCGGGGATTTTTTTTGATAGTCTTTAAAATTTATAATGTTTTTCATCCTTATTATTTTTTTCAGTGACAGAGATGTAACTATGAGAATGTTTACTGAGATTTTCTTCTACTAAAGCCCCTTCATCTTTCCACCAATATTCTTTATAAGATTGAGGTTTTTTGTGTTCAAATATTGATATAATTCCAAGTAACGAGCAAGGTGAATAGGCCATAAAATCCCATCCATTTTTCTCAGCATAATAAGTTTCATTTTTCTTGTTATACCAAATTTTGTAACCTTTATTTGTAATAATATTAATGACAGTGTTATGAACATTTGAATATTCTGATAAGGCAGGCATAAAGTATGTTTTGATTTAAATTTGTTTTAGTTTATCCTCGTCTGAAATTCTTTATCATATCTGAAGGTTCTGATTTAACCAAATTTTTATAGTTTTTATCTTCGTTTTCAGATTCGTAATTTTCATTTGTTAGGTTCATCAAGAAACTTTTCTGGATAAATGCAAAAATTGATTTGCTTTATGGTCTAAGTTTTGAATGTATTTATGAGCTGCTTTTTCTGATGCTGTAATCGTATACTGAAACTTGGGATTAAAGAAAAAATCGCGGCAAATTAAAGGTTCGCTACATGAATCGTAAACTTTCTCATCTGTCTCGTCCAGGTTTTCATCTCTGTAAACACTAGGATACAAGTGGTTTAATTGTATTAAGGACGTATTGAACCATTTGTCAAAAACTTTTCTCTTAGGTGTTACATGTCGGGCAAGTAACACAAGTCCTAAAACTTCATTTTGTAAAAAGTAAGATCCTTTTCTATATCTTACATCAATCATTCTCACCGTCATATGAGCGACCCATAACGGGCCATCGATGGCTCCTGAAGCCGGGATGTCAAAATTAGTATCAAATAATAAAGGGGTTGTTAATTCCGGATCTTTAATCGAACACCAAAGCGCTTCAATTCTTTTTTCTGTATCGTTGATACTCGTCTTTTGTCCGATAAAGCGCCAGTATATCCATTCCAGTAATGCAGCAGTAAGTCCCACTGTCGCCTTATGATTAATGTTTGACAATATGTTTTCGAGATCTTCATTTCCTTCTAACGGATCTAAGAATTTTTCCATCTTCTTTTTACTCCAGGTAAAGTCAATCGGGTGTCCGATGTGTTTTGAATTTAAGATAATCTGAGGGGCATTTTTTAAGCTTTTCATAAGTCAATTTGAATTTGTTAGTTGATTTCTTTTTTTGGCTTTAGGTCTTATTAGTAATTGGTTATGAAGTTTATTTCTATTTTTTTAGTTAAGATTTCTAGTACTATTTTTTAGCAATATTGCAAATTTATGTTGAGTTTTTCTTTTTTAATGTCAAAGGAGGACATATAAATAATACGATAAGACAAAAGCTTAATTTATAATTGTTCTAAATAATATTGAAAGAAAAAACGTGTTTATTTTGTTGTTTAATGTATTTTATGTAGGTAAATACTTTTAAAATAAAACATTTCTAATTTTGCCTAAATAAAAAAAGTCGAAGCTCTTTTAAGATTCGACTTTTTTATGTGCTTTGAGGTATAATTTCTTATCGAACTTCATTCGTCCCCAGTTATCTTTCGCTTATGTACTTTTATTTGCTCAGTCTCTGTTAGAGGGATATCTTTACTACAGCATAATAACTTTTGGCTTGAGAATAATGACAAAATTACCAACATATTGGAAAATTCAGCTCACAGGATGGATGGCAACTTCTTTGTATTGGGGAGTTTCAGCCTATTTTGGAAGTACTTTTATGTGGACGATTGGTATAGCCGATTTCGTATTAGATGTTTGTATCGGTATCTTATTGACACATCTTTATAGAAACTTTGCTTTAAAAAAGGGTTGGAATAAGTTAAGCCTGAAACAACTGATTCCAAAAATGGTACTAAGTGTTTTGGTGCTTTCTTTATTGTATATGTTTTTGATTGTGGGAAAACTTTATCTGGTACGATTGTTTGTTCTAAAAGGTACTTCGATTTCGTTTATGGCGTTTTTAAAATCAACACAGTTGCAGGTCTTTATTACGGGGACCAGACTGATGTCTATTTGGGTGTTGGCGTATCACCTTTATCATTATTCAAGGCTTGAGATTGAAACGGTGAAAGAAAATGCACGATTGTCTGTTATCGTAAAAGAAGCACAGTTGAATAATTTGAGCGCACAGCTTAATCCACATTTCTTTTTTAATTCCTTAAATAGTATTAAGTTTTTGGTGTTAGAAAATCCGCATTCGGCAAGGCGGGCAATTGATCTTTTGTCTGATTTGCTTCGGAATTCTTTGAGTAATAACATGGGGCAATTAGTAACCTTAAACGATGAAATCAATTTAGTCAGGGATTATCTGGAATTGGAAAAGATACGATTTGAGGAGCGTTTACAAGTGAAAATCGAAGCAGACGCAGCGCTGTCAGAACATTTAGTTTTGCCGTTAAGTATTCAGACCCTAGTAGAAAATGCTATAAAACACGGAATTGAAAAAAGAAAAAAAGGAGGGTTTGTTACTGTAAGAATAGAGCAGGTGAGTAATTTTATAAAAATCAACGTTCAAAACTCGGGAACGCTTAGTAAAGAAATTAAAGAATTTTCCGGAATTGGATTGAGTAATCTGAGAGAGAGACTACTGTTGCAATACAAAGGGAAAGCTTCTTTTGAAATTAGAGAAATGCAGGACGAAACAGTTTTGATAACTATTTTACTACCATCAGGATGAAAAAGATAAAAGTTATTATAGTAGACGATGAGCGTCTGTCCAGAGAAGAACTAAAAAGAGCATTAGAATTATACGAAGATTTTGTTCTAATAGGAGAGGCTGGAAATGCCGATGAAGCAAAGAGTTTGATTGAAGCAAAAATGCCTGATCTGATCTTTTTGGATATTCAGATGCCTGAGAAATCCGGTTTTGATTTATTAGAATCGCTTGATAATGCGCCTGCGGTATTATTTACAACAGCTTATAATGAATATGCTGTGCAGGCTTTTGAAGTAAATGCCTTAGATTATCTAATGAAACCTATCAGAGAGGAACGTTTTGCAAAAGCAATTGATAAAATAAGAAACGCTTTATCCGGAGAGTCTTCTTTAAGTGATGTTGCAGCAAAAGACCGAAAAATTTTCATCAAAGATGGAGAGAAAAGATTCTTTATTCAGTTGAATGAAATTTATTTAATTGAATCTTTGGAAAATTATACAAGACTTTTTTTTCAGGACAAAAAAGCGCTTCAAAGACGTTCCCTTCGCCAATGGGAAGAAATGCTGGATGAAAATATTTTTTTCAGAATAAACAGAACCGAAATTATAAACATTAATCACATTCAGGAATTCAACCGAACCGTTGGTGGTAGACTGGAAGTGAGGTTAAAAACGGGTGAACTATTAGAGGTTTCGAACCGTCAGGCCGTGAAATTTAAAAACCTAAATGGGATTTAATTAAAAAAGGAATGCTCATTCTTTTTAAATCGCTATAGCAAAAGAAGAGATTATACAAAATGAAGCCGTTTTTAGAGGTGCTAAAAACAGCAGGACGCAGTGTGTTGTATTTGGAATAAAATTCCGGAAAAATAAAACCCAGATTTGATGCCACTGATTCTTTTAAAATTTAAACAAAACTATTTAAACCGAACAATTCAATGAAATTAATTCTAAAATTAGTGTTTTTTATTTTTTCGATAATCAACACCTATGCGCAGCAGACAAGCGTGACAAGATCAAAGGATCTGGAAAGTGCTTATGACATTCAGGACAGTGTAATGATTAAAACCAGAGATGGGGCTTTACTATCGGCTATGGTGGTACGCAAAAAAGGAGTTTCTGCTCCCCAGCCCGTGATTTATCAACATACCATTTATGTCAGAGAGAAAGGAAGAGATCTTGCCTCCTTAAAAAACGCAGCGGATCATAACTATGTGGGTGTGATGGCCTATTCGCGGGGGAAACGATTCAGTCCTGATACGATATCTCCGTATGAAAACGAGACGACAGACACCTATGATGTTATTGACTGGATCAGTAAACAAAAATGGTGTAATGGAAAAGTAGGGATGTATGGCGGCAGTTACAATGGTTTTACACAATGGGCAGCCTGTAAAAAAATGCATCCGGCACTTAAAACGATCGTGCCTTATGCGGCCAGCCGACCGGGAATGGGACTACCTATGGAAAATAATGTTTTTATAAACCCCAATTACGAATGGGCGTTTTATGTAGGGAGTAATAAATACCTGGATACGGTGGCAGGAAACGACAGGCAGCGTTTTAGAAGAATGACTTTTAGATGGTGGGAGACAGGAGCTGCCTATAGAAAAATGGACAGTATTGATGGTGTTCCTAATAAGTTTTTTCAGAGATGGCTGGCGCATCCTTCCTTTGATGCCTATTGGCAGAAAATGGCGCCGTACGGAAAAGATTTTGCACATATCAACATCCCTGTTTTAATTTTTGATGGTTATTATAATGATTCGCAGAATTCAAGTTTGTATTTTGCAAGAGAGCTTCAAAAGTACAATCCAAAAACACCGGTTTATGTCGTGATTGGCCCATACGGTCATTTTGGTGCTCAGACCGGAGGAGAAAGTATCGTGAATGATTACAAAGTCGATTCGACAGCGATAATCAATGTGAGGAAAATAACTTATGAGTGGTTTGATTATATTCTGAAAAACGGGACAAAACCACAAATGCTGAAAGACAAAATAAACTATGAAGTAATGGGAGCAAATGAATGGCGAAGCGCTCCTTCTTTGGATAAAATGGCCAATGGTTTTGTCAAAATGTATTTGACAGATAATAAATCAGGAGATTTTTATGCGCTAAAGGAGAAAAAGCCAACTCAAGCTAACTATCTGTATCAGGAAGTTGATTTTGCAGACAGAAAAGCCCAAAATAATGATTACTATCCAGATCCGATAATCAGAAAAGAGATTGAGACCAGTAATGGTTTTACTTTTATTAGTGAATCTTTGAAAGAGCCAATGCTGGTTAACGGGTCATTTTTAGCCGAGATAAAAGCGAGTATCAATAAAAAAGATATGGATTTTGGTGTTACTTTATATGAGGTTATGCCAAACGGGGAATATTTTCATTTGTCTTATTTCATAGCACGGGCGAGTTATGTAAAAGATAGTACCAAAAGGAATTTATTGAAGCCGGACCAAATCGAAATCATGCCTTTTTCGAATACGCATTTGGTTAGTAAACAGTTGAGCAAAGGAAGTCGATTACTGGTTACGATCAATGTGAATAAAAATCCATATGCGCAATTGAATTATGGAACAGGAAAAGAGGTTAGTGATGAAACGATTAAAGATGCGAAGGAGCCACTAAAAGTAAAATGGTACACGGATAGTTTTGTACAGATCCCAATCTGGAAATAAAAAATCCCGTAAAAACAAAAGCCGAATCTTAATGAAAAGATTCGGCTTTTTTATGAGGACAAAGTTTCTAACTTGAAACTTTGAAATTTGAAACAAATTAACCTAAGAAAGGGTATCTGTAATCTTCTGGAGTTACAAAAGTTTCTTTGATCGTTCTTGGAGAAGCCCAACGCAATAAGTTTAATGCAGAACCTGCTTTATCGTTAGTTCCTGAAGCTCTTGCTCCACCAAAAGGCTGCATTCCTACAACTGCTCCTGTTGGTTTGTCGTTGATGTAGAAGTTACCCGCAGCATTTTGCAATTTCACAGTAGCTACTTCAATAGCATAACGATCCTGGCTAAATACAGCTCCTGTTAAAGCATACTCAGAAGTAGTATCTACTAATTCTAAAGTTTCTTCCCATTTAGCATCTTCGTAAACATAAATAGTAATTACTGGTCCGAATAATTCAGTTTCCATTGTAGTGTATTTTGGGTTTGTAGTTACAATAACGGTTGGTTCAATAAAGTACCCAACTGACTTATCGTAATTTCCTCCAACGATGATTTCGGCATCAGCGTCTTTTTTAGCCTGATCAATATAACTTGCTAATTTATCAAAAGAACCTTCGTGAATAACAGCTGTAATGAAGTTTCCGAAATCTTCAGGAGAACCTATTTTAAAAGATTTCACATCAGCGATTAATTGCTCTTTTACAGCTGGCCATAAACTTTGTGGAATATAAGCTCTTGAAGCTGCAGAACATTTTTGTCCTTGAAATTCAAATGCACCGCGAACAATTCCTGTAGTCACTTGTTTTACGTTAGCGCTTGGGTGTGCAATGATAAAATCTTTACCACCAGTTTCTCCAACGATTCTTGGGTATGTTTTGTAGTGGTGAATGTTAGCACCAATTTTAGCCCAGATATCTTTAAATACATGAGTTGATCCTGTAAAGTGAACTCCTGCGAAATCACGGCTTGCCAATACAGTATCAGTAATCATTAAAGCATCACCAAAAACGACATTGATAACTCCATCAGGAACACCAGCTTCTTTGAAAATATCGATGATAATTTTTGCAGAGAAAACCTGACTGTCACTTGGTTTCCAAACCACAACGTTACCCATCATAGCGGCACTTGCAGGAAGATTTGCAGCAATAGCAGTAAAGTTGAAAGGAGTAATTGCATAAACAAAACCTTCAAGAGGTCTGTATTCTAAACGATTCCAGGTTGTAGAATCTGATTTTGGCTGATCTCCGTAAATCTGAGTCATGAATTCTACGTTGTAACGTAAAAAGTCAATTAACTCACAAGCAGCGTCAATTTCTGCCTGGTGAATATTTTTAGACTGACCAATCATTGTTGCAGCATTAATGCGGGCTCTGTAAGGTCCTGCAATAAGTTCAGCAGCTTTTAAGAAAATAGCAGCACGCTGTTCCCATGCCATATTTGCCCATGCTTTTCTTGATTCAAGAGCGTTGGCAATTGCTTTTTCGATATGTTGTTTTTCAGCTAAGTGATACGTTCCTACGATATGTTTATGATCGTGAGGAGCTGAAATTGTTCTTGTATTTCCAGTTCTGATTTCTTCGCTTCCGATGTATAACGGAACGTCGATTTTGGAGTTCCACAAAGTAGTGTAAGCTGCCTGTACTGCTGCTTTTTCTGGTGAATTAGGTGCGTATCCTTTTACCGGTTCGTTTACCGCTTTTGGTACGTGAAAGAATCCTTTTAGCATGTTATTTAAAATTAGATAATTAGACAATTTAAGGGTTAGACGATTTGATTGTTACGAATAATCTAACGTTGCACAAAAGTACAAAGGATAAATTAATAATTTGACAAATTTATGATTAAGATAACGATAAAAAAGGCAGTTTTTAAACCAATATTTAGTTTAAAGCAAAAGGAGCGCACATTCTGAAAGTAGGAACAATTACTTTAAATGTTTTTGTAGAGGTAAAGTTGATCATGTTAAAATGACCTTTCATGGCACCATAAGGAGACGATAATAAACAGCCTGAACTATAGGTGTGATTTTCTCCCGGTTTTAAAACTGGTTTTTTTCCAATTACGCCTTCTCCATCAACAACTTCAAGGTCGTTTAAAGAGTCAAAAATTTCCCAGTGACGAGAAGTCAACTGAACGGAATCTTTGCTGTGATTTTCGATTGTAACGACATAGCTAAAAGCAAAGTGAATCTTGTAGTTCTTGAAGTAAGTACCTTCAAAACTAGTCAAAACAGATATTTTTATGCCTCTTGTTATCTGAGAAACCATACTAAAGTAGTATATGTGTGTGCGTTATAGTTGCAAAGCTACGAAAAAAAATCTTTCCGCCTAAATCCTTAACAATGTTTTAATTTATGATGTTTATAGAGTTGGCGTTTCCTTTACCGATTACTCTCTGGTATCGATCGTTACTTTCTCTATAGTAAACCAGTATGGTGTATTCGTTTTCAGTCTGATAAAAGTTTCCGTCGATCGCATTTTCATAATCTATCACCCCTTTTTTATCGGCAACCGTATATTGAAAAGCTGTAAAACCCTGTTTAATCATAACCGCTTTTTCAAAAATACCTTTCTCTGAATTATAATCCATTTTATATTCAGGAGCCAGGCAGTAATTGTTGAACATTCCGCTGATATAAATGTCCTTATTCGAAGATCTGAAAGTGGGGGCAGACAGGCTAAAATATACCCAGGCATAATCTGCTTCAATTTCATTGTTGGAAGCATTTATATTCTTCACCACGAAGTTTCCGTTTACATCCTGATTGTTTGTATAAATTTGATTGGCTCTTGCCAGATTAGTGAACAAATAAGAATTATAAATATCGTTGCTGGTTCCCACCTTTGCTACATTGGTACTTGCTGCACGGATGTCTTTGTTTTCAAAATACAAGAACTCATTTCCACCCCAAAACTGTGTTTCCTGATCGTATTTGTAGACCATTTGATTCCCGATGGTGTACTGCGGAGGGATATTTTTGATCGCCGTATTAAAGTTTCCATTTTGTAACAACAGGACTTTTATATTTTGCAGAGGAGTCTGAAAAACAATATCGTTAGACGATATTGAAAAATCCAGATTTTGTTTGTAATCAATATTCGCAAGATTTCGGCTTCGTTTTACCTGAGCTGCTACAGTAGCGTGATTTTCGTATAAAATAAATTTTCTGGACAGTACAACTTCCTTGTCCTCGTTCAAAATTCTCAGCATATAATTACCTGAAAGTCGCAGTTGGGTCGTAAACTGATTGGGAAAAGGAAGTCGGTAATGCGAATAGATTTGAAGCGTATTAAACGAATTCGAATAATCGGTGATGCGCTGATTGTCGAAACCGCCGATATAGTCATTTTTCGGAATGTCGGTTGGTTTCCAGTTGTAATCGCAGTGTAGGATTTCAAAATAATAATTGGCTTCATTGCCAAACAAATCATCAAATTGAAATTGAAACGTATCGCCCAGTTCGAAAATCGGAACCACATTACCACCGTTCTGAACAAACGAAACGGTTTTAATATTGTAAGGAGGATTTACTTCGGTTTGTACTTCCTGAGCTGTCGCTGAAGCAAAAAATAAAAATATAAAGAGATTCTTAAACAATTTTTTCGGCATCTTATTAGGTTGTAAGATTGTAAATATAACAATTTTATAGAACGTAATAAGATGCTATTTTAGAGGTTTTGAAAACAAATTGATCAGGAACCCAGCAGATATTCCAGATTGGCTTCGATTTCATTACTGATATGGCTTTCTTCCAAAAGGGAATCCGACAGTAGTTTTTTGTTTTCCTGTAGTTTGATTATTTTTTCTTCTACTGTATTTTTTGAAATGAACCGAACAACATTTACTTTATTCAATTGCCCGATACGGTGTGCTCTTCCTACCCCTTGTTTTTCAGCAAAAGGATTCCACCACGGATCTAAGAATAGTACGTAGGAAGCTTTGGTGATATTCAAACCGACACCTCCTGCTTTAAGCGAAATAAAGAATAATAAAGGATTTTCCTTTTCCTGAAACAATTTTACCTGCTGCTCTCTTTTTTGCGAAGGCGTTTCACCGGTGATCTCACAATATTCTATTTTGTTTTCCTTGCACCAGGTTGTATAAAAATGCAAATTTGTCACAAACGAGCTAAAAATGATCACTTTTTGTTTTCCTTTAACTAAGTTTTTCAAGTAATTCGTTACGGCAATATATTTTCCGGAATCTACTTCTGAATCCTGATCGATCATTTTAGGATGATTGCTCAGTTGTCTCAGCTTCATTAAAGTGTTAATAATACTAATTTTATCAGGGCCAGATCCATCCGTTTTCAGTAAAAAGTTACGTGCTTTTGATTTCTCTTTTTCGTATAGCTTTTCCTGTTCAGCATCCATATTACAGTAATAAACCTGCTCTGTCAATTCAGGTAAATCTTTTAAAACCTGTTCTTTGGTCCTTCTTAAAATATAGGGCTGGATCAGGTTCTTTAATTCATTTAAAACTTCTTCGTTCTGTTTTTTCTCAATAGGATTTTTGAAATTCTCCATAAAAAAAGCATAGCTTCCCAAAATATCCGGATTTATAAACTGCATCTGCGACCATAAATCGTCAAGTGAATTTTCGATTGGTGTACCACTCAAAGCAATTTTATGCCCCGTGCTGATTTTATTGATGGCTTTAAAAATCTTAGAATCCCTGTTTTTAATGTATTGACTCTCGTCTAAAATCAAATAGCGGAAATCATATTTTTCTAAAATAGAAATGTCACGATGAACAATGCTGTAACTCGTAAAAATTAAATCGGTTGAATTTAATCTGCTTGCCAGTAATTTTCGGTCATTGCCCACGTATTGCATTTTCGAAAAATGAGGCGTGAACTTTCCGGCTTCATTGTACCAGTTAAAAACCAAAGAAGAAGGGAGAACGATCAAGGCCTTCAGAGGTTCTCTTTCGATAGTCGTATCGTTTGAGAATAAATCAAAATTGGTCGTTTTGGTCGTAAAGCCCAATTGTTCCTGTACCGCAACTAAAACCGCTAAAGTCTGCAGCGTTTTTCCAAGTCCCATGTCATCGGCCAGACACGCGCCAAGATTGGCATTAAAGTGACCCAAAAGCCATTTTGCACCATCAATCTGATACGGTCTCAAGGTTGCTTTTAGTAAATCGGAAGCTGTAAATTCAGCTTTATGAATCTGATCCGGATCATTGGCGATTTCTGAAATTCCGTCTAAAGCAGTAAAATTACTTTTACGTAACAAAACAGTTCCGTTTTCTGTCTTTGCCAATTTTGCCAGAGAGCCGTATTTGCTAAACCATTCGAGCTGAATCAAAAAGTAATTTCCGTCAGGTAACATAAAGAGTCTTTCTTTGCTTTTTATGTTTGGAATGATTTCGCTGAAATTGATTTTATAAGGACCAATTGTGATGATTATTTTAATGTCGAACCAATCGGCTTTCGTTTCTTTAGCAATTGAAATCGTATTGCTTTCTGTGATGATTTCTTTGCTTTCGAGTTTGAGATTCTGAATTGTAAAACCCAGACTTTCGAGTTGTTCTTTATAGTCAATAATGAATTGAATATTGACATACGGATCAGAGGTCTCGACATCTGAACTTAATCCAAACAATTCATTTTTAATTTTTGTTAAACCAAGATGGAGTAATTTTTCTGTATAGGAAATCTCATCAGCGCTTCGTTTAAACTGAATAATTTTAGGTTCGTTTGCAACACTAAAATCAACAAAAGAGTGTGTTTTTTTAGTTTTACCCGCATCAAACGAATAGCCGTTATAGTCAAAAAAAAGGTTGAGGTAATAGCAGTTTTTAAAGAAATCATAAACAGGTTGAATCGTGCACGAAATAATTTTGTCACGACTTTCAATTTCAAAACCAGTCGCTTCAATATCGATTTTTTTGGCTATTTCAGGAATGAAATTCTTAAAATAATTGTCAACTAATTTTGAAGGTATTTCGATTGATTTTTTCTTTAAAAACGGGGAAAGTTTTTTAGCATTAAGTTCTTTTAATTGCCCAAGTTTTTTGTCGACGATCAACCAGCCCGGTTCGTCTAAAAGAATATCCACACTTTTATCCATTGATAGAAATGTGGTTTCGCCTTCTTTTAAAGATAAAGTATAAGTAATACCTTCAGCGTGTTTGTCAAATTGAATCTGAGGTTCAAACTCTAACGGATTTGTGTCGACTCTCCAACGATAAAAATCCTTTTCGGCACTCATATTAGCAGAGAATGGAAATTGTTCTTTTACAATTAGATTGTAAAAGGATTCTAAGTTAAATTTTAAATGCTGACGAATGGCAAACTCAATTTTGGAATCTTTTTGTAAATCAGCAATTGTTTTAGCCGATTTGATTTTGGCACTGAATTTCTTGAAAATAAAATCAGGCTTTAAAGAGTCACAAGCTGTCAGTATTTTTTTTGTATTGGAATCTAAATTTTCAAAAAGAACTCCAAAACTTTCAAGTACATCTGCACTCGCTTTTTTGTCTAGATATTTAATATCATCGGTATTCTCAATGATATAAGCTGTTGGGATATATACATTCAGGTTTTTTTCAAAACTGATGTCAAAGCAAAACTGAAATGATTTTGAAGGTTCCAAGATTTAGGGATTTGGTTGGCTTATAAGTTAGAGATTGGGCAAAAAAATAAAGAGTTTTCAAAATATCAATAATTTGAAAACTCTTTTTAAATGAACTTGTATCACTTATATGGTGAAAGAATTAGTTTTCCTGTTTGAAGCATAGCGGAATGATTTCGCCCTTTGCCAAACAATATTTTTCTACCAGTTCAGGTGAAATTTTGTGGGTATAGTCTTCTTCGATAACGATAAAACCGATGCTTCTTAATTTGTCAAAATAATCACGGCCGTAAATGCGCACGTGATCGTACTGACCAAATATTTTAGCACGTTCTTTTTGATCGGTAATGGTATCGTCGGCAAAAGTAACTGCTCTGGATAAGTCCTGTGGAATTTGAAGAATCGCCATTCCGCCCGGTTTTAAAACGCGGAATAATTCCTGCATGGCCTTGGTATCATCCGGAATATGTTCTAAAACGTGATTGCATAAAATAACATCATATTCGTTGTCTTTAAAAGGCAAATTACAAATGTCTGCTTTTACATCTGCTAAAGGCGAAAACAAATCGGTTGTAGTATAATCCAGGTTTTTCTGTTTGCGAAATCTTTTGTAAAAAGCCTGTTCCGGAGCAAAGTGTAATACTTTTTTTGGTGCTGTAAAAAAATCAGTCTGATCGTTCAGATACAGCCAAAGTAAACGGTGTCTCTCTAAGGAAAGTGTACTTGGTGAAAGCACATTGTTGCGTTGTTTTCCGTATCCATAAGGCAAAAAACTTCTAAAACTTTTCCCGTCAATTGGATCAGTATATTTGCTTCCTCTTAATGATAAAGCTAAAACAGGACGCGCCACATAACTTAAACGAATTAATATCGGACGGGGTATTGTATTAAGTACTAATTTAAAAAGTTTCTTCATGAGTAGTTTCACAGAGTTTCACAAAGGAGGCGCAAAGCTTCCCAAAGTGTTTATAAATCTTTTGATGTTGTTTTTTAAAATTTTTGAATGAAAATTAATAAGAAGGCCTAATGGGTAATTGCCAAGTTTTAAATAGGTTAAGATTTGAGCAACATGTACATCTGTAAAAGCTTCAACAGTTTTTAATTCAATTACAATTTTATTTTCAATTAATAAATCAATTCTATAGCCATGATCCAGTTGTATCTCTTTATAGATTATGGGCAGTGCTTTTTGCTTTTCGACAATCAAACCAGAATTTACAATTTCATAGTACAAACATTCCTGATAAGCTGATTCCAATAAACCAGGCCCAAGCTGTTTGTGAACTTCAATAGCAAGTCCGATTATTTTGTAGCTAATTGCATCTAATTTCTCGCGAGATTCTGTGTTTTCTTCATACATCTTCAAAGGCTTGTAATAAATAATTTTGTGAATCTTGGCGTATATCTTTGTGAATCTCTGCGGAATAACTGTTACAGAATCAACGGCACTTTTCGGAATTCATCTTCTTCGTTGCTTTCGATTCCTAAAGCTTTATAGATGTATTGGAAAGTAGATAATAACTCTGGTTTTCCTTCAATTAAAGCCACGTCATGCTCGAAATGCGCACTCGGTTTTCCATCAGCAGTTGTAATAGTCCAGCCGTCTTTATGTTGTTTGATATTTCTTGTACCCATATTGATCATTGGCTCAATTGCAACAACCATTCCTTCTACAAAAAGTTTTCCACGGCCGCGTTTTCCGTAATTTGGCATTTCAGGTTCTTCGTGCATTTTTTGCCCTAAACCGTGTCCTACCAATTCGCGAACCACTCCGTAACCGTGACCTTCGGTGTATTTCTGAATCGCATTTCCAACATCTTCCACGCGATTTCCGGCTTTAAATTCTTTGATTCCTACGTAAAGAGATTCTTTCGTTACTTTGAGAAGCTTTTTAACTTCAGGAGCAACTTCTCCAATTTCGAAACTATAGGCGTGATCACCGTGGTATCCATTTTTGAATGCACCACAATCTACAGAAATAACGTCACCGCTTTTCAGGGGTGTATTGTTCGGAATTCCGTGTACAACCTGAGAGTTAGGACTCATACATAGCGAATTTGGGAAATCATACAATCCCAAAAAACTCGGAACAGCACCGTGATCACGGATGAATTCTTCAGCTAGTTTGTCCAGGTATAATGTGGTTACTCCTTCTTTAATTTCAGAAGCAATCATTCCTAATGTTTTAGATACGATCAAAGCACTTTCGCGCATTAATTCGATTTCTTCACGTGATTTTACAATAATCATAATTTCGGATTTTCAGTTCGCAAAAGTACAAATTTTAATATTATTTTTTTATTTAAAATTTTTTGCCACGAATTTCACGAATTGTGATGAATGACAGGTATTTAAAAGTTAGCCACGAATTTCACGAATTTTCACAAATTAGATTGCGTTTAAATATTTAGGATTTAGCGAATCAATATGTATGCGTAAAGTTTAAAAATAGAAATTCGTGAATTCGTGGCGATCAGACAATTAATAGGAATTAATAGTTCACAGAAAAAACGTAAATTAGTAAGGATTAAAATCAATTAATTATGGAAACGTCTGTAGATTATGAAAATATATCCAAAAGAAAAGCTTTAAAACGGATGAAACGGAATGCATTGGCGCTTTTAGGCTTTGCAGTAGTTTTATTTATTATAGCGGTTTATTTTAAGATTCCAATGCTTCAGGCTTTTAGTGAGGCAGCAATGGTAGGGGGAATTGCAGACTGGTTTGCTGTGGTGGCTTTGTTTCGTCATCCACTGGGAATCCCGATTTGGCATACTGCAATTATTCCGACCAAGAAAAACGAAATAGGTGAAAACTTAGGGAATTTCGTTTCAGAAGAATTTCTGAATCGGGAAAAACTCGAAATAAAACTGGAAGAGTTTAATTTCGCAACAAAAGCTTCCGATTGGCTTTCACAGTCTGAAAATGCTAATAAAATTGCCAGTGTAGTAGCTTTAAATATTATTCCGGGAGTTTTAAAAACGATAAAAGATGAAGATATCAAACGATTTATTCAAACTCAGTTCAAAGAAAAACTAGAGGCTGTCAATTTTGGCGATTGGGTAGCGCTGGCGTTAGAGCCTTTGCAGAAAGGGAAGGTGAAGGATGAGCTGCTGACCAACGTGCTTAATGTTATGAGTACAGAACTTAGTAATAATAAAGACCTGATTCGGAAAAAAGTAAAAGAGTCAACCCCGTTTCTGAGTTTTGGTCTGGCCGATAAAAGCATTACGGAAGGCGTTTTTAATGGGCTTGCTGATTTCCTTAACGAAGCAAAACATCCCGGAAGCGCGATCAGACTTAAAATAGACGAATATGTTTATGACTTTTTAGATAAGGTAAAGAATTCAGAGGAGATGAGGGTAAAGATCAATACCATGATTCTGAGTTTTGCCGGCAAAAAAGAGGTTCAGGATTATGTTAACGGAATTTGGGACGAAATAAAAGAATCGATTTCAACTGATCTGAAAAAAGGTGATGAGTCGTCGATTAAGAAAAGTATTTCGGGCTTAATTCAGGGTTTCGGAAACGGAATAAAAGAAGATGCAGTTATGATTGACAAAATCAATAATTTCATCAAGAATGATTTGCTTTCTATTCTTCTGAATAATAAAAAAGTGATAGGAGATTTAATTTCCTCTACGGTAAAAAGCTGGGACGGAAAAGAAGTTTCGGAAAAACTAGAACTGGAAATCGGTAAAGATTTGCAATACATCCGAATCAACGGGACGCTGGTAGGAGGTCTTATCGGACTCGTGATTTATACCGTCGAGTGGACATATCATTATTTGGTTTAGCCTGTTGGATGTGATTTATAGGTATTCTTTTCTGGCGTATAAGGAGCTGTGCTTCTGTGTGGTAAAAGTTTTTCTCGCAGATTAAACGAATTAAAAAGATTTAAAGAAATCTGCCTAATCTGCTAAATCTGTGGGAGAAAAATAGTCAAAATAAATATATTTCGCCTGCATAGCTCTCTGCGTTTTATTTAAAGTGAAACGCCTTTTTTACAGCTGTAAAACCTATGTTTCTATGCGTTAAAGTAATGACGCCGAATTTAATCTTATGAGTGATCTATCCTTATTTAAAGAAACGCTTTACTAGTTAGATCACTCCTAAGATTTAAAAATTATTCGGGATTGGCCATGATTTTGAATAGCTCTGAGTTGGAGATATAAAATCTGTTTTCCAGAGCGATTGAAGCCAGTTTTGCACTAACAAGGCTATTCTCCCTCGTATTGATAAGAAACAAAGAGCTTTCTCCAAAAGAGAATAATCGTTCTTCTGAGGTTAACATAGCGACGTTGTTTTCTACTAAATCTTTAGCCAGTTTTTTTTGTTTAATCAGTGAATTGATTTCTACTTTTTGTGCAGTGATCTTGTTGGTCAGCTGTGTTCGTTCCAGAGCCAATGCAAATTCATTTTCCTGAAGTTTGTATTTGGCTAGTTTTAGACTTCCGCGTTCTTTTCTAAGAAACAAAGGGAAGTAAAACTCTAAACCAAACTTGTAATCGTCAAATTTATATTTGTCAACATATCTGGGTTCAGACAAATAGGAGTACCCCACATTTATTTTAGGCAGCAACATGTTTTGCTTCAGGTCTTTTTCAACCTTTAGCATGTCAATTTTATTCTGTAATGCATTTAATTTCGGATGCGCTTCTAAGTTTGTATCCCTTTGCAGAAGATCGTTTGTTTTTAAAGTTTCCTGCAAGGTTGATTCGAGTGCTGTTTCCGGCACAAGCTCGTCTGAAATTTCCAACGGAATATTGTTTTCCAGCCACATAAAATTTGACAATTCGAGTTTGGCTTTTGTTAGTTTTAATTTAGAATCTTCAAGGCTTAAGGCTCTGTTTTTTACAATAATCCCAGCCTCAATGCTATCTATAGCCGGTTTGTCTCCCTGAGTGATGAGGGTTTTTATGCCTTCCAGACGAATTTCGGCATTCTTACTGTACATTTCGTAAAGTTTCATTTCTTCAAAATTCTTCTTCCAATTGAAATAGGCAAGCGATGCATCATATAGAATACTAACGGCCTGAAGTTTTCGCTCCGATTCACTTAGTTTGATCTGAATTTTAGCTTTTCGAACATCTGCCATTCTTTGGTTGATAAACAATCCCTGTCCAAGCGGAACACTGATGCCAAAAGAAGTTAAACCCTGATTGGGTGTTGTGTTCTCCGGATTAAGATAAACCCCTTCGTTATTGTCGAATCCTGCTTTAAGTTCAATTCCATACCAGGTAGGGATTTTAAAACTGCTGTTTAGAATCGAATAATATTCTTTGTCTTTAAATTGTTTTTGGCTAAAATCTACTTCGATTTTTGGATCAAAACCACCACGAGCCATCATTAGATTGGCTTGTGCCTTGCTTACTTCCAAATTAGCATTTTTAACCAATGGGTGGTACTTTTTTACATATCCCAAAAACTCATTGTAGGTGAGTTCTTTTGAGAAAGGCTGCTGGCCAAAAACGGCACAGCCCAAGAAAAGAAAAGCGATAAGTATTGGTCTCATTATTTTTTTTCTTTAGTTACTTTTTGAGCGCTTTTGTAATAATTAGGAGGGAATCCGTTTAGAGTTCTCCAGATTTCGAACCAAATAGGCACAGTGTCTAACAACGCAATCGTTTGGGCGCCGGAACCAATGCTTAATTGTTTTGGCCATTTGGTCTCGTTAGGATCCGGAGCGATCAAAATTCGGTACTTACCATTATCGCTAATAAAGTTTTCTATCGCCACAACTGTACCTCCAAAAGTTCCGTAGGACATATCCGGCCATCCTGAAAAGACAATGGTAGGCCATCCGTCAAACCAAACACGTACTTTTTCTCCTTTTCTGATCAAAGGCAGGTCAATTGGACTGATGTAGGTTTCTACTGCAATATCGTAATGAGAAGGCATTATCGTTACAATTGGTGTTCCCTCTTTTATTGTTTCACCTAAACCTGCCTGTAAAGCGCGGTTGATATAACCGTCCTGCACCGCTTTGATGTAGTACATACCATTACGTAAGCTGTAATTGGCATATTGATTTTCGAGTTTGCTCACCTGTGCTTCAGTGTCAAATTTATTGCTCAGTGTTGTAAACTGGTCGCTTCTTGCTTTGGCTACTTTTTCACCGTACTCCGCCGTAATTCTGTTAATCTCCACTTTGGCGTTGATGTACTCATTTTTACTGGTCAGGTATTTGTTTTCCTGTGTGATGATTTTAGCATCAACATCTTGTAGTTTTAAACGTTTTTCCTCCACATCCGTAAGCGGTTTCAATCCTTCTTTGTTTAATTGTACCGAACGGTTGTATTGAGTGTTGGCAATTCGCAGCTGTGTTTTTACGGCAATCAGATCGATACTGTCGCTTTTTATTTTTAAAAGAGATTGTTTGACTTTGTTTCTGGCTTGTTCCAGTTTTAGTCTTTTTTCATTTTCGATAGCTTGAATTTGTCCCGAAAGTGTTGTTACTTTTTCGCCATACGATTCCAAAGAGTTTTTCTTGGCATCTACCTGATTTTTGGTATTTTCAACCAAATTAGGATCCATATAATCTTCTTTGATCTCAGAAATAAACAGAATCGTGTCTCCTTTTTTAACGAAATCTCCTTCCTGTACGTACCATTTTTCAATACGTCCCGAAATCACACTCTGGATCGATTGTGGCCTTTGGTTGGGTTTTAAAGTGGTTACTGACCCTGAACCCGAAATGTTTTGCGTCCACGGCAATAAAAGCGCAATGATTCCTAAAATGGAAGATGCAATGATGATTCGGTTTAGAATTTTATAGTGTGGCCTGTTGCTTAAGTTTCTTACAGTCTCATAGCGATCAAGCGGCTGTAATTTTGTTTTATTGTCAGAGATATTTAACATGGCTTATTTGTTTTTTTGATCCAGTATAATTTGACCGTTTTGCATTGTAATTTTTCGTGTCGATTTAGTTTTCCAATATGGATTTTTGGAAGAAACGATGATGGTCCATTTGTTCTTTTCAGAAGTAATAAAATCTATAATTTCATTGGCAACATTTTCGTCCATAGTATCCGTTGGATCTTCATAAAAAAGTACTCTTGGTTTGTGAATAATACTTCTGGCCAAAAGAATTTTTTGAGCATTAGAAGATGATAGTTGTTTTCCTTCAGGATGAATATGGGTGTTCAGACCTTTGGGCAACAATTTTATTAGCGGACTAAGCTGAACGCCATCCAGTGCCCATTTCAGATCTTCGGTACTTATCAAAGGATCGTTAAAAGTGATGTTTTCTAGAATTGTCCCGTCAAATGGTGTTTCATTGTGAATGATACTGCCAATCTGCGAGCGATATTGTTTCAGATTTATTTTTCTAAAAGTATCATCATTGATATAAAAAGCTCCCGAACTTTGTCTTAATAAACCGGATAATACCCTGATAAGAGTTGTTTTTCCTGATCCGTTTTCACCCTCAATGACAATTTTTTCACCCTGATCGATTTTTAATGAAATGGAATCTAAGGCATTCGTTGGAGAATCCGGAAATTTGAATTTTAAGTTCTCTGTTTCTAAAGAGATGCTGTTGTAACAATGATCATTTAAGGAATCAGACTCGGAGTTCTCCTCTAAAGCTAAATCAGTCACCTGTCCAATTTTCTCCACAGAAGTTAAAACATCGTAGAAGCTCTCCAATCCAAGGATGATTTTTTCTACCGATGTAATCACCAGTAAAATGATGATTTCTGCGGCAACAAACTGCCCGATATTCATTTCCTGACTCAGCACAAGATAACCTCCAATTGAGAGTAAACTTGCGGTAATAATGACTTTGAAAATAATCAATTGGGTAAATTGTTTTTTGATTACGCTAAAGTGTTTCTCTCTGTAATTAAGGTAACCCGCTACGATTGAATTGTTTTTTTGAAGCGCAAAATCATAATTCAGTTCATTGCGGAAACTAAAATTATTACGAGCCATTTCCTGTAACCAGCCTGCCACTTTGTATTTGAATTTGGATTCTTTTAAACTGGTCTCTAAACCTGATTTATACGAAAATTTGAAAATAAAGTATAAAAGGAGGAACAATAAAAGTCCGAACACAATAAAGTAAGGATGGTATAGGGAGAGCAGAATAATTCCGAAGGTAATCTGAAGTAAAGCAGCTGAAAAATCGGTTAGTAATTTTGAAGTTCCTTTTTGAATTGTAAGTGTGTCAAAAAAGCGATTTGTTAGTTCCGGCGGATAAGTACCGTACAATTCTTCTGATTTTATTTTAGGCAGACGGGCTGCAAATTCAAAAGAAGCACGTACGAAGATTTTTTGCTGTAAGTTTTCTGTAATACGCAATTGCATGAACGACAGCACACCAACAAGAGCCACACCACCCACTACAAGTATAATAAGTACAATCCAGGAAACACTAACTCTTCCGGATTGTATAAAAGTAATAATGGCCTGAATTCCCAATGGAAGTGATAAACTGACTAATCCGGCAAAAATGGCATAGAAAAAAATCTGGTAAATGTCTTTTTTGTCCAGTTCTAGTAAATGGTAAAATCTTTTTAAAGGAGTCATACTGTTTTTTATTATAATTAGCGCAAAACGTTTTCTGCAAGGTTTAGGTAAAATTGAGTGGTCGTAACCGTTTCATTACAATCTGTAATTGTTTTTAAATGATCCGTTAGAAAATGCTGATGTAAACTTCCTTCAACAATAGTTGAAACCAGTGATTTAGCAAATGGATAATCGGGATTCACTTCCTTTACAATGGAAACAACTCGATTGATAACCCTTTTGTAAATGACAAAGAAGCCTTCTTTATTCTCCTGATCGACTTCTTTTGTGTGGAGCGTTTTGGTGAATTCGGCAATTATGATTCTGTTTAAAATGGCTTCATTAATATGCTCGGTTGAAGTATCGTCTGTTATTTTTTCGGTAACTATGGTGATGGCTTTTTTTAGTTTTTCCTGCTTGTCTGCGATATTCGTAGTCGTAAAAACTAGTTTGTATTCCATCCAGCTCCAATACCATGAAGACAGGTAGACCAAAAGTTTGTGTTTGTTTTCAAAATAACGATAAATCGAACTTTCGTTTGAACCTATTTTTTCGCCTAATTTTTTAAATGTAAAATTATCAAAACCAATATCGTCAATTAGAAGAATACTCTGTTCAATTATTTTTTTTCCCAACGCAGATGTTTCCGGATCTTTTACATAGATCTTTTCGTTGACTTGCATTTTTATATTTGATAGTATAATTTGCATAAAAAAATATTTTTCATGCAAAGATAATAGTATTACTATTGATTAAGAAATTTTAACTCTTATTTATGCTAATTTTTTTTTAGTATTCAGTCGCAGTCTCAGTATTCAGCCTCGGTATTCAGTCACGGTATTCAGTCACGGTCTCAGTCACAATATTCAGTTTCATTCCCGTTTTAAAATAGCAAACCCGACAGATTTTTAAAAATCTGCCGGGATTATTTATTTTGAAGATCCAATACTATCGCAACTCAGACTGAAAACTGCGACCGAATACTGCGACTATTCAGTCACGGTCTCAGTCACAATATTCAGTTTCATTCCCGTTTTAAAATAGCAAACCCGACAGATTTTTAAAAACCTGCCGGGATTATTTATTTTGAAGATCCAATACTATCGCAACTCAGACTGAAAACTGCGACCGAATACTGCGACTATTCAGTCACGGTCTCAGTCACAATATTCAGTTTCATTCCTGTTTTAAAATAGCAAACCCGACAGATTTTTAAAAACCTGCGGGATTATTTATTTTGAAGATCCAATACTATCGCAACTCAGACTGAAAACTGCGACCGAATACTGCGACTATTCAGTCACGGTCTCAGTCACAATATTCAGTTTCATTCCCGTTTTAAAATAGCAAACCCGACAGATTTTTAAAAACCTGCCGGGATTATTTATTTTGAGGATCCAATACTATGGAAACTCAGACTGAAAACTGCGACTGAATACTATAACAATGAATGGCAAGTCATAGCGTTGGGTTGCTGTATGCCCATTAACTCCAGAATAGTAGGAGCGATGTCGCCCAGTACCCCATTTTGAATATTTTTCAGCTCTTTGTCTACTAAAATAATCGGCACCGGATTAGTTGTGTGTGCTGTATTTGGACTTCCGTCAGGATTAATCATCGTTTCGCAATTTCCGTGATCGGCAATAACAATTGTAGTGTAATTGTTGGCAAGAGCAGCTTCGATAACCTCTTTTACGCAGGCATCTACCGCTTCGCAGGCTTTAATTGCGGCACTCATGATTCCGGTATGCCCCACCATGTCGCCATTGGCAAAATTTAAGCAAACGAAATCTACCTCACCTTTGTTCAATTCAGGAACCAGAGCATCTTTTAATTCAAAGGCACTCATTTCCGGCTGTAGATCGTAAGTGGCTACTTTTGGAGAATTTCTTAAAATACGAGATTCTCCTTCAAATGGTGTTTCTCTTCCTCCGGAGAAGAAAAAGGTAACGTGCGGATATTTCTCGGTTTCGGCAATACGAATTTGTTTTTTACCTGCTTTTTCCAAAACCTCGCCAAGAGTTTCCGTGATATTGTCTTTGTTGTAAACTACTTTTACGTTTTGATACGTTTCGTCGTAGTTGGTAAGCGTCACATAATACAGGTTTAATTTGTGCATGTTTTGCTCGTGGAAGTCCTGCTGTGAAAGCGCTTCTGTAAGTTCACGACCTCTGTCGGTTCTAAAGTTAAAGAAGATAACCACATCACCTTCAACGATTGTTGCTAATGGTTTTTCCTGTTCGTCAACCATTACGATTGGTGCGATAAACTCATCGGTAACATCATGTGCATAACTGTCAAGGGCACTTGCTACTGCATTTTTAGAGGGAGTTCCTAAGCCATTAACCACTAGGTCGTAAGCGAGTTTTACACGTTCCCATCGTTTGTCACGATCCATTGCGTAATAACGGCCAACGATTGAAGCAATTTTTACAGGAGTATCTTTAATGTGTTCTTCTAAATCCTGGATGTATTTTGCCCCTGATTTAGGATCAACATCACGTCCATCCGTAAAAGCATGAACAAAAACATTCTCCAGACCGTATTCCTGTGAAGTATCAATTAATCCGCGTAAGTGTGAGGTATGAGAGTGAACACCCCCATCAGAAACTAATCCTAAAAAGTGAACTTTTTTATTGTTTTCTTTAGCATAAGTAAAAGCATCAATAAGTACTTGTTCTTTTGCTAGTGTTTGATGTGCTACGGCTAAGTTTATTTTGGCTAAATCCTGGTATACAATTCTTCCGGCACCAAGATTCATGTGACCCACTTCACTGTTTCCCATTTGGCCTTCAGGTAAACCAACATTTAATCCGTCAGTACGAAGTTGTGCGCTTGGGTAATTTTTGTAAAGGCTATTTATAAAAGGAACATTTGCATTGTCTATTGCAGATACTTTAGGGTCAGGAGATTTTCCCCAACCGTCTAAAATCATAAGGATAACTTTCTTGTTCATTAGTTTTTGTTTTTTACAAAGATAAGTCATTTCTAAAATGGACAAGAAAGCACGGTGACAATTATGGTTAATAAAATGAAGCGTATTAAAAAATAATAATTTAGTTAAAGAACCCTAAAAATTTTAAAATTAATTCACACTAGGCTCTTTTTCTGATCTTATTTTTGACAGCATTATAGTCTATAAAATATTTCACACTTACTGAAAAGATGTGTTTTAATGCCTGATTGTTCAGTAAATCGGCTATGTTGTGTTTAAAGTCTTTGTTGATAATGCGTTCAAAATTAGCGCCATTGTTGCGATACAAAACCGAAAGCTGACTGCCCGGGGCAAACCACCAGGAATAGGATAAATCAGTATTCCAGGAATAAAAACTGGAGTTTTTGTTTTTGGTATATTGCGGATAAGGGGTTAAGGTTCCGTCTTCCTGAAGTTCAAGTATATTTTTGTTTTCGGCATACGACCAATATTGTCTCACGGCGAGGTTGAGCGTCATGGCACTGTTTAAAGCATATTTTCCGCTCAGACTGTTCGAATAGGTGATGACGTTTCGATTGGCAAAAACAATTGTTTCAGGAGTGCTGCCAATGTTGTCGTCGTCAAAATCGTCAATATAGCCTTTGTTGTTGTTTCTTCGCAGGAAACTAAAACTATAGATCATCAAAAGTTTGTCGTTAAAGCGATATCTTGGTCCGGCGTCTACACCATAAGCCATCCTTCCTTCTTCATCAGCAAAAATCACAAATGGATTTAAATCCAAAGCAAATTTCTTGTTGTAATTGGTTGAAACACTTCCCCAAAGTTCTATTTTTCTTGGAATGATAACATATCGGTTTTCTGCTCTCGGTTCGTAATAATCATGTGACTTTAAGGGGAAAAGGTCGATCCCGGCACCGTAAAAATTATTTTTTAAGGTAGAAAGCTTGACTTCAGTACTGATCCTGTTTTCCTGAACTTTCCCCGATTCTTTGTTGAATTCGGTATACATATCATAGTCAACTCTAAAAGTATTAAAAACCTTTGTTGGGTTAAGAATGCGATAGTTTCCATTTCCGTAGATGTTGTAATAGTTGGTGTAAAAGTTAATTCCTAAATCGTTAGGGTCAAAATCTTTGGAAACATAATCTGAGCCAATGCTGTAACGATAGTTTCCGGTGGTTTCGGCAAAACGAATGGTGCTGAAGACGCCGTTCTTGTCTTCGGTATTATTAATCAAACTGTATTTTACATTGCCTGATAAACTGTAAGTGTTGGCTTTGGTTCTTAAATCCCAAGCCAGTCCGGTCACATTAGCATCCCTGTAATGTCCATTTCGGGTCACGTTGGTATTGATAAGAGTAACAGAAGAATTTTTGCGGAATCGCTGGTCTAAAACTAGTACATTATAATTGGTGAGAGGTTCTGCGACTTCGCGTCTTGTTTTACCTGAAATAGTATCTTGTATAGTGGTAAAGGTTTGTTCGGTAACGGCATTTAAAATTCCAATTCCCAATCCTTTTTTCGTTCTTCCGGAGATTTTTAAAGCATTAATCAGATTTACATTCTGAACTTCTTCAATTATTTTTTCATCGTCTTTTAAAGTGATTTCTATTGAAGGTTTGCCACCAATCCTTCTGGAATAAAACATATTACCTTTGTTAAACAAGTCGGTTCCTTCTGTAAAAAAGGCCCTGTTTTCGTTAAATTGCTGCTCAAAAGGTCCTAAGTTTAAAATTTGATCGTCGTATTTGGTTTGTCCAAAATCCGGAATTAGAATGGCATCAAGCGTAAAAGCATCGTTTATTCCGTACTTAATATCCATTCCGCCCTTTAAAGTGGCGAACGTTTTTTGACTGTCGGATGCATTTAAATAATAAGAAGCATATGGCATAAAAAACAATCGGGTAGGAGGTTTGATATTGATTATTCCTTCCAGATTACCGTTTTGTTGGGTAAACGTTCCTATTTTGGTATCAATCAAATTCCAGGTGTATTTTTTACGTTCCCGTCTGATCTCTCTGAAGAAGTTAATTCCCCAGGTTTGTTTGTCTTCCCCAGAAAAACGCAAGGCAGCATACGGAATTTTTATTTCGACCGCCCAGCCTTTGTCATTCAGCACCGCTTTACTGATCCATACAGCATCCCATGAATAATCCTCGCCATTGGCATCTGTCATGATACAGTCACCCTGAACATCAGCCGCTGAAACAAAAAACTGAAAATTTTGCTGACCGTCGTTAAAACCATTTATAAAGACTCCAAACAAATCGGCTGTTCCGAAATTGTCACGCTGTGAAATCTCCTTCAAAACCTTATTGGGATCATCATACAGCAGTGCAGCAATATAAATCGCGTCATTGTTGTACAGAACTCTAACCTCAGTCTTTTGATTGTCCGGAATAGGTTTACCGTTATCGGGTTGGTACATTACAAAATCTGAAGCGGGTGTAACATTTTTCCAAGCCGGTTCGTCAATTTTTCCATCAATTAAAATATTTTCCTTAGTCAATTGAGCTTGCAGGATTTTCTTTTGGGCATAACCCCAAAAAGAAAAGAAAAGGAAGCTAATAAAAACTAATTTTTTCATGCGGTTTTAAGAATCGAAAAATGGATGTAATGGCTTTTGTTAATAGACCCGATTTTTTTTAAAATGTTACAGTTTTAATTGAAATAAATGATTTTTCTGTCTTTTTTGCAAGAAAAGTACGTAAAAGCGCGTTTATTTTTATCATTGGGTAAACCTCCTACAAAAATATTTGTTTTTTGGTCTAAATGCTAATTTATTACTTTGATTTTGTTAAAGTTTCAACAAAATAGGGCTGATTTATAGTCTTAAATTTTGACAGGTACATTTTTTTTATACTTTTGCCAAACCCCAAGCTTTGTTTAACCTAAAGAAATTCAATGATTTACAAGATTTATCCGTTACTGGTGTTTTTACTGTTGTCTTTTGGTAAAGATTCAAATAATACCACCGAAGTTAAAAAGGCGACTGTGAAAACTATCGCTAAAGTTAAAACACTTACTGTTGATTCTAAAATTGAAAGTATCTATAATACTTTAAATCCGAATCATTTTTCACTTCCTGAACTTAGAACTTTTTCTGAGGCTCTAAAGGGGTTTTACCTCTTGAAAGAAAGAGGTGTAATTCAAAAAGATATCCTGACACTTATCGATTTTAGTTTGTCTTCAAACACAAAACGTTTGTGGGTAATCGATCTGGCAACCAATACTGTTTTATTTAATTCCTTAGTTGCTCATGGTAGAAATACCGGAGAAGAATTTGCATCTAATTTTTCAAATGCAAATTCATCTTTCAAAAGCAGTTTAGGATTTTATGCAACGGGTGAAATATATCAGGGAAAACACGGCACTTCTTTGCGTTTAGACGGACTGGAAAACGGTGTTAATGACAATGCCCGTGAACGTGGAGTTGTAATGCACGGTGCTGATTATGTTTCGGAATCGTTCATTAGAAATAACAAACGATTGGGTAGAAGTCAGGGATGTCCGGCAATTCCAATGGAGATGACTAAAGAAATCATCGAGATCATAAAAAACAAATCGCTTTTGTATATCTATCATCCATCCAGAAGTTTCGCGATGGAAGAGAGGTTAATTTCTTAGCTTAGCATACAAATCTGAATCTAAATTATAAATGTCAGCTCTGAAAATGAGCTGATTTTTTTTGCTCCATGCTGTCCAGTACCATTGGTATAAGGCGTATTTTTTGGTAATTCGGATACTCGTTGTTTTCTTGGAGGCAATTATAGTATCAATTTTGTCTTTGGACCAATTTGTTGAATCCCCTAAAATATGCTCAGCCAGTTCCAGCGGATTTTCTACACGAACACATCCCGAGCTTAAAGAACGGTTGCTTCTTCCGAAATTATTGCGGTGGTTGGTGTCATGCAGATAAACACTATGGTTGTTTGGAAATAAAATTTTCATCAACCCCAAAGCATTGTTGTAACCGGGACTTTGAACATAACGGTAATTTCCGGGTTTATTTTCGTTCCAGGCATTGGGCTGGACTACATTTCCGGAAGTATCATAAATAGTAATGTTTTTATTGGCTAAATAATTCCGATTGCGTTTCATTGCCGGAACCACATCTTCTTTTAAAATAGTTGGTGGTACCGTCCAGGTTGGGTTAAAAACTACTGTTTTTAATTTCGAAGTGATAATTGGGGTTTTTCTTTTACTTGTTCCTACTACAATATTACGAACCAAAGTAGTGTCCTGGCTTTCGACAACATGTAAACTGTAATCAGGAATGTTGATAATAAAGTAATTTTCGGCTAAATCAGTAGTATACCATCTCCAGCGTTCTAAGTTAGCAATGATCTGTTTTTTTCTTTTGTCTTTCGAAAAGTTTAAAGCGTTTATGGTTCCTACTCCAATAACTCCGTCAGCAGCCAGGCCATGTCTTTCCTGAAACTTTTTAATCGATTCAAAAGTTTTTTGATCGTAAATTGAAGTAAGGCTGTCTTTTCCGGTCATGTCTTTCCAGTACAAAAGCCTTTTTTTGATGTTGATCAAAGCATTATTGGTATCGTTTAAAACAATTTTATTGACTGATTCAATTGTTTTAACGTCGTCATCAGGAAAAGTATCGATAATTTCCAATGCTTTTAATAGCTGTTTGTAAGGAGATGCCTTTGACTGAATACCGTCGACAATGCTGTCCAGTTTATTTTTATTGAACGCTTTTATCAGGACATTGTTCACATCAAATGTTTTCTCTTCTAAGTCCCAGTCTGTATAAAGTTTTTTAGGATCAAGTTTTCCTTTATAAAGGTGGTTGAGGTACTTTTCAAAATTATAAGTAAGCAAAATATCATACGTTGCCAGATCAGCATCGCTTAGTGAGCTGATTTTGCTTTCGAATTTTTTTAGCCTCGAAGCTTTATAATCCTCAGGATTTAGGCCTAAGTGTTCGGCATTTGACAATTGCGACAACACATAAGTTCTTTTTTTTAAGTTTCCCCAAACTGTAGAGTTTTCGGATGAGTTGTAGAACTGTTTAAGCGTTTCGCTTTTAAAAGTACCAATTAAAGCCGTGTCAATGGTCACCTTTCTTTCGTCAGTAAGTATAATGGCTGGGGTAGCTTTCTTTACTACAGGAATAATTTTAGGAGTGTCCTTTTTGCAGGCAATAAATACGCATATTACTAATAAGAAGTAAAAATTCTTCATTTGATATTCTTTTAAACATAAAATTATCTCGCCAGTGTTTTTCAAGTCGAACAGAATTGTCTGGGGAATGACGCTTCGTTCTTTTGTAAAATGTACAGTAGCGGTTTTGGTATTAAATCAAATCGACTTGGTTGGCATTGCAGTAGGTTTTGCAATGTTTGATGAAAGCCTTTTCAAATTCTTTTTCTATAAGGGCTTTTTTGAAATAATCCTTGAATCGGAATTTGATTTTTTCGGCAAATATAGCTTTGATTTTTTCAAAAAATGAAATAATTCTTATTAAATTTTCATTACGAAATAATGTCCTGAGTGAAGTGTTTCTAAATTCCACGTTTCAAATCCCAAACTCCAAATTCCAAACTCCAAATTTCAAGTTTCAAGTTTCAAACTCCACATATGACATTTCACATCCCACATATGACATTTCACAATTTTCACTTCCCGCAAACCTGGATGTTCAATCAATTCTCCATTAATTACCCCCAATAGGTTACGAAATGAGTCCTGTTGACAGGCTATTTTTTTAATTTCTCTATCAAAGATACGATTTTCGGCTGATTTTTCTTTTCTGAAAATGGAGTGAAGGACGATATAAGTTTCTTTTGAGGCTATTTTGGCTGAACTACCCAAAAATAAGGGAAAATAATTGAGGTTATAACTTTTTAATTTTAAATAAGTTATCGAAAAATGTGAATTTTTATTGATTTTTTTTGCCGAAAAGCTTGCTTTTAACTGAACTTATGTTCTATATTTGCACCACAGTAATGCGAAAGTAGCTCAGTTGGTAGAGCTCCAGCCTTCCAAGCTGGTTGTCGCGAGTTCGAGCCTCGTCTTTCGCTCTAAAAAAACCGAGATTTAATCGTTTCGGTTTTTTTAACAAAGCTAAATAATTTTTGAATTTTATTTTTTTTTAATAACTTAAAATTATTTATATTTGCACCCTGTTAATGCGAAAGTAGCTCAGTTGGTAGAGCTCCAGCCTTCCAAGCTGGTTGTCGCGAGTTCGAGCCTCGTCTTTCGCTCTTTAAAAATCCTCAAACATTTTGTTTGAGGATTTTTTGTTTATGGCTTAAATTGAAAAGCAAATATAGTGCTTGTATGTGTTATGATTTTTTAGGATCTGGGCCATATTCATTTGTACTTTTGTCTCCTTCTTTAATCGCAAGAATAAAACCGTAAATTGGGATAAACGAATACCACCAAGGTTTTCCAACATCCTGCATTCTTCTTCCTCCTACTGTTATTGCCGGTGGTAAAAGTATTAATGTTAGAAATTGCAAGATTGTTAATCCGGTTAATCCGGAGATAAAGCTGAGAATAAATGACACAATAACGTAAAATAATATAAAATACCAATATTCTTTTCTTCTTGCTCTGC
Source organism: Flavobacterium collinsii (assembly GCF_946903285.1). Classification (GTDB taxonomy): domain Bacteria; phylum Bacteroidota; class Bacteroidia; order Flavobacteriales; family Flavobacteriaceae; genus Flavobacterium; species Flavobacterium collinsii. The sequence goes on from NZ_OX336425.1 coordinate 1,982,681, forward strand.
CTTTAATGCTTACATACTTTTTTAAAGTTTCTACTACGTAATTCATTTTGTTTAAAAATTAATTTTATTCTACTCTTTGGTTTTTCGAAATACACCTTGTTTTTTGGGTAGTGCAACTCTACCAGGTAATATTAGGTTGTAAATTGAATGTTGATTTAAAAATCTCCATCTTCTTGTAATCGGGAGCAAATGTAATTCAAGGGAGTAAATGGTATTGGTCACTTGTAATAATTGGACGAATGATGTAATAAGTGGTTGATAAAAGGACAAAAGTGGTAAGATTTAGGTTTTACAACTAAGGTGTCGATGTTGTTTATGAAGCCTGGTTTGTCTTCAGGTGTGGTAAAGAAGTCGGTTTTTTGTTTGTGTCTTTCGGGTAAATGCAAAAAAAACCAAATTCCACTTTTGATTAAAAATGGAATTTGGAATTTAAAAAGCTTGTATTTTTATTTCAGATGGCTTAAATCACTATCTGTTTCTAATTTTATAAGATTTAACATTAGAGGTGTGAGATCTGAAAGATTTCTTGTGTTCTTCATGGTTGAAAAAAAAACACTACGCGGATTATATGGATTCGTTTCACGAAAACGCGGATCAGTGCGGATTTTTTATGTTATTCGTTTGATAGCAACTTGTATTCTTTTGAGAAATCCGTTTTTATCAGCGTTTTCGCTTGGCGAATCCGCGTTATCTGCGTTCTTTTTAATCAGATTAAAAAGGAGAAAAAAAATCCAAATCCCAAATCTTTCATATCTAATTGATCAAAAAAATGGAATTTGGAATTTAAAAAGAGTGGAATTTATAAATGTTGAATTTTTACTTTAGATTGCTTAAATCGCTTTCTGTTTCTAATTCTGTTGGAGCTTCGTTTTGCAGAAACAAACGAGCCTGCAGGTTTCCTTTTAAGGTAATTTTATCGCCTTTTACTTCCAGCCAGCTACCTTCTCGTAAGCCTAAAACCGGAATTGCATTAAATGCATGAAACTCTTTAATTCGTGTTTCTCTTGTTTCTCCCATGTGTTTCGATTGTAGATCCGGGTCTAAGTAATGTGGATTTAGATTAAAAGGGATTAAGCCCAGGGTTTGAAAACTTGGCGGATAAATGATAGGCATGTCATTAGTGGTTTGCATGGATAATCCGCAAATATTACTTCCGGCACTTGTACCTAAATAAGGTGTTCCGTTTTTTGCAGTTTCGGCAAGAAGCTGCATGATATTGTGTTTATACAATTGTGTAACTAGTAAAAAAGTGTTTCCTCCTCCGGTAAATATTCCTTCTGCATTTTTCAGGGCATCTTCCGCGCTTTCAAATTCATGGATTCCTTTAACAGAAATGTTGATTGAGGCAAAAGCCTGTGAAACTTTTGCGGTATAATCGTCGTGCGAGATGCCTCCGGGTCTTGCAAATGGAATGAATAAAATACTATTGCAGTTTTTAAAATGAGATTGTAAAGTAGGGAGTAAATACTCTAAATAACTGCCTTCGTGAAGAGTGGAAGTGCTGGCAATGATAATGCTTTTCATATAATTTTAACTCAGGTTGAACCGGTTAAAGATATTAAAAACTCTCTTTTTGTGGCCTCTTTATTGAGTTTAATTAACATATTTTTACCAACTCCTTAGTATTAAATTTGGAGAACATTAAGATATTTTTACAGCTTTAAGAGAAACACTAAAAAATTGTCATCAATGCATAAGGTTATCTGTTTTTTGGTTATTGTTTTAGGGCAAACCGGTTGGTTACAGGCTCAGGGCAAGGCTGTTTTAAACGGACGAATAGCTTCGAATGCTACTGATCTGGAAGGTGTTTATGTAATCAATGCTCAGACAGAGGTAATGACAACAACAGATGTTGAAGGTGCATTCTCGATTGTTGCCAAAGCGGGTGATGAACTTGTTTTTTCTTCCATACAATTTAAGGAATGCAGAGTGTTGTTAACAGCGGAAAATTTTTCGGATATCAACTTTACGGTGAAACTCAATATGATAATGCATCAGTTGCAGGAAGTAATCGTGAAAAATTACAGTAATGTGAATGCTGTTTCTTTGGGAATTATTCCTGCGGGGCAAAAGTCATATACGGCAGCCGAACGAAAATTACGTACTGCTACCGATTTAAATGCGTCGGCAAGCGCAGGAGGTATGGTGGGAGCCTCTGTTTCTGCTGATCCTTTATTGAATTTTTTTTCGGGACGTACCGCCATGCTTAAAAAAGAAGCAGTGGTAGAGAAAAAAGAAGCTTTTATGAAGCTTTTAGAGAGGATGTTTACGCTCGAGCATTTTGTTGACAGATTGAAAATTCCTCTGGAATATGTAAAAGGATTCGAATATTATGCAGTAGATAATGATAAATTCACGGTGATTCTGAACTCTAAAAACAAAACTTCGACGGAGTTTTTATTGGGAGAATTGGCTGTTAAGTATAAAGAGATAATTGCAAGTGAAAATAAATAAAATCATATACATTGCCCTGTTGCTGTTTGTTCAGTTGGGTTTTACGCAAAATAAAACTTCGAAAGAAATTTTTGGACAGATTTTCGAGCAGTCTACTTCGGTTGACGCAGTAAATATTATCAATAATGCGACTCAGGTAACGTCGGTTTCAGATGCAAATGGTCTGTTTTCGATTGTGGTAAAAGAAGGAGATGTTTTGGTGTTTTCGGCGGTAAATTTGGAAGGTTATAAAAAGAGAATTACTGCAGAAGATATGAATTCAGGTTCGCTTCAAATTAAAATGACAGCCAAAGAAGTAGAGCTTAAAGAAGTAGTTGTGAACGAGAATGCTAATATTACGGCTGAGAATTTAGGGATAATTCCATACGGGCAAAAAAAATATACAGCTGCAGAACGAAAAGTTTATACCGCAACTTCTACTTCAGTAGACAAATTATTAAATAAGATTTCCGGACGAACTGCGATGCTTAAAAAAGAGGTTAATGTAGAAAAGAAGGAGATGCTTTTTAGGAAAATGGAATACCTTTTTGATGAAAATTATTATACAGACCGATTGAGAATCCCTGTGGCAGATATTAAAGGATTTCAATTATATTGTGTCGATGATGCTGAATTTGCCGTATCTTTGGATACTAAAAACAAAACAATGAGTATGTTTTTATTAACCGATCTAGCCCGAAAATATCTAATAATTCTCGAAAATGAAAAATAGCCTAACTGTATTACTTATAAGCCTGGTTTGTCAAATTGCACTGGGACAAAATTCAAGAAAACCGTTACACGGACAAGTTACGAATAAGTCTCTCGCCATTGAAAGTGGTTATGTGATGAATGTAAATGCCAATGTCAGAACATTTATTGGTTCAGGCGGATTGTTTGATATTATGGCAAGACCTAAAGACACCTTGTTGTTTACAGGATTGGCATTTCAATCTAAAAAAATTGTACTGACGGAGAAAGACTGTGCTGAAATTTTGCTTTCGGTGCCTTTAAACCTCATAAGCAATGAGCTGAAAGAAGTTTTGGTGCATAAAGATCTTAAAGTGAAATCGCTGGGCGGAGGATCTCAGAAATATGTTGATATGCAATTTGAGGATGATAAACAGTCTACCGCTAAAAATATTGCAATGTACTCTGATCAGACGATTAAGTACGGAATGGACTTCGTTAGAATTTTTAAAGATGTTAAAAAGCTGCTTTCTAAAAATGATGAAGTCAAAGAGGAAGTTATAACTGATATGGCTTTTATTGAATATTCAAGATCCAATTTTAAACCAAATTTCTTTACAGGTACCTTAGGGTTAGAAGAAGATGAGATTGAGTTGTTTTTAATGTATTGCTCTAATGATCCGGAATCAAGAAAACATCTTGACCCAGACCAAAAATTTGAATTGATCGATTTCTTAGTTAATAAAAATAAGGAATTTAAAAAAGTGAAAGTTTCTCAGTAATGAAAAATAAAGTAATCTATCCTTTACTTGGGATATTGTTTTTATCGCTCACTGCTTTTGCATTTCATAAGTTTTATGTGGGCGTTTTTCAGGTCAACTATGCGGCTGAAAAAAAGATGATTCAGATTACTTCCCGTATTTTTATTGACGACCTGAATAATGGTATGGAGAAAAAATACCATAAGAAAACATTCGTAGGAACTGATAAAGAAACCGAAGCAGATGTTGAGTTGTTAAAAAAGTACCTTTCGGAAAACTTTAGCATTAAAATAAACGGTCAGTCAAAGCCCATTACTTTTTTATCTAAAGAAGTAGAGGCTAGCGATGTTTTGGTGTGTTATTCCCGAATAAAAGACATTGATAAATTTAAAACCATTGAGATTTTGAACACGATTTTAGTGGATTGGAATGCTGAACAACAAAACATTACGCACATTACGGCATTTGGTAGTAAGAAAAGTGTTCTGTTTACGGAATCTTCAAGGAAAGAATTGTTAAAGTACTAAATAATATATAAAATTATTATTTTAAATTGTTATTTTCACACCCTGACAAAATTACCATTAAAATTTTATGAAAAAACTTTCATTATTGTTGATTTTTCCTGCGATACTTATCGCTCAGGAGAAAACAGTTGCTCCAAAGCAACAAGGGAAGTACGACACAAACAAATTCAGCCAGATGTACGATCTGTTAGCTACTCCAAATATGTTTCGTACCGCTTCGGGAGCACCGGGTCCTGCATATTACCAACAGCAGGCAGACTATAAAATTGATATTGAATTAGACGATAAAAAATCAAGAATAGATGGTTCTGAAGTAATAACATATTCTAATAATTCTCCTGATGTTTTGGAGTATTTGTGGATACAGTTAGATCAAAATCAGGCCAAAGCAAACGGTCAGACCTCTTTGGCGGAAAGTGAAAAAATCAATCCTGTTTTACCTCTGGATGGATTTTCAAGTAAATATTTGAAAAAAGACTTAGAGCGTGGTTTTAATATAGAGCAGGTAAAAGACGCAAAAGGAAACCCAATGTCTTATACCATCAATGAAACGATGATGCGTATTAATCTGGCAACCCCGCTAAAACCGGGAGAGAAAATTTCCCTGGCGATCAAATGGTGGTACAACGTTAATAACTATAGAAAAGAAGGTGGCGGACGCTCCGGTTACGAGTCATTTGACAAAGACGGAAATAAATTATATGTAATTGCTCAGTTTTATCCAAGAATGGCCGTTTACAATGATGTTGAAGGCTGGCAGAATATGCAGTTCTGGGGAAGCGGAGAATTTGCACTGCCTTTCGGTAATTTTGATGTAAACATTACAGTTCCTGCAGATCATATTATTGATGCAACAGGCGAATTGACAAACAGAGCCGAAGTTTTCACACCAGAACAGGTAAAACGTTACGAACTGGCTCAGAAATCATTTGACAAACCGGTTGTAATTGTAACACAAGCTGAGGCTGAGGCAGCAGAAAAAGGTTTTTCGGAAAAGAAAAAAACATGGAGATTTAGTGCAAAAAATGTACGTGATTTCGGAATTGCTTCTTCAAGAAAATTTATTTACGATGCGATGGCTGTAAAAATAGGAAACAGAGTCGTTATGGCGGAGTCTGTTTATCCAAAAGAAGCGAATCCTTTATGGGGAGAAACCTCTACAATGGTTGTAGCACACACTCTAAAAAGTTATTCGGCGCACACTTTTGATTATCCTTATCCAAAAGCAGTATCTGTTTCAGCAGAAGATCAGGGGATGGAATATCCAATGATTTGCTGGAATTATGGTCGTCCGGATGAAAATGGAGTAACAAGCAAAGAAGTTAAAAACGGAATGATTGGTGTTGTAATTCACGAAGTGGGGCACACTTTTTTTCCAATGATTGTAAACTCAGATGAGCGTCAATGGAGCTGGATGGACGAAGGATTGAACTCCTTTTTGCAATATATGGCAGAACAGGAACGTGATCCAAGTTTTCCTTCAAGACGTGGCCCTGCAAAGAATATTGTTCCTTACATGAGTGGAGATCAGAAATTTTTAGAGCCTATTATGTCTAACTCTGAAACCATTCACCAATTTGGAAATAATGCTTACGGAAAACCGGCAACAGGTCTTAATATTTTAAGAGAAGTTGTAATGGGAAGAGAATTGTTTGACTATGCTTTTAAAACATACGCTAACAGATGGAAATTTAAGCATCCAACCCCTGAGGATTTCTTCAGAACTATGGAAGATGCTTCGGCAGTTGATTTAGACTGGTTTTTCAGAGGATGGTTTTATTCGACAGATTTTGTAGATATCGGAATTAAAGAAGTAAAACAATATTATGTTTCTGAAACGCCAACAGCAGATATCAAAGATATTAAAGTTAGAAAAGGACGTTTTGGATTCGATAAAGGGCCTTTTGTATATTTAGTTGCAGGTGATAATGCTGAAGTAAATGCTTCTAGTAAAAAAGCTTTAAAAGTACAAGACGTAAAACTATTGTCAGATTACGTTAGTCAGACTTTTACAGCAGAGGAAAAAGCAAGCTTGAAATCGCCTAAATATTTCTATGAGGTAGAGTTTAACAAACCGGGAGGAATGATCATGCCAATTTTGGTTGAGATTACTTATGAAGACGGTACAAAAGAAAATTTCCAGTATCCGGCTCAAATCTGGAGAAAGAATAATGATACCGCTAAGAAAGTTTATGCCACTGAAAAAGCAATCAAAAGCATTCAAATAGATCCAAAATTAATGACTGCCGATATTGATGTAACCAACAATAGCTGGCCGAAAATAGAAGAAAAATCAAAATTTGATTAATAATAAGTTTAAAAAGACTCTGAAAAGAGTCTTTTTTTTTAAGTAAATTTTAAAACGGTCCGTTGCAAAATTTAATATCTTTGTGACACACAAAAATAAAAGATATGTTTGGTATAGGAGGAGGAGAATTAGTTTTTATACTGTTTATAGTACTAATGCTTTTTGGTTCAGATAAAGTGCCGGAAATCGCCCGTACAATGGGTAAAGCGATGGCGCAATTAAAAAATGCAACTAACGATATTAAAAGCGAAATTCAAAAGGGGGCTGAGGCTAACGGTCTTGATTCAAGATCACTTACAGATATAACAGGAAACATTAATGCACAGATTAATGATGCCAAGAGTAATTTGATGGGGGATTCTGCTAATTTATTAGGAGACACTACTACAGAAATAGACAAAGTAAAAGAAGATATTGATTTAATCTCAGGACCTGTAAAACGCCAAAGGTAATATGCTCGAAAAAATACAAAAAATAGACACCGAACTATTGGTGTATCTTAACGGTTTAGGTTCTGAAACGTACGACAAATTTTGGCTGATTATTACAAGTCAATTGAATTGGACTCCTCTTTTTCTATTGTTCTTTTATTTGATTTTTAAAAAGTTGGGAGGTAAACAAACCTTATATTTATTGCTTTTTATAGCTGTTCTGATTACGTTTACAGATCAGGTTACCAATTTGGTAAAGTACACTGTTCAGCGATTGCGACCATGTAACAATCCTGACATCAACACCATTATTCGTGTGGTACAAAGTCGAAAATCATTTAGTTTTTTCTCTGGTCATGCAGCCAATACAATGGCGGTAGCTACTTTTTTATATTTCGTTTTACGAGGACGTATTAAGTATTTGGGATTCATTTTTCTATGGCCCTTGATTTTTGCTTACAGCCGAATTTATCTGGGATTGCACTATCCGGGAGACATTCTGACTGGTTATTTCGCAGGAGCACTTTTCGGATCGTTACTTTATTTGGTATACCGTAGGTTGAAACCACAATATTTTCCGGGGTAGATTTTTTTTGAAGGTTCTGAGGAGCTAAGGTGCTAAGGATCTAAGTTTTTTTGTTGATTTGTCTCCAGCTTTAGCTGGAGAAATATATATTAAAAAATAAAAAAGGCTTCAGCCGAATTAAACTGCATTTAATTCGGCTGAAGCCTTTTTTTAATCCTATTTTATCCTTCAGCTAAAGCTGAAAGCAATTAAATCAGTCAGAAAAAAAAACTTAGCGCCTCAGTACCTTAGTATCTTAGCACCTCAGAACCTTAGCCCCTCTCCTAAAGCACTCTGCTAATTGTCAATCCATCACGAATTGGTAATAAAACCGTTTCGACTCTCGGGTTTTAATTATTTTGAAAAATTGTTTTTTCACTCCACTCTAATCCGGAAGGAAGCTGTTGATTGCTAAATTCAATATGAATAACTCTTCTTCTCTCGTTATTTGTAGTCTTATTGGAAGCGTGAAACAATAAAGGCTTCATTATCATAATACCGCCTTGTTCAACTTCACAAATGGTTTCATTTTCATTTGCAAAATCCATGTTTTCAACTCTGAAAATTCCTTTAGAATGTGAATTGTTTATCACTTTTAAAGCGCCATTTTCTTTTGTTGTTTTATCCAGATGAATTCTTATGGTGAAATTTTTTTCTAAAACTTCTTTAGGAGGCTGAACGGCAAATTGATTTTGTTTCACAGTCCAATTTTCGAAATTTTTAACTTCAATTTTCTGGTCAACTGAAATAGTTAAATCCTGATGGTAGGCCACAAACCAGTTTGATTTTTCGGGCTTGTCAAAATAAATTGATTTGGTTATGAAATACCCGCTTCCAAAATTATATTTGATAATGTTTTTTAGATTTTCATTAAAAATAAAGTCTAAAGTTTCTGGAACTTCTTTGTGAAATTGTCTAATGGCAAATAAATCCTGAGACTTTCTAAAAGTTGCATTATCAAAATCATTTCCGGTCACATTTTCAATTAATGAAATTAATTTTTCAATTTCAGTTTCATCGTAAACATTGTTTATGATTGCAAAACCTTGAGAGTTTATTTTGGTGCTGTAATTCATATTTAAAAATCATTGTTGAATTGTCTCCAGCTTTAGCTGGAGATAAAATAGAATTTAAGGTTCTAAGTTTTTGTTGAATTGTCTCCAGCTTTAGCTGGAGAAATATATTTTAAGAAATACAAAAAGGCTTTAGCCAAATTATCTCGCACTTTAATTCGGCTAAAGCCTTTTTGCAATCCTATTCTATCCTTCAGCTAAAGCTGAAGACAAGTAATTCAATCATCCAGAAAAGAAAGCTTAGCGTGTCAGTACTTTAGTACCTCAGTACCTTAGTACCTCAGAACCTCTCCTAAAGCACTCTGCTAACCGTCAACCCATCTCGAATAGGTAATAAAACTGTTTCTACTCTCGGGTCATTTTTCAAGAGTAAATTGTACTCTAAAAGAACTTTGGTGCTAACGTCATTAGGATGAACCGGTTCCAGTATTTTTCCGCTCCACAAAACATTATCAGATAAAATAATGCCGCCTTTGTTCATTTTTGGAACAATCATTTTCCAGTAATTCAGGTAGTTTTCTTTATCGGCATCAATGAAAACTAGATCAAACTTAACATCCAGGGTTGGAATTATCGTAATAGCTTCGCCTAAATGCTGGAAAATTTGTTTTCCCCAGGGCGATGCATCAAAGTATTTGCGTTGAAAATCAATTAATTCCTCTTTGATATCAATAGTATGAAGTTGTCCGTTTTCCTGCATTCCTTCGCATAGACACAAAGCGGCATAGCCGGTATAAGTGCCAATTTCAAGAATGTTTACAGGACGAATCAATTTGGATAACATGCTTAGAACACGCCCTTGAAAATGTCCGCTAAGCATCCTCGGTAAAAGTATTTTTTGGTACGTTTCTTTGTTGAGTTTTGCTAATAATTCCGGTTCGTTCTCAGAATGTTGTTCGATATAATCTTCGAGGTCTTGTGAAATAAAATGCATCTTGTAGTATCTTCTAAATTTGAGTGTAAAAATACAAAAAATATTGGCTCGCTTTTGGGTATAAAAAAACCATTCGTTGTTAGCGAATGGTTTCCGTTTTAGAATCAGAAGAGACTATTTTTTCAAAGCGTCTTTAACTTCTTTGGCAGTTTTAACAGTTCCGTCTTTAGCTGCTTTGGCTGCATTTTCTACTTTTTCAGCGCCTTTTTTAGTCGCGTCTTTTACATCTTCAGCTGCTTTTTTTGTAGCATCTTTTACGTCTTCGGCAGCATTTTCTGTTTTGCTTACAGCACTGTCTTTTACTTCTTCAATATCTGTTGTTAAAGAGTCAACCTTGTTGCCAAGAGTTAGTTCTTCTTCTGCAGGTTTTGGTTCTTTCTTTTCGCAAGATTGAACACCGAATGCTAATAGAGCGATAACAGCCAGACTTAAGATTTGTTTTTTCATAATGAATTGATTTTTTTAGATTGATAAAATTTAAAGGTTATAAAGCTGAAAAATAAAGATACACATTTTAAAATAATTGAGCTCTTTGTAAGATTACTTTCCTTTTGAGTGCAAGACAATTCTCGTGCCAAAAATTTATGGTTTGAAAAGTTGCGCTGTTTTTTTTTGAAAATTCACTTTTAGAAGAGAAGATTACATTGTTGTTCTTTAATTCTAATTGGTGGCCTTTAATTGTTATTTAATCACTAAAACATTTTCATTTTTTACATAATCAGTTAAGGTAATATTGAAAAGTACGGTTAATTCTTTGCCGGCTCTAACAACTCCAAGTGCTGCTGAAGGAGGAGCCATTTCAAAATCACCAAAAGTCATTCGGTTAGAACCTTGCAGTGTAAAAGTATCATTATTGTAAGCTGTTACCCTTATCTGGGTTTTATAGTCCTTGCTGACACCTGCGATGGTATAGGTTCCGGTAAGCATCCAGGTTGTTTCGTTTACTTTCTCGGCAGATTTTAGAACATACTTAATGGTTTTGTATGTTTTTGTATCCAGAGATTTATAAGCAACATCATCCATACTGCCTTTGCTGCTTTTTATACTTTCGGCTAATAAGGTTACGGTTAGGTTTTTAATATCGGTTATTTTTGAATCTGCAACGCTTAAGTAAGCGTTGCCAGATGCTTCTGATGATTTCATTACCCAATCGTGTATGTTGGACGTTCCCGCAACTTCAAAAGTTGATTTGGATAGGGTGTATTTCTTTTGAGAATTTGCTTGTAAAGTTAACATGGTTACTACTGCTAATAAAATTGATTGAATCGTTTTCATCTGTATGTGGTATTTATTTAGTTAAATTTAAGATCAGTTTCTAACTAAGTCGGGTTTTGTTAGTGAGTTGCCGTCTTTTTCTTATGTCAAATGTATCACGAACGAATAGCATAAGAACTGATAAAAATCATGGTTAGGATTTTATTTAAAGCTTATAATAGAAAGGAAAAATGTACTTCCTGAAAAGTGGTTTATAAAAAAATCTTTTAAAAAGACATTTTCGTTTTATTGATTTTTAAACAAGAATGACTCTAAAAATCAAAAAAAAGGACAAAAGTGATTAACTTTGCAGCATGCAAATTGAGAAAAAAGACATACGAGCCTTATCAAAAGATCAGTTACGCGATTTTTTTGTCGCTAATAATGACAAAGCTTTTCGTGGAAATCAGGTCTATGAATGGTTGTGGAGCAAAGGAGCACACAGTTTTGATGACATGACCAATGTTGCCAAAACAACTCGTTCTATGCTGGAAGATAATTTTGTAATCAACCATATTAAGGTTGATACCATGCAGCGTAGTAGCGACGGAACAGTAAAAAATGCTGTTCGTTTACACGATGGTTTAGTGGTAGAATCAGTTTTGATTCCAACAGAAACAAGGACAACGGCCTGTGTTTCAAGTCAGGTAGGATGTAGTTTAGATTGTAATTTTTGTGCTACTTCACGTTTAAAAAGAATGCGAAATCTGGAACCGGGAGAAATCTATGATCAGGTTATTGCCATAGATAAAGAAAGTCGTTTGTATCACAATCACCCGCTTTCGAATATCGTTTTTATGGGAATGGGAGAGCCTTTGATGAATTACAACAATGTAATCAAAGCCATCGACATGATTACATCACCTGAAGGTTTAGGAATGTCACCAAAACGTATAATGGTTTCGACTTCGGGAATTCCTAAGATGATTAAAAAAATGGCCGATGATGATGTGAAATTCAAATTGGCAGTATCACTGCATTCCGCTATCGATGAAGTTCGTGCACGAATCATGCCTTTCAGTAAAAACTTCCCATTGGCGGATTTAAGGGAATCCTTAGAATACTGGTACAGAAAAACCAAGAATAAGATTTCTTACGAATATGTAGTCTGGAAAGGAATCAATGATGACAAAGCGTCGATTGATGCTTTGGTAAAGTTTTGCAAATATGTTCCGTGTAAAGTTAATTTGATTGAATACAATCCAATTGATGACGGTGAGTTTCAGCAAGCTTCAGAAGAATCTATTCTGGCTTATATAAAAGCATTAGAAAATATTGGCGTAGTAGTAAAAGTGCGTCGTAGCCGCGGAAAAGATATCGATGCTGCTTGTGGACAATTGGCAAACAAAGAAGGATAGATGCTGTTGTGTCCGGCAAATAAATAGTACAATCGGTTTTTTGCCAATATCTTTTTCAATCCTGAATTCAAATCAGACTTAATAGAATGTTCTTGACCCGGTTTTTTACATTAGTGTATAAATTATTGATATACTAATGTAAAATACACGGGGTTTTTTTATTTAAAATAGTATATTTGGGATCGAAATGAATATTACTTCTCAAATAAAACAGCCCATCTTTAACGAGATGGAACTTTTTGAAAAAAAGTTCCATGAATCGATGACCTCAAAGGTGGCTTTATTGAATCGTATCACTTATTACATAGTAAACCGAAAAGGAAAACAAATGCGTCCGATGTTTGTTTTTTTAACCGCTAAGATGGTTTCTGAAGGTGTTGTAAACGAGAGAACGTATCGTGGCGCTTCTGTAATCGAACTTATTCATACAGCCACTTTAGTACACGATGATGTCGTAGACGATAGTAACCGTCGCCGTGGATTTTTCTCGATCAATGCACTTTGGAAAAATAAAATAGCCGTTTTGGTTGGAGATTATTTACTATCCAAAGGACTTTTACTCTCTATAGACAATGGTGATTTTGATTTACTGAGAATCATTTCTGTAGCCGTTCGCGAAATGAGTGAAGGCGAATTACTTCAGATCGAAAAAGCCAGAAGGCTCGATATTACCGAAGAGGTTTATTACGAAATCATCCGAAAGAAAACAGCAACACTTATTGCGGCCTGTTGTGCACTTGGTGCAAAATCGGTAATTGAAGATGATGCTCAGGTCGAAAACATGAGAAAATTTGGTGAGCTTATCGGAATGGCTTTTCAAATCAAGGATGATTTATTTGATTATAGCGAAGAAGCCATTGGGAAGCCAACCGGAATCGATATTAAAGAGCAAAAAATGACTTTGCCTTTAATTCATGTTTTAAATACTTGTACCCCGCAAGAAAAAAAGTGGTTGATAAACTCCATCAAAAACCACAATAAAGACAAAAAACGCGTCAAAGAGGTTATTGCTTTTGTAAAAAATAATAATGGTTTGGCTTATGCCGAACAAAAAATGGTGCAATTTCAACAGGAAGCACTTTCCTTATTAGCGAATTTTTCGGATTCTGAGTTTAAAGATGCTCTTGTTTTAATGGTAAACTACGTTATTGAAAGAAAAAAATAGTTTTTTTAAATTAGATAATTAGGAAATTTGTTAATTAGATAATTGATTTACTTTGTTGTAAATCAGGTATGTAGTTCTGAGTTTTGGAATTTGGGATTTAATTTTTATTTTTTTTCAACCCTCATGCAACCATTTCAAAGCGTTATGCGTCTATGCTAATAGAAGTCTGTTACTAAACCAAAACCAAATGCTTATTAATGAAAATTATTCACCTACATCAGGAAGAAACTGAAATTATAAAGTTGGCAGTCGATAATAATCGACAGGCACAACAGCAAATTTACAGTCGGTTTTCTTCAAAAATGTTAAGTGTTTGTCGACAGTATATAAAAGACATTCAATTGGCCGAAGATGTGATGATAACCGCCTTTATGAAAGTGTTTACCAATTTAAGCAGATTTGAGCACAAAGGAAGTTTTGAAGGTTGGGTCAGGCGAATTATGGTGAATGAATGTATCTCTTATTTGAGAGTTCAGAAAAAAGTAAAATTTAGCGAAGAAGAAATTTATGTCGAAGAGAGTTTCAATGCAATTGACAGTCAGTTTTCGATCGATCAGATTCAGTTTTTAATTGATGCTTTGCCGGACGGTTATAAAATGGTTTTTAATTTATATGCCATAGAAGGATACAAACACAATGAGATTGCCAAGATGTTAGGGATTAATGAGGGAACATCGAAATCGCAATTATCGCACGCCAGAAAAATGCTGCAAACACAAATTACAATTTTAAAAAGACAAGATAATGGAACCGAATAATTTTGAAAAGGATTTCCGTGAAAAACTAAATCAGCGTAAAATAGAACCTAGCGACAAAGCCTGGGATCGATTGGATGCGATGCTGAGTGTTGCTGAGGACAAGAAAACAACGATTGACCTTCGTTCACGACAAACTGGAAAAAAGAAATGGATGTATGTTGCGGCAAGTTTGGCTGGGTTTTTACTGGTTGGAACCTTCTTCTTTAATCAGAATAAAAATGTAAACCAAACGCCAAAAGATGCAATTGTCATTGAAGAAAATGGGCAGAAAGATTCGGTTGTACAGCCAGCTTTAGATACCAATATAGCTGTTGAAGAAGGAGTAGCAGTTTCAGAAGAAAAAACAATTAAAAAGTCAGTTCAACAAGAAGAGCATCAGGAATCAAAATCGAATAAAATCATTGCAAATAAATCCAATGCAATAGCGGAGTCTTCAATCATCATCAAAAACAATCCTGAAAAACAATCAATCAATCCACAGCCTTTAATGGCTAAAAACCCTGAAAAAGAAACGGTAGATCAGTTGCTGGGAACAGCTGAAAAAGTAATCGTCGCTGAGAATGCTGTCAAGCCAAAATCAAAAGTAAAAATTAATGCCAATGATTTGCTTCAACAGGTCGATGGTGAATTAGAGCTGTCGTTTCGCGAAAAGGTAATTACAAAAGTCAATAAGAATTACCAAACGGTAAAAGTGGCTTTGGCCAATCGAAATCAGCAGGAATAAAGTTTTCAACTCCAATCCGGAACGTGCTGTTGGAGAAAATCAAAAATTAAAGATCAAAAAAAAATAATTCCGATAGTTGTCGGGCAGGCTATTATTGCCAATTTTTAATCCAATTAAAAATTGAGAATTAGAAAATAATTGTTTGCTATTCAGATCTGACATCTCACATTTTACAATTAGAAAAAAACATCAATCAACAATCAATTTTAAAAGAAAACAATCATGAAAAATTTTACCATTCACCTCGTTATTTTAGTCTTCTTATTTGTAAGTAAAGCAGTTGGACAGGAGACTTTTGAGTCAAAAGCGAGAAAAATTGCCAACAAGATAGAGAAAGTTACGAAAGAGGAAAAAGAAGCTTTGAAAGAAGAAATTGAAGCAATTAACGTTCAGTTGTCTGAAGGAAAAATCACTCAGGAACAAGCAGACAAGCGTAAAAAGGAATTAGCAGAAGCCAGAGCGGTTATTATCGAAGAAAAAGTAACACTGGCGCAAAATGAGTTAAATGATTTAGTACAGCAAAAAGTGGACGGAAAAATCAAGGAAGGGAGTTATAAAAGTGGACGTGCTTTGATTGTTCATTGGAATGATATAGAATGGAAGGACAATAATAAAAAAAGAAAAGATTCTGTACGCGGAGAAAGAAGAACGACATCGCAGTTTGTATTTGCAGCAGGTTTGAATAATATGATGGTTGATGGTAAATTGCAGGATTCTAAATATAGGTTTACAGGATCGCATTTTTACGAATGGGGATTTACCTATAATACCAGGTTAATGAAAAACGATAATTTATTACATGCTAAATACGGATTGTCTTTAATGTATAATAATATTCGTCCAAGAGATAATAAATATTTTGTAGTCAATGGAAACCAGACAGAATTGCAAACCAATGCGATTCATTTAGATGAATCCCGTTTTAGAAATGTGTACATCGCAGTGCCAATTCATTTAGAGTTTGACTTTTCAAGACCAAAAGTGAGTAACGGAAAAACGTATTTTAGAACACATGATAGTTTTCGCTTTGGAATTGGGGGTTACGCTGGGGTCAATGTAAAATCTAAACAAATTCTAAAATATGATCAGGACGATTTAGATTATAAAACCACTATAAAAGGAGATTATAATGTAAATAATTTCATTTACGGATTGAGTTCTTATATTGGATACAAAGAAATGAGTTTGTATTTGAAATACGATTTAAACCCATTGTTTAGGAATAATACTGTAAAAGAAAATAATATTTCATTGGGATTAAGATTTGATTTTAATTAAGAATACAATTGATTAGTTAGTGAGAAGAGCGCTTCGAAAGAGGCGCTTTTTTTTGCTTAAAATTGCCCAATTTCATGGGGGATTTGTGTACTTTTACACACTTCAAATTTTCTAAATATTTTACGTTTTGATTTCACAAAGTACAATTGATTCTGTTTTTGAAACTGCTCGTGTAGAGGAGGTTATTGGTGATTTTGTCAATTTAAAACGAGCCGGAAGTAACTTCAAAGGCTTAAGTCCATTCTCAGATGAGCGCTCTCCGTCGTTCATGGTGTCACCTGCAAAAGGAATCTGGAAAGATTTTAGTACCGGAAAGGGAGGGAATTCAGTCAAATTCCTGATGGAACATTCGCAGTTCACCTATCCGGAAGCGATTCGATACCTGGCGAGAAAGTATAATATAGAGATTGAAGAAACGGAGCAGACAGATGCTGAAAAAGCGATGACCGATGTTCGCGAAAGTATGTATCTCGTTTCGGAATTTGCCAAAGAATATTTTCATAAAACACTTCTGAATTCAGAAGAAGGTAAGGCGATTGGGCTTTCTTATTTTAAGGAAAGAGGTTTTACCAATGAAACTATCAAAAAATTTAGTTTAGGATATTCGCCGGAAACCTGGGATGCTCTTACTAAAGAAGCTTTGGGTAAAGGATACAAACTGGAATTTCTGGAAAGTACCGGTTTGACAATCGCAAGAGAAGATCGTCCGTTTGACCGATTCAAGGGACGTGTTATGTTTCCTATTGAAAGTATGTCCGGACGTGTTTTGGGGTTTGGAGGGCGTATTTTAACGAATGATAAAAAAGCCGCAAAATACTTAAACTCACCTGAAAGTGATATTTACCATAAAAGTAAAGTGCTTTATGGAATTTTTCAGGCGAAACAAGCGATTGCGAAACAAAATAACTGTTATTTGGTTGAAGGTTATACTGATGTAATTCAGTTTCATCAGGCTGGAATTGAGAATGTTGTGGCTTCATCGGGAACAGCTTTAACACCCGATCAGATTCGTCTGGTAAATCGATTAACGCGAAATATAACCGTTCTTTTTGATGGGGATGCCGCGGGATTACGGGCTTCTGTTCGTGGAATCGATTTGATTTTGGAAGAAGGAATGAATGTAAGAGTTTGTGCTTTTCCTGACGGAGAAGATCCGGACAGTTTTGCACGAAAAAATTCTCATGATGAACTGGTTGCTTATTTAGAAGAAAACAGTAAAGATTTTATACAGTTTAAAGCATCTCTTCTGATGAAAGAGGCTAAAAACGATCCTATAAAAAAGGCCGATCTTATTCGGGATATGGTTAACAGTATATCTAAAATTCCGGATCGCATTCAACGTGAGGTTTATACGCAGGAATGTGCCAGAATTATGGATATTTCCGAGCAGGTTTTGGTGAGTACTTTGGCGCAGCTGATTCAAAAGGATATTGCCGAAGTCAATAAAAAACAAAAGCAGGAACAAAAACCTTTTGAAGTTTTTAGGAATCAAAGTCCAAAAAACACAGGATATTCAGGAGGTGATCCGGACGATCCAAGAACTGGGCCGCCCGAAGATTATTATCCGGGAGAGGCAGGGTTTGCCCCACAAGAATCAGCTGAAAAAGTTGATGTTTTATATCGTTTAGAACGTAAAGTAATTGAGATTTTATTGCTTTATGGAGATAAGAAGGAAGAATTTGAAGATGTTTTGTTGAAAAACAATGACGAGGGTGAAGTTGTTATGGTCTCTGAAATGCGAGAATACAAAGTGTATGAGCGTATTTATTTGAGTTTACAGGAAGATGAAGTAGAGCTTTCGAACAATTTGTTCCGTGACATTTTTACCGATTTAATTGGGTTTTATAATCAGAATGAAAAATTCAGTCTCGAACAATATTTAATGCGTTTGCAGCCTGATTTTGCTCAGGAGGTTACGGATATTTTAATGGAGGATGAAAAACTAACACTGCACGATTGGGAAGGTCAGAACATTTTTTCTAAAATGAAGCACGAAACCATTGCGCAGTATGTTACAGAGACGATTATGTCTATGCGTTGGTTTTTGGTTGATAAAATCATCCATGAATTAAAAAGCTCTATAAAACCTGATAATTCAGATAATACAGAGCTTTTGTCTATGGTTGTCGATTACTCAAAATTAGTTAACTCATTTTCGAAAAAACTGGGTAGAGTAATGTCGAGATACCATTAAATAATTTCTAAAGTCTTAGCTTTGTTTACTAAGTCAACTAAATTAGTAACATTTAATTTAGTTAATAATCTTAATTTGTAAGTACTGATTGTTTTTTCGTTCAGGTTTAAGATTTTAGAGATTTCATTGTTTTTCTTACCATCACTTAAGTAGCGTAAAACTTCGATCTCACGATTTGAAAGTTTTCTGTACAAACGCTCGCTTTTGCTTTGTTTCGCAATAAGAGCCATGTTTTTGCGTACTGTTTCGTTGATGATAATTTTTCCTTCGTGTACTTTAATAATAGAAAGACCTAAAGTTTCAAGTTTTTCTGTTTTATGTACATAACCAGAAACTCCTGCTTTAATAGCATTTGGAGCGTACATTTGTTCAGCGAGGTCACTAAAAATTACAATTTTTGTTTTTGGGAAATTTTTTAAGATAGATTTTACTTCAAAAATACTTGAAAGTCCTTCCAGTTCTAGATCTAGAATCAGGATGTCGATTTCTTTCGTTTGAAGGATATCTCTAACCATTGAAAAATTGCCGACGTTGGCAACAATTGAAATTTGATCGTGGTCTTTGAAATAAGACTTAACGCCAAAGTGAGTCACAGGATGATTGTCTGCAAGACATACTTTAATCATAATTTTTACCTTTTTTAGAATTGTTCATGTTTTTGGAACTGTAAAATTAATAAATAAATTCTGTAATTAATTGCAGACAAATGTTAAAAAGTATTATTTTAACGTTTTTGGTATTATACAGACCGGAATTGGATCCATTTTATGCTTGTTACTGGTGTTTAAACGTTTATAAATTTCAAAGACAGTTTTTTCTCTCCCACTTAAGTCAGCTCCCGTGTTTCCTGACTCCGAGGTCAACATTGCCCATTCTAATTCGTCATAACTGGCGCCTAATTGGTCCTCGTCGGTACGGTTGTCGCCAAATAATCCGTCAGTAGGTGCGGCGGTCAAAATTGACTCCGGAATTGTTAAAAATGCCCCCAGAGCGTATACATCTGACTTCATTAAGTCGGCAATTGGGCTTAAATCGACTCCGCCATCTCCATATTTAGTGTAAAATCCTACTCCAAAATCTTCTACTTTGTTTCCTGTTCCTGCTACAAGTAAACCATGAATTCCTGCTAAATAATATAAAGAAGTCATTCTTAAACGGGCACGTGTATTGGCTAACGATAGGTTTACTTTTGCTTCGTCATCGGTTTTGGGTACAGCACTTTTAAAGGCTTCAAAAGTGGCGGTTAAATCGGTTTCTACATTTGAAACATTTGGAAAACGTTTCTTAAGCTGCTCAATATGCTCTCTTCCTCTTGAAACCTGATTGGGAGCCTGATGAATTGGCATTTCGACACACAAGACTTTTAAGCCTGTTTGCGCACATAAGGTTGAAGTTACAGCAGAGTCAACTCCACCTGAAATTCCAATTACAAAACCATTAACTTTTGCCTGGGTAGCATAATTTTTTAACCACTCTACAATGTGGGCGTTTACTTTTTCTGTCTGAATGGTACTTTTTTTAGCCATAATAGTTCAAGATTTAAGATACAGGGATGTATATTTGCACAAATATTTTTAAGCGCAGTTTGCTTAAAATATGAGCAACACAAATCTAATTAAAATAAAATGAAAATATATCGCTTAGCAGTGGTACTGTGCTTGTTTTTTTTGTCCTGTGATCAAAAAACTAAAGTCGAAAAAGCAGTAGAAGAAATTCCGGTTGATATTAAAGTGGAGCGTTTTGATAAGGTGTTTTTTGAAACTAAACCTGAGGATCTGGTCAAAGTAAAAAAGCAATATCCTTTCTTCTTCCCGGCAGGAAATGATGACAATATCTGGCTGAAAAAAATGCAGGATCCAATCTGGAGAGAAGTTTATACGGAAGTTCAGAAAAAATACAGCAATTTTGAACCTGTACGCGAAGAGTTCAATGCGCTTTTTCAGCATGTGAAGTATTATTTTCCCAAAACAAAAACGCCGAAGGTAATAACTGTAATTGGTGAAATGGATTATAATGCCAAAGCAATATATGCAGACAGTCTGGTAATTGTAGCATTGGAGTTGTATTTGGGGAAAGATCATAAGTTTTATGAATTTCCAAGTTATCTGAAACAAAATTTTGAAGAGAAACAAATTATGCCCGATGTGGTTTCGAGTTTTGCTTATCGAAACATTCCTGCCTTTCCGGATAAGAATTTAGTTTCTCAAATGATTTTTGAAGGAAAACAATTGTACGCAAAAGATCTACTGCTGCCGGATTATACCGATGCTGAAAAAATAGGTTATACACCTGAGCAAATAAAATGGAGTCAGGAAAACGAAGCTTATATGTGGCGTTATTTTATTGAAAATGAAATGCTGTATAGTGATGATCCAAAACTAACAACCCGATTCATAGCGCCGGCACCGTTTTCTAAATTCTACTTAGAAATTGACAACGATACTCCTGGTCGAATAGGAGCTTGGTTGGGGTGGCAAATGGTACGGTCGTATATGAAGAATAATAACGTAACTTTGCCGGAATTATTAAAAACAGAAGCAAAGGTAATCTTTGAAAAATCAAAATATAAACCTAAGAAATAATGTCAGATACAATAAAATCAGAAATTAGATTCAATATAGAATTAGATGAAAACCGCGTTCCGGAAAAATTATCATGGACGGCGAAGGATGGCGGAGTAGAAGCGGAAGATGCAAAAGCAATTATGTTGTCTATTTGGGATAGTAAAGCGAAAGAAAGCATGCGTATTGATTTGTGGACAAAAGATATGCCGGTAGATGAAATGAAAATTTTCTTTCACCAGACTTTGGTTGCTATGGCGGATACTTTTAAACGTGCAACAGACGACGAGAAAATGTCAGATACAATGAAAGATTTCTGTGACTATTTTGCAGAAAAACTGGATTTAACGAAATAGTTAAAACTCAAATAAAGAAATCCCAAATCCCAAATTTTAGTAATTAGAATTTGGGATTTTTTTATTGATTGTTTTTTCTTCTTCAATTGGGATTCAGGATTTCTTTATTGAAATTTCTTTTACCAGTTTTTATTTGACAGATCGTTTTTTTAAATCTTTAAAAATTCGTTTTAAAGCTCCTGTCATTAAGAGGTCTGAATTTTTATAAAACGTTATATTGTCTATAAGTTTGCTTGATTTTTCGGTTTCCCACATAGATTTTGTGTTCCCTTTGTTGGTTATGCCAATAACTTTTTGGGAGTAAATAATTTGCAGTAAATTTAAATCGTATATCTCTAAGGTTACTGAAGCTTCATTTTTTTTAGTGGAGTATTCATCTTGATAAAGTTCTATTGAAGATAAGTCGCTTCTGTCTTTTTTTGTGGAAATATTGATAAAGAAATCAAAACCGGTTCCATCTTTTAATTCTTTTAGCTTTAAACGATTAGGGTTTAGATTGGTTTTTCGGGTTATGAGCAATCCATTAACATCATGAATATATAAAATCCGATCATCTAGCCTCTTTTTGAAGAATTCTAAAGATTTCTCGGTTAAGTTGTCTTTAGAGTTTTTTGGACAATCTAATTCATTTAAAAGCCATTTTCCAGAAGTAAAATCAACTCCGGTTCTTTGTCCTGTGGTAAACATATAATGAGATGACTGACAGGAAAATAAAAAGAGGAAAGGAACAATGCAAAGTATGAAACATATTGATTTAAAATTATTCATAGAGTATAATTGATTTGGATTCAAATATAAGTCAAAAATATTTCGTAAGGTTTTCCTTTAAAATAAAAATCCCAAATTCCAGGTTTTAACAATTGGAATTTGGGATTTTTTTATTGATTATTTTGGAATTTGGAATTTTCCTATTGCAATTTAAAATCCTGAGTTGTTTTTGAAAACTTCCTGATTTACTTCGTCGATATAGGATAAAAGTTCTTCTTTTCCAGTGGCCTCCGTAGATGAGGTTACGAAATATTGAGGCATTTCGGCCCAGTTATTGGCAAACATTTGTTTTTTATAAGCTGCGATATGAGAATCAATTTTTACTTTGCTGATTTTATCTGCTTTGGTAAAGATGATGCAAAACGGAATTTCGCTTTCTCCCATATAAGACATGAATTCGATATCAATTTTTTGCGCTTCATGGCGAATATCAATCAAAACAAAAGCACAAACTAATTGCTCTCTGGTTTCGAAATAATCCGTGATAAATTGCTGGAAAACTGATTTTGTTTTCTTGGACACTTTGGCGTAACCATAGCCCGGTAAATCGACTAAAAACCAATTGTTGTTAATCTTAAAGTGATTAATTAACTGTGTTTTTCCAGGTCGCCCTGATGTTTTTGCTAAATTTTTATGATTGGTAAGCATGTTGATCAAAGAGGATTTACCTACATTTGATCTTCCGATAAAAGCATATTCTGGTAAAAATTCCTGCGGGCATTTTGATACTTCAGAATTGCTGACAATGAATTCGGCGGTATTAATTTTCATGTTTTTTGTTTTTAAAACCTCCTAAAAGTCGAAAGTTAGATGCTATAAATTCTTTTTAACGAGCCATTCTTCCAGAATTTTGTTGAATTCCTGAGGGTGTTCCATCATAGCAGCGTGTCCACATTTGTCTATCCAGTACAAAGTTGAATTAGGCAATAATTTATCAAATTCTTCGGCAACATTTGGGGGAGTAACGGCGTCATTTTTACCCCAAATGATACAGGTTTCTGTTGTCATTTTTGGTAAATCTTTGGCCATATTATGACGAATAGCGCTCTTGGCAATCGTCAGAGTTTTGATCAGTTTGATACGGTCATTAACAGTTGCATACACTTCGTCAATAAGCTCCGGTGTTGCAATTGCAGGGTCGTAAAAAACATCTTCAGCTTTCTTTTTGATGTATTCGTAATCACCTCTTTTTGGGTAGCTGTCTCCCATTGCGCTTTCGTAAAGTCCTGAGCTTCCTGTTATTACTAGTCCTGCGACTTTTTCAGGATAGAGTTTTGTATGGTAAAGTGCAATGTGACCGCCTAAAGAATTGCCCAGCAAGATAACGTGATCAAAGCCTTTAAAAGTAATAAAGTCTTTTACATACTTGGCAAAGCTTTTTACGTTCGTTTTTAAAATGCTTTGAGTGTATATTGGCAAATCCGGGATTACAACTTTGTATCCTTTTGTTGGAAAATATTCGGCTACAGCATCAAAGTTACTAAGGCCTCCCATTAAGCCATGTAAAATAACGATAGGAGTTCCTTCTCCAGCTTCATAATAGCTGTATTTGCCTTCTTTTTTGTAGTGTTTGTCCATTTAATTTAATGCCAATTTCAATTTGGACAAATATAGGGTTTAATAAATAAAAATGAATTTTTGCCACCGTTTTTTAACTAGATAATTTTAGTATGATTTCTAAGTGATTAAAAATCAGTTGAAATGGGTGTTTTTGATCGATTTTCTAAATGTTAAGAAACCAGCATAATAGCTAAATTTTTAAGAAAAATAGCGCGTAATTTTTTTGAATGATTAGTGTAATTGATGATTCGTTAATAATAAGTTAATGTATTGATTATCTATGGGTTAAACGAAGTGAGAGGAAAGTGGTTAAACTTATTAACAAAGTGGTACATAGTGGTAAAATGTGGTAATATTTTTTATATTTTTGTCCTATAACATATTAATGAATTTTTCTTGAACACAATTGTCGGAACATATGAGTGTAAAGTCGATGCTAAGGGGAGGCTAATGTTGCCTGCGCCCTTGAAAAAGCAGCTGACTTCCTCTCTTCAAAACGGATTCGTTTTGAAGCGCTCCGTTTTTCAACAGTGTTTAGAATTGTATCCAATGGACGAGTGGGATCTGATGATGCAAAAAATCAACAAGCTGAATCGCTTTGTAAAAAAGAACAATGATTTCATTCGAAGATTTACTGCAGGTGTTAAAGTGGTAGAGATTGATGCATTGGGGAGATTATTGGTTCCAAAAGATTTGGTGACTTTTTCAGGTATTTCTAAAGATGTGGTTTTTTCATCTGCTGTTAATATTGTGGAGATTTGGGATAAGGATTTATATGAAAAATCAATAAGCGGCGAAGATATGGATTTTGCAGATCTGGCCGAAGAAGTAATGGGAAATATTAATGACGACGACAATGGAATATCATAATCCGGTTTTGCTTCATCCTACAGTTGATGGTTTAAATATTAAACCTGATGGCATTTATGTAGATGTTACGTTTGGAGGCGGGGGGCATTCAAAAGAAATTTTGAGACGATTAGGGCCAAACGGAAAATTATTTGCTTTTGATCAGGATGAAGATGCACTTGTAAATGCATTACCAGATGAACGGTTTACCTTAATTAATGAGAATTTTAGATTCATAAAAAGATTTCTGCGTTTTCATGGTGTTAAAGGAGTAGATGGAATTTTGGCTGATTTGGGTGTTTCATCACATCAGTTTGATGTTCCGGAAAGAGGTTTCTCGACAAGATTTGATGCTGAGCTGGATATGCGGATGAGTCAGAAAAATGATTTAAATGCTTATCGGGTAGTTAACGAATATGAGGAACAGGATTTACGTCGTGTTTTTTTTGATTATGGGGAGTTGAAAAATGCTCCGGTTTTAGCGAGAACAATTGTAGAAGCAAGACAAGGTTATCCGATCAAAACGACAGATGAATTGAAAGAAGTTCTGGCAAAATATTTACCGGAAAGAGTTCGTAATAAAATACTGGCTCAAATCTATCAGGCAATTCGAATTGAGGTAAATCAGGAAATGGATGTTTTGAAAGAGTTTATCGAGCAGTCGTTGGAAATTTTAAATCCGGGAGGAAGATTTTCAGTAATCTCTTATCATTCTTTAGAAGACAGACTGGTAAAGAGATTTATCAAAAACGGAATGTTTGAAGGAGAGCCGGAAAGAGATTTTTACGGAAACTTTTCAGTACCATTTAAAACAATAGGAAAACTCATCGTACCGGACGATGCTGAGATCAAAATCAACAACAGAGCACGAAGTGCAAAATTAAGGATTGCTGAGAAGATATAGTTTGTGAGATGTTGGTTGTGAAATGTGAAATGTGATTTGAAATCATAAACGGTTCAACAATCAAACAGGCTAGTATAATATATATAGGTAGAAAAAATGAAAAGTGGTGTATTTGGCATATTAAAGGCGAGATTTTTATTAAACGATGATGCAGTGAAGAACTGGAGATTCATTGTTTTTATAATTCTGCTTGCTATCCTGATGATTGCCAATACACAACGATACGAGCAAAAGGTTTTTGAAATAGCAAAACTAAGCAATGAAGTAAAAGAATTGAGATCTGAATTTGTAGATCGTCGTTCTGAATTGCAAAAACTAAAAATGGAGTCAACTGTGACAAGTGAAATGGAGAAAAAAGATATTCATCCTTCAACAGTTCCTCCGGTTAAAATAGAAGTTAAAAAAGAAGAAGAAAAAAGTTTCTTTAAAAGAATATGGCAGTAGAAGATAAACATATATCCTACAGAATTTACCTCGTAGCAGTTTTCATCTTTGTGATGGCAATTGCTATTGTCGTTAAGTTAACCAATATTCAATGGGTTGAAGGAGATTATTACAGAAAACTGGCGAAACAGCGTACGGTTAGAAATTTTGTAATTCCGGCAAACAAAGGAAATATCTATTCGGCTGACGGAAGTTTGCTGGCGACATCAATTCCTAATTATGAAATTAGATTTGATGCTAAAGCTCCAAAAACGGAGACTTTTGAGAAATATGTAAAAGCATTATCCGATTCATTAGCAACTGTTTTAGATAGACCAGGAGGATATTATGAGCAGGAATTAAGAAAAGCAAGAGCAAATAAAAACCGTTATTATTTGATTGCCCGTAATTTGAGCTATACCGAATACGTGAAGATAAAAGGCTTTCCTTTATTCAATTTAGGAGCTTTTAAAGGAGGGATTATTATTGAACAGGAAACGGTAAGAAAACACCCGATAGGGAAAATTGCGGAAAGAACCATTGGTTACGACCGTATTGATCCGGCAACCGGAATCGAAGTAGGTAAAGGGATTGAATGGGCTTACAAAAGTTATTTAAACGGTAAAGACGGTAAAATTTTAAAACAAAAAATTGCAAAAGGACAGTGGAAACCTATTCGGGATGTCAATGAAGTTGACCCACAGGATGGTTTTGATGTCATTTCGACTATTGATGTTTTTATTCAGGATATCGCGCACCATGCCTTACTGAAACAGTTGGAAGAATATGAGGCAGATCATGGTTGTGTAGTGGTGATGGAGACTGAAACAGGGCATGTCAAAGCGATTTCAAATTTGGGAAGATCAGAAGACGGATCGTATTATGAAACCACAAATTATGCTATAGCCGAGTCTCATGAGCCGGGATCAACTTTTAAATTGGTTGATTTAATGGCTATTTTAGAAGATAAAGTAGCTGATACAAGTACTGTCTTTGATAGTCATGGAGGAGAAATGAGGTATTATGGACGTGCTGTTCGTGATTCGCACAGAGGAGGTTATGGGAAGATTTCGCTGGCACGAGGATTTGAACTTTCGTCGAATACGGTAATGGTTCAGGCAGTTTATGACAATTATAAAAGTGATCCTTCAAAGTTTGTAAATCATATTAACTCGTACGGATTAAATAAAACATTAGGATTGCATTTTAAGGGAGAAGGAAGGCCTTATATTCCACAACCAGGGGACAAGCATTGGTCAGGAGTTTCACTTCCGTGGATGGCTTTTGGTTACGGAGTTTCGGTAACACCAATGCAAACACTGGCGCTTTACAATGCAGTTGCAAACAATGGAGTGATGGTTAAGCCACAGTTTGTTTCGGAAATTAAAGAATGGAACAAAACGATTAAGAAGTTTGATGTAGAAGTAATCAATCCGAAAGTATGTTCGCAGGAAACCATTAATAAAGTAAGAGCAGTATTGCTCAATGTGGTAAAAAAGGGAACTGGCTCTAAGTTGTATTCGAAAGATTTTTCGATGGCAGGAAAAACCGGAACAGCACAGGTTAATTATGGAGGTAAAGAAGGAAAGTCTGCGTTATATTATGCGTCTTCTTTTGTGGGATATTTTCCGGCCGAACATCCTAAATATTCCTGTATAGTAGTAGTGCATAAGCCTAATACATCAAAAAATAATTATTATGGTGCAGACGTTTCGGGACCTGTTTTTAAAAGAATCGCTCAGAAAATATTTACAGACGCGCCCTCAACAAATAAAATAAAAAGACTGGATTCAAGGATTCCAAAACAAGACAGTAGTTATAACAAGTATACGGCAGAAGCAAATAAAAAATTAAATCAGGTTCCGGATTTAAAAGGAATGCCGGGAATGGATGCTGTTGCATTGTTAGAAAACCTTAATTTAAAAGTAAGGGTTATTGGAGTAGGAAAGGTGAAAAAACAGTCTATTCAACCGGGACAAAACATTAGTAAAAACGCAATTATAGTATTAGAATTATCGTGAAAATACTGAAAGACATATTATACAAAGTAGCGATTGAATCAGTAACAGGTTCAACAGAAATCGATATCCATAAAATTGATTTTGACTCGAGAAAAATTGAGGCAAATGATGTTTTTGTAGCTATTCGCGGATCACTTTCTGATGGCCACGATTATATTGATAAAGCGATTCAATTGGGGGCCATTGCGATTATTTGCGATACGCTGCCTGAAAATATCGAAAAAGGAATTACCTATATTAAAGTAAAAGATACCAATGCGGCTTTGGCTTTTATGGCGGCTAATTTCTTCGGAAATCCATCCGAAAAATTAAAACTGGTTGGAGTTACCGGTACAAACGGTAAAACAACCATTGCATCATTATTATTTCAGTTGTTTCAAAAAGCAGGTTTTAAAGTTGGGTTATTATCAACTGTAAAAATCATGGTTGATGAAACCGAATATAAAGCAACACATACCACACCGGATTCTATTACAATCAATCATTATCTGAACGAAATGATCGAGGCAGGTGTGACGCATTGTTTTATGGAAGTAAGTTCACACGGAATTCACCAAAAACGAACAGAGGCACTGCATTTTGTTGGAGGAATTTTTACGAATTTGTCACACGACCATTTAGATTATCACCCAACTTTTGCGGAATACAGAGATGTGAAAAAATCTTTTTTTGATTCGTTGCCAAAAACAGCTTTTGTCTTATCAAATATTGATGATAAAAACGGAAGTGTGATGTTGCAGAATACGGTTGCCAGAAAATTTACTTATGCTTTAAAATCATATGCGGACTTTAAAGCACAGATTCTGGAAAGCCAATTGTCGGGTTTATTGTTGAAAGTAAACGATAATGAAGTTTGGGTAAAACTAATAGGAACTTTTAATGCTTACAACGTTCTGGCAATTTACGGTACAGCTGTAGAATTAGGAATGGATAGTCTTGAAGCGTTGCGCTTACTGTCTGATTTAGAAAGTGTTTCGGGACGTTTTCAGTATATTGTTTCAGAAGGAAACATCACAGCGATTGTAGATTATGCCCACACGCCGGATGCTTTGGATAATGTTTTAAAGACAATTAACGATATCCGTACCAAAAACGAACAGCTGATTACAGTTGTAGGTTGTGGTGGAAACAGAGATAAAACGAAAAGACCAATTATGGCAAAAATTGCTACAGATCTTAGTGATAAGGCAATTTTAACCTCGGACAATCCAAGAAACGAAGACCCTGAAGTGATTTTAGATGAAATGGAAAAAGGGGTTGAGGCTCATAATTATAAAAAGATATTGAGAATTTCCGATAGAAAACAGGCTATTAAAACAGCTTGTCAATTGGCACAGTCCAATGATATTATCTTAATTGCCGGTAAAGGACATGAAACTTATCAGGAGATAAATGGAGTGCGTCATCATTTTGACGACATGGAAACGGTAAAAGAAATTTTAGAACAATTAGGGAAATAATATAAGGGAAATTCCAAAATGGAAATTCCAAAACCCAAAACCCAATTTAATGTTGGAATTTGGGATTTAAAAATTGGAATTTAATTCAAAATCGGAATTTAAAAAATAGAGAAATATGCTATACTATTTATTTGAATATTTAGACAAAACATTAGATGTACCAGGAACGGGAGTTTTTCAGTACATCACTTTCAGATCGGCTTTAGCATTGATGCTTTCATTGCTTTTATCAACGATTTACGGAAAAAGAATTATAAACTTTTTGCGTAATCAGCAAGTTGGTGAAACGGTTAGAGAGTTAGGTCTTGCAGGTCAGAATGAAAAAGCAGGAACTCCGACAATGGGGGGACTGATTATCATTTTTGCGACGCTCGTACCGGTTTTGTTGTTTGCTCGTTTGCATAATATTTATATTGTATTGCTTATTGTGACCACACTTTGGATGGGAACAATTGGTTTTGTAGACGATTACATCAAAATATTCAAAAAAGACAAGCAAGGACTTAAAGGAATCTTTAAAGTTATTGGACAGGTTGGTTTAGGTATTATAGTGGGATCTGTGCTTTATTTTAATCCTGCTGTAACGGTTAGAACAGATACAGGAAGAACAGATATTTTTAAAGCGTCAGGTAATAATACAACGGTAGTTTTGCCGGCACCTGTTGAAGAAAAGTCAACGGCTACCACAATTCCTTTTGTGAAAAATAACGAATTCGACTACGCTGAAATCTTAGCGTGGACAGGTGAAGGATATGAAAAATGGGCTTGGTTGATTTTTATTCCGGTGGTAATTTTTATTATCACAGCAGTTTCAAACGGTGCAAATTTAACAGACGGTATTGATGGGCTCGCCGCAGGAACTTCGGCAGTTTCGGTTCTGGCACTGGGGATATTCACATTCCTTTCGGGAAATATCATTTTTTCAAATTATCTCAATATCATGTATATACCGAACTCAGGAGAGATGACGGTTTTTATTTCTGCATTTGTGGGGGCGTTAATTGGGTTTCTTTGGTACAACTCTTATCCGGCTTCTGTTTTTATGGGGGATACGGGAAGTTTGACTATTGGAGGAATTATTGCGGTTTTGGCAATTGCAGTTCGTAAGGAACTATTGATTCCGTTATTATGTGGAATCTTTTTGGTAGAAAATTTCTCTGTTGTTCTGCAGGTGAGTTATTTCAAATTTACCAAAAAGCGTTTCGGTGAGGGCCGTAGAATTTTTCTGATGTCGCCATTACACCATCATTATCAGAAGAAGGGATATCATGAGAGTAAAATCGTAACCCGATTTTGGATTGTTGCCATCATGTTAGCCATATTATCAATCGTTACTTTAAAATTAAGATAGATGAGATTGGTAGTGTTAGGCGGAGGAGAAAGCGGTGTAGGTACTGCTATTCTCGGAAAGAAAAAAGGATACGATGTTTTTGTGTCGGATTTTGGAAAGATAAAAGAAAGTTACAAAGAAGTTCTTATCATTAATAAAATTGCCTGGGAAGAAGAACAGCATACAGAAGACCTGATTTTAAATGCCGATGTGGTGATGAAAAGTCCAGGGATTCCGGAGAAATCTCCCATCGTAAAAAAACTGGTAGCAGCCGGAGTAAAAGTAATTTCGGAAATAGAATTTGCAAAACCTTTTACGGAAGCATTGACTATCGGAATTACAGGTAGTAACGGAAAAACTACCACAACGATGCTGACACATTATTTACTGAAGTCAGCGGGTTTGAATGTAGGGCTGGGGGGAAACATAGGAAAAAGTTTTGCCTGGCAGGTTGCCGAGAATAAATACGATGCCTATGTGCTTGAGCTGAGCAGTTTTCAGCTTGACGGAATTATTGATTACAGACCGGATATTGCGATTATAACCAATATTAGTCCGGATCATTTAGACCGATACGAATATAAATATGAGAACTATATCAATTCGAAGTTTCGAATAACGATGAATCAGACCGAGAGTGATTATTTGATTTATGACGCAGATGATGAGGCGATTGCAGGATGGTTGAAGAACAACAAAACAAAAGCAAAATTAATTCCTTTTTCATTGACTGAAAAATTAGGTGAAGGGGCTTCTATAAATAACAACAAAATGGAAATAAAGATCAACCAAGAAGAGTTTACAATGGAAACAGAACACATTGCGTTAGAAGGAAAACATAACATGAAGAACGCAATGGCAGCAAGCTCTGTAGCGAAGTTGATGCAAATAAGAAATGCAACAATTCGCGAAAGTTTATCTAATTTTCAAGGTGTTGAACACCGTTTAGAAAAAGTACTTAAAATTCAGAATGTACAATACATCAACGATTCGAAAGCCACAAATGTTAATGCTACTTTCTTTGCGTTAGACAGCATGAATGTTCCAACAGTTTGGATAGTAGGTGGAGTTGATAAAGGAAACGATTATAACGAATTGATGTCGTTAGTTCGTGAAAAAGTAAAAGCTATCATTTGTCTTGGAATTGATAATCATAAAATCATCAATGCTTTCGGAAATGTGGTGGATATCATGGTCGAAGTAAATAATATGAACGATGCTGTAAAAACAGCACAGCGTTTAACAGAAAAAGGAGATACGGTTTTATTGTCTCCTGCCTGCGCAAGTTTCGATTTATTTGAAAGCTACGAAGACAGAGGTAGACAGTTTAAGCAAGCGGTGCACAATTTATAAAAGATAGTTTATAGTTTTATGTTTCAGGTTTCAAGTTCGATGCCTAAAACATGAAACTTGAAACAAAATAAACCTGAAACAAAAGATTATGAAAGAGCTGGTGAACAAATTAAAAGGAGACAGGGTAATATGGTCATTCGTGGCTTTATTGGCATTGTTTTCGTTTATGCCTGTTTTTAGTGCGAGTAGTAATCTGGCGTATATAGGTCATGGGACCGGAAACACCTTAGGGTATTTGGTGAAACATCTGGCTCATGTTTGTATTGGTTTTCTGATTATTTATTGGGTACATCGTGTGCCGTATCATTATTTCAGAGCGATCTCAAAAATTGCGTTGCCTATTGTTTGGTTTTTATTGCTTTATACTTTATTAAAAGGTACTGTTATTGCAGGTGCAAATGCAAGTCGTTGGATTCAGGTTCCTTTTATCGGAATTACGTTTCAGACGTCGACATTGGCTGCCAGTATATTATTCATATTTGTGGCGCGATATCTGTCGAAAACCAGAGATGAGAGCGAGCCGTTTCAGGCTTCTTTAATACAGCTTTGGTTGCCGGTTTTTATTACGTTGGCACTTATTTTACCTGCGAATTTTTCGACTACGGCGTTGATTTTTGCCATGGTAATTATGCTGACATTTATTGGAAAGTATCCATTAAAATATATTGGTTTTATCATTGGTTCCGGAATTGCAATGTTTGCGTTCTTCCTTTTGGTGGCGAAAGCGTTTCCGGATTCGAGATTCTTTAGCAGGGTAAGTACCTGGGGAAGTCGTATAGAAAATTTTACCACTGATAAACCGGATGAAGATGATTATCAGATTGAAAAAGCAAAAATCGCAATAGCATCTGGAAAACTGGGAGGTTTAGGACCGGGAAAAAGTGTTCAGAAGAACTTTTTACCACAATCTTCTTCCGATTTTATCTATGCGATTATTGTAGAAGAATATGGTTTAGTGGGTGGGGTGTCGATTTTGGTTTTGTACTTATTGTTATTGTTCCGATTTGTGATAGCATCGCATAAAGCCAATACGCTGTTTGGAAAGCTCGTCGTCGTCGGACTCGGGTTCCCGATGATTTTTCAGGCAATGATTAATATGGCTGTTGCGGTAGAGCTGTTGCCGGTAACAGGACAAACACTTCCATTGATTAGTAGTGGAGGTAGTTCGATTTGGATGACTTGTTTTTCTCTTGGGATCATCATTAGTGTAACGAAGAAAGAAGAAGAAATCGCTGAAGAGCAGGAAGAAAAAGAAAGAAGGAGAGAAGCGCTTCAGAGGTTAATTGATAAAGAATTAGCAGAAGAAGATTTGCCTGCAGATGAAAAGATATATGAAGAAGAAGGATCGTATTCGATTGAAGACAATTCAAGAAATCCGATGAATGCAGTTTTAAATAAATAAGTATAGAGCTGAGAGAATAGAGAATAGAGGAAAGATAATGGAAGAAAGAGAATTGAGAAATAGGTTGAGAAGTATGGAGAGAACTCACAATTCATAACTCACAACTCGTAACTAAAAAAAATATGACAAAATATAAATTCATATTAAGTGGTGGTGGTACAGGTGGGCATATCTATCCTGCAATTGCTATTGCAAATGAATTAAAATTGCAATTTCCTGATGCTGAGTTTCTTTTTGTAGGTGCCAAAGATAAAATGGAAATGCAGAAAGTACCTCAGGCAGGTTACGAAATTAAAGGGCTTTGGATTGCAGGTTTGCAAAGAAAGCTGACATTACAAAATTTGATGTTTCCGTTAAAATTGGCAACAAGTTTGCTGGAGTCAAGACGAATTATAAAACAGTTTAAGCCAAATGTAGTGATTGGTACAGGAGGTTTTGCCAGCGGACCTTTACTGCAGGCAGCTGGATCGGCTGGAATTCCAACAGTTGTTCAGGAGCAGAATTCGTTTCCGGGAATTACAAATAAATTGCTAAGTAAAAAAGCAAATGCAATTTGTGTAGCCTACGAAAATCTGGAGCGTTTTTTTCCAAAAGAAAAAATCGTTCTGACCGGGAATCCGGTTCGCCAGGATTTGATTGACATCGAGAGCAAACGTGTGGAAGCAATTGCTTTTTATGGTTTAGATCCGAATAAAAAGACATTGTTGGTTTTAGGTGGAAGCTTAGGAGCGAGAAGAATCAATCAATTAATTGAAAAAGAATTGCAAAAAATTCTTTCACAAGATGTTCAGGTAATTTGGCAATGTGGGAAGTTGTATTTTGAAGAATATAAAAAGTACAATCAGCAAAATGTTAAGGTGATTGATTTCATTGAAAGAATGGATTTTGTATATGCAGCTGCAGATGTGATTATCTCACGTGCAGGAGCATCATCGGTTTCGGAATTGTGTATTGTAGGGAAACCGGTAATATTTATTCCGTCACCTAACGTAGCTGAAGACCATCAGACTAAAAATGCACAGGCTATTGTAGAGGCTAAAGGAGCTATTTTACTGAAGGAATCAGAATTAGATAATGAATTTAGTATTGTTTTTGAAGCTTTGCTTAAAGATGAAGGAAAGCAAAAACAATTAAGTGCAAATATTAAGAAATTGGCCATGCCAAAAGCAACACAGGCAATTGTTGCAGAGATTGTGAAGCTGATTTAGCTGTTGGCTGTAGGCAGTAAGCTTTAAGCTTTAAGCTTATCCTAAAGATTAAAGTGCAAAAGAGAATAAATAATAAAGACAAAAGTGGAAGGCTTATAGCCTAAAGCCTATTGCTTAAAGCAATAAAAAAGCAAAAAAAGAAATGAATTTAAATCAAATACAAAACGTTTATTTTATTGGTATTGGAGGCATCGGAATGAGTGCTCTGGCCCGCTATTTTAAAAATATAGGGAAACAGGTTTCCGGTTACGATAAGACACCATCTATGCTGACAAGCGAGTTGATTGAAAGCGGTATTGATATTCATTTTGAAGATAATATTGGTTTAATTCCAAAGGACTATTATACCGAGAATACACTGGTGATTATTACACCGGCTGTACCCAAAACACATTCTGAATGGAATTATTTTACAGAAAGAGATTATGTGGTTAAAAAACGCGCTGAAGTTTTAGGGATTATCACTAAAGACACGTTTTGTTTTGCTGTAGCAGGAACACATGGAAAAACTACAACCTCAAGTATTTTAGGACACATTTTGTATGAAAGCGGGGCAGATGTCACTGCTTTTGTGGGTGGAATTGTAGAGAATTATAATTCGAATCTGATCGGAGAAGGAAAAACAGTAACCGTAGTAGAGGCAGATGAATTTGACCGTTCGTTTTTGCACTTACATCCTAATATTGCCTGCATTACTTCAATGGATGCAGATCATTTGGATATTTACGGAACCAGTGATGCTATTGAAGCTTCGTTTGTCGAATTTGCTTCAAAAGTGGAAGATAAAAATAACTTGTTTATAACCAAAGAACTGCCGCTTGAAGGAGTTCAGTGTGCTATAAATGAAGAAGCAGTATATAAGGCTTTTAATGTTCGTATTGATAACGGAAGTTATGTTTTTGACGTGCAGACACCATCAGAAGTCATGACGGACCTGCGTTTTGGATTGCCTGGAAAGCACAATTTAATGAATGGACTGATGGCTATTGCAATGGCTACAACGTTCGGCACCCCGACCGACTCCATTGCAAAGGCCATTGCTTCATTCAATGGAATCAGAAGACGTTTTTCGTATCAGATTAAGTCTGAAAATTTAGTTTATATCGATGATTATGCACATCATCCAACAGAGATAAACGCTGTTCATCAGGCCGTTAGTGAATTGTATCCGGGACGAAAAGTTCTGGCGATTTTTCAGCCACATTTGTTTAGCAGAACAAGAGATTTTGCAGATGGATTTGCTGAAAGTTTGTCTCAGTTTGACGAAGTATTTTTAATGGATATTTATCCGGCACGTGAATTACCAATGGAAGGGATTAGATCGGAATGGCTGTTGGGTAAAATGACAAATTCGAATAAGAAAATTGTTGCAAAAAATGATTTATTAGCGGAGATCAAAGCCAGTGATGCGCCAATAATTGTGACAATAGGAGCTGGTGATCTTGGTGAAATGGTTCCATCAATCAAAAAAATGCTGAATGAAAATATTTAATTGGACAAATATTCGATTAGTACTCATTTTAGGGCTTGTTCTTTTTTTATATTCTTTCGCGCAACATCGAAATGGAGATAGAAAATTGAAGAAATCTATGGTTGTTTTTGTAGGAGAAAATACGCTTTTTGTGAAGCCTGAAACGGTTAATAAATTGTTGATAGAAAATAAAAGAGATGCTTCCAGTATTAGAAAAGATGAGTTAGATTTGAATAAGATAGAGAAAACCCTCGATGCGCAAGACATGATTGAGAAGTCAGATGTTTTTGTAAGTATCGATGGCGTTCTAAAAGCAGTAGTAAAACAGAAGACACCAATAGCGCGAGTTTATGATGGTGATCAGTCTTTTTATATTGACTATGAGGGTAATAAAATGCCTTTATCAGACAATTATACTGCGAGAGTTCCTCTTGTTTCGGGGGCAATTAATAAAAAAAATAACGAAGATTTAGCTGCTTTATTTCGCACAATTTATGACGATGCGTTTTTGAAAAAAAACATCATTGCAATACAAATTATGCCTAATGGCAGCTTAAAAATGTTTAATAGAAATTATAATTACTTCATCGATTTTGGGAGAACGATGAATGTTGATAAGAAATTTAATAACTATAAAGCCTTTTTTCAAAAAGCGGTTTTAGATAGTTCGTTATACAAATACAATAAAATTGACCTTAGGTTTACGGAACAAGTAGTTTGCACAAAATAATAGAAAATGGAAAAAGATAACATTGCAGTAGGTCTAGATATTGGAACAACCAAAATAGTTGCCATGATAGGCAAGAAGAATGAGTATGGTAAACTGGAGATTTTGGGTATTGGAAAATCCAAAAGTTTGGGAGTCGCGAGAGGAGTTGTAAACAACATCACACAAACGATTCAATCGATTCAGCAAGCAATACTTGAAGCAGAAAATAATTCAGGTTATAAAATTAAGGATGTGGTTGTGGGGATTGCCGGACAGCACATCAGAAGTATTCAGCATACAGATTACATCAGCCGTAATAATCCGGAAGAAGTAATTGGTGAAAAAGATATTCAGCTTTTGATTGACCAGGTTAATAAACTGGCCATGTTACCGGGAGAAGAAATTATACATGTTTTGCCACAAGAGTTTAAAATTGACGGGCAATCTGAAATTAAAGAGCCTATCGGAATGTACGGTGGTAGATTGGAATCCAGTTTTCACGTAGTGGTAGGACAGGCTTCTTCGATCAGAAATGTTGGAAGATGTATTCAGAGTTCGGGAATCGAATTATCCGGACTAACATTAGAACCTTTGGCTTCTGCCGATGCGGTTTTAAGTCAGGAGGAGAAAGAGGCCGGAGTAGCATTAATTGATATTGGTGGCGGAACAACAGATTTGGCCATTTTTAAAGATGGTATTATTCGTCATACCGCTGTAATTCCTTTTGGAGGAAATGTTATTACAGACGATATTAAAGAAGGCTGTTCAATTATTGAAAAACAAGCAGAGCTTTTAAAAATAAAATTCGGATCGGCCTGGCCGGGAGAAAATAAAGACAACGAAATTGTTTCTATCCCGGGATTAAGAGGAAGAGAGCCAAAAGAAATTTCGCTTAAAAATTTGTCTAAAATTATTCATGCCCGTGTGGTGGAGATTGTAGAACAGGTTTTTGCAGAGATTAAGGCTTACGGACATGAAGATCCCCGTAAAAAGTTAATTGCCGGAATCGTTCTTACAGGTGGAGGTGCTCAACTAAAACACATTAAACAATTAGTAGAGTATATTACTGGTATGGATACCAGAATTGGATATCCAAATGAGCACCTGGCAGGAAATTCCAGCGAAGAAATTTCCAGTCCGTTATTTGCAACTGCAGTTGGTTTAGTAATGAACAGTATCGAAAATAGTACGCAAAGTGCTGTTAGAATGGAGATTGTAAATGATCAGCCAAAAGTGGTTTACAGAAATGTACCGCCACAGCAACAACAGCCGGTACAACAGCGATACGAAGTAGAAGAAAACTACGTTGAAAGAGTAGAAACTATTGAAGAAACCAGAGAAGTTCGAAACAACAACTCAAAGGAAGAATCTACAGAAACAAAAATAAGAAGATCATTTTTCGACCGATATGTCGATAAAATCAAAGATTTTTTAGACAACGCAGAATAAAATAATAAGAGAAAAGGACTTACTTTTTGCCCCAGATCAAGAAGTAAAAAATGTATTAAATAAGAATTTCAAAAACCAAAAAGATGATGAGCAACTCAGAATTTGGAAGTATTTCATTTGATTTACCAAAAAACCAATCAAATGTTATCAAAGTAATAGGTGTAGGTGGAGGTGGTAGTAATGCTATCAACCATATGTTTAAACAAGGTATTAAAGGCGTAGATTTTATCGTTTGTAATACCGATTCACAGGCACTGCAGAACAGTTCGGTACCAAACAAAATTCAGTTAGGTATGAACTTAACAGAGGGTCTTGGAGCAGGAGCAAATCCTGATGTAGGACAACAGTCTGCTATAGAAAGTATTG
Source organism: Flavobacterium collinsii (assembly GCF_946903285.1). GTDB lineage: Bacteria > Bacteroidota > Bacteroidia > Flavobacteriales > Flavobacteriaceae > Flavobacterium > Flavobacterium collinsii. The sequence goes on from NZ_OX336425.1 coordinate 2,021,324, forward strand.
CTGATATCGAGAAAATGTTAGACCGTGGTACTAAGATGGTATTTATTACCGCTGGTATGGGGGGTGGAACAGGTACCGGTGCAGCTCCGGTAATTGCACAATTGGCCAAAGAAAGAGAAATCTTAACTGTTGGTATTGTTACCATTCCGTTTCAGTTTGAAGGGAAGGTACGTCAGGAGCAGGCTCTTTTAGGAATCGAAAAATTGCGTAAGCAGGTCGATTCGTTAATTGTGATCAACAATAATAAATTAAGAGAAGTATATGGAAATCTTGGTTTTAAAGCCGGATTCTCTAAAGCGGATGAAGTTTTAGCAACTGCCTCGAGAGGTATTGCCGAGGTAATTACGCACCACTATACTCAAAATATCGATTTACGTGACGCTAAAACTGTTCTTTCGAATAGTGGAACAGCGATCATGGGATCTTCTGTTGCCGAGGGAGAAAACAGAGCCAAAGAAGCTATTATTTCAGCATTGGATTCTCCGTTGTTAAACGACAATAAAATTACAGGAGCCAAAAACGTATTGTTGCTTATCGTTTCTGGATCAAATGAGATTACTCTGGATGAAATCGGTGAAATAAACGATCACATTCAGGTAGAAGCAGGTTACAATGCCAATATTATCATGGGAGTTGGTGAAGACGAAACTCTTGGTGATGCTATCGCTGTAACTATTATTGCGACAGGTTTTGATGTTGAACAACAGAATGAAATCGTTAATACAGAGCCTAAGAAAATCATTCATACCTTAGAAGATGAGCAAAGAAGCGTTCATAATCTAACAAATAAATCAGTTACTTCTTTTGATTTAACAATCGATACACCAACGAGTAAATCAGAAGAAAAAATTGTTTTTGAATTAATGGATGATGAAGATACGGTTGCTCCCGTAACACCTACTCCGGTTGTGCCAGTTGCAGTTACTCCATTTGAAGTTGCTCCGGTTGCAGTTGCTCCAACTATCAATCAGGAAGAATTAGTGGTAATGTCTGAGTTTATCAAAAATCTTGACGTTACTTTTGAAATTGTTTCGCCTATAACGGATATTGATTTTACAATTACAGCTCCACAGGCAGAAGTTTTTCAGGATGTAAAACCTGTTCAGCAAGTACAACAAAGAACATTCGAAAGAGAAGAGCAAACGACATTCTCATTTGATTTGCCAATCTTCAGATCAGAGCCTGAAGTGAGAAAAGAACCAGTTGTCGAAGAAACTAAAATCTTATTCGAATTAACTAATGAAACCCGTAACATTAAAGTGAATGATCCGGTTTCATTTGTACCGGTAACGGAACTTTCTGATAAGGGAATCATCAAGTATTCTTTAGAAGAGTACATGGAGGTTGAAAACGATTTAATGACCTCAAAACCGGTTGAAAAAGTGGTAGAAGAAGTAATTCCTGAGGAATTGAATATCACCATGAAACCAAGACCTGATTTTGCTACAGATGCCGATTATTCAACAACGGCTAATGTTTCTCCGATGGAATTGACAATCGAAGAGACTTTACGTTTGAGAGCTGAAGAAAGAAGAAAAAAATTAAAAGAATTTAATTATAAATTCCATAATAATGTGTCGAGAATTGATGAACTGGAAAAAGAGCCTGCTTACAAAAGATTAGGTATCGATTTGTCTAATTCACAATCAAATAACACCAATTCAAGAATTTCGGTTGGAACAGATAGTAACAATGATTTACAATTGCGCTCCAACAATTCGTTTTTGCACGACAACGTAGATTAATTTTAGAATCATAATAATTAGGATAACCCGAAAATTGGATTTAATTTTCGGGTTATTTTTTTTATCTTCGCACAGAATTTAAAATTTGACTTCGTAAACAGGTTTTTAAAGTGAATCTTGATGATGCGTTAGGGCGAAGACAACATTATAGTTTAAATGTAATTTAGCAATCGATAAGCCTGGCTTATTTAAATAAAAGTAAAAAATGAGTTTACAGACACTAATCATGGACGAGATTAAAACCGCCATGAGAGCAAAAGATACAGTAGCATTAGAAGCATTAAGAGCGATTAAGTCTGAAATGTTATTGGCTGCAACGGCTTCAGGTTCTAAAGAAGAATTAACGGAAGACGATGAAATTAAATTGCTTCAAAGATTGGTGAAAACTCGTAAAGAAAGCGCCAGAATTTTTACCGAGCAAAACCGTCCTGATTTAGCAGAACCGGAATTGGCTCAGGTAGCAGTAATCGAGAAATTTTTACCAGCTCAGTTAAGTGAAGAAGAAGTAGAGGCAGTAATAGCAAAAATCATTGCTGAAACTGGAGCTTCGGGAATCGCTTCAATGGGTAAAGTAATGGGATTGGCTACTGCACAATTGGGTGGAACAGCTGAAGGGAAAACCATTTCGGCAATTGTAAAAAAATTATTGGTATAAAAACAATATAAATTCCAAGATTTAAACTCCAAATTCCAATCCTAAAACTGGAATTTGAGATTTGGAATTTGAAAGTTTAATATTTTTGATCGCGTAGTTCAACTGGATAGAATATCAGATTTCGGCTCTGAGGGTTGGGGGTTCGAACCCCTCCGCGATCACTAAAACAAATGCCTGAGAATGTATGTTCTCAGGCTTTTTTTATGGCTGGAACTTTGTCACAGATCTTAATTTAAGAGGTCTGATAACTTTAAAAAATAAAAAGGTTTTGTTTGACTTTCTTAACTTTGTGCATACATCCCAATACTATTAGTTAAGAAGCCATTATAGATCAAAACGAATGACAAAGGAAGAGTCTGTTAAAGAGTACTATTTTAGAATCAATAAAAGCATCGATTATATTAAAGAAAACCTTCAGGAGGTGCTTTCTTTAGAGAAATTGGCTGATCTTTCTAATTTCTCAAAATTTCATTTTCATCGAATTTTCAAGTCAGTAACAGGAACGACTATCAATGAGTTTATTAAAAACGCAAAGATAGAAAGAGCGCTATTTTTCTTAATGAACAATCCTTCAAAAACGATTAGCGAAATAGCCAATGACTGCGGTTTTTTGAGCATTTCGTCTTTTTCAAGAAGTTTCCGCGAAGTCAGACAGATGACGCCAACAGAATGGCGAAAACTATATCAAAATAGCAATATTGGTATAACAGATAGCAATATTGGAAAAATGCAGTCCGAAATCGAAAACTACCTTGCACTCAAATTAAATAATTTAAAAAATATTGAAATGAGTGAAACAATGAAACTTGATTTTGAAATTAAAAAACTAGAGGCATTTAATGTTATTTACATCCGAAACCTCAATATTCACAAGCATGATAGCAAAACATTTGAAGAGATGTTTAAGCAGCTTTTTAGCTGGGCTTCTCCTCGAAATTTAGTAAATTTTCCTGAAACCAAAGCGTTAACTGTTTACAGAAGCAATGCTAATTTAGAAGGAAAGCTTCAGGCTGATGTTTGTTTGTCTGTTCCCAAAAGAATAGTGGGCGAGGGGGTAATTGGCAGTACGGTAATAAGCGGGGGCCTATATGCTATTTTTCATAAAGAAGCGCCAATGTCTGAATGTTTTAAAACCTGGAATTATATTTATGAAGTATGGTTTGAAGAAAATGGCTATCAACCGGACAACAGGAATTTCTTTTTAAGTCATTTAAATGATCCGAAACTACATCCTGAGAACCTTCACATTATTGATATTTACATCCCCATAAAATTACTGTGATACCGGTAAAAATGAAATTAATTTAAATTAAATGGAATGAAATGAAATTGTCATTTAGGATCTCCTTTTCTTTGACGCGTAATGGTTTGCAGTTTAATTTTAGAATAAAGTATTTATAATCGTATTCTATATCGTCGGGATCATATTTAAAATTTATAAAAACAAAACGCCTTTAAATAAGGCGTTTTTTTATGCTTTTTCTCCGTGGAGTTATATTTTCTCGGGAGCGTTTTTTTGTTTGTTGTTCGTTTGCTTATAGGGTTTCTATGTTATTGGTATCAATGTACTGCTGCACTTTTAAAAACATATCATCGCAGCCCTTTATAATTTCGGCACGTTGGTCTCTTACGGTGCTCCAGTGTCTGCTTGTTTTTCTGAGGGACAAAGCCGTAAATTCGACCGAAAAGGCAGGGCATTTTTTGGAGAGTTCCTGAAAAACGACACCTTCGCCAGTTCCCGAATTATAGCCCTCCTGAGCCTTGCAGTTAGCTCCCTTTGAAAAATACGTTAAAAAACCATTTTCCGGATTGGCTTTATAGCTTTGATAAATCGTTTTGAGCATCGGGTCTCCAATACTGCTGATCGCATTGTAGCTGGTTTGAAACAATCCTGCTTCGGCTTCTTCTGCTTTAGGATTAATGATGTCTCCTTTTTTGTTTCTTTCCGCTCCAACGCAATGTCTTCCTGAACTTTCAAGCATCCCCATGCCCATCATTAACACAAAAACATGGCGAAGGGTATCTGCTTCATTTTGGTCATTATCCATGCCATTGTCCTTAAAAATGGAATTGTAAAGAGTTAAAGAGTCCTTTTTGGGATCTGTGCCTGGTTTTTTGGCCATTTCCTTTACGATGGGATCCCCTTTTTTTAGTTTGCAGTACACTCTTCCATACGTTAAAGCCATACCTTGATAGTAACCAATTGGAGCGATTCCCTGGCCCTCTTTCCAATAATAACGTACAACGTCCAGACCTTTAACTATATTGGCAATGTCGTCATAAACCGAATTACTTTGTGGGGCATCAACAGGAGCCAAATACTGGAGCGATACCCAGCCAGTTGTTTCACCGTGTTTTACTTTTGCCCATTCCTTATCTCCGGAAGTTTCAATATAGCTTACAACATCTCCTTTAAACAAATCTCCAATTTTATTGTCGGTTGTTTTTTCCGGACTTTTTCGTATTCGTACCCCATCGCCTGTAACTAAATAAGTCTTTGCATTTGTAGTAGTGGTCGGCGGGACAGCTGGCGTATTGGGAGCAGCAATTCTGTTTTTTAAAATAACAAACCAGGCTTTAGAAGTGTCTGTTAAAAAGCCATTATCGTCTATTTTAACGTTTTTTAAGCTTACAGAATTCTCTACATTACCGCCAATCACTTTTAAGGTATTTCCTTTTTTATCTACGACAAGATCGGAATGAGAGGGGTAACTGTTCGTCGTACTGTCGTAATTAATAGTTCCGACAGAATCTTCTCTGAGGTAACATATTAGATCTCCAATTTCCGGTACATAGTCAGAAAGTCTATACCCCCAAAAACCATAAGCGGTATCCTCTTTTTGTTTGGCGATTATGGCTTTTCGGATGTAAGCGGAATGTTGCGCATTATAAAGAAAACGACTTTCGGCTCCGGCCGTTTTCATGATATACGAAATGAATGCGGCCGACCATGGCTGGTCAACATCCTTGCCGTCAAGATTTGTATTTACACCCGTTTTCCAATAGGTACCAACTCTTTGGTAATAATTGTTTTCGGTTTCCCGATGTCCGATTTTTTCAAAAACAGGTATTGATTTACCGTTTTTGTCTTTCTCGTATCGGAGAATTTCCTGCATCCCGAAAAATTCCCATTCTTCTTTTGCAATACTGATAAGTTTTTCTCTAAAAGCCATATGGTTTGAATTTAGTAGTTACGTTGAAAAGAATTGTAGATAAGTAGTTGACGTGGGGATATTCTTTTATAAGGAGGGTGATATTTCTTGTAAAGGATTGAAATGTAGTATTTTATATAAAATTAATCAATTGTAGGACGCTTTACAACGAGTGTTTATACCTGATTTGAGTAAGATATAAAAGGAGAATACAAAGAACGAAGAAAAGTAATAGCGGATGCGGATTGGCTCTTAAAACAAAAACCTGTTTCGTTTGGAAACAGGTTTTTTAATTTTTTTTGATTTGTTAAAGAAGATTATTTTTCAGATCCCGCTTTTGGTTTTCTTACCAGAATGTAAATTGAGACTAAAAAAACAATGATGTAAACTATTGCTAATGCGGGTTTCTCGAATTTTAGCTTTTCAAAGTCGAATTGTTTATAAATCGTTACTCCTAAAATGATTGCGACAACCAAAAAAGTAAACGATATTGATCTTTTTTTTTCCATTTTTTAAGGTTTTATAGGTATGTTAATTGGTATTCTTAGAATAGCGACAACTCTTCCGGCGGGTATGATTCCCAACAGAATAGCATGTAGCTGCTTTTAAATCTTAGCAGGTTTTTTGTTGATTTTTCCTTTTATTCCGGCAGAAAATTACTTTCTGGAAAATAAATTCTCTACCACCCAGGCAGGGCCAATCATTAAAAACTGAAGATCTTTTAGAAAAGAAGGTTTTTTTCCTTCGATATTATGTCCGTAGAACTGTCCGATCCAGGCAATCGCAAATACGCCGATGGAAAATATCCATAAAGGGAAAACCTGTCCGATATAAAAATTTACAACCAGACAAATCGCCGAAAAAACAGCAATCTTTAAGGCCATGGCTACTGATAAACGGATGTAAAAAAGAAGTACAAAAACTAAAACAACAGCTGCCCAGTTTTCGATAACAGGAGCATTTAGTTTTAAAGTATCGGAAATGACATTGCTTGGAATACTCATTAATAAACCTACGATAGAAAAGTAAATAGCAGGTACGCAAACATAATGAATCGCCTTGTTTTTGGGGTTTTGATGACTTATTGCGTACTCATCAAACCATTGTTCTAATGTTCTCATTGTTTTGGATTTAGGATAGTAAATCTACTAAAATTTCCTTTAGTTTTATCTGTTTTAAACTTTCGTAGAAAGGAATGTAGTTAATCTTCAGAAAAATACGGATGTAGGAGGGAATGGTAATTTAGCTGAAGACAATTCAGGGAATCCTTAAAGTGTAATAGAGTTTGTAATGATAAAGCAGATATAAAAATGGTTAGTATAAAAATTAAAGTTGAGTCATTTTAAAATTTCCATACTTCTTAGACTATGAAAAATTTCCAATTTTTAGATTAAATACTCAAATAATAGAGTATATGTCTTATTTTGATAGTTTTATGGCTTTATTCGGTGTGCTATTCGTTTTTTACTTATTAAATTTGGCAAATTTAAAATAAATCTTGTTAAATAATCGAGTATGAGTGGAAAGAAAACTAAAAAAAAGAGAGTCATACAAGTTTATGTCACTTTACAACGCAAAGAAGATCAAACAGAGAAAGTAATAAACAAGTTCAATTTTCATGAATATTTAGAGGTAAGAAATGATACTTTGGAAGATATAATCATAAAAGCAAGAATAATTTTTAGCGTACTTATTCTTCTCGCTTTTTTCGTTTCATTTATAACATTATTGATCATGAGAGTTATTGATTAATGACACTGAGAAGTTTCTTTCTGATTGTAATCAAAAACATTGTCCCATAGTGCGTCGATCGTACTGAGTGATTGATCTAGCGAAAGTACACTCCATTTTCCATTGGATTCAATACCAAGCCCCATATCTTTTAGTTTTAACAAAGCATCCTGAACATCAAAATCCAGGTCTGTATTTAGTTTTGTTGTAAACCATGATTCAATTTGAGTATCGAGTTCATTGGCGGTAATTGGGAATTCGGCTTTGAACAAAAATGTATAAGCCAGAATGGTTTCCTTTAATACCTCCTCTTCAGAAGAATTCAACAGCGAATAAAAAGCACCGCTGTTATTTCCAAGGTTTTTAAAATAAAGACTATCTGAAAGTATTTTGGAATATTTAATTTTCTTATTGACAAAGTTGCTGTATTGACGGAACAGATAAAGTGACAAAATGCCCAATGCTATTAAACCTTGGTTTAAAGAAGCTTTGCTGTTAAGTAAATCTATAGTCTCACCCGATTGATATGCTGCATACATACCGATCAAAGCAGGGATTACGGTTGTGCTTAAAAGTGAAATTCCACCTCCGATTCCGGGAACCCAAAAAAATAATTTATCTGTGGTAGACATTCTCGGAATGGCATTTGGAAATATGGTTTCGAGATCATTTTTAGGAACACGTTTAAAGATTTTTAAAGCAACTGACCCGGGTTCAATGGGCATTTTTCCTAATTTCACTTTCTTTTCTTTAATGTAATCCTCTTCGCTGTAATGGAGATAAATTAAGACACGATCATAATATTCGATTTCAATTTCTTTTTTCCAGAAAAAATATTTCTTAATCTTTTCTTTTGCTTTATGATGTCCCCGTACGTATAATTCGTAATCTTTAAAGGCATTAAAATCAATTGAAAGTTTTAAACCAATTAAGTCTGAATCTTCAAAAGCTTTGTCTAGTGTTTCCTGATCTATTCGGCGATAATTTCCCTGTTCTAAAACCGTAAGCAATGTTTTTTTGAAAATGGTGAAATCGCTTTTTCCTCTAAAACTTTTACGTTCTTTTGGACTCAAATCCGGATCAAACTGAGCATAGTTTTGTTTTAGATTTCGGTTAAGATTAAAAGCTTCGTAATGAAAATAATGCTCGATAATATCGAACAGTTTTTTGAAATCATCAACTTTTTTCGAATCGTCAGCAAAGGCGCTAAGCTGTTGTTCCAGTAAGAATTCTTTGTTAAAAGGAATATAATGTTCTCGTGTCATAGAGATTTAGGGCTTTGTTTTTTAAGGCTCAAAGATACATAGGTTCAAAGTGATTTTGTTTTGATCATCATAGAGTTTTTTGGAGTTTGTTGTTGTTTTATATTCAACGAGGAAGAAATCTTTGCTGTTACCTAATATAAACTGAAGCAGGCGTAACAATTGAAGAAACATAATCAAAAAAAGTGAGATTTTTAATCGTTGGCATCGATTAGAAATCTCACTTAATTGTTCCAAAAAAAATGACATCAATTCATAATTTTCCCTTAGGAAAACTATAGTTTTAAATAAAAATTATTTACGGCAATTTTACCACTTAATAAAGATCTGACACCCCGTATTTATACCTGTTTTTAGGTTTTTTTTGCCACAATAATGCAAGTGTGAAAAGGTTGGTTTTCGTTTTGATAATGAGGTTTTTATTTTTTTTTAGGATCCTCGACTTTGTAGTGCAGCTGAAGTAGAATTTTGTTTGATACTATTTTTGCTCAGTTTTTTTTAATTCTATTATTTTACTGATGTATTGTATCAGGTTTTCTTTCTCTACCGAAAAGGGGGCTTTTTCGTTTTCTGTACTCAGATACAAATCGGCGATACTTTGGGCATCCATATTTTTGTTTAGGTAATGGTATTCGGTATACTTTATAATACTTTCTACAAAAAGTTCCTGTAGCTTACCTTTTTCTATAGTTTCTTCGTCTCCATTTTTTATTTTTTCTATTTCAGATTCTGGTAAATCAATGGTGAGGTAAGTAGTATTTACAGCCACATTAGAGAGCATTTCTTCTGTCGCTTTTCCTGAGGCATTGCAATAAGCACAGGGGCCTGGTGCCCATTTTAATTGATTGTTTAAACGTTTTATATCTTCCCAATCTACAAAACCTTTTCCGAGACATCTTGGGCATCTGGAATTTGATTTTTTAAACAGAAAATTAAAAAGAGTCATTTTTTAAAATTTGGTTAAGGTTTTACAGTCTCACGAAGATAATTTATTTATGTAAGAAAAATATCTTTAAAGCAGATTGTTTTTTGAGATTGTAAACATTTTAATAATAGAAAAAATATCAGATTTTTACTCTACAATAGGCCCCGTTTTTAAGTGCAGAAATTTGAGCAGAGAACCTGTAAGTCAGATATTTTATATTGTTGTTTGTTCTTTAAAAAAATGTGGGATAATAGAATATTTTTATCAAGAGCAGAATCGAATTCAGAAAGTTTTGTTTAAATTTATGCACCTCAAATTTAAAGAGAATCTACAAGTTAAAGTAACCGGAGTTAAGAGCCGGGATTGCCTATAGAGCATTGCGTCTAAGAATTTTTTTTTAAAGCCAGTATTAAAATATTTTTAATGTTCGTGTAACAGAAATTGGGAACGAACATCTAAGTATAGGGTATCCTCATTAAGAAGCCCCTGGGTTATTTTAGATTCGGAATTTCTCATAATCCATTTTAGTAAGGATTTATAATTCAGCGTAGTTCTGTAATTCGTTGATTATTTCATGTATCATTAAAGTAGAAAAATATGGTTGTTGAAGTTTTTAAAACAAATGTGCAAAAAGAGGCAGATAAAAACTATGTCATTGCCGTTATTCAAACCCAGTTTCCCGATTATAAAATCAACTTTGATTTAGAAGATTGCGATAAAATATTGCGTATAGAAGGTATTGATCTGCAGCCTGACAATATTATCGATTATGTAAATTGTCTTGGATATACTTGTGTAAAATTAGAATAATTAAACTATGATAAATTTTATTGTTTTTTGCTTTTTACTGTTAGTGAAACAGTTTTAAGATTCGGTTTTAGAATAGGAAAGCTTTCTTTAATATATGTGCACATTATTTTTTAAATTTGTGTTCTTATGAAAAAAAAGTCTTCTCTTTTTGATTTCACTCAAAAAGTCAATTACAAAAACGAAATTTTAGCGGGATTAACAGTTGCTATGACCATGATTCCTGAATCATTATCGTTTGCAATTCTAGCCGGTTTTCCACCTTTGGTGGGATTGTATGCTGCTTTTATTGCGGGTTTGGTTACCTCTGTTTTTGGAGGAAGACCTGGAATGATTTCGGGTGGGGCAGGAGCGACCGTTATTGTTTTAATCGCTTTAATGAAATCGCACGGTATAGAATATGTTTTTGCAGCCGTCGCGCTTGGAGGTATCGTTCAGATCTGTGTTGGTCTTTTTAAGCTCGGAAAATTTATCAGACTGGTACCGCAGCCAGTCATGTATGGTTTTGTAAACGGACTCGCGGTAGTAATTTTTATGTCACAGCTGGAACAATTTAAAACCGTTGTGAATGGACGAACTATTTGGCTACAGGGATCTCCACTTTATATTATGCTGTGCTTAGTTCTACTTACGATTGGAGTGGTAGTGCTTTTTTCGAAGATAACAAAAACAGTTCCTGCTTCTTTGGTGGCTATTATGGTCGTATTTGCAATCGTACTAATCTTTAATATTGAGACCAAAACGGTTCAGGATATTGCTTCTGTACAGGGAGGATTTCCTCCTTTTCATATTCCGAATATTCCACTTTCTTTTGAAACTTTAAAAATTATATTTCCGTATTCGGTAATTGTTGCAGCAGTTGGTTTAACAGAAGGTTTATTGACTTTGAACCTTGTTGATGAGATAACAGGCACAAAAGGCAATAGTAATAGAGAGTGTATTGCTCAGGGAAGTTCAAATATAGTGAATGGCTTCTTTTTTGGGATGGGCGGATGTCCAATGATTGCACAGACGATGATCAATCTTTCTGCCGGTTCGAGAGCGCGACTTTCGGGAATAATCGCTTCTTTGACTATTTTATTAATCATTCTTTTTGGAGCGCCTGTAATTGGGAAATTACCAATGGCTGCTTTAGTGGGGGTTATGATGATGGTGGCAATTAAAACTTTTGAATGGACAAGTTTTAAAATTATAAATAAAATGCCCAAACACGATATTTTTGTTGGAATTCTGGTGGCGGTAATTACAATTTTATTGCACAATTTGGCTTTGGCAGTTTTGATTGGGGTGATTATTTCGGCTCTGGTTTTTGCATGGGAAAGTGCCAAAAGAATTCGTGCCAGACATTATATTGATGAGACAGGAATAAAACATTACGAAATTTACGGACCCTTATTTTTTGGTTCGATTGCTGCTTTTGTAGAGAAATTTGATGTTGCAAATGATCCTGACCATGTGATTATTGATTTTAAAGAAAGCCGAATTGCAGATATGTCAGCTATTGAAGCATTAAATAGTTTGACGAAAAAGTACAGTCAGTTAAATAAAGTGATCGAATTGAAACATTTAAGTGAAGATTGTGTTGTTTTGCTTAAGAATGCCAAAGCTGTTATTGATGTAAATGTAATTGAAGATCCAACGTACAAAGTAGTCTCTTAATTAGATAATGTGGCAATTAGAAAAATTATGCGTAACGTATAGCAATTATCTAATTGCCGCATTCCTAAATTATTTAAGCATACTGCTGACTTCACTAAACTTTCCGTCGACTTCATCAATTTGCAAACCTAGAATGTGAGCAATTAAAGGATATACCGAAACATTCTGAAATGATCCTACTGTTTTATTTACTTTAAAAGCAGGGCCTTTTGCGTAAAAAATGGCCTGCATGTCTTTCTCTTTGTTGTCATAACCATGCGTACCTCCGTTTACATCCTGAGAGGATTCTTTTACCAAACTGTAACCTTTTTTGGCTTCAATTACAAAATCATGGACTCTTGGATTAGTTCCGTAGTGCAGTCTTTTTGGAACCTCATTGGATTTCCAGAATTTAATATGAGGTACTTTCTTTAATGAATTTGCAATGGAATCCTGAAAGCCCGGTTTTGCTTGTAAACTCATAATTGGATTAATCACGGCTTTGTAGCCCAGCCATTCGGGCTTCAGATAATCCAGAACCGCTACTTTTTTATCATTACTAATATTGGCCATTCCGTGATCTGAAACAATAATGAGATTGATTTGTTTTCCAATTGATAACTGATCCAGTTTAGAAGATAATCGCCCCATAAGCGTATCCATTTTTCTGATTGCTTTTTCATTTTCAAGAGAAAGCGGGCCAAACTTATGTCCGGTATGATCAGGTTCATCAAAATACAGGCTGATAAAATGCGGACGTTCTTTTTCAGGAAGCTGAAGCCATTTGATTACAGTATCGATTCGGGTTTCGTAAGGAATTTTGTCATCGTATTTTTTATAAATACCAGGTCTTTTCTGATCGGTATCTGAACCTGGCCAGAAAAAAGAAGCAGTCTTTATGCCCTGTTTTTCGGCAACATTCCAAATGGGATTTCCGCCATAAAATCGGGAATCATTTTTGGCATTTGTCGACAATGAGAAAGATTCGTTTAGAGCTGCATCATAAAAAACATTATTAATAATTCCGTGATGATCGGGATAAAGTCCGGTTACTATCGCATAATGATTAGGGAAGGTTTTACTTGGGTAAGAAGGTCGCATTGATTTGGCATGAACGCCCTGTTTTGCTATTTTATCGAGATTTTGAAGTTTAAAATGTTTGGCATAATCCCAACGAAATCCATCCATAGAAACTAAAACCACATAAGTATCTTTATTGGATTGAGCATTTAAAATAAAAGAAAGCAAGAAGAAAAGTACGGATAGGAGAGTGGTAAAATGCTTTTTCATTGTTGTAATTATAGAGTTACAAAGTTATTAATAACCATTTTCATCCGCAAAAACAGAATGTTAAACAATCATAAAGTAAAAATTGTTTGCCACGAATTACACGAATTTTTACGGATGTTTTATCTGAAAGAGGTTGCCACAGATTAAAAGGATTAAATAGATTAATCTGTGAAAACCTTTTAGTTTGCGACAAAGAAAATATTCGTAAAGATTAGAAAAAATAATTAATGAAAATTCATGTAATTCGTGGCGAAAAAAAAATTGGGCAAAAAAACACCAGATTAATATCCGGCGTTTTAAGTTTTAAAGAAAGAACGATTACATCATTCCTGACATACCGCCTCTGGCATCTTTTTTTAATAATCAATTAATGCACACTCAGTGGTTAAGGTCATTCCATAAACTGGGATGTGGGTTTTGGGTTCGTACTAGAAACTATCAATCTGCAATTCAATTCTCTTTTGTTTTTTCTATTTGCTGGAAACACTTTTTTTATTGCTTGTTTTATAAAGTATTTCCTGTTTCACGGGAATAACTTCCGGGAACAAAACCTGGCTCGGCCCAAACTTCTTTAGTATATCTCAGGGTATCATGTTCATAATACAACTGGAGACCCTGTACCTGGGCCATCATATAGGCTACGTAACGTTGCACTTGTTGATGATAACTTCCAAAGTCGGGAAGGGCTTCATAAAGCTTATGAAATTCTTGTATATCATTATCGCTGATTTTGAGTGCTTCCGCATAAGCATTTTCTAAAGAGGTCTTATATTCATTCTGTAAAACCAGTACAAGATTGATCTTCTCCGTATCCCGTTCAATTTCTTTAGGGAGTGTGTAAAAGTCATTTTGCCATGCCATAATGCGGGTATTTAAGCGGGTAAGGTGTCTGATGACAGGGTGGTTCTGTGCATAAATTGGTAATTCATATTGGTGCATCACATCCTGACAAATCATGTATGGATGGGCAGCCACGGCAAATTCCCGTATATGATAAAACTCTGCCAATGGCGGGCATTTGCATTCTGCCTTATAATGTGCTTCGCTTCCCATGCCATAAGTAAAGTACTCATTGAACAAATGAATGCACCGCTGTTTCCAACGTGGGGACATTAGTGGGCTTAGTTCTTTTACGGAAAGGGCTACTTGTTTCAGTATTCCATTGTCACCCGGCAGCAATGGACCTCCTTGCCACAATGCTTCAAAACGTTGGCGATGGGACTCAATGTCTTGACGGGTAGCCAATTCATAAAAATCATCCTGCAGCAACATCCATATGGTTATTCTGTTACACATACCCATATGCTCATAAGTTGCTGAAGCGTCCGGTAACATACGGGCTGTAATCAGGGCGGGTTTCATTAAAATATATTTTTTTCGATTTTCTTCTGTCAGCATCTCATAGGTTTCCATAATGCCGTTGGTGTCGGCTACCAGCTGATCTGCGTATGGACTAAGTAATTGATTGTTGTCGAATTCCCAACCTTTCAGAAAAGGATATTCGGGACGGGGCAAATTGTTGTACATAAGTCTTTAGATTAAATAGATTAAATTTGATTTATTATTGTTTTCTAAACCATATGGTATGTCTATGATTTCTAATATCTCGTGACTGTCGGCCTGTTCTGGAAGCGTAACAACAAAGTAAGGTTTTGTTATTCAGGCTAGTAAGAATCAATCCCACTCTCAAATCTCATACGCAAAAGAGGTCGTCTCAAAACTCAAAGATATAAAAAAGCAGTATTAATCTTTCAATAAATGACTTTGTTCCTTTTTTTGATATCAAAAAAAGGACTGTTTTTAATGGTGTTATGTTAATTAAAAAGAAAAAGAGGAAATCTCATAGTATTGAGACTTCCTCTTTTTAAGTTTTAAAGAAAAGAACGATTACATCATTCCTGGCATACCGCCACCCATTGGCATTCCGCCAGCGTTTTCTTCTTTAATATCGATTAATGCACACTCGGTAGTTAAGATCATTCCAGAAACTGAAGCAGCATTTTCTAATGCAACACGAGTTACTTTTTTAGGATCGATAATACCTGCTTTAAGCATGTCTACATATTCATCAGTTTTTGCGTTGTAACCAAAGTCACCAGAACCTTCACCTACTTTTGCTACTACTACAGAACCTTCAAGACCTGCATTTTCAACAATAGTTCTTAATGGAGATTCAACAGCGCGAGCTACAATTTGAATTCCGGTTGCCTCGTCAGCATTATCCGCTTTAAGGTCAGCCAAAGCAGCTTTTGCTCTTAATAAAGCTACACCACCACCAGCAACAATTCCTTCTTCAACAGCAGCACGTGTTGCGTGTAACGCATCATCAACTCTGTCTTTTTTCTCTTTCATTTCAACTTCAGAAGCAGCACCAACATAAAGAACAGCAACACCACCAGCTAATTTAGCCAAACGCTCTTGCAATTTTTCTTTATCATAATCAGATGTAGTAGCCTCCATTTGACCTTTAATTTGGTTTACTCTGTTTTTGATGATATCAGCTTCACCAGCACCACTCACAATGGTTGTGTTGTCTTTATCGATAGAAACTCTTTTTGCAGTTCCTAACATTTCGATCGTTGTATTTTCTAGTGTATAACCTCTTTCTTCAGAAATTACAGTTCCACCAGTTAAGATTGCGATGTCTTCTAACATTGCTTTTCTTCTGTCACCAAAACCTGGAGCCTTTACAGCAGCGATTTTAAGAGCACCTCTTAATTTGTTTACTACTAATGTAGACAGAGCTTCTCCGTCAACATCTTCAGCAATAATTAATAATGGTTTTCCTGATTGAGCAACTGGTTCTAAAACAGGTAGTAATTCTTTTAAAGAAGATACTTTTTTGTCGTATAATAAGATGTATGGAGAGTCTAATTCAACTTCCATTTTTTCTGGATTTGTTACGAAGTAAGGAGAAAGATATCCTCTGTCAAACTGCATACCTTCCACAACATCTACAAATGTATCAGTTCCTTTAGCTTCTTCAACAGTAATAACTCCTTCTTTACCCACTTTTGCAAATGCAGTAGCGATTAGTTCCCCAATCACTTCGTCATTGTTTGCAGAGATAGAAGCAATTTGTTTGATTTTATCAGAATCACTTCCTACTACTTTTGCTTGTTTTGCAAGATCAGCAACGATTGCTTCAACCGCTTTATCGATACCACGTTTCAAATCCATTGGATTTGCTCCTGCTGCAACGTTTTTAAGGCCTTCTTTTACGATTGCCTGAGCTAAAACTGTAGCAGTTGTAGTCCCGTCACCCGCTAAATCATTGGTTTTAGAAGCTACTTCTTTAACCATTTGTGCGCCCATGTTTTCTAATGGGTCTTTTAATTCGATTTCTTTTGCAACCGAAACACCATCTTTAGTAACGGTTGGTCCACCAAATGATTTTCCGATAATTACGTTACGACCTTTTGGTCCAAGAGTTACTTTTACAGCATTTGCTAATGCATCAACACCACGTTTTAATCCGTCACGTGCTTCAATATCAAATTTTATATCTTTTGCCATTTTTTATTATTGCTTTAGGCAGTAGGCTTTACGCTTTTCTACTGCTGAATTAATATTTGTTTTTGCTTTAAGCTTTAGGCTTTAGGCTTTAGGCTTTTTTGGAAGCTTAGGGCTTATTGCTTACAGCCTACGGCTTAATTAGTATTTGCTTTAATTTGTAAATTTTGCTTTTTATATTATTGATTTTCTCGATTAGATTTTCTGCAACTTCATTGTTCAGATATTGCAGGTCTTTAATTAAAATCAAAAGATATTCGGTTTCATTTGCAGAACCCAAAGCTATGTTGAGAAATTGATTGAACTCTTTGTCGCTATTTCTTCCACATCCTTCACTAATATTAGTTGGAATTGATGAAGAGGCTCTTCTTATTTGACTTGTTAATCCATAAAGTTCTTCTTTTGGAAAAGTAGAAGTTATTTTATAAATCTCTAAGGTGAAAGAATGACTTAGCTGCCAAATGTCATATTTTTTAAAATCTCTCATTTTTTTGTAGCTTTAAGCTTTAGGCAATATGCTTTAAGCTTTCTGAAAAGCCTACAGCTTAAAGCTTATAGCTTACAACAATTTAGATAATTGCAAGGATATCATCCTCACGCATAATCAAATAATCAGTTCCTTCCAGTTTTAATTCTGTTCCTGCGTATTTACCATAAAGAACAGTATCGCCCACTTTTACAGTCATTGTATGATCTTTTGATCCGTTTCCTACTGCAACTACAGTTCCTTTTTGTGGTTTTTCTTTGGCAGTATCTGGAATAAAGATTCCTGATGCAGTTTTAGTTTCAGCTGCAACAGGCTCAATAAGTACGCGGTCTGAAAGCGGTTTTATGTTTAAAGCCATGATTTTATTATATTATTAGGTTATACGTTTTTTAATGTTCTAGAAACTTTCAGAAACTGTGCCATGCTCATAAAACTGACATTATTTCTTAAAAAAAATGCCAGCTTTGACAGGCTGGCATTTTATATTGATATTGCAAATTATTATTTTGCTGCAGGTGTTGCCGGAGCAGGTGTTTGTTGAGCTGGAGCAGCTGGTGTAGCAGCAGGCGCTTCAGTTTTTTCAATAATTTTAGACTCACCGTCACTTAATGATCCTGTGAAACTTAAGCTTGAAAGCAAAATTAAAGCAATCAAAATAGTAGCCAATGTCCAAGTACTTTTGTCTAAAAAGTCAGTTGTTTTTTGTACCCCACCTAACATTTGAGTTCCGCTAATTGTAGAAGACAATCCGCCTCCTTTAGGGTTTTGTACCATGATTACTACGATCAATAGAAAGCAAACTATTGTGATTAAAACTAAAAAAATTGAAAATGTGCTCATTGTTTAAATATTATTGTTATTTTGTTGTAAAATCTTTATATCCGAAATACGGTCTGCAAAGAAACTAATTTTTTCTGGATATTTCAAAATTAATATTTCATATGCTTGTATTGCTTTTGTATATTTTTTTTGTTCTAAATATACTCTGGCTAAAGTCTCTGTCATTAAGTAAGAATTATCTTCTTTGTTTAAGTCAGATTGAACTGTTTGCGTTATTGCAGTCTGTTTGATAGGAGAGATTTTCGGATTGGTTTCGATGAATTTATCGATTAATTCCGCTTTTTTCTTTTTCTCTTCGTCAATTGTTTCAGTTTCAATTTTTGATTCGGTTACTTTTTCAGCCTGTTTTATTTCGGGTGAAGTTTCTTCAGTTCTGTCAATAGGTTCCGTTCTGGATAATTGCAGCCATTCTTGAAAAGAATGTTTTTCATTAACAGAAAAATCAAAAGGCTGTCCTATTTCCAGATTTTCTTCTGCAACTTTTACACTCTCCGGAACTTCAACTTCTTTTAGTTCTTCAACTGCTTTAGGCTGTTCAGGAACAACTGTTGTTGCTTCTTTTATAGAATTTAAAATCGATTGCTCAATTGGATTAATTTTTACTTCCGGAATTTCTTCCTCTACGATTTCATCGAAAAAGGTTGGTGTTGGTTCTTTAGCCGGTGGTAATATAGGTTGTTCTATCGCTAAATTTGCTTCTGGCTGTTCCGTTTTTATGGGTTCTTCTACAGTTATTGGAGCGGCTTTTATAGGAGTGACAGAAACGGGTTGTTCGACAACAACTTCAACAGGTTTTTCTTCTGTTTTTACGGGTTCTTCAAAAGTTACTGCTGCGATTTCTTTTACAGCATCTAGAATAGATTGCTCAATGAAGGGTTTTACAGGTTCTTCTTCTATTTTTATCGGTTTTTCAAAAGTTACTGTTGCGGCTTCTTTTATAGAGTCCAGAATAGATTGTTCGATTGGATCAATTCTGATCTCAGTTGTTTTTTTTATTTCTTCAAATGAAACAATTTCACTGTCAAAAACTTTAATTTCCAGTAGGTCTCTTAGTTTTTTGTCGTAATATTCGCTTTGAATAGAGGTAAAAGCCTCAGAAGTAATAAAATCAAATAAAACGGTACGATCCGTAGTATGTGCTGCCGTAACTTTTAGGGCATAATTATACTTAAAGCTGTTTTGATCGTAAAGTCCTTTCAAGCGCAATGCTCTTGCGCTTTGAAAATATGGGAACTCATTCAAAACACTTCCTAATGCATCTGCCTGCTTTTCTGTAATTGCATCAGGCTTGTTCATTAAGTAGGTATAATCCGTTACATTCATTTATTCTTTTGTTTAATCGGTTAACTGTTTAATCGTTTTAATTGTTTTAATTGTTTGACTGTTTAATCGGTTGAACGGTTAAAGTTTTTAACGATTAAACAAATAAGTAAACTACCATTTTGCTAATGACTCATTGAAAATATCTTGGGTGATTCTTTCAAAAATAACCTGTAATGCTGTATTCAGAGTGCTTCCGGTAGGCAGTCCCTGTCCTTCGAAATCATAGTAGAATTCAAATGTTCTTTCGAAATCATCTTTTTCTTTCTTTTTGTTTGTGAATCTAACATTTACACGAACAGTCAAACGGTTTTGAGAAGCTCCCTGATTGGCAGTTGCTGTCATTGGAGTAGTTCTGTAATCTATAATTTCTCCTTCGTAAACTAAATCTCCACTATTGCTGACTAAGTTTAAATTGGTTTGATTTTGAATCAAATCCTGTAACGTTAAGGTAAAAGTTCTGTCGATTCCCGGTTCAATTAAATCAGCATTATTCTGAAAAAAGTTAACCTGAAAAGTTTTGGCATCGATGTTTCCTGTTCCCGTAAAGTTGTAAACCGAACAACCGCTTAACAGGAACAAGCTCATTAAGGCTAGTAAAGAATATATTTTTTTCATAATATCAATTGGGGTAAAATCCAATGTTTTAAATTCCAAATCTCAAATTCCAATTTTGGGGAAACTCTATTTTTTTCAAATATAACAATTTGGATTTGAGCGCTGGCGAACTGGCGAAGCAATTTGGAGTTTATTTTTTAGATTCAGTTTTTAAACTTGGAATTTAATATTTATTTGTTATAAATCGAATTGTTTAATTTTTCTGTACAAAGTTCGTTCGGAAATTCCTAATTCATCCGCCGCAGCTTTTCGTTTCCCTTTGTTTTTTTCTAATGACTTTTTGATCATTTCGATTTCTTTCTGTTCCAAACGTAAAACCTCTTCTTCTTCGATGGTTTCTGCAAACAAATAATTGTCATCCTGCATTTGATAATTTTCTTCGCGTGCAGTAGGGGTCATTACAGCGGTTCTTGGTTCTTCTTCAAAATCAATTTCGCTTTCGTTTTCCTGAGAACCGTATATTTTCTGAATTAAATTCGGATTGATATCCTGCACTTTCGTGCCATTTTTCATTAATTCTAAAGTAAGTTTCTTTAAATCATTCAGGTCACTTTTCATATCAAAAAGTACCTTGTACAAGATGTCTCTTTCGGTACTGAAATCACTTTCCTTTTTGTTTTCGTTAATAACAGAAGGTAAGTTACTTCCTTCGGTTGGCAAATATGATTGTAAAGTAGCTAATGAAATATCACGATTGGTTTCCAGAACCGAAATCTGTTCTGCCACATTTCGCAATTGACGAATGTTTCCGTTCCATCTGAACTTTTGAAGAAGCTGTACAGCATCATCGTCCAGCTTTAATGGAGGCATTTTGTATTTGTGTGCAAAGTCGGCTACAAATTTTCTAAACAATAAATGAATGTCATCGTTTCTTTCACGCAATGGAGGTAAAGTAATCTCTACGGTCGTCAAACGATAGTATAAATCCTCACGGAACTTTCCTTTTTCGATTGCATTGAACAAATTGACGTTTGTAGCGGCTACAATTCGAACATTGGTTTTTTGAACCTGTGATGAACCTACTTTGATAAATTCGCCATTTTCAAGTACACGAAGCAAACGAACCTGGGTGGTTAAAGGTAATTCTCCAACTTCATCCAGGAAAATAGTTCCGCCATCGGCTACTTCAAAATAACCTTCACGTGTGCTTGTAGCACCTGTAAAAGCTCCTTTTTCGTGACCAAAAAGCTCACTGTCGATTGTTCCCTCCGGAATTGCTCCGCAGTTTACAGCAATATATTTTCCGTGTTTTCTGTGTGAAAGCGAATGGATGATTCTTGGAATATTTTCTTTACCTACACCACTTTCCCCGGTTACCATTACCGAAATATCAGTAGGCGCAACCTGAATGGCTTTCTCAATAGCGCGATTTAGTTTAGGATCGTTTCCGATAATCTCAAATCGCTGTTTTATTGCTTGAACTGTTTCCATGTATGTTTTTGTTTCAAGTTTTATTTGTTTCAGGTTTCAGTCTATTGAATAGATTAGAGTGTTAAAACCACAAATAATATTTTTATCATTTGCCACGAATTTCACAAATTTTCACGAATTTTTTGAAATCGGGTTAATGAATAACTCTTTTATGTTGTAGTGACTTTTTATTAAAGTTAACAATAATTCCTAAATCACTATCAGCTAGTCTTAAATAATTAATTGTTTGAGCTGTGTATTCGTCTATAATATCTTTTGATGCTTTTACTTCTAAAATAATTTCATCATAAATAACAAAATCAGCATAGAACTTATGTACTAAAACAATGTCTTTGTATTTAATGCTATATTCTTTTTCACGTTGAAAGGGAATATTGTGTTTTTTAAATTCATATTCTAAAGCATCTTTGTAAACAATTTCAAGCAGGCCTCCGCCAAGGATTCTATGAATTTCCATACAGATGCCAACTATTTTAAAATATTCTTCCTTTCTATATTCTTCCATCTTTGTCTTTTTATACAAACATATTGAATTATTAATTAAAGTAAGAAAATTAGTGTAAATCAGTAAGATTTGTGGCTAAAAAAACTTTAATTCATTGCACTCAATCCAACCGCTTTACCTTTTAAAGTTCCACTAGTACAGCTTGTGATTTTTACGTTTACAAAATCTCCGATTTTATAATTTTCTTTAGGGAAAACTACCGTAATACTTTGTGAATTTCTTCCTGAGAATTCTTCAGTTGATTTTTTAGAGACTTTCTCGACTAAGACTTCAACCGTTTGTCCTACGAATTCTTCACTGCGAAACCAGGCATGCTTTTGTTGTAAGTCGACAATTTCCTGTAATCTTCTGGCTTTGGTTTCTTCAGCAACATCATCTTCCATTTTTCTTCCGGCCAAAGTTCCCGGACGCTCAGAGTAGGAGTACATATAACCAAAATTATACTTCACATATTCCATCAAACTCATGGTGTCCTGATGATCTTGTTCAGTTTCTGTAGGAAAACCGGCGATCATATCTTGTGAAATCGATGCGTTCGGAATAATTGCTCTGATTTTATCAATCAAAGTCATGTATTCTTCACGAGTGTGCAAACGATTCATTTCTTTTAAAATTCTGTTACTTCCCGATTGAACCGGTAAGTGAATGTGTTTGCAAATATTAGGATGTTTCGCAATAACGTGCAATACACTTTCATGCATGTCCTGCGGATTAGATGTCGAAAAACGGATACGCATTTTTGGAAAACCGACGGCTACCATCTCCAGTAATTGATCGAAATCAACTGCTGTTGCTTTCTGCATTTCAGAAGCATTTACGAAATCCTTTTTTAAGCCGCCGCCGTACCAAAGGTAACTGTCGACATTTTGACCTAATAACGTAATTTCTTTAAAGCCTTTGTCCCATAAATCCTGAATTTCATTCATGATACTCTGAGGTTCACGACTGCGTTCACGCCCGCGTGTAAAAGGTACAACGCAAAACGTGCACATATTGTCACAGCCACGGGTGATGGAAACCAGAGCAGTAATTCCGTTACTCATTAAGCGAACGGGTGAAATGTCTCCGTAAGTTTCTTCTTTTGATAAAATTACATTGATGGCATCGCGTCCTTCCTCAACTTCTGCTAATAAATTCGGAAGATCTTTGTAGGCATCAGGTCCAACAACAAGATCAACTATCTTTTCTTCCTCTAAAAACTGACTTTTTAAACGCTCGGCCATACAGCCCAAAACGCCTACTTTCATTTTCGGATTGATACGTTTTACCGCATTATATTTTTCCAGACGCTTGCGAATAGTTTGTTCTGCCTTATCTCGAATCGAGCAGGTATTTACCAAAACTAAATCAGCGTCTTCAAGAGTTTGTGTAGTGTTAAAACCGTTTTCAGATAAGATGGAAGCTACAATTTCACTGTCCGAAAAATTCATCGCACAACCGTAACTTTCAATAAAAAGTTTTTTAGTATTCTCAGGTTTATTTTCCAAAACGAGGCTTTCGCCTTGTTTGCTTTCCTCAATAATCTTTTCCATTGTATAATTTCAAAGTGCAAAGATAAGGTAAATGCCGTGAATCTGACAAGATGGCAGAGAAAAGATTTTAGATTTATGATTTTGTAATTTGTGGGATGTGACCTGTGAGTTGTGAGCTGTACTTTGTGATCTAAAATCTGAAATCAACAATATAAAATCTACACCTATATATGTATGAAGAGAGATTACAGATAAATCTGCAATTTTAGGAAACATAATACTAAAATAACTCAAAAATGAGTTCGCGGGGCAGATATTTAAAAAAAATAGATACTTTTGTTGCAGAAAAATAGAGCAATGGCAAAGAATTTAGTAATAGTGGAGTCACCTGCAAAGGCGAAAACGATAGAGAAATTTTTGGGAAGTGATTTTCAGGTAGAGTCAAGTTATGGGCACATAGCCGACTTACCATCAAAGGAAATAGGGGTGGATGTTGAGAATGGTTTTAAACCTAAATATGAAGTTTCTCCGGATAAAAAAGCCCTGGTAAGTAAACTGAAAACACTATCTAAGAATGCCGAAATGGTTTGGTTAGCGAGCGATGAGGACCGCGAGGGGGAGGCTATTTCATGGCACCTGGCGGAAGAATTGAAACTAGATACTAAAAAAACGAAAAGAATTGTTTTTCACGAAATTACTAAGACTGCAATTCTTAAAGCAATCGATAATCCGAGAGAAATTGATTATAATCTGGTAAACGCACAACAGGCACGTCGTGTTTTGGATCGTTTGGTAGGTTACGAATTGTCTCCGGTATTGTGGAGAAAAATTAAAGGAGGTTTATCCGCAGGTCGTGTACAATCTGTTTCTGTACGTTTGATTGTAGAGCGTGAACGTGAAATTCAAAACTTTAATGCAGTTGCAACTTATTCTATCGTTGCAGAATTTGTAAATGAGGCTGGTAAAGCTTTTAAAGCGAAATTGCCAAAGAACTTCAATACTAAAAAAGAAGCCGAAGATTTTTTAAATAAAAACATCGGATCTCAATATCAGGTAGCCGATTTAGAAACTAAACCTACCAAAAAATCACCAACAGCACCTTTTACAACTTCAACGCTGCAACAGGAAGCAGCAAGAAAATTGTATTTACCGGTTGGAATCACCATGCAGTTAGCACAACGTTTGTACGAAGCCGGATTGATCACTTATATGAGAACCGATAGTGTGAACCTTTCTACTGAAGCGATGAATGCTGCTGAAGCTGAAATTATAAAATCATACGGAAAAGAATTTTCTAAGCCGAGAACTTTTGCGAACAAGAATAAAGGAGCACAAGAGGCGCATGAGGCTATTCGTCCTACTGATATGTCACGTCACACTGTGAACATCGATCGTGATCAGGCTCGTTTGTATGATTTGATCTGGAAGAGAACCCTGGCTTCACAAATGAGTGATGCACAATTGGAAAGAACAAATGTAAAAATCGAGGCGAACAATCACGATGAAATTTTTACAGCTTCCGGAGAAGTTTTACTTTTTGAAGGATTCTTAAAAGTGTACCTGGAAGGACACGATGATGATGAAGAAGAACAGGAAGGAATGTTGCCGGCCTTAAAAGTAAACGAAAAATTAGCGAACAACTATATTACTGCAACCGAAAGGTATTCAAGACCTCCGGCACGTTATACAGAAGCTTCCTTGGTAAAAAAATTAGAGGAATTAGGAATTGGACGCCCGTCTACCTATGCACCAACAATTTCTACCATCATTAACAGAAATTATGTTGAAAAGGGAACTCTGGAAGGTCAGGAGCGTAATTATACCCAATTGACATTACAAAATAGTAAAGTTGGAGAGAAATTATTAAAAGAAAATACAGGTTCGGATAAAGGGAAATTAGTTCCAACAGATATCGGAACAATTGTTACTGATTTCTTAGTGAAAAATTTTGGAAACATTCTGGATTATAATTTTACAGCAAAAGTAGAGCAGGATTTTGATGAAATTGCTGAAGGAAATATCGATTGGGCTACCATGATGCAGGAGTTTTACAATAAATTTCACCCAAATGTAAAAGAAGTTGAGGCTAATGCTGAACGTGAAAGTGGGGAGAGAATTTTAGGAAAAGATGCTGACGGAAGACAAGTTTCAGTTCGTTTAGGAAAATTTGGTCCAATGGCTCAGATTGGAGAAGCGGATGATGAGGATAAAAAGTTTGCCAGCTTAATGGCAGATCAGAATATTGGAAGTATTACACTGGAAGATGCTTTGAATTTGTTTTTACTTCCTAAAAGTTTAGGAGAGTATAAAGGAGAAGAAGTTGAAGTGAATAATGGTCGCTATGGTCCTTATGTACGTCACGGAAGTGTTTTTATTTCGTTACCAAGAGGAGAAGATCCTCTAAGTCTTTCTAAAGAGAGAGCTCAGGAATTGATCGATGAAAAAGCACTTGCTGATGCGCCAATTGCGGTGTATAAAGGAGAGTCGGTTCAAAAAGGAGTTGGTCGTTTTGGTCCGTTTATCAAATGGAATGGTCTTTTTGTAAATGTGAGTAAGAAATATAATTTTGATAATTTATCTCAGGCAGATATTGAAGAATTGATTGAAGATAAATTGCAAAAGAATATCGATAAAGTACTTCATAATTGGGAAGAAGAAGGGATTTTGGTTGAAAAAGCCCGTTGGGGTCGCTCTGTGATTACAAAGGGGAAAATCAAAATTGAATTGAGTAAAGATGTTGATGCTACAAAATTAACATTGGCCGAAGTTCAGGAAATGATCGCAAAAAAAACACCGGCTAAAAAGACTCCGGCTAAAAAAACAACAACAGCAAAGAAAGCTCCGGCTAAAAAACCGGCTGCAAAAAAGAAATAAAGAATGGAATTTGATTTTTTAGAACCGGTTAACGAAGGAATTTTAAAATTCATTAGTTCGTTGTCTTCACAAGAGCTGGGTAGTAAAATAGTTTTGCATACTCAAGATCAGTTTCCGGATATTAGCAAAATAACTATTGCAATCATAGGTGTTTTGGAAGACCGTCGCAATGACGATGCTGTGAATGTGGTTAATTTGAATGCGGTTCGTAAAAGACTTTATAGCATGTTTCCTGGTAACTGGGATGCTTCGATTGCGGATTTGGGAGATATTCTCGCAGGTGATTCTGTTGCGGATACTTATTTTGCTTTGAAAAAAGTGACTTCTGCCTTAATAAAGAATAAAGTAATTCCTATAGTCGTTGGGGGTTCACAGGATTTGACTTATGCTTTGTATCGTGCTTATGATGATTTGGAGCAAATGGTAAACATGGTTGCAGTGGATAATAAGTTTGATTTTGGTAAAGAAAACGAAACGGTTTCGGCTAATTCTTATTTGACCCAAATTATTATCGATGAACCTAACAATCTTTTTAACTACTGTAATATAGGTTATCAAACCTATTACAATTCACAGGAAGAAATTGATCTGATCGAAAAGCTATTCTTTGATGCGTATCGTTTAGGTGAGATTTCAAATAATATTGCATTGGCAGAGCCTGTTTTCAGGGATGCTGATTTGGTTAGTATTGATTTGAATTCGGTAAAATCATCAGCTTCAGGGAACATGATTTCATTTGAGCCAAACGGTTTCAACGGAAAAGAAATATGTTCATTAGCCAGATATGCCGGAATTAGTGATAAAGTTTCCTGCTTTGGAATTTTTAATCATAATAGTACAGCACCAGAATCGGCTATTATTGCACAAATAGTGTGGTATTTTATCGAAGGATATCACTACCGATCGAAGGAATACCCTTTTGGTAGTAGAGCAACGTATTTAAAATATATTGTTCCTCTGGAAGATGAAGAGTTGATTTTTTATAAAAGTGACAAAACGGACCGTTGGTGGATCGAAATTCCGTTCGAATCAAATGGCCACAATAAATTAAAAAGAAATACGTTATTACCGTGTTCATACGACGAGTATCTTTCTGCTTGCAATCAGGAATTGCCGGAAAGATGGTGGAAAGCACAACGAAAAAATGCGTTGTAAAATGAAATTTCAGCAGAAATCTTAATTTTTTAGTGCTTTAAGAATACTGTTAAATGATATTAGTAGGAAAATAAACGCAAGGCTTTTAAAAATGCGTTTTACGTCGATTTTTTGTGTTAGTTTATCGATGAAATATTTTTTTTTTATTTTATTTAACATTATTTTTGAACGGTAAAATAAATTTCGCAACTAGTATTGTTTTTTAGATAAATAATAAATACGTTTACGGACTTATAATAATGAATAGATAATCCCAAATTTATATGAAGAAGTTTATTGCATTTGCAACAATGTTAACACTGGTAATTGGCTGTGGTAAGTCAGGTGACAAAGGTGAGTTAGTTGGTGTTACAGGAGGTAAATGGCATCCTGAGAAGCCTTATGGAATGGCATTAGTTCCTGGTGGATCTTTTATTATGGGTAAATCAGATGCTGATTTAGCTAATGTGGAGGATGCTCCTACTAGAACGGTAACAGTTCGTGCATTTTATATGGATGAAACTGAGATCACCAATAGTGAGTACCGTCAATTTGTAGAGTGGGTAAAAGATTCTACAATGAGAGTTCGTTTAGCAATCTTGGCTGATATGACCGGGCAAAAACCTGCTGGAGACTCTAAAGGTAAAAAAGGCGGCAGTATTGCTGATTATGCATTTAATGATTCAGATCCGGAGAAAATGACGGCTTATGATAAATATATGTATGATAACTACTATAGCGTAGGAACGAAAGATGATCCGTATGCAGGTAGAAAATTAAACAAAAAAGTTAAGTTAATTAAAGATACAAAAGCTTACCCGGACGAGTATTATACTGAGGTAATGGATTCTATGTACTTACCAATTGAAGAGTCTTACAATGGCTTAAGAACAATTGATGTAAACAAATTGAAATTCCGTTATTCTTGGATGGACATTCAGGCTGCAGCAAAAGCTAAAGTTGGAAAAAGAAAAGACTTCGTTAAAACAGAGCAAGTAAGTGTATATCCTGATACAACAGTTTGGATTAAAGATTTTGCTTATTCTTATAATGAGCCAATGCATAATGATTATTTCTGGCATAAAGCTTATGGAGACTATCCGGTAGTGGGTGTAACCTGGAAACAGGCAAAAGCATTCTGTGCATGGAGAACTTTGAACAAAAACAGTTATATTAAATCTAAGAAAAAAGGACGTGACTTAGTAAATTCTTTCAGATTGCCAACAGAGGCAGAGTGGGAGTATGCTGCAAGAGGGGGTCTGGAATCAGCTACTTATCCTTGGGGAGGTCCTTACACTAAGAGCGACAGAGGTTGTTTCTTAGCAAACTTCAAACCAAGTAGAGGAGATTATGCTGCCGATGAGGCGTTATATACAGTTGAAGCTAAATCTTACGAAGTTAATGGTTATGGTTTATATAACATGGCCGGAAACGTTTCTGAGTGGACCGATTCAGCTTATAATCCAAATGCATACGAATATGTTTCTACAATGAATCCAAACGTAATTGACGGAAACAATCAAAGAAAAGTTGTTCGTGGAGGTTCTTGGAAAGACGTTGCTTATTTCCTACAGGTAAGTACACGTGATCACGAATATGCTGATTCTGCAAGAAGTTATATTGGTTTCAGAACTGTACAAGATTACATGGGAACTCAGGCAACAGGAAGCGGAAAAAAAAGAAAGTAAATAATTAAAATCAAATTCAATAACCAAATCAAATCTATTTTAAATTAAAACCTAAAAAAAAGTATTATGGCATTATTAAGTAAAAAAGCAATGAATTTCGCTTATGGTATGGGAGCGGCAGTAGTAATTATTGGAGCTTTATTCAAAATTACTCACTTTGAAATTGGACCATTAACTGGAACTGTGATGTTATCTATCGGATTGGTAACTGAGGCGGTAATCTTTGCTCTTTCTGCTTTCGAACCAGTTGAGGACGAATTAGACTGGACTCTTGTTTACCCTGAGTTAGCAAATGGTCAGGCTAGAAAAAAAGCTGACAAAGTTGAAACTACATCTGATGCCCAAGGATTGTTGTCTCAAAAATTAGATGCAATGTTGAAAGAAGCTAAAATTGACGGAGAGTTAATGTCAAGCTTAGGAAACAGCATCAAAAATTTCGAAGGAGCTGCAAAAGCAATTTCTCCAACAGTAGATTCTATTGCAGGACAAAAGAAATATGCTGAAGAAATGTCTATGGCTGCTGCACAAATGGAATCATTAAACAGCTTATACAAAGTACAATTAGAAAGTGCTTCAAGAAATGCACAAGCAAACAGCGAAATTGCTGAAAATGCTTCTAAATTAAAAGAACAAATGCAATCTATGACTGCAAACATTGCTTCATTAAACAGTGTTTACGGTGGTATGCTTTCTGCAATGAGTAACAAAGGATAATTAGTTTTTGACTATTATATTAAAATTATTAATAAGAACTAATTAGAAAAAATGGCAGGAGGAAAATTAACCCCTAGACAGAAGATGATTAACCTGATGTATCTGGTTTTCATCGCAATGTTAGCAATGAACGTATCAAAAGAAGTTATATCTGCTTTTGGTTTGATGAATGAAAAATTTGAAGATGCAAACACTTCTTCAGTTACTACAAATGCAGGTTTATTAACAGCTTTGGATCAAAAAGCAGCTGAAGCAAAAGGAGAATTCGCTATTGCTGCTGCAACTGCCCATAAAGTTGAAGCAATAACAAAAGATTTTTACAGTTTTATCGGAGGTTTAAAAACTCAGGCTGTAAAAGGATTTGAAGTAGATAAAGAAACCGGAAAAATGCCTTATGAGTCTATGGACAGAGGTGATAACATCGACGACTGGTTTACAGGAGACGGTTATACTAAAAAAGGGAATGAAATTATCGCTAAAATCGAGAAATACAAATCAGATATTAAAGCTGCTTTAGGTACAGACAAAAAATATGCTGATATTATTTCAGAAGTAGAGAAAAAATTTGATGTTTCTGATGTGAAAAACAAAGACGGTATCAAAGAAAAGTATTTAGCATACCACTTTAAAGGATTTCCTGCAATTGCTTCTGCTGCAAAACTTTCAGCTTGGCAAAATGACGTTCAAAAAGTTGAAGCTGACGTTTACAACCGTGCTTTAGGAAAAGCTGCTGTTGCTGCTGCTTCTTATAGTAACTATCAGGCAATTGTTGTTTTAGACAAAAATGCTTACTTCCAAGGTGAAAAAGTTACTGGTAAGGTAGTTTTAGGGCGTTACGACGAAAACACAAAACCAACTTCATTCCAGGGTCCTGGACAAATTGTTAACGGACAAGCGGTTATTTCGTTAACTGCCGGAGGTGTTGGAGAGCAAAGTATTAATGGACAATTTACTTTCTTAGAAGATGGTAAAAACATTCCACTTAAATTTGCTGGAAAATATGTTGTAGTACCAAGACCAAACTCTGCTACAATTTCTGCTGATAAAATGAATGTAGTATATAGAGGAGTTGTTAACCCAATCTCTGTATCATTCGCAGGTGTTGATGCTAACAAAATTGTTGCAAGTGCACCTGGATTAGTTTCAGCTGGTAAACCAGGGAAATATAATATGAACCCGGGTTCAGGTACTGAAGCTACAATTTCTGTTACTGGTACATTGCCAAACGGAGATAAAGTTACAGATAAGAAAACATTCAGAATTAAAGGTATTCCTGGACCAACAGGAACAATCAGAGGAGAAATGGGTGTTGTTAAAGGACCTAAATCTAACTTAGAGATTGCTACTATTGGTGCTAAATTACTTGATTTTGATTTTGAAGTTGGTTTAGATGTTGTTGGATTTAATTTAAAAATTGCCGGACAGCCTACAGTTGTTGTTAATGGTAATAGATTAAATGCACAATGTAAATCAGTTCTTGCAAGAGCTGGAAAAGGAGACCAGGTTACTATTTCTGAAATTAAAACTAAACTTGTTGGAGCTGGTAGTTATTTATTGCCAAGAACTGCTCCGGTAATTTACGAAATACAATAATAAAGTAGGTAAAACTACATTCAATATCTTATAATGATATCATGATGAAAGTAAGAAATTTTTTAATAGCTATTGTTTCTATCGCTGGAGGTTTTTCTTCCTATGCACAATCGAATTTGCTTAATGCAAAAACACCGGCTCAGATAGGACTTAAGACTCCTGCGCAACTTATTTCTGATAACGATAAGCCTTTGGCTTACGGTTATGTAGATGATAGAGATATCTTAATGGGAAAAACTACTTGGGAAATTATTGATTTAAATGAAAAAATCAACTTTCCAATGTACTTTCCGGTTGATACAGCTAATATTGGTTCTGACAGACGTTCACTTTATGACGTTTTGACGAAAGCTGTTAAAAACGGCAAAATAACAGAAGTGTACAGCGACAGTTATTTCAATACTAAAAAATCTTTGAAAGATATTCAGGGTGCATTATCTCGTATTGATACAACAGATGCAGGTAGAGAATTAATCAACCAATATCCGGACGACTACAAAACACGTGTTGTGAAGAAAAAAGTTGTTACCGGTACAGGTAAGAAAAAAGTTGTTTCTTATGTTGATGAAACTGTTGGGCCAACAAGATCGGTACCAGCTGAGTATATCCTGAAACAAGACTTAACTGCTGCAGATGTTACACAGTATAAAATTAAAGGATACTGGTATTTTGACAAACGTCAAAGCGAATTGAAATATCGTTTGCTTGGAATTTGTCCAGTAACTCCGGATGTTTACACTATGAATAGTGACGAAAAAGATTATATTGAGTTGTTTTGGGTTTTCTTCCCTAACGCCAGAGAGGCGCTACACGAAGCAAAAGCATTCAACGATAATAACTCTGCACTTCCAATTTCATTTGATCAGATCTTAAATTCAAGACGTTTTAATGCTGTTGTTTATAAAGAAGAAAACTTGTACGGAGATCGTGAGATTAAAGATTACATGAAAGACAACGCACAAAACCAATTGTTAGAATCTGAAAGAGTAAAAGAGAAGATTCGTAACTTCGAGCAAGATATGTGGAACTACTAAGTATCTGAATAACAATATATCAAAAACTCTTACTACATTTGTAGTAAGAGTTTTTTTTTGCCCATTAATAAAAGAATTAATTGCTGAATCCGAAGGGATTGGAATTTCTTTTATAAGCTGTTTGGGATACCTTTATGGTGCTCTTATTTGGTTTTTTCATTATATGTAGGAAAAAGAACAATAAATAGTGTAAGTTTGCGTTCAATAGATTTTAATCATCTCATTATGAAAGTAAGAAAGTTTTTAATCGTTATTGTTGGAGTTATCGGAAGTTTTAGTTCTAGTGCACAATCAAATTTACTGAATGCAAAAACAGCAGATCAGATTGGGATAAAGAAGGCGTCTCAGATTGCTGCAGACAATGATAAACCTTTGTCCTACGGTTATGTAGATGATCGGGATATTTTAATGGGAAAAACGACCTGGGAGATTATTGATTTAAATGAAAAAATCAATTTTCCATTGTATTTCCCGGTAGATACGGCAAATATTGGTTCTGACAGGCGTTCGCTTTACGACGTTTTGACCAGAGGAATAAAATCGGGCAGAATCACTGAAGTATATGCCGACAGTTATTTTAATACTAAAAAATCGCTTAAAGATATTCAGGGCGGACTATCGCGTATCGATACCACGGATGCGGGTAGAGAGTTAATCAATCAGTATCCGGACGACTACAAAACTCGTGTTGTGAAGAAAAAGGTTGTTACAGGTACGGGTAAGAAAAAAGTGGTTACCTATGTTGATGAAACGGTTGGTCCGACCAGAACTGTACCAGCTGAGTATATTCTGAAACAGGATTTAACAGCAGCAGATGTTACTCAGTATAAATTGAAAGGATACTGGTATTTTGACAAACGTCAGAGTGAATTGAAATATCGCTTACTTGGAATTTGTCCTGTAACCCCCGATGTTTATACAATGAATAGCGACGAGAAAGATTATATTGAGCTGTTCTGGGTGTTCTTTCCCAATGCGAGAGAAGTGCTGAATGAGGCAAAAGCATTTAATGATAGTAATTCTGCGCGCCCAATTTCATTTGACCAGATTTTAAATTCGAGACGTTTTAATTCGATTATCTATAAAGAAGAGAATGTTTATGGAGATCGTGAGATTAAAGATTACATGAAAGACAACGCGCAAAAGCAATTGTTGGAATCTGAAAGGGTGAAAGAGAAGATTCGGGACTTCGAACAAGATATGTGGACCTACTAAGGTTATTAATGACATTATACCAAAAACTCTTACTACATTTGTGGTAAGAGTTTTTTTATTTTACCTTTTTACACATGTTGGATTATATAATTGTCGGATCTGGATTGGCTGGAATTTCATTTGCTGAAATTGCACTTAAAAACAATAAGTCTATAGTAGTTATAAATGATGAGTCGCAAAATTCATCAAGGGTTGCCGGAGGATTGTATAATCCGGTGATTTTAAAACGTTTTAGTGAGGTTTGGAAGGCGGAAGAACAGCTGTCTTTAATGGACGAATTCTATGAGACCATCGAAGGTAAGCTGAAAACGAAGGTGAATTTTAAACTTCCTATTTTAAGAAAATTTTTCTCTATAGAAGAACAAAACAATTGGTTCTCGGCTTCGGATAAACCACTCTTAGCACCATTTCTTTCTACCAAATTAATCTTTAAAAAATACAATGGTATTGATTCTCCGTTTGACTATGGAGAAGTTTTGCATACAGGATATGTTGATACCGCTCTGTTATTGGATAAATACCACGAATATTTGCTTCAAAACAAATTATTACTTCAGGAATCGTTTGACTATGCTATGTTGGTTATTGAGGAAGATTTTGTTCAGTATAAAGAATATCAGGCTAAGCATATTATTTTTGCAGAAGGTTTCGGATTACATGCCAATCCATTTTTTCAGGATTTGCCATTAGATGGGACTAAAGGGGAACTTTTTGTTATCAAAGCACCTGATCTTGATTTAGATGTGATTGTAAATACCAGTGTGTTTATTTTGCCTTTAGGGAACGAGTTGTTTAAAGTTGGTGCAACTTACAATTGGAAAGACAAAACGGATACACCGACAGAAGAAGGAAAAACAGAATTAATTGATCGTATTGAGGAAATTATCAATTGTGATTTTGAAATTGTTTCACATTTTGGCGGAGTGAGGCCAACTGTACGCGACCGAAGACCAATTATAGGAACGCACAACCAATACCAATCCCTGCATATTTTAAATGGGTTAGGAACACGTGGTGTAATGCTTGGGCCGGCAATGGCCAAAGATCTGTTTGAGTATATCGAAAACCAGGAAACACTGGATCCAACAATTGATATTCGTCGTTTTTACAAAAAAAGAAAATAACTTTATTCTTTTCCGGCGTTAGGGTCGTAAGAAACAAACATGTTGATGTACAGGTTTCTGGAAAGCCTCAAAACAAACGGGAACAATAGGATTAAAGTAATAACGATAATCAAAAAAGATTCTTCGATAGAGGTTTTAAAAAACACAAATGAAACAATAAAAGCTGCAATTCCTACTGCAACATTTAAACCGTAGCTAACATACATGGCACCGTAGAAAAATGACGGTTCTATTTGATATCTTAACCCACAATGACTGCAATTTTCGTTCATTTTTAGCACCTTAGTCAAATGAAGCGGATTTCGGTCTGAATACATACTTTCTTTCTGACATCTGGGGCAGCTTCCTGTTAGTATACTGTTTAGTTTGGATCCTTTTTTTAACATGATGACAATTCAGTTATTTGTTGAAGTTATAGAGAATTATTTTTTGCTTTTAGAGTAAAACCTTTCGATTCGGAGAAAAAAATATTCAAAAATTAATCTTACAAAGAAGAGTTGAACAAATATACTATTTTAGTTTGTATTTTTTGCACAAACGAGGCTATGACTGTCTGACGAGTTTTTTTTAATAACAAAACTCAATTTGTTAATAAATATTTCTGCTTTTACGGGAACCCTCATTTTTACTTAGCTTGCTTTTCGTATCATTGTATGTTTTAATTTTTTTTAAAAGGATATTTTAATGGCAATAAATTTACAGAAAGGACAAAAAATTGATATTGGTTTATCAAGAATTACTATCGGATTAGGTTGGGATCCAAATGAAGGAACAGGACATAATTTTGATTTGGATGCTTCGGCTATAATGATCAATTCTGATCGCAAACTTCTTGGGGAAAACTACTTTGTTTTTTATAATAATCTTGCCTCTCCGGATGGAGCATTAGAACATACCGGGGATGATCCGACAGGTGGTAACAGTGATGGAGATGATGACGAAGCGATTAAGGTTGATTTGAGTAAAATTTCTCCTGAAGTTAAAGAAATCCTTTTTGTGGTTACCATTGAAGACTTTGAAAGAAGGAAACAAAATTTTGGACAGGTAAGAAATTCATATATCCGAATTGTAGATGACGCCACAGGTCAGGAAATTGCCAAATATGAATTAGACGAAGATTTTTCTATTGAGACCGGTGTGGAGTTTGGAAGATTGTACAAACGAAATGAGCAATGGAAGTTTGAGGCTTCCGGAATTGGCTACAGAGCCGATTTAGGATTCTTTTTAGAAAAATATTATTCAGGAGAAATAATTAAATAGCGTTTGATCTTTAAATGTTAATCGGGTTAAGGATATTGTTCTTTGCAATGATTTATAAAGATGTTCTTAGAAGCAAACCGCAATCAATAGAAAGAAAGCTAATAGGTAAATTATAATAAACAGATATTTCTGTAAGCATTTTAAAAGTATTCATTTGAAAATAGATTATAAAAAATATTCCCATATCTCGTTCGATTTATGGCTTACATTGATAAAATCCAACCCCGAGTTTAAGAAGGAAAGGAATTTATTGTTTAAAAATTTCTTTGAAATCGATAGTACGATCGATAAGGTAAATGAGGTGGTGAGATATTATGATGTTCTGTGCAATAATATTAACGAAAAAACAGGATTGAATATAGATACGTATGAACTTTATTACCTAATTTTAAGCGCACTTGAAGTTGATATAAATAAATTTGAAACCGATAAATTAAGTGAGTTTTACGAAGAAACGGAAGCTTTATTTATAAAGTATAAACCAGAATTGATTTTTCCGGATACGAAGAAATTATTTCTGGAAATGACGAATGAAGATAAGTCTATAAATATCTTAAGTAATACAGCCTTTATCAAAGGGAGAACCTTAAGAAAGTTATTGGCACATTATGAATTGACAGATTATTTTAAATTTCAGATTTACTCTGACGAAGTTGGATTTTCAAAACCAAACAATGAAATTTTTCAATTGGTTTTTGACGAGATTAATACCTTTAAAAGCGCACAAAAAAAACAGATATTGCACGTTGGAGACAATAGTATTGCCGATTATAATGGTGCAATTCGTTTTGGATTTGATGCTTACCTATTAAAATTATAAAAGTGAATAAAAGTTACAGCTTACATAAGATTCTTGACAGCGATAATTGTCCGTTTAGAGAAGAGGAATACAGTAAATTTAAATTTGGTGACAAATCGTATGCGGAGAAATTTGCAAAAAATTTGTTCGAAGGTTTCGTGTCAGAATTTGGAGAATTGTTGTTGTCGGAACAAGAAATTGTTATTCTGCCAAGTCCATTCTTATCCATACCAACAGCCTCGAATTTTTTGTGTTCTTATTTTAAAAAAGAGCTGAATAGTTTTTTATTCAAAAATGGTAAAAAGACAAGTATAGAATCTAAAATCTACAGAAATCAAACCTATGTTACAGATTACGGAAATTTAGATTTTGATGAAAGGGTGAAGTTAATCTCGAACGATACCTACTATATCGATCGTAATTTTATAGATGGAAAGCTTTGCATTTTTGTTGATGATATTAAAATTACCGGTAGTCACGAACATACTGTCAATAAGATTCTAAATCAATACAATGTAAATGGAGATTTTGTTTTTGTGTATTTTGCAGAATTAGTGAATAAAGACATTCATCCTAAAATTGAAAATCATTATAACTACTATGCTGTTAAAAATGTTGAAGATATTGTTGACATTATAAACAGTCCTTCTTTTCAATATAATACCAGAATCGTCAAATTTATTTTAAGTTTAAATGAAGACCAGTTTAGGTATTTAGCAGAAAATATTTCAATCGAAAAAACGAATGACTTATTTCATCTGGCAATAAGCAATAATTATCATCAGATTCTAGAGTATAAATCAAACATTAATGTAATAAAAATAGATTAAAACTATGGCTATCAATTTACAAAAAGGACAACGTGAAAACATAAATGCACCTAAATTTACCATTGGTTTAGGATGGGATACAAACAGCAGCAGTACAGGATCAGGTTTTGATCTTGATGCGTCGGTATTTATTTTGGGAGATAACAGAAAAATTATATCAGATTCTCATTTTGTTTTCTATAACAATCTAACATCACCAGACGATGCAGTAATACATACAGGTGATAATTTAACCGGAGACGGAGACGGAGATGACGAGCAGGTAAAAATTGATTTGACTAAAATCAATTCAGCAGTAAAAGAAATTTGTGTTGTTGTAACCATCCATGATGCTGAGAACAGAAAACAGAATTTTGGTCAGGTTAGAAACTCTTTCATTCGTATTGTAGATGACAGCAATAACAGTGAAATGGTTAAATATGAGTTAGAAGAAGATTTCTCAATAGAAACGGCTGTAGAGTTTGGAAGAATTTACAACAAAGACGGGCAATGGAAATTTGAAGCTATTGGCGTTGGAATGAAAGGCGGATTAGAAGATTATTTAAATAAATACAATTAAAAAAAGATATGGCAATTAATTTAGAAAAAGGGCAACGTATCAATCTTGAAAAAAGTAACGGTACTAAATTACAAAATATTTGTGTTGGTGTAAACTGGGGAGCAATCGAGAAAAAGGGGCTTTTCGGGACTAAAAAAGAAGCAGTAGATTTAGATGCAAGTTGCGCTGTTTATGATGATAATAAAAATCATATTGACTCTGTAAATTTCAAAAAATTAATATCAAACGATCGTGCGATCAAGCACAGTGGTGATGATTTAACCGGAGATTTAAATGGTGATGACGGTTTGGATAATGAGGTGATTACTTTAGATTTTTCGCAATTATCACCAGCTGCAAATCACGTTGCATTTTTTATAAATAGTTTCAGAGGTCAGGATTTTAAAGACATTCCTTTCGCATCTATCAGAATTTACGAAGGAACTCCAACAAGAGTAAGTCAGGAATTTGCCCGTTATGATGTTGCAAATGATGCTTCTTTTGCCGGAAATGTTTCTATGGTTTTGGGTGTTTTTTATAAAAGAAACGGAGATTGGAAATTTAGTGCAATTGGAACCCCAACAAATGATAAAAAGTTGGAACAAACTATAGTTACCATTCAACAAAACCATCTATAAAAAGTTATGTCAGAAAATCAATTAGTTACTCAAGAGAATACCGCATTGATTGATAAGGATGGAAATGTAAACTTAGCTTCAATTTCTGAAACGGAAGTTAATAGTTACAAATCGATTTCGAATCAGTTGAATGAAAATGATACTAATTCAATCTTGAATTATGGAGCCGAAATCCAGAATTCAATTGCGAAGCAAAGTGATACTTTTTTAACCAATGTTAGAACTTATAATTCAGGTGAAGTTGGTACGTTGATAAATGACTTGCTTACAGAGTTAAATTATGTTGATGTAGATCAGCTGGATCAGGGACCATTTAAACGTTTCCTGTCTAAAATTCCGATTCTGAACAAATTGGTAACCGATGTAAAGAAATTATTCCAGCAATAC
Organism: Flavobacterium collinsii; assembly: GCF_946903285.1. GTDB lineage: Bacteria > Bacteroidota > Bacteroidia > Flavobacteriales > Flavobacteriaceae > Flavobacterium > Flavobacterium collinsii. The sequence continues at coordinate 2,060,543 of NZ_OX336425.1, forward strand.
GATAAGATTACTGTAAATATTGATAAGATCAGTAATAAAGTAAAGGCGGGAATGATCAATTCTGTAAAAGATAACAGTGCGCTTCAAACTATGTTTGACGGAAATGTGAATCTTATTAAAGAGATGGAAAAACACATTATTGCGGGACAAATTCGATTTAAAGAATTGGGTGAAGAACTTGCTGTAATGGAAGGAAATCCGGCTCAGTACCAAGATTATCAAATTTCAGATAAAAGGAACTTTATTAATCGTCTGGACAAACGTCTGGCCGATATGAAAATTGTTCGCTTTATTATGCTGCAGTCTTTGGCACAAATTCGTGTGGTACAAAACAACAATACTTCAATTGCCGAAAAAGCACAATCGATTCTAACTACAACCATGCCGGTTTGGAAGAATCAATTAACGCTTGCGGTTGCGTTACAAAGACAAAAACAAAATATCGAAATACAGCGAAGAGTATCTGAAACAACAAATACCATTTTGCAGAAAAATGCTGAAATGTTAAAACAAAACAGTATTGAAGTAGCAAAAGAAAATGAAAATACAGTTGTATCTCTTGAGACTTTAAAAATGACAACAAAATCATTGATTGATACGTTGACAGAAGTAAAACAAATTCACGATCAGGGTACTGAAACCAGAAGACAACTTGATGCCGGATTACAAAGTCTTGAAGTTGAACTAAAAAAAGGAGTGATAAGCTAATTGAACAGAAATCAGTTAAATGCAAGAGGAAGAGGAACGGTATGTTCAAATAATAAAAGATAGTAATAGAAAACTTGTGATTTTAGAATTGTTATCCAATTTCTTTAGTCACAAGGATTTTGTTGGTGTTTTAATAAAAACAAGAATTATTCACACTCTTTTTGAAAACAATAAAACATTAGACATAAATAAATTAGAACTCTTTCATATACAGTTTACAAGCAGTTTTATTGAGTTGTTTCAAAAATTAAAAAAATCAAAAGAACAGCAGTATCTTTTAATTTCTGATGAGATTTATATCAATGAAGATATTATAACCAAATTAAAATCAGAAATTGGAGAATCCGGATTTGCAGAAAAAGCAAAGAAACATGCGCAAAATATGTCCGGAAAAATTGAAGTACTCTATAGTATGTTTGTCAATGAAAGTTCAGATTTTTTTAGTTGGAATGAAATTACAAGTTTTTCAGACCGTGTCAAACTAGAGTATTATCGGGAGATCACAATTGAAGAATATGAAAAAATAGCCTCTTTAAATAAGAAGCTGTATGAAAATAAACATGCAAAATTTGAAAAGAAACTTTTAGGAAGACTAAACATCCTGAAATTTAAAATTAAGTTTTTGTGTGGGCTGGTTTGCAATAATGAAGTTATCGAGATATTCGAATTTAGAGACTCTAATGATAAATTTATTTTTATAGCTAATGAAAAAGCATTTTATTTTTTAGATGATGCGGTAGTAGAAGAGATTAATCTTGCTAAAAATGATTCAGTTAAGGGTGAGATTATCACGCAATTAAAAGAAAAAAACTCAGCATTAACATTCGAGTTAAGTACAATAAAAACATCATTTCCTGAAAATGTAAACGGTGTATTGCGAGAATATCTGAATAAAATTTCATCAATGGATTTTATAGAAGAGCTTCAAAATGTAGATGAGCAAACCAATATTTTAAAAACAATGTTAAATATTAATATTAAATAAAAGAAAATTAAAATGGCAATTAATTTAGAAAAAGGTCAAAGACAGAGTATCGATGCTCCAAAATTTATTGTTGGACTTGGCTGGGATAGTAATTCAAGTAACACAGGAGAAGGATTTGATTTGGATGCTTCTGTTTTTTTAGTGGGTGCTAATGGAAAAATTCCAAATGATAACCATTTTGTTTATTATAATAATTTGAAATCGCCAGACGGAGCTGTAACACATACGGGAGATAATTTGACCGGAGCAGGAGACGGAGATGATGAAAAGATTCAGATAGATTTGTCTACAGTATCACCGGATGTGAATGAAATTTGCTTTGTTGTGACGATTCACCATGCTGATACCAGAAGACAAAATTTTGGTCAGATTAGAAATTCATTTATCAGAATTGTAGATCAAACGAATACTGAATTGGTGAAGTACGAGCTTGATGAAGACTTTTCTATTGAAACAGCTGTCGAGTTTGGAAGACTTTACAAAAGAAACAATGAGTGGAAGTTTGAAGCCGTAGGTATTGGTATGAAAGGTGGCTTACAGGATTATTTAAATAAATACAACTAATTTAAAACACTATTAACGAACATGGCTATTAACTTAACTAAAGGACAAAAAATTGATTTAAGAAAATCAAGTGGCGAAACATTAACAAACTTTTGTGTGGGTGTAAACTGGGGTGCAATTGAAACAAAAGGATTTTTAGGATTATCAAAAAACGTAGTAGAAATTGATTTAGATTTGAGCTGTGTATTGATTGATGATCAGAATAAACTTTGCGATCATTTGTATTCTCCTCTATACAGAGTAGAAGTATTACAGCAATTTGGTCTTCCAAAAGGTAAATTGTTAAGTGTTGACGGTGCTTTAAAACACACAGGAGATGACCTTGCAGGTGATACTGGTGGAGATGATGGTTTAGATAATGAAATTATTACTGTTGATCTTTCTAAAGTTGATGCCAAAGTAAATCAGATTTTTTTCTTTTTAAATAATGCAGGAAAAGAAGATTTCTCACAAATTCCGTATGCTAAAATCAGAATGTATGAAGGTACTCCAACCAGAGTAGTTTCAGAATTTGCTTCTTACAATGTTTCTGCTGATTCTCAATATGTAAACAAGCGTTCTATCATTATGGGTAAATTATACAAACGTAATGGAGAATGGAAATTCAGCGCAATAGGTGATCCTACCGATGATACATTTTTAGGACAGACTATTCACAAAATAGTACAGTCTTATCTGTAATGCAAATCAAAAATATCGACGGACTCAGCGTTTCTCAAATTAGAGACATGGTTCAGCAGGGAGGCAAATTTGTTGTATTCCCGTACACAGTGTCGTTTATATTAATGACCTTAAAAAGAAGTTCTGATATTTATTTCATTAAGGCAAATGAAAATACGTTTAAGTACTCATATGGTTTTGTTTTTCTGAATCTGATCGTTGGTTGGTGGGGGATTCCCTGGGGACCGATTTACACAATAGGTTCGGCATATCATCATGTAGTAGGAGGTAAAGATCTGACCCAAGCAGTTCTGAGCCATTTAATGCAACATGACCCTGAAGCAAATACCAATACTTATACTATAAATGGTATAGAAAGCTCTAATGAAAGAAGTGAAGTAACCGAAGCACCAATCTATAATATTCCTGTATAAATCACATTTACTATGAGAAGACTGCCTGTGTACTTATTATTAGATACTTCCGGTTCAATGACCGGAGAACCTATTGAAGCTGTGAAAAACGGCGTTCAAATGATGGTGAGCTCGTTAAGACAAAATCCACAAGCCATTGAGACGGCTTTTTTAAGTATTATTACATTCGATACTACAGCGCAGCAAATTATCCCATTAACGGATTTGGCTTCTTTTCAAATGGTCGATATTAAAGCAGCCGGAGTGACAGCCTTTGGAGATGCATTGAGATTAGCGGCACAAAAGATAGAAACCGAAGTTGCCAAAACAACAACAGAACAAAAAGGGGACTGGAAACCATTGGTATTTATTATGACTGACGGAATTCCAACCGATAATTGGGAAAGTGGTCTTAGTGAATTTAAAAAAGCAAAAGTTGCCTACACCATTGCCTGTGCAGCTGGTGGAGGAGCCGATACCGCTATTTTAAAAAGAATCACAGATAATGTAGTAAGTCTGGATACAGCGGATAGTTCCAGTATTGGGAAATTTTTTCAATGGGTCACAGCTTCGATTGGAGTAACTTCAACAAAAGTAGAAGACTTCGGTAAAGAATTTACAAATTTAAAAGAATTGCCTCCGCCTCCGTCTGAACTAAACATTGTAGTTTAAATTTCGGCGAGGCAGAGTTTATATTGCCGTTTTAATTCAATAAACTTTTTCGTATTACGTCTTTTTTTAAGGAAGTTATACGCGTATGCGTGCGAATTTCTAAAACTCATGTTAGTAGTAAAGTAATTCCATTTATTAAATCATTTTTAAAGTTATGAGAAGACTACCTGTTTATTTTTTGCTGGATACTTCCGGTTCGATGTATGGAGAGCCCATTCAGGCGTTAAATAATGCCTTAAGCGGTATGATTAACACTTTGCGCTCAGATCCTCAGGCTTTAGATTCCCTTTGGATTAGTATTATAACTTATGATCGTGAAGTAAAAGAAATAGTACCCTTAACAGAATTGGTTCACTTTCAGCTTCCTGAAATCACCTGTCCACAAAGCGGTCCTACAAATACAGGAGCAGGTTTGGATTTTGTGATTAAAAAGGTAAAAACAGATGTTATAAAAGGCTCGGCAACTCAAAAAGGAGACTGGAAGCCATTACTATTTGTTTTTACAGATGGGAAACCTAGTGATATCCAGTTTTACAGAGAAAAAATCACCGAAATACGAGATCTGAGTTTTGGAGCTGTTGTAGGTTGTGCAGCCGGACATATGGCCAACGATTCTATTTTGAAAGAACTGACAGATAATGTAGTGCATTTGGCATCAGCTGATAGTGCTACATTGAAACAATTTTTTAAATGGGTTTCAGAAACAATCGAACAAGGGAATAAAAGCCAGGGAACGGGTGAAAGTGTAACATTGCCGCCACCACCAAGCGAAATAACAGTAGTGATTTAGATATGGAAGTACTAGGTACCCTGATCACAATTATTAGTATAATTGTGCATATTGTTCAAAAAGTAAATGAATCCTCCTCCAAAAGCGATAACAACAGAAACTCTTATAGGGACGTAACTTATGAGGTTGTTCATGAGTTTACACCACAGGAAAAATTAGAAAACATGAACATTGACAGTTTAAACATTTGTTATAAAACTGCCGGAATTAATGGCTTCTCTATTGAAAACGCAAGACGTACTTTGCTTAATAATTACGTGCAGGATGATTTTTATATCGATGACGTTATTATACGTCAGAATTGTATGTATATAAAAGTAATGCATGCTATTCCGTATAACGGCAGAAATAAATGTTATGGGGCTTCTTTTTCAATCAATTTTATGACTGTAAATGATGGTGTTGCTGTTTATGGAGCAAAGAAAATAAATGCCGATGAAGAATTAGTTTTTAAAGAAATCGCAAACGAATTAATACACGCAGTTTCCTAATGTATTTTATAAAGCTATTTATTCAAATTCTAATTGTTGGGTTGTTTTTGTACTCCAAATTATTGCCTTATAAAGACAAATTGAATCCGCAGTACAGAAGTATTTTTGATTTTTTCAATAGTATTTTTTCACCCCTATTCAATTCTCTAAAAACAATGATAAAGCCTTTTCCCGTTGGAGTGGGTTTAGCGGTCGATATGACCCAAATTCTGCTTTTAGTTATTTTTTTAATGTTATTAAATTTCCTTTAAAATGAGAAGATTACCCATATATTTTTTAATTGATATTTCGGAGTCAATGGTTGGAGAACCAATTCAACAGGTTGAAGAAGGATTGGCTACCATAATTCAGGCTTTAAAAACAGATCCGCATGCTCTTGAAACTGTTTTTGTTTCAATTATAGTATTTGCAGGACAGCCCAGAACATTAGTGCCTTTGCAGGAAATAGTAAGTTTTTATCCGCCTAAATTTCCAATTGGCAGCGGTACTTCTTTAAGTAAAGGACTGGGGCATTTAATGTATGAGTTAAGAAGTAATATTGTTAAAACTACTTATGAGGTAAAAGGTGATTGGAAACCTATTGTTTTCTTGTTTACAGACGGCGTTCCTACTGATGACAGTCAGGCAGCAATAAACGAATGGAAACAAAACTGGCAGCGAACAGCTAATTTAATTGCGATTTCTTTTGGTAACGAAACAGATACAAAATTATTAGGCGAGCTTACAGAAAATGTACTGCATTTTAAAAATACCAATGTACAATCGTATAAAGAGTTTTTTAAATGGGTCACAGACTCCATAAAAACAAGCAGTATAAGTGTTGAAAATAATTCGAATGGTTTTGAATTGGCAAAATTAGACGGAGAAACACTTTCGAAAATAGATTTAACTAAAGAAAGTCCAAACCGTCAATATGTCGATGATAATTTTGTAGTTCTAAACGGAAAATGCCAAAATACCAAAAGGCCTTATTTAATGAAATACCGTAAAACTATTGCGGAATCTATTTATGCAGGAATAGAATTATCTTCAAAAAACTACAAGTTAGTAGGCGCATATCAGGTTGATAACTCTTATTTTGAATTAGCAGATTTGGCTAATTTTAACAATAAAGTAAATACCGATGAACTTATTGGCGGACCAACTTGTCCGTGTTGCGGAAATCAGATTGCTTTTGCCGTTTGTGTGTGTGAAAAAATACATTGCATTGGTGACGAAGATATAAGTACTTGTCCGTGGTGTAACAATCAGGGAAGTTATGGCTGCGGTGAAGGCGGGTTTGATGTAAACAGAACTCAAGGATAATTCATGGAAGAGACTAAAAGATATATTCAGTCTTTTTTATCCCAAAAGAAAATTGACATTTCTGCAGATAAAGCAGCCCTTTTCGAGGCCTTTATAGCTAATGAAAAAAATGTCAATGCAGTAAAAATAATTCAGGAAAACCAAAAAATGATTATGCAGAATTGGATATTGAAAAACAGAATAGACGATATTTTGACACAAACGGTCTCAATACCAAACGGCACAGTAAATAAAAATTATCAGGCAAAAATTGATTTCGATACTTTGAGCTGGAATGATTTTATTTTTTTTGAAATACAAGGCTTAGAAAGTACGGGTCTTGAATTTAATGCGAATGATGAGCTAATTGGAACTCCAAAAATTAGCGGCGATTTAAAAATAAAAATACTATTTAGAGTTCAGGGCGAGCCGGAAGATTCGGTTTTAAACGAAAAAACACTAACACTGATTGTAAATCCGGATCCAAAATCGTTGTGGAAGGATTTGGAAAGCGATAAAACCGATGCGCTCTGGAAACCGGATAATGAAATTGTTGCGGCTAAATTTTTAGATAAGAATATTGTAGTGGCTTCTAAAAGAGGCCGTAGTCATGCTAATAAAGGTTCTTTTAGAGAAGACGATTTTGCTTTTAAAAATCTTGGCGAAATTGGATGGAGCGTTCTGGCGGTTTCGGATGGTGCAGGTAGTGCAAAACTTTCAAGACAAGGTTCGAAAATAGCCTGCGATTCAGTTATTCAGTATTTTGAAGAAAATTTAAACACAGAAGGTTTAAAGGAATTTGATGGGGTTTTAAGCGAGCATCATCATAAAGCAACCGATGAAACTTCAAAAAAAATAAGTCATTTTGTATATCATAATTTGTCAAGAGCGGCTCATTTTGCACATCAGGAAATTGAAGAATTTGCGATCAAAAATGAAGCTGATCTGAAAGATTTTCATGCAACTTTAATTTTTGCTCTGGTTAAGAAATATGATTTCGGATATGCTATCTTAACTTTTGGAATAGGAGACTGTCCAATCGGATTATTGAATAAAGAACTGACAGAGGTTAAGTTAATGAATTGGATTGATGTAGGCGATTTTGGAGGAGGAACACGATTTATAACCATGCCGGAAATTTTTCAAAGTGATAAATTTTCTACTCGATTTGGATTTAAATTGGTTGATGATTTCTCTTATTTGATACTAATGACGGACGGGATTTACGATCCTAAATTTGTCGTCGAAGCTAACCTGGAAAAGATTGATAAATGGAACGAATTTCTTGAAGATCTAAACGGAAAAAATGAAGACGGAAATAAAGTTGATTTTGATAAGGAAAATACTGAAATTGCCAACCAGCTTTCGACCTGGATGGATTTCTGGAACCCGGGAAATCATGATGACAGAACCCTTGCTATAATTTATTAAGTATGAGTGTAATTACAGTAAAATCAATTAATGACACCGTGAAGACCTATCAATTTGTTGATAATGGTGAACCCATGCGTGGCGGTGTTAAAGATGTTTATTTTAGTCCGGACAGAAAATATGTTGTTGCTATTTTTAGAGATAAATTAGATTTCAATCAAAAAGAGAGATTACAAAGAATCACAAATAAATATCTGGCTCAGATCCAGAACGGAGATGCAGGAGATTATTATTTAAATGAAGTATACAGATGGCCTACAGATGTTATAGAGCATAAAGGTTTGACGGGTATAATCGTTCCGATTTACGACGGCAAATTTTTCTTTAAAAAAGGATATGCTACCAGTGACTTAATTCAGGGAAAAGAAAAAAACGGGAAATGGTTTGCAGGTCCTAAATTCAGAAACCCCCATTTCCCTCTCAGAGTCTCGAATTCAGAATTAGGAGACTGGCTGAGTTATTTTCAGGTTTGTGTCAATTTAACCCGGGGTGTAAAGAAAATGCATGCTATGGGATTGGCCCATTCTGATTTGTCGTACAATAATGTTTTAATCGATCCAATTCAAAGATCGGCCTGTATGATTGATTTGGATGGATTAGTGGTGCCGGGTTTATTTCCTGCGGAAGTAATTGGCACAGCAGAATTTATCGCTCCCGAAGTACTTTCGACCAAACATTTAAACAAAACCGATCCTGACAGAAAATTACCGAGTCGATTAACGGATCTGCATGCATTGCCGGTTCTTATTTACATGTTTTTACTACACAGACACCCTTTGAAAGGAGGGAAGGTTCATGATCTTGATACCGAAAAAGATGATTTACTGTCTATGGGAGAAAAAGCAATGTTTATTGAGCATCCAACGGATGAAACGAATAGACCCAAACTCAATCAGGTTTCTAAATGGGATTTACCATGGGCAGATATTAACCAATTGCCATATTCGATTACGGGGCCTTATTTAAAAACCTTATTCGATAAAGTTTTTATAGACGGATTGCACAATCCGATGCAAAGACCTAATGCTGAAGAGTGGGAAATAGCATTACTCAAAACAACAGACTTAATGCAGAAGTGTCATAATGCTGCGTGCGAGCAAAAATGGTATGTTTTTGATAACACAAATACACCAAAGTGCCCATTTTGTAATACTCCCCACAAAGGTACGCTGCCAGTCTTAGACCTCTACTATCAGTTTCAGGAAACAGTATGGAAACCCGAGAATCATAGATTAATGGTTTATAACGATCAGTACTTGTTTCAATGGCATGTAAATCGTAATATTGCCCGCAATGAAAAATTAACGCCACAGCAAAAAGTACCGGTTGGTTATTTTACCTATTTTAATGATAAATGGGTATTTGTCAACCAAAAGTTAACTTCATTAAAAGACTTAACCGAAGACAAAGAAATTCCTATTGGAACTATGATAGAGCTGACTGACGGAAAAAAAATACTTCTTTCAAAAGAAGAAGGAGGAAGAGTCATTATGGTTACAATGGCCAATAAATAAATTTAAATTTAACTTAATTAATATTCAAAATGAATCAGCACCCTATTTTTTCAGAACATCCGGGATTAATAATCGTTTTCGCGATTGCAGTAGTCATCATGCTATTGTTGGATTTAGGAATTTTCAACAAAAAAAGCCATGAAGTAAGTAATAAAGAAGCAGTAACCTGGTCATTAGTATGGATTAGTTTAGCGATGATTTTTAGTGGTTTGGTTTATTACTTTGCAGGATCGGCGAAATTTTACGAATTTCAGTCGGCTTACTGGATTGAAAAAGCACTTTCAGTAGATAACCTTTTTGTATTTATATTAGTATTCAAGTTTTTTGACGTAGCCAACCAAAACAAACACAAAGTTTTATTTTGGGGTATTATCGGAGCATTGGTTTTGAGAGCTATCTTTATCTTTTCGGGAGCTTTCTTAATTGAACTTACGTATTTAAACAAGCTTTTAAGTTTGGTTGGAGTAGCAGGTTTCAAGTACGATATCAATTTAATCATGACAGCTTTCGGATTGTTTTTGGTTTATGCAGGAATCAAATCATGGTCTGCTGGCGATGATGACGATGAAGAAGATTATAACAATACCAGAGGAGCAAGATTAATCAGAAAGTTTTTCAGCGTTAGCGATAAATATGATGGAGATAAATTCTTTACATTCGAAAACGGAAAAAAACTGGCAACCCCACTTTTAGTAGTAGTTGCTGTAATTGAGTTTACCGATTTATTGTTCGCAGTCGATTCTATACCGGCAATTTTTGCCATTTCTAGTGATCCGTTTATTCTTTATACGTCTAACATTTTTGCAATTTTGGGACTTAGAGCCTTATTCTTTTTATTGGATAACTTTATTCACTTGTTCAGTAAATTGCAATATGGTTTGGCTATAATTCTTTCGTTTATTGGAGTGAAAATGATTATTTCTCCATTTTATCATATTGAATCTTTGTATTCATTACTTGTAATTGGAGGGATTCTGGCAATTTCGGTAATTGCATCAGTAATGTTACCGGAGCCAAAAGAGGCATAAGGAACACGGTAAATGTTTTATTAAACGGATAAAAGTCTTTTAGACTTTTATCCGTTTTTTTTATTATTCAAACAAAAGAGGTTAAAGGCTAAAAAAGAGTTTTTATCGCGAAATAAACCAGTACGATTTGTTTTTAAATCGACAGTCGAAACTTAAATTAATTGTCATACTTTTGCACTTTCAAAAAGTAAAGTAAATAAGGTACTTAAAACCTTTACTGCTTGCAACAATAGTTACACATTATGCTTAATATACACAATCTTTCGGTTTCTTTTGGAGGAACATATTTATTTGAAGAAGTTACTTTTCGTTTAGGTGCTGGCGACCGTGTAGGTCTTGTTGGTAAAAACGGAGCAGGTAAATCTACAATGCTTAAAATGTTAGCAAGAGATTTTGCTCCTGATTCCGGGGTTATTTCCCAGGAGAAAGATATCCGAATGGGTTTTTTGCGTCAGGATATTGATTTTGAACGCGGAAGAACTGTGTTGGAAGAAGCGTATGAAGCCTTTACAGAAATTAAAGTTGTAGAGAAAAAACTAGAAGAAATCAATCATCAATTGGTTACCAGAACCGATTATGAAAGTGAAGAATATGGCCAGATCATCGAGGATTTATCTGATTATACCCATCGTTTTGACCTTCTTGGAGGTTACAACTATGTAGGAGATACAGAGAAAATTCTTTTAGGATTAGGTTTCAAAAGAGAAGTTTTCAATAACCAAACCGAAACATTTTCGGGAGGTTGGAGAATGCGTATCGAGTTGGCCAAACTGCTATTGCAATCCAATGATGTATTGCTTCTGGATGAGCCAACCAACCACTTGGATATCGAGAGTATTATTTGGTTAGAGAGTTTCCTGCGTAACTATCCGGGAGTTGTGGTAATCGTATCGCACGATAAAATGTTTTTGGATAATGTGACCAACCGTACCATCGAAATCTCATTAGGAAAAGCGTATGACTTTAATAAGCCGTATTCTCAGTATTTAGAATTGCGTCATGAAATTCGTGAAAAGCAATTGGCAACTCAAAAGAATCAGGCAAAGAAAATTGAAGAAACTGAAAAATTAATCGAAAAGTTCCGTGCAAAAGCTTCCAAAGCTTCAATGGCGCAATCGTTAATTAAAAAGTTAGATAAAGTAGAAAGAATTGAAGTAGATGAGGATGATAATTCGGTAATGAATATTTCGTTTCCAGTTTCAAAAGAACCGGGAAAAGTAGTAATCGAAGCTGAGAATGTTACCAAAGCTTACGGAGAGAAAACGATTCTGAAAGATATTAGTTTATTGGTAGAAAGAGGAAGTAAAATTGCCTTTGTGGGACAAAACGGACAAGGAAAATCGACTTTCATTAAAGCTCTTGTAGACGAATTTGAGTACCAGGGGAACATCAAATTAGGACATAATGTTCAGTTAGGATATTTTGCTCAAAATCAGGCTGAATATTTAGATGGAGAAATTACGTTGCTTCAAACTATGGAAGATGCTGCTACAGACACAAACCGTATGAAAGTTCGTGATATGTTGGGATCCTTTTTATTCCGCGGAGACGATGTTGAGAAAAAAGTAAAGGTACTTTCAGGAGGTGAACGTAACCGTTTGGCACTTTGTAAATTGTTGTTGCAGCCTATCAATGTGTTGTTGATGGATGAGCCTACGAATCACCTGGATATTAAATCGAAGAACGTTTTAAAAGCAGCACTTCAAAAATTTGGAGGAACACTATTATTGGTTTCTCACGATAGAGATTTCCTTCAGGGAATGTCGAACATCGTTTACGAATTCAAAGATCAAAAAATAAAAGAATATTTAGGAGATATCAACTACTTCTTAGAGCAACGCAATTTAGAAAACATGCGTGAGGTTGAGAAAAAGGATGTGGCGAAAGCTGCTGCTCCAAAAGAAAGCAATAAAACGTCATACGAAGATCAGAAAAAAGGAAAAGCACTTCAAAACCGATTGAGTAAAGTAGAGAGTCAAATTAAACAATTGGAGAAGGACATTCAGCACGATGATAAAATGCTGGCTTCTAATTACGACAAACATATCGAAGATGCTTCGTTTTTTACTGCATACAACAAAAAGAAAAAAGATTTAGACCAATTGTTGCTGGACTGGGAAATCGTTCAGGAAGAGATTGATAATTTTAATGCTTAATTAGTTTTCAGTCGCAGTTCTCAGTATTCAGTCTTAGTTTTCAGTTTTGAAACGAATATATAACTTTGTCAAAGGTTGAACTTTGGCAAAGTTTTTTTTATGTCTAAAGTTTGCTATCCCTTACAAAAAAACAGAAAACACACTATATGTACTCCATGCATTTCACAAATCACATTTCACAAATTACATCTTACATTTTACGAAATAAGACCGATAGATTTAGAGTGCATAATGGCCTCACTGCTGTCTTTATAGTAACAAACGGAAACCTCTAAATTTTCGAGGTTCTTCATAATTGTTTTGGTGGCTTCTTTTTTGTGTTTCCCAGTTTGTCGAATGTAAACCGCCTTTACGGTTACGGGAAATATTTTACAGATTCGCTCATACAAAATGGGATCGTGCTGTGAATCATCTCCTAATAAAACATATTTAAGATTGGGGTAGAATTCTAAAACGTGTTTTATTTTATCAAATTTATGGTCATGATTTCCACGTCCGCTCATGAAGAAATCGGGGACTCCTCTTTTGATGTCTTTCAATAGAATTACGGCCCTTGGCAGATGGTGTATTTTGGTGAATTTGACAATAAAACGATATAAATTCCATTCGCTGCTGGATACATAAAAAAAAGCATTTTCTTCTTCTTTATTATTTCTTCCGGCTGAACTCAAAGCCTGATAATGTGGTACCACATCTTTAAAAACCTTGCGGTCATTCACATTTTTAAATAAGAGAACATATATTTTTCGAAAGAAATTTCCGGTATGCGAGATCAGAAAAGTATCATCAATATCGGAGATAATGCCTAATTTACCTTTGTGAGGCCGAATGAAACTGCCCTTTTCGGTTATGGTTTCTGTTTTATGTTTGATACTGACTTCGTATTCAATCCACCCAAAATGAGTTTCTTTTTCCAGCGGAATACAAAACTTAAAATAGCCGTCGTCCAATGTTTTGGTGTGAATCTCCTGATTGCCGCATTTTAGATAAATATCAAAATTTTTAATAGTTTTTATCCTGAACTGATTGATAATTGAAGTAGCATTTTTGAAATTTTTCTTCTGAAAATCATATTCATACGTTCTTCTGAAAACATGTCCCATTACAATTAATTCTTCTTCATTGGCGTAACCGCGATATAATTGTAAAATTGGTTTCATTAATTATGTATATTTATAGATGATGTAAATTAATTATTTTAATTGATTTTAAAAATAAAACTTTGAAAAAGAATATTCTATTTGTCGTAAACCCGATTTCGGGAGATCTGGATAAATCCGATTTAATAGCTGATGTACAGGAGTTTGCAACCACTCATCATTTTGATTTGGAAGTTTATGAAACTACTGGTAAGAACGATCAAAAAAAGGTACAGGCACTTTATAATCAGTATCAACCCGAACGCATTGTGGTGGCTGGGGGTGACGGAACCATAAAAATGGTGGCCGAAGCTATGGAGCAATTTGATATCATTATTGGTATTTTACCCGCTGGTTCGGCTAACGGATTGTCAGTAGATTTGAATCTGCCGGACACCATCGAGGAGAATCTGAAAATAGCTTTTCTGCATCATTATATCGAAATGGATATGATTTGTATTAACGGTAAAAAAAGTATCCATTTGAGCGATATTGGAGTCAATGCAAACTTGGTAAAGAATTACGAAGAAAGTAATTTACGTGGTTTTTGGGGTTATGCATTACAAGCATATTCGGCATTAAAAGAATCCGAAGAACCTTTTGTGGCTACTATTTCGGCTAATAATGAAACGGTTGAACATACGGCGCGAATGATTGTAATTGCCAATTCTCAAAAATACGGAACAGGCGTAATTATTAATCCAAATGGCGCAATGAACGACGGAAAGTTTGAATTGGTCATTTTAAAAAGCCTCGATTTATTATTGATTGGAAAAATTATTACTGGAAACATGCCAATTGATTCTGATGATATTGTAATTATTTCGACAGATAAAGCAACAATAAAAACAGATTATCCGGTAAACTTTCAGATTGATGGGGAGTATTGCGGCGCACAAACGGATTTGGAAATTCACATTTTGCACAAGCAGATGAAAATTGCAATTCCTTAAAAGTGAAGTTTTGATTTAAAAGAAAGAATAAAGGTATAAAAAACAGCTTAGGCTTGGAATTTATACAAAGGTTAGCAAAGAGGGTAAAATCTTAACTAAAAAAAGTAAGTTTTTAAATGTAAAAAAGTAATTTAGTTTTTTGTAATAACCCCGTCATATATTTATTAATAATGAAAAAAATATTTTTTACAATTTTTATTCTGATTCAAAGTGTAATACATTCTCAAAGTTTTGATTTGAGAAATTTGACAATGAATAGTGATTTAATCCTTTTTGTTGAATATTCAGATTTTGATTACGGAAATAAGTATATTAATGACCATTTTAAAGCCGGATATATTAAGGTTAATAATTATGAGGAAATCATAAAAAATGACTCTAATATTAAATTTATAGATAAAGAAATTTTTTGCCCTCAAGGTGAAAATGATTATTATGATAGCGATATGATGAATGGAGGATCCTGCGGTTTGGGAGAGATCTTGGATGCTAACAGAAAATATTATTGTATTCTATTCTTTAAAAAAGAAAAAAAGAAACTGACACTATTGGCGAATCTTTCGAAAAGTGATTCTGACTGGAAAAGTATAATTGAGAAAATAAAAGACGTAAAAGAAATTGAAAATTTAAAATCGCCAGAAGAACGTTATGGAAAAAGTATTGACTATTATTTGAAGTATGATGATTTGCCTAGGTATGACTTTATAAATTATTATAGACAAGTAAAAGTTTTAAAATCAGATACTTTAGTCTTAACCGAGAAACAATTAATCTTGGCGAAAGATAATTTTTTGAAGGGAAATGAAAGCTATTATGAACTGATTTCAAAAAAATTCCCCAAAGAAGTAAGACAATTTTATATTAATAAAATGAAGGTCATACTAAGTAAAAATGAAGACGACGCGTATTTTAGTCCCTATGATTTTACTGAGGCATATGAAAGGGCTACAAATACAGGCTATATGGATAATAGTGTAATGGGAAAGCAAAAAGAAAAATTAACTAATGAAACAACTCTTGAGGAAAGAATAGTAATTATGCAAGCTTTAATTCAAAATGCTGAACAAGAAGATTAGCCAATAATAGTACTATTAATGAAAAATAAACTTCTCTTAATTCTATTTGTTTTTGTGACAATCATGAAGGCACAAAAGAAAGTTACGGACATCACAAACTACGATTATTGCCAAGTTAACAGCAGCACGCTTTATTTTTATAAAATTGAAAAAAAAGGGTTTACTCAAAGTCGTGGCAATTTTTTTCATAGTAATATCTTCAGTATTTATGCTACAGAAAAAGTGGATGCTATAGGCAAAGAATATTATGGCAGTATGGATGCGATAAAACTTTCTGAATTGGATAGTGATTTTGATTTGTTAAAAGAGTTTAGAGGGAAAGTTTACTTTGTAGATCAGCCTCATTTGAAACAATTTTATTTCTTGAAAAATGATAGTGTTTTGGTTAGTAGAGTAATAAGAAAGAAAAATGTTTGGGAGTTAGAAAGTCAAAAAGAAGGTGAAATACATAAGATGGTCATGGCCAATAATAAAATTATTTATTGGTGTCCCTATCTAGGTTTGATTTATAAAAAAGATAACGAGATAAAAACAAGTTTTCTGGATTTGCAAAGTGAGTATAATACTTATGGTCTTGAGTTTTCTATAAAGGATAAAAATGCTGTTAATATGGAAACAGGATATTTTGAAATTGGAAAACATACTCTTAAAATAAAAAAAGACAACAATTATGCGGTTTTTAAAGGCAATCAAAAGATTTTGGATGACTTGCCATTAAAGTATTACAATAACAAACATTTTGTTACGATCGATGATAAGGCTGTAAAATTCTACAATTCTGATTTTGTATTAGACAGCACTTTTACCTATCGTGACATTTATCAAGGATCCAGGAATATAGAGATTTTGACAGAAAACAAAATTAAAAAAATTGACACTCGTCTTTTTACCCCTACATTTTACAATGACCAATTTTTTGGCTGTGGAACTGTTACAAGACATATATTAAGTATAAAACGGAACAGAATTAGAGAAATTATTGATGCAGAAATTACTAGTGGTTACACATCGCCGCCTAAAAATATTTTTATTGACTCTAAAATAAAATTTGATTCCCTGCTTTTTATAAGCCGAGGAAAGACTATGGAGTATTCTGTGAATGGTGGTTTTGATGATCGAGTGATATTAATAAAAAATAAAAAGGAAGGACTTTACACATTTAAACAACAAAACGATACTATCACTTTGAAGGAAATAGTACCTATAAAATACGATAAAATTTATTTATTAAATGGTTTTGTAATTTTAAAGAAAAACAATCAAATGGATTTTTATGATAAAGATTTTAAGGTAAATACCATGCGTTTTACTACTATTGATTTTTTTAGTTATAGCTATCTAAGATATAAAAAAAAGAATCATACCGGAGGCTGGATGAATAAAAAAGGAATTTTGTTTGATGATTTATGAAAAAGTAAGCATATCTATTTTGGCACAATGATAAATTTAATTATTTAAACGGATTCCTTTCCTGCCAATCAGTTTTAGGTTCCAGATAATTGAATAATTTCGCTATGTTATGATTGATTAAAGTATTGCTGTGTGTAATTAATCCGTACATTTTAACAGGCTTTGCTCCAACAGAACTTTTAATTTCGAGGGCTGTTCTGGCAAATACAATGGTTTTGAAACCGTGATTGATAGAATAAGCAATCATGTCATAAAGCATGTTGAGGTACAGCATTTTTTCGCGTTGGATCGTTTCGTCATAACCTAAAAAATAAGTATCCATTGCATTTCCATTTCGAATCAGAGTATTGAATCCAATTAGCTTTTCTTCTAAAAAGTAACCATAAAACAAAAAATTATCTTTCATAATCTCTTTAAAAAAGCTGAAGTGATTTCGGGCTAAGAAAAAGGTATTAAAAGGAGCATTCTTCGCCACATGGAAATATAAATCGTAGATCACATCTTCATATTTCTGGATGTCGGCTAAAGACATTTTTCGTTTTTCAATTCCGTCCGCTTTTTTTCGGGCCCGTTTGTATTGATCGCGATATTTTTTTGACAGCGCATCAATATAATTTTGTTCAGAGGTCCATTCTTTGGGGATCTCAAAAATCATATTGGGTTGGGTCGAAAAGGTGTAATTGTTTTTAAATTCGGTCTGTAAAGGTATAATTTCGGTTGCGGTAAAATCTTTTATGCTTGTAATGTGAACCTTTTTTCCATTTTCTTTCAGGTTTTTTTTGAGCTGATTAATAGCTTTGTGTAATGTTTTAAAGGCTATTGATAATTTTATATCTGAAGTAAATACAAACGCATTTTGCCCTGTGAGCATATTGTTTCCGACAAATAATACATGTGAAGCAAAATTTTTAAAAGCAAAATTGCGTACAGAAGTTTTTAAACATTGATCGCGTTCGCCAAATGAGTCTAATTTTTCGGCAAACAAAAACTGAGTTAAAACAATTCCTGCCAGTTTGTTGTCGTTGAAAATTCCGATAAAATGACATATCATATTTACCGGACAGGAGTTTTCCAGTACTTCAAGATATTCTTTGGTTAGAAAAATATTATCTACAGCCAGAGAATTCCATTCTGAGGGCAGTAGTGATGTGCTGTTGTATATTTCGAAAGAATAGGTTGTAGTCAAAAGAGTGAGCTAATTTCTTCAAAATTAGATAATATTTATAAGAACTCAATTGCTTTAAGTTATTATTAAGAAAACCCGTCTGAGTTTTAATTTCAAACGGGTTTGTATGTTGTTTTTTAGGCAAATGCACAGATGATTCCACCCATAAGAGTAAGTGAAACAGCCCAGAAACCAGCATGGATAAAGATGTATTTCCATGATTTTCTCTCAAATAAACCATTGATTCCAATCACTGGAAAGGCAAAAAACAACGCCGACATGAATCCGTGAAGGGCACCATGTTTAAACGTACGGTATGCCAGTCCGTAATCATTCAGAAAAGCAGCATAAGAAGGTTTTGCACTGGCAACCAAAGGAGGTCCGCCTACCATTCCTAAAGCACCGGTTTGGTGAATGGTTAGTGACATTAGAATTACGGTAATCATTAAGGAGAAAAGATACGTAAGACCGAATATTTTGAGCATATTTCCTGTTCGGAGATCTTCTTCTGTGAGATTATTTTCTCTCATCCAGATCGTTCCAAACACTTTTGGGTTGTACCAGATAAAGCCAACGACCAGTGTTACGATTGCGGATAAAAACAATGCAATAGGGTTAAATTCCATAATATGAGGTTTTTAGGATTAGTTGTTCAAATTTAAACAAAAAATTACAAAAAATAGATTTTTAAGTAAAGTAGTAAAATTAGGATTAAATTAATATTTATCAACAGTTTATCGACATTATGTGCTTTATAACTGTGAAATGTATAATTTTATACCATCAATAAAACCCCAATTTTGTGATGAAAAGCTTAGCCACATTTTTTTTAGCTTTTATTTTTTCTCTGAATATTTTTGCTGATACGGTTTCAGATAAAGAGAAAGAAGCGCTTATCAAATTGTATGATGCGACAAAGGGTTCGGAGTGGAAAGTAAAGTGGGATTTGTCACTATCAGTGGCAACCTGGCATGGGGTGATTGTCGAGAATGGTAAAGTTGTCGGGCTCCATTTAGCTGCTAATAATTTACAGGGAAATCTGCCTGTTGAATTGTTTGCACTGGTTAATTTAGTCACGATCGATTTGCACGATAATAAAATTCAGGGAGAGCTTCCTTTAGAGATAGGAAAATTGAACCAATTAGAGACTCTGGCATTATTCAACAATGAAATTCAGGGACAGTTACCGGGCTCAATTTATACCATAACGACTTTAAAAGTTTTACTTTTAAATCAGAACAAGCTGACAGGCAGTTTAAGCAAAGATGTGGTCAACTTTAGCGCTTTGCAAAACCTGAGTTTGTTTGATAATAATTTTGAAGGAGAAATTCCAAATGAATTGGAAAAATTACATCATTTGTCTGAATTGAATCTTTCGTATAATAAATTTAAAGGAGGCGTTTCGAAAAATCTGATTTTGTTGGACGCTCTAAATATGACGATGTTTGATGAAGAGGGGAATCCTTTTTTATTAGAAATCGCCACTAAAAAAGAAACTACAATGGTTACCCGAAATTAATCGTGCTTATGAATGAATTTTACACTCGTTAAAAAGTTGATTAAATATATTTAGTTAATTGTTTAAAAGCCGTAATTCGTTACGGCTTTTTTACGCCTGAAATTTACCTTTTACCGATAGAAAAAATAACATTTTTTTTAGTCCATTGTTTTTTTTTCATAACTTTAATTCTTCAATTTGCAGAAGAAAAAAAATCAGAGTACAATAAGATAATCTAACCTCTTTAATAATAAAATTATGGTAGTACAGTATCAGGGAGAACAACACGGAAAAGCGACAACATTTACAATAAGAATCATAGGAAACAATTTATCTAAAAGTAGTTCGAATTACCAGATTGATTTATTGGTTGGGGACAAACAATTGCCAACTTTTACAACGGGAATTCATCAGAGCTTGTCCAATTGTTTAAAAGAGATCTATTTGTTCAGAAAGCACAATGGTATTATATTTCAGCCTTCGTCAGAAAAAGTAGCGCCGCTTTTAGTTCCTTATGATCAGGTTTTATACAATTATAATAAATATGCTTTGTTTATGGCTTAGGCCGAAGTTTGTTTATCGCAAAATATTTAGAAAGACTGTCTTTAGGGCAGTTTTTTTTGTTTTAAAATGCGGCTTTTGAATTAAAGTTTTTATATTTTTTTCTTTTGGGTATTTCTGTTTCATAAATTTTATTATGTTTGCTAAATCGATTTAGCAACACTCAGAACCCTTTTGTTTATGAAGAAAATTCTTTTAACCTGCTTTTTTATTATTGTTTCGAATGCATGGATCAATGCTCAGGAACTGAAGTCTCCTGATGGGAACTTGATATTGACATTCAATTTAAATACAGAGGGTGCTCCGATTTATGCTCTAGCCTATAAGAAAAAAGAAGTCATAAAAGAAAGCAGATTGGGTTTTATTTTAAAGTCGGATATCAAAATGAATAAAGGTTTTCAGATTGCAGGAACAAAAAAACAATCAGAAGACAGTTCTTGGAAACCAGTACTAGGAGAGCAGAAAGAAATTAGAAATCAGTACAATGAATTGAAAGCTGATTTGATACAGGAAAAGAGCAAACGAAAGATATCCATTTATTTCCGTCTCTTCAATGATGGTTTGGGATTTCGATATGAGTTTCCGGTACAGGATAATCTGCGTCATTTTGTGATTCAGGAAGAAACTACCGAGTTTAATTTAACGGGAGATCATAAGCTTTTTTGGATTCCGGGGGATTATGATACAAACGAGTACAGTTATACCACTTCAAAAATTTCGGAGATGCAATCTTTGATGTACAATGCTGCTCACGTTTCGATGGCAGCACAAACAACGATTAAAAATCTGGCTACGCAAACGCCTTTGATGATGAAGACTAATGACGGACTTTATATTAATATTCATGAAGCAGCTTTAAAAAATTATCCGGCAATGTGTCTTAATGTTGATGATAAGGCTTATTCGCTGAGTTCACATTTGGTTCCAGACGCTGTAGGGAATAAAGGATATCTTCAAACCGGAAGTTTTACGCCCTGGAGAACGATTGTGGTGAGTGATGATGCGCGAAATATTCTGGCTTCAAAAATGATTTTAAATCTGAATGAGCCATGTGCATTTGATGATACCTCATGGATTAAACCAGTAAAATACATTGGAGTTTGGTGGGAATATTTTACCGGAGGAGGATCTACCTGGGCGTATTCGGATGATCAGGATGTGGTGATTGGTACGACTGATTTTTCTAAATTGAAACCCAATGCAACACATGGGGCCAATACAAAACACGTAAAAGATTATATAGATTTTGCTGCTACAAATGGTTTTGATGCCGTCCTGGTAGAAGGTTGGAATGAAGGATGGGAAGATAATACCGCTTTTAAAAAAGAGCGTATTTATAGTTTTACCAAAGCGTATCCCGATTTTGATGTAAAAGATTTGAGTTTATATGCGAACCAAAAAGGAGTGAAAATCATCATGCATCATGAAACGACTTCTTCAACTGCAGAATACGAACGACAATTGCATGATGCCCTAAGTTTCATGGTTGATAATAAGTACAATGCTGTAAAGACGGGTTATGTAGGGCCAATTATTCCCAGAGGAGAACATCATGACGGACAGCAAATGGTCAACCATTATACCTATGTAGCAAAAGAGGCAGCAAAGCATAAAATCATGGTAGATTCCCATGAAGCAGTTCGCCCGACCGGATTGCATCGTACCTATCCCAACTGGTTTGCCCAGGAATCAGCCCGCGGAACTGAGTTTGAGGCTATGGAAGGAATTCACCCGGACCATACTACAATCTTGCCGTTTACACGACTTATGGGAGGTCCGATGGATTATACACCGGGAATTTTCCAGGGAGATTTATCGGTATACGGATCAAAGAAAAACAAACTGAGTACCACATTAACAAAGCAGCTGGCTCTTTATGTGACCATGTACAGTCCGTTACAGATGGCGGCCGACTTACCTGAAAACTATATGCGTTTCAAGGATGCTTTTCAGTTTATAAAAGAGGTCGCATTAGACTGGGATGAAAGTTACATTCTCGAAGCAGAACCGGGCGATTATATAACAATAGCCAGAAAAACCAAAGGAAAAGAAGAATGGTTTGTAGGCGGAATCACAGATGAAAATCCGCGCACCGCTTTGATTGATTTTAGCTTTTTGCCTGCTGGTAAATCCTATAGTGCAACGATTTATGAGGACGGAAAAACGGCAGATTATAAAACCAATCCGCAATCTTATAACATTCGTAAAGTGACAGTAAACAGTAAAACGAAACTAAAGCAAAAACTGGCTTCCAGTGGTGGAGTTGCTATTTCTATTAAGTAAGAAGTAAGAAGTAAGAAGTAAGAAGTAAGAAGTAAGAAGTAAGAAGTAAGAAGTAAGAAGTGAAAAGTGGTACTCGGATTCCACAGATTCGCTAAAGCGAAAACGCGGATTAACTGATTTAAAAAACAGCTAAAAAAAAATCTGCATTATCTGCCTAATCTGCGAGAGAAAAAATTTAGGCATAGAATAAAAAAAACTTCCAATCCGTGGCAAAAAAAAATAATAAATAACCAGAGGACGAGACCAATCCGTTCCTCTCAATGACATAAAAAATGAGCATGAAAATTTATCCTTTACAATTTGAACCTATCCTAAAAGAAAGAATCTGGGGAGGTGAAAAACTAAAAACAATTCTGAATAAACCCATCACATCAAAAATTACAGGAGAAAGCTGGGAGTTGTCTACCGTAGAAGGAGATGTAAGCATTGTTGCTAACGGAGCATTAAAAGGGCAATCGTTAACCGATCTAATTGACCAATCACCAAATAAAATTTTAGGAACAGCAGTTTACGAACGATTTGGAAATCAGTTTCCTTTGTTGTTTAAATACCTGGACGCAAGAGAAGATTTGTCAATACAAGTGCATCCGAATGATCAATTGGCCAAAGAACGTCATAATTCTTTTGGTAAAACCGAAATGTGGTATGTGATGCAGGCGGATGTCGATGCAAGAATTATTGTTGGTTTTAAAGAAGATTCAAGCAAAGAAGAATATCTGGAGAATCTTAACAATAAAACACTAGTTTCGATTCTGGATGATGTAAAAGCCAAAGCCGGTGATGTTTTCTTTTTGGAAACGGGAACTGTTCACGCGATAGGTGCAGGACTGGTTGTGGCGGAAATTCAACAGACATCAGACATAACGTACCGTTTGTATGATTTTGACCGCACAGATGCTCAGGGGAATAAAAGAGAATTACATGTTGATCTGGCATTGGATGCGATCAATTATAAGAAAGTCAATACGCAAAAAAAATATGAAACTGCCGTAAACAGATCAAATGTGATGGTAGATTGCCCTTATTTTACCACCAACTTTCTTCCGCTTGACGGAACATTGGAAATAAGTAAAAAAGGAACAAGTTTTACCGTTTATATGTGTACCGAAGGCAATTTTGAAATTCGCTATGAAAATGTAAATTATCAGTACAAACAAGGTGATACCGTTCTGATTCCGGCAGGAATGCACAGTTACGCCATAAAAGGGAAAGCTTCAATTTTAGAAGTATACATCTCGTAAAGAAAGTCAAGAGAAATATTTTTGTCACGTTACAGGTTTTTAAATAGACTCATCAAGACTTTATCGTTTTGAAAAATAGAGAATTGAAGAGAATTCATATTAAAACAATAGCGATTTTCAGGAAGTAGAAAAAATGATTAATGGAGAAAATACCTGTAAATACTGATGATTATATGTTTAATTAACTTTAAAATAATGATTTGTATAAAAAAAATATTTACAAAATCGTTTTAGTAACTCTTTTTATATATATTTGTGATATAATTAATAACTGCTTAATAAAAAATTAGCTTATTTGATGAAAAAGATTACTATTAAGGATATTGCTACAGAGGCTCAGGTATCCATATCTACTGTATCTTTTGTCATCAACGGTAAAGGGGAGAAAATGGGCATTAGTCCGGCGGTAATCAAAAAGGTACAGGAAGTGGCCGAAAAGCTCAATTACAGGCCAAGTATGATTGCGACCAGCCTTAGAACCGGGAAAACCAGATCTATTGGACTTATAGTCGAAGATATCTCGAATCAGTTCTTTGCAGATCTTGCCAGAGTTATAGAAGATGAAGCTAAGAGCATTGATTACAGAGTTTTTTATTGCAGTACAGGAGGAGATGACGGACGTTCTGAAGAATTAATACATAGTTTGTTGCAGGCAAATGTAGACGGCTTTATTGTGACGCCAACGCAGAATTTAGAAAATAGTATTGACCTTCTTTTAAAGTTAAAAAAACCGGTAGTATTAATCGACAGGTATTTTCCGGGACAAAGAGTGAGTCATGTGGTGATGGACAATTATGAAGCCTCCAATTCGGCTGCAAAATTTCTGATCAGTAAAGGACGCAAAAATATTGCGGTGGTAAATAATACATCCGAGATGATTCAGATGAAGCTTCGTGAGGATGGATACAGAGATGCTTTGAAGGAAGCAGAAATGTACAACCCGTCACTTGTTCTCCACATGGATTACCATACGAATGAAGAAACAAGAATCGCCGGAATAATTGGTTTTTTTGAGAAAAACCCTGAGATTGATGCCGTTTTGTTTTTAGCAAATTACATGGGACTTGCAGGACTTCAGGCTTTTAGAAGAATGGGAGTTAAGATTCCGGAAGACATTTCGGTTATTAGTTTTGACGACCACGACAGTTTTAAATTGCATACACCGACTATAACTGTTATTGCACAGCCCATAGAAGATATCGCTGTGAAATCCATCCAGTTGTTAATGAGTCAGATGACTGATATGGAAAAATTTGAAATAGAAAAAAGTCTTAAAAAAGGAAAATTGATTGTTAGAGAATCGGTTTAAAATTTTGAGAAAAAAAATAAAAAAGAAAAGAAACGGTTCGTTTTTTTTTAACCGTTTTACTAAATCGTTTTAGTAAATTTTAGATCAATTAAATTGGAAATGAGTTATGTTTCTGATCAGTTTACGATATCGATTTCTTAAAAGAGTGCTTATAAACATGACTATAAATAAGGCCGGGATATTTATAAGGTGCAAACCTTATAAGTATCCTAATTAAAAAGGAGTTCAAAATTTTTATTAATTATTTAAAACAATCAAATTTAAAACAATCACAAAAATCAAAACAAACAAATAACCAAAAAAAAATGCTTATGAAACGAATATTGGCAGTGTTAGGAATGGTGTTGTTAAGCAGCTTAGGAGCTGTGGCGCAAAACCGATTGATAACAGGCATAGTGGCTGATGCAGAGAACAAGGGAATTGTTGCTGCATCGATTGAGGTTCAGGGAAAACCGTTTAGTGCAATTACTGATGCGGAAGGCCGATTTAAAATGAATGTTCCTGAAGGACCGGTTACTTTAAATGTATCTTCTATAGGTTTTACACCGCAGTCGATAGTATTGCAGCAAAACCAAAACAAAATTTCAGTGGTATTAGTAGAAAATACTCAGGAATTAAAAGATGTTGTAGTAACGTCATTTGGAGTTAAAAAACAAAAGAAAAGTTTAGGTTATGCAGTTGGAGAATTGAAAGGCGATGAACTGACAAAAAATAAGGAAATTAACTTAGGAAATGCTCTTCAGGGAAAAATTGCCGGAGTTAACGTTTCTGCGCCAGTTACAGGACCGGGAGGATCCAGCCGTGTAGTAATTCGTGGAGCAACTTCGGCTTCAGGATTGAACCAGCCGTTGTATGTTGTTGATGGTATTCCTATTGATAACAGCCAGCAAGGAAACGCAGGAATGTGGGGAGGTGCCGATAAAGGAGACGGTATGTCGTCTTTCAATCCTGATGATATCGCGTCTATGTCGGTATTAAAAGGTAGTGCGGCTTCTGCTCTTTACGGATACAGAGGATCAAACGGTGTAATCTTAATTACGACTAAAAAAGGAAAAACAGGAACAGGAATAGGAGTAGATTTTAGTACTAACGCTACATTTAACACGCCTGCAAGTTTATTAAGCTGGCAAGATAAATACGGAGCGGGAGCACCGGTAAACGGGGTGGCTACAAGATTTAATAACCTACAGGAACTTAGAGATTCTTACTATTTTGCGTGGGGAGACAAATACGATGGAACACCTTCTCTTGGTATTGACGGAACGACCAGACCTTATCAGGCTTACGGAAAAAATAACGTTGAAAATTTCTACAGAACCGGATTTTCTTCCAGTAATACTTTAGCAATTTCGGGAGGAAGCGAAACTACTAATTTCAGATTGTCTTTCGGAAACACCAAAGACGAATCTATTTTGCCGGGAACAAACTTTGGTAGAAATAACATTGCTTTAAGTTTAAATTCAGCAGTAAATAAAAAAATAAGCATCGAGACTAACGCTCAGTATATCACAGAGAAAAATCACAATAGACCTTATTTAAATGATTCGCCAAGAAACCCTTCTTTCCCAACCACTTTCCTGACACCGGGTACCGATATCAGATGGATTAGTAACGGTTTTGATGCAAATGGCGGAGAGGCAGATTATTTTGGAGCAAATGTTTATCATACAAACCCTTATTATGCAACACAATCTCCTTTAAATGATGATCTTAGAAAACGTTTTATTGGTTCTGCAAAGGTAAATTACAACATCACCGACAAAATTTACGCAAAAGGTGTTATTGGAGTAGATGATATTAATTATGAGTATACGGAGATTGAACCAACAGGAATTAACTATAATCCTGGAGGATCTTACGAGAACAGAATCGAAAACCGTTCAGAATACAATGCTTCGGCTTATTTAGGATATAAAGGCGATATCGCTAAAAACTTGTCATTAGATGCTTTCATTGGAGCTAACCGTCAACACAACAGGTTTAGCGGAATAAAAATGAAAGGGAATAACTTTATTGTTCCGTTCCAATATTTCTATGGAAATACACAACCGGCTCAAACAGAGAAATTATTTGGTGAAACCGAAGTAAACTCTCTTTTCTATTCAGCCGATTTAGGATACAAAGATTTCTTATATCTTAGTTTAACAGGTCGTGAAGACTGGTTCTCTACTTTAGATCCATCCAGCAACAGCACGTTTTACCCATCTGTAAGTTCAAGTTTTATTTACTCTGAAATAATCGATTTACCAAAATGGATGTCTTATGGAAAGTTAAGAGCAGGTTGGGGTAACGTAGGAGGTGGATTGCAGGAAGCTTATGCCTTATCTTTGAATTATACTGCACCAGATGGACAAACCGATGCTTTGGGACAACCAATTTTGGGTGTTAAAGGAGAAACAGTTCCGAACAAATTTTTAAAGCCTTATAACGTAACTACAATCGAGTTTGGTTTTGAAAATACCTTCTTCAATAACAGAGTAAGTACAGATTTGACTTTCTACAGCAAAAAAACGACAAATGATATTACGGATGCTGATATTTCTCAGTCTTCAGGTTACAGAACAACTAAGATTAATGTAGGAGAGATCCTGAACAAAGGGGTTGAATTTGCCATCAATGTAAAAGCAGTTAAAACACCAAGCTTCTCCTGGAGTGTAGGATATAATTTTGCTTATAACAATAGTGAGGTTCTTAATCTTTCAGACAAGATTACAACCAAATCATTGGAAGGAAACAGAGACGGAAGAGCTTCTGTGGTGTTAGAAAAAGGACAGCCTTTCGGAGTAATCAAAGCATATGACTATTTAAGAGATGCTAACGGAAATATAGTAATCGACACTAATGGTAAATTCCTGAGAGGAAACCTGATTATTGCAGGACAAGGTGTTGCACCAACTTCAATGGGACTTTCAAATGACTTCCAGTACAAAAACTTTACACTTTCCGTTTTTGTGGATGCTAAATTTGGAGGAGAGATTTATTCTGCGACCAACCAGTTAGGAACCCGCTACGGATTAACGGAAGAAACAGTTTCTGGCCGTGAAGGTGGAGTTGCAGTAAAAGGAACAGATGTTAACGGAAATGCAGTAAACACAACTGTTTCTGCTTATGATTATTGGAGAAGCTATAGCGATGTAACTTCAAATTTTGTGTACGATGCCGATTTTGTGAAACTAAGAGCCATTTCATTTAGCTATAATTTTCCAAAAACATATTTGTCAAAAACCCCATTCCAAGCGATCAGCTTAGCGTTTTCAGCACATAATTTATGGACGATTTACGACAAAGTTCCAAACATTGACCCGGAATCCAACTATTCTAATAGTAATGCGCAAGGTATGGAAAGAGCTTCTATGCCTTTGACCAGAAACTATGGAGTAACGCTTAATGTGAAATTTTAATAATCAAACCGAAAGATGAAAAATAAATATATAAAAATATTTTGTATCGCAATTGTGGGGGCAATGACATTGGCTTCATGCGATAAAGGATTCGAAGAGTTAAACAAGAATCCAAATGCTTTGCTTGATCCGGCTGTAAAATCAATGTTTACACTTGCCGAGATTTACGTTGACGGACAGGATTTTTCAAATACCAGAGGAAATAACCTGTATGCGGCACAAATCGTTCAGCAATTTTCTTCATTAGGAGGACCAGGTTCAAAATATAGTTATTCTCCGGAATACTCTGCGGCACTTTTTGGAGAGTCGTACGGTAAAGGATTGAATCAGATTTTTCAATTGATGTCGGTTGCAAAAGACGCACCGGAAAACTCAAATATGATTCAGGCTTGTAGAATCATGAAAGTGTTTATGTTTCAAAAATTGACAGATACTTACGGTGAAGTTCCTTATTTTGATGCAGGTAAAGGATACAATGGAAACGTTTTTGCTCCGAAATATGACACGCAGGAAGCTATCTACAATGATCTTTTAAAAGAATTAGACGAGGCAGGTGATGCTTTAGACGCTAATAAACCATTCGTAGGGAATGCCGATTTGTACTACCAAAGTAATGTAGCCAAATGGAAAAAACTGGCCAACTCTTTAATGTTGAGAGTAGCGATGCGTTTATCAAAAGTAAATCCTGCCAAAGCAAAACAATACGTAGAGAAAGCAGTATCGAAAGGAGTTTTTACTTCAAATGATGATAGTCTTGTTTTAAAACATGATTCAGGTCCGGTTGGGGTTAAAACCAATCCAATTACCTCTTCATGGGTTCAAAATGATCTGAACAAAGGAGAGGCGAATATTAAATTCAGTAAAACGTATATCGATGCGTTGAAAAACAATAACGATCCGCGTTTAAGAATCTATGCTAAACTGGAAGCTTCAGGAAACAACAATCCGGCAAGCCAGCAAGGTCTTGCAAACGATGCTAAAGAATTTCCGGGAGGAGACAAAAAGAAGTTCTCAGATCCGAACACTTCTACAGTATTACGCTTAGATGCTCCTACTTTAATTATGTCTTATGCTGAGGTTCAGTTTATATTGGCAGAAGCAGCAGTAAAAGGATGGAGTGTTGGAGGAAATGCACAAAAGTTTTATGAAGACGGTGTAAAAGCAGCTATGGAAGTGCTTACTATTTTTGGAGACAAAGTACCGGCAGTTACGCCTGCAGAATATACCGCTTATATTACTGCAAATCCATTTAAGGCAACAGGAACCGAAGCTCAGAAAATCGAACAGATTATCACTCAAAAATGGATTGTATTACTATTCAATGGTTTTGAAGCATTTTCAGAATACAGAAGAACAGGATATCCGGTTTTAGTTCCGGTAAATGATCCAACAGGAGAAACAAAAGGAACTATACCAAGAAGATTAATCTACGATCAGTCAGAATTGATTACCAATTCCGCTAATTATAAAGAAGCAATTGCTCGCCAGGGGTTGGATTTAATGACAACCAGAATCTGGTGGGACAAGCAATAGTTTTATGCGTTAGGTGAGTTAGTTGAGTTAAGCCGGGTAAGGATACCTGTACCTCCCGGCTTATTTTTTAATTTTCTGTTTGATTTTCACTAAATTAGAGGAGTTGTATCCGAAAAAGTTCCATAAATCTTAATCCCTTTTTTTCGCAAAAGAAATTAGCTTCTGCTGAAAAAGATGGAATTATCATCCAAAGAACATCACAATTAGGACAGACTTTTAGGAAATCGAAAATCAGAAATCGAGAGTTTAAAATCAACGATCTAAAATGAATTAAAGCTTGGCAGCCGTAAAAAAAGGAAATGATTTCAGAGTATTTTGTTAGTTACTTTTATTCCGTATTAAACCCTTAAGCGAGAAGGAAATAATTAAAAAATAATTATCCTTCTCCAACTGCCGGCGACAGCATTAAAAAAATACAATAATTTATTATTCAGCGAAAATGGAGTATACAAAAAGATTTTATTGGTTTGTCGGCGTTTGTCTCGCCAATTTTTCATTGGCGGCAAATGCCCAAAACAAAGATTTGAAAACCGGCTGGCAGTATCGGGAGACTAAAACTACCCAATGGTACCCTGCAACAGTTCCAGGAGAAATACATACCGATTTACTGAACAATAAAACCATACCGGATCCATTTTACCGGGATAATGAAAAAAAACTGACCTGGATTGAAAAGAAAGACTGGGAATATAAAACCACTTTCAAAGTAAGCGCGGAAACTTTAAAAAAGAAAAATACCGACCTCGTTTTTGACGGATTGGATACTTACGCCACCGTTTATCTGAACAATAAGCTGGTTTTAAAAGCGGATAATATGTTCCTGCAATGGCGTGTTGATGTAAAAAAGATATTAAAATCAGGAAACAACGATTTGGTTATTGTCTTCAAATCGGCACAAAATGTAGTCGATTCTCTGGCTAAGAAAGATTTACCGTTTGTAATTCCGGACAATCCGCGTGCGTATGTGCGTAAAGCGCAATATCATTTTGGATGGGATTGGGGACCAAAATTCACCACTTGTGGAATCTGGAAAACCCCTCGTTTAGAAGCTTATGATAAAAAAACTCCAGAGAAACCGTATGTGTTAGATCGTAAAATCGAATTGGTTCAGGAACCGGATAAGCTAGGTAAAACCTTTTATTTTAAAATAGATGGAAAACCGGTTTATATGAAAGGAGCTAATTACATTCCGTCAGATGCATTTCTTTCCAGAGTGACCAAAAAAGAATATGAAAAAGTAATCGGTATGGCCAAAGATGCCAATATGAATATGCTTCGCGTATGGGGAGGTGGTATTTATGAAGACGATTATTTCTACGATTTATGTGATAAAAATGGTATCTACGTTTGGCAGGATTTTATGTTTGCCGGAACAATGGTGCCGGGAGATGATGCTTTTTTTGCCAATGTAAAAAAAGAAGTTCAGTATCAGGTAAAACGTTTACGCCATCACAAGAGTATTGTTTTGTGGTGTGGAAATAACGAAATCGACGAAGCCTTTAAAGATTGGGGATGGCAAAAAAGCATGAAAATGCCCAAACAAGACTCTATTCGTTTATGGAAAGATTACGTTCGTTTGTTTCAGGACAGCATCCCAAAATGGGTAAAAGAAGTAGATGATAAACGACCATATATTAGTTCTTCACCATCATTCCATTGGTCAAAAGCAAAAAGTTTAACCGAAGGTGACAGCCATTATTGGGGAACCTGGTGGGGATTGGAAGATGTTGAAGCCGTACAAAATAAAACAGGACGTTTTGTGAGCGAATACGGAATGCAGGCGATGCCAAATTATTCGTCGATCGAAAGATTTACAAAAGCTGAAGATCGATATTTATATTCCGATATCTTACAGGCACATCAAAAAGCCGGAAAAGGATTCATGAAATTAGATTCGTATCTGAACCGATATTTCATAGATTCTACCAAAATAAAGAAAATGAATGTTGAGGATTATACTTACCTCACACAGTGTTTACAATATTATTCCCTTAAAAACATTATCGGAATCCATCGTTCAAAAGCACCTTACAATATGGGAACATTGGTTTGGCAGCTTAACGATTGTTGGCCGGTAGCAAGCTGGAGCGTTACCGATTATTACGACCGACAGCCTAAAGCAGCATGGTACGCCATGAAAGAAGCCTACCGTGATGACAAAACGCCGGAAATTGATTTAACCCGTCCGATCAATCTAAAATTGGAAGACCCAAAAATCACCTGGCAGGTAAAAGGAAATAAGGTGATTCTAAAAGCTTCGAAATTTGCCAAATACGTCAACATTTCGATAAAAGGATATACCGGAAAGTGGAGCGACAACTATTTCGATTTGAAAGAAGGAGAAGAGAAAACCATCACGTTTGAAGGTGCGATAGCAAAGCCGATTATTAGAGTTTATTCTCTATATGATGTTCTTAAAAGGTACTAAGTCTTCTAGGTACTAAGGTTCTGAGATGCTGAGGTTCTGAGATTTTTTAGTTACAAAGTTGCAAAGGTTCAAAGCGACAAAGGTTTTTAACAGAGGTGGAGTGCGTTTGCTTGGCGGACTTTGCGTAAATCTTTGCGGACTTTGCGGTTAAATTTTAGAAAAACAGCGGTGTAAATTTGTTTAATCAGTGTCATCCGTGGCCAATCAACACAAGTCAATAAAAAAATAATATGTTTACAAAATATAACAAAATAGCTTTTAGCGGCATTTTAGCTTTAAATCTATTTTTTGCCAATCCGGTTGTTTCACAGCAAAAGAAGGTAAAACAAACCAATTTAGATTATACTCAATATGTAAATCCGTTTATAGGTTCTGCGGGTCATGGACACGTATTTGTGGGAGCCAATGTTCCTTTTGGAGCAGTACAACTGGGGCCTGTAAATGTTTTTGAAGGCTGGGATTGGTGCAGCGGATACAACTATGCCAGCAACACCATTTTGGGTTTCACACATACCCATTTGAGCGGAACGGGAATTGGAGATCTCAATGATATCCTTTTATTGCCGGTATCCGGAAAAGTGCCGCTTACCAAAGGAACAAAAGAAGACATGACTACAGGTTATGGTTCTTATTTCTCTCATAAAAATGAAGTCAGCAAGGCCGGATATTACAGCGTTTTACTGGACAAATATAAAATTAAAGCAGAGCTGACAGCCAGCGAAAGAGTTGGTTTTCATAAGTATACTTTTAATTCCACTACGGATAATCATATTTTACTGGATCTTGCAGACGGAATTGGCTGGGACAAACCGGTTAAAACGTTTATCAAAAAAATTAATGAAACCACTCTTGTAGGCTATCGTTATTCTGCAGGTTGGGCTGCCGATCAGCGTATTTTTTTCACAATGGAATTTTCCGAGCCAATATCTAATATAGCATTGTATGACAGCACCACTGCAATTGCCGGAAACGAGGGAGAAGCCTTAAAAATGAAAGCGGTTTTAGATTTTAAAACATTAAAAAACAAACAGATATTAGTAAAAGTCGGAATATCTCCGGTAAGTTATGAGAATGCTTCGGCAAATATTAAAGCTGAGATTCCGGGTTGGAATTTTGAGGCCGTAGCCAAAGAAGCAACTTCAAAATGGAACAGAGAACTGAACAAAATTCAGATCAAAGCAGATGATAAAACCATGAAGGTATTTTACACTGCGATGTACCACACCATGTTTGCACCTTCCATCTTTAATGATGTCAACGGTGATTACAGAGGGACTGATAAAAAAGTGTACGAAAAAGCAAATTTTACCAACTATACCACCTTCTCACTTTGGGATACGTATCGCGGACTGCATCCGTTGTACACCCTTACACAGCCCGACAAAATCAATGATATTGTGAAGTCGTTCCTGGCCATTTATGAGCAGCAGGGAAGATTACCGGTTTGGCATTTAATGGGGAACGAAACCAATACCATGAATGGAAATCACTCCATAGCGGTTATCGTTGATGCTTACATGAAAGGATACAGAGGATATGATGTTGCATTGGCCTACGAAGCCATCAAAAAAACAGCGATGCAAACCCGCGACGGAATGGATTACGTACAAAAACTGGAATATATTCCTGCCGATAAAATGGTGGAATCTGTTGGAAATGCTTTAGAATATGCTATCGACGATTATTGCGTAGCCTTAATGGCAAAAGATCTGAACAAAACCGACGATTATAATTATTTCTCCAAAAGAGCCAATTTATACAAACTCTATTTCGACAAAGAAACTACGTTCATGAGAGGGAAGCTGACGGATGGAAATTGGAGAACACCATTCAATCCGCTTTCATCAGCACATCGTAAAGATGATTATGTAGAAGGAAATGCCTGGCAGTACACCTGGTTAGTTCCACAGGATCCTTATGGTTTGATTGATTTGTTTGGAAGTGAAGACAAATTTTTGGCCAAATTAGATTCTCTTTTCTTAATCACAGACAAAGTAGAAGGCGAGGAAATCTCTCCGGATATTAGCGGTTTAATTGGTCAGTATGCACAAGGAAACGAACCCAATCATCATATTCCTTACCTGTACGCTTACGCAGGACAGCCTTGGAAAACGGCAAAACTAATCCGTGAAATCGATGAGAAATTCTACTCGACGAAACCGGATGGGTTATGCGGAAACGAAGATTTGGGGCAAATGTCGGCCTGGTACGTTTTATCCTCCATGGGATTCTATTCGGTTAATCCGGCCAACGGAATTTATGTATTGGGAAGTCCGTTAGTGAATACAGCAACGATACATCATAAAGAAAGTATTTCGTTTACCCTGAAAGCAATCGATAATAGCAAAACAAATATTTATATCCAAAAAGCAGAGTACAACGGAAAACCTTACACAAAGTCATACATCACACACGATATGATCGTAAAAGGTGGAGAGTTGAAATTGTATATGGGAAGCAAACCGTCGATGACTTTTGGAGTGAAGAAAGAAGATAGACCGCTTTAGAATTGTAGATTTTAGATTGCAGATTTTAGAATAAAGAACAAAGAATAAAGAGTATAGATTTAAGAAATGTAGCGTGAGAAAAAATTGATCACAATGCACACCTCACATTTTACAATACACATTATTTGAAAATAAAGAGATTTTAGATTTTTAGAAGAGATCAGTTACTGTTTTTAGCTTAGAGCCTATAGCTTAAAGCCTAAAGCAAAAAAATAAAAACATGAAAATAAAGAGTTTAATTTTTTTAGGACTATTGCAATGCTTCGGTTTTGTCAATGCACAGACCAAAGCGATAGATGCCGTAGAGTATGTAAATCCGTTAATGGGGACGCAGTCCTTACATAGCCTTTCAAACGGGAACACCTATCCGGCGATTTGCAGACCCTGGGGTATGAATTTCTGGACACCGCAAACCGGAAAAATGGGTGACGGTTGGGCTTATATTTACACTGCCGAGAAGATTAGAGGATTCAAACAAACGCATCAACCTTCACCTTGGATGAACGATTACGGACAGTTTTCGATTATGCCGGTAACTGGTAAATTGGCTTTTACCGAAGACGAAAGAGCTAGCTGGTTCAGCCACAAAGCGGAGGTTTCAAAGCCCTATTATTATAACGTTTACCTGGCCGATTATGATGTAACTACAGAAATTACTACTACCGAAAGAGCGGCGCATTTCCAGATCACCTTTCCGGAAAATGAGCAGTCTTCTATCGTAATCGATGCTTTTGACAAAGGATCTTACATCAAAATAATTCCGTCTGAGAATAAAATCATTGGGTATACAACTCGTAATAGTGGTGGAGTTCCGGAGAATTTCAAAAACTATTTTGTACTGCAATTCGATAAGCCTTTTGCCACTACTGCTGCCTGGCATGATAAAGTTTTGGAAAAAGACAAACTCGAATTAAAAGACAATCATGTAGGTGCTGTTGTTGGGTTTAAAACTAAAAAAGGAGAAATCGTAAACGTAAAAGTTTCCTCTTCATTTATTAGTTTCGAACAGGCCGAATTGAATTTAAAGAACGAATTGGGTAACGCATCGTTTACCGAAACCGTAGCACAATCCAAACAGGAATGGAATAAAGTTTTAGGAAAATTAAATGCCGAAGGCGGAAGTGAAGAACAATTAAAAACATTCTATTCCTGCCTGTACCGCACCGTTTGTTTTCCACAAAAACAGTATGAGATCAATGCAAAAGGAGAGACTGTGCATTATAGTCCGTATAATGGAAAAGTATTGCCGGGTTATATGTATGCAGGAACAGGTTTTTGGGATACTTTCCGTGCCTTGTATCCTTTGTTAAATTTGGTTTATCCTTCGATCAATAAGGAAATGCAGGAAGGATTAATCAACGATTATAAAGAGGGAGGCTTTTTACCGGAATGGTCAAGCCCGGGATTCAGAGACGTGATGGTGGGAAACAATTCGGCCTCTGTAGTTTCAGATGCTTATATCAAAGGACTGCGCGGTTATGACATCAATAAATTGTATGAAGCCTTATTGCATGGCGCTAATAACGAAGGGCCTTTAGAAGCAGTAGGACGAAAAGGAGTATCCTATTACAATACTTTAGGATACGTTCCTTATGATGTGAAAATTAATGAAAATGCAGCAAGAACCTTAGAATATGCCTACGATGATTTTGCGATTTGGAAATTAGCGAAAGCACTAAACCGTCCTAAAAAAGAAATCAGTTTGTTCGAAAAAAGGATGATGAATTATAAGAATCTTTATAATCCTGAAATAGGATGGATGAGTGGTAGAAATAAAGATGGAAGTTTTCCGAAAAATTTTAATCCGCTAAAATGGGGAGATGCTTTTACAGAAGGTAATGCTTTGCATTACAGCTGGAGTGTATTTCATGATGTACAGGGTTTGATTGATTTAATGGGAGGACAGAAAAATTTCACAGCCAAATTAGACGCTGTTTTTACAACACCTCCGGTTTTTGATGACAGTTATTACGGAGCTGTTATTCATGAAATTCGCGAAATGCAAATTATGAATATGGGACAATATGCCCATGGTAATCAGCCGATTCAGCACATGATTTATTTGTACAACTATGCCGGAGAGCCTTGGAAAACACAATATTGGTCAAGAGAAGTGATGAACCGTTTGTACAAACCCACTCCGGATGGTTATTGCGGAGATGAGGATAACGGACAAACTTCGGCTTGGTATATTTTCTCGGCTATGGGATTCTACCCGGTTTGCCCGGGAACCGATGAGTATGTGCTTGGAGCGCCTTTGTTCAAGAAAATTACGTTGGAGCTCGAAAACGGAAAACAATTGGTCATCAATGCGCCAAACAATTCAGCAGACAACAAATACGTTCAGGAATTAAAATGGAATAACACCACTCATACCAAAAACTTCATCAACCATTTTGAAGTATTAAAAGGAGGTGAATTCAATTTTTATATGAGCAGTAAACCTAATTTACAAAGAGGAACTTCGGCAAGTGCCTATCCATATTCTTATTCAACTTCAAAATAATACTATGCAGTCACGTAGAAAATTTATAAAAAATACAGGGATTTTTTCAGCTGGATTATTGGCCCTTCAGACGGATGTTTTTGGGATGAATTCAGATGCTTTCAATTTTGCACTAAAAGATTTTATTACCAAAAGACCCCCGCTGGCAGAACGAAAATTTACCAGTAAAGCGATTGAAGCTGCCATTGTAAGAATCAAAAAACAAATTGCCAATCCGGAACTCGCCTGGTTGTTTGAAAACTGTTTTCCAAACACCTTAGATACCACTGTAGATTTTGAAATCATTGACGGAAAACCGGACACTTATGTCATTACAGGAGATATTGATGCGATGTGGTTGCGTGACAGTACAGCACAAATTTGGCCGTATATTCCGTTTATAAAAGAAGATAAAAAACTTGCTGAACTGATAAAAGGAGTCATCAATCGTCAGACCAAATGTATTTTACTTGATCCTTATGCGAATGCTTTCTACAAAGATTTTGCGCAAGTAAGTGAGTGGAAAAATGATATGACCAAGATGCAGCCCGGTATTCACGAACGCAAATGGGAGATTGACAGTTTGTGTTACCCAATACGATTGGCACACGGCTACTGGAAAGAAACGGGAGATATTAGTTTGTTCGACAGCAAGTGGAAAGAAGCTATGCTTTTGGTATTGCAGACTTTCAAAGAGCAGCAAAGAATGCATGATAAAGGACCTTACAATTTCCAGCGCGTTACTGCCTGGGCTACAGATGGTGTACCTTTAAGCGGTTACGGTTATCCGGTAAAACCATGTGGATTAATTGTTTCGACTTTCAGACCAAGTGACGACAGTACGCTGTTTGGTTATTTGATTCCGAGTAACATGTTTGCAATTGAAGTATTGGGGTATCTGATTGAAATTTTCTCTTTGCCGGCTTTAAAAGATGACAATTTAGTCGCTAAAGCCAAAGAATTGCGTGGGCAGGTTCAAAAAGGACTGGAAGAAAACGGAATCATCGAACATCCGAAATTCGGAAAAATCATTGCTTTTGAAGTAAACGGTTACGGCAGTTTTCACATGATGGACGATGCAAATGTTCCGTCTTTATTGTCGTTACCTTATTTAGGGGCTATCGCACCGGACAATCAACTGTATCTGAATACCCGAAAAGTGGTACTTTCAGAAAATAATCCGTTTTTCTACAAAGGAAAAGCAGGAGAAGGTATTGGCGGTCCACATACCGGGACAGACACCATTTGGCCAATGAGTATCGTTTTGAGAGCCATTACCAGCGTAGACGAGCAGGAAATAAAACAATGTATTAGCAACCTGATCAAAACAAATGCCGATACCGGTTTCATGCACGAATCTTTTCATAAAGATGATGTAACCAAATTTACCCGAAAATGGTTTGCATGGGCCAACACCTTATTTGGAGAAATGATTGTACATACCAGCATTCATTATCCTCAAATTTTAAAAGATAAAAACATTTAAACTAAAATATTTACCATTTAAGGAATTAGTAAAACTAGAGATAAAAATATTCACCATTAAGAAATTAAGAAAAATGAAGCAGTTAGACTTAATAGCTTAATTTCTTAATGGTGAAAAAAATAAAACTAAATTTTTCTAATCCGCATATTGGTTCAAATCCAAAATACAAAAGAATGAATAAAGAATATGCCGTTGGATTAGACATTGGAGGTACACATATCACCGCAGCGATTATTGATATAGTAGACATGAAAGTGATCGATTTTTCACTGCACAAAGAATCTTTTGATTCGAATTTGCCTGTAGCAGAAGTAATGACCATTTGGGAAAAAGCAATTCGTACTGCAATAGAAAATTCTAAAGTAGAAAATACCACGGGATTGGCAGTTTGCATGCCGGGGCCTTTTGATTATACGAATGGTGTTTGCTGGATAAAAGGACAATCTAAATACGAACATTTTTACGGTTTAAATGTTCGTGATTTGTTTCAGGATAAATTGAATCTTTCAAATGATTTTCCGATACTTTTTGAAAACGATGCTGTTTGTTTTGGTAAAGGAGAAGTATTTAAAGATGCTGAAAACCTTTCTAAAAAAGTAATGGCAATCACTTTGGGTACTGGACTTGGAGCTTGTTTTATAGACAAAGGCGAATCGATTAGCACAGGCGATTTAGTACCAAAAGAAGGCGAAATATACGATCTGCCTTATCAAGATGGAATCGCTGAAGATTATGTTTCCGCACGTGGGCTTATAGCGGGTTATTTCGCTTTAAGCGGAAAAAAAATAAACAACGGATTGGAGCTTTTTAATTTGGCTAAAGCCGAAGATAAAGTAGCGATAGAAGTGTTTGAAAAAATGGGAGAAGATTTAGCAGCGATTGTTATTCCGTGGTTAGAGAAATTCTCGGCAGATGGTTTTATTATTGGAGGGAAAATAGCAAATGCAAGCGAATATTTCTTACCGGTTTTCAATAAAAAATTAAAAGAAGCAGGAAGTGAAGTTAGCGTTTCTGTTTCTACAGATAATGAAATAGCAGCTTTATTAGGCGCAACAAGTTTGCTTTATACAGCATAGTTTTGATTATATTAGATGCCACAGATCAAAAAGATTTACAACACAGATTAGAGCATGCTTTTGAATCCTCTAATCTGTGACAAAAAAAATGATCAGTGGTTCATAAAACATTAGATATGACAAATTCAAATCGCAGAAATTTTATAAAAACGGCGGCTATAGCTTCAGTTGCTGTAGCCTTGCAATCTTTCAATTCAAATACTGAAGAAGAAGAAAAAAACATAGTTTCTAAAAAAGGAAAAAAGCCAATTGTACTTTCTACCTGGAGATTTGGAATTCAGGCCAATGAAGCAGCCTGGGAAGTTTTAAAAAACAAAGGAACCGCTTTAGATGCTGTCGAAGCCGGAGTTAAAATTCCGGAGGCCGATCCTAAAGAAAGAAGTGTGGGGTACGGCGGACGTCCGGACAGAGATGGTCGCGTAACGTTAGATGCCTGTATTATGGATGAAAATGCCAACATAGGATCAGTTGCTGCTTTAGAATATATTAAACATCCCATATCGGTTGCGAGAGCAGTAATGGAAAAAACACCTCATGTGATGCTGGTAGGCGATGGAGCCTTGCAATTTGCAGTAGCACAAGGTTTCAAAAAAGAAAACCTGCTGACAGAGGAATCTGAGAAAGAATGGAAAGAGTGGTTAAAAGACAGTAAATACAAACCCATCGCGAATATTGAAAATCACGATACCATTGGAATGATCGCTTTGGATGCCAACGGAAACCTTTCGGGAGCCTGCACGACAAGCGGAATGGCATTTAAAATGCACGGACGTGTTGGAGATTCTCCAATTATTGGAGCTGGTTTATATGTCGACAACGAAATTGGAGCTGCAACAGCCACCGGACATGGTGAAGAAGTCATCAGAATTTCGGGTTGTCATCTGGTCGTTGAATTGATGCGACAAGGTAAATCTCCTCAAAAAGCCTGCGAAGAAGCCGTGGCCCGAATTGTAAAATTAACGAAGAACAGAAACAAAGATTTAAAAGACATTCAGGTAGGTTTTATAGCCCTGAACAAAGCGGGAGAGTATGGTTCATATTGTATTCAGGGAGGTTTTAACTATGCCGTTTATGACGATACCGGAAATCGTTTAATCGATGCCGATTTTTTTCTGAAGTAGGAAGAAGTTGATTCTTTTTAGTAATTAATTTCGTGAGATCGCAGCGTATTAAAATAGTACTTCTTTGTGATTTTTATGAATCAGGTTCAAAAGTTCTGGAGTGAAAAAAAAGTATTCTCTTTATCGTAAAGGACTTTAGGAATGAAAGTGGCAGCCTTTTGCAATCTTTAAAGGTTTTACATTTTCCTGTAATTACTTAATTGTAAAAAATAATTTACAGCTTACCCCATAAGTGATAAGTGTTTGAGATCTGTTGCTCAGAAAGAGCCTTTGCAATAGTATGGTGTGAAGCACCATCAATAATGATGATGATTGTTTAAGCCCTGTAAGGGCGAAAGCATAACCCAAAAAGCACCTATCTTATTTTATGATATTTCCGAAAGTAAGTAACTTTTAATTAAGATCTTATACTTTGTTTATAGCTGCTTATGCCCTTTCAGGGCAATATGATTCATTATATTAATTTATAGTGCGTTGCACTATTTTTATGCTTTTGGGCTTTCAGCCCTTTTTAAACATTTTAAATCTTTATACCGGAAGGTAGCGTTCATTATAAAATCAGCTGTAATAAAATGATCTCTTAAATGAAGAGCTGAAATCATTAATAAAAGGAATAATTTCTATCAGCATCACAACATTTTGTATTGATCCATTTTTATTAGAAAATAGACACAAGCTATGTACAAAAAAAGCTTCGGAGAAGTCCGAAGCTTTTTATTTTTATAATCTTAACGTGCGTTTAATGATGACTTGAATAAGAAAGAAATCGGTGTAAATCCGCGTTTTCGCTTTAGCGAATCCGTCTTATCCGCGTACATTATTTGCAGCCCTCTTGGAGTAACCCATATTAATTTAGAACCTATTCCTCCATTGCAGTTTCAAATTCCATGTGATCGATGGTTTCTGCTGCTGCTTGTGCAGGTTTAGATGCTTTTAGGGCATTGAATCTTTCTAATCGTTCTGATTCACCTTCTTCACCGCTGAAATAAGGAAAAACATCCATAATAGGAGATTCAGAGACTGCCGGGATAGAATATTCTCCCATCGTACTTTGCATTACATGCAGCGTGTTGTCATAAGCTTCTCTTACATCATTTGCCTGAACCAGCATGTACATGTTTGATTTTCTTTCTTTACCGCTTTCTTCATCATAAGCCAATAAAGATACTTTAGATTTAAACCAACGGTCTGTATTTTCAAAAGGGTGAATTTCGGCGTAATTGGCCACTTTTATATTGGTGATTTTGAATTCCTCACTAATAAAAGCCGACATCTCTTCATTAATTCTTCTCTCAGCTTCTGTATAAGACAGAGCATCTACCAAATAAGGTTCTGTTAAAACCTTTTGTCCTCCGGTTTCGTCAGTCTTTCTATATTTTACTTTGCATTCGTACCAAGTTGCGCTCATCTTTGTTATTTTTTAAGGATGCCAAAGATAGATTTTACAGGAAAAAAAACTCGGAATTTACGAAATAGATATTCACAATTTCAAGACTTTTTTGGTAAGCTTTTGATTTTTAGGAATTAACATTTAAAAGGTTGAATTTATTCGAATCGTTGCTTTTACCAAAGCTAATCCTTCAATATTTTTAAGAAGCACCTCCTTTGATTGATACTGGGCGTTTTCACTTACTAATTCGATCCTATCGTCGCCTTTGTCTGATTTTTGAATTCGTCTGATAAGCAGAAATTCTTCAAGATCATCTGTTATGATGGCGGTCAGATATAATTCTCCCCAGATAATATGTTCCACCTTGTTGCTCATCTTTTTATAGATAATAAGATCTCCACTCTTTAAAATCGGATACATACTATCTCCACTAACGTAGACAGCACCATCGCATTTAGGTAAATTGGGAACCGAAACGTAATCTACAGGTTTTTCGGCGTTTTCTTTAAACAAAGAAACGGTGCCTGCAGCAGTCTCAACATCGTATACAGGTATAAATTGTTTTTTAACTGTTTTTACGGTGGTAACTTCGTAAACAGAAGTAGGTTCTTCAATCTGACTCATTTTTATACCCCATTCATATTCAAAAAAAGCAG
Source organism: Flavobacterium collinsii (assembly GCF_946903285.1). GTDB lineage: Bacteria > Bacteroidota > Bacteroidia > Flavobacteriales > Flavobacteriaceae > Flavobacterium > Flavobacterium collinsii. Next base: position 2,103,957 of record NZ_OX336425.1, read on the forward strand.
TATTTTCAAGCATATGACCTTTTCCCGTGAGGAGCCATTCCGGGCTAATTTCAGGATAGATTCGGAGTATCTGCTCTATTTTTGAGGCACCAACATCTTTAACCTTATCTAAAAAACCATTGGAAAGTCCTGTTTCAATATAAAATTTTCTTCTATTAATTCCTTTATAATCAATTATTTGTAAGATTCTATTTATAATCATTGTAATTATTTTTAGATTATTTGATCTTTTTATGAATTTTTATAGAATATAATCTATATATTTGTAAGTAAAAAGACACAAAAACGCGATTTCAGCAAACGTACGAAAAAAAACATAAAATACATTAATAAAGAGTAAGATCGTTAAAATTTCAGAAAGAAAATAGAGCTTGGTATTGTCGAAGGTTCTTTAAGTTATGAAGTGATAGTCAGGAAAAGAGAGATGAGGTTTAACATAAAAAGAAGAAAACATGAATTATACGCCCAGAATAGACCAAAACAATCCAGATCGGGAACGATTAGAAAGAGCTATTACAAATTTGCTTCCGTATGTTGAAACAGAAGCCGTTTACCTATCTTGTAATCGAAGTAATAAAGTAATAGTGCTCACTTTTATTTTGAAAGAAGAGCGTGATCAGGATGGAGAGGCTTTGGATGATACAATATTGGATAAGATCATAATGATATATCCCGATTTTATTTTTAAGTTTATTAGTTCTGATAATGCCAGGCTTGGATTTAGAAAAGGTAAGCCTTACTTTATTCGGCATTGTACTCTTAAAGAGTTAGTATACTTCAAACCTGGGGCTGAAGTTTTTTACCCTCAAAAAAACACGTCGAAAAAGCTGATAAGGAGAGCTAAGAAAAGATTTTCTCTTGATATGGAAGCGGCTGTGGTGTCTCTTAGAAATGTTTCGGTTTACACCAGAAACAATAATAGTGTTGCGACTGCCTTTGCCTTGTATCAAACCTTGAGATACATCTACATTTGTGCTTCAGAATTTTTCACGCCTGTTTTTATTACTTCTACCTGCTTGTTTGTTCATTATGATTATATAATCGATTTTGCACCTTCTCTAAAGAAAATACTCAATAAAGGTGTTGAGATGGATAAAGAGATACTTGAAATGCTCAATAATGCCTATTTCTGCGTGGTAGAGAATAGGAGCATAGATGATATTAATCCCGAGTTGCTTGCCAGAGCAAAAACAAAAGTAGAACTGTTACAAAAGGAGATTAATAAGCTATTTCTGGATTATAAAGCGTTGTGCAGTGAGAAGATGCAGAAATTGAGCTATCAAAAATGTATTGGAAGACATATTTTCAACGAAAAGATTCCATCGAATTACTTTATCGAAGAGGCTTTGGAGAATATTGGAGCTGTTATGGCAGTGGATTTTGTTATAAGATGTATATATTGTTTTGGTTATACAATACGTCATAACCAGGACTATGGGTCTAAGAATTATTCAGATAAACTTCCCCGTTATCATTTTTATTTATTGGTAGTGAATCTGGAGGAATCGGAAGATGATTTACTTTTAATGAAAAATTTGATTCATGAAAAATTTGGAGCCGATTATAAAGTAACAATTTTGAATCATTGTCCAAAAATGATTCGTACCAGGAAAATAGATAAAAAGTATTTTTTTGATCATATCCTAACAAACGGACTTCTGACTTACAATAACCCAGGATATCTTCCTTATCCCAAAAAGTGTATTGCGAAATGGGATTCTGATGATAAAGAAAGATATGAGAAACACAAAGTTTCAGTGGCACGACAATTTTTTGAAGATGCGCAGGATTCTCTTAGTTATGATGCTACTATCATTAAAAGAGTACTTTTCAAGAAAGTCATAGAGCAAATTTGCTCAGGGCTCATCTATTTGTATTTGGGATATCTCTCAGATAAATTACCGATGCGTAGTTTATTCTCTTTATTAAGATATATTGAGGACGTCGAACTTCCTTTTGATTGCAACAGTGAAAAAGAAAAAATGATTTTTCAATACCTTTCTGAAGCAGTTGTGGTGTCTCTAGTCAAGGCAAGACGCGATGCTAATCAGGAATATGACAAACTTATTGAGTATAAGTGCATCTTGTTTTTGAAGCATGCAAATGATTTGGCGGAGAAAGCAGCCGGAAAATTAGATTATAAAAAGACACGGTTTTTTAGTTAATTCCCGGACTCTGTAAAGAGTTCTATTAAAAATTGCACAAAGGCTTTTGACTTGGTGCAATTTTTTTATTTTCTACAGCTGGCTTTTTGTGAATATCTTCCACTTTTTTACCTAATTAAGGTACAGAGGTTTGCCCTTTTAGAATTATATGCTCCTTAGAATCTGACTTAGATTATCCGGGCCTTATACTATCTTATCTGATGTTGTTTCTGTGGTACTTCTTTTATGAAAATAATTGAATTGCGGTCTTTTTATTTGTTTTATTTGCGCCAAATTTTACCTTTTTAGGGTAGAATTTGACTTATGGATCATTGCGCGTTTTTTGGACGCATTACTTGGAAGGGTGATTTACTGTAATTAACAGGCTGTATTGTAGCGGTATTTTAAAGAGATATTGTCGATACGATGTTATTGTTTAATAGTATTTAAAGACTGTCGATTTGATAGTATAGTTAATCTCAGAATGAAAAAAATAATTACACTAACATTAATCATTAATTCATTTTTTGTTTTTTCTCAGGAAGTGGTTAAAAATGAGTGGAGTGATTCTTCAAAAGTAGAAGTTCTCAAAGAGATCAAAATCACTAAAAATAAGAGAAAAGCAGGAGTTTATAAACTTCACTTACCCAAAGAAATTTTAAAAAATGAAAGTATGGGTAAGACTTTGCGGAGAGTTGAGAACATTACTTTAGATAACAATAAAACCGTTTACTTTAAAGGGAAAAGAATCAAGAATTACATTTATAATGATAAAGTCATAACTCAGGAAGAATTTTTCAAACTATTGTCTGAGAATATCGTTTCTTTTCAGATTGTTGAGAATTATTTTAATTTGTCAACTGGTGAGACTGAACTCGTTATAAAAGTAATGGACAATAATGGTAATGTAGATAACATAAAAGGTTCTGTTGACGGAACGCTTGGTTTTTTGCAGGAGTTTAATTTTTTAGGATCGAGTTTATTTTACAAAAAGAATAAATTTTCGACAGTTCTGAATATTTCAGGGCTCAAGAATGTTTCGGATAACAGCTCGGAGGAAACTTATAATGAGAGCACTTTAAATTATGCGAACCACAGAGTTTTGTATCAGTCTAATTTCTCAATGCTTAACATTTATGAAATCGATAAGTCAAGTAGTATTTCATTACGGAATAAATATTCAGTAGTAGATGAAAACAGGATCAGTTTTTTTTCCGATTTATCAGAAGCAGCTTATTTTTTTCTTGTCCGCGATTATAATACCAATGTGAGGTACGAGAAGCGAACAGTAAATGATTTAGAGTATAAACTCAATTTAGACTATGTAAACAGTAATAATAAAATTGAAAACAGGTTTAATAAATCGAATCAAAAATTTACCGAATGGACGTTGAGTTCCTCTGTCTCAAAATCAATTAATAAATTATATGTTCAATCGGCATTAGTACTAACGTATCGCAATTATATTTTTGATAATATAACAGATAGAAGTGAGGTCAGGCAGAAAATTGTTACTCCTTTTGTCAGTTTTAGTTACGATCTAAATTCTAATAATTCGTTAGCATTTGGAAACAGATTTCAGTTTTCTGAGGATAAAGTCAATAATGATGTTGTTTTTTACCATAATTTTTATCTGCCAAATTTCACTTATTTCTCGAAAATTGGCTCCATATTAGATGTAGAATTCAATTATAAAAGATATGTCTTCAGACCAAGTATCAGATCAATTTCTAATTTCACTTATCAGGATTTTAATAACAATTCAATTGTAAATCCTTCTTATATAAAACCTGAAATCGACAATTCTTTTTCTCTTGATTTGGTGAAGAACATAAAGAAAGTCGATTTAACCTTAAACTTCGGTTATTTAAAATCATCCAATAATATTTCTGTTGTCAATTTACTAGATGCGTACAAAATGGTTTCTGAAAATGTAAATCTGGATTCTTATAATAGCCGATCAGTGGGTACTTCTGTTTCGTTTAAATTTTATAAAGAATCCAGATTCAACTTAAATTATAGTTATACAAAGTTAAAAATGAAAAAGGCAAATGAAACTCATAAAGGAGTTGTGAATTATCTGGATTTATCTGTTAGCGGCAATATAGATAAAAGCACTATGTATTCGATTAACTCCTATTATATCGACAGGTTTTACGATTTTAATTTATATCGTTCGGTGAAACCCGATCTTTCGTTAAGTGTATCTCGTAATTTACTCAAAGACAGACTGAATATTAGCCTGGAATATAGGAACATATTGAATACTGATGCAAACAGAATGTTGCGATTTAGAGATAGTGGCAATGAATATGTGTTAAATAATACCAATACATCTAATATAATCTTAATAAATGCATCCTATAATTTCGGAAAAACATTTAAAGAAAATCGCAAATACATTCGGAATATTAGTTCGGATATGAAGTTGTAAATTCGGGTACCATTCGATCCTTTTGGAATTTTAGGACGAGACATTTATAACAAAAAAAGCTTCAGATTTCTCTGAAGCTTTGTCTTTATAAGAGGGCGTCTTAAAAATTTGTATTTACTTTTTTAGAACGGTCTGCCACATAGGAGATAAGCCAGGTTATTGGCCCTTCTTTTACAAAGTATATTTTTTTCTTCTCTAAATTAGGAATACTTTCTACGCAAGCTGATAGTATGTTATTTGCTGAAATAAGATATTTCTGGTCGTATATGTTTAATACTCTTGCTGCCTCTTTATTGGTTTTAGAAAGATTGTTAAACTTGTTGAAATTATTTTTCAGGACCGCATCGTAATCGATAATATCTTCAAGGGTTATAGGTAAGAAATGATCTTTGATGTTTTCATTATAGTACAATGTTGTAAAAGCCCAAACAGCTCCTCCAGACAAATAGATCTTTTCTTTTTTTAGTAAAAGAGGATTTGCATCGAGCATTTCTTTGATCTTCTTACGTACTACCGGGTTAAAATCAAAAGATTTTTCCTGATATACTGACATATCACCCGCCTGGCTTTGGTTTGCAACCGTTTTTTTTACAGCATCGGTAAGCGACATAGTACCAAAGTCAAGTTCTAAAGGCATAAACTCTAATTTACCATCCTGAAGTTCGTCAATATATCCACCTTTAGTACTGGCAGCACCAATATCAAGAAGCAAAGCGTTAGCATAATCAACTGGTGGAATAGAACCTTTAACTAGTATTTTAGCTTCTTCGTCAACATTAATAACATCAAGTTGTTTGTTGGTTAGGGTACTGATTTTGTTTTTTAAAACATCAAGGTTGCGGGCAGATCCAAAAACAGAAGAAGCTACTAAAAAGATATTTTCTTCGGGAATTTTAAATTGAGATCTGATTTTCGTCAATTGAGTAAAAACGATAAGACCGGCTTTGCTGATATCTTCCTGAGTAAGTTCGCCATTTGCAGTAATATGTTTGGCAAAACTAAGGCCTTCATCATTCGAATAGTAGGCAATTTTATAGTCTGCTTTTTTGATATTGTTTACTTCAAGAACAGTAACCTTTATTGTTCGGCGTCCGATCTCAATTCCGGCATAAAGATTTTTTTGAGCAAATGAACTTATGGAAAAAAATAAACTGAAAAGTATAAAAACTAGAACTTTGGGGGTGTTTTTTTTAAGCATTGGATTTAATTGTAATGTAATTTTTTTGATAAAAACTGTAGGTTGTTGTTGTTGTTGTTGTTGTTGTTGTTGTTGTTGTTGTTGTTGTTGTTGTTGTTGTTGTTGTTGTTGTTGTTGTTGTTGTTGTTGTTGTTGTTGTTGTTGTTGTTGTTGTTGTTGTTGTTGTTGTTGTTGTTGTTGTTTGAAATTTAAAAGGTTAAGTAAGAAATAATGTTTTTTTAATGTAAATAATTTAAAACTGCAGAAGTGGATTTTTTAAAAGTAATTCAGATTTTGGTCGCGATAGCTTTAAAAAGCAAAAAAGGGTTTCATAATTATTAACATGTAAATGACTAGATTAAAGAGCAATCGCCTATTAATACGAATAAAAAACTGCTAAATATTCAGGGTGCAAATTTATAAAAACAATTACGAATACAAACCCGGTTATTAAGAAAACATATTATTTAATTGTTAAGGCAGTCCTGCAAAGTTAGTAGCATACAGTTCAGTATTTCTAAAGTATTGAAAAAGAGGAATAACAGGAAGTGATCTGGTAGAAGTATAGCTATGATATTTATGGAATCTCTTAAAATTATCCTGTTTTCAGCATAGCCCGTGGCAGGAAAAGTAAGGGGTATTGTGCTCCTATTGGTTGAAATTGTAAGGAATATTTGATGTGGTATTTACAAGAAATGTTGATTTTACTTCATCTTAACTTTTACTCTAGATCCCAATGACTTCAAGTATATTGGTTCAGTTTTTCTAAAAAAAAAGACTGCCAGGGATTTGGCAGTCTTTAATATATAGCAACTATAACTTTATAAGATTATTTTTTAGTCACTTTCATGACAGAGGACTGATCAGGGGAAACGATTTTTATAAAATAAGTACCTTGAGCCAATGGTGACAGATCAACCTTGGTTTGTGCAGAGTGAACCGACTGTCTAATGAGTTGTTGGCCAGCAAGATTCAATACAATAACTTCTGTCATTTCGTGAGGCATCTCAATGTTTATCATTTCAGAAGTTGGATTTGGGTAAACCAGTCCCGAGCTTCTGCTTTTCTCAAAAGCAGGATCAGACAAAGTACCTGCATAATATGCTGTATTATCTATTGTCCAGTTACTGCCAGTAGGAGCAGTATTTTTATCGGCTTGAATAGCCGTAAGATTAGGATTTTTTGTGGCATCAAAAGTCCTTAAATTACTATTGTTTTTATTTTCAATATTCAAAGCCGTCAATTGATTGTTAGAGCAATCCAGATAAGTTAAGTCCTTATTTTTAGTTGCATCCAAAGAGGTCAATTGATTGAATGAACAATCTAAATAGGTCAAAGCAATATTTTTGGTTATGTCTAAAGTGAAAGCATTGGCTAAGACAGCATTTTTAGTACTGTTTTTTGTACCTCCTAATTTATTATGCGAACTATCCAAATAAGTCAAAGCTGTATTTTGGCTTACATCCAAAACGGTTAGCTGATTATAAGAGCAGTTTAAATACGTCAAAGCGATATTTTTACTGACATCCAAAGCGGTCAATTGATTTCCGTAACAGTTTAACTTAGCCAATGTCTTGTTTTTTGTCAGATCCAAAACAGTCAATTGATTTCGATGACTATACAAAGTGTCCAAAACGATATTTTGTGTTACATCCAAATCGGTCAGTGCGTTATCAGAACAATCTAACGTACGTAATGCCTTAAAATCCTGTATTCCTTTTAAATTCCTAATTTTTCCGTATGAAACGTTCAAGCGGGTTAGATTTTCAATCTTAGAAGTCAGTATTTTCCCGTCTATCTTGCCAGAGTCTATTCCCTGATTAATCAACGCTTGTTCAAAGTTAGTATCGGGAATAGCGGTGTATCGGAGTACAGTACAAGCGATCGTACTATAATTTGCCGTAACATCTTTTACCCAACCCGTATTTGGAGCTGTGACATTATCGGCTTGAATGCAGGTCAGTTCCGGATTCGAGGTAGAATTAAAAGTGGTTATCGTGCTGTTATTTCCATTTTTAACATTCAAATCCAGTAATTTATTAGAAAAGCAATACAATTGGGTTAAATGTGTGTTCTTACTTACATCCAAAGCGATCAATTGATTGTTGGCACAATGAAAACTAAGCAAAAGAGGGTTTTTAGTTACATCCAATGTGCTTAGCTGATTTTGAAAACAATCCAAAGATTCTAAAGCTGCATTTTTAGTTACCTCTAAATCTGTCAATTTATTACTGCCGCAAAACAGTGCTTTTAGAGCTGTGTTGTTGGTTACATTTAAGGAATTCAATTGATTATAGGAGCAATTTAATGAAGTCAAACCTGTATTTGGGGTTACCTCTAAAACACTCAATTTATTATTATTGCAATTCAAATCGATCAAAGTTGTACTCTTTGTTAAAGTTAAAGTGGCCAGTTGATTAGAATAGCAATATAGCTTAGTCAGGGTATTATTTTGAGTAACATCCAGAGCGGTCAATTTGTTTGAACTGCAATCTAAATAAGTTAAAGCAGTATTTTTGCTTACATCCAAAGCAAGTAATTGATTTGAAAGACAACGTAAATCGGTCAATGCTGTATTTTGCGTAACATCCAAAGCTGCCAGTTTATTAGCGGTACAATCTAACTTAGTCAACCCTGTATTTTTGGTTACATTTAAAGAAGTCAATTGATTACCAATGCTCTCCAACTCAACTAAAGCGGTATTCAGTGTTAGATTCAAAGTGGTCAATTGATTATAACTGAAATACAAGCCTGTCAAAGCAGTATTTTTAGTAATATCTAAAGTAGTCAGTTGATTTCTGGTACAATTTAATAAAGTCAAAGCAGTGTTTTTGGTAACATCTAAACTTGTCAATTGATTGTAATTGCAATATAAAGTCTGCAAAGCCACAAAATCCTGTATCCCTGTTAAATTTGAGATATTCTTATTAGAGACATTCAGGCTGGTTAGGTTGGCAATATTAGCAGTCGGTATTTTTCCGTCAATGCTACCCGAGTCGTAGCCTAAACTAATCAAAGCCAGCTCAAAATTGGGATCCGGAATGTTGGTGTAAGTTTGTACAAAACAAGCTGTAATGCTATAGTTTGCTTTAGTATCTTTTCTCCATCCAGAATTTGGAGCCGTGGTATTATCAGCCTGAATACAGGTAAGTTTGGGATTTTGTGTAACATCAAAATCGGTTATTTTACTATTATTTCCGTTTTTAATATTCAAAGTAGTCAATTGGTTTGAATAGCTTTTCAACTTATTCAGGGCAGTGTTTTTGCTTAAATCCAAAGTGGTTAATTGGTTTGAATAACAAGTCAAATCAGTCAAAGCAATATTTTTGGTTACATCCAAAGTGGTCATTTGATTGCTATTACACCACAAAGTAGTTAAAGCGGTATTTTTGCTTAGGTCTAAAGTGGTAAACTGATTTGAATAACATTGTAATACGGTCAAGGCGGTATTATTATTTAGATTTAAAGTGTTCAGTTGATTGTCAAAACAATAGAGGACACTTAGAGCAGTATTTTTGCTAATATCTAAAGTGGTCAATTTATTGCTGCTGCAATACAGGGTAGTCAAAGCTGTATTTTTACTTACATCCAAGGTGGTTAATTTATTTGCATAGGACTGTAATGTAGTTAAAGCTGTATTTTGGGTTACATCCAAAGTAGACAACGGATTTGATCCGCAAATCAATTCTGTCAGAGCTATATTTTGGCTTACATCCAAAGCAGTCAGTTTATTTAACCAACATACCAATTGAGTCAAAGAGAGATTTTTACTCACATCCAGAGCAGCCAATTCATTAGTATTGCAAATCAAAGTAGTCAACGCAGTATTTTTGGTTACATCCAAAGCTGTCAATACATTTCCTCGGCAATTTAAACTAGTCAGAGCCGAATTTTGGGTTACATTCAAGGCGGATAATAAATTTGAGGAGCAATCTAAAGTTTTCAAAGCTATAAAGTCCTGTATCCCTGTTAAGTTTGCAATGCCCTTATTGGAGACATTCAAATTGGTTACACGAATAATATTATCAGTAAGCACCTTTCCGTCTGTGCTGCCGGAATCGTATCCCATAGCAATAAGTTCTCTCTCAAATTTTACATCTGGGATTGCCGTGTAACAGGCAGTTGTACTATAGTTTGCAATGTTGTCTTTGGTCCAGCCAGAGTTTGGAGGATTTATACCGTCGGACTGGATGCACTTAAGATTAGAATTGCTTCTGGCATCAAAAAATGATATATTGGTGTTGTTTCCGTTTTTAATATTTAAAGTCGCCAGTTGATTGTTGTTGCAAGTCACAGCTGTTAAAGTTGTGTTTTTGCTAAGATTCAAAGCGATTAGCTTGTTGGAACTGCAATTCAAAATTTTTAATGCTGCAAAATCCTGTATCCCTGTTAAATCTGCGATATTTTTATCGGATATCTCTAAATTGGTTACGCCGGCAATATTGGAAGTAAGTACTTGCTTATCTAAAGGGGCAGAATCATAACCAAGATCAATTAAGGCTTGTTCAAAATTAGGATCGGGAATTGATGTATATCCGGTTGCGGCACAAAAAGTACTATAATTTGCAGCAGCATCTTTGAGCCAGGATGAATTTGGAGGAGTTAGGTTATCAGCCTGGATACAGGAGAGGGTAGGATTATCGGTAGCATCAAAACTCATTATATTGCTGTTGTATCCGTTTTTAACATTTAAGGATACTAACTTATTGGAATAACAATAAAAGGATGATAAAGCAGTATTTTGACTTACGTCCAGAGTGGTCAATAAATTAGAAAAGCAATTCAAATAAGACAGTGAAGTATTTTTACTTACATCTAAAACGGTTAATTTATTCTCTCTGCATTGTAAAAAATTCAAGGCTGTATTTTTACTTACATCCAAAGAAGTCAATTGATTTAAGTAACAATTTAATGTAGTTAATGCGGTATTTTTGCTGACATCCAAAGAGGTCAATTGATTTAATTCACAATAGAGTATTTCTAAAGCTGTATTTTTGCTCACATCCAAAGAGGTAAATGAATTTCCGCCACATTGTAAATTGGTTAAAGCAGTATTTTGAGATAAATCCGGGGCCTGATCAAACTTATTTACAATGCAATACAATCTGTTTAAAGCTTTGTTTTTGGTTAGATCCAAGGTCGACAATTGATTGTTACCGCAATCGAAATCCGTCAAAGCCAGATTTTGGGTTACATCCAAAGAGGTAAATGCATTTTTAGCGGCAAACAGAATAGTCAAAGCCCGATTTTTGGTGAGATCTAAACTGGTTAACAGATTTTTAGTGCAATCTAAATCGGTCAAAGCAGTATTTTTAGTGACATCTAAAGCGGTCAATTGGTTATAAGAACACTTCAAATTAGTCAAAGCTGTATTTTGTGTTACATCCAAAACCGTTAATTGATTTGAGCCACAATCCAAATTAATCAAAGCGGTATTTTTGCTGACATCCAAAGTGGTCAATTTATTGCCTCCGCAACTCAAAGTTTTTAAAGCTGTAAAATTTTGTATCCCGGTTAAATTTGAAATATTATCACTGGTAAGATACAAAGCCGTTATATTGGCAATTTTGGAAGTAAGTACTTTTCCGTCTATAGCACCAGAATCGATACCTTGATTAATCAAGGCTTGCTCAAATTTAGCATCAGGAATAGCCGTGTACTGTGCATTGGCTGTAAGACATAAAAAAAATAACATCGCAAAGAATGTTGTAAAGAGTTTGTTGTTTCTCATTTAATTATGGTTAGTTTTATGTGTTGCAAGATATTGTATTCTCTTATAAATTACAACAAAATGCCTATAGGCTTTAGTAAGATATTTTATATATTCGCTGTTAACGCTAATCGATTTTATTGGGCAAAATTGTGATGCATTCAGGAGAACGTCCCGGGGAGCGAGGTTTAATAAATAAATGAAGAGATGAAACAGAATATTTACGATGATACAGATTTTTTTGAAAACTATGGTAAAATGGCGCGTTCGATTGATGGTTTGAATTCGGCAGGAGAGTGGCATGTTTTAAAAAAGATGCTGCCTGATTTTCAAGGGAAAAATGTTCTTGATCTGGGTTGTGGTTATGGATGGCATTGTATTTACGCAAAAGAACAAGGTGCAGAGAGTGTCATTGGAATTGATTTGTCAAAAAAAATGATTGATAAAGCAAAGGAAAAATCAAAAGGATTATCAATAGAATATTATCAAATGCCAATAGAAGATATTGAATTTGAAAAGGAGCAGTTTGATGTTATTTTTAGTTCACTTACCTTTCATTATATACAAGATCTAAAAGCTCTTTTTCGTAAAATCAATAAGTATCTAAAGAAGGGCGGAAGTTTTGTTTTTTCTATGGAACATCCTGTTTTTACAGCAAAAAGTGAGCAAGATTGGTTTAAAGAAGAAAATGGAAACCGACTACATTGGCCAGTTGACAATTATCAGTACGAAGGAGCAAGAGAAACCTCTTTTTTAGGCCATAAAGTAGTAAAATACCATCGAACAGTAGCAAGTATTCTAAATATTGTAATTGATTCAGGTTTTAGTATTACACAAATATCGGAACCAAAACCGTCGGAGGAAATTATTGAAAAATATCCGGAAATGAAAGACGAGTTAAGAAGACCAATTTTTATTATGGTTGCTGCGGGTAAGTCATAAATTAATGAATTTTGGAATGCAAATAGTACACAGATTATACGGATTCGCTAGGCGAAAACGCTGATAAAAACGGATTTTAAATGTTTTTCCCTTTTCATAGCTTCCAACTTTTTTAACTGGTAATTCTAACAAGAACATCGGAATTAAAAACTGAATTCGTATATTGTTCTGCTAAAATCAAATATGCCAGTCCTATACATTTTAGAATACCTGCTTTCAAACGTTTTTCAGTTCATTTTAATAGAAATAATTTAGATTATGAAAAAATCATTAATGCTCTTCATTGCATTCTTAGCTTTAACAGCGTGCTCTAAACATCAAAAAGAAAAAAACATTGCTATCACCGGAATAGATTCCACATTGCGTCCTGGTAATGATTTTTTTAAATATGTAAATGGTAAATGGTATGATTCTGTATCAATACCTGCATCTCAAACCGGAGTAGGTGTCTACATGTTTATGAATTACCCGCAACGAATGCGTCTGCAAGGAATATTGGACAGTATTTCGCAAAGTAAGAATTCAGCAGGAAGTATAGCACAAAAGGTAGGCGACTTTTATGCATCAGGTATGGATACCGTAACTATTGACAAACGCGGTTATACACCTATCAAACCTCTATTGGCCAAAATTGAAGCAATTAGCGATTTACCGTCTTTAATGAACTTTGTAGTTAATGAAGTAAAAGTGGGCAATTCTTCTATTATAGCTTTTGGAGTGTCAACCGATGATAAAAACAGCAGTATGAACATTGCTCAAATCTATCAAACGGGTATCGGTTTGCCTGACAGGGACTATTATTTCAAATCAGATGCACCAACTGTTGCGATACAGGAATCGTACAAAAAATACCTAACTACATTATTTCAACAAACAGGCAGCAATACCGAAGAGGCTAAAAAGAATGCTAATTTGGTGTACGATATAGACAAACAACTCGCTGTTTCGCATAAAACAAAAGTTGAGCTTCGGGATGTACAGGCCAATTATAATAAAATAGCTGTAACAGATCTTATAAAAAGACAACCCAACATAGGCTGGACTGCTTTTTTAAATAATTTAGGGGCTAAAACCGATTTTATTAATGTAGGTCAACCTGCCTATTATGATGCCCTTAATAAGCTTTTGAAAACCATCCCTATTGCTAATTGGAAAATTTACCTGAAAGCAAATTCGTTAGAAAGATATGCAGATGATTTAAGTAAACCTTTTGTAGATGCTTCATTTGAATATACCAAAGTGCTTTCTGGTCAGGCTGTTCAAAAATCACGTGGCGAAAAAATGGCTAGTGTTCTTGATGCTTACTTAGGCGACGCATTGGGCGAATTGTATGTTAAGAAATATTTTTCGGAAGATGCTAAAAAACGTATGTTAATCCTCGTGAATAATTTGCAAAAAGCTTATGCCATAAGAATTGATAAATTGGAATGGATGAGCCCTGTTACAAAACAAAAAGCAAAAGAAAAATTGGCCGCCATGACTAAGAAAATAGGATATCCGGACAAATGGAGAGACTATAGCAAGGTACATATTGCCAGGGATGCTTATTTTGAGAATATGGTTTCGGCCGCTACGGTTGACTATCAATTTCAATTGGCAAAATTGGGTAAACCAGTTGATAGATCTGAATGGTATACGACAGTTCCAACTGTTACAGCATATAATAACCCTACTGCAAATGAAATTGTTTTTCCTGCAGGTATTTTACAACCTCCGTATTTTGATAATAATGCAGATGATGCACTTAACTATGGAGGTATCGGAATGGTGATTGGTCACGAAATAACCCATACTTTTGACGATCAGGGTGCGCAATATGATAAGGATGGTAACTTAAAAAACTGGTGGACAAAAGAGGATTATGCACAGTTTAAATCAAGAGTACAGCAGGTGATCAATTTGTACAGCACCTATACTGTTTTGGGTGATCTGCATGTTAATGGTGCCATGACAGTTGGTGAAAATACGGCAGATATTGCAGGATTAGCAGTTGCTTATGATGCGTTTAAAATGACCGAACAAGGAAAAGGAAACACAAAAATAGACGGATTTACTCCAGACCAGCGTTTCTTTATTTCGTTAGCCAAAATATGGAGAGTAAAAATGAAAGACGAGTTCCTGCGTTTGTGGATCAACAATAACCCACATTCTCCACCAATTTGGCGTGTAAATGGTACTTTAATGAATACTACTCCTTTTTACGAAGCATTTAATGTACAACCCGGAGATAAAATGTTTTTACCGAAGAAAGACAGAATAACAATTTGGTAATATCTTAGTTGAAATTTTCCAATGAAAAGCTGCGCAAATGTTCCTGTGAACTTTGCGCATTTTTTTTGGTTTCTTAGAAATTGCAAACTTTATAAAAGGCTCTTAACTTTTTACGTTTTAGCCTAAACAAAAAAACTCCAGATTACTCTGAAGCTTTTGTCGTTGCACTAGAAACGGGACTCAAATCTGTGATCTCTAATCTGTTGTTGCACATGTCAGCGTAACTGGTTTAAAAATTAAATAAATTATATTTTCCGAAACAGTTCTGAAATCTCAATATTTAAAGCTTTGCTGATGCGTATAAGTTTATCAATGCCCATAATTTGTTTGCCTAACATATATCTTCTTAATGCTTCAATATCTAAATCTGCATCATGAGCTACATTGCGTACTTTAAGATTTTGCTCTTTAATAATCTCTTTTATGTTATTTCCAACAATCTTCACAGATTCAGGGACTTCATTTTTTCTCATCACTTATTATTAAGACTTGAAAATTATAATTAAGTAGCTAAAAAAACAGGAACGTATATATCCAGTCAAATAAATCTGTTTTTTTATGTATATTTGTTTAATCGTATTAAAAAAATATAGTAAGAAATTCAATGTAGAGTATAAAATGCAGGATTATTAAAAATTAAAATTATGGAAATGCAACAAAAAGAATTAGCTACAACTATTTTAAAATTAATAAGTAAAATGAACTATTTTACAAAACTAGAACCCGATGCTGAAAATAATTCGTTTAGCGTACCAATAAGATTATCTTCTTATTATGAATTAAATCTAACAATCTCTTCGTTGCTAAAAACTTGTATTAGTTTACTTAAAAAAGATATTTCCTCTGATGTCACAATTGATTTAATAATCTTACTTGAAATTGCCTTGCAGCTTCTTCCTGACGATGAAATGGAGTTGCTGGATAAGATGCGTGAAATAAATAAAAGGTAATGTGGATTTGTAATCTGTACCCGCTACTAGTACGGACAATTATCTTGGGTTATTATAATGGTTTAGCATGTGTATCTTAATTTTTCTCTGAATTTTGTTTGCATAGTGACTCATATAAGTGCCAAAAAGCATCAATCAAATTAAAAGTTCTTTTGATGATTTAAAGTGAAAAAATTATATATTTGGAAATAAAGAATGTGTGAAATTTATCATACATGTTTACCTAAATCTGGTTGACTTTGTATGGTTTTGTTATGCATATGAGTAAGTTAGCGGCCATTGTAAACAAACTTTATGAAAAGATTATATTTAATTTTAGCCATTTCCTTATTCTTTTTTGGGTGCAAAAATGAAGATAAAAAAATTAAACCTAAAAGTGAACCTGTAACTGTATTTCCTACGATAGTAAATCCTTTGAATTTAAAATATGAATCCTTTTTTGATGAAGAAAACCCTACTTGGATTTCTACTGCAAACTATAATTTTAACTATATCGGAAAATTGAAAGATTCTATATCGTTAGGGGTAGAATATTTCTCAATTGCTGAATTTCCCAAGAATAGAAAGAAAGACTCAGAAATTGAAAAGCGACAACGTCGAAATGCAGAATATTATATTGAATGGGACAAAAAGAATCGTTATTCATTTATGCAAGAGCAAAAAGTTGAAATTCAAATATGCTCTAAAAAAATTAATAATTTTCATACTGCGCTATTAAGAAATAGAACAAAAGACACCATCCCAATTGGTTTTGGAGATAGAATCCCTTTGATTTTGGAAGCGAAAAATAAATTAGGTAAATGGGAACCTATACAAGAAAGATTTGTCTACATGTGTGGAAATGGAGTTGGTACAATCATTTTGCCCCCAAAAGAAATAGCTATAACATTAGTGCCAAATTTTAAAGGAAATTATAAAACTCAATTAAGACTTTCTATGGGAAGTAATAAATCGAATGCTATTTGGGGAAATATCAATTACAGACAATTCGAAAGTAAGTTTGATGAAAATGGAGAATATAAAGAAGAATATAAAAACGAAGGGAAAACACCAGAAAACAATGACCGTTAACAGCCGTTTGGTGAGATTGGGGTTTTAGGCTTAATTTAAAGATAGTTTTATATTTGGAATATTTGTGCTTAATCGAAAAATCTAGCGTCTTTATTCCTTAACCTTTCTAAGCGCCAGAATGATGGCAGTAAGTTTATGAAAAATCAAATAACGACAATATTTTTATTTCTAATTATCCTCACTTCTTGTAACAAAAAGCAAGAAGAAAAAATAATGTCGTTAAGTGAATTACAAAATGAAAAAATATATAAAAATTTAGATAGTTTGCCAAAAAATCTAGAATTGGTTTATCGTGTTGATTTATCAGAAAACAATTTGACTACAATCCCAAAGATAATCTTCAAACTGTCTAATCTACAAGAATTAAATCTTTCCGTAAATAATTTATCAGAACTTAATCATTTAGAAGAACTGCAAAACCTCCAGATTTTAAATATTGGAATGAATAATTTTAAAACGTTCCCAATTGAAATAATTAAGCTTAAAAAACTTAGAACGCTAGATATTTGGTGGAATGATATTAGAACTTTTCCGGAGGCATTTTATGAAAATAATGGAAACATCGAAGAGCTCAACTTAACAAGTATGTTTGAATTTGACTTCACAAACAACTTATCAAAGATTCATCGATTTAAAAACCTTAGACAACTAAATCTAGGTAATAATCAAATTAAGAATTTAAATATAGAATTTGATAAACTTTCTAATTTAGAAACTTTTGGATATATTAGACAGGATAAAATTGATACTAAAAGTATCATTTTAGAGCTTTCTAAATGTAAAAAACTTAGAACTATCCATCTAAGCGTTAATCATATCAGAGAACTTCCAAGTGAAATTTCATTACTTAATAATTTGGAAGAATTAAACTTATACGAAAACGAATTGACTAATCTTCCTAATAGTTTACTTAGAATGAAGCGACTAAACTCAATTACATTAGATGGCAATAAAATTGATAAAAAAATAATTTTAGATTTTGAAGCCAAAATGCCAAAGACGACTTTTATATACTAACAAAAAAAACTACTGCCAACAGCTACTACAACGGATTTGGGCAATTGGCTTAATGAAAAGTAGGTTTTGTATTTGGATGATTTGGCAAATCCAAAGAAAGTACTTGTTTTAGGCACAAAACAGTTGTAATGTGAGCCTAATGTGTAAAGCGCATGAAGCCGATAATTAAAGAACCTAACGATATAAATGAAAAATATAAAATCAATTTTGACTTTTTTTTTAATTCTAAATTTTGTAAATATCTATGCAAATAAAGATAGAATTGAAGCTCCACAATCGTTTAAATTTATTTTTAAAAATAATGAAGTTATAATTTTAAAGTCAACTGATATAAGGTTGAAAAAGTATTGTGATGAAATAGTGAGTAGAAAAAGAAAAATTATTGAGGCTCAATTGAGATATAAAACAGGAGAAATAATAACGGCTAAATATGACGGTAAGAATTGGAGTTGTTTAAAAATACGCTACAAAAACAAAGAAAGAAATGTTCCGAAAAACATTTTAAGAAAAATTACTCAAATTCATTTTTCAACTTTAAATCTGATATGGTCGTCAGATAATGAAATAGCTTTTAATTCATCGTATTTCTTAATGGATTTTGAAGTTGGAACTGTAAAATATTTTAATAAATTGCCAAATTTGAATTTACTTTTCGAAGATTCAATGTTTTTTGGAAATAAGAAATTTTCAAAGTGTACACTACAAAAGCAAGTCGGAGAAAATGCAACTCAAATATTTGCTTTTTAGCATAACAAAATACATTACTCCCCCTGCTGGCGCGAGCGTCCCGCTCGTGAACGCAACGAAATGTTAACAAAGAAGGGAAGTTAATAAAAATAAAGCTTCAGATTTCCCCTGAAGCTTTATTTTGATATTTTTTATAAAAATGATTTATTCTGAAACTATTTATTGATTAATTTTTCAATCCTTGTCATCATTTCATCTTTTTCTTTAAGCATGCCATCGTATAATCGATTTTTTCTCCGTGTAGTTTTAAAACCTCTTTTTATAGGGTAGAAAGTTGGACGAAGATTACTGTTCGATGTGCATCTTACTGATTTATGATAAAAAATAGAGCACTTTATCACACAACGCTGTGCCAATTTGGAGAGCTTTGCGTAGTTTGTACAACATATAAAGAAGTTGACAGTAATTTTAAGCAGACATTATGAAAACAAATATATTTATGATCTTTCTCGGCCTTTTGATATTCAGTTCTTGTAGACAAGATAATGTTGACTGGATTTTTGTAAATGGCGGGACTTTTGAACAGGGCAAAAACCAAATCATCATTAGCCCCAAAGGCGACACAATAAAAGGATTTACAAGTCCGCACCGAATGGTTGAACTTGATGATTTTTACATAAGTAAATATGAAATAACTGTTAAACAGTTTCGGGAGTTTTGTGAAAAAACAGGCAGAAAAATGCCTGATGCACCTATTGAAAATGCATACGGAATAAAAGTATATTATAAATGGATAGACGAAAATCCAATGCTGGCAACTTGGGATGAAGCTAATGACTTTGCAAAATGGGCCGGTGGAAGATTACCAACAGAAGCAGAGTGGGAATATGCCGCTAAAGGAGGAAAGAAAACTAAAAATTACAAGTATAGTGGTAGTAATAATCCAATCGAGATTGGATGGGTAAAAGAAAATTCAGACAGTACCTTTCATAAAGTTGGACTTCTCAGGCCTAATGAACTGGGAATTTATGATATGACCGGAAATGTTGGTGAATGGGTTTCTGATTGGTACAACCCTGAAAAGGATGGTTTAGTAAGTAAAAAGAACCCGCAAGGGCCAACAGAAGGAGAAGGATCGTATAAAGTTTCGAAAGGTGTTAGTTGGTTTTACGAAACCCAAAGCGTAGATGGAAAACCATTAGAATATGGAATTCATATGCCAGAAGTTAGATACCAATCTCCAAAAGGTACACGAAATGACGGATTTGGATTTAGAATCGCGAAAAATAAATAAAAAACTATTCGCAAAAGACCAAAAATGATTTGGGCAATAGGGTTTAAAGGGAAATAATTTAATGAGAGAAATCAGGCTTAATCGAAAAGAAATGAGCCTTATATATCGGACTCATTATTATCTAATTTTAATTATAAATTCGTCTAAACTTTTGTGAGCAGTCTACTTTAATATATAAGATATTTTTTATTTTTGAACATGTCTTAATGAAAAATATTAATTAAATGAGTGTTTTAATTACGTAGTCAACAAAATATACTTATTTCATAATTCTTTAGAAAATGCATAAATTAAAAATATTAATTTTAATAGTTTTTATTACTTCTTTCAAATCTGTAAGATCACAGAGTAAAGAATTAATTGTTACTATTAATTCAAGTTTAATCGACATTGATAACTCAAATCCAGAATATCCTTTTAAGGAACTATTTAAATTTCAAGATATATTTCAAAATGTAAAAATATTTGGTTTTGGAGAGGCAACGCATGGCACTAAAGAATTTCAGGATTTAAAAGATAAGTTTTTCAGATACTTAGTTACTAATTGTAATGTGAAAACATTTGCAATAGAGGCTAATTATAGTGACTGTTTGTCCATTAATTCATATATTAAGGATGGGAAGGGTAATCCAAAAGATCTTCTTAGTAAAATAGGATATTGGATATGGAATACGAACGAAATATTATCATTAATCGAATGGATGAGATTTTATAATTCAACGCAAAGTAAAGAGAGCCAATTAAGTTTTGTTGGTATAGATGTTTTGAATTGTAAAAATGCTGTAAATATACTTTACAAATACCTACAAAGTAATTTTTCACCCAACAATCAGAAGTATCTCACTACATTAAATAATTACATTTCGGAGAGTAATTTAAAAAATCTTAGAAAGAAAGAATTTGAAGAACATTACCTAATATTAAAGTCTTTAGATCTGGAATTAAAATCTTTAAAAGACCCCTATTTATGGCAACTTAACAATTCTATCTTGCAGTATATTTTGATGAAGATAGATTACACTCAGAATCGCAGAGATGAATTAATGTTTGAAAATGTAAATTGGTTAGTAGAAAATAGTAATAATAATATATTTATTTGTGCTCACAATTCTCACATTAAAAAAAATAATATTTCATTTTATTCCTTAGGACATCACTTAAAAAATAAATATTCTGAAAAATATTATAGTGTCGGTTTTGACTTTGGATCTGGTAGTTTTAATGCTTGGGATCTTGAGAATAACAAAATTAAAGCGTATTCGATTGACTTACCTTTAAAAAAAACAAGTAGTGAGGTATTTAATTATGCTTCTTCTGATATGTATTTTTTAGATTTTAATAAAAGTAGTTTTTCTCCCGTATTAAATGAGTTTGTAATGTCTAAAGTATTTTACAGAGATATTGGATCTACTTATTCTCCAAAGATGGTTCAAAAAGAAAAATTGAAAGAAGCATTTGATGGAATTATATTTGTTAAAAAATCAAATGAATCGACTCTGTTAAATTAAATAATTTTAAGTTGTTAGTCAATTAATCTATTTAATTGTAGTTCATAAAAACAGACAGGTTTTTTTGTGAAATAAATCGGTATCCTTTGGTTTGGGTAGTGGTTATCAATGATTTTTAGAGAATCATATATTATAATTCATTCAAGTAGCTAGTTTTTATAGGTTAAAAAACAAAGACTAAATTTATAGATTTGTTTTGTCAACTAATAAACCTTGCCTATGAAATAGTTTTTCTGAAACTTTTTGCAAAAAAATCCCCCGGTACCGCACGAATCCTTTCGTGTGGTACGTTCTACTTGCACTCTCAGAATTACGAAATTTATAGTCTCTACTCATTTTAATATTTTAAGCCTTTATAACTAGACTAGTCCTTGACACACATACTGCCGCACGAAAGGATTCGTGCGGGGGCGGGGTAGATGGAAAACCATTAGAATATGGAATTCATATGCCAGAAGTTAGATACCAATCTCCAAAAGGCACACGAAATGGCGGATTTGGATTTAGAATCGCGAAAAATAAATAAAAAACTATTCGTAAAAGACCAAAATTGATTTGGGTAATAGGATTTAAAGGGGAAATAATTTAATGAGAGAATCAAGCTTAATTTAAAAGAAATGAGCCTTGTATATCGGATTCATTATTATCTAATTTTAATTATAAATTCGTCTAAACTTTTGGGAGCAGTCTATAGCAAAAAGCACTAATCATTATAATATGCTGCTCCCTTGTTTTTACATCATTTTAGGATAATATTATATGCATTAGAGATAATACAATATTAGAAAAAGAGATAAAGACATGAGATATTTGCTAAATTAATAGTTGTAAAAACAATTAAGTTTGAAAAATGCTAAAAGCAGGATTTCTGGAAAAGAGATGAGAGCTATTGATGGTGGAGGACCTGTTACCCCTAAAGGTTGTGGCGCCTGTTCTAGTTCGTATGACTGAGGATCAGGTTGTAATGCGTGCGATGGGCGTTCCTGTTTTACGTTTAAAAAGTTTTTAGCACTTCTTATGCAATAAATTAGGTTTAAAAATAATGTACATGAAATTAAAATTTTCAATTTTCTTTTTAGTTCTTCCATTTATAATGGTAGCGCAGCACAATTTTGTGCTAAATGGTGTCTGCTCCCAAAAAGCGAACAAAAAAAATATTTATTTGACATATAAGGTCAATGGCGAGAGCATTACCAAATCTTCAGAGATTTATAACAATAAATTTGTATTTAAAGGGGAAATTGATTTCCCGGTTAAAGCAATTATTTGTACTGACCCTAGATTTTATATGACAAACTTAAATTCAAAAATAATTTATTTGGAGCCGTCCACAATGAGTGCTAAACTCGATATTGATGATTTGAATACTATAGTAATAAATGGTTCTAAAACGAACGATGAATTTTATGCATTGCAAAATACAGCGGAAAAGGAAAAAATTCACAAAAAAATTGATTCTATCAGAGAATTGAGTAGATTTTATTCTGTTAAAATGACTGCAACAAGTGATAATTCTTTAAAAATTCAATTTAAAAAGAGTTTAGATTCGCTCGATCAGCAGTTGGATCAATGGGTGGGTCAAAATATAAGAATAAATAGGCAATCGGATTTTGAATTTATAAAAAAAAATCCAAATTCATTTATAACACCTGACTTATTAGATCACATATTAGCAGAAGAGGATAATCAAATTCCATATGATACAATTAAAAATTTATACGATAAATTAGGGTCAGCAGTAAAAAAATCTTACAGCGGAAAACAATTGGCTGAAAAATTAAGTTATTTTAAAAATAGTAGAATTGGAAGCTTAGCCCCTGATTTTGAGGTAAATGATTTGAATGCTAACTTGTTGCGACTTAGCTCATATAAAAACAGCAAATATGTGCTTCTTGATTTTTGGGCAAGTTGGTGTGGCCCTTGCAGAGAAGATTTTCCTTTTCTAAAAGAAATGTACTCTAAATATCAAGACAAAGGCTTTGAAATTATAAGTGTTACAAAGGATGAAAAACTAGATTTGTGGAGAGCTACAATACAAAAAGAAAATATTGAAAAATGGAAACATTTTTCAATCAAAGAAAACAAAAGCACAATTGAAAACACCTATGCGGTAACAGGAATTCCAGTAAAAATCTTAATCGATAAAGATGGAAATATCATCGGCAGATGGATAGGCAGCAGTGTAGAAATCAAAGCAGAAATCGAAAATATGATTATTGGAATATTTCACAACTAATAGATAATATATACCTTAAAATAATAAATAATCATAAGTAAATCCTATTCATTTCTTATCCCCGCTACCGCACGAATCCTCTCGCGTGGTACGTTCTACTTGCACTTTCAGAATTACAAAATTTATAGTTTCTACTCATTTTTAATATTTTAAAACTTTATAACGAAACTAGGCCTTGACATACATGCTGCCACACGAAAGGATTCGTGCGGGAGCGGGGATGCTAACTGAGCGAGATGCTGAAACATTAGTCTTAATTTGGGAACCATCTATCAATCAGAGTTTTTATTTCCAATTTCGCATTTTCAAGAATTGAATTTAATTGGTCTCTATTTTGGTCAACCCCAAAAGCTGAAATTTGTTCTGAAGAGATACCCATAAAATCAAAATTTTGTTTTATTGTAGATGAAGCAAATTCCTTGATATTATCGGAATTATTGTAATCGAATCCACTAACAATTATGGATAGCGCTTTTTTATCTTTACAAAGACCACTAAAGCCTGTTTCAGGGCTAAAAGAAAATGTCTTGTCACTAACTACAATAGCATCTATCCAGGCCTTTACGGTTGCTGGCATTGTAAAATTGTAAATAGGAAAAGCCAATACAATATTATCAACTGCAATAACTTCATCTATAAGTTTATGATGATTAGATAGAGTTAAGAGTTCTATTTCTGAAAAATCTCTTTTACCCATATTCCATTCCATTATTAAATTCAAATTTTTCTCTAATAATAATTCTGGTGGAGTTTCAGCTAGATTTAAATGTTTTATTTCTGTTTTTCCTTTTGCTAGTTCCACAAACTCATCAAATAAAATTTGGGTGTAAGAACCTTTTCTGGGTGCATAGTTTATTACTAATGTTTTTGTCATCTTCTTTTTTTTACAAATATAGAGTCAACACATTGATAATTTTAATTATTTTTGTTTGCTTATTTATAATATATGTTATGATTAATTTAGAATGGTTGAGAACTTTTGGTGCTATATATGAATGTAAAAACATAACAGAAGCTTCAAAAAAATTAAATATGACTCAACCTGGAGTTAGTAAACATTTATCTGCCCTGGAAAGCCATATTGGAAAAAAACTATTTGAAAGAACTACTCGGAAATTAGCACCTACCGAATATGGGAAATTTTTATATTCACAAATTAATAATCCATTAAGTGAATTAGAAAAAGTAGAATATTATTCAAGTCAAAGAACAAAAAAACAACGATCTGCAATAACAATTGGTTGTACCACAGACTTTTTCAGGAAAGAATTAATACATCACATTTATGCATTTGACATGTATATAGTGACCCAGTTTGGAAATGAAAAAGAATTGATTGAAGCTCTTGAAATGGAAAAAATTCAATTATTGGTTGGAATAAAAAAACACGATGCTTACGACCATCAATTCACATATTTAAAGAATGAAGAGTTAGAATTAATTTGCTCCAATTCTACTGTTATTCCAGAGAATATCGAAAAAAATGATAAGCAATTCAACACATGGCTACAAAAGCAAACTTGGTTTGCATATGACAATAACCAAAATGATATAAAAAAGTTCTGGGATTCTAGATTTAATACTAATCCTAGAATAGTTCCAAGATATATTTTACCCTCTTATTTGGACATAATAGAAACTTTAAAAAACAATAGCGGATTTAGTATAGTTCCAAAACATTTATGTGATGAAGAGTTAGACAAAAAATTAATTAAAACACCAATTAAGTCTTTTAAAATAATAGAGCAAAAACTATTTTATTCATTCAAGCTGAAGAATAATAATTTGAAAGAAATTAACCTTTTTATAGAGAAGATGAAAAAAACTAATTTACCCGATCGCTCCAATATGTAGACAACTATAGCGCAGATTTGCAATCTGTGTCCGCAAAGAGAATCAGAAAGGTATAAATACAAAAAGCTCCAGATTTCTCTGAAGCTTTTTGTCTTAGTAGCAGGAAGCATTCAAATAGCTAGCTAGCTAGCTTATAAAGGATTATTATAGAGTTATTTGTATTTCTTTTGTCAGCCTGTCTAATTCTTTTAATAAGGTAGGAAATCTAAATTCCCCCGCCATACTTTCGACTTTTGTAAATGCATCGTCCAAATCGATACCGATTGAAGTAATAAAAAGAGGTTTTTTACTATCGCCTCTAAATAAGCTTTTTTTGTCTTTATTTAGTGATGCAAAATTAGTTTTGGCAACACCAATTATTGGAATTTTCTGGTTTAGTTTTTCATATAGATATCCTCCTAAACCATATTTTTTATCATCATCCAGATAAATATATCCATCGACAATAATCGCGTCAATATTTTCTAGTTTCATCTTTTGTAAAAGACTTAAAATGCATGGTAATTCTCTTCGATAAAATTCTCCTGGGATATAGTCTTCGATATTATCAATTATTTCTGAATGTACTTTGTAATCTTTGTCTTGATTCCATTGATTAAATTCAATACAAACGGTTTTGGCTTTTCCGTCAAAATAATAAGTGTCAAATGCTAAAAGCACAAAATTTTCTATCATAATTCTATTGGTTTTATTGTGTCAAAGGTACTTAATGTGTGCGGTATTATTGGATAAGTGAAAAATTTAGCTATAGTTGATATTTTCTTTATCATAAAGCAATTTAGGAGTGAAAATACTAGCTTTTTACAATCTCAACGTTTTTTATATTTTCTTAAAATTCTTTAGTTCCAAAAGATTTAATGTACAGCTTTCTTTATAAGATACAAGTGCTTGCAACTTGCTGCTCTGAAAGAGCTCTGGCAATAACATGGTGCGAAGTACCATGAATAATGATGATGCTTCTTTAAGCCCTGTAAGGGCGAAAGCCTAACCCAAAAAGCACATATCTTATTTTATGACATTTCCGAAAGTTAGCAACTTTTAATCAAGATCTTATGCTTCATTTATAATTGCTTATGCCCATTCAGGGCAATATGATTCATTATCTTACTTTATAGTGCGTTGCACTATTTTTATGCTTTTGGGCTTTCAGCCCTTTTTAAACATTTCAAATATTTATACCGAAAGAGAACACTAATTATAAAATCAGCTGTAATAAAATGATTTCTTAAATGAAGAGCTGAAATCGTTAATAGAAGGAATAACTTCTATCAACCCCACAACATTTTGTATTGATCCATCTTTTTTGCTTAATCCCCAACTTTTGAACCTGATCCGGAACAGGACTCGAACCTGTGTCCGCCGCGGCGGATATGAGCCCACCAGTTTAAAAAAAAACACCAACTTGTTGAAGTTGGTGTTTTACTTAGTAGCGGGAACAGGACTCGAACCTGTGACCTTCGGGTTATGAGCCCGACGAGCTGCCTACTGCTCTATCCCGCGATGTTTCGGGTGCAAAGATACACAGTAAATACGGTTATGCAAAGAAATTTCGGAATTATTTTTAAATATGTGAATTTTAATTTTAAGTAACTGGTATTTAGTTGTTTGTGTTTTTGGCTAAAGTGGTTTAAATCTCATACTTTAGTAGTTCTGAGTATGGATCTCCTTTTAAACCTAATAAAAAAGCAAAAGCAGGCTCCGTTTTGTAACCGTTTTGTTTGAGTTTGACGATCTCTAATCGGAAATTTTCGCCTTTTGATTGCAGAATTTGATACTCTATAACCATATGGCGATACGCATTCTGTTCTTTGGTTGGAATATTTTGCCCAAAGATCTCAATTTCAAAAGAGGCTATTTTAAAATTTGCAATAATAGATTCTTGATTATCAATTAGTGCTTCCCTGATGGTATAGTTGTCTTTACTTCCGAAGGTAATGTTGAGTTTCTCCACAAATTCAACCTTGTTTTTCCAATAACAAATAATGTCCAGGTCACTATTTTCAATATCGATATGAATTGGGATCGTGCCTGCCAAAATTGGATCAAATTCAGCGAGGTCATCCAAAATCTTATGTTGGGTAAGGATTTCATAAGTCTGAATTTGTCCGCTGTTTCCGTTTTTTAGATAGTCGATAGTGGTAAAATCGGTCATTTACTATAATTAGTTTCTTCTTTAATTTCAGCTTTGAGTCTTTTGTTGATGTCAATTTTGGCATTTGTGAAAACAAAAATAGTGGCTCCAGACTCTCTGGCATATTTATTAGTGATTTCGCCTCCAATACGGGAAGACTCAAAGAAAGGACTGGTTTCTTCAAGTTCAGCAGTTCTTTCCCAATAGTTTTTAACTCTTATGACGTTTTTGTAGGGCACATCAAGAACAAACCAATTGACATAATCGGCGTTAAAAGACACGGCTTTGATTCCTTTTTTAGAGTAATAGTTTATGGCTCCGGCCTGTCCGTAATTATCACAAAGTACCAGAGTTGTTTCGGGATTCGGAATTAAGGCATAAAGAGAATCTGTTTTGCGGGCGAGCTCTTTCCAGCCCAGCATATCGGCAAAATCTTGTGGCAGCGCATGCTCTTTTCCATCTTCCCATTGAAGCATTCCCATTTTTCTGTATGCTTCCGGATTTTTTATGATATACTCCGGACTTTTATTAGGGAAAGCCAAGTCGTACATAGGTATAAAAAATAATATTGGAATGATGATGAAAATGGGTTTCAGATAACGTTTCCAGCCTGTTTGTAGTGCCTGAGAAAGAAAAACAGCTCCAAAAGCGATATAAACAGGATATAAACCAATAGCATAATAAGCTTTGGCTTTGAAATACAGAAAAACGATCAGTGTAAAGATTATCGAAGCAAAAAAGAATCTATATTTTTCGAAAGGTTTGTAGAACAATAAGGCGTACAAAGCAGCAAGAAGAACAAAGAAAGAACCGATAAAAAATAATAATTGTTTTTTCAAAAATTCCATTCGATCTACATTAACGAGTTGTGTTTCGGCGAGCTCTTTCATGTGATGCACAATAGGGAAGTGGTTGTTGTATTGCCATAAAAGATTAGGTAAAATCAGTAACACTCCTAAAATCAGTGCCCAATAGAGTTTTTTCTCAACAAATATTTTCCTCTGTTTGGATAGCAAAAGAGCGGGTAAGAGGCCAATAAGGAGAAACAGTATATTGTATTTATTCAGAAAACCGAAGGCGAAAACGACAGCACCAATGTAAAACCATTTTTTGTTTTCGGTAGTAACGTATTGAATGATCACATAATAAAAAGAAGTCCAGCATAAGATGTCTAACGAATTCGGCTGGTACAGTATATTGATCCGCAACAGAGATGAAAACAAAACGCAGGTAGAACCTAAAATCAGAGCGTATAAATTTCCTTTCAACGTTTCAATAGTTTTCCAGACCACCACAAGTGTCAAAGCTCCAAAAAGAGCCGGGAAAAACTTCACCCAAAAAATCGAATTTCCAAGTAAAAGAATAAGATAAGAAACCCAGGAAGTAACCGGAGGAACCGATAAATAGCCCCATGCCAAATGATGTGCCTGATCAAGATGCAAGTATTCGTCGCGTTGCAAATCATATTCAGGACTTATTAGAATATATTGCAGTATAAATTTTAAGGCGATAAACCCTAGCAAGATGGCAGTTTTTTTGGTCATGGTAGTTTTTGGTTTTTTAAGCGGTAATTTTCGGGTCTACTGTTTCTTCTCTAATCGTTTAAATTTAAGGCTAATATAAGTTTATTTTAGATGGAGGACAAAAACAGCTTTTTGAAATTTGGACTTAAGGCATAAAAAAAGCTTCAGATATTTTCTGAAGCTTTGTATGAAGTTCGAAACACATTTAGTTGGCTCTGCTTCTTTCTTCTTCATTTCCAAAATCTCTTTGTTTGGATTTGATGTTTTGATTACCGAATTTATAACTCAGCGAAATTCGGAAGCCTCTACTGTCACTATAGCTTTTTACATTGGTTTTAATATCGTTTGAACTATAGGAAATCAATGGTTTTTGCGCATTCAGTAAATCTTCGCCAATGATGGTAACCGAAAGATTTTTGTTGAAAGTTAATAGCTTAACCGAAATGTCAAGAATATTCAAAGTCGAAATATTAAAAATTTGGTAACGGCCCGGCAGTTGTAAACCATAGTTTAATCCAAGAAATAGTGTTTTGTTACTGTTTAGGGTAAAATCATTATTGCTGTAAATGTATCCGTTATAGCCATCGATGGACTGAATAAAATTGGTTTTTGATTTTACATTTTGATAGTTTAAATTGAATCCGGTAAAGCTGTTCCACCAGGACCATTTATTGAAATTGTATGAAGTAGAAAGCCCAATTTGATACGTATTAGCATAGTTTAAAGGAGTGTTTCTGGTAACATTTGTATCCGGATCGATGATCGATAATTCCTGTCCAAAATCTGAAACCTGAGAAAAATAAACAGAACTTACCCATTTTTGATTTCGGATAAACGAAAACTCAAAATTATCAATCAGTGAAGGTTTCAAATACGGATTCCCTTCTGAATAATAATAAGGACTTGTTTTAATAACAAAAGGATTTAAATAGTCAAAATCAGGTCTGCGGATTCTTCGGCTGTAGTTTAAGGAGAAAGAATTACTTTCATTAGGAACATACGTCAAATAGGCTGTTGGGAATAATTTTACATAATTGTTGGTATTGGTTTGATTCAGATTTTCAGAATAACCTTTGGTTTGTGTCGCTTCGATACGTAAACCAATTTGTGTCTCCCATTTTGAATTTATTTTTTTACTTCCCGAAAAATACAAAGCCTGATTGTACTCTTTATAATTAAAAACATTCGATTGATTGGTATTGAAAACCGGTGTTCCGCTTTCGTTATCATAAACAACCAGATTATTATCTGTATTAGTATGGAAAGTTTTCGCTCCAAAACTAATGTTTGCCCAGTCGTACGGTAAAGAAACATCGATATTGGCCGAGTAATTTTTGATGGTATTGACATTGGAATTCGTTGAAGAGAAAAAACCTCCGGGAATCTTATTTTTACTACTGTCTAATTCATTCCCTGAAAAGAAACGGGAGTCATTTTTGTTATAATCAAAATAATCCAGATCCATTGATATGTTTTTTCCTAAGCTGTCTATTGCAACCGAATTATGAAAGTTAACCGCATTCATTTTTGGATTGTTTTCACCATTTGCGTTCGACGTAATATAAGAATCTGCCATTCCGTTAGCATTATTGAATCTGGTAGTAAATGGGTTGTTTGAGTTCACTTTATCTGTAAAACTGCCCAGATATTTTAGTCCACTGCTCCATTTGTCAGTTACTTTATAATCAAAACCAAGACCTAAGCTCAGTACATCTGTGGTCGATTTATTTTTAAGTTCTTGCTTCCAGGTTTCATTGGTATAAAAAATAGAACTTTCAGAAGAAGTCAGTAATTTTTGTTTCCCTTTGCTAACAGTAGCTTGTACCGAAAGCTTATCGTGATCGTACGTAAAAAGTCCGTTCACGTTTCCGCCTGCGTATGTTTTTTGCGTGTAGGAAGTTCCAATATTGGCATTCCATGAATTGGCTTTTGCTTTTTTCAATTTAATATTAATAAGACCGCTATTGCCTTCGGCGTCATATTTTGCCGGAGGTGTCGTAATAACTTCAATACTCTTAATATTATCAGATGGAATTGATTTAAGAAAAGCCGCCAAATCTTCCTGAGGCATTCTTTGCAAACGATCGTCAATCATTACTAAAACTTCCCCTTTACCTACAATCGAAATCGCTTCATTTTGAACTCTTACAGTAGGTGTTGCTTTTAAAGCATCTAAAGCCGTTCCGCCAGTAGCCGTTACCGAATTTTCGACATTAAAAACAAGTCGATCGACTTTTTGTTCAATCAGTTTTTTTCTTGATTTTAAAGTCACGCCGTCAAGTTGTACCGATTCTTTAATTTCAATCGTGCCCAGATCGGTATTTTGATCTATTGTAATTTCACGGTTCATGAATTCTGTACCAAATTGCTCCAGTATGAAACGGTAATTTCCTTTTGGAGCTTTCAGAATAAAATTCCCCAGGCTGTCTGTTGAAGCCTGAGCGGTTAAAGTTTTTTGTTGGTTTAATAAACCGCTGATCACAAATTCAACGGCTAGTTTATTTTGATTGATCACTTTTCCTTTAACTTCATATTCCTGACCAAAAGAATACGTCTGATACAAAAAGGCAAGTACTAAAAGGCTAATGTTTTTCATGGTTTTTAAATTAATTACCCTGCAAAACTGCGCTGAAAAAAGACCGTAAAGAACTTTTATCGACAAACCCCTGTGATTAATCTACAAACCCGGCTTTAGACTTTTTAATGAATGTATATCTTTGAAAAAAAAACGAAACGATGTATAAAGGAACATTATCAAAAAGAGTAGAAGTGTTTATTCATATCATATATTGGCTTTTGATGGGGTATTTCACATTTGTTAAAAATCTAATCCAGAGCAAAAACTTCATTCCGGATCTGTTTCTTTCAACGTATATGATTGTGTTTGTGCTAACCTTTTATTTTCATTATTTTGTGGTGATGAAATTGGTTTTTAAATCCTTTCAGTGGAAAAGATTTTTTGTGGGAGTATTGGTTTCCTACTTGTTTTTTACGGGATCACGATGGTTGTTGGAACAGGTGATAAGCGATGTTTTATTTCATCGAATCAATTACACCAATCCAACTTTCTTTAAGTATATGGAGGATAATCTGCATTACAGCAGTATGCCTGTAATTTTAAGTTCACTGCTTTGGTTTGTTATTTATTTTATCCGTTTGCTGGAGTACAATCAGGTTATTCTGGAAGAAAACAAAAACACCGAAATCAAATTTCTGAAAGCACAGATCAATCCGCATTTTATATTTAATACACTCAACAATATTTATTCGATGGTTTATTTTCAATCGGATAAATCGTTGGCTGCCATCGAAAAACTAAGTCAGATTATGCGTTTTACGACCTACGAATCTCAAAAAGAAAAGATAAAACTGGCCGATGAAATCGAGTATATAAAAGCCTATATAGAGCTCGAACAATTAAGGCATCAGGAAAGTGCTTTTATTGATTTCAGAATTGAAACCGAAAATATTTCTGAAGAAATTCCGCCTTATATTTTGTCTCCGTTAATTGAAAATGCCTTAAAACACGGTGTTACATCTAACGAAAAACCAATTATAATCGAGCTGCGTTTAGAAGATCAAAAACTCAATTTTAAAGTAATAAATGATATCGCCATACAAAAGAAAGATAAATTGGGAGGTATTGGATTAAGTAATTTAAGAAAGAGACTGGAAATTCATTATCCGCAAAAACATCAGATAAAAGTAGTAAATCAAAACAACCAGTTTACAGCTGAACTTGAAATAGAATTAAGATGAAGAAAATAAATTGTATCATATTAGACGACGAACCTTTTGCAGTAAGGTTAATGGCAGATTATGCTTCTAAAGTACCGAGATTAAACGTTTTGTATGCCGATTCAGACGTTTTTAAAGCCATCGAAATACTGAACAATGAAGTGGTTGATTTGGTGTTTATAGACATTCAAATGCCACAGCTAACCGGAATTGAATTAATGCAGATGTTCAATCAGAAACACAACTTCATCATTACATCAGCTTATCCGGATTATGCTTTAGATGTTTTTCAGTTCCATGTTATAGATTATTTACTCAAACCAATTGTTTTCAATCGTTTTTATCAGAGTGTTGAAAAATTTATCCGTTGGCAGGAAACCTTTCAAAACCAGCAAACTGAAGATTTTCTATTTGTAAAAGCCGACCGGAAGCATCATAAAATAGCAACCGAAAACATCCTTTATATTGAAGGACTCAAAGACTATATTCGCATTCATACGAAAGGGGAGAAAATTATGGTTCTGGAAAACATGAAGGATATTTTGGAAAAGCTTCCTGTAAATCAATTTGTTCGAATTCATCGCTCCTATATAATCCCAAAAAGTAAAATAAAGGTTATTGATGGAAATCAGATACAACTCACCAGTGGAGAACAGCTTCCCGTTGGTGAAACCTATCGAAAGTTAGTCAGTGACTGGCTAAGTTAGCAGTAAATAAAAATATTGAACTGTACTAAATAGATTAAAGATGTACAGTATATGAATTTTAAAACCAGTGAATTAAGCTCACTGGTTTTTTTATACCCAAAATGAAGAATTTTCATTTTTAAACTTAAATGCGGTCTTTTAGTAGTATAGAAAATTATTAGAATCATTTAAAACCAATTGCTGATTTGTACCAGATGCATTTTGAAACTAAGAATGAATTTTTGACCGCTTTTGATCTTCATTATTTGATTTTGGCAGAAAGAAATAAAGTGTTTTTTTGTGAAAACAATTGGTAATTTGCTAAAACTGATTTCGTTTTTTCACACTTATGTCTAAAAAAGCGCCAATTGTTACGTAGATGATACCAGTTATTACTTTTAAAGTCCATGTATGAATTATGTAGTCTACATTTGACACAACATCAAAAGAGATAAGCGCGAAACGAAATTTACATAAACTTGTCTCTCATCTGTTTTTTCTCTTTTTGAAAAGTTAGAATTGCATTTATACCCCTGAAAATACCACTTTAACAGGGAATTGAATCTCATTATTTTATCGATACATCAGGTACACAAAATGTAATTTACTTGCAGTGTTTGTCCTAAATGTATAATGGCATTCTCCATTCAAATACCACAACTTTTGTTTTTAGAAAATCACGAAAAAGAACTCTGGCAGTCTTTTCTCTCTATACGATCAATTCTTAAGGTTATGAACTCTGGCAATTTAAAAACTATGAAAATTATGAAAAAAATGAAAGCTCATGCAGCAACTCTATTTTATTTAAAACCATCATTAAAAATTAAGCTAACCGCATTTTTTCTCATTGTTTCAATATTGAATGTACAATCTGGAAATTATGCGCAGAAGACTAAAAGTTCAAAGGAGTCTTCTCTTGACCTAATCAGTAAAAACGCAAATCAAAAGAAGATTCGTGGTGTGGTTAAAGACCATACAGGCTTGCCTTTGATTGGAGTAACAATTTTAGTAAACAATAATAAACAGGGCACAACTACTGATTTTGATGGCAAGTATGAAATCGCTGTAAACGAAGGTGATGTGGTAAGCTTTAGCTTTGTAGGTTTTACAACTAAAAAAATTAAAATTGCAGGTCAGGTTTTGCTCAATGTTACCCTTGAACCCAATACGAACCAATTGGATGAACTCGTTTTAGTGGGGTATGGAAAAATGAATCGTGATAAAATTACGGGAGCTGTAACAAAATTGGATACCAAGGTATTACAGAATACACAAAATGTATCTTTCGCCGACGCTTTAATTGGAGTCGTTCCCGGTTTATTTGTTCAGGAAAATTTTACCTCTCCGGATGCACCTCCTTCTATTTTACTAAGAGGTATTGGCTCGATAAGTTCGAGTACAGATCCTCTGATAGTTGTTGATGGAGTACAGATGCCCAGATCAGGATTAGGTGCTTTCACCTTAAATGCTGCCGACATACAAGAGATCAGTGTTCTAAAAGATGCTGCATCAACCTCTATTTATGGATCTAAAGGGACGAATGGTGTAATAATGATAACCACAAAAAGAGGAAAGAGAAACACTGGATTGCAGGTGACTTTTAATACCCGACTTGGAATTAAAACAGCAGACCAATCATTTACTAACGATTTAATGACCGGATCTCAAAAATTAGATTTTGAAGAGTCATTGGGGGTTTATAAAACGAATCCGACATTACTTCAAAACAGAAGAGCATTGGGGAATAATGTAAATTGGGCTGATTTGCTTTTGAAGAATGAAATAAATCGTGAAGATAATATCTCTTTCTCCGGAGGTTCCGATAAAGCCAACTATTATACTTCGATAACCTATAACAAGGTCGATAATATTTTTGGAGGCGAGTACAAAAGATATACGGTAAGTACTCGACTTGATTTTGATTTGGGAAGTAAATTAAAAGTTGGATTTTCAGGAAATTTCGGAAATGTAAATGACGTAAACAAACGTACAGTCGGTTCTCCTTTTTCAAATGCATTTATGTTAAACCCATGGTTAAATTTTCTTGATGATAAGGGAAATCCGCTAAGGCTTTTGGAGATTGGCAGTGCTCCGGGCACTCCGTATAATCCATTATTTTTAAGAGATAATACAATTGTAAATTCCAATCGAAAAAATATTGGAGGAAGTGTAAATTTGACTTATACACCTTTCAAATGGTTAATTTTGAATGGCGTTTTAGGAGCTAACTATAATAGCTCAAAGGGCAGTAATTTCGAGAAAGTAATTGTAAAAGGGGGAGTACTAAGTAATTCTAGTAGCGATAATAATAATTATACAGGTACATTAACAGCAACTATAGCAAAGAAATTTCAGAAACATAGTTTTGATTTGGTATTGGGTAATGAAATTAATGAATACGAAACCAACAGTCTTAATATACTGGCTAATACTTTTAACTCGGATGCGATACAAATCGTAAGCGCAGCAAAAACGGTAACTTCAGCTACACAACAAAAATCAGTAGCGGGTTCATTGTCTTATTTCTCGCGACTAAATTATAACTTTAATAGTACTTATAATCTGTCATTATCCTTTAGAAGAGACGGCTCTTCCCGTTTTGGGGCGGATAACAAATATGCGAATTTTTGGTCTGTAGGTACTTCATGGAATGCATATAAAGACTTATTTAAGGAGAATAAAATCGTAAGTTCTTTAAAATTGCGAGCCAGTATTGGGACTTCCGGAAATGACTTTATAGGAGATTTTGCTTCTAAATCTTTATATAATTACTCTAGCCAAATCATTTATGCAGGTGGTACCGTACCTTATCTATCAAGGGGAGAAAACCCAAATTTAACCTGGGAAAAGAATTACAATAAGAATTTCGGTATCGATTACGGACTGTTTAGCAATCGTATTTCAGGAACTGTTGATTATTATATCAGAGATACCAGAGACTTATTAAACAATAAGCCAATTCCGTTAACTTCAGGTTTTAAAGAGTTGATCTCTAATATCGGAAACTTTAGAAATGAGGGTGTTGAGATTAGTCTTCACACTGTAAATTTAAAAGGCAAAGATTTTAACTGGACCACCGATTTTAATATTGCTTTCAACAAAGGAACTGTTCTGGCCTTATCAGACAAAAAGGATATTATTAATAATGCAGGATCTACCGTGTTCAAAGAAGGGAGTGCTATACGCTCTTTTTATATTGCAGATTGGGCTGGTGTTAATCCGGTTACAGGTTTTAATCAGTACAGAACACAGGATGGAAAGTTAGTAGATTACAATACCAATAAAACTACAACTAATGCAACTGAAATCAATAATCTCAGGCAGGTTAGCAACAAAACCGCAATGCCTAAATATTATGGAGGTTTAACCAATACGCTCAGATACAAACAACTTGATATGTCAGTCTTGATATCTTATGCTGTCGGTCATTATGTTCTGAATGAAGGAATCTATAATTTATATAACAATCCCGCTTACAATCAAAGTACTGACGTGCTTAAAGCATGGAAAAATCCTGGTGATCAGTCAAGTATAGCTGTAAGACAGGTGAATACAACCAACCCTACAGCATTCATAGAGTCAGATTTCAAAAACTCTACTCAATTTTTAGAGAATGCCAGTTATATTAAATTGAAAAATGTTGCTCTGGGATATTCACTTCACAAAAGTGTTTTAGAGAAAACAGGGATCGAAAGCTTAAGAATTTATGTTCAGGGGCAAAACCTTTTTACCAAAACGGCTGTTAGCTATATTGATCCGGAATATGCTACTGCAGCTGGAGGTATTGGACTTTCTTCATCCATTGTCAGAGCTTATTCTTTAGGTCTTAATGCTAGTTTTTAAGATACAGCAAACCACAAATTGGACATCAAATAACAACGAAGACAAAAGAGTCTTACTACGATAGATAAAAAATTAAAGAACAACATAATGAGAGCAAATATAAAATTATTCTTCATATCAGTAATAGTTACTTTCTTTAGCAGCTGCTCTGATGATATTATAAACAAAGAACCTTTGGATCAATTGGCTCCGGAAACACTCTTTCAGACAGAAGGCGGTTTCAGAAGTGCTTTAGATGGCGTTTATGGGCTTATGAAACAAGATTTCTACGGCTATTCCATGGGTATTTACACAATTCCGGAAGCCATTGGAGATGATCTTTTAGGTTCAACAAATTCAAAAGACTTCTCTTTTGATAACAGTTCACTTTCGATATATCCCCTGGCATATAACAGCTCGACTGGTGGTATAGATGGATTTTGGAAAATTTCGTATCAGGCCATCTATAACGTAAATACTATTATAAAGTATGCGAGAAAAAGTACGTTGACAAACAAAAATGCTTTTTTAGGAGAAGCACTGGGGATAAGAGCTTTATTGCATTATAATTTATACAGGTTTTATTCACCTGCTTATAACGCTGATAAAAAGGCATTGTCAGTATCTTATCGATTTGAAACAGATAAATTGTTAGACATAAAACCCAGAAACACTACAGCCGAAGTGATTCAGTTTATTCTGGAGGACTTAAAAGAAGCGGAAGCATTAGCCACTAATACGGTTAATTCCTATAGAATATCCAAAACAGCAATTTATGCATTATCGGCCCGCGTATCTCATGAAACAGCCGATTACAAAAATGCTATTGCCTACAGTAATTTAGCCTTAGCAGATACCAGATATAAATTAGACAACACGCTGGCTGCTTTGCAAAAAGAATGGGATAAGGATGATTCGGTAGAAATCATTTTTAGAATACGTTTTGAAAATTCCGAAATGGGGCAGACTGCAGCAATCTTTGCAATACCGGTTCTCTCGAGTTATCCTTATTCGGTAGCAACAGATTTAATAAATCTTTATGACAAAACGAAAGACTTTAGATTTACAGTATATTTCAAAAACCATCCTACTATTAAAGACAATTACTTTCCTAAAAAGCAAGCAGGTACAAGAACAACAAATGCCGCTGCCTTTGATCCGGGTAATATAGATATAAAACTCATCAGAGTACCTGAATTGTATCTCATACTGGCAGAATCTTATCTACAGGAAAATAACAGTGCATCAGCATTGATAAATCTCAATAAACTTAGAAATGCCCGTGGTATAGGAGATTATTCAGGGGCAGATCTGAGTAATGAAATTCTTAATGAACGAAGAAGAGAATTAGCATTTGAAGGGTTCAGATTTACAGATCTTAAAAGACTTGGGTTAGGTTTTAAAAGAGCAGACGGCAGTGGCTTATCGGCTAACGCAAATCGATTTGCTTTGCCCATTCCGCAAACAGAAATAGACCGTTCCGGTATTACACAAAATCCGGGTTATTAAAAGTAGCCATTTTTAGGGTCAATATTTTCGTTAGAGAATATTGATCCTTTGAATCCTACTCCTTGCATTCGATGCATTTTTCTAATATTATAAAAGCCTTTTTACATGAAAAAAAAACTAGTCTTAATCTTTTTGTTTTCGCTATTTAACCTAATGACAGGATATTCACAAAAGAAGGAAAACTTAAAAATAACAATACTGAAGAACGGATTTATTTTTGACGATAAATTTGACTTAAAGACGGGTAGTATCATCATTAAAGGCAATCAGATTATAGATTTATTGTATACGGATAATTTTAGTGCATATCCGGAAGCAACAATAATTGACCTCACCGGAAAATATGTTATGCCTGGATTAATAGATACACACGTTCATTTGACAACAGTCCCAAATCTCAATAGAGAAAAGAGCAATAAATACATGGAGGACCAGCTTTCTAAAATGATTTATGCCGGCATAACATCAGTCAGGGATATGGCAGGGAATGCAATTGTCCTTGCCGATTATAAACGGGCAAGTATCCTGAATCAATTACCGGCTCCTTCCATTTTTTACGCAGCTCAGTTCGCGGGACCAGATTATTTTAACTTAACACGAAAGTATACTACAGAAAAAGATACTCCATGGGAACGTACGATTACCGATACGACAAATATTAAAATGGCTGTGGCAGAGGCAAAAGGAGCAGGGGTAACCGGAATAAAGCTATATTCTGATTTAAGTGCACGCATGATTAGAAGGATTGTAAAAGAAGCAAAGAAGCAGGGATTACAAAGTTGGAGTCATGCAGCAGTATTTCCTGCTACGCCAACAGATGTAGCTGCTGCTAAAGTAAATTCGATGTCGCATGCCTATGATATAGCCTATGGCTTTTCTTCAGGAAAAATGGATCACCTAAAAAAAATACCTGCTATTGATAGTATAAAAATGGACAAGTTATTACTCCTCATGAAAGCAAACAATGTGATACTGGATCCGACGAATTACTTGGCAAACAATAATAAATATTTTGATGGGATGAAAATAACTAAAAGGGCGCATGAACTTGGCGTTAAAGTGGCTACAGGAACAGATTGGCCTTATTTATTCGAAAAAGATAATGTTGTTCCATTATTCAAAGAGATAAAAATATTGACCGACAACTGTAGTTTTACCAACAAAGATGTTCTTATAAGTGCTACAAGAGTTGGAGCAGAAAGCATTGGAGTAGCGGATAGAGGCGTTATAGCTATTGGTAAACGAGCAGATCTTTATATTACCAATTCAGACCCTGTACAAAATATCGAAAATTTGAAAGATGGCTTTATGACCATTAAATCGGGGATTATTTATACGAAAGAATAATTCACCAAAACGTCTCAATGAATAATTATAAAATAAAGTTTAAAAGAAAAATCTAATGAAAAAATGGTATTATTTAGGGATCCTAACCCTCATTTTTAGTCTGCATACTTTTGCGCAAAAAGAAGGAAATGACTATCTGCGTTTATCCGGAAAAATCACAGATAAAAATTCAGATTCTTTGCTTGTTTTCAAGAACAGAACCAAAATAAAAAGAATTAATGTGAACAAAGATGGCACCTTCTCTGATACTCTCAGAATAAAAGAAGGCTTTTATGGT
The DNA here is from genome assembly GCF_946903285.1 of Flavobacterium collinsii. Lineage (GTDB taxonomy): Bacteria > Bacteroidota > Bacteroidia > Flavobacteriales > Flavobacteriaceae > Flavobacterium > Flavobacterium collinsii. Next base: position 2,144,285 of record NZ_OX336425.1, read on the forward strand.
ATATTTGATGGTAAAGAACAAGGCTTCTTTTATCTTAAAAATGGTTACAACCTGAAAATTACTTTTGATACCAAACAATGGGATGAGACAATGACTTGTAAAGGTGAAGGGGCAATACCTAATAATTACCTATTTAAGAAAGCACTATATACTGAAAAGGCCACTGCGGATAAATCTATATTTAAATTAGAAAGTGCCGAATTTATGGCCAAAATAGAGGAGATTGTAGCGGGTTATCAAAAACTTCTTGAGCAGACTAAGGGGTTAGAAGCCTCTTTTATTACTCTTGAAAAAAAGGACTTTGAAGACTTTAAGAAAAGTAGTGTGGCGAGATATAATAAAACTACCGGATTAAAAAAGCATCAGGAAGAAGTACTTCCAAAAGGAAAAATTTCACCAAAATTTTTCAATTATGAAAATTACAATGGGACTAAAACTTCTCTGGATGATTTTAAAGGTAAGTTTGTTTATATTGATTTATGGGCTACCTGGTGTGCACCATGTAAAAAAGAAATTCCCTTTCTTAAAAAAGTTGAAAAAGAATTTCATAATCAAAACATCGTGTTTGTAAGCATTTCTACCGATCGTGTAAAAGATCATGACAAATGGAAAAAAATGGTAGCAGATCTTCAATTAACAGGTGTACAATTGTTTGCTAATGGTGATGTCTCTTTTGAGAATGCTTATGAAGTAACCGGTATTCCGAGATTCATACTAATTGATCCGCAAGGCAATATTGTTGATCCAAATGCCCCAAGACCATCAGATGAAGGATTAAAAAACTGGTTGAAAGAGGCAGGGGTTCACTAATCTTCTTTGCCCCGAAAGAGGTTTTTGATTGATTTCGGAACTTAGATTTTCTATGTTTTACTGGGGTTGAAAATGAATTTTTTGTATTTCAAATAGAAGGAGAGAAAGTGAATGTACCTTACATCATTTTACCTTCTTTGGCATATTCTTTTTTGATTCCCTGAAGAAGATGATGAAGATTGATACTTTCGTTTTCGCTTTCCAGTGTTTTTAGACAGGCGTATTGAATGATGTTCACAATATTGGCTCCGGTAATGTCGTATTTTTTAGAAAGCTCATTAAGATTTACATCTTCAGCGATTTTAATTCCTTTGGGCAGGTTGTTCTCCCAGAGTTGTAGACGTTCGGCATAAGAAGGGACTTCAAACTCAATGATAGATTGAAATCTACGGGTAAAAGCCGTGTCGATATTGGCTTTGAAATTAGAGGCCAGAATAACCAGTCCGGGATGATTTTCGATACGCTGCAGTAAATACGAAACTTCCTGATTGGCATATTTATCATGGGCATCTCTTACATTGGTTCTTTTTCCGAAAACGGCATCGGCTTCGTCAAAAAATAGAATCCAGTCTTTATCAGCTGCTTTGTCAAAAAGGGAAGAAAGATTTTTTTCGGTTTCACCGATGTATTTCGAAATTACCATAGACAAATCGATTCGATAAACATCTCTTTGCGTATATTTCCCAAGAAGTGAGGCGGTTAGTGTCTTTCCGGTTCCGGGAGCACCATAAAACATAACTCTGAAGCCTGGTTTTATTTTGGCTTTCATGTCCCATTCATGGAGTAAAATATCGTTGAATTTGAGCCAGGTTTCGATTTCTTTGATGTGATTTATAGTGGTAGCATTAAGTACGAGATCTTCCCAGTCCAATTCGGTTTCGATTAATTGCGCTGGGAAAATACTGCTCAGTTGAGGTTTCAGGATTTTTCCGGTTAGGAATTTTTCGATGTATTCATCCTCCAAAATTAGTAAACCACTCAGTTTGGGTTCGCCGTATGGTACAGACTCTATTTTGATGATTCCTTTCTGATAGAGGTAAGACTGATTGTGCAAGTAATTATAGAAAGAAATTCGGTTATCGAGATCATTTCCGGCTACTAAAAACTGAGCCGTTTCACCTGTGGGTAAAATGCCGCGGTGATTCTTTGATTTTACACCTCCAAATTCGGGTAATTCTCCGCCGTTGGGAAGATAATTAGAAATCAAAGACGTTAAAAATTCGGGATGGATATGGGGAATTAGTGCCAAACCCAATAACAAAATTTCGACATGAGGTAATTTATTTTCAATAATAAAAGCCTCGACAAACGAGTGCTTGTCCGATTCATATTCAGGTTCGTTGCTTTTGGTTTCAGAACCAAAAAGTTTATCCATTTGAATTTCTAACTGGTATCGGAGTAATTCTTTAATGTTTTTCATATGTGTGGTATGTCAAAAGCAGATAAATCTGTTTTAATATGGTTAAAAATAAAAGGAATGAACTGTTTCATAAGTTCATATTCAGAAGCTTTTTCTCTAAATAAATAGACTAATTGCCAATTTTTGAAGCATTTGGCCTGATAGGCTAAATTTAAATACTCCTCGAGTCCGATTTTCATATCATATACCTTATCAGCATCTGTATGTATCAGCCAGATCGTATCAGAAACCTGATTGTTGGTTTTCTTAAAACAGGCGGTAACCGAACTTTGAATATCAAAAGCAAAAAAGGTATCAGTTGTTTTAAGTTTTTTTAGGGTGTATGCAAATGTTTGCTGGTCATTATACTCCTTGTCAAAGATCAAATCAGAAGCTGTTATATTGATATAACCGCTTATCAGTTCTTTTACAAAAGACCAGGAGTAATCCTTTTTGAGGTAATTTTCTATTATAAATTCATTTTTCTGAAAAGGTTCAATATTTTCAGGTGTATCAGTTAACTCCCATGCCAATTCCAATCGGGAGGTTTGATTGTAGAATTCAATAATTAAATCATCGATTTCTAGTGTAGTGTCTAATTTTTTAGGAGGTAAAGCCGCTGTCACTGGCGTTTTTATAAGAACTCCATGAGTGTAGGCATTACCAATTTCCACAATTAAAGTCCATAAGAATAATTCTTTAAAATTAATCATAGCTGTAAAATTGTTAAAGTTACTAAGTTATTGAATTTCGCGAATGCATTTTTAAAGACTGTCTGATCAGTATATTCTATTGATACAGCATCGTGGATTTGAATAATGTTTTGATACCCCGGTGCTGGTGGGCGAACCCGTACAAGTCGATCAAAGAATCCTGACAGACCTATTCCATCGGCACCACCTTCGCTAATTGCCTTTTGATTCAATGCATTGCTGGACGAACGGTTTATGGTTGTTTGGGCAACGGCTGAAGGAGGCGATTGGGTAAAACGTTTGGATTTTATAGCGGCACCTTTTTCTCTGGTTTCGACATTATACGGTCCAAAACTCATTACCACAATATCCGGAATGTCTTCAAAAACTCCTGTATTTCCATAGGAGACATCAACATTGTAATATAATATTTGGTTGTTATCCCATACAGCTTCTTTTGCAGGATCTTCAACCTGACTTTCCATATCTCTTAAATTCATATCCCTGGTGCCCGGAAATAAATTTTGAACTGTTCCGGGGCCATGTAATCTGTGATTTAAAAGATGTGCTCTTACCCATTGTCCGGCGCTTCTTTGGTTAAGCGGAATGTTCGACCATCCCATCGGATCATTGGTTGGCGTGGATCCTCTTGTATTGCCGGGAATCTTTGTCAAAGGTGCGGCTCTGAGCATATATGATCGGCCTTTGGTGTCTGTTTCAAATTCAACGTGAGAGATTGGCAATTCGATGTGATGTTCCAGTACTCCAACGATTCCCAAATCTGTTGCAATATTGGTTAGATTTGTTCGTATGTTTTCATAAGCAGCCCGAATAGGTTGGTTTCCGCCCCCCGTTTCATAAGCATTAGCAACGGCCCGTCTATAGCTGCCAATATTGGTTCCTAACACGTTTTTCTCGCTGAATAGATTTTCAATTGCTCTCGATTTGGCCGTATATTGCGGGTCAGAATCTCTGTTGTCGTGTATTTCCTGACGTTTATTGTTTAAAAGCTGATTTAAAGTCTGCTTGTCACTGTAGACATTAATTTCAACACGTTCAACAGTACCTTCAATTTTAAGGTTGTGACCTCCATCAACATTAACAGCATGTTCCAATCCAATAATTGTTGGAATTTCGGAATTTCGATCAGAATCTCCACCTTCAGCAATTGGTGCAGCTTTGACTACTATTGGTGTGCTGTGGTTGCTAATGTTAGGCATTTCGGCGTTGATATTCCAGTTTTGACCGCTTCGAACGGCATTGAGGCGGGTAAAATGATTACGGTTTTTTATAATATCTAATCGGGCATGAATTTGTTGTTCATTCAATGGGCTTTGTTCTGATTCTGTTGCTAAAGCACGTAAAGCTTCCAATCCGGTTCCCCAATGTGCCAGAACTTCGGGTGTTGGTGGATTTGGCGGAGCATCTGCACCAGGCGGTGCTCCTGTTGTTCCTGCATTAGGATTTCCTGTTGAGTCTGTAACCTGAGGAGTCTCACTTCCTTCTCCTCCCGTCGTTCCTTCCTGAAATTCTGCCGGATGCTCTGCATCTGTAGACTGCGTTGGAGGGACGTGATCATTCATTAAATCGGTCATAAATTTATCTGAGTTGAAATCAACAGGAGCAAATTCAACTTCAGGTAACTCATCAGAACCTAAAACATAATCTACATCAGCACCAATACCAAACTCTCCGGGTAAAGGATATTCTAACTCTCCTAAAGGCCAGGTCCATTTATCATCTGGTGCAGGAGACCACCACGGACTGTCTAATTCGACAAACAAATCACCACCTAATGCTAAGAAGGGCTGTGCGGCCATTTCGGCATGTCCGTGTATGTAAAACTCTCCTTGTCTTCCAGCTTCAGGAGATGCAGTTTCTCTGTAACCTATAGTCGGTGTGGCATCAACGTATCCTCTAATTCCGGCTAATGCATTAACTCCAACACCTACTTTTATATCATGACCCAGTAATTCAACACCCAATCCTCCCTCTGCTCGGAGTCGCAGTCCTGCGAACATTGACATATTAAAAGAGGCGGAAAGACTAAAATCATTAAATACTGCAGGATCGGTAGAATAAGTTCCTACTGCTCTTATATTATAAATTTTTGCAGGACCAATTTTAGCAAGAGCTTCTAATCCAATGTTAGCAAATAAGAAAACATTTCCGACTAACGGAACTCCATACATGGTACGAACTTCGACAGTAAAGATTTCTCTTATATAATCTCGTTGAGCAAATAATTCTACTTCTGCCGGTGGTGTAATTTCTCCATGAATAGTAACGTGGCCTTCATTGTCGATAATAACCGTGGCTCTGCCTGTCATCCATTCGGTAAAGCTAAAATCGACTTCGCCCCAACCTGCCATCGCTCTTGGTCCAGGTGTTGGTCCACTGTTTGCTTCAGGAATCCCATTTGCTTCTCTGGCACTTTCGTCAATTTGAGAAGGATCCAGCTGGCTTAAAGCGGCATTTCTGGCTGTTGCAGCATCTGTCACCAATAAGGTTACCTGACCACTTATTTTTTCGGTTTGATAACCTACAGTACCTCTGATATCAAAAGTTCCATTTAAAAAAGCAGCATGGATGCTACCGTTAAAATTAGCCATACTTACAGCCAAATCAATTTCGCCGGTTATATTTCCTTCGGCATTACGTTCAATTGTAATTTGAGTTGGACTTAGATTTGGGACTTCGATACTTCCACTGGCTCTAAATGTGATTACTTCGCCTTGAATTCCAAAATCAAGAGTTGCATTTACAAATCCTCCCAATTGAACAGGAATTCCATTAGCTGTTAACGTTAGATTTCCACCTTCAATGGTGTTTTGCACGTTAGGGACGCTTGTAACATCAATTCCAATCCAGCCAAAAGTTTCGCTATTGTCTTTAATGGCATTAATAAGACCGGCTGGATTTCCAACTAACCGATCGCCTGTTTTTACTGTAATATAACCAGCTATTGTATTGTTTTCTATTTGAATGGCCAAAACTGGGGTAATATTTATACTTGTAAGCGGGCTTAAATAGTTAATATTAAGATTTATACTTTGTCTATTGTCTTTTGTATTGTAGGTACCGTCTGTATTTTTTTTCATTTTGATTGCACCTGATGCCCATTGTCCAAAAGTTACATTAACCTCAGCACCTCTGTCTCCCGCTGCTTCAATTTGAGAAGCAATTGTTTCTGGTGGTGTAAACGTTGGCGTTTGTAAAGAAATACTTTGATTGGTACCTGATACAGGGGAAGCAGTAGTTGGAGCAGTTGGTGTTTTCTGGATCATTTTAGGCTGAACTGAACTAGTGCCTTGTTGTACGGTATGTGTTAATTCGTGTGCTAAAAGATGCTTTCCGGCTGTTGAATTTGTATTGTATTTACCTTGGTTAAAATAAATGTCATTTCCGTTGGCAAAGGCCTGTGAACCCAGTTCTTTGTTCATCTGAACGGCATTTGAATCGTTATGGATTCTTACATTGCTAAAGTCAGCTCCAAAACCGGATTCCATTTCCGTTTTAGTGTTTTTAGAAAGTGGAGAACCACCACCTCTGCTATTGTTTAAATTGCTTTCCAAATCAGAATCATCAGAAGGATTTGCATCGGCACCGGCACTCATTTGAAGCTCTTTTTCGTCTTCTTTGGACTGAATTTCTTCTTCCTCTTTAGTTTGAACTTCTTCTTCTGTTTTCTTTTGCTGAACAATGGGTTTTGGAACAGAAATGGTTTCAGTGGTTTTGACCGTTTCGTTTTGAGGAACTTCTATTTTATTTTGTGGAGTTTCTTCTACAGTTGCCTTTTCAGGAACAATGGTTTCTTTTTCTTCTTTTTCTGATTTTAACTGAACAACGGGAGAGATGTTTTCTGCTATTGATTTTTGAGGAGCGGCTTCCTCCTTTTTTTGTACCTCATCTAATTTATTTTGGATTATGGGTGATGGGCTGAAAAACGGTTCAGGATTATTTTCAGGAGCCTTAGCAACTATTTTGTCGGCTGCGCTGTCGGCTTCCGCTTCATACTTATCATTTGATTTGCCAATGCTGAGTTTTGCCTGTAAACCAAAAAAAGGGCTGCTGCCTCGCTCATTCGTTGAGGTAGTTTGATTGGAGGAATGAGCTGATTTTTTAGCAAGAACACCCATAGTTAAGTCATATTTTACCGTTTTAAAATTTAAAAAGAACTATTGATCTCCATCAGAATAATTTCTTTAGGTCCAACCAAGGATACCAGTAGCTTATTGTAGTTCGGAATATTGAAATAACGGCTTTGTCCAATTTTCCACCGATAAGGCAATATGTTTTTTTCATATATCTTTTCATCGATATTGTTTGTTTCTTGTGCCTTTTGATCTTTTTTACTGAATTCACCAAAGCTGTTCAAATGATAACCGAAGTAGGAATCTCCTTTTTCGAAAACAATGGGCAGAATGTAACTTTTAGAATCTTCGGGAATATCCCATTCTTTGGATATGGTATTGGTTTTTAGGTAAGTTTTTTTGTTTTCGGTGTAAGAAATAAATACCTCTCCATTATTTAAAACACCGGCAGACTGAAGTGCTATTTTTCTTTTCAAAACAGATTTCTCATACCATCTGAAAGTGGAACCTTCCAGCGTGATGTATTTGCTGCCCCAAAAGCCGGCCAGTTTTTCAAAGGGACCAAAGTTTTCTTTTGTTTTTTCATTTGTAACAATACCTTTTGTATCTAAAGAAACAATTACACTTTTGGAATTATCGATACAATGGAGCGCATTTTGATAAGAAACGGTATGGATACCGCCGAACCATTCAAGGGCTTTGATTTTTGTATAATCATCTTCAATCAACCAGGCATTATTGATCCCAATTACCCAAATGTCTTTGTTTTCTGAAAGGATAATTTTCATTCCTTTTAAAGGATGCTGAATTTTGACATTATCTTTTTTTACGATATACAGGAAGTCAGAGGTTAACTTCAGAAAATCCCCATTTGAAGTAACAGCCAGATCAATAACATCCGAATCGGAATGGTAGTCAAAGGAATCATTGAGGATAGAGAAAAAATGATTATCCCGTGTACCATTTTCAGAAACATATCGACCAATTAACGCCTCTGAAGTGCCATACAATTCCATAAATTTTCTGGGAAATGCAAGTTCAGGGTTTGGGATGTCTATACGAGAATATTCGTGCCCGTTTTTACCAATTGTAGGATACTTTGATAAAGCGGGTACGGAATCTGTCGATTGTTTATAGACAATTTTAAAAGTGAGGTCGTGTTTGTTTTCGGGATTCATTTTAGAAACGTTTTGACAATTGGTAAAAACTAAAAATAATAATAAAGATAAAGCCTTTTTCATATCGGATTGCATAATTTACCAAGGGGGATTAGAAATTTGAATTACTCCCGAAAACACGGTAATATTGACACGCTGTATAAAAAAGTCATTATTAGGCTGCGACCAGAGGCTGATAGCATGGGTTCCGTCGATTGCCATCGCAACGTGCCCCGGATAAGGTCTGCCGGATTCGGTATAAAAAATTAATTGCCCGACCGTTGGTGTCATACCCGGATAGGTAGGCAGACCGCTATTCCAACCCAATTGACTCCATATTAGTACATTCGGATCAGAGGCACCAAAAGCAGTATTATAAAAATTCTGAATCCATGAAGCGTTAATTTTGTTAGACAGATAAGCTGCGTACATGATACTTTCCCAACAATTCATAGTGGCAGCAGCGGGAAGTGTTCCGGAACCTCCATTGGTTACAAAATAAGCAAAGAAATCATTGTTCTGAGGATTTCTCCAGTACATTGAGTTCAGCAGCAGATGGGAGAAAACAGCAACAGAAACCGGAGCTGTCAGTTTTGAATTGATTAAGCTTCTGATGCTGGTATCTGCCAATGCAGCCTGTCTGTCGCTGGGAGAAGCATTTAAGATTTCATTTCTAATGACATCATAATCGGTACTGTGATTAAGAAGCCAGGTAAGTTTTGGAATGAAATCTGAACCTTCATAATTAATCCATTCTAATTGCGTTACAATGTCAAAATTGAGATCGGTCACAGCTTCAACCATGGTTGTATTATCACAAACCGCGCTAAAAAAATCTCTCCAGAGAGTCGTTTTTAAAGCGTCTTTTTGAGTTTGGTCTGTACTGGAATTTATGATCCATGGTTTTATAGTAGCATAATCGAGTTCGAATCGGGTTATGAACATTTCGGCGTTCAGCCAGGTCAATTTAGTAGCTAAATCAAACTGCAGATCGTTTAGGGCTTCAATCATAGTGATGTTGTCGCAAACGTCTACAAAGAAATTCATGCCCACATCGGTACGTACTTTTAGGGCATCTCTTTCGGTTTGATTGGTGCTGGCGCTTGTAATCCAGTGTTTTATGTCTGAATAGTTGATTGACCAACTTGCTGAAAAGATTTCCGCTTTAAGCCATACTAATTTTGTTATTAAATCAAATTGTAAATCGTCGAGAGCTTCAATCATATTGGCATTAGTACAAATGCCAACAAAAAAGTTTTTCCATGTATCGGTTTTTAAAACATCTCTTTGCGGTTGATCGGCGGCGGTTACCATTTCTTTGATTTCGCTGTACGCCATGAAAAATGTTCCAAAGGTAGCGGCGGCATTTACCCATTCCAGTTTTGTATTCAGAGGAGCTCCCAAATTATTAACTGCCCTGATCATTTCGGCAACATTTAGTGCTGCAGCCATTCGGGTTTTGTAACTGCTATTGCCTAAAACAGTTGCTTTTTCAGTATTGTTAAGCTGAGAACACATCAAAATGACTTCATCTTCAGGAACATTCCAGCTGTCGAGCATTTCGTTTAGACTGTCTAAATTGCTTGGTGGATTCTGTTTTTGAATGTTTGGTTTATTGCCTTGCTGTATCGTGTGTGTAAGTTCATGTGCTAACAGATGTTTTCCGTCCTGAGAATCCGGATTGTATTTCCCTTCATTAAAATAAACATCATTACCATTGGCAAAAGCCTGAGAACCCAGTTCCTTGTTCATCTGAACAGCATTAGAATCATTGTGGATTCGTACTTTGCTGAAATTGGCTCCAAAACCGGATTCCATTTGGTTTTGAGTGGTATTGGCCATGGGAGAACCGCCGCCTTTACTACTTTGAAGTTTGTTTTCCAACGATGCCGTATTTGTTGGACTTGTTTCGGTGTCGGCACTTTTTTGAATTTCCTGTTCCTCCTCTTTAGTCTGAACTTCCTCTTCTGTTTTTTTCTGCTGAATCAGTGGTTTTGAAATCGGATTTTTTTCGACTGCTTTAGGAGTTTCAGTGACAACAGTTTCAGTTTTGTTTTGAAGTGTTTCTTCCTGTTCCGTTTTTAATTGCGTAACAGGCGTACTTCGTTCTGCCGAAGATTTTCTTTGAACCACAGGTGAGGGGGTGAAAAAGGAATCCGATTTGGCATTTTGTTTTTGCGAAACGATTTGGTCGGCAGCTTTGTCGGCTTCAACTTCATATTTGTCATTCGATTTTCCGATACTGAGTTTGGTCTGTACGCCAAAAAAATCCTCACCCTGCCTTGAATTAAAGGCGGATGGTCCCGAAGGATTGGATTTTGATTTTTGGTTAAAAGCTCCCATGTGTCGTTAACGGTACTTGATTTTATTAATGTCTGTGTTTTGATCCCACACCTTTAAAAGCATTCTCTCCACAGGAAGCCGGAGTTCCAATGATCATCCTGAACTTGCCTGCTGTTGGGGCGGTGAAATTAATCGGAACTGTACCGCCAATTTTGAACGAGGTTGGTCCCATTAAACTTGTCCCTGCGGAATCAGTAATTTCGACTATGTAACCTGAACACGGGTTCTCACCTTTATTTCTTGTCGTTGTTAATGAGATAGAAAACGATTTACAAGCACCATCTGTTTCTAATGTTTCAATGTGAACGGGATCTGAGGAGAAATGAAATGTATTCGTTATATCGCAGGTCTTTTTGTCTTTTTTCTTTGGTGGTTTTTTCTTTTTGTCTTTGCCTGGGCCTGGGCCTTTTCCAACATAAATATCATCTAAGCGACCAATCGTTTGTACGCCAACAATACCATCGTAGCTCAGACCATTATCGGATTGAAATTTGAATACCGCAGCTCGTGTTTCACTGCCAAAATCACCATCAGCACCAAATTTCGGAAGCTGATAACCTAAATCTATTAAACCCGATTGTACTTTTTGTACAGGCTCTCCCTTGCTTCCGGTAGCGAGATAATCTAAATCATCATGCGTTTGCTCTAATTTGTAATCTCCTTTAAAACGAGGAGATTCTAAATCTTCAGCTGCGGTTGAAGAAGGCTCTACGGATTTTTGTACAGCTCCGGTTTGCTGAATGGTATGGGTTAATTCATGTGCCAGCAAATGTTTTCCCTCCCGGGAATCCGGATTGTATTTTCCTTTGTTAAAATAGACATCGTTGCCATTGGTGAAAGCTTGTGCTCCCAATTCCTGGCTCATTTGGACAGCATTAGTATCAGTGTGAATTTTTATATTGCTGAAATCAGCTCCAAAGCCCGATTCCATTTCTCCTTTAGTTTTTTTGTCTAAGCCGGCACCTCCTCCTTTTGAGTGGTCCAGTTTTCCTTCCAGCTCGTTATCGTTAATTTCAGCATCAGGGTTTTGTTCTTTTTTCTGAACGGCTTTATCTTCTTCTTTTTTATCTTTTGACTGAACTGTTTCTTCTTTTTCGCAATTGTCACACTTGGCCTGTATCGGTTTTTCTTCTTCTTTCTTATCTGATTTCTTCTGAACAGGTTTTTCCTCTTCTTTTTTATCAGATTTTTTTTGAACCGGCTTCTCTTCTTCCTTCTTGTCCGACTTTTTCTGTACCGGTTTTTCTTCTTCCTTCTTATCCGATTTCTTCTGAACGGGCTTTTCCTCTTCTTTCTTATCGGATTTTTTTTGAACAGGTTTTTCTTCTTCCTTTTTATCTGATTTTTTCTGTACAGAAGATATGGTTTCCGAAATAGGCTTTTGTTGTACGTTTTCTTTCGATTGCAAAAGACCGCTTCCGGATGAATTATGGTTTACTACTTTATCGGCTACTCGGTCTGCTTCCACCTCAAACTGATCGCCCGCTGTTCCTGTTTTTAGCTTTTTTTGAATTTTAGGACTAAAAAAAGGAGAGGAGGAGTGCGTAATTGGTTTTTTATTTTCTAGCGTTCTCATAACTTCATTGTTTTACTAATTGAAACAAGTACTAATTGCTTTAACTTCAATAGAATTAATTTTCCTGAATAGGATGTACTACGATGCTAACATCGTTGGAGAGCTGTTTTCTTCTTTCTGAATGATCTGATGTTTTTCTAATTCGATCTTGATTTGTGCATACCAGTACGGAAAAATTTTAAACAGGCGATATTCAATTTCTTCTATAATGTCTTTTTTGTATTTTTTAAGACCGAAGAGATGGCTGTAGCTCATTTCATTGGCATATTTACTCTGCTCTATTATGTTTTTTCCTTTTAAGAGTAAGGTCGGGCTAATAGTATTGTGATCTAACAAAGAGGCCAGATTGTACTGTTCTATAACAATACAGGGTTCAAATCCTTGTTGTTTTAAGGGTTCAAATTCTTCGCGATGTGCGATGTAAATTTCTTCCAGATCATAGTAGGCACTTACAAATTTATTACGAAGCGTAAGATCATTAAACCCCAGTACACCACAGCTATAGGAATGCCCCAGATCAGAATGCCAGTAAGGCAGATTTTTAGTATATGGGTTGAAAAAATCAATCTGTTTTTTATAATGTACTTCGTAGCCGCATTCTCTTCGTTCGAGAATAATAGTATCAAAATTAAAATTGATTTTCTTTTTTATAAATACATCGGTATCGAGATGAACAAAGGGTTTGGTTTGCCTTTCGATAGCATGAATCTTAGATTTCATCCAGAGTTCTTTGTTTTGCTCATGATTCACTTTTGTAATTCTGCAGGGCAGCATATACAGGAATTTATACGCCGTTTCGTCAGCATAAAGTTCGATGTCTTTGTACCAAAGATGACTGTATAAAATGCTCAAAGCCGTCATGTAAATGGTCTCTTTGAGTTTATTACCCATTTGCCAGCGGTTGTTTATCAGAGGAAAAGCATCCAGGCTGTATATTATTCTTGGTTCTTCCATAAAGTATCATTTAAGGTTTGAAACTTCTGTTTTTCTTCCAGATAGCAGACGTTGTTGTATAACGAAGCTTTTTTGCTGTGTTTGTAGAGTCTTTTCCATTCGTATTTTTGACCCATTGCCTCTGAGGTTATCAACGGTATTTGGTTGTTGTGAAAAGCTTTCATTTCGTTGAAAGTAGCATGCCACACCATCGTACCCAGAAGAGGAGACTGAACCAGTCTTATTTTGGAAAAAACTCTTTTGAAAAAGTCTGCATGCACCTCTTTATTATCGATCTTAAACTCTGAAACCAGGACTTCCACTTCCAGATCATAGAACCTGGTGAAATAGCGTGTGATACCGTCATTTTCTTTAATGGGCAATAAATCCTCTTCATCTTGATAAATAATATCAATATCATTTATAGGCATATCATAATAACTGCGAAGATTAATATAATCTGCAATTCCGCCTACAAAGGCGATTTTTGACATGTCGAGTTTTTCAAAAATATTTTTCAGCGCTTGTTTCTGTTCGTAGAAAATATTTTTTTCATCCTCTTTTAGAAATGTTTCTTTTTCGGTTTCCATGTTTTTTTAATATTACCAGTCCACAAAAATTATTTTGTCTTTCCAGGCCAGTTTTACAATCCCCAGATTCCAGTTCATTTTTTCCAGGAGGATATCCTGTGTTTTTCTTTCGATAATGACTTTAGGATTATCTTCAGTGAGTATTATTTTGCCGGGTCTTTGTAAAAATTCGTTCTGCAATAAGGCGATAGAAGAATTTTTCATAATCGGCCAATTGAATAAAACCGCCTGTAGCATTTTATGTCCCTCATTTTTTAATTCTTCCGAGAGTACAATGTTTCGGTTGATGGTTTGGTTTATAGGTATGTTGCACAATACTTTTTCGAACAGCATCTCAGACTCATAATCCTGCTCCCGTCCTGTGGCGATATAGTGTAAAAGGTGTGCTGCCGTTTCGGAATCGTTTATCGTGTGGTTTGTATTTAGTAAACCGCAATGCTCAAAAAGAGCTTTCAAAAAAGGATGAACCAATATCAATCCGGCATTATTCACATAGTGTACCGAAGGAATTTCAGGGATTGTTTGGTCTTCCGGAAATAAAGAGGAGGGCCAGTTTTCTGTCTCTTTGACTTCCTCTTTGACTTCCTCTTTAGCTTTCTCTTGGGTTTTCTTCTGAGCTTTCTCCTTACGATCGGAAACGCCATTTATTTCTGTTGTTTTTTCAGTATTGGATTCCTGAGGGACTACAGCAGAATTAGAACTTTCCTCGATTTCGTTTTTTTTGTTGGGACCAAAAACGGAATTTATTTCGGTTTCAGTTTCAGTTTTTGGTTTTTTTGGATTGTCAGGATCTGCTCTATTTTCGTATAGGGGAGATTGTTCACTTTCTGAAAAATCTGATTTTAGGAATGTTTCTTTGTTTTTTTTCGGAAGGATTTCGGAAGCTTTTTGATTAAGAAGGGCGATTATATTCAGAATTTCAGGGTCAAGGCTGGCCAATATTTTTAAAACGGGTTTGTCTGATATATAGTTGCGAGTGTGTTCCAAAACAAATTTTGAATCGTATTGACGAACGGGAGCAAAAGAAGTAAGCAGCTGCAGTACTTTTTCTTTTATAATAGTATCATCATGCTGCAACAATTGCAACAAAACGATATCCCAAATCAGATTTCGCTGCTGTAAACCGTGTTTTGATTCCGAAGCAATAGTATTTATATTGCGTTTGATTTGATTAACCATTTCCGAAACCAAAACCGAGTCCGAAGCAGTTGCTTCTAAAAGAAGTGTTCTTTGGAGTAGGTTATAGATCTGTTCGTCTGATAATTGTTTTATGAAACGGGCTCTTATCTGTGGGGTTTCTAATGTTTTTCGTAGCCTTAAATTAAAAGCTTTATCAACTGCAATTTTTTTAAATAGATGGTCTTCGTTTGTGCCAAGCATGTCACTATAAGTACTATTGAAGATGCCATTGTCATTGACATTCTCATTACTATTGTTATTGACATTCTCATTGCTATTGTCATTGTTATTGCCATTCTCATTCTCATTGCCATTGCTATTGCTATTGCTATTGCCATTGTCATTGGAAATTGCCCACCAGGGATTGGCTCCGGTTTCCAGAAAAATGAAGAATTCATCTCTGTTTTTTTCCTTGCGGTCAATCAATTTGTATTGTTTTGTATCCGGAAAACCCTTTTCAATTTGCTCTTCAATTTGTTTTTGACATTGATTTATTATTTCGAGTTTTACAGTGTTGAAATTAAGGTCGGGAGCTACAGAAAGATTAAGGTCTAATTTTTCTATCTGAATGCTGTACAGCGGTGTTTTTTTATCAAGCGTATCAAAATAGGTTTCTAAAAGAGGAAAGAGTTCTTCTTTTAGAAACGTATCGAGGTGATCTTTTAGGTAATACGCCTTTTCTTTAGAATGGGTATTGACCTCAAGAAACAGTTTAGAGATAATATGGCTGTCTGTACTTTGCACCTAGTTTAAATTCTTTAATTGTGATTCGATTGCCTCCAATATAAATTTGATATCCTTAAACGAAACCTTCTGATCGGATAAGAAATTTTTTAAGGTTCCCTTAGGATCGGTCTTATACTGATTTTTTACAAAACCTTGTAACAAGCCATCTATACGTCCCGTAATAGTTGTAAATGGTCTTTCGAATTTGTTTATGAGTTCTGCGGGCTGACATTTTATGATGGTATAGAAAAGCGAGATATGACTTTCGGTAAGGAAACTCAGTACTGTTTTTTCCTCTTCCATTCTTGCATTTTTTGAACCCAGTAATAAATTGTGGTATACAAGCTCATTATACATCTCGGGTAATGCAGTATTAAAATCTCCATTGATATAAGCACTGGTTTCTTTTTCAACACTTGCAAATTGTTTCTGAATTTCAGTAATCAGCGAAAGAGTCTCTTTACTGAATTTTTGTAATTCAGGCTGCTGGTTGATTTTTTCAAAAGTCAGGTTCGTTTTTTTGACAAATTCTACTGCATTAGTCAGACAGGGATTTTCAGTCGGTTTTTCACGAATTCGGATATCTTTCGGACCGTCTATTGATTCGCCGCATCTTTTGTTGAGTGCAGAAAGCGATACTTTGATCACGTCGTTTTTATATAGAGAAAGCGGTCGCGTGATAGGTTCAATAGAGTCTGTTTCTACCATCTCTCCGTCAATATTCCATATGTATTTTACGGAATCTGTAGAGTTGTTTGCCAATACAAGCTGATTGTTTCTGATGGTAAAACTAAATAAAGCTACAGGCGGATTTTGCATTGTAATGGTAAGGTTCGAAGGTTTACCATTTATTAATATAACTACCTGATCTACATCTTTAGGAACATTATTGCCGATAAAAATGTATTGACCTGCATCATTCTGGGAAACTCCCGGGCCTGATAAGACGGTTTTTTTGCTATTCGGTTCAATAGTTAAAACATGCGGTTTAAGGTCGTTTCTGCAGATGTTTCGGGTGTCGATACCTACGACTACAGGCACTTCAAAAGTTACCGGATGCTGTGCCTGAGCATTACAGTTTCCGTTTTCACCAGTAACTTTTACCTGAAAACTATAGCTTTCTTTAGCGGGTACTTCATAAGAATAAATATGTTGAATTTTTGCTTCAGTAGTGGCAACAGGCTCACTGCCATCACCAAAATCCCAAATATATTTCATGTCTTTCTGATTCTCACCGCTAATACTAAAATCGACTACAACTCCGGTTTTATTGAGTGATTTTGGGAAGACAAAAGTGAAATCAAATTTTGGTTTTCTAAAAATGGTTATTTGACAGTTGGTTTCAAAATTATTCACCGTAAAAGTTATCGGTTTTCCGATGAGTTCTTCACTGACTAATTTTGGATCGAAAACAAATTCGCCATATTGATTTTTGGTCACTCCGCCATTCAAATCTTCTTCTACATCAGCTTTTACAAAACCTCCGGTTGGGGTTATGTGAAAGGGGAAGTAAGGCGTTGTTTCATCAAAGCAGATATGGTTCATAGGTAAGGACAGCGTGATGAAATTATCATCGCAGCATAAATACGGTAAGGTAAAGTCGGCTATTACCGGATTTAGCACGATAGATTCTCCGGGTTCTTTTTTATCGCCCTCTTTTTCAAAATCGCCTGCGAGAGAATTTCCGCGTGGATATTCGTACGGATAACCATAGCCGTAATAATAAGGATATTGACTGTACTCTCCTTCAATATAAATCATGACAAATGTGCCTCCGGGTGCCACACCTGATTTGTGTTCGTATCCGTGATTTTTGTTCAGATAGTAGGAGGTATAATTTTCAACTATTTTTTTTGCGTCATAGGCTTTTACTCCAAGTACAACAACATTGAATCCTAAACCGTACTGGCGTCTGATGGCCTGAATCGTTTTTAGTGCTTTTTTATAGTCTGTACCCTGATGCCCTTCGATTCTGTAAAAGTTGTGATCTGAGACCATTTCGTTAGGCCATTTTGTATTCAATAAGTTATCGTGATAACTTCTGTTATTGCGCTGTTGTCCGATAGTGGTTTTTTCGTAATCCCAAAGTTCAATAAGATGATCACCCACGTTATTGTAAAATGGAATTGCTTTTTTACCAAGCGAACCCAATTCAAAACTAGGAGTGATTTTTATATAAGTATAGTTTACATTGTAATTCGCTAATAATTGTACGCAGCGTTTTATCAGACTGTACAATTGCTGTAAATCTGTATTTTTTCCATAACAGATTGTAATTTCTTTACCTTCTAAATCGACAATAAATTCGTTAATGGTGTCTTTCTTCCCGGGTTCGTTAAGCGTGTCAAATGGCAGACAATCATTACAGGTGCTAAGGTTCTGTCCCGTGAGCAACGGTGATTTGTAAAAAGAATGTCGGTATTCAAAACAAGGACCGCTTTTTTGCACTTCTCCCAGCATTAAGTGTTTGGGGAATGATTTGATGTCCGGAAAGCAAAAATCATAGTCCATATTTGATAATAAAAGCCTGATCTCATTGTAAGTATCAATTAAATCGTTGAGCAGATCGTATCGATACTGAAAATCAGGAGGGGCATTTTTTTCATCAAAACTGTACAGGGAAGCCAGATTCTTTTTAATAGAATCCAGTATGACAGGCATTTCTAATGCGGTTAATAGTATTTCAAAACCGTCTCGCAGTCTGGCCACTACATTGTTTCGGAACAGACCATTGGTGAATTTCCTCTTGATTTCGTAATAACTGCTAAAATCTTCGGGCTGTAATACAATGCGGTTAGAAATCAGTTCCGGGAGTTTGTAATACAGGTTAGAGAATTTGATTTTGCTTATGATCTTATCATGACTGTTTATCTGCGCCGCAACGGTTTTACTTACCAGTAAGGCTTTGTGATTACCGATAATTTCCAGTCCTTGATTGTCGCAGGAGAGACTGACACAGAGATCGGAATCTTTTTCATAAGATTCGATATACAAAAGAACGACAGCATCGGTTACCTCTAATCCTGTATTTTTTTTAAAATAATATATTGGATAAGTATTGGCACTTTCGGTAAGTTGCTGTTCGGCAGTTAAAAGTTCGAAGATATCAAGCTGTTTTGTACCATCGTAAAAATAAGGTTTGTAAGCAGCTTTTTTGTTGTCGTATACTTTATAATGAGTGTACTGTTTACTTTCAAAATCAATAATTTTTCCGCCGTTTGGAGTAGACTTGTACAACTGTATAAGATCACCGTCGGTCGTGATACCACTGCCTTGTGTTATGGTAATGTCTTTTGAAACGGGGCTGTATGAAACCTTAAATCCGCAAATGATGCCGACACCACTAAGACCAATTCTGGAAATACGATCCTGATCATCAAAATAATCTACAATCTCGTTAAGATGTCCTTCTGTTAGTACCTGATTTTTGGTGAATCTTCGGTACAGTGTTGTTATGGTTGAAAGTTTTACTAACATTTTGAATGGTATTTATAGTGATCCTAAATTTGTTTTTCCCAGTATTATTTTCTCGAATTGATTTTCGTTTTCGTCGCTGCAATCAAATAGCCTTCCTGTAGGATATAAATTGCTAAGGCCTGATATGGACTTAATAAGTTGTATCAGTTCTGTTTCCGGTTGTTCCTGGTTCAGTGAGGTTTTAGCAAATAAATATTCCTTGTATGAATTCTCAAACTGTAGAAGTTCGTTTTCTGCCGGATTTTCAATTTCATTTTCCCGATGTCCGATCCAGCAGATTTTTGCCAGAACATGTGCCGGTAATTCTTCTTTAATAACTTTTTCGATATAATTTCTAAAATCGATATTGGCAAAGCGCAAGGTGTATCCGGGCAGTATAATGCTTACGCGATAGGAGTAAGGGTCCAAAGGCTCACAGCTTTTGCATTGGTCTGTACAAATGGGTAAAAAGGTTTCCGGATTTACAGTCGTGAGATTTACATCGGGACGAAGCATCATATGTTCAACGATAAACATTCCTTCCTCTGTAAATACCTCTTTCATAAAATGGATTAAATCGAGAATAGACTGTTTTACTTTTTGCAGGGAACTGTAATACGTATAGCGTTTGGCGATAATCCTGTCCTTGTTGTTTACATCTGTAATTAACGGATTAATGATGTCATAAGAATATTTGCCGGAAGGAGACCGATGGATCTGAATGTTATCGATAACCTGCGGATCTGAAATTCCTTTTTTAAAAGCTTCTTCGACATTATATTCTCTGGTTTGGATGATTTGCAGGATGGCAAAATACAATTCCCGGTTTGCTGTAGAAGTATCATAATACTCTGTTGTAGCAGAGAGCACAATTTTGTGTTTGTCGTCTCTGACTCTCCATCGATACACCAGCTGATTGTCTGAATCAATAAAATGATAGAGATCAACAAATGAATCAGAGAGATGTCTTCTATTGTAATTTTTAATCCCCAAAAGTCTGGCAAGTCTCTTCTTCACACCCGAAACATTGTTGGTATCCCACAAATTACTGTTCAGCTGCTGGTAGTAATTAAAAGAAGTACCGCGGTTTTTGCTTACGATTTTATAGTCTTTCAAAAAGTCTTCTTTGTTTTTCAGGACTACTTCGTCGGTAGCACTGCCATAGATGCTTTTATTGATAAAAACATATTCGGAAAAACGTTCTGCAAAACGCCCTAAAAGATGATCCAGTATGTTATTTCTTCTCTCGATATTATTATCCAGCTGTTTAAAAAGAATTTCGGTCAGATAATCATCATTGTGTTCCGGATAGTCCGTTACCAGATCACTAAAACCTTCGATGTCCTTTACCGCCTGAGTAAAGAAAGTCTTGGTAAGATTCCCGCTTACCGAAAGGATTTCGTTAACCTTTCCTAAATGTTTAAAGTAACTGGCGAGAATCTGATCAAAGAATAAAAGATACCCTTTAAGCTGTTTGGCCTGAGACTGTCGGGCGACTGTGGCCCGAGTTGGCAAACCGGCTTCCCCGATACCGTAAGTGTCCGGGAAATCGTTTTGTATGGTAGTATAGCTGTCTGGTTTTAAGTAGCTGCCGTTAGGTATTTTCAGCTCTTTATGTTTGCTGGCATAATCGGTCGCTTTATCTTTCTCGGCATTAATTTCCTCCAGATATAGAGCTACCTGTGTTTTATTAATATTTAGTGGCAATACGCCTTTATTGTAATTGAAAACACTTTTATAACAAATGACCGGTTTTTGGTATTCCTCCAGACAAAGTAGCCATTGATTTCCCTCAGTTTCATTGTCACCGCAATTCCCCAGAGAAATATCTTTGATGGTGAGTACTCCCGGCACATTCATAATCAGTTTTATAATATCTGATAATCGGACTTCACTGGTCAGTTCGGCTTCGATTAATTCTTTGGTATCGATAAAACCACTTTCTAAAACCGGACCGTCAAATATTTCTAAGGAGGAATATCCTTTGTCCATCATTTGCTTAACGGAATAAAAATTAACGGTAGTCGACAAATAACCATCGAGTGCACTTAGTACAAGGGCATGAACCATTTCTTCGTCGGCCTGAGTGTCGATCTCAATGCTGGTACATATTTTTATAGGGTATTCTTCAACTTTTATAATATTGATGAGGTCTTCGCACAGGTTTCTGTTGGCGTGGTATTTTTTTCTGATTTTGTCTTTGACGGCATTAATATCAGACAGTTTTCGGCTCTCAAAATCGACATAAAGATCATACAATCCTTTAAGTTGAAACTGTTTTTTAAACCCTCTCGGAAGCTCATTAAAATCCTTATAATTATAGGAAAGCTGTTCGTCTTTACAATTGACATACACTGTTTTTTTGTGTTTCGCCGGCCAGCAATTTTTAACTCCATCAATATCAATAAACAGTTTTCTGTAATCCAGGGCTGTAACCGGACTTGTAGGCAGTACTTCCGAGGCTTTAAAAAACTGTGATGGAATATCTTTTTCTTTCACATCAGAGGCCAAAACGTTTTCGATAGGCAGATTGATCCGCATGCCAAGATCGGTTACGGCATAACAAAGCATTTCCAGCATGGTAATACCGGGATCATGCGAATTAAAATCGGTCCATAATTTGCCTCCGAGCTGTTCGATATACTCAATACCTTTTTTTCTGAGATAGAAAAAATCCAGGTCATCTTCGGTAGCAACCTTTTTCGGAATTGTACTATTTGGATTTAATATTGACATGTCTCTTCAGATTGAGTATTAGATATTTTGCAAGTTTTTATCTCTGTCGAAATGATATGATTTTTTACCGATACCAAAATGCGTTTTGGATTAGACGGTGACAAGACCGATAAAAATTCGAGCGTTGCCAGATAAGCCGGATCGCTTGGATTTTCAGATTCTGTATTGTCTTTGAGCTTGGCCATTTCCAGTTCTGCCAGATAGTCGACATAGTATAATTTTTCGATGTAATCAATTATAGTACTTCGGTGCAATTCAATTCCAAAAAGGATGTCCTGAGTGGTGTCAAATGCCCATGGAGATAAGAATTTCGTAATGTCCTGATTAAGCTGTTTCTTATAGAAATTCTCATCGTATTCGGGGTAGAACTTGACATTTAGTTTTATAATTACCTTTTCGTATTCCGGATTAATGACAGAAGCTTCTACATGCATACTGTTTAAACCACTGACATAATGCCGAATTTTATTTAAAGTTGCTGTATTTACTCTGGGTTCATAAAGATCAAATACGTTTTTGTTTATAATATCCGGAACGACTATAAGGGTCACATCTCCGGGTGAGAGAAAAGACTCGGTCTCATTATTGGTATGATTGAGGCATTTTACTCTGAAAACCTGAGGAAATTCCTGAAGAATAAGATGTTCGTAATCCCAGAGTGTGATCGCTCTGTTTTTATGACGCAGACGTTCGCTTACACGTTTGTAATAGGTCTCATCTGATTCCAGTGCTTTTCCGTTAAAAGAATTAAAAGGCTGCTCGACACTTTTAACCTGTGTTATTCGGGTAATAAGTTTAGAAATGGTTTCGGCAGGCAGTCCCTTTTCTAAATGCGACAAATCATTACCGTTGTTAAAAAATTCGGCAGTGACCACCTGTGTTTTGATGTCGATTACTTTGCAAATCGCATCATAGGCTTTATGCATTTTAGCCCTTACCCAAATCAGGTTATCCGGAAATAAAGTATTGTTTTTGGTTGCTTGTTTCGGAATAGCAAATTTCAGGATTCCTGACTTTAAAAAATTATCTGTTGAATTGCCCAGAATCTCATTTTCAATATTTTTCCAATGATTGTCACAGAGTATAAACCATTCTATTTTTTCTCTTCCGACAAAGGATTTAGCAAGCGGATTTTCGCTTCCTTCCAGTAGTTGGATCAATAAGGTAATCTGTTGTAAGTTTTCTGCTTCTTCAAGGCCTATGTAAAATTCACCTCCATTACAATAATCAGGAACCAAGCGGCTTGTAATAGCTGCATTAGCGTCAACAACTCCTTTTTGTCTGGCCAGATTCTTCAAATAAGAATGTTCTTTACTTTGACCAAAAGGGGCTTCTTGAAATAATTTTATTCGTTCAGCCTGATATTCTGTCTCCGTTTGATGGGTAAAATCGGCGGTTTCCTCTGCCGTATAATTCAAACTGATCGTTTCGATAAATGGAGTGTAAGCTTCGTTCGGAATCAGTGTTTCCGGATTTTTGCTCATGATGGCGAGCGTATATATTTTCGGATACAAGGAGTGCAATAACGACTGGTTCAATGTCAATCGGATCGGACCGCTTTTATCGACATCATAACTGTTTCCTGCCAGAGAGAATTCCGTTACATAAGAGGCATCTTTTAGAGTAAACAAAACAGTGTTGGTACTTTTGCTTTCCCAGTTTTCTTTGTTTAGTATCGATACAGTACCTTTAAAATATTCATCTGATTCTACAATTAGATCGGAGTCTTTTGTGTTTAGAATCGGAATACTTCTTGGCGGAGTATTTATTACAACAGCATCGACTGTGGGTTGTGGATCTTCAGGCTGATTTACAGCAACTTCTTCTACAACTTGTTCCAGAAACATTCCGCTAAGAAAAAGAGTCTGGCTTATTGTGGTATCAAGATATTTCGTTTTGTATGCTTTGTAATGTGTTTTAAAAGATTTGGGTGTGTTTTTCCAATTTATTTTGACATCTATATTTTTCCATTTTTTCGAAAAGATCTCCGGATAATTAATCAAAAAGACAGAACCGCTGGTAGGCTGTGTGGTAAACGGATAGAAAGGTTTGGCCACATTTAATACACCCGTATCGCTTTCCAATAACAAAGATTTGACATCTTTAACATCTACTTTTATATTTAGGGTACTGATGGTTTTGGTAACCAGATTTCTAAACAAATAATGTCCTTTCTTATCTTCGGTATGAATTAAAAAACGGATAATGGGGTCGGTATCTGTGAAAGATTCTCCCAGTTTTTTTTGATCGTAATTGACAATGGAAGGAGTATCTTTTGAAATCTGAAAGACCAATCGCAATTGATTTCCTAAAATACCGGAGGTGGCAGCGGCTTCACTAATTCTGAAAGGACCAAGCCAATCTTTTTCACCGCTGCAAAAAATACTGATATTCTCTGCAAGGTCATTGACCGTGATTGGTTCGGTGAAGGGTTCGATGGTAAAATCAAAGACTTCATTGAAGGTGATGGTAATATCAATATTTCTTTCTCCTTCTTTTAATTGCAATAAAGGGGAAGCGATGGCAAAGCCAAGTCTGGCGGCTTTGAGTTCGGTATATTTTTCTTCATTAGACGTATAGCCAAATGGCAGCCAGTATTTGTATTCTTCTTTCAGACTTTCTCCTTGTCCGTCAAGAGAATTTGCCACCTGACTTACTTTGATTTGGCCTAATTTAATATCGTTGTAAACACTTTTAAGGGCTGTAATCTGAGCTTTATTGGCAATTAGTTCTTCAGTAGTTTTATAAATGAGCTTGTTGCCCTGTGCATCTTTTCCGGCATCTAACTGAGTTTGCGCTGCAATTTGTTCTTCGGTACTTTTTTTGGCTAATTCAAAAATAACATATACCTGATCTGCTTTTGCAGGAAGCTTTTCGATTTGTAAAATATCTTTATAAAAGAAATCAAGGTGTTTTTTGGTGATTAAATTAAAGCGTGCTTTAGATAATTCCAACAGCTTTAAGAAACATATAAAAAGAGTCATATGCGGCGTTAGAGTACCTTCAAACTCAATATTGCGCAGTATTTCTGAAATGCTTTGTTTTAGCGTAGCATAGGTTTTGTCTTTTCTGAAAGGAATGTCAGTTTGTGAAAAACCAAAATGATCAAAAATCACCTGCCAGTCACCGGATGCTTTTTTGCTGTTGGTCGTTTCAAAAAACTTTACTTGTTTGGCAAAGTTATAGGTAAAAAGAAACCAGTCTTCAATATCAAAGTCATGGAGTTTTAAATTGCCAGGATCAAGAATACTGTTCAGGCGGTCGCCCTGATCGGTGCCATTTCTTTTAAATACTATATCGTTTGTATGGTCGCTGTTGTTACACATAATATTCTTAAATATTAGTTCCTTCTTGTTTGTAGAAAGGATATACCATATTAGTTCTGGAATTGGTAGCTCTTACTTTATAATCTAAAGCCACTAACAATTCACCATTTAGATCATCTCCCTGGCTGATGTCGATTTTTTCTACATCAATTCGGGGTTCGTGGTACAAAATGGCGGTTCTTATTAGTTCAGCCACATAGGTTTTTAAGGTTGTGCTTAAAGGATCAAAAAGGAGTTCATCGACATTGCAGCCGTATTGAGGAAGCATAATGCGTTCTCCTATTTTGGTTGACAATAAAATTTCCAGACTGCTCTTAATGTCTTCTTCGTCAGAAATCATTACTGCAGCTTTAGTTGTTTTTTTAAATTCCGGAGGGAAACTCCATCCGGTTCCCAAAAAGGCTTGTTCTGTTTCCATAATTAACCAATTAAAACGGTTGCTAATCCGGCTACTATTGTACCGCCATGCGCGGTTGAATCACCCATTCGTGCGGCAGGTTTTCCTCCAATCAAAACGGTCGACGAACCTGCAGCAATGGTATCAGGAGGACCTGTGCAGGTAGCCATGTCTCCGACACATGCGGCCGGAACTCCGCCAATTAATACGGTTGGCGAACCGGCAGGTAAGATAGGCCCTCCTACATGCGGAACCGTTCCGGTAACCATCGGGCAAACGTGCATATCTGTAATTCTGGCGGCTGGTGCTCCCATGATTTTAATTTATTTGTACGATGCTTCCTTTTACAATGGCTACTGCGCCGGAGGATAATTCTGCGCCGGCACTTCCTTCCGCTTTAAATTGCGCTGTGGCTTTTAAGGATACATTGGTTCCCTCTATTTTAACATCGCCTGATGCGACTATTTCAATGTTTCCGGCACTTTCCATTTTGATCCCCTTACTGTCAATGGTAATCACATTCGAATTTTCATCTTCAATAACGATAACACCTTTATCTTCATCAAGGGTTATTTTTTTGCCTGCAGGAGTTTCAATTCCGATTGACTTTTTTTCGTCATCAAACATTACTTTCATTTCACTTCGGGTGACAATTCCTTTTTTGTGATTGTCGTCAGAAGCTGTGATCGGAGCAGGTTTTCCGCTGCTGTGGAGCATTCCTAAAACGATGGCGTTGTTTGGGTCCTCGTTGACGAAACCAATAATAACTTCATCTTCTATTTCGGGTCTAAAAAACACACCTCTGTTTTCCCCTGCATCTGGCGAAGCTACCCGGCACCAAATTCCCTGTTCTTCGTTGTTGATGATGGGAATTTTTACCAGAATCCGGTCTTCTCCATTGGGGTCGCCTTCGAGCTGCGTTACAATTCCGGCATGAAGTCCTTTTATGGCCGGGATGATTCCGGAACCTGTTGGCGTATGAATGTCGTAAGTTTCGGAGAACCACTCCGGATTTAATCCGAATTGAGCATCGATGGTCCAGTTTCCTTCCGTCAGTTCGTGAAAAACTCCGGTGATGTAGGCTTTTCCGTTAAAGCGGTCACCAACACCTTCAAGCGTGATGATTGTATTCGGTTTTACGGCAGGAATCCCCTGAAATTTGGCTCTTCCGCGGATTTTAGACAATTGCTGGAACAGTAATTTGGCATCGGCCCAATCCTGTAACTGAACTTCGGTAATGGTACCACCGTGACGCAATTCCAGATTTTCAAGTTCAATAGTTTCAGACAAATCAGAAGCCGTAAGATTGCCGTTCAGGCTCACACCAGGATCACTTGCTTCAATTTCGACCAGCTCCTGATTAGTGTAATCCCAGCTGTACGAAGACACTTTGGCAAACTGATTTCGGGCATCAATTTCGGCATCAAAATCCAGTAAAGAAGCTCCAAAAGTTACCGTCTCAACAGTCGCTGAGGTAACATCGGGTTTACTGACGGTTATTTTTCCGTTCTCTACAAAACAAAGCTTGCCATTGGCTTGTGCTCTCGAAACGATAAAATCCCAGTCGGAAGTATTGTACTGAACGAGTTCTTTATGACTGAAATTAGTAGCTTCGACATTTTTTTCTAACCCGTAGGAGCCTATAATTTCTTCAAAAACATCACTGTCTTTTACATCATAAAAATACTTGCTCTTTCTGCCAATTGTAAGTTTCACCGCTTCATCCTTGCATTCGATAATCAGCAAAGACGCACCACCTTTTATTTTAATAGCATGTTTAATAATGATTCCTTTATAAATGGTTTCTTCATCGTTGTGATAACCCGCAGTGATTTCGATTTTTTTCCCGGGAATCAATAAATCTTCATTGCTTAGTTTGAAATCTCTTTCAGAAGCTTCTCCGTCTGTCAGAACAATTTGAGCCATAGGAATCCGATTGACCTCATTTTGTACCACAATACTTTTTACCTGATAGGTTTTAGACAGTTCTTCCCCTTCAACTAAAATTTTATGCGTTACTAAATCGGCACTTTTACTGGTCTGTATGACTCCGCTGTTGTTCATCAGGATTGTTTTTGTAAAGGAGGAAAAAATAGTTTTTGCCCCGTTTTTAATTTTCTGAAATTGACAATGTTATTGACTCTGGCGACTTCGAGATAATACTTTGAATCCCCATAAATGTAAAAGGTCATCAAAGGCAGGGTATCACCTTCTTTTACAATTCTGTAATGAGTCAGATCCGGAGATTTATTGTTCTCTTTTGCTGCTCTTAGTTTATCTTCGACAAAACCCTGAAATTTTGCTTTTGCAATGGCTCTGATTGGAGTTCCGTCCGGTTTAAAGAGTTTGAACTCTATATCCATTTCGGTTAAAGCCCCTTTGAAAAGCAATGTTCCCCAGGAAATAATCAGGTAATTGGGTTTGTGCTCGTCTCCATTGTAATCTAAAATGACTTTTTTAAATTTTTCAATGTCGTCAATGATCCCCTTGTTCACACTTGGAGAGCCGTCGATTACTCCGGATCGGTCAAAAACAAAATCGAGTTCCAGATTTTCCGGTAGTTTTTTGTTGAACTTAGGAGACACTGTACTCGTTCCGGACGCCTGAGTTTCATCTTTCTCAATCTTATAGTGATAGGTATATTTTTCCGGGTTCATTAGTGTAGAAAATTTACCATCGGCAATTTTGTTGTTAAATTGCGGGTCACTGTAAGCAACAACTTTTAATTTTTCGAGTTCTCCTGCCATGATTTATCGCTCTTTTTTGCGTTCGATGATTTTCAATACCTGTTCGACACATTCCGCTACCGGATCTTCACCCTTGCTTTTTGGAGCACTGGGAGAAGCTGCCGGTTTAGATCCTTCGTTCACGTTTATTTTAATGTGAAGCTCTTTTATCTCTATGGGCATAATTAACTTTTGATTACGGTGAAATAATTGTAGGTAAGCTCAAAATTTTCGATAACGAGCTTACTTTCTTCAGCATTAAAATCTTCAACCGACCATTTTACAGGATAGGCGTGAACCACATTCCATGAAACCAAAGGTTTATGTTCCGAATTGAGAAGTTTGACAGTCAGGTTTACAGGTTTGAATGAAAAATTTTCGATGGCATCCCTGCACCAGTCAATAACCACAGAATCAATCAGTATTCCTCTCTTTAAAGTCAGGTTTGGATATTTTGTCTTTACCGGAAGTTTGTGCTTGAATCTGTTTTCTCCACCCTCGGCAATTTCCTCGGTTTCGATATCGACGGACAAGCCGGAGACCGATTGAAACTGATGGTCCTTTTCTTTTGAACCAAGCCCCTGGAACTCCACTAAAAAATGAAAACCGACAGGTGGATAATAATTAGCCATGATTAGTCATTTTGGATGGATAAACCTTCGTGAACCAATTCCATAGATTCAATCGCTACTTCATTTCCGTCGGCTTTTAAATCGGTCGACTGAATTTTGGTAGGCCATGCATTTTTTACTTTCCAGGTTACTACAGGATTGTGTTCTTCGTCCAGTAACTTGATGGTAATGTCCCTTCTTTCTATGGTGTTTAGTTTTACCGTATTCCACCAGGCATAATACTCATTATCACTTTTAAAAGTTCCCCTTTTCAGTGTGATGTTGGAGAATTTCTGCATGCCTGGCATTTTGATCTTACTATACTCGGGACTTGCTCCCTGACGGTATTCAATAACCTCAGTTTCTACATCTAATCCCGAAACTTCTGTAAATCCTATTTTTGTTCCACCCCAGTCAACTGAGAAATGAAACTTTGATAGCGGATAGCTCATGATTTATATTTTTTTAATGTTGATATTTAATTAAGATTCCTGCATTTTGTGAGAAAAACGAAGTATGATGAATTCTGCCGGACGAACTACTGCCATTCCGATTTCGATAATCATTCGGCCTTCAAGAATATCTATTGCCGACATGGTTTGTCCCAGTCCGATTCTAACATAAAAAGCCTGTTCAGGTTTGGCTCCGGCCAATGCTCCGGCTCTCCATTGAAGAATCAGGAAATTTTCGATCATAGCTCTTACTCGTATCCAGGTATTCGCGTCGTTAGGCTCAAATACAAATTGTTCGGTCGCTTTTTTGATGGATTCTTCGGCCATATTAAAGAAACGTCGAACCGGAACATAACGCCATTCGTTATCGTTTCCTGCCAGTGTTCTGGATCCCCAAACAAGAGTTCCTTTTCCTGTAAAACTTCTGATTGCATTGACAGATTTACCCGCAACGGTATCCACATTTAAGTTGTCCTGAATGGTGTTGGTGATTTTAACGGTTGGTTTTATCACATAGTTCAGACTTACATTGGCAGGAGCTTTCCATACCCCTCTGTCTTTATCTACTCGGGCATAAACTCCGGCAATAGCAGAACTTGGCGGAAGTGTTATTGGCAGGTTATAGATCTCGGTAAGAATTTTATTGTAAGTGGCATTGTCAACGGCCTCAAGAGCACTTAATTTTCTGCCGTTTAGTTCTCCGTTATTCAAATCTTTTCCATCAACAGATTTAATGGCATTTAATAGTGCAGTAAGTGCAGCAGCAATACCCGAAAAGTTATTGGTAAGTCCGCTAATTCCTGTTTGAACATTCAGCGGTGTATAGATAACCAGTTTTTTTAGTTCCTTGTCAAAACTCACAGCGTCAGTAGATATAATTTTTAGCAGTTTAGCTGTAATGTTTTCATCCTGAATTTTTTTCTTTAATGCGATTAAGTTTTTATAGACAGAATCAATTTTATTGGTAGCTGTAAAAATTAAATTGAAAGTATTCAGGGTAGTAGAGATCGTATTCGCAATTCCCGGATCTTCATCTGAGATGGTGCTGATGGCTGCATTGGCTTCATCATTCAACGAATTTCTCAATGCAGATAATTCCTGAAGAGAAGCCAGTAAAGGGTTTAGCTTGTTTAAGAAAGCCGTTTTTTTGGTTGGATTGCTCACAAAGGTTCCGCCTAAATCAAAACCAGTGGCATTATTGCTGTACATCTGTAAAAACAAATCACTATACTGACCGGCGATATCACCCGCAACTGGTTCACTAATTAATTTGGTTACCGTAGCAGTAATTCCGGTCGCAGGGTCTTCTATAGGGACTAATCCTGCAGCGATTTTGTCATATGCTTTTGCGGTATAAGAATAGTGTTTTAAAGTAATTCTACTGGCATCAAAAGCATAATCCAGAATCGTTTCCAAGTGTGGATAATAAACAGCTCCGTATTTAATGGTATCTTTTTCAGAACTAATTTCGTTTCTTAAATCGTCTACATTGGTATCTGTCGGACTTGTCGCGTCATAATTTAACGTATCAATTAAAGTGAATCTGTCCTGAAGATTTTTACATTGCGTTAAAGCATTGTTGTATAAGCCGTAGAAATCCGTAATTGTTATTCCGGATACGTTTGTAGCGTCCGGAAACAAAAGTAAAGTTGGTTCGTCTACTTTTTCGATTTCCAATAATCCGTTATTCAGTGCAGTGCTGTTGTTAATTGTCGTAACAGCTGAATCTGCATCATCTAAATCATCTCCATAGCGACCTACCGAAACAATGTAGCAGGGACCACCACCATTTGCAAAGAATAATTGCAGAGAATAATACATCAAAAAGGGCTGTTTTGAAGTGGGCTGATCTACAATAATAGAACGAGTATCTCCACTGTCTGTCGAAACATCATTAATTGTTATACTAATGGTGGTTTCTGGTTTTGCAAAGCCGAAAAAGCGTTCGTATTCCAGAAGAGAGGTAATTCTGGTTGGTTTTAATTTCAAATCTCCATTAATCTTGTTTGTCGCTTTTTCTGTATAACCAATAAAAGCGGGAATCGCTGTTTCTACCTGGGCAACGGAAGGAGGAAATTTTACGATCTCCTCGACATATACCCCGGGTGTTTTGTAAGTTGTTGCCATGATTAATTGTTTTTAATTATTAAATAAATATTTCTGAGTAGTAATCACCATTGAATTTTGTTATTGATTTTACAGATGGATTAGGGTAGTGGCTGTTTACCGGTTCTGCCGGTGTAAAATCGGTAAGTGGGTCAATTTCGACAAAACCGGAAAGTGTTAATGGTTTTGCAGTATTGGTTTCGATCTGAGTTGCAGCTTTACGGTTGATATATTTCCAAAGTGTTTTTCGATTGTCAAAATGAATTTTAAAATTTGGACTTACTATTTGCCCCGTACTGTCTACAATATTCTCTGATACATTATCGCCTTGCAGTTGCAGCGAAATAAGTCCAAAAACACCTGGTTTTTCAAACGACTGTAGGGTCGAAATTAAATTAGCAGAGGTTTCTTTAGAGACTAAATAGGCATTGGAAATTAGTTTGTTGTCGTTTATTTTAGGTAAATATTCAAACGTAACCGGTTCGCTTGATGGTTTGACGTTGCTAAACAGAAATAACTGATCGGTTGTAAAAGCGAGATCGGTATAATTCTCAAACTGATAGTCGTTGATAGAAATCATAAAGTTCAGATTCAAATCTGCAGGGACTTTTATGAAAGGATCAATGTCATTTGTTTCTTTGACTTTAATATAGATATTGAAACCCGTTTTGTTTTTTTTGAATATCATTTTGTAGTTTCTAAGTACAGTTTGAGTTTCCAAAGTTGGTGTAATAGAGATAAAGGAATCAATGCTGAATTTTTGCAGCATTTTTTCTTTATCATCAGCTGACATGCCGGCAAAGCTGCTTTCACCGCTATTCAGGAAATAGTTGTGAAAAAAAGTTACTTCAAATAACAATCCATATATAACATTAAAACTCATGATTGTTCGCTTGTTTTGGTTAGACCTTTAATTTTACTGATAAGCGGTCCTTCGCTTTGTGCAATATTGCGTTCGATTTGTATCATGCTTACTTTGTATAAAGCCGAAGGGAGCTGTTTGCCACCCAGAGTTCCCCAGATGTAATTCAGTTCCTCAAAAGTGGGAGTATAGAGTTCCACCGTAAATCTGAAGTTGTCAATATTGGCCATGGCAACATTATTTCTGTTGTAAATTGTATTGGCTTGTGTAAACAGGTTTTTTCCCTGAAAAAAGGCAATGATTTTCGAAATATCATTAAGAGAATTGATGTACGCCGTTCTGTTGGCACTAAAAAGCAAATACAGATTTAAGTTGATAACACTGTTTCGATAAACTGTTTTAGTGCTTTCGACAATATGGTTGGGAAAGTTTTTTAAAGTAGCTTCCTGATCTAAGTTGATGAGGGTAAGCGCTACTTTATCATCTAAATTGGTACCTATGGCTTCATTTTGTGACTCTAAAAAAGCAATATTTTCAGGCACAATCGTTTTTTCCAACCCGATTTCTTCGAGGTAGTTGTTGACTTGTTCTGTAATTATCTGAATAACTTCAAAAATCATCTTGTGGAAAGTTTTAATATATTTTGAAATTCGTTAAGAAAGGGCAATTCAAATCTCTGCCTTTTTAAAAGCAGTACTGATGTTTTTGGCTTTTTTTCGTGATATTTCGCTTGTAGAAAAACTGTATAAATAGGCTAAAAAGAGATAGCTCTGAGGCGCAGATTGAAAGGTAAAAAGAAGTGTTTCCCGGCTTAAATTTAGATTTGTACTTAAAACTAGGGCTTATAGAAGATCTAAGTTAGAAAAACATTAGGATATCAAAACAGCGTAAAAATACCTTTTTTTAAATAACTTTTAGTTTTATAAATGGTTAATTTTCAGTTACTTAACTGTTATGTTGAGATTTGATTTCATTTTTTCAGAAAAAAGAAACGTCAGAATTTTCAAATACTATTAAAGTTTTAATATGGAAAAGGCAAAAAAGCTTGTTTTTTAAGTCTATTTGTTTGTTTTACAGTGTGATATGTTTTTGTTATGGAGCCGTGCAGCACTTTTTAGTTTCAAAAAGACCTGAAAATATTTGAAGCAGACCATTCAAAGCTGCCTCAACATACAAAAATGACCTCATACTGTTATTTGGGTTTCTCATGGATAAAAATTCGCCACTCATACCTTTTTTTTGATTTGAATTCTGGCAGACTGGTAATTTTATAATGAAATAAAAACCGGAGATAGCTTTAAAAGAATAAAAGCGAAGACCGCTACTACCAAAACAAAAACAACTCCTAATTTAGAATAGCAAAAAAATGAAACCTACAAAAGATTTTACAGTTGCAGATTATCTGCTCACCCGACTCAAACAATTAAATGTTACCGAGATCTTTCAGATTCCGGGCGACTATGTAAAACATTTTACACAGGCTCTGGAAGATTTTGAGGGAATTAAAACGATTGGAACTTCAAACGAATTAGATGCTTCTTATGCGGCCGATGCTTACGCACGTACCCGAGGCTTGGGGGCGGTATCTCTGCAATATGGAGTAAGTACTTATAGTGCATTGAATGCTATTGCCGGAGCTTACGTCGAGCGTAGCCCTGTGGTTGTAATTAGTGCTACACCTGGAGCAGATGCAAGGCAAATAGGAAGTATGTATAATGTGCTTTACCATCACTCGACTGGTAACCTCAATGCCGATCAGGAAATTTTTGAAAGAGTGACCGTTGCGGCTGAAACCCTGAGCAGTTCTGTAGATGCCCCTGAAAAAATCGATAAATTAATTATTGCAGCACTTACACATCAGCGTCCTGTATATATTGCATGTTATAAAGAGGTGTGGGGCGAACCTTGCCCGAAACCTTCCGGCAAAAAATTAGAACCTCAAATTATAAAAAGTGAAGCTGCAGAACTTGAGAATGCTGTTTCTCAGGCCTGGACACAAATTAGCCAGTCAAAAACACCTTTGATTTTTGCGGGAGTAGAACTTTTGCGACATAATTTAACAAAACAGTTAGAAGAACTTATTAAAGCAAGTGGAATGTTGTATACCACAACTTCACTCGGGAAAACGGTTTTGGATGAAAAAGGAGATAAATTTATTGGGACCTATTCCGATCAGGCTTCAATACCCGAAGTGATTAAAATAGTCGAAGCTTCCGACTGTATTTTGTCTTTAGGAACGATTATCACCGATGACTATTTATGGCTGGTAGAAAATAAGTTTTCGAATATGATTCAGGCGACCACGCAGGAAATGCGGGTTGGTTATTTTACTTATAGTGGTGTAACGCTGAAAGACTTTATCGAAGGGCTAACCGAACGCTTTAAAAAAGCTTCTGGATATCCTTTAAAAGCAATAGCTCCGGCTCAGCCAAAATTTCCGGAACCATGGCGATCTAATTCAGACCCAAAATATGATAAAACTCCTGAAGTGATAACATTTAACCGCTTTTTTGAGAGAGCCACTTATTTTCTGGAAAAACAAAAAATGCTGGACGATATCGTGTTCACTTTTGGGGTCAGCTCGTCTATGTACGTAGCCACCAATATGTACGGATTATCTAAGAATGCCTTTATTTCTTCCGCTGCCTGGCAGTGTATTGGTTTTGAAACCGGTGCTGCTTCCGGAGCTCAGTTAGGAAGTGGTAAACAAGCATGGACTATCGCGGGTGACGGTGGTTTTATGATGGTGGCACAGTCACTTTCGACCCTGGTAAAATACAACATCAACTCTGTAATCTTCGTGATGAGCAATGGCGTTTATGCTATAGAGCAGGTATATGTAGACATGGACTCATTTAAAGAAGGTTCGTCTCATAAGTTTGATGAATTTGATATTCTTCCAAATTGGGACTATCAGGCACTTGCCAAAGCATTTGGAGCAAAGAGCTACCGTGCTAAAACCGTCAAAGAATTAGACGAAGTACTTCTTAAACTGAAACAAAAAACAGATCTGCCAACTCTGGTAGAAATTGTAATTCCTCAAAAAGATCTGGCACAGCAAATGGAAAGGCTGGGGAATGAGTAAAACAACTAATGAAAAGCAATAAAAAAATTAAAAAAATAAAATCATGACCAAGAAAACATACTCTATTTTTGGAGCCGGTGCCGCCGGACTCTATACAGCGTGGAGATTATTGGATGGGAAATCCAAACGCGACAAAAATGAAAAAATGCTGGTTAAAGGCGATGTATTAGAACTTTACGACTGGGGAAAATATGATTTTTCTAAAAAAAATCCGGGAACCAGAGAGGCGGGAGCACGCGTTTGTACGTGGCATTATAAAGACAACAAAGACAATTCGTATCTGGAATTGGGCGGTATGCGATATTCATATTGGGACGGCACTCCACAAGGAGCAGGACATCGTGTAGTCACAAAAACGATAGAGAAACTGGATTTAAAGAAAGATTCAGTTGAATTTAACGAATCAGCTGATCCTTTAATGTCTTTGCGTACCAAGAACATGTATGTCTCAGATGTTAATTCGAATCAGCCGGCTCCTTATTTTACTAATAATTATGGTGAAGATGCTCCGCCGGATGACGGATTCACCACCATACAATCTGTAGCAATTACAGCAACGTCAGGTCCTGTTACCCGTAGAGAATGGTGTAAGTTTTATGAGAATGGAAAGATCGAGATTGACATGCCGGACAGTTCCATCTTTCAAAGAGGAGATTTACTAAAGGATATTGGATATTGGAATCTTGCTTATGACAGACTTGGACAAGAAGGATTTGGCTATCTGGCAGATGGTAACGGCTATAGCTCCAATGTAGTAAATAGTCATAGTGCCCAGTCGTTTAATGTTAATGACGAGTTTACGCCGGGAACAGAATATAAAACGCTGGTAAAAGGATATTCCAGCTTATTTGTTGCCTTATTCGATGAAGTTGAAAAACTAGCCAAACAAAAAGGAATTACGCTGAATTATTTTCCGGATACCCGATTGCGTTCGATTCTGCATACTAAGGCAGGGATTCGTTTTACTACCGCAAAACGTGCAACTCCTGATAAACTTGCCGATAGTAAAATATGTGATGCTGCGTTTCTTGCCATGCCTCGCGCATCCATTGAACTGGTAGCTCAGGCAACACGTTATACAGATGATGAAGGTCAGGACATATTAAACCATGAAGAAGTACAGCTCTATCTGGAATCTGTAATTATGGAACCTTCCTATAAAATTGGGATGTTTTTCACTACACCATGGTGGAGAACAACCGAAGCCGGAAGCCCAACTTATCCTGCCAAACTAACCAGTTACTTTTTAACGCAGGAAGGAATTGCTAAACTGAAAAAAGAAAAATTTCCGTCTAATTATCTGAAAGCAATAGAATCAGCAAAAAATCCGGTTATTATCGCGACATCGTTTAACGATAAGGCCAGTTTTATAGCTGCGGTAGAAAATGCGATTCAGGAACGTCTGACTTTTAAAGAAGAAAAGCAAATCTCAGCTATAGCCGAATTAGATACCATTGGCCCAAGTATTACCGATATGCCGATCCGACAAGTGGTCTATTTTGGTGATAACGCCATCAATCAAAAAGGGGAAAAAGTGTATGGTATTTTGGCCAGTTATGACGACATTCAGTACACCACATTTTGGAAAGCTTTAGAACTCGGCCCTCATGGAACACGCGAAACTCCGGAGTCCAGAGATTGCCAGACGCTCGAAGGACCTCGTTTAGCCACTCCGGTAATGGTCAAAATGCTTCGCTCGCAACTGGCAGCATTACATTTTGGACCACAGACTGATTATTCGGCCGTACCCGAACCTTTAGAAACGAGATATATGGACTGGTCATTGCCTCCTTTTAATGCAGGATATCATGCCTATAAATCGCACTATAATCTGGGTGATGTACAACGAAAAATTAGAAAACCTTCACAACTCGTTCCAAAAGCAGATTGCGATATTTTTATCGTTGGTGAAACCTATTCTAATGATCAGGCCTGGGTAGAAGGTGCTTTTTGTACTGCCGAATCGGTTCTGAATGATTTCTTTGGAATTGAACCTATTATAGACGAAAAGTATTATCCATTTATCAGTCCGGAATAGTAGATTTTGGACTGTTTTTTAACCGCAAAGATCACAAAGGTTTACGCAAAGTACGCAGGAATAGTAGCCGGAAGGATACATAAAACTATGTGTTAAAACTAATTGCATCCAGAAAGTTAAAGGAAACAACAAAACAGGCAATTACGTTGGAATAGAGACAAACTCCAACATAATTGCCTGTTTACTTATTCGAATAAATCAGCAGTTTTAACAATGAGTATTGCTATTGAAAAAACGATATGCTTATCTACTAAAAATAAAAAAAATCCATATTAATCCGCGTTTTCGCCTTGGCGAATCCGTCTCATCCGCGTACGATATCAAGCTTCTATTTAGCAATAAGCTTAAGAACAAATTCCATTTGTGTGTCCTTTTGCTGAAAAAAGTCGTCTAAAGAAGGCCATACTTCATAGTCAGGCATAATACCGTGACCTTCTGGCTGGTTCTCTTTTTTAGGTGCATCCTGTACGACATTTACAATTGAAAATTGTGTTTTTACTTTTGAGTTAGGAAGTTCGTAAACCAATGGTGAATGTCCATTATGAACGTAATAACCTCCAACTGTTTCCAGACCTACTATGGTAACATTATCCACATAAGCTTTTACCAGAGAAGCAAAATGGGAAGCAGCTGATGCCACATTTTCATTAATCAAAAGATAAAGCTTGCCTTTAAAAAGCGGCGATTTAGGATGATAAACCGGATTGTATTTCTGGTTCTGGAAGCTTGTTTTGTTTTCGAAAACCGGATACAGTGACTTTAGATACTCTTTTCCTGCTTTTAGAGCAGTACTATCCATTCGTTCTGAAGTTGAGGTACCCCAAAAATACTTTTCGAGAGGTAAAACATTAGGGTCGAATATGATAGTAGCCTTTACATTTTCCTTGAAGGGTTTATCGGTGAGGTACATTACAGGCTGTTCAAAGTTAGGATCACTTCCTCCCGGATTATTTCTAACATCAATGATTAGATTAGCAACTTTGTTTTTGTCCAGTTCTGTAAAAATGCTATCCAAAAATCGAACATACGGTTTGAACTTAGGATCGTCTGATCCATAGGCCATACCAAAAAATCTTAGATTCAACAAACCTAAGGTCGGATTGATCATACGAAAGCTATAGGGAGGCTGTTTTTTATAATCTAGTAAATCAGTAACCGGAGCACTAAACCTGTTTTTAAGGTTGGCTGTTCTTTCCTTTAGCGTTACTGAGCGAAGCACTGTTTTTTTAAGAGATTCAGATTTTGGTGCGCTGTATTCTATAACAAATTCATCACAAAGACCATATTCGAGCAGGTAGTTCAGCCCAAACGATTTATTTACGCTGGCCGATAATTTTTGGGTAGCATGATGACCATCTGTTGTATAATATTTGTAGAAAGAGCGCATTAATTGTACGTCATTTATTCCGTTTATACTTTTTATTCTTGAGCCGGGAGGTATATCCGATGATTGACCGTCAAAAATAATTTGTCCGTTAATATAGACCAGAGGAAAAGGGAAAAATGATTTTTGTCTGTTCAGAAAATTGATTAAACCGAGATCAGGAATGGTGTAATTGTGTAAACTTCCTTCATAATCAGACAGACGAAGCATTATTTTGTAAAATTCGATAGTGCTCATGGGCTTTTTAATACTTTTAATGGCACTGTTGTAAATATGGTCTATTTGTTTTTTAGAACGGTATTGGTATAAACCGGAATTTGCTTTTTCATTTATCGCAAGGAGAGTTCTAAGATCCTCCTGCATTTGTTTTTGCGAAAGCATTTTATTGTACAGCATTAAACTATCCTTCATGGTCTTACCAAAGCTTTGCGCCTGAATAGTACAGGAGAAGAAAAACAACAATAAGAGGGTAAAGACAGATCGTAAATTTTTAGGATTCACAAATGTATTCGTTGTTTGTTTATAAAAGCAAATGGGAGGAGTAATAGGGGTACGATACATGGTTTTGGGTGGTTTTTTTATAAGGTTTTGAAGGTTAGGGTTACAGTAGCTAAGCCAATTGCTGTCTACAATTTTTAGTATTTAGAAAAAAGAGTAATTGGTCTACTTTTTTAGAATTTTCTCTAAGGTCTATCAAATTATTAAAATCTATTATTAAGGACTCGCCATTATTAAAGTATATTTTTAACCTGTCAGCACCACGACCATTAAAAAATTTCCAACTTTTAATTTCGGATAGAAGAATGACCTGGTTTTCTATTTTAGTATAGATAGGTTTTTTATCCCACTCCAATGTAAGCGTGTCTTTGTCGTTGTTGAAATCAATAATTAAGGTGCCCGTAAATAGGTATACTAAAAAAAAGAAGAAAATAAAATGAGAAAACAAGAGTAAAAGATAGTGTGTTTTAAGTCCTATAATTGCCCAAAAAAATCCTTGGAGCGGGATAGAAATTAAATAAGCGATTACCATAAAGGTAACATTTAAGGTTTTAATTTTCATAATTTAAAAATTGATGCTTTTGCAGGTGTTAGTCTTTAAAAAAATCCTTAATTTATATTTTTCGAATATACTAATATATCACAGAAATTCCTTTCAAATAGGATGTTTTTCTCAAACTTAATAAAGGCGTTTGTTTTGGGCGGTAATAATTATCTTTGCAATAGTTATTTAGATACTTTCAGTCTTTGTGAAAGACGCAATATTGCCATTGTATAGGCCAGAATAATGCATTTGAATCTGTTTAAAGAAAACGCAGTTGAACTGAAAACTAAAATAAATTTGATTTATGTACGAGAGAAAAATTGAAAAAGAGTACTCCTGTGGTTTAGAGATTACAAGCGAAATTATAGGCGGGAAATGGAAACCTACTTTGATCAATCTTATTCATGAAGGTATTATTAGACCAAGTGATCTGCAACGAGCAATGCCGGCTGCATCAAGGCGTGCGCTCAATATTCAGTTAAACGAACTTCAGGAACATGGTATTATTGAGAAAAAAATATACCCTGTTTTACCTCTTAAGGTCGAATATTCACTTACTGAATTTGGTACCTGTTTACTTCCAATAACCCTCGCAATGGAAGAATGGGGAAATAAATATCGAGATCATTTCCGAAAACTTCTTGAACTAAAAAAAGAAACAACCGATAAATAAATGGTATAGTTATAGGGAATAAGTATGCCGTATCTGAATCGTTTTGCCGTTATTGTGGCAGCTTTTTTTTGGTGCTAAATTTGCAAAAAAAAAGTTATGATTCATTTAAGCATATTAGATTATTCTCCTATCGATGAGAAGAGTAATTCAAGAGAAGCATTAATTGCGACCACGAAACTGGCTCAACTTGCTGATAAATTGGGTTTTAAAAGATTTTGGGTTTCTGAGCATCATGGAATGCAGACTTTAGCCGGAAGCAATCCCGAAATGTTAATGATGCATCTTGCTGCCAATACACAAAACATACGCATCGGTTCCGGAGGAGTAATGCTGCAACATTACAGCGCATACAAAGTAGCAGAAGGCGTGAAGCTTTTGGAGGCCTTGTATCCTGGCAGGATTGACCTTGGTATTGGAAGAGCTCCGGGTGGGAATAAAATCACACACTCGGCACTCAACATCGGAAAGAGTAGAATTTCGTCATACGAACAACAGGTTAAGGATTTAAAGGCTTATTTGAGTGGTCAGGAAGAAATAACCGCTTCGTTTCCGGGTTTAATTCCAACGCCAATTGTAGATACAGTACCACAGTTATGGTCTTTGGGAGCAGGAGGTAATGGAGGATTGCTTGCTGGCAGAGAAGGCATGTCTTACATATTTGCACATTTTATTAACCCTGGTGGAACAGGACTGCAGGCAACAGAAGATTACTTTTCTAATTTCAGCCCTTCAGTTATTACTCCCAAACCTCAAAACATGGTCGCTGTTTTTGCAGCAGTTGCCGAAACAGAGGAAGCTGCCGAAAGGCTTGCTAAGGGATTTGATCATTGGATGTTGATGATAGAGTCAGGACGAGAAACTCCCTACTACATGACTTTTGAGAATATTCAAGAGTATCCTTATACAGCAGAAGAGAAAGAAATTATAAGAAACAACAGAAGAAGAATTATTGTCGGAAGTCCGGATAGTGCAAAGCAACAAATCGAACAGCTTGCCGCCGCATACCAAACCGACGAAGTAATGATATTGCCCCAGATTTTTGGTGAAGAAAACAGGATGAAAGCCATCGAATTACTAGCAGAGGTATTCCAGTTGGATTAGTTACTTCGCTTAAAAGAGAAGCAACAAAAAAACTGCAAGCTTCTTACTTTAGAAACAAAAACAATAAAAAACAGCACTGAAAAACGAGACATGAGAAGGAATTTTCCTTCTTTCATGAAGGGTTTTATTGTGCATTATTTAAGCTGAAAATTCAAATAACCGCGATAAGCATAAAACAAAAGAGTCATGCCATACGTAAAGATTGAGATTACACGAGAAGGTGTTACCCGAGAACAAAAGCAAGTTCTTATAAAAGGAGTAACCGATTTAATTACAGAAACCTTAAACAAAGATCCGCATTTGACCCATGTTGTAATTCAGGAAGTAGACCTTGATAATTGGGGATATGCCGGAGAACAAGGGTCGATAATACGAGAAAGGGCTTTACAGTCAATAGAAAAATAATAAATTCAATAAACAATAGAAACAATGAAAAAACAAACAATAGTAGTTACTGGTGCAGCATCAGGAATAGGAAAAGGAATTGCAAAATACTTTTTAGACAGAGGTGATAATGTGGTTATTAATTCATTACTTCCAAGTACACTTGAAGACACATTCCAGGAACTGGGAGCAGGGGACAATCTTGCAATGGTAGCCGGAGATGTAAGCGATAAACAAACAGGAGAACAGTTAGTACACGCAGCACTCGAAAAATTTGGTTCTTTAGATGTGTTGATTAACAATGCAGGGATTTTTGACAGCAAACCATTTCTGGAAGTAGATGAAGCTTATTTGGATAAATTTTTGAACACCAATTTTAAAGGGACATATTTCACCACTCAGGCTGTAATTCCTCAAATGTTACAGCAACAGGACGGAGTTGTTATTAATATTGGGACACCGCTGGTTAATCATGGTTTTGGTGGGTTGCCTGCTACTGCGCCTATATCAAGCAAAGGTGCTATTCATGCTTTAACGATTCAGTTAGCGGCCGAATTTGGGAAACAAAACATTCGTGTCAATACCATCGCGCCAGGTATTATACGTACACCAATGCATGGAGATAACGCAGATCAGAGTGCCGGGTTACATTTACTAAACCGAGTAGGAGAGATTGATGATATTGCCGAAATGGCGTATACGGTTGCAAAAAGCAGCTTTATTACAGGTTCAATTATTAATGTTGATGGAGGTAAAGGCGCCGGCCGTAACTTAAACTAAGAAGCAACACCTTAATCTGAGATAAAAACGAAATATAAATAGTAGTTAATCTAAAAAGGAAGATTTGCCCAAAGTCCGCAAAGTTTAATTAAGCTTTGCGGATTTTGCATTTTTAGTATATTGGGTTATGATTAAAGTGTTGTATTTTAATGAGTGAAATACCGGAAATGTTTTCGGTACTGTAATTGTAACCCTTTATCAGGCCCCGCTAAAGAATTCCGCATGGCATATAAAAGTAAAATACAGAAATGGTTATTTTAACTCAAAGTGATGTTCTGCTTGTTTCCATTTTAATTCGTTTACCAGGAAATATTTATGATAGAAACCAATCAAAACAACGATCTTTTTATCCGGAAATTGGGCCTTCCATTTCAAAATATTATCAATTATAGTTCGGTTTCTTAACTCTTCAAAATGACAATATCTTTTATATAACTCTCTTAATGAAATGGTTTCTTTAGTAGCAGTTTCGATTTTCAATTGTGCAAATTGGTCATTTTCGTCTACAATTTCCTTTAGTTTTCGATATTGATAAAATTGTCTTTCACTAACCAGATTTGCGGTAGAACTTGAATTTATTTCCTTTAACGGACTATTGTCTAATTCATTTAAAGAGTTTGAAAGCTCTATAAACCTGCTCCATATTTTTTTATGTTTGGCAGAGAGAATATTTAAGGAGTCAAGGGTGTTTATTTCATTAAATACCGCATCAGTATTCTGGATGCCGTTTTGTCTTCTGTAATCATTTCGTCCTTCAAATTCTATTGGTCTGAATAGAGTATTCTTAAAATTAGCTTTGTATTTCAGAACTGCATTCCATTCGTTCTCGTCGTAAGTATTTTTGAAGGTAAAATCAGAATTAAAATTAGTTTTATCAGATTCCATCAGAATTAAATCCGGTTTTAGATTCTCCAGTATCTTATAGATTGTATCCGTATTGATGTTTTTTGTCGGAAAATGTACTGTTCCGATAACGATTAATTCTGGTATCTTCGTTTTACTGTTTTTTTGGGCATTACTGAATAGTGAGGTTAAACATAATATAGTAAGTAATAGTCTTGGTTTTGCATTTGCAATCCTGATGAGGTAAACAAAATTTATATTCATTAAATAAAGTGGTTTTTATAAAAGTAAATATAAACAAAAAAGCTTCAGATTTCTCTGAAGCTTTGTATTTAGTAGCCCGTAGCGGAATCGAACCGCTCTTACATGGATGAAAACCATGCGTCCTAACCGATAGACGAACGGGCCTTCTTGTTCGTTGCGGGTGCAAAAGTGCAACTATTTTTAGAATACACAATGGAATTTTTGAATTTTTTTTTCGAGGTTATTTTGAAAACACCATTCTTAGAAACAATCAATAGCAAACGAACAGAAATAACTAAAGCTGTATTTATTTGATTAATAATTGGTTGTTTTAGGTGTAGAAAATGGAAAATAAGATTTTTCTTTTCTTTTATTAAAATAATACCTTTCAAAAAAAATTAAAATAATTTTTGAGAATCCTTTTTTTGAAAGAAAATTCATTCGGTATTTTTGATATACTTATCGGTTTTTTTCCTTGAACATTTGTATGTATATTTGATATCGGTGTTTTAAATTCAGCATTCGCACTTCTAACTCCACAATTACAAACAAAAATACTGTGTCCCATTTCAGAGAAAACTGGCCTATGTACATTGAGCAAATAATAGAAACTATAAGTGCCACCTACGTTACGTTAACAGATGATTGTAAAGACGATCTCAAAAGAGGGGCAAAAGTTTTGATGTTTGACAAAGAGACAGTGCTTGTAAAAGAAGGTCAGTTTGCGGATAAACTCTATTTTATAATTAGTGGAAGTGCAAGAGCCTATTATACTAAAAATGGGAAGGATATTACAGATTGGTTTGCATTTGAGGGTGATTTTGTAAGTGCCATTGATAGCTTTTTTCGAGACGGTCCAACGATATACAATATCGAATTGCTTGAACCCACAACTTTGTTGCAAATTTCAAGAGAAACAGTATTGGCATTGAGCGATAAACATCATTGTTTTGAAAAATTGGGAGGAATTGCAGTAACCAAAACAATGCTTAAATTGCGGGAAAGAGTTGTTTCGATACAATTTGAGAGTGCTTCGCAGAAATATAAAAGTCTATTAAATACGCGCCCCGATATTATTCAACGAGTACAGCTAACCCATATTGCTTCTTATATTGGTGTTACGCTAGAAACTTTGAGCCGGATTCGCAACCCAAAGTATCGAATTTGATTTAGATCAAATGGATTTT
This sequence comes from Flavobacterium collinsii, assembly GCF_946903285.1. Classification (GTDB taxonomy): domain Bacteria; phylum Bacteroidota; class Bacteroidia; order Flavobacteriales; family Flavobacteriaceae; genus Flavobacterium; species Flavobacterium collinsii. Next base: position 2,189,216 of record NZ_OX336425.1, read on the forward strand.
GAATAAGTTGATTGAACTTTGCAGAAATCAAATGAGATGATACGAATTCATTATATTTCAGGACTAACCATTACCGTTTTTATTGGGTTACACCTATTCAATCATTTTTGCAGCATTTTTGGTGAAGAGACCTACATGGCAATAATGGATACTTTAAGATTGTTTTATCGCAATACTTTTGTTGAGACAATTTTATTAGTTGCAGTTTTTATTCAAATCGTATCAGGAATCAATCTTTTTAAGAAAAGCAGAAAAATAGCAACATCCCACTTTGAGAAACTACATATTTGGACGGGACTTTACCTGGCTTTTTTTCTAATAGTTCATGTGAGTGCTGTTTTCATCGCCCGCCTCTTTTTGCACCTCGATACCAATTTTTATTTTGGAGTGGCAGGGCTTAATACCTTTCCTTTTTATTTGTTTTTTGTTCCGTATTACGGACTTGCAATTCTTTCCTTCTTCGGGCACATTGCTTCGGTTCATAACAAAAAAATGAAAAATAATATTCTCAGTTTAACACCAGAGCAACAAGCAGAATCAATTCTTATATTCGGATTTGTGTTAACAATCATCCTATTTTATGGACTAACGAACCATTTTAATGGAGTAACATTACCACATGAATACAAAATAATAATAGAGAAAATAAAGAACGTATGATTAATAAAAGAAATAGGTTCTGGGTATTTGCCGGAATAATCAATTTGTTTAGGAACTAAAAAAAAAAATAGAATTATGCTAAAACTAGGAGGATATATTAATATTGTAATTGCAATAGGGCACATTCTTGGATTAATTTGGGCTGACCAGATGTTTGAAATTACGGGAATTGGAAAAGAAATGGCAACACTTGCTCAAAAGCATAGTACTTTGCCTTATTTGCTGACCATTATTGTGGCTATTGTGTTTTTTATTTTCGGTCTTTACGGACTTTCTGCAGCTAATAAGTTGAGAAAGCTGCCATTACTAAAGCCTGTTATTTTTTTAATTGCCGGAATATATCTGCTGCGTGGAATTGGAGAATTAATTGCCGATACAATACAGGGAACAAACTCAATAGCTGAAACAATATATTCTTTAGTGGCTATAATAATCGGGCTTTTGTTTTTAATTGGCGGGTTGCAAAAATGGAGAACGGAAAACAATATTTTGTTATGAAAGTAATCAATCTGCACACAAGAATAATTAATGAGCCTAAACACAAAATCGAAGAATTGTTTAGAACCTTATCGTCTGGAAACGATATGATGCTGGCAACAGATAAATGGCCGCCAATGCGATTAGACAACGGATTAAGTATTGGTTCAAAGGGTGGACACGGGCAAATAAGATATACCGTTATGGATTATAAGCCGAACCATTATATTCAATTTCAATTTACAGAACCAAAAGGGTTTAATGGATTTCATAAGTTTGAAATTACGGAATTAGATGCTCATGTAACCGAGCTGAAACATTCTATTGATATGAATACAATAGGTTTGGCGACCTTAAAATGGGTGTTTGCAATTCGTTGGCTGCACGATTCTTATATTGAAGATGCATTTGACAAAGTCGAAAACCATTTTACAAAGGAAAAGAAAAATAGTAGATGGACCATTTGGGTAAGGTTTTTAAGAAAAATTTTTAAGCCCAAAAAGAAATAAACTCCTGAAAATTCTATCCCATTCTCAGAAGAGTTCCTCATGAGGAGGAGTAGTTTATTTTTTGGAATTTTTACAAATTATAGGCGAAATCATTTTTTATTTCTTCCATCACAAAAGAACTTTGCACATTTGAAATCCCCTTGATAACCGATAATTTATCGATCACAAACTTTTGATATTCGTTCATGTCATTGACCGCCACTTTTAGTAAAAAATCATAATTTCCAGACACGTGAAAACAACCCATTATTTCGGGCAACACAAGAATGTGCTGTTTAAAATCATCTATCAATTCTCGTGAGTGCACCGCCAAAGTAACCTGACAATACACACTGATTGATTTTCCAATTTTTTCAGGATCCAGCAAGGCAACATAATTCTTGATGTACTGCTTTTGTTCCAGTTTCTTGATTCTCTCAAAGGTGGGAGAAACAGATAATCCTATTTTATCGGCAATTTCTTTGGTATTTTGTTTCGCATCTTGCTGTAAAAGCATTAATATTTTTTTGTCTATGGCATCCATTTCAGAATAATTATATGGTTTTAGAAAAAAGAAATAGTAAATTCAATATTAAAAACCTTTATTATGGTTCAAATTTAGAATTATATTTTGAGTTTTGTTGTTAATGAAGGATATTAAACCATTAAAAGTACATTTACAGAAAAATTAAATGTTATGACACCTATTTCAGAATCACTATCCCTAGAAGACAATCAACGTTTATTCGATTTGAATCAATACATCGAAAATGCAAGAGATAATTTCTTAGGCTATCCTGTATCTAAAGATTTTGATTACTCGGAAATCAGTCATTTTTTAAAATATCCGATTAATAATCTTGGGGATCCTTTTGAAGATTGTACCTACAAAGTGCAAACACACGAACTGGAAAGAGAAGTGGTTGGTTTTTTTGCCAAATTATTCCGTGCCAATCCAAAAGATTATTGGGGGTATGTAACCAATGGTGGTTCAGAAAGTAATTTATACGGACTTTATCTCGCACGAGAATTATATCCAAAAGCAATGGTTTATTATTCGGAATCGACCCATTACAGTGTGCGTAAAAATATTCATTTGCTCAACATTCCAAGTATCGTTATTCGCTCACAGGAAAATGGTGAAATTGATTATGAGGATTTTGAGAATACATTAAAACTGAATCGCCATAAACCGGCCATTGTGCTTACCACTTTTGGTACCACCATGAAAGAAGCCAAAGATGACGTATCAAAAATTAAAAACATTCTAAAAGCATTAGCCATACAGGATAGTTACATCCATTGTGACGCAGCCTTATCCGGAAGTTATGGTGCTTTTATGGAACCACGACTTCCTTTTGATTTTATGGATGGAGCGGACAGTATTTCCATAAGCGGACACAAATTTATAGGTTCGCCTATTCCAACTGGCGTTATTATCACGAAGCGTTCTAATAGAGATAGAATCTCAAAAGGAATCTCGTATATCGGTTCCTTAGATACGACGATTACAGGATCCAGAAATGGTCATTCTCCGTTGTTTTTATGGTTTGCCCTGAAAAAATTAGGCATTGAAGGTTTAAAAAAACGTTATTTACACAGCTTGGAAGTAGCGGAATATTGTGAGCAGAGACTGAAAAACATGGGGATTGCGGCCTGGAGAAATCCAAATTCGATCACAGTTGTTTTTCCAAAAATAACCGAAGAAGTGAAATCAAAATGGCAACTAGCCACTGAGGGCGATATCTCCCATATTATTTGCATGCCAAACGTGACCAAAGAACAAATCGATCTGTTTATCAACGACGTAGAAAATTGCATTGAAATCCCGGAAGAAATGGCCGAATTCAGCTGGTAGTGTTTTAGAATAGTATTGTTAGTTCTGTTCTGTAAAAAAAGCTTATGAAAATTGCGTAAATGTCTCCGACTTTACGCAATTTTTTTATGATATGGTAAATGCTAGATTTTCTAAAAATTTCAATTGTAAGTGTTTTGAATGTGAAATCATTTAACCAGTAAAAATTAAACGAAATTTCTGGTGAATTTAAAAATATTTGTGCAGTAGTGATGAGGATGCGTCGGGGAGTGTAGAGCAATTGGCTTACTGGGAAATTGGTTTTGTGTTTAGAATGATTTGGCTAATTCGAATATTGGACGTAGTTTAGTCCAAAACCGCAATAGCATTAGAATATTATCAGCAATTATTACTCTTAAAAAAAACTAGAAAAAAGAAACAAATATACAATGACTAAAATATTAAAATTCTTCTTGTTTATACCATTAGTTTCTTTCGGTCAGGAAAAAAGCGAAACTAAATCTGTATATCCAAATTATGTTGGGGATATCGAATTTAATTCAGAAATGGACAATAAAGATTTTGAGTTATGTAATTCAAAACATATTTATCAATACTTTAATAGGGGTGATGGTTTGGTATATGAAGGAGATAAATTGGCTATTGAAAAAGAGTTTGCTGAAAAATATAAATCAAAAATCATTAAAAACGAAACAGGGCTAATCAGAATTAATTTTGTTGTTAATTGTAAAGGAAAAACGGATAGATTTCGTTTGATTTCTATGAACGAAAATTATGAAGAGAAAGTTTTTGTTAAATCAATAACAGAACAACTTATGAGTATTACAAAAAACTTAAAAGGCTGGGAAGGGAAAAAAAGCAAAGAAATTGATTATTATCAATACTTGATTTTTAAAATAGAAAATGGACAATTAAAAGAAATATTACCTTGAAAAATTTAGCTTACTTATTTTTGCTTTGCCCTGTTTATTTATTTTCTCAACCAAATTGTAATGCTTTTTTGTACAAAGGCGATACCTTACAATATAAAGCTTGTATTGAAGCGGAAAAAACGGAAAAACTATATCAATTTCAAAGAGAGTTTCAAGAGATTCTTGATAATGCAATTAAAATTTGTCCAAATTTCGCATATGCTTACAGAGAGAAATCTACAGCGTATTTAAAAAGCGGAGACTTTTTAACCTGGAAAAAATTAATAGACAAAGCAGTTGATTTAGATTTCGGTTTAAATTTAGGTTATCGTGCTTGGTGTCGTTATCAATTTTTTAGAGATTATAAGGGGGCTATTAAAGACATTGAAAAACTTGATAGTTTGGTAAATTACGATATAGGATATTCAACAAATGGAGATTATCATTTGAACATAACAAAAGGTATTTGTTATAGTGCAATTAATCAAAAGAAAAAAGCAATTAAAATATTCAACGAACAATTAAAAACAAAAGATTATTCGGCTGGATTATATGATTATTATCAATTAGGTGTAACTTATTATCAAGTTAAAGATTATACGAATGCTTTAAGAGCATTTGAAAAACAAACTAAAATAAATGAGTTCGCTGATAATTCTTATTATAAATGTAAGGTTTATAAAGTCTTACAAAACCAAGAAAAATATAAAAAGTACAAAGAAACTGCGTTAGCATTGTACGCTGAAAATAAAAAAATGTTCGATCCTTATACTCGACATTTTAATAGTGTTTATTACGAAACAATTAAAAATGAATAAAAATTGTTGGTGACAGCCCAGCTCTCCGAAGAGTTCCTCATGAAAAGCCCCCGCTATGCGAAGTGTTCATCTGCAACGCTGTGCGAATGTCTCTGACTTCGCACCCGCAAAGTGATTAAGTTTTCTTGTAGAAGATGTAATTTGGAAACGACTATTAATATAAATAGAATTAAGAAAAGTCGGGAGACTTATGCAGGTTTAAGGTTTATAAGGACTAAAGGTTAACAACGCAAAGTCAGGAGACTTTGCGTAGCGGATAATCAAAGGATGAAAGAAAAGTATATGACTGAATATGATAAATACATTAAACGAAGATGATAAAACAATTATTAATTCTATTATTATTGGTAGCATCGATTGATTCATATTGTTGCGATTGTAAAACTATTTCTAAAGAAACAGAATATGTTAATTCTGATTTTGTTTTTTTAGGAAAAATTATTTCTATTAACGATAAATTTTTCGAAGTAAAAATTTTAGAAGTTTTTAAAGGAAAAGAAATAAAAATAATTAAATCTTATATAAGCAATTGTGGTATTCACCCCAAAAAAGATGAGATATGGCTATTATATTCAAAAAAAAATGCTGATAAAACTTTTTTTATTAGCACCTGTGGAAATTCACGAAGTTTTTCAAAACCATTTATTTTAACTGATACAAGTTTGCCTCCACCACCACCAATTACTAAACCTACTTTTTTGAATCAAATAAATGAAAAAAGTTATTTTAAAATAGCTTTATTACAATTAAAATTAGATATAGAAAAGTTGAGGCAAATTAAATACCAAAATGAATTAATAGTTCTTAGAAAAAGTCATGAGAGTCAAGAAAAGCAGATGAAATTATTAAAATCTGTTTTAGTATGTGTAATTGGCATTTTTCTTTTCAGATGGTTAAGAGTACGAAAAATAAAACAATAACGTTGCCCCGCTCCCGCACGAACCAGATAGCGCGGTTTTGCAAACCGTGCCCACAAAGTTGAGCAGGCAAAACAGTCAATAACTATAAAACCCCGGCTCTCCGAAGACTTCCTCATGAAAAGCCCCCGCTATGCGAAGTGTTCCTCTGCAATGCTGTGCGAATGCCTCTGACTTCGCACCCACAAAGTGATTAAGTTTTCTTGTAGAAGATGTAATTTGAAAACGACGATTAATATAAATAGAATTAAGAAAAGTCGGGAGATTTATACAGGTGTAAAGTTTATGAGAACGAAAGGTTAACAACGCAAAGTCAGGAGACTTTGCGTAGCGGAATAATTGTGCGACTATGAGTTCTAGAGCGTTACAAATTGGAGGAGTTAATATCCCTATTATTCAAACCCCATCAGGTTTTAATTCATATATGCATCCTATTGACTGGCTCAAATATGAGCAATTCGGTCCTAAATATTAAATAGCCCATCATGAAATTTTTAAAAATATTAGCGATTATTCTTTTTGTAGGTACTCTACTTATGGCATATGGATATGTTAACCTACAAGTAAGTTATAAGTATGAGGTAGATTTAACTGAAACGAATATTAAGACCGATGAAAGTCTATCATCATCAGAAAAAGCTAAACAGATAGAAGAACTCAAACAGCGAGAGAAACAAATATTTTTCCAAAGAAAGGTTATTAAAATATTGTTTCTAGTATTCTTAGGCAGTCTGATATTAGTTTTATATTTTTTGTTTATAAAGAAGTAAATAATCCCCAGCTAGTCCTAGCATTAGGTAACCCCCGCTATGCGAAGTGTTCATCTGCAACGCTATGCGAATGTCTCTGACTTCGCACCCGCAAAGTGATTAAGTTTTCTTGTAGAAGATGTAATTTGAAAACGACGATTAATATAAATAGAATTAAGAAAAGTCGGGAGACTTATACAGGTGTAAAGTTTATGAGAACGAAAGGTTAACAACGCAAAGTCAGGAGACTTTGCGTAGCGGAGGGACTTCTTATTCAACACCTTCTTTTGGAACTAAAAAACAATTTTAAATATGAAAAAAGGGATGTTTTTATTAGTAATTTTTTTGATAACTATTGTTGGATTTATTTTTATAAATATATTTATAAAATCACGTCAAGAGTATAGTAAGAAATATGATTTTATCATAGCTAATATTGAAATAGATGCTAAAGGAGATTTAACATTTTATGATAGCCTTAACAATAAATATTCTTTTGCAAGTTATAGGTTTAATAAATTCTACAACTTAGAAATTTCAGTTGGAGATAAAGTTTATAAGGACCAGTATTCAAAAAGCTTAACTATTAGCAGAAAAATAAAAAATGAATATAAAGTTTATTACATACAACAGCCTAATGGTATAACTCCTTTTTTATTTTATAACTATTAAAGGAAACTTGGGTAATGTATTAGATGTTGTAACTAATTATTCCATCTAGGATTCGCAGAAAACCAATTGCTAATTCTCTGAAGAGTTGTGCTAATGTTTCTGACTTCGCATCAACAATCAAAATCATTAAGAACAAAGCCACTTCATTAAACGGAGTGGCTTTTTGGTTTGTATAATAGTTAATTAAAGATCTTAAAACTTAAATAATTCGATATAATCAATTTGTGTTTTATCTGCTTTTCTTGAAAAAAAAAAATAGTTTTTTTTCTGACGTTATCATATAAGATAACCATTTTTTGAAAATATATGCTAAAATTTGAATGATCAAAAAAAAGTAAGATTAATTTAAATAATAGCTCAATGAAAACAAATGAAAATAAAGAGTTAGAGTATCTCAAAAGATTAGCAGATGGTTATTTAAATACATTAAAACCAACGAATGACAAAACGGGGTATTATACTGCTGAAATCAAAGTACTGAATTACTCTGAATTGGGTTGTGTTATTGCAAACATGCTTAAATTATGCGTTTTGGCGCTGAATCAGGATGAGTGTAAAATTTCAGAAACGGTTAAACCATCGGCTATAGATGTGGGGATTGTATTGGAAGTTGCTCTGCAACTTTTTCCTAATGATGAGTTTGATTTGTTAAGCGAAATCAATGAAGTTCTTATTTCTAGTAAGATTGAAACCGTAAATGAATAACAAAAATCTATATATTTGGAATAGATTAAGTATGAAGTTTGTCATACATATTTATGGAAGTTAATAGTAATTTGAATAAGTATATGGAAATTAATAAAGATGAATTGATTCGGATAAAGTTATTGGAGAATTCAATTTGTTTATTTTCTGACTTCATGAGTGTATTGTCAGACGGTTATAATCCGTCAATTATAGACATAAGAATTAGCATCGATAAAAGACTGGATGACCAAGATCGATTTATATTTCCTTCTCCAAACAATAGCGGCACGGAATTTTTTTTTATAAACAAGATTCAGCCAACAAGAAAAAATGTTGATAGCATTAAAGAGAGGATAAATGAAAATTTTTCATGGTGTATTGACCATTTAGCTACATTTAACAAAGCGCCTGATATATTCAAAAGTAATTATCATATTGACAACTTAACTAAATTAGTAGAGAAAGTAAAAAGGAACATTTTTGATCTGACGGACTTGTGGATTGTAACTAGTTATGAATATTTGATTGATACTAATGATGGAAGTTTAGTCAGAGTTCTTTTTATCCATTCTGACAATAAATCATTGATTTTAGATTTTGGAAATTATATACACTGAAAATTGCTTTACGTCGGTATGATTGTCTCGTTCGTAAACATATGAAACTTTGGCAAAGATGGTTAAATAAAAAAGCTCCAGATTTCTCTGAAGCTTTTGTTTTAGTAGTTCGTCGCGACGAAGACTCGAGCCTGTGCAATAATTTACTTGCTTTGTTTTAATTGAGTAGTGTTAACTCTTGTTGGCGTATCTTTTCCACTAATAATCGAAGAAGAGCTTAGTGCAATTGATTTTATTATTTGGGTCATGTTATCAATATCTAACGTTTCAAATTCATCATCGGCCGTATGATACTTGAGTTCGTTATCCATTTTTGAAGTAGAAATGGTGTGAGCAGGAACTCCAAGTTTGGCTAAAGTAGCGTTGTCTGAACGGTAAAATAATTGTTGTTCCGGATAAGGGTCTGCATAAAATTTAAAGCTTGTTCCGGTTAAATTAGTTTGTAAAATCTGCCCCATATTCGACTTTTCGTAACCTGTAATGTAAGCAGAGTTTTTACCCCATTTAGATTCTGTTCCTATCATTTCAATATTGAACATCGCAATCACTTTTTCTGGCGCAAGCTGTTTAGAAAAATATTTGGCTCCATAACCACCTAATTCTTCAGCTGTAAATGTGGTAAAAATAATAGTACGCTCGTTGTTGTTTTGTTTTTTAAAATATTTTGCAAGCATAATTACTGCTGTTGTTCCGGCGGCATCATCATTGGCGCCATTGTAAATAGAATCTGTTGCAGGATGCGGGATACCTTCTTGAGGAGAGCCTACTCCTAAATGATCATAATGTCCTGAAAAAATCACATACTCATTTGGTTTGGTTTTTCCGGGTAATATTCCAACAACATTATTCAATGTTTTTTTGGAGATTGTATTCGTTAATTCAACAGAAAAAGTGGTCGCTTCTGGGGTACCAAAAACAAACATAATGGTATTGTTCCCAGGATTAGCAGTTATTCGATCAATATGTTGAATATTCGGTAAAACCTTATCAAATGAAGGGTCAACTAGTACCAAAAGATTTTTCGGACTTTTGTAGTATTCATTAAATTTCTCGCCAATGTTATCCCCTTTATTGATTTTTACAACAGAAATATCGCTTTTTTCAGTTAAAGAAACCTGAGGAAGATAGGAGAATGTTACAACTTGATTATTATTTATTTCTTTGCCGTCAATAGTGATTTTTGAAGAAATTGCTTTCGAGTCAGTCATCGAAAATTCTTGTCTGTAATTCGTTGCTGCATTGAAAGTTTGCAAACCAATTTCTTTAAACTCCGATTCTATAAAGGCTGATGCTTTGTCGATACCGGGAGTAAAAGTTCTTCTACCCTGCATATCATCTGCTGAAAGTATTTTCTCTATGCGAGTTACTTCCTTATTCGTAATAATTTTATCTATCGATTGTCCATGTACATTAAAACATTGACTTAGAACAAACACACTTACAATAATTTTTCTCATATTTTAGTTTTATAAATAAGGTTTTAGTTAATCCAAAAGTATGTTATTTATTTGCAAAACTTAGCGCTGGTAAAAGTTTTTAATTATTTTCTGGTTGCTCCGTTATGCGAAGTGTTCATCTGCAACGTTGTGCGAATGTCTCTGACTTCGCACCCGCAAAGTGATTAAGTTTTCTTGTAGAAGATGTAATTTGGAAACGACTATTAATATAAATAGAATTAAGAAAAGTCGGGAGACTTATAGAGGCTTAAGGTCTATGAGAACTAAAGGTTAAAAACGTAAAGTAAGGAGACTTTACGTAGCGGGTTTTGCATATTCAACAGAAATGAGATTATGATCTTTCTATCTTAAAATAAGCTAGCTCTTCTTCATTTCTTATTAGATTATTTAATCGTTCAAATCCGGCTTTTTGCAGTACATTTTGTGATCCGGTGTTATTGAGATCTGTTACGGCTACAACTTCTTTTGTATTTGTATTTGCAAAACTATATTGTGTTATTGCTTTGCATACTTCTGTAGCAATACCTTTTCCCCAATATTCCCTACTGAGTACATAGCCAATTTCTATTTGGCTTATGTTATGTATAAAAATACGAGCAACACACATTCCTACGAAATTATTATTTGTAGTGTCAAATATCGCCCATCGACTAAGATTTTTCTTTTCATAGTTTTCAAGCAATTCATTAAACATTTCTACATATCTTTCTGGTGAAGTATCAGGAAGGTATTGTGTAACTTGATTGTCTTTAAAAAGATTCAAAAATGTTTGTTGCTCTTGAGATAAAAATTCGCGAATAATAATTCTTGGGCTTTGATAAAGAGTAGACATTGGTTATATTTAAGATGAATAATTTAGAAGTGTTTGCTAAAAGTATAGCAGATTTGTTTTTGTAAATACAGTCAAATTTATAGAAAATAAATAGAGAAAACTTCTCGCTTTTTAAAATGTTTAATGATATTATTTGTTTTTTATCATAGAATGCGCAGCGGGGTTAATCTTGAAAGACAAAGAAAAAATATATTACAATTGTTTAACCGAAATTATAAATTCAGAAAATAATCTGGTAAAAAGTAGCAGAATAAAAAACACACAAAATTGAAGATATATGGCCTATCTACTAACATTTACAACCACCGTTACAAGCGATTTACTAATTTAGTGGAATTATCGTTTTTATATCTATTTTTGTTAAGCCGAAAATACTCAGTTTCAAAACCCGTAAACCGCTTGTAGTGCTGGGACGTAGTTACAGACATTTCAAAACTTTGAGGATGAAAACTTTTAAATTTTGCAGTAAATAAAATGAAACTTAAAAAAAGATCCTTCTTTATATTAGCCATACCTTTTATTATATTATGCATTTTTAGTTTTATTGGAAATCGAGAAAGACAAAGATTTTATAATTCTAAAATTGAATCGAAAATTATTGATAGTAACAACTGGCAAAAAAGGACTTGCGAATATTTTTTAGTTAATGATTTAGAAATTCACGTTACAGTTTTAGATACATTCAAATTATATGTTGGAGATTCAATTTCAAAAAAACAGAAATCCTGGGAGTATAGAGTTTTTAGAAAGAGAAAAAAGAATAAGCAATTTGAATTTATCAATAATTATAAAATGGCTAACTAAGCAAGCCAATAATACCCGCTCTTCGAAGAGTTATTATAAAAAATAAATTTGTCGCACTAGCTGTGCAAGTGTCTCTAACTTCGCACCTCCGCTATGCGAAGTGTTCATCTGCAACGCTGTTCGAATGTCTCTGACTTAGCACCCGCAAAGTGATTAAGTTTTCTTGTAGAAGATGTAATTTGGAAATGACTATTAATATAAATAGAATTAAGGAAAGTCGGGAGATTTATACAGCTTAAGGTTTATGAGAACTAAAGGTTAAAAATGCAAAGTCAGGAGACTTTGCGTAGCAGGTAATTAGCTTAATTTAATTATGATTTTGTATTTGGAAGATTTGGCAAATCCGAAGAATAGGCTTAATTTGGTCCCAAACACGTTGTAGTAGCGGGACGTTAGACGACATTCACTTAAGAAAGAAATTGGACAATTCAAACAAAAAATTAATAACTCCGGAAGAAGTTGAAGTAAATCAAGTTTTCTTTGAGAAATGTGCTTTAGAGTATCGAGAACTTGCTACCCAATTAATCTTTGAGTTAGAAGGGTTTTTAAAGATTGACATTTCAAATGAACTTCCCTATTTAGCTTTTGTCAAATATTGGCAAAAAAATGGGCAAAGTGGAAAAATGAATAATTGGAAATTCTTTTTTCATGGTTTTCACTGTAGCTTTGAAAATGTTGTTACAAATCAATATATTGAAGTTCCTATTGTCTTTGGATTAGAATTTGGTGACCTAGATCCTTATTTCTTCACTCAATACATAAAATCGACTCCTGGATATTTTCCAATCCCACTAGTGATAAATGATAATTACAAAGATGGTATAACAATACTAGAGACAATGTTATCCATTGGTAAGTTTGAGAAAATTAATTCAAACTGGCCAAATCGTTACGGAACTGTAGTAAAAAATAGACCCGACAAAGTTGAAATAATCACATTTGAAAACCCATTTGAAAAGTCAAACGACAAAATAAAAATTGAAAAAAAGGGAAAGTTTGATCTCTGGAAACTTTTTAAATTAAAATAAAACGTTGCCCAACAGCGGTTTCACGCCATAGCTCGTTTTGTTTTTCTTGGAAAATACTTAGTTCATTCCTATTTCGACTTTCTTGTAATATTTTTTGCTAAATTTGCCGCTACAGCGTGAAGCCGCGGAACGTTATGCCTCAGTTAAAAAAACGAACTAAACCAAAATATTACAAATTAAGTTCATTAAAAATATTGAAAGTACCTGCGTTAATTGACCGCTAACGTAACAATTAATCAAACCAGAGTAAGGCTTGTTGTTTTACTTTTGATTAATTGGTGAATAACAAAGTGTTTATCGGAAACCGTAAGAGGTTGGTCGCTTACCGACAAAAAATAATCGCATTTTATGTTGACAATTTTTGGAGTAAGCTTACTTCTAAGGATAGTAAGGAAGTTTGTAAAGATTAAATTTGACGTCACAATCAGATTTAAAAACTAGCAAACTGAGCTGAAACTCTTAGGAGGAGTAAGCTCAATTTGAACTTACACTAAAACTGCTTTCAATATATATCAGAGAATATTAAAAAAAACTTCCTGCTTAATCAGTGCGGAAGCGAAACCGAAAATAATTGTAGCGAAATAACCGAAGGCATAGCAGCAACTACAACTACAACGGATTTGGGTAATAGGCTTAATGGAAAGTTGGTTTTGTATTTGGGGTGATTTGGTAAATCAGAAGTATGATCTTAATTTAGTCACAAACCCGCTGCAGTAGCAAGATGTTAGTGGCTATTCCAAACAAATTCAGTATGAAGAAACTAATTAAATTTTTTTCTATTTCTATATTTATTGTTTGCACATTTCCGTGCTTTCAAACGTGTTCAGATGATTCAATCCCTAAAAGATACCATGAAGACGAAATAATTATTGATTCTACTTTAAGTGCCGAAACTCTAAAATTTAAAAATGATTCTTTAAATCATTTGGCCCAACAAAAAAGAAATCTTGAATTGGAGCAAGTGAGAAAACAATGGACAGAAAATGCCTATGAATTGGGATTTTCTGGCTTTCGCAAATTAGCAATTGAAGATTTTAAAGATTGGACACTTTTTCCAACATTATGTTTTACTTTTTTTATTTTGTTATCCATTCTTGTGTTATTTTTCGCTTTAAAAGAGTGTTTAACTAAAGTTTATATATTCTCATTATTAAATTTAGGATTATTGATCTGTTCAATGCTAATACTTCTAGCCAAATATGGAATTGTTATTATGAATAACATAAGATATGGGTATTACATTTTACTTTGCAATATTTTAATCTTAATAATATTATCTAAAAAAGAAATCAACAAGAACAGCCACTAACAGTTACTACAACGGATTTGGGCAATAGGCTTAGTGGAAAGTTTTTTTGTATTGGGGATGATTTGGTAAATGAAAAAATAGATTGTTCAACCTCCCAGCTGGCTCGAGCATCCCGTTCGTGAACAAAACAAAAAAGCTCCAGATTTCTCTGAAGCTTTGCTTTAGTAGTTCGCCGCCGCGGCGACTCGAACCTTTGTCCGCGGCGGAGTTAAGTCTTATTTATAGTTTACTTTCCAAAATTCGTTTGTAAATATAACCTATTAACAGCTACTACAACGGATTTGAGCAATAGGCTTAATGGAAAGATAGTTTTGTATTTGCGATGATTTGGCAAATCCGAAAATAGGGCTTAATTTAGTCCTAAAACCTCTTTAGTAGGGGATGTTATATGCCATCATAAGCGAAAACCAGAAAAATTTACAAAAAGCAGAAAATTGGAAACATACTTAACAAAGCTTAAACACATACTCCCGACATTTATCATAATTGCTTTTTCGACAATAGTTGGACTTTATCTTTTTCGTTGGATTTTTGTTATTCAATATGACATTATTGACATAAAAGAAGAAGTTTGGTGTTTATGGCTTCCAATGGGATTACCTTGGATACCAATTTTAATTTGGTTAAGACCTAGATTCCGAATTCTAATTTTTAAAAAAGACAACGATAATGGACGTTTCTTTTTCCAAATTTTATCAGCTGGAACAATCATTGCTTGTCTTATGGTTTCACAAAGTTATTTAACAACTGCAACTGGTAAACTCCAAAAATTATCGACAATTACCGATATAGAAAAAGTAGAAAAATCAAGATATTATAAGGTTGAAAAATTTTCTGTTGCAAAATATTATGGAGGCTCATATACTGACTTCAGACAGAGTGGAAAATACAATCAATATCTTAATTTTCACATATTCTTCGTTACGCCAATCGTTAAAAACACATTAGAAAAAATCAATACAATTCCAAAATATTGGTATGGTGTAGATTTTAATGAACAAATTAGTAATAAAATTAGTAATGAAGAAAAAGAAAATAAATATGAAGTGTTTTATGCTGAATGTATTGAGAAAATGAATAAATATGATTTTCAGTCATTAGATCATTTTGAAAGAATACCAACATCTGATGACCGAATAAATTATTTAAAAGCTATTGAATCGAGAATAAAGCAAAAAGCAAATAAAAATTTTATCGTCTTAGAGCCAATTAAAGAAAAATTTGAAGAAAGAAATGGAAACAAATTTGCTTGGATTTTTGGCTCATTTGGTATTGGTATAGGTGTTTTATTATTTTCTTTAATTTGGCCTCGATATAGTGAAACAGAAAGAAAAAGGTTTTTATCGGGTAAAAAGCAAAAACAAGACGACTTGGTTGATATGCTTAATTACCTTGTCCCGAAAGGAGACCATTTTGCAACTTCAGTAATTTTAGACTTAAATATTCTTGTGTTTTTATTAATGGTTTTCTCTGGAATTGATATAATATCTCCAAACGGAATAGAATTACTTGAATGGGGCGGAAATAGACGACTTGAAACAACTGGTGGAGAATGGTGGAGATTATTGACGAGTATGTTTTTGCACGGAGGTATTATGCACTTAATTTTGAACATTTCTGGGCTTGTAATTGCAGCAATTTTTGTAGAACCTTTACTTGGGCGAAAAAAGTATTTCATCTTGTATATTCTTTGCGGACTTTGTGGAAGTCTAGCTAGTATTTGGTGGTATTCTAACACAACAAGTGTTGGAGCGTCAGGCGCAATTTTTGGACTTTATGGCGCAATATTGGGACTACTTTTAACTAATGCTTTTCCGGTGGGTGATAAAAAAGGAATTTTAATAATGATTGGAATTTATGTAGGTATAAATTTACTTTGGGGTTTGACAGGAGGAATTGACAATGCAGCTCATATTGGTGGGCTTTTAAGTGGAGCATTAATTGGAATAGTATTATACAAGCTAGATGAAGTACAAAAAAACGGCATATAACAGCTACTAAAATGGATTTGGGTAATAGGCTTAATGGAAAGATGGTTTTGTATTTGGGATGATTTGGTAAATCCAAATAATGAGCTTGATTTAGCCTCAAACCAGATGTAGTAGCGGGACGTTATGTCCAATTATAAAAATAACAACATAATAACACATAATGAAAATTAAGAACATTTTAGTAACACTCATTCTGACAATTTCTAACTTGACAATTTTTGCTCAAGACAAACTAACTACAGAGCTAAAAACTTTATCTGACAATAAACAATTCGACAAAATTGTTGAGCAATACGCTTCTAAATCTAAAGACTACTCAGCAAAATCATTGTACTATATTGGACTAGCTTATTATATGAAAGAAGACGATAATAACTGTATTAAGTTTATGAATTTCTCCATAGACAAAGATTCGAAAGACCCTGCATCATTTTATATTAAGGCATCCACTTTAAATTATATGCAAAAATATGATGATGCTGTAAAAAGTTTTCAATCAGCAATTAATCTAAAATCGGATGATGCAGAGTTTTATAGCGGACTTGGAGATTCCTATTATAATTTAGAGAAAATAGACTTAGCACTAGAAGCATACAAAAAGGCTACGGAACAAAAGAATTGCCCTGATAGACCTTATTCATTTATAGCTCAAATTTACTCTGACCAGAAAAATAACGATAGAGCTCTAGAGGCATTTTATATAGCAAAATCAAAAATTGACAAAAAATCTAATTCATACATAAATGCATTATTTAACATTGGACTTCTTGAATCTCTAAAAGGTAACTATGAAAAAGCTGAACCCGCTTTTGTTGAACTTTTGCAATTAGATTCCGAAGACTATCACACTTATGCTAAACTTATTCAAATATATTATTATAGAAAAGAGTATGACAAAGCAAAACCATACAAAGATAAACTGTATGAAGCACACAAGAAAAAACAATTAAAAGACAATTTAAAAGATATGTTTTGTTTCGACCAATTCAAATGGAATGACAAATTAATCCAAGTTTTCGAAAGATACGAACAAGGTTCAAAAGACATATATAACAAACATTTGTTCTATGTTGTAAATCAAAACGATAAAGTTGAATATAGAATTCAGACAGAATATTCTCCAATTTCAGTAGAGCAAGGTGGAGTAAAATATTTACTCTGCCTAACAAAAGGAGATACACATTCAACATTTAACATTGGTTTTAATGACAACTTAAAATATGATGATTTGAAGAAAAGTGTAATAGATATTCTTGAAGAAAAAGTTAAACCGACGGCAACTTCAAAACCTACCAAATAACGAGAATAACTGGGCATAACAGTTACTATAACGGATTTGGGCAATAGGTTTAATGGAAAGATGGTTTTGCATTTGGGATGATTTGGTAAATGAAAAAATAGATTGTTCAATCTCCCAGCTGGCTCGAGCGTCCCGTTCGTGAACAAAACAAAAAAGCTCCAGATTTCTCTGAAGCTTTGTTTTAGTAGCGGGAACAGGACTCGAACCTTTGTCCGCCGCGGCGGATATGAGCCTGCTAGTTTTTATTTTGAAATAAAAAAAACACCAGCTTTTTCAAGTGGTGTTTTACTTAGTAGCGGGAACAGGACTCGAACCTGTGACCTTCGGGTTATGAGCCCGACGAGCTGCCTACTGCTCTATCCCGCGATGTTTCGGGTGCAAAGATACGCCGATTTTTGAGAAATCCAACGAAAACATTAAAAAATGTTTTATTTTCTGTATTGAGTTGATATGACTACCTTTGCAAAATAAATAGAACACAAATGTCACATAAAGCAGGTTTTGTAAACATCATCGGGAATCCAAACGTTGGAAAATCAACATTGATGAACGCCTTTGTTGGAGAAAGATTATCGATTATTACATCAAAAGCACAAACAACCCGTCATCGTATTCTTGGAATCGTGAATGGCGAAGATTTTCAACTTATATTATCGGATACTCCCGGAATCATCAAGCCCGCTTATGAAATGCAGGAGTCGATGATGAACTTTGTAAAATCGGCTTTTGAAGATGCTGATATTTTAGTTTACATGGTCGAGATAGGAGAGCAGGACTTAAAAGATGAAGCTTTCTTTAATAAAATTATCCACGCTAAAATTCCGGTTTTACTATTGTTGAACAAAATCGACAATTCAAATCAGGAACAGTTAGAGGAGCAAGTAGCATTCTGGACGGCAAAAGTGCCAAATGCTGAAATTTTCCCAATCTCGGCTTTACAGAATTTTAATGTACCGGAAGTTTTTGGTAGAATCATTGAATTGTTGCCAGAATCTCCAGCCTATTATCCAAAAGATCAATTAACAGACAAACCGGAACGTTTCTTTGTAAACGAGACTATTCGTGAGAAAATCTTATTGAACTATAGCAAAGAGATTCCGTATGCGGTTGAAATCGTGACGGAGGAGTTTTTCGAAGATGAAAATATTATCAGAATCCGTTCGATTATTATGGTAGAACGCGAAACTCAAAAAGGAATCATTATTGGACATAAAGGTGCAGCTTTGAAAAAAGTAGGTACTGAAGCTCGTGCCGATCTGGAGAAATTCTTTGGAAAACAAATTCACATTGAACTAGTTGTAAAAGTGAACAAAAACTGGAGAAGCAATGCCAATATGCTGAAACGATTCGGGTATAATCAATAAAAGAGTTTTCAGTCGCAGATTTCAGTCTCAGTTTTGATATGAAAATCGTTTAGTGTAAAACTGAAAACTGATACTGGCAACTGAATCCTAGTCCTGAATAGCAGGAATAGCTCCTGCAAAAAGGAGTCAGTTTTAAGTTTAAAGTCACAATTTTATCAGTTTTTTTACTGAATACTGAAAACTGTGACTGCAAACAAAAAAAGACTACCTTTGCAAAAAATTAAAATAAAGCATTTTGGATTTATAAGTGATAGAATTTTAGGAAACTAAAAAGCTAAAATTTAGAATCCAAAATCTAAAATTCAAAAAAATGAATAACATTGTTGCGATAGTAGGAAGACCTAATGTAGGGAAATCAACCCTTTTTAATAGGCTGATACAAAGAAGAGAAGCTATTGTAGATTCGGTATCTGGGGTGACCCGTGATAGAAACTATGGTAAAAGCGAGTGGAACGGAAAAGAGTTTTCTGTAATTGATACCGGTGGATACGTTCGCGGTTCTGACGACGTATTTGAGGGTGAAATCCGCAAACAGGTAGAGCTTGCTATCGATGAAGCAGATGTTATTATTTTTGTGGTTGATGTAGAAGAAGGAATTACACCAATGGATGAAACAGTGGCGAAATTGTTGCGTAAAGTAACAAAACCTGTTTTATTGGCTGTAAATAAAGTAGATAACGCAATGCGTGAGAAAGATGCAATTGAGTTTTATAATCTTGGTTTAGGAGATTATTTTACGTTTGCAAGTATCTCAGGAAGCGGAACTGGAGATTTGTTAGATGCTTTAATTGATGCATTCCCGGAGAAACCGGAAGTTGAAGTTAAAGAAGATTTGCCTCGTTTTGCTGTTGTAGGACGTCCAAATGCTGGTAAATCTAGTTTTATCAACGCTTTGATTGGTCAGGATCGTTATATCGTAACCGATATTGCAGGAACAACCCGTGATGCAATTGATACAAAATTTGACCGTTTTGGTTTTGAGTTCAATTTAGTTGATACTGCGGGAATCCGTCGTAAAGCTAAAGTGAAGGAAGATTTAGAGTTTTACTCGGTAATGCGTTCGGTTCGTGCGATTGAGCATGCTGATATTTGTATCTTGGTGATCGATGCAACCCGTGGCTTTGAAGGTCAGGATCAGAGTATTTTCTGGCTGGCAGAGAAAAACCGCAAAGGAGTCGTGATCTTAGTAAACAAATGGGATTTGGTAGAAAAAGATACCATGTCGACTCGCGATTACGAAGAGAAAATCAAAAAAGAATTAATGCCTTTTACCGATGTGCCAATTCTATTCGTTTCGGCTTTAACCAAGCAACGTTTGTTGAAAGCATTAGAAGCTACTGTTCAGGTTTTTGAAAATAGAAAACAAAGAATTGCGACTTCAAAATTCAACGAATACATGTTGAAAGTAATTGAAGCTTATCCGCCACCGGCAACAAAAGGGAAGTATGTGAAAATTAAATATTGTATGCAATTGCCAACTCAAACGCCTCAGTTTGTATTTTTTGCCAACATGCCACAATATGTTAAAGAACCTTACAAACGTTATCTGGAAAATAAGATTAGAGAAAATTGGGATTTCGCAGGAGTGCCAATCGATATTTATATCAGAGAGAAATAAAAGTAAAAGTCCTCCTAAAAGAGGGCTTTTTTTATGCCTTGTTGTCAATTCGTACTATTTTTGCCAGGCTTACTGGGATAATATTTGACTGAATGTTTCGTTCACAATAAACCTTTTAACTCTTTTGGAGTCTTACTGTTTCTAACAAACCATTTTCATGACCAAATTTTTGTACTATTTGATTGCTTTCCTTTTTTGCTATTCGGCAAGTGCACAGAATGACATTGTGCTTAAAGGAACCATCGTAGATATCAATACCCAATTGCCACTTGAGCTGGCTACCGTTTACTTTACAACCGTTAAAGATTCTACGGTAATCGAATATGCAACAACGGATAAAAATGGTGCCTTTAGCATTAAGACCAAAAAGTACGACAAACCTGTTTTTTTGAAGGTAAACTATATGGGTTATCAGCCTTATTTTGAGGAGGAAAAAAGTATTCCCGAAAGTAAAGATTTTGGAAAATTGTATTTGCTTGAAAATGTAAATGTTTTAAAGGATGTCGTGATCAAAAGCGAAGCTCCACCTATTACCATTAAAAAAGATACTTTAGAGTTTAATGCAGCATCGTATAAGGTGCGTCCGGACTCGAATGTAGAAACTTTATTGAAACAATTGCCGGGTTTTGATGTCGCAACTGATGGTAAAGTTACGGTGAACGGGAGAGAAGTCAATCAAGTTCTGGTAAACGGGAAGACGTTTTTTAATAAAGACGGTGCCATAGCATTGAAGAACCTTCCCGCCGAAATAATCAAAAAAATTCAAGTGTCTGATTTTAAAACAAAGAAAGAAGAACTTTCCAAACAGGAGTCGACTTCAGATTTTTCGAGTATCAATATTACGATCGACGAAAAGAAAAATAAAGGTTATTTTGGAAAAATACTGGGCGGTTATGGTTCTGATGAACGATACGAAAGCAGTCTGCTTCTGAACTTTTTTAATAACAAACAAAAAATAAGCGTGCTGGCTTCTTCTAACAATATTAATTCTACCGGTTTCGCAATGGATGAAGTATTCGATAATATGGGTGGCGGACGAAATAGCAGGGGCAGCAGCGGAAATTCAGGAGGGAGTAAAGGAATTACGCAATCGAATCTCGCAGGGCTTAATTATTCTGATGATTGGTCGAAAAGTTTGATGGCTGCGGGAAGTTATAATTTTTCGAATTCGATTACTAATAACGATAGCAAGGCAGATCAGGTTAGTTTTTTACCCACCGGAAATATTGCTACATCTTCTGATTCTAAAACAAGAAATGAAAACACGGGGAACAATGTGAATTTTGAATTAGAATATGCGATTGATCCGACAAGCCGATTGGTAATTATACCAAAAGTGAATCAGTCGCGATCGAACAGTAATTCGTCTTCCTCGAGTTTTTCAGAAGACGAGAATGGAAATTCGCTGAATGAAAGTAATGCTAAATCCTATTCAGAAAGTACAAATACCAGTCTAGGGAACACTATAAATTTTAATAAGAGGTTCAAGAAGGAACACCGCAATTTTAATCTTTCTTTTGACAGCAACAATACCAGTACTGATAATGAGGTGCAAAACCTTTCTCAAACTATTTTTTATCAGGACAGCAAACCTAATGACGACAGGAATCAGAAGAGTTTAAACAATAATAAGAGTGATACGTATTCGCTTGAACTTGAATATACAGAGCCGGTAACAGATTCTTTGCGAATAAGATTCGGATCTAATTTTAACTGGACGAAAGAAATTAAAGATGCAAAAACATTTGATTTTGATGATGCAACACAGTCTTATTCGGATCTCAATGCGTCTTTGACAAATTATACTGCTTCAAAGCAAAATTCGTTCAGCCCGAAAGTTGGACTAACCTGGCAAAAGAGGAAGTTTACAGTCAATTTAAATTCCCATACAGCAATTGTAGAATTTGACAACCACGCTCTATATCTGAACAATGCTACCGATTTGAACAAACGATACGTTTTGCCTTATGGCGATTTTCAGATTCGTTATAAATTTAGTCGTTCGAAAAATATGTCATTCAAGTATGATTATTCGAATGCACTTCCTACGGCGGTTCAGTTATTGCCGGTCTTAAATTTAACCAATCCGTTGAATACAATTACAGGAAATCCTGATTTAAATCTTATAGAAAAAAGCAGTGCTAATTTTAGTTTCAGAGACTATGATTTCCGAACCCGTTCCGGTTACAGTCTGTATGTAAAAGGGGACTACTACAACAACGATGTGGTTTCGACTTCAATTTATGATGGCAGCGGAAAAAGAACCACAACTTATGCTAATATCTCAGGAACTTATACGACTTCGATTGGCGGAAACTGGAATCAGTCCGTTAAAAAAGAGGCACATCTTTTTAGATATGGTTTCGGATTAAATGGAAGTTATTCCTTCGATAAGGGTTTTACAAATGCAGTATTGTACAATGCAAAATCAACAGCGATTACTCCAAAAATCAATTTTACTTATGAATACGGTGAGTTGCTTATTATTTCTCCCACCTATAGTTTGTCTTACAACGAAACCAAATACGAGAACTCTTCGAGAGATGCCAGTTCAAATGTAGTGCACAGAGTCAATTTGCAAACGACAAGTTACTGGCCTGCTAACTTAATTTTTGGAAATGATTTTGGCTACACCTATAATTCAAGTATTTCAGACAATTTCAAAAAGGATTTTTATCTCTGGAATACCAGTTTGTCCTATGGTTTTTTTGATAAGAAAGTATATGCTAAGGTAAAAGTTTATGATGTCTTAAATCAGAATCAAAGTGCCACCAGAACGATTTCGGCGACCTCAATTCGAGATGAAGAAAATACGGTTTTGAAACGTTACATAATGATTTCAGTAAGCTACAAAATAGGAAATTTTGCAGGTGCTGAAAAAGGAGGGAAGAGAAGGCAGAGAATGGATTAATAAAGGTCTAAAGGATTCAAAAGGGACAAAGATTTTTTTACATAGAGACGTTTTTTATTAATTTCAATCACCCATACGGTTGTCATTTTAATTACTTGTGGTAAAAATAAATCTTTTTTTCAGGAGCTAATCCCGCTATCCGTTCCAATCTTTTGTGGCGAACCCCGCCACAAAAGGATTTCCACTTCTATCGGGGCTAGGAAATTCATTTTTAGAGAGATTAGAAATCTCAGCAAGAAACTCCGCAACCACAGGTTTAGTTTTGTAGATTAATTTTATTTTAAAAAAGTTTAACATAATGAAATTGTGCTTTGTTCGGAATTAAAGACTTTAACCAAATTGATAAAGAATAGAAGTTTCAACTTTCAGAAAAAATCTAAAATCTTAAATCAGCAATCTAAAATAAAAAAACGAGACAGATTTAAGAATCGGCCTCGTTTGATGTATTGAAAATTAACTAACTGCTTACAATGAATATTTCAAAGTTACTCCGTAAGTTCTTTGATCACCAATTACTCCTGCATATTGCCCGGAATTTCCTCCCGCAGGTAACAATTGCTCGTAGTAATCTTTGTTTAAAAGGTTTCTTCCCCAGAATTGAACAGATAATCCTTCTGATGCACGGAATCCCAAACGAGCGTTGAAAATAGCGTATCCCTGTACTACTAAGTATTTTGAAGCTGAAGGGCTTGATGAAAATTTAGAACGTGCGTAGGAATCAACCGCTAAGAAGATTTTTCCTTTGTTTCCGAAGAATTTTGCATTGTCAGAAAGCTCACCACCTAAAGACCCTGCCCATTTTGAAGCACCTGGTAATTCTGTTCCCGAAACATCTTTAAAGGCTACAGGCGCTCCGGTTTCTTCTAGTGGAAGTGGTGCATTCGTAAATTTAATGTATTTTCCATCTGTATAAGTAGCAGCTGCATTTACAGTCAGGTGTTGGCTAAAAACAAAGCTTGCATCAAGCTCAGCACCCCTTACACGTACTTTATCGGCATTGGCAAGGTAGCCACGGTTTACACCAAGTTCAGCAGCCTGAACATTCGTTTGAAAGTCTTTGATTTCCGTATTAAAGAAAGTCAGGTTGAATACTGAATTCTTAAACGGAGAAGTTTTTACTCCAACCTCATAATGATTCACTTTTTCAGGTTTAATGACGGCAAGATCTAATAATGGCAATCCTTTTGAGTCTGTTGGAAGTCCGGCAACATTCACACCCACCGGTTTGTAGCTTTTAGCGTATGTAGCATAAGCATTGATTTTGTCTGAAGCTTTGTAGGATACTGTTATGTTTCCCGAAAAATCGGTATTGTCTGTATTAGAAGCAAAAGACTGATCAGAGTAAACCGATTTTTTAAGAGCTAGTAAAGCTGGATCGGTAGTTTGAAGACCACCGTAGGTTGTACGGCTGTAATTAGCATCTTTTTTGTCAAAGTTATATCTTAAACCTGGTAATACGTGTAATCTTTCTGTAATAGCCCAATCAATTTGGCCAAAAACGGCAGCACTAGAAGCTCTGATTCTGGCATCTGTTTTAATTCCGTAACCTTCAAACAGTCCCGGAGTTTTCCATAACGGACTAGTACTGCTTTGAGAGAATCTCCATTGTGCATTACCGGATTCTTCTGTTCCGTTTGTTTGAGAAGTTTGGTCAATAAAGAAAGCGCCCACAACACCACTAATTTTAGAAGTCAGCTGACCTGCATAACGTACCTCCTGAGTAAATTGTGTTTGTCTGGTTGGGTTTTGAGATTTGGCCAAAACTTGTAATCCTGTGAAATCTCTGTCATTTGATGGATCCCAGTTCCAAAAACGCCATGCAGTAGTTGATGTAAGTGTTCCTGCCCCGATTTTGGTATCGACATTAAGAGAGACACCACCCATATCTTGTCCTGAACGCCACGGAGTGTCGTGATCAATTTTTCGGTCAAAAGCATTTTGACTTGGAAGCTGATAATTTAAATCTTTAATAATTGCATTAAATTGTCTGTAAGCAGCTCTTTGTGTTGGTGCAACACCTGCAACAACCTGTGCGTATCCGTCTGGACGCTGAGTTGTGATATCGGCAGCAAGAATAATATTTGTGTTTTCAGATGGAGTAAAAAGCAATTGACCTCTAATTCCCTGATTGTTTAAACTGTTTGTAGGTCTTCCGGTTGCCACATTGTCGATCAAACCATCGCGTTGTGTACCTGAAAAGGAGATACGACCAGCTACTTTTTTACCTAATGCTCCTGTAACGGATGCTTTGGCCTGAAGAAAAGCATAATTTCCGTAACTAACTTCAAAGTCAGCACCACTTGTAAAACTTGGTTTGCGGGTTGTAATGTTGAAAGCTCCTGAAGTAGTATTTTTACCAAATAAAGATCCTTGCGGTCCTCGTAAAACCTCGATTTGATCTACATCAATAAAGTCAAGAGTAGTTGCGGCTGGACGGGCATAATAAACACCATCTACATAAAAGCCAACCCCTGGATCGATTCCGTCATTAGTAAGTCCGAAAGGAGAACCAAGACTACGAATGTTGATTCCGGTATTTCTTGGGTTTGAAGAATATAATTGTACAGAGGGAACTAATTCTTTAATACGGTTCACGTTAAAAGCTCCGGTTTGTTCTGCTTGTTTACCTGTAATTACTGATATGGCGATTGGGACGTCCTGTACTTTTTCGATTCTTCGTCTTGAAGAAACCACTACTTCGATAAGTTCGTTTTCTTCTTTAATAGTTACCTGTAAAGGAGCTGTCGGTAAATCGTCAAGTTGTATTTCGGTAGTTTTGTATCCTACATATTGAATCAATAGAGTTATAGGAAGTTTTCCTCTGCTGTCAATACTGAATTTTCCGTTTTGATCTGAAGTAGTATTTGAGGTTGTTCCTTTTATAACAATATTTGCTGCTTCTAATGGAATATTTTCACTTGTTTTAACAACACCTTCTATGTTTTGTGCAAATGATATGGAGAAAGTAAAAATAGAGAGAACTGTAAGTATATTTTTTATCGAATTTTTCATTTTTATATTAAGTATATGTGATTAGTAGAATTTAAAATAAAATTTTTTTACCAACACATACACATTGTAGAAGAATTGTTTTTCACCGTAGTGAATTGAATATTATAATTTCTTTGCAAAAGATTTTTTGATACATCGATTGGTTGTAAATGTATTTTCATAGTTAAAATTTTGGAAATGGTTTGTGAATTATTTTTTGCAAATATATATATAAATTCTATCGATTTACTAGGAATTAAAAAATATTTTTTTATTTCTTTACCAATGAGGCGATTGTGATGCCTTGCATTGCTTTAAGAGTTTCGTCACGGATGATCATTAAACCGTGTCTAAGACTGCATTCTTCCTCGGTTTTGCAATCTGAACAAGGTTCGTAAAAGTTTAAAGAGGCACAAGGTAATAGCGCAATTGCACCGTCAAATAAACGGTGAATTTCTGCCAGAGTAATATCGTTTTTGGAGCGAATCAGATAATATCCACCAAATTTTCCCTGCTTACTGCTCACAAAACGTCCTCGTTTCAGATCTAATAAAATCTGTTCGAGAAACTTTTTAGGAATATTGGCTCCATCAGCAATTTCAATAGTTCTTGAAATGTGATTTTCTTCCTGTTCTGCTAAATAAAGTAAGGCCTTAAGGGCATATTTTGCTTTATGTGATAACATCTATTTTTGAATTATAAATTTGTAAAATGTGAGTTGTGAAATGTAAGCCGTAAATTATCACTAAAAAACTGCGACTGCGACTGTCAACTTCCTCTACCAGCCTCCGCTTGAACCTCCCCCAGAGAAGCCTCCGCCGCCAAAACCGCCGCCAAAACCACCTCCGCCACCGGATGATCCACCGCCAAAGCCTCCAAATCCGCCTCCGCCGCTTCTGCCAAGACTACTTAGTAGAATTACATCCATAAGACTAGGGCCGCCTCCGCCATTATTGCCTGAATTACCTCCACCCCCTCTTTTATTTCGGGACAGTAAAATTAATACAATTACAACAATTACAATAAAAGGCAGTATAGGAAAATCTTTTCCTTTGGTTTGCTTGCGTTCGCCTTTGAATTTCCCTTTAAAAACGTCAATGATAGCATCTGTTCCTTTGTCAAGACCATTATAAAAACTTCCGGCTTTGAACTCCGGAATAATTATATTTCGGATTATTGTTCCTCCAATTCCTGCAGTCAGTCGGTCTTCGAGACCGTAACCGGGATTTATAGCAATTTTTTTCTCGTTCTTTGCCAGCAGAATAATAACACCATTATCATCTTTCGCGGTTCCTCCAATTCCCCAGGTTTGTCCCCATTTGGTCGCTAGCTGACTTACATCTTCACCTTTTAAACTCTCGATTGTAATCACAACAATTTGAGTAGTAGTCGAATCAGAATAACGAATTAGTTTTTCTTCAAGCTGTGCTTTTTCAGTTGCGCTTAGAATGTTGGCATAATCGTAGACTGAAGTTTGTAAAGTTGGTTTTTCCGGAATTGTAAATTGTGCAAAAATACCGTTGCAGGTAAAAAATGCTAGAAACAAAAAGGTAAGCTGAAAAAATCTTTTGGAATTTGAGATTGTATTGTTGAAAATTTTCATTGTCTATCCTTTTGATATTTCGTTTGATAATTCGTTGGTGTCCCCTTCAGACCATGGAAAGTACTTTTTCAATTGTTCGCCGGCATTTAATATACCGTCGACAATACCTTGTTTAAATTTTCCCGATTTAAATTGTAGAATCATGGCATCTTTGGTGCAATCCCAAAAATCGACAGTAACCACATCGTTTATACCTTTGTCTCCGCAAATAGCAAAAGTTTTATCGGCTACGGCAAAGTAAAACAGAACCCCATTTTTAAGTGAGGTTTCGTGCATTTTCAATTCATGAAAAACTTCCAAAGCCCTGTCAAAAGGAGCTTTAGAAGTTGTTTGTTCTATGTGTACTCTAATTTCGCCAGAAGTATTATTTTCGGCCACACGAATAGCTTCAACAATATCTTGTTCTTCTTCTTTGGATAAAAAATCTTCTACTTTTGACATTGAAATTATTTTTGAGTTAAAGATTAACGATTTTAGCTCTCAGAATTAATCTGCAGTCTAAAATCGTTAATCAAAATATTAAATCTAATTTTTAGAATTTTACTTCAACTGGTTTTTCCGCTCCGGCAACCGCTTCAAAGTATGGTTTTTCTTTAAGGCCATACATCCCCGCTAATATATTTCTTGGGAAAGTGTTAATATTATTGTTGTAAGGTTTAACAGCTTCATTAAAACGAGTCCTGGCAGTTAAGATTTGGTTTTCAGTACTAGCCAGTTCATCCTGTAATTTCATAAAGCTTGCATCAGCTTTGAGGTTTGGATATTGTTCGACACTTACCAATAATTTTGATAAAGAAGAAGAAACTCCTGACTGTGCAGAATTGAATGCAGCCAACTGTTCCGGAGTAACGTTTGATGGGTCAATTGTAATTCCCGTAGCTTTAGCACGAGCTTCGATAACAGCTGTTAAGGTACTTTTTTCATGTTGAGCATATCCTTTTACTGTGTTAACTAAATTTGGGATAAGATCATTTCTTCTTTGATAAGCAGTATTAACATTTCCCCAGCTTTCTTTTATGTTTTGGTCAAGTGTTACGGCAGTGTTATAGATGCCACTTGCCCAGCTATATAATCCGATAACTATTACAACTACAACCCCAAGAATTATTAATCCTTTTTTCATGTTTATTTTAATTTAAGTTTATTTATAAAATTATTTTCAATTATAATTCGTTCTTAATTTCTGTTAATTGAGTTTTTATGGTCTCTAATTTACGTATTATTTCGAATTTATCTAATGTTTTCTTCTGACCTTCTTTCAAATGTGTTTTGGCGCCTTCGAGCGTAAAACCTCTTTCCTTAACCAAATGATAGATTAATTGTAGGTTGGTGATGTCTTCGGGCGTAAACATTCTGTTGCCTTTGGCATTTTTTTTAGGTTTCAAAATATCAAATTCGCTATCCCAAAACCGAATCAATGATGCATTGACATTAAAAGCCTTGGCTACTTCGCCAATACTAAAATATCGTTTATCCTTTGAAAGCTCAATGTGCATGTTTCTTAATTTTCTATTTTATTCCAAAAATACTACTTTTTGCAGTATTAATCTAATGACTGATTTTCCTGGTTCGCCATTTGTGAAATGGCTACATATTCTACTGCCGAAATATTACCGTAATAGAAGTTTAGCGGATTTACGACTTTCCCGTCTTTGTGTACTTCATAGTGGCAATGTGGTCCTTCAGATCTTCCTGTGCTTCCCACATATCCAATAACGTCGCCTCGTTTTACGCGTTGGCCTGGTCTGCAATTGTATTTGCTTAAATGCGCATACAGACTTTCGTAGCCAAAACCATGCCTGATGACCACATGATTTCCAAATCCTGAAGCCGAATTATCAGCCCGATCTACAACACCATCCCCTGTGGCATAAACTGGAGAACCCGTTTTAGCGGTGAAATCCATTCCGTTATGCATTTTTCGAACTTTTGTAAATGGATCGGTTCTATATCCAAAACCCGAAGCCATACGTATTAAATTCTCGTTTCGTACAGGCTGAATTGCCGGAATCGCGAGTAATAAGTTGCCTTTTGTACTTGCCAGCTTTAGAATTTCATCTAAAGACTTGGACTGAATGGCCAACTCTTTAGAGAGACGGTCGATTCGTTTTGTGGTGTTTAAAACCAACTGAGAATTATTGTAACCTTCTAAATCTTTGTATTTTCGATAATCTCTAAAACCTGCTTTTCGAAGAGAATCCGGAATTTCGGCTTTATTGAAATAAACTCTGTATATGTTATTGTCTCTATTTTCTAATGCTTCCGCTACAGCATCGATCTCATCCATTTTTCTGTTCAAAATGGCATATTGTAATTTCAGGTTTTCAATTTCGCGTGCCTGTAAACGATCTTTTGGTGTTTCGAAGTAAGGAGTATTGATTAAAAGGATAAAAACTAAAAAGCCAAACAATGCCGAAGCCAATAAAAATAGTAAAGCATAACCAATTTTAGCCCTTTTTCGGGTCTTTATTTTCGTATAAGCCAGATTTTCTGAGTCGTAATAATATTTTACTTTCGCCATATTTTAAAATACCCTATTTTTGCAGCTTGTAAAATAAGTTAGTCGAACAAATTTAATAAATGTTTCATGATGTTCGAAGCTTTTTTTCAAGAATAGAACAATTAGATAATGTGTCAATTTGATAATTAGATAATGCCTTAAATGCGAAATTTATTGTTTTGAACTTTAATTTTTGTGCTAAAAAGAGGTAAGTATCACATTTTCAGATTTACATATTTTTTAATTAATTATCACATTTTCAAATTGACACATTTTCTAATTTTAATATGAAATCACAAGACGTACGTAAACAATTTTTAGATTTTTTTGAGAGTAAAGGACACACCATTGTGCCATCAGCTCCTATTGTACTTAAAGATGACCCAACCTTAATGTTTAACAACTCGGGAATGGCCCAGTTTAAAGAATATTTCTTAGGAAACGGAACTCCAAAAAGTCCGAGAATTGCCGATACGCAAAAATGTCTTCGTGTTTCCGGAAAACATAACGATCTTGAAGAAGTAGGTATCGATACCTATCACCACACCATGTTTGAGATGTTAGGAAACTGGTCTTTTGGAGATTATTTCAAAAAAGAAGCAATCAACTGGGCTTGGGAATTACTGACAGAAGTATATAAAATTCCAAAAGAGAACCTTTATGTTTCGGTTTTTGAAGGAAGTAAAGAGGATAATGTTCCGTTTGATCAGGAAGCTTGGGATATCTGGAAAGAATTAATCGATGAAGATCGAATTATTCTTGGAAATAAAAAAGACAATTTCTGGGAAATGGGAGATCAGGGGCCATGCGGACCTTGTTCTGAAATTCACGTTGATTTACGTACTCCGGAAGAGAAAGCAGCAGTTTCTGGTAAAAGTTTAGTAAACAACGATCATCCACAAGTAGTTGAAATCTGGAATAATGTATTCATGGAATTCAACCGTAAGGCTGATGGTTCGTTAGAGAAACTTCCGGCACAACACGTTGATACCGGAATGGGATTTGAGCGTTTGTGTATGGCGTTACAAGGAAAAACATCGAATTATGATACCGATGTTTTCATGCCTTTAATTAGAGAAATTGAAACGATCACCGGAGCAAAATATACCGTTAAAGCATCAAATGAAGCGGAGGAAAAAGTAAATATTGCGATTCGTGTAATTGCAGACCACGTTCGTGCGGTAGCCTTTGCTATTGCTGATGGACAGTTACCGTCTAACACGGGTGCTGGTTATGTGATTCGTCGAATTTTGCGTCGTGCCATTCGTTACGGATTTACTTTCCTAAATATAAAAGAAGCTTTTATCTATAAATTGGTAGAAACTTTGAGTGAACAAATGGGAGATTCTTTCCCGGAAATCAGAACTCAAAAAGCACTTTGTTCGAATGTGATTCGTGAAGAAGAAAACTCTTTTTTACGTACGCTTGATCAGGGATTAGTACTTTTAGATGCTGTGATTTTAAACAATTCAGGAGACACTATTGATGGTAAAAAAGCTTTTGAATTGTATGATACTTATGGTTTTCCTATTGATTTAACTGCTTTAATTCTTTCTGAAAAGGGGTTGAAATTAGATGAAAAAGGATTTCAGGAGCAACTGCAATTGCAAAAAGAACGTTCCCGTGCAGCTTCAAAAGTAACTGCCGGTGACTGGAATGTTCTTGTAGAAGATGATATTCAGGAATTTGTAGGGTATGACAGATTATCGCATCAGGTGAAAATCACAAAGTACCGCAGAGTAGATAGTGTAAAAGATGGTGAAATTTATCAGTTAGTTTTCAATGCAACTCCGTTTTATGGAGAAAGCGGAGGACAAACCGGAGATAAAGGATATTTGGAGTCTCAAAATGGCGATATCGTTTACATTATCGATACTAAAAAAGAGAACAACCAAACCATACATTTGGCAAAATCGTTACCTGAAAATTTAACAGGAACTTTTAATGCTGTTGTTGATGCTAATCAAAGAGCAAAAACATCGTCAAATCACTCGGCTACGCATTTATTGCACCAGGGATTGCGCAAAATATTAGGAACGCATATTGAGCAAAAAGGATCTATGGTTCGAAATGCTTCTTTGCGTTTTGACTTTTCTCACTTCTCAAAAGTATCTGATGAGGAATTGAAAGAAGTAGAGAATTTTGTGAATGCAAGAATTCGCGAGAGTTTGCCTTTAATTGAAAAAAGAGCAATTTCGAAAGATCAGGCTCTTGAAGAAGGAGCAATTGCTTTGTTTGGAGAGAAATATGGAGATTTGGTTCGTATGATTAAGTTTGGAGATTCTGTCGAATTATGCGGTGGAACTCACGTAGCAAATACTTCAGATATCTGGCATTTTAAAATTATTTCGGAAGGAGCTGTAGCAGCAGGAATCAGAAGAATTGAAGCAATCACCAGCGAAGCTGCAAAAGACTATTTTGAGTCTCAATTGCTTTCTTATGATGAAATTAAAGAGACTTTGAAAAATGCTCAGGATCCTGTAAAAGCGATCCAGTCTTTACAGGAAGAAAACATTCAGTTGAAAAAACAACTGGAAGTACTATTGAAAGATAAAGCCAAAAACATGAAAGGTGATTTGGCTAAAGAATTGCAAGAAATCAATGGCGTTCAATTCTTAGCAAAACAAGTAGATTTAAATCCGGAAGGAGCAAAAGATTTGGCTTATGAATTGGGGAATTCTTATAATAATCTGTTTGTAGTTTTCGCAACTGCACAGGAAGGAAAACCAATGTTAACTTGCTACATTTCTAAAGAAATTGTAGCAGAGAAAAACCTAAACGCAGGACAAGTAGTTCGTGAATTAGGAAAATACATCCAGGGAGGAGGAGGAGGACAGCCTTTCTTCGCTACTGCAGGAGGTAAAAATGTTGACGGAATTGGCGAGGCGCTGGCTAAAGCGATTGATTTCGTGAAGTAGTTTTTTTTAAGGAGCTAAGGGACTAAGAATCTAAGTTTCTAAGCTTTTGAAATATTATAACAAATCCGACAGATTAAAGCCTGTCGGATTTTGTATTTAATGCAAATTCAATAGCGTCCAGCTTTAGCTGGATGTTTCTTGAAGTTAAAAAGAAAAGGGCTTTAGCCAAACGTAACAGTTTGGCTAAAGCCCTTTGTTTTAATTTATTTTTATCATCCAGCTGAAGCAGGATGCTATTGAAAAAAATAGATTAGATCCTCGTTGTAGAGATTTCAATTTCGCAGAAATAACAAATAGTACGTTTCGGGAATGTTAAAAAAAAACTCAGAATCTTAGTACCTTAGCCCCTTAACTATTTTCTTTCCCCAATTTGCTGGCGCCACATAGCGTAATACAATCCTTTTTCGAAAATTAGATCCTCATGTTTTCCCTGTTCGATGATTTTTCCTTGTTCCAATACAAAAATTTTATCCGCATGCATTACAGTTGATAAACGGTGCGCAATTAAAACCGTGATTCTGTTTTTGTCTGATATATTACGAATGGTAGTGTTGATTTCTTCTTCGGTAATAGAATCTAAAGCAGAAGTGGCTTCATCAAAAATCAATAAATTCGGATTTCTTAAAATAGCACGGGCAATTGATAAACGTTGTTTTTCCCCACCGGAAACTTTGATTCCACCTTCACCGATTGTGGTGTTTAAACCGTCTTCGGCACGCTGTAGAAGTTTCTCACAGCTTGCTCTTTTTAAAGCATCGTATAAATCTTCATCGGTTGCGTTGGGTCTTACGAATAATAAATTCTCCCGAATTGTTCCGGAGAACAGTTGTGCATCCTGAGTAACGAATCCTAATTGTTTTCTTAAATCCAGCAAATCAATTTCTGCCGAATCAATATTATTATAAAATACATGACCTTCAGCGGGCGTGTACAAA
Source organism: Flavobacterium collinsii (assembly GCF_946903285.1). GTDB lineage: Bacteria > Bacteroidota > Bacteroidia > Flavobacteriales > Flavobacteriaceae > Flavobacterium > Flavobacterium collinsii. Next base: position 2,223,589 of record NZ_OX336425.1, read on the forward strand.
CCAACTAATAACTTTACTAAAGTAGTTTTTCCTGACCCCGAAGGCCCCACAAAAGCAACGGTCTCACCTTGTTTGATATCGAAATTAATATTTTCTACTGCTTTAAATTTGGCTGTTTTGTGCTGGAAACTCACATTAGAGAAAAGCAATGATTGAATTGCTCCAACATGTTTAGGGTTCTTTGGACGAAATTCTTTTGGAGCACTGAGTAAAGTTTTGAAATTTTCCATTGAAACCTTTGTTTCATTAAGTGCAATAATAAAATTCCCTAATTCTTGTAAAGGCCCAAAAATAAAGAAGGTAAAAAATACCATTGTCAATAAATCACCTACAATAATTTTATTTCCAAATAAGAAATAATACAATGTAAAAACAACGCAAGTTCTTAAAAAATGAACCGTTGTACCCTGTATAAAACTCAAACTTCTGATAAAACGGATTTTTTCAAGTTCGAGTTGCAGGATTTTAAAGGTGTTCAGGTTTAGACGTTTTTCTTCCTGGTATGTTAGTCCAAGACTTTTTACCAATTCAATGTTTCTTAAACTTTCGGTTGTAGAACCAGCCAAAGCATTAGTTTGATTTACGATTTTTTTAGAAACAATTTTTATCTTTTTGCCTAGGTATGAACTTACCAACGCAATAATTGGAGCCGTAACCAAAAAGATGATCGAAATACGATAATCGATTCGGGCCACATAAACAATCACGAATACAAAACCAATAACAGTCTGAAAGATTAAAGAGATTGATAGTGTAATTAACTTCTCAGAATCAGAACGTACTTTGGTTAGTTTGCTCAACGTTTCACCGCTTCGCTGATCTTCAAATTCTGCAAACGGCAGATCGAGCGATTTTTTGATTCCATCCGTGTACATTTGCGCTCCGGTGCGCTGAATCACGACATTCGTAAAATAGTCCTGAAAGTTTTTGGTAATTCTGGAGACCATCGCAGCACCAAGAGAAAGACCAAGCCAGAACGACAGTGATTTTATAAAACCTATTTCATTGCCTGCGTATTTGTGAAGTCCAACACCACAATCCTGCATTAATTTACCGGTAATGATAGAGTCTGATAAGCTGAAACAGATGTTAATAGAAGCCATAATCAAAGCAAAAAGCAAAAGCATTTTGTGTTTGATTATATAAGAATATAATAATTTCATAGGTGAATTTGAATTTGTGGAAGATGCAAAAGTAATGAATTGTTTAACGCTGTTAAGTTGCTTTTTGTTATTAAAAATGTAAATTTTTTTTACAGCTGAAATGACGAGTGTTTTTTTAATTCTGAATGTTTTAATTTTTCAGGAAACCTCTTTTTTAACACGGGGAAAATATGAAAAACTAAGAAAAAAGCTAGGTGTTTATAGTGTGTTTTACTTTTTTATTAAATTATATTACTAATAGTTTTTATATAGGTTGCTTGTTATTAGTAAATTGATAGAAGTGCTTAAGAATACTATGCTTTTTAATGTGGAATCCCGTAAGGCTTTAAATTTTGGTTATATTATTTTCGCGCCAAATAACAAAAATAATCAAATCAAAATGAAAAAAATTTTATGCCTTTTTAGTGCTTTAGCTATGGTACTGGTTTCTTCTTGTTCTAGTGATGATGTTGCAGATGCATCCTCTTCATTAAAACCATCGAAAATAGCTTATTCGTACGCCGATCCAAAAGAGAATTATTTTTCGGAGGTGAAGTACAATGGTAACAAATTGGTAAGTGAAACAGATAATGATGGTACTATTCTTAAGTTTTCATATGTAGGTGATTTAATTTCAAAAATAGAAGAATTCAAATCAGATAACGTACTTGTAACGACTACTGAGTATATCTATTCTGCAGGAAAGGTGGCTTCTGTAACTGTGAAAGATGCAGGTGCAACTAAATATTACAAAACGAAATACACTCAAAATGGAGACGGTACTGTTTCTTTTGAAGGGTTTTATGTAAACGCCGCAACAGGAGCTGAAGAAGAAGGTGGAAAGGTTGGAAAGTATACTTTTAAAGACGGTAACTTAGTTAAATCTGAAAGTTCTTATTATGGCAAGGCAAATACTACCTACACTTACGAGTATGATTCAAAAAAGACCTCTAATGCTAATGTTGCAGGGATTAAACTTTTACTAGATGCGGAAGAAGGTACTTCTGTTAACAATGTTGTTAAAATAACAGGAACTTCAGCTACTTCATCTTATGTAAGTACTTTCTCTTATGTTTACAACGATAGTAATTTTCCAACAGAGAAAAAACATTTTGGAAACGATGGTAAGTTAACTGAGACAACTCAATTGACATACTAAAAGCAAAATTGCATTTTATATGAAAAGCCAAATACAAGAGTATTTGGCTTTTTTTATCGTCCGAAATGGGTAAAATTCGTGTTCAAATTAAACGCCATGTAATTCAGAACCCAGATTTTATTTTTTTTTAAAATATGCGAGCAATAAGTAAATACAAGAAAATGGCTAAGTATTTATACTGTTTTTTGTTTTTTAATTACTTTTTTTTAAAGTGTTTTTTAGTATATGTTGTTCGTTGTCAGTTGTTTATGTTTGTTTTGAGTTGAGTTCTGTGTTTTAGATGTGGAATCCCGTAAGGTTTTGATTTTTAGGAGTATTACGTTTGTAATGCTGAAAATATTTTAGGATTTGATAAAATTTCTTCTGTGGATGGAGAAGGAACCAGAGTTTTTCACAATGAAATTTCAGATACTTCAGGAAAGACTGTATGGTCTACCTAATAGTTACGCGTATAATGCAGCCGGATATCCTGAAAAAGCATCGATAATGTTGAAGGATTAAAATATACATCTGAATGTTTCTATTAATAGAAAGTTTAAAATTTGGGGGCGAAAAGTCGGAGGCATTTTGTTTTCGGCTTTTTTGTTTGTGAAAAAAAACCGAAATTTACACAAAACAACTTCATGCAATTCAGAACCCAAATACCGATTTCTAAGACCAATAATCCAATAGATTATAATTCGAAAGTATTGGCAATAGGTTCTTGCTTTGCAGAGAATATGGCAGAGAAATTTGATTACTTCAAGTTTCAAAACGCTACAAATCCGTTTGGGATTATCTTTAATCCGGTTTCAATTGAGAAGATAATCGAGCGAATAGTAAAGCAGGAAGCGTACACCGAAAAAGATGTTTTTTTTCATAACGAACGTTGGCACAGTTATGAAGTACACTCTGATTTGAGCAATTCAGATCGACAGGAATTACTCGAGACTTTGAATAAAGCAATTTCAGAAACCAATAAAAAATTAAAAGAAGCCACACATATTATCATTACTTACGGAACTTCCTGGATTTATCGAAATTTAGAAAGTGATGAAATCGTGGCCAATTGCCATAAAGTACCTCAAAAACAATTTACAAAAGAACTGTTATCAGTTGATTTGATTTCGGAAAGCATTCAAAGCACAATTAATTTGATTCAGACTTTAAATCCGGATATCAATTTTATCTTTACTGTTTCTCCTGTCCGACACATAAAAGATGGTTTTGCCGAAAATCAATTGAGTAAGTCGCATTTATTTGCCGGACTTCATCATAATCTGCAATCTAAAAGCAACAATCAACAATTAGGATATTTCCCGTCTTATGAAATTATGATGGACGAACTTAGGGATTATCGTTTTTATGCCGAAGATATGCTGCACCCCAATGCTGTGGCAATTGATTATATCTGGCAGCGATTCAGCGAAAATTATATCGCCGAAAATAGTATTTCGACTCTGAAGGAAGTAGATGAAATTCAGAAGAGTCTGCGTCATCGAAGCTTCAATCCGGAGTCTGAACAACATCGGAAATTCTTAGCCAAACTACAGCAAAAAATAAAGGCAATAGAAGACAAATGGAGGCATATTAACTTTTAAATACCATACTTTGTGTGACGCTGCGTCATTCCGGGAGTATTTCTAAAATTCTCTTTTTTGTTTGCACTTTCGCGTTTTCATGATAATATAAAAGTAAGAAAATAATTATTTGCCCCTAAATTTTAGAATAATTGCTGGTAATTGTGTAAATTGTTAAAGTTTAAAATTTTCAAATTTGTAACTACAGTTTTGTCTGAATTAAACTTAATTTAAATGTGTTTTATTGACGTATGAATAAGAAATCCATTCATTTTCTAAAAAAAACACTTCGTGTACTGCTTTGGTGCATGGCTTCTGTAATTACGCTTTTATTGCTTCTTATTATTTTAATTCAGGTTCCGTCGGTACAGAATTTTGTAAAAGATAAGGCGATTACCTATCTGCATAAAAAGATAAAAACAAAAGTATCCCTTGAACACATTTCGATAGAATTTCCAAAAGATATTGTTTTAGAAGGTTTTTACTTTGAAGATCAAAAAAAGGATACACTGTTAAGCGGGAAACGTTTAGAGCTGGATGTTGATTTGTTTAAACTGATTAACAGCGAACTGGAAATTAATTCCGTTTCGCTGCAAAACACAACGGCCCGCATTTCGAGAGATAGAAAGGGCGTTTTTAATTTTGATTATATTATCAAAGCATTCGAATCTAAAGATCCAAAAGCGGAAGATCCAAATGCCAAACCTTTTAAAATTTCGGTTATAAAAGTAAATCTTGACAATGTCAGGTTTGATTTTAAAGATGATTTTTCGAAAAATGACATTCGCGTAAAACTCACACATTTTGATACCAAATTCAAAGAATTCGATCTGGGTAAAATGAGTTTCAATATTCCGAATATTGATTTAAACGGATTAAAAGTGGTTTTGAATCAGGATGTGGTGGAGAAGATTGCAGAAGCATCGGTACAAACTGTTGATACCATTTCGAAAAGAACAGATTTCAATTTGAAATTAGGAAAGATCAGATTCGCAAAAATTGATATTGCGTATGACAACAAAGACTCCAAATTAGATTCGGGAATCAAACTGGATGAGTTGAATTTATCGGTAAACAAAATTGATCTGAACCGCCAGTTATTGGATTTTGATGCTTTCGAACTAAAAAATCTAAAAGGGAATTTACGACTGGGCGCAAAAGACAAAAAAGTTCAGACACCTGATTTAGATACCACAGCTATAAAACAAGCGGGCTGGAAAGTAAAACTAAACCTTATCGATATACAAAATATAGCCTTCAAATTTGATGATATGCAATCAAAACCAATTGCTAAAGGAATCGATTACAGTCACATGGATTTGGATCAGCTTAATTTTAAAGCAGAAAAATTGTATTATGGGAATGATACGATTTCAGGAAATATAAAAACGCTGACGGTAAACGACAAAAGCGGTTTACAGCTTCAGGCTCTAAAAACCAATTTCTTTTACGGTCCAAAGCATGCGTACCTGAACGATTTGTATTTAAAAACCCCGCAAACACTCTTTCAAAATAGTATTAAAGTTGCTTATCCTTCAATAGCTTCCATTTCTAAAGACTTGGGCAATCTTACTTTGGATGCCGTTTTAAACCAGTCTAAAATCGGATTTAAGGACATTTTGCTTTTTGCTCCAGATTTGCAAAAGACAAATCCGTTTAAAAGCAATCCAAATGCTGTTTTGTATCTCAACACCCGTTTGAGCGGAAAAATAAAAGATTTGGCTATTCCACAGTTCGAAATGAGCGGAATTGGAACTGCAAAAGTCTCTATTTCTGGAAAGATAAAAGGCCTGCCTGATGCGCAAAAGGCAGATTATGATTTAGACATCAAAAAGTTTTCCAGTACCTCCAAAGACATTTATTCGTTTGTGCCAGACGGGACGATTCCGAAAAACATTCAGTTGCCCGCTCAGTTAAATTTACAAGGAAAGTTCAAAGGTTCAGTTCAGAATTTTAAAACCAATCTGGTTTTGAGCAGCAGTTTCGGTAAGGCAAAAGTAGATGCTTTGTTCGATCAGCGGTTGAAGAAAAAAGAAAAATATGATGCGACCGTTTATTTACTGGATTTTGATTTGGGAAGATTGATTAAAAACGATTCAATAGGAAGAATTACGCTTAAGGCAAAAGTAAAAGGCAAAGGTTTGGACCCCAAAACGGCTCAGGCAGAATTTGAAGGATTGGTTCAGAAAGCAGTTTTTAATAAATATACCTATAAAGATTTGGCTTTAAAAGGGCATATTGCCAATGGTTCTTTTGCTGTAAATTCAGGAATGAAAGACCCGAATCTGAATTTTGATCTGATCGCCAGCGGAGATACTAAAGACAAATACCCTACCATTCAGTTAAAATTAAACCTGGATATTGCCGATCTCGAAAAATTAAACCTGCACGCCGGCCCAATGAAACTGCGCGGAAATGTCGACGCCGATATTGCCAATAGTAATCCTGATTTTTTAAACGGAAAAGTATTTCTTTCGAACATTCAGATTGCACAGGAGGCAGAACCTATCATTCTCGATTCAATTCGGTTAATTGCCTTTGCCGATCAAAATCGAAACAACATCAAAGTATCTTCTCAGTTTTTAAACGCCGAAATCGATGGTAAATACAAACTGACAACCTTAACAGCAGCACTGAAAAAAACAGCATCAAAATACATTGATTTAAAAAATCCAAAAGAAAAGGGAGAATCCGATGAGCAACGTTTGGCTTTTACAATAAAGGTGGATAACGATCCTATTTTACAAAAACTACTTCCAGAATTAAAAGGTTTAGAGCCGATTACCCTAACAGGAAAATACAACAATGTAACCGATTCTCTCGAAATCAATGGAAGTATTCCGAGAATTGTATATGCAGACAATACCATTGCCGATGGGAAAATTAATATTGAAGCCAAAGAGAATGCTTTAGAATACAAGGTTTCGTTTGGTACGATTGAAAGCGGATCTTTAAAAATTCCGTTTACAAGTTTGTCCGGAAAAATTGAAAACAATATTCTCGATTATGCATTGGAAGTAAAAGATGTCAAAGAAAAACAGCAATATTTTATTGCTGGAGATTTAAAGCATGACGGTTCAAAAAACAGCCTCAGGATTGATGCTCAGAATTTTATTTTGAACTATGATAAATGGAATATAGATCCGGAAAATGTGATGGAGTTTGGAGGTAAAAGATTGTATGTCAATAAATTTAATTTAGAAAATTCAGGTAACGAATTAAGGATTCAATCGCAGGGAGATCAGGATAATGCTCCATTACAGGTTGATTTTGTGAATTTTAAAATAGAGACGATTATGAACATCGTCAAAAAAGATCAGTTGTTAATGCAAGGGTTAATCAATGGAAATGCTCTGGTTGAAAATGTGATGACGAAACCTACTTTTACTTCGGATATCAAAATAGATCAATTTGCTTTTAAAGGAGAACCGGTTGGAAATATAGCGGTAAAAGTCGATAATAAAACAGCAAATTTACTGGCAGCCAACGTAACGCTTGACGGAGAAGGAAATGAGGTGAATCTGACCGGAAATTACAAAATAGACGATGGAAATCTGGACTTTGATTTAAATCTGAACAAACTGAACATCAAAAGCATTCAAGGCTTTAGTATGGGCAATCTAACCGAGGGAACGGGATATTTAACAGGGAATTTTAAAATTACAGGAAATGAAACTGCTCCAAAGGTAAATGGAGAACTTAACTTTAAAGAAACAGGGTTCAGAGTAACGAAGTTCAACTCCTATTTTAAAACAGTCGATGAAAAAATAACACTTCAGAACGATGTGATCACCTTTGATACCTTCACATTGCATGATGAAAATGACAATGAACTGATTGTAAACGGAACCATCAAATCGACAGATTACACTCGTTTTGACTTTGGTTTAACCGTTGTTGCAGATAATTTCAGAGCCATACATTCAAAAGAAAAAGACAATGATTTGTTTTATGGAGATCTACTGTTAGATACCAAACTAAACATCAAAGGAACACTTGAAAATCCTGTAGTTGGTGGGAATATTAAAATAAACAAAGCGACTAAGTTTACTGTGGTAATGCCGCAATCTGATCCTTCCATAGCAGATCGTGACGGAATAGTAGAGTTTGTCAATGAAGACAATCAGTATCTGAAACAAACTGCTGCCATGGAGCAAAAACTCAATCAATCAAGGTTAGTTGGTATGGATGTAAGCGTGGCTATTTCGATCGATAAGGAAGCAGAACTAACATTGGTTATCGATAAAGGAAATGGTGATTATCTGAACTTAAAAGGAGAAGCCGAACTTACCGGAGGAATCGATCCGTCAGGAAAAACAACTTTGACGGGTAAATACGAGTTTTCGGATGGGGCTTATGAGATGAATTTCAACATGATCCGACGAAAATTTGATATTCAGAAAGGAAGTTATATCATTTGGAATGGTGAGCCTACTATGGCCAATCTTAATATTACGGCGATTTATAAAGTAAACACCGCACCAATAGACTTATTGGGCAATCAATTGCCAACGGATAACCCTACGGAGCGAAACACCTATAAGCAGAAAATTCCGTTTCAGACCTTGTTGAAAATGAACGGGGAGCTTTTAAAACCTGAAATCACTTTTGATATTGTACTTCCGGAGGGTAATAATGATGTTTCTGCAAATGTGGTATCACTTACCAAAGCAAAACTCCAGCAGTTAAGACAAGAACCGGCGGAATTGAACAAACAGGTTTTTGCTCTTTTGCTCTTGAATCGCTTTATTGGTGAGAACCCATTTTCGAGCGAAAGCGGAGGAACCAGTGCAGAATCTCTGGCACGACAAAGTGTGAGCAAGATTTTGTCACAGCAATTAAACGATCTTGCCGGAGAGTTAATCACCGGAGTTCAGTTAGAATTTGATCTCGAATCAACAGACGATTATACGTCGGGAAGCAGAGAAAACAGAACCGATCTGAACGTTGGGGTTTCTAAAAAGCTGTTAAACGATCGATTAAAAGTTACAGTAGGAAGCAGTTTTGCCGTTGAAGGTCAGGAACGAGCCAACGAGCAAAGTACCAATATTGCGGGAGATGTGGCACTGGATTATCAATTAACAAAAGATGGTCGTTATATGGTTCGTGCGTATCGAAAAAATGAATATCAGGTTGCAGTTGAAGGACAGGTAGTAGAAACGGGGGTTGCCTTTATCATCACCATGAGTTATAATAAATTCCGCGAACTTTTTCATCGCAGTGCAGCCGAAAAAGAAATGATAAAAGAAGAAAAACTGCGCAAGGAAAAAAATAAACTCAAAGAGAAAGAGGAGAAGCAAAAAAAGGAAAATCAAATAGAAGGAAATGAGCAAAAAACATAGCAACAGGAGCATGAGATATATCAGATGTTTTACTGCGCTATCCTTATTTTTTGTTTTTGGATGCAGTAATACAAAGTATTTACCGGAAGGCGATTTATTATACACAGGAGGTTCTGTAACCGTAAAAGATTCTATTCTTAAAAAGAAAGAACGAAAAGAACTGGAAAACGAACTGAATGATTTGCTGCGCCCGAAACCGAACAAACAGTTTCTGGGATTGCGTCCTAAACTATGGTTTTACAATATGGCTGGAGAGCCTAAAAAGCAAAAGGGAATCCGATATTGGCTGCGCACTAAAGTAGGCGAACCTCCGGTACTTTTTAGTAAAGTCGACTTAGACTATAATGCTGCTGTTCTTCGGAATTTTACCGAAAACAGAGGCTATTTTAAAACTCGCGTAAGTGCCGATTCAACCGTTAGTGATAAAAGAGTTACAGCAGAATATACAGTAGTGCCCAAAAAGCAATACAGGATTAAAAGCGTAATTTTTCCTGATGATTCATTGGCAATGTCCAGAATAATCGGAAGATCAAGCCGAAGAAGTTTGCTGAAAGTGGGGCAGCCGTATGATTTGGATGTTATAAAAGCGGAGCGCGAACGTATAGACGCCAGACTGAAGGAGAAAGGCTATTATTATTTTAACCCCGACTATCTTTTGGCTCAGGTCGACAGTAGTAAAGGAGATCATGAAGTAAAAATTAGATTGGTCATTAAAGCAGATACGCCTCCAAAAGCACTTACAGCTTATAAGATCAATAAAGTTGTAGTTTATCCGAATTTTACCATTTCAAAAGACAGTGTGAAATACCAGTCGAAAGATGTGGTTCAGTACAAAGATTTCACTATTATTGATACGGCAAACACTTTTAAACCAAGAGTTTTTGACCGCGCTATCTACTTCAAAAAAGGCGATCTTTACAACCGTAAAGACCACAATCTGACCCTAAATCGCTTTGTGAATCTAGGAACATTCAGTTTTGTTAAGAATGAATTTAAGCCTTCTGACAGTTTACCAAATGCGCTGGATGCGTATTATTATCTAACACTTTTGCCAAAGAAATTTATTCGGGTAGAAGTTTTGGGGAAAACAAATTCAGCCAGTTATACCGGAACAGAAGTAAATCTAAACTGGAACAATAGAAACTTATTTCGTGGAGCAGAATTACTGACAGTTTCTATTTTTGGCGGTGCCGATTTTCAGCTTTCAGGAGCGAATAACGGGAGAAACATTTACAAACTTGGAACAGAAACCAGTTTGACCTGGCCAAGATTTATCGTTCCTTTTTTTCATATTGAAGGTTCCAGCGAATATGTGCCGCGAACAAAAGCAACAGTGCGCTATGAATATCAAAACCGAACACAATTGTATGCTTTAAATTCTTTTAAAACGTCTTTTGGATATCAATGGAAAGAGAATATTCGGAAAGAACATCAACTGAATATAATTGATGTGACCTATGTGAGTCCCAATCATGTGACGGCTCAATATTTAGCAGATATTAAACAAGATCCATCTTTGGAAAAAGTAATTGAAAAGCAGCTGATTTTTGGACCAACTTATACCTATACCTACACCAATACCATGCAAAAGCGTAGAAAAAATACGTTTTATTTTAGTGGTGATCTAGATTTGGCCGGAAACGTTACAGGTTTGGTGACAGGTGCTAATATTAAGAAGAATGATACCATAAAGATATTTGACGTTCCGTTTAGTCAGTTCGTAAAAATGAGAGGTGATTTCAGGCATTATTTAAAGCTGGGGAAAGAAAGTGAATTGGCCAGCAGGATTATTTTGGGAATAGGACTTCCGTACGGAAATTCGCGAGCTTTGCCAACGGCTAAACAATTTGTGGTAGGAGGAACCAATAGCATTCGGGCTTTCAGAGCCAGATCCCTCGGACCGGGAAGTTATCTCAATACACAAACGACTAATAATTTTCTTCCGGATCAGTCAGGCGATTTGAAATTGGAATTTAGTACCGAATACAGGGCAAAACTTTTTAGTATTGTTCGAGGTGCCGTATTTGTAGATGCAGGAAATGTGTGGCTGCTCAATTCAGATCCAAACAAGAAGGGCGGAGAAATTACCAAAGATTTTATGAAAGATATTGCCGTAGGAGCTGGTGCCGGACTGCGTTTTGATTTGTCTTTTCTGGTTTTAAGAACTGATTTGGCATTTCCGTTAAGAAAACCCTATTTGCCACAAGGCCAGAGATGGGTAATCGACGATATTAATTTTGGAAGCGGTCCCTGGAGAAAAGATAATCTGATTTTAAACATTGCAATTGGATATCCTTTTTAATTTTTTTTACGAATATAATTTTCATTTCGCTAACGTTCGGGTCGTGAAAAAAAACGTAGCAGAAAACGTTTAACCTCTTGAAAAAAAGAAGTAAATTGGTCTAATAAATTAATGGAATGCAAAATTTAATAAAGAGAATAATAGTTTTGGTTGCGGTCGTACTTGTAATAGTACTGGCTTTCAAGTATTGTGAATTCAAAAAAGACGACGATTCGACTATCGACTATAATACCAATCTGATTCAACAGCAAATCTTAAATGTTGGAAAGTTAGTCGTGACCGAAGGCCATTTCTCTGAAGTCATTACGTATAAAAATCAGCAGAAGTATTTAATGGACATGGTTTCTTTTGAGAAGAAAGCACTTGTAGTGGTAAATGCAAATGTTACCGTAGCCTACGATTTGCACAAAATGAAGTACGATATCGACGAGAAGAACAAAACGATTACGATTTTAAACATTCCAAAAGAAGAAATTACAATTAATCCGGATATACAGTTTTATGATGTAGAACAAAGCAAGCTGAATCCATTTACGGGAGACGATTATAACAAAATCAATAAATCGGTAAAAGCGAATCTGGCTAAAAAAATAGAGGGCTCTACGTTGAAAACAAATGCTCAGAACCGATTAATCAGCGAGTTGTCTAAAATCCTAATCCTGACCAATTCAATGGGCTGGAAACTGCAATACAACGGTAAAACTATTGAATCTGAGAAAGAATTGAATCAGGATTTGAAGCTTTGATTTTTTTTTTTTAAAGGTACTAAGACGCTAAGATACTAAGGTGCTGAGTTTTTTTTCATTTCTCGTTCCTCGTAAGGACAAAAAATGAAAATCTGCGTGAGAAATAAAAACTTAGAACCTTAGTATCTCAGAACCTTAGCAACTTAGAATAACTTTTAAACTAAACCGCTTCTTTATCAAAAATCAAATCCAATCCACCGGCAATTAAATGTGCAACTTCAGGGCGTTTAATCTTCAGTTGATCTAAATGAACTAAAACCTCCTGTAAAAGTTGGTTTTCATTTGAATTCTTCAGAAGCTCAGTGATTTCAACAGCCAATAACCAATCATTAGGATGGCTTTCTTTTAGTTTGTGAAATACAGCTTTTAATTCAGTTGTAGCACTTTTGTTCTCTCTAATTAGACGAACAGTTTGATACAATACTTCTAAGTCGTCACGTTCGTCTGAATGTTTTGCTTTTATAGTAGTTGTTTTGGGTACGGTATTGATCAGGTCGAAACTATTTACATCAGCAGGACCGGAAAAAGCCGAAACGACTTTTTTACCAATCGCCATATCATAGTTCCCCCATTCAGGCTGAAACAAGATCGTTTCGCCATGCGTCACCGTACAATTTCTGAAACTAATCAGGATGATTTCACCATGTAGGTTTCTCGAGCCTGTAATGATTTCACCTTCAACAATAATATTGCCTTCAAATTCTAGTTTTACGGTTTCATTTTCTACAATAGAATAAGCCTGTAAATCTTTCGGACTCATGTCTTCAATCGCCAGATTAAAGCCTTTCAGTTTTCCAATTGGACTTCCGAATCCGTGTGGATGTGTTAGAGTTCCGTGACCAACCAATTCTTTTTCGCGGTACGATAAAGCAGTTTTTCCGGTAGTCTGGATGTATATTGGTTTTCCTTCGTCTTCCAGAACGTTGGTAAATACACCTGAAACTTGTAAGCCTGTACTGAGTTCAATCGTTCCTAAAGCATTGGAATGAATTAATTTTTGTATTCCTGATAAACCTCCGGTTCTTAAAGCCATTTTGTTTGCAAATTCTTCTAAAACCAAACTCAAATAAGAAAAATTAGGCGTTACATAAAGTTGAGGCTGTAATTGTGTGATGTCAAAATTTTGATTGGCAGCAGAGATATTATAAGGGATTTTCTTCACATTATCCGTCATACACCAGGCGCTTTCTCCTATAGAGGATAGTAACCCTGCACCATATATTTTTGGATTTTCAACTGTTCCGATCAAACCATATTCTACTGTCCACCAATGCAAGTTTCGAATTTGAGCCATTTCAGACAATTCCCCCATATTGTTTTGTAAATCGGCAACCGCTTTTTCGGCTTCGTCTATTTTTTCCTGAGGCGTATCCTCGGCTTCTTTTAAAATAGAAAGTAGTCGGATTGCTTCATACATTTGATAATCTTTATGAGAAGAGATAGCTTTACAGCCAATTTCTCCAAAGCGTCTTAAATATTCTGCATATTCCGGATTGGCAATAATAGGAGCATGACCTGCACCTTCATGAATAATATCCGGTGCTGGTGTATATTCGATATGTTCTAATTGACGAATGTCTGAAGCGATAACCAAAACGTTATACGCCTGAAATTCCATAAAAGCATTTGGCGGAATAAATCCGTCCACTGCAACAGCTGCCCACCCAATTTCAGTCAGAATTCGATTCATCCCGTACATGCTTGGAATGGAGTCAATTTCGATACCCGTTTTCTTCAAACCATCCAGATAAGAATGGTGCGCAACTTTTGAAAGATAATCTACATTTTTACGCATCACATAGCGCCAAACCGCTTGATTAATTGGTGTGTAATCACCATAATCCTGAGGTTTAATAAATTGCTTTAAATGTTTAGGCAATCGCTCTAATAAAGGGTTTGTTTCAATACTGGCATTCATTTCGAAAACGTTGTAGATTAGAATGTAAAATTACAAATTAAAGATGCTAAATTTTGCTATTCCTTATAATTTTTTTGTTCGAAGTGATTTTTTATTGCGTTTTTCGCGGATTTCTTTTACAACAGTAAAAAGGGATTAATGCTTAGCAATCGTTATTTTCATAATTTACCTTTTCCATTTTATCTTCATAGAATTCAATATCTTTTGCAGTCATGGGGACTTTCTTCAACTCTGTTTTGAGTTGCTTTTTGGCGTCCGGACTTATCCATAAACCGTTAAAAGAGGTGTCGTCTTTCTCTAAAATCATGACTCCGGTAAATCCTTGTTCTACAAATACAAACTCGCGCTTATTTTTTTTATTTTGAGTCGTATTTAATTGAATCCAATTGCCGGATTTGTCATAACGATACATTGAGGTATACATAAGATTGGCATTGCAAGGATGGTTTTCAGCTTTTATATAAAAAGTTACGGCAGTTTTTCCGTCGATAGTACCTTTATATAAAATAGATTTAACCGTCTGAGCTTGGGAACCATTAAAAATGAAAAAAGAAAGAAGAAAAGATAGTAATGTTTTTATCATATTTCAAATATTGTTGAGGTCAAATTTAGCCATTTAAAAATGTGCAATCCAAAATAATATAAAGAAATATCCGAGTTTTTCTTGAATTAATGATTGTCTACGTTTCTGAAATATTCAATCTTATGATTGAACATGTACGCCATATTGGCTGCGCGTATTTTTGCTTCCTCGGTTATGGTTCCTGAGAAAAGTTCGTCGATAGAACTGTTAAAAAGTAGTACCCAGCGGTCAAAATGAGTTTTATCTACCGGTAGTTGTTTGTGTGGAGGAAAGGGGCTTCCCGAGTAGGCACGAACATCAAACAAAATAGTTTGCCAAAAGCCGTACATTTTTTCTAAATGTTCAGGCCAGCGATCCTGCAGTTTATCATTAAAAATAGGTCCAAGTAAATCGTCCTTTCTTACTTTATTATAAAAGGTGTCCACCATTAATTTTATGTCTTCTATGTTTGATATGTCTTTAAGAGTTGTCATGCTTTCTAACTATAAATGAATAGCAAAAATACGATTAACTTAGCTGTAATCACTGATATTTATCATTTTCAGGTTATTTGTCTGGTTCAATAGGAGAGGTTATGTAGCGCTTAAAGAAAATTTTGAAGGGATTAGCTTCTTTTTGTTAAGGGTGAATTGGGTTGAGTAAGATCTTGAATTTAAAAAAAAAAGCTGTCTGAATTTGAAATCAGACAGCCATTTTGTTTATCCAATTAGCTGTGTAAATAAATCCTGATTATCATTTAGGTATTGAAATTCAAAACCATTCTTAGTCATATTCACTTTAATAGCGAGAATGTCTTTTTTATTTTTTAATTCCAAACCAACAACTACAGAACCAACTTCACGGCTGTTTTTCTTTGCAAACTGAAAATAAGTGATGTCATCATCAGGGCCTAAAATATTGTTTACAAATTCTTTTAAAGCACCTGGGCGCTGTGGGAACTGAATCATGAAATAATGCATCAGGCCTTCATATAGTAAAGAACGTTCTTTTATTTCGGCAGTTCTTTCAATATCATTATTGCTTCCGCTCACCACACAAACTACTTTTTTTCCTTTGATTTTATCTTTGTAAAAATCCAAAGCTGCAATTGTCAATGCTCCTGCAGGTTCTACGACCATTGCTTCTTCATTGTACAAACGTAAAATCGTAGTACAAACCTTTCCTTCGGGAACCAGAATGATGTCGTCTAAATTATGTCGGCAGATTTCAAAAGTTTTGTCGCCAACCTGTTTTACGGCGGCACCATCCACAAATTTGTCAATTGTTTTTAAAGCGGTGTTTTTATTTTCTTCCATAGAGGTTTTCATCGAAGGAGCTCCTTTGGGCTCAACACCAATAATCTTTGTATTTGGGCTCAGCTGTTTAAAAACTTCAGACAAACCTGAAGCCAGTCCACCACCGCCAATGGGAACAAAAACATAATCGATAGGTTCGTTGTAGCTCTCTAAAATTTCCAATCCTACAGTTCCCTGACCGGCAATAACCTTATCATCATCAAAAGGATGGATGAAGATTTTTTGGCTTTCAGTTGCATCTGCTGTGGCTGAAGCATAAGCATCATCAAAAGTATCTCCGGTAAGTACAATTTCAACAAACGTTTTACCAAACAGCTGTACTTGTTTTACTTTTTGTTTCGGAGTGGTTTTGGGCATGTAGATTTTGCCTTTGATTTGCAAAAGATGACAGGAATAAGCGACTCCCTGCGCATGATTACCTGCGCTTGCACATACAATTCCGCTTGCTTTTTCAGTTTCGGTTAACGAAGAAATTTTGTTGTAAGCTCCTCTGATTTTGTATGACCGAACAATTTGTAAATCTTCTCTTTTTAATAAAATTGTTGATTTAAACTCTTCCGAAAGATTTAAATTTTGGGTGAGTGGAGTAGCGGCAACTACATTTTCAAGTTGCTTTTTAGCAGCAAGTACTTCGTTAAATAAATTCATAATTTTTGTTTTTTTGCCACTAATTACACGGATTAACACTAATTTTTATTTTGTTAACATAAAAAAATAATTCGAGCAATTAGTAGCAACTTTGATATTCGTTAAATAAAAAAACCTCCCGTTTTGGGAGGTTTTATAAAATGTATTTTGTTTACTTATTTATATATTACCTCGCCATTATTGCTGAATTGCAATAATAGTAATAGCGATAATAATGTTATTTAAGTTTTTCATTTAAGATAATTGAATCGCAAATGTATTAATTATTTTTTAACCGGAGGGTATTGCGCTAAAATTTTAGTGACAAACTCGGCAACCTTTTCGTCTTTTTTAGCAACGTTTTTGGTTAAAGTTCCAACACCTTCTCCCTGCCAGATCATTTCTTTCTTTTTAGCATCAATCAGGTCAATGAATAAAGTTCCTTCTGTGGAAGTTGAAACGGTAGTCTGGTTTCCTCCGTACATCATATATGGATTCCATCCCCAACCCCAACCGTAACCCCAGCCGGCGCTAAATTGATTCACATTTACTTGTTCCCTTGCTTTAGTAAAAATATTAATTAATAAATCAGGGTTTTCGCTTTTGGTAAAACCTTTGGCTTGCATTTGATCATCGATGGCGCGTAGAATACGTCTTTTATCCAAATCAGATATTTCGACCTTATCAATTCCCGGCTTAAAGAAAGCATATGTTTTGTAAGGGGCAAAATCTACGTTTTTGTCGTAATCGGAGTAAACACTAACCGTGCTGCATGATGCTAGTATTAAAAGCAAAAAAACGGGTACTAATTTGAATGTTTTCATATGTTTAAAAATTTAATGTTCTTCTTCCTGTAATAATAACATACTTCGTTTTTGCGATACGAAGCGAAGTCGAAGTACCTTTTTTCTAAAACAGATTTTCATCTACGATATTAGGCAAAGTTACTTTTAATAAAGGCTGAACTTCCATTGCTCTTTTTATAGCAAAAATAGCTTCGTCATTTCTGGCCCAGCTTCTTCTTGAAATTCCGTTGTTAACATCCCAAAAAAGCATTGATGCTAAACGTTTTGAAGCCTCCTTAGAACCATCAAGAACCATACCAAAGCCACCATTTATAACCTCTCCCCAGCCAACTCCGCCGCCATTATGTATAGAAACCCAGGTTGCACCTCTAAAGCTGTCGCCAATCACGTTTTGAATCGCCATATCGGCTGTAAAGCGGGATCCGTCGTAGATATTTGAGGTTTCTCTGTATGGAGAATCCGTTCCGGAAACGTCATGATGATCGCGTCCTAAAACAACCGTTCCAATTTCACCTTTGGCAATAGCCTGATTAAAAGCTTCGGCAATTTTAATTCGGCCTTCTGCATCGGCATATAAAATTCTGGCTTGTGAGCCCACAACCAGTTTGTTTTCCTGCGCACCTTTGATCCATTTGATATTGTCCTGCATTTGTTGCTGAATTTCATCCGGAGCTGTTTTGGCCATTTCTTCTAAAACCTGGCTTGCTATGGTATCTGTTTTTTGTAAATCTTCTGGTTTCCCAGAAGTACAAACCCATCTAAACGGACCAAAACCGTAATCAAAACACATTGGCCCCATAATGTCCTGAACGTAACTTGGGTATCTAAAATCAATATTATTTTCAGCCATCACATCAGCACCTGCGCGGGAAGCTTCTAATAAAAAGGCATTTCCGTAATCAAAAAAGTAAGTTCCTTTTGCAGTGTGTTTGTTAATTGCTTTGGCTTGACGGCGTAATGATTCCTGTACTTTTTCCTTGAATAGTTCCGGATTGCTGGCCATCATTTCATTGGCATCCTCAAATGAAATTCCGGCAGGATAATAACCTCCGGCCCATGGGTTGTGAAGTGAAGTCTGGTCTGAACCCAAATCAATTTTGATGTTTTCTTTGTCGAAGCATTCCCAAACGTCTACTACATTTCCTAAATAAGCGATGGATACCACTTCTTTATTGGCTTTTGCTGCATGAACTCTTTTTACCAATTCATCGGTTGAAGTTACAATTTCATTGATCCAGCCCTGTTCGTGACGAATTTTTGTAATTTTTGGATTTACTTCTGCACAAACGGTGATACAGCCTGCAATATTTCCGGCTTTTGGCTGTGCGCCTGACATTCCGCCAAGTCCTGAAGTTACAAACAGATTTCCTTCCGGATTTTGTTTGATTTTTCTAAAACCATTCAAAACTGTAATCGTTGTTCCGTGTACAATTCCCTGTGGCCCGATGTACATATAACTTCCGGCTGTCATTTGTCCGTATTGCGAAACACCTAAAGCATTCATTTTCTCCCAATCGTCTGGTTGAGAGTAATTTGGAATAACCATTCCGTTTGTTACTACAACTCTTGGAGCTTCTGCATGTGAAGGAAATAATCCCATCGGATGACCTGAATACATGGTCAGCGTTTGCTCGTCTGTCATTTCAGACAAATATTGCATCGTTAATAAATATTGTGCCCAGTTTTGAAAAACAGCTCCATTTCCACCATAAGTAATCAGTTCGTGTGGATGTTGTGCTACAGCATAATCCAGATTGTTCTGAATCATGTGCATGATGGCTTTTGCCTGCAATGATTTTCCCGGATATTCGTCAATTGGTCGGGCATACATTCTGTACTCCGGACGAAAACGGTACATGTAAATGCGTCCGTAAGTTTCTAATTCTTCTGAAAACTCCTGAATTAATTCGGCATGGTGCTTGGCATCAAAATAACGTAATGCATTTTTTAAAGCCAGTTTTTTTTCTTCTGCTGATAGGATTTCTTTTCGCTTTGGCGCATGGTTAATCGCTAAATCGTATGTTGCCTTTGGGGGTAATATGGTAGGTATTCCTTGTTGTATTTGTTCTTTGAAAGTCATTTTTTTTATAAGGTACTTAGTTGCTAAGATTTAAAGTTGCTAAGATAATTTAGCAAGATTAGCAACAGATTAATTTTTTTGTTTTATTTTAGATTATATTGCCCCACTGGGGCTGAATTTCTGATCGCTAATTTTATTTTTATAAATATAGCACTCCTTTGGAGTTGCTCTAAGCCTTGGAAAGGCACTATGTTTATAGAAAACAATACGATCATTTGGTAAAAGCTCCGGAGGAGCGAAATACTGCCAAAGAATATTCGATTCAAAAAATAATGATCTCATTTTCAAATTGGCACATTTTCGAACTAAAAAAAACTAAGGATAACGGATATCCGACCTGTGATAGGATTTGTGGATGGTAATCCTAAATTTTCGAAACAGAATATCCATATAAATATTTTAGATTGTTGATTTTAGATTTGTCCTTCGACTTCGCTCAGGACGACGTGTAAATAAAATTAGTTAGTTTTAAAATTTAAGAAATTCTCTAATTCGTTTTTTTTCTAATTTCCCCTGTTCGTTTGTCAAACCCATACGGACAATGACGACAGCCGCTTTTACAGCAATAACCACGTTTTAGATGGTGTTTTTCAGTAAAGCATTTATAACCTTCGGGGGTATAGTAAAAATCTTCCCCTTCGATTAATTTATTTTCATTACTTTGCTCCTTCATAAATCTGCATTGCGTTGGTGTTCTCCATTTATTAAAATCAAAAATAATTAATAGATTGTGACTTTAATGAAATTGAACAATTTTCATCTACAAATTTATAAATTTTACAGCTAATGTTTCTGATTGTTGCTAAATATTTAATTCCAAAAGGGTATCGGGGAATGGCTGTGTTTCCGTTTGTGATTTTAAAATATGATAGAGATAAAGCAAATGCTGTTTTTGTCAATCATGAACAAATTCATCTTCGGCAGCAATTGGAATTATTGATTCTTCCGTTTTATATTTTGTATGTTTTTGAATATGCAATTCGGCTGATACAATATAAAGACAAAGAGCTGGCCTATCGGAATATAAGCTTTGAGAGAGAAGCTTACACCAATGAAAGCCATTTGAATTATTTGAAAAACCGACCTTTTTTGGGCTTTTTAAATTACTTAACTTTAAAACACAAATAGATTTTGAATCAGGAAATTCATATCGTCTTGCCCAATGCTATTTCGTTGACTATAAAACGAGAAGATTTGATTCATCCGTTTGTTTCGGGAAATAAATTCAGGAAATTGAAATACAATTTACTTCAGGCAAAAGCAGAACATCAGGAGACTCTGTTGACTTTTGGCGGAGCTTTTTCCAATCACATTGCTGCAGTTGCTTATGCCGGGAAAGAGCAGGGTTTTAGAACGATTGGAATTATTAGAGGCGATGAGCTTTTTGATAAAATTGAAGAAAATCCGACATTAAAATTTGCTCAGGAAAACGGAATGCAGTTTGAGTTTGTGACGCGAGAGGAGTATCGGCATAAAAACGAAAGTGTTTTTATAGAAAAGCTTAAAGGTAAATTTGGAGACTTTTATTTGGTACCTGAAGGTGGAACAAATGAATTGGCTGTAAAAGGATGCGAAGAGATTTTAACTGAAGAAGACGCCATTTTTGATTTCGTTTGTTGTGCGGTAGGAACGGGCGGAACGATATCGGGATTGATTAATGGTGCGTTGCCAAATCAGAAAATTTTAGGGTTTCCGGCGTTAAAAGGTGACTTTTTAACCGATGAAATTCGTATTTTTGCAAAGAAAGATAACTGGGATTTAATTTCTGACTATCATTTTGGAGGTTATGGGAAGGTAAATTTGGAATTAATTGAATTTATCAATGCTTTTTTTGAAGAAAATAAAGTGCCTTTGGATCCAATTTATACGGGAAAGATGTTTTTTGGCGTTATTGACTTAATACATAAAAACTATTTTCCTGCACATTCAAAAATTTTATTGGTCCATACCGGCGGATTGCAGGGAATTAAAGGGATGAATATTAAATTGAAGCAGAAAAAATTACCAATACTCAAAAGCAATGGTTAAAAAAATAATAGCACTTTTAATGCTGGCAACTTTAGTAGGCTGCTCCTCAAGTAAACCTACTATCGCGACGACCAAAAAAGCGGCGGCAGTCCAGAGACCCAGAGTGGCAACAACCAAAAAGCCAACTTACACCAAACCAATTGGCAAAAAATACCCTTCTACAAATAATACAACTGAGGTTATTCAGTCTACTTCAAAAACAGTTGTAACCAGCGATTTAATCAACAATTATATTCTACAATTCAAAGATATTGCAATAGGGAATATGCAAAAATACGGCATTCCTGCAAGTATCATTCTGGCACAGGGAATTTTAGAATCTGGTGCAGGAAAAGGAGATTTGGCGCTGGAAGCTAATAATCATTTTGGAATTAAATGCCACAAGGACTGGCTGGGAGAGAGTGTGCGTCATGATGATGATTCGGCTCAGGAATGTTTCAGGAAATATGCAGAAGCAGCAGAATCTTATAGAGATCATGCCTTGTTTTTGGTTGGCAAAAATAGATATGCCACTTTATTTACTTACGAAAAAGACGATTATAAATCCTGGGCAAAAGGGTTAAGAGCGGCAGGTTATGCCACAGATCCCAATTACCCTGATAAATTAATTAGTTATATCGAACGATACAATCTGCACCAGTACGATTGTCAGGTTACCGGAAAAAGCTACAAACCTTTTGAAAAATCAGCTCCGGTAAGAAGTTCTTCTCCTTCCGGTTCTCCTTCTAATGCTAATTCGAACGATCCTAATTTATACGAAGTTCAAAAAGGGGACACCTTATATTCGATTTCAAAAAAATTCAACCTTTTGGTTGACGATTTAAAACAGAAAAATAATCTTTCAGACAACGCACTTTCTATCGGGCAGAAGCTTAGAGTGAAGTAATGTTCAGTCTCAGTCACAGTTTTAAGTCTTAGTTTAAGTTCTTTAAAATCTAAAATCAGAATTCAAAAATCTAAAATCATAATGATATATAAAAGAAGTAGTCAGCTTTTTGCTGAAGCAGAAAAAGTAATCCCTGGAGGGGTAAATTCACCGGTAAGAGCATTTAAAGCAGTTGGTGGAACGCCAATTTTTGTAAAAAGTGCCAAAGGTGCCTATTTGTATGACGAGGACGGAAATAAATTAATCGATTATATCAATTCATGGGGGCCAATGGTTTTGGGTCATGCCTACCAACCGGTTGTGGATGCTGTAATTGAAAAAGCAAAATTGGGTACTTCTTTTGGGATGCCAACAGAATTAGAAACGGAGATTGCTGCTTTGGCAGTTTCTATGGTGCCGAATATTGATAAAATTAGATTTGTAAATTCAGGTACCGAAGCTTGTATGAGTGCAATTCGTCTGGCTCGCGGATTTACGAAAAGAGATAAAATTATCAAATTCGCAGGCTGCTATCACGGACATTCAGATTCATTTTTGATTCAGGCAGGAAGCGGAGCAGTAACTTTTGGATCGCCAAACAGTCCGGGAGTTACAGAGGGTACTGCAAAAGATACTTTGTTAGCGAAGTACAATGATATAGAAAACGTAAAGACTTTAATCGAAGCCAATAAAAATGAAATCGCTGCCATTATCATAGAAGCGGTTGCCGGAAATATGGGATGTATTCCACCTCAAAAAGGTTTTCTGGAAGGTTTAAGAGAATTGTGTACGGCCAATGGAATTTTACTGATTTTTGATGAGGTCATGACAGGTTTCCGTCTGGCTCGCGGAGGAGTTCAGGAATTGTATAATGTCAATGCCGATATTGTAACTTTCGGAAAAGTAATTGGTGGAGGTTTGCCTGTGGGGGCTTTTGCTGCCCGTGAAGAAATTATGAACTATCTGGCACCGCTTGGCCCAGTGTATCAAGCCGGGACATTATCGGGTAACCCGTTGGCTATGGCCGCAGGATTGGCAATGTTGCAATCGTTAGATAATGATCGTGCTATTTTTACCCGACTGGAAGAAAAAACTGCTTATTTGGAAGCTGGAATCGACAGGGTTTTAAAAGCGAATAATGTTGTTTTTACAATCAATAGAGTAGGATCGATGATTTCTGTTCACTTTGATGCAAATCCGGTTGTTGATTTTCAAACTGCTGCGAAAGGCGATAATGAAACGTTTAAGAAATTCTTCCACGGCTTGTTGCAAGAAGGTGTTTATATTGCCCCATCGGCTTATGAAACCTGGTTTATTACCGATGCCTTAACCTATGAAGATCTGGATTTTACCATTAATGCGATTGATAAAGTTTCAAAGACCTTTTAGATCTTAGAAGTTAAAGTATATATTTTTTTTCAATTGGAGGCTCAGCTTTTTTAGTAAAGCTGGGTCTTTTTTTTAGTTTTCAGTCTCAGTGTTCAGTCTCAGTTCACATTTCACAATTTACATCTCACAATTTACATCTCACACTATTCCGTCTCACTTCCACAATTTAAATTCTAAAATAACCAAGTAGTTAATGAAAAGTTAATAAATAGGTTTTAGAGCGTATATTCAGGATAAAAATTATTTTTGTTTATTAAATAACCATTAAACCTGCAGTAAATGAAGAAATTTCTCATTTTAACTACAATAGCGGCATTTGTGCTATTTCCCACTTCTCAATTTGCACAATCAAATAAGAAAAAATCTAAAAAAGACGAATCGGCAGCTACCCCACCGGAGAAAAAACCGGAGTCAGCAATTAAAGACTACAGCAAGGTAATCACCAAAGACGCTATCTCTGATGACGGACTTTTTAAAGTGCATAAAGTCGATAAAAAATACTATTTCGAGATTCCGAATAAATACCTGAACAAAGACATGCTTTTAGTAAGCAGATTGTCAAAACTGCCTTCTAATTTGGGTGGCGGGTATGTAAACGCGGGATCAGAAACCAACGAGCAATTAATAGTCTGGCAACGTTTTCAAGATAAAATTCTGATCAAATCAAAATCATACAATGCGGTTGCCAATGATAGTTTGCCGATTAGTATTTCGGTAAAATCAAATAATTATGAGCCTACTTTATTTGCTTTTGATATCGTAGCTTTTAGTAAAGATTCTGCAAACACTGTGGTTGATGTTACTAAATTTTACAGTACAGATGTTAAGGCGATCAGTGGAATTTCGTCAGAAATGCGCGAAACGTATAAAGTAAAAGGGCTTGACGATTCAAGAAGTTTTATCAATACGATCAAAAGTTTTCCAATGAATATCGAAGTCATTCAGGATATGACGTATAATGCTTCGAAACCATCAATGCTGGAGGATACAGAATCGATTAGTATTCAAATGAATCAATCCATGATTTTACTGCCTGAAGTACCTATGAAACCAAGACTGGCTGACCCAAGGGTAGGCTGGTTTACGGTAAGCCAGTACGATTATGGAAGCAATGAATTAAAATCGGATCTTAAAACCTACATTCGTCGTTGGAGATTGGAACCAAAAGATCCTGAAGCGTATGCAAGAGGAGAGTTAGTTGAACCGGTAAAACCTATCGTTTACTATTTAGACCCTGCTACTCCTGAAAAACTGAGAAAATACATCAAACAAGGGATAGAGGAATGGCAAAAACCTTTTGAAACAGCAGGATTTAAGAATGCGATTATTGCAAAAGACGCTCCAACAAAAGCCGAAGATCCTGATTTTAGCCCGGAAGATGTTCGATATTCTGTTGTTCGTTATGTTGCAAGTACTACTCGAAATGCAGTTGGTCCAAGTGTTTCAGACCCCAGAAGTGGTGAGATTATCGAAAGTGATGTAATCTGGTACCATAATCATTTGCGTTCGTACAGAAACAGGTATTTGTTAGAAACCGGAGCGGCAAATCCGTCTGCGAGAACTTTGCAGACAAGCGATGAGGAAATGGGAGAAATGATGCGTATGGTAATTGCTCACGAAGTGGGTCACGCTTTAGGTTTTCCGCATAATATGGGCGCAAGCTGTGCGTATGATGTAGAAAGTTACCGAAATGGTGATTTTACGCAGCAAAACGGAATTTCGGCTAGTATAATGGACTATGCGAGATACAATTATATTGCACAACCTGGTGATAAAAACATTCGCTTTATTCGTAAAATGGGAGCTTACGATCACTATGCTTTAAACTGGGGATACAGAGTGATTCCGAATGTGAAATCTCCTGAGGATGAATCGGCTACTTTAGACAAATGGATTTTGGATAAAGCAGGAAATCCGCTGTACAAATTTGGAAAACAAAGCAGTGCTTTTGATCCTACATCTCAAACAGAAGATATTGGGAATAATTCTATGAAAGCGAGTACTTACGGACTTAAAAATTTAGAATATGTTGCCGCTCATTTAAACGAATGGACGAGTAATGTGACCAATAGCTATGAAGATCTGGATGAATTGTACAAAGAAATGCTTGACGTTTGGAGTCGATATGTAGGCCATGTTGTGACTAATGTTGGAGGAGTTTACGAAAATACTAAAAAACCAAATCAGGCAGGAAATGTTTACGAGGTAGTACCGAAAGCAAAACAGATTGAAGCAATGAACTGGCTTCAGGCTAACGCTTTTGCTTCACCAACATGGATTGTAAATGTTACAACTTTGAAGAATACTGATTTTGCCGGTTATGCGGAAAGATTCAGAAGCTTACAGGTGAGACAGTTGAATAGTTTGCTTAGTATTGGTCGTATTGGCAGATTAGTAGATAATGAAATTGTTGGAGGAGATACTTATAAAGCACTGGATTTATTGAGAGATACACGAAAAGGAATCTGGAAAGAAGCAGCAGCACCTGGAAGTGTGACTATTTACAGAAGAAATCTGCAACGTGGTTATATTGATCGAATGGGAGCATTAATGACCGAAGAAATTAAGCCATCTGATCGATCAGTGGTATATTATAATGTAAACCAATCTGATGTGAGAGCTTTGGTACGTGGTGAGTTGAATGCGCTAAGAACTACACTTTTGGCAGCAAAGGCGAGACCTGTAAATGCAGAAACCAAATATCATTATGAGGATTGTATTAAGAGAATAGACTTAATTCTTAATCCGAAATAAGATTTTATAATAAAAAATAAAAAGAGGCTTTTGAGCCTCTTTTTTTATGAATTAAATTAGTTGTTTGCCTTTTTGTATTCTTTCATTTTTTCTTTTGCTTTTTCTCTGTTTTCGTCTTTTACAGCCGTCCATTTTTTATACTGGTCGTCATTTAAAATTGATTTCATTTTTGCATCGTTAGCAGCTTTTTCATCTAGCATTTGTTTTCTAAAAGCAACTTTGTCTTCTGTTGTCAGGGGTGTACCGTTCTCTTTCTTGCTTTTGCGGTCTTCTTTAAACTTTTCAGCTTTGGCACTTCTGTCTGCTAAAAGTTGTTTTACCTGCGCTTGCTGATTGGCATCTAGATTTAGTTCAGAAGTGAGTTTTTTCAGCTGCTTTTCATTACGTTGTTCCGGAGTTAGTTTTTCTCTTGGTTCGCGTGAAGGCTTTTGATCTGCTGCCTCTTGTGCAAAACTCGCTATTCCAACGAATAACAAAGCTGCGATAAATAATTTCTTCATGATGTACGTTTTTTAATTGTTTATATTGGTTAGACTTTGCCGAATTAAAGAGGTTTAATCTGATAGCCAGAATTATAGATTATTTAACAAAATTAAATATAAAAGCAGTTTATCTGTTTGGATTTTAATGGGTTAAGGGGTTTTGTTCGTTAGTCCATGCTTTTTATCATGTTTTTATAAGAAAAGGTTAATTAAATTTGTTTTCATAATAGAAAGAAGAGACACTTATCATCAGAATCAAAAAATGGAAGAATTGTTTAGCAAAAAAAATAAAAACCGGGTTTTAAAAGCGGTAAACGGAGAGCTGTCCTATCAGAAATTAACTGCTGCAGAATGGCATCAGTTTGTTCAAAACTGGAATTATGATGATGGGATAGAGCCTTTTGAATGGATCGTTAAACAAAAAACGCTTGATAAAGGAACGGCTCTTTGTTTGTATTGGATGCTGCAACCCGATTATTTTTGCAGGTTTAAAAGTGAAGATGAGGCAAGAGAAGATTTGTATTTCAGGCAATATAAATTGTTGAAAGAAATCGAAGGAAGGTATTCAACAGGTTTTTATCAGGATGAAAATTTTTCTTTCGATCCGAATAAGGAGTTTTTGGATGAAAATTCCAATGTAGCATGTATTCCGAGTGAAATGTTGCTTAAAACGGTAGGTGTAGTTTTCGAACGATTGGATATTGAATTTGCTTTTTTAAGAAATCCGAATGAAAAGGAGCTGAAAACAATCGCGAGTAGGATAGCAGATGCTGTAAAGATCATTCAGATTTTAAATCCGGACTTTGTTTATGATGTTACTGATGTGGCAGTAAATGCGATTGTTGAAAGTGTTGAATACTGGAAAACCAAAGAATTAGGGAAGGTAAAAATCAATTACCTGTCTTATTTATGGATGGATTGTATGCATAAAAAACATAGTTGGGATTGGATTGTCTGGGATTGGGAAACCGGGAATAATCTAGGAGTGACCAACACCACAAAAGAATTAACCTGTCTGGCTGATACTATTATCGCTCATACCATAGACGGATTTCAACCCGCTTCGATCATCTTTGATTTGTACAAAGAACTGGAGGGAGTGAATAATTTTTATGATTTAAAAAGAGATCCTTACAGTGGAATCGGATTACTGTTTAGTACCGATCACATGAAATTCAGAGATTAACAAGCGTTGTTTTTTAGGTATAGGAAATTTACTTCTAAATAATTATGTAATTTTAGTGAAAACAGAGGATTAATACTTCAAGAAAAAAGAATCAAGATGAGTTTAAAGGATACAGTAAATACAAATAAAATAGCTTTTTTTTCAACACAGCCTTACGATAAAACGTTTTTCAATAAATACAATGACGTATTTGGTTTTGAATTGGATTTCTTTGAAACACAATTAAATCCTCAAACCGTTATTTTGATTGAAAATGCTTCGATTGTTTGTGTGTTTGTAAATGATATTATCAATGAAGCAGTATTGAAACAATTGGCTGAAAAAGGGGTGAAGATTATTGCACTGCGGTGTGCAGGTTTTAATAATGTTGATTTGGATGCGGCCAAAAAGTACAATCTGAAAGTATGCAGGGTTCCTGCATATTCGCCTCAGGCTGTCGCAGAGCATGCGATGGCAATGATTCTAACACTGAACAGAAAAACACATAAAGCCTACAATAGAGTTCGGGAACAAAATTTTTCGCTAAACGGATTATTAGGTTTTGACCTGTTTGGGAAGACTATCGGGATTATCGGAACAGGGAATATCGGGAAAGCTTTCGCTAAGATCGCTCTGGGGTTTGGTTGTAAAGTTCTGGCATATGATATTGTAACAAGTGCTGAAATGGAAAAAGATGGAGTACAGTTTGTTTCGTTGGAAGAGATTTTCAAAACCAGCAATATAATCTCATTGCATTGTCCTCTAAACGATCAGACGAAACATGTCATTAATAAAGAATCTATCGCTTTAATGAAGGAAAGTGTAATGCTTATCAATACAAGCCGTGGAGGATTGATTGAAACAGCC
This sequence comes from Flavobacterium collinsii, assembly GCF_946903285.1. GTDB lineage: Bacteria > Bacteroidota > Bacteroidia > Flavobacteriales > Flavobacteriaceae > Flavobacterium > Flavobacterium collinsii. Next base: position 2,252,698 of record NZ_OX336425.1, read on the forward strand.
GCTGTTATTGAAGGTTTGAAAGAAGGTAAAATTGGGTATTTAGGAATTGATGTTTACGAACAGGAAGAAAAACTGTTTTTTAGGGATCTTTCTGCTGATATTATTCAGGACGATGCTATTCAGCGCTTAATGAGTTTTCCAAATGTCTTGGTGACGGCGCATCAGGCTTTTTTTACCAATGAAGCCTTAACGCAGATCGCTTTGGTTACCTTTAACAATATAAAGTCTTTACTGACTGACAATGATATTGAAAATAAAACCGCTTTGTTGGTTTAAATTGAATCAGATTGACCAGCGAGAGGTTTTAAAAACCTGTCGCGTTTAGAAACGTAATTGTAAAAAAATAAAAAAGAGAAATTATGAAAAGTAAACTTTTAATTGTTCTGGCAGTGATTACACTATATTCTTGTCAGAAAAAAGAAAAAACAGGAAAAGAAAATGTTATTGAAGCCATTGTAACTGATACCATAGCAAAAACAGCAACCGGAACAGCAGACGTAAGCGATGCTCCGCACAAAGACGATAAGGCAGTAGAGGTCATCAGAAAGCAGCTTTTAGTATTGCTGAAAAAAGATTTACCAGCGATGACAACAGACAACAGATTCTTTTATTACAGTGCTTTTGACTTAAATAATGATAAAAAGGAAGAGTACTTTGTAGGCTTCTCTAATCCTTATTTTTGTGGGAGCGGGGGCTGCTCAGGGTATATTTTGAATAATGACGGAAGTTTAATCAATTCTTTTACGGTAACCGATTTCCCAATTTATGTAACTACATCAGTAACTGAGAAATTTTATGATCTAATAGCGGTAAGTGGAGGAAAATTTCATCTTCTAAAACTGAAAAATGGAAAATATCCTTCAAATCCATCTGTTCAGGAAATTGTTAAAGAGGAAGCTACAAGAGAAAGTACAACGGTTTTGGATATAGATGGGAAGAAGTTGGAGAAGTATTCGTTTTAAAATAAAAATATATTAGGTTTATGATGGGTTTTGTTAATTTGTCTTAGATAGTTTTTTTATCAATCTAAATACTGACATAAGTAAACCAGCTCCAAAAAACAATATTCCTGTATAGCCAATAATCATTTTGATTAATTTATTGCCTTTTTTAAATTCTTCAGGATGCAGGACTAAAAGCAAACAATTTAAGACAAATATTAAGCATGCAAAAAACATAGCAATATTTGTTTTAAACGTATTCTCATTTGTTTCAATTTTTCTTTCTTTTATGAGGTAATGGATATAACCTAAACCTCCAAACAAAAGAATACAATTGATGTATTTAATTCTTTTTTTGAGTGTAAAAGCATTAGAAAACTCTGTTTCCGGATTTATGAATGAATCGACCAATAAATAAACACCTGATACTGTGAATAAAATAAATATGGTGTAAAGAAAATAATTTTTAACCTTAGACATAAAATTGTTTTTAAGTCATTAAATTTAAATAAAAACCCGACAGATTTTTAAATCTATCGGGTTTAAATTATCATATATCAGTTTTGGAATTTGGATTTTCCAAAATTTGAATTTTAAAAAAATTATCCCACCAATTCCACAAATTTAAACTCGCCTTCAACAGCGACTTTAGTCAAACCGTGTTTAGATAAGTTTTTCATAGACGCATCCCATTTTTTACCGCTTAAATTCGCAGTAATTTTTAGTTGCTGAAGATCCATTTTATTTTCATTTCCTTTCAATAAATCAACGATAAATTTCTCTTCGTCTGATAATTCGACAGTCTGTTTTTTCTCCGGACGCATTTGTGGGAATAATAAAACTTCCTGGATTGATGCATTATTGGTTAAGTACATAATCAAACGGTCCATTCCAATACCCATTCCGGATGTTGGAGGCATACCGTATTCTAAGGCTCTTAAGAAATCCTCGTCGATAATACCGTTTGCTTCATCATCACCTTTTGCAGCCAGACGCATTTGATCTTCAAAACGCTCTCTTTGATCAATTGGGTCGTTTAATTCAGAATAAGCATTCGCAATTTCTTTACCACAAACCATTAGTTCAAAACGTTCGGTTAAGTCTGGATTATCACGGTGTTCTTTACATAGAGGAGACATTTCTTTCGGATAATCCGTGATGAAAGTAGGCTGAATGTAATTTCCTTCACATTTTGCACCAAAAATCTCATCAATCAATTTTCCTTTCCCCATTGTTTTGTCAACTTCGATTCCCATTCCTTTTGCAGCTTCAAACAGCTCTTCTTCTGTTTTTCCTGAGATATCAAAACCGGTAAAATGTTTGATCGAATCCGTCATAGTAACACGGGCGTAAGGCGCTTTAAAGTTGATTTGGTGTTCTCCAAAAGTAACTTCACTAGTTCCGTTTACGGCAATAGCACAATGCTCAAGCAGGCCTTCTGCAAATTCCATCATCCAGTTGTAGTCTTTGTAGGCTACATATATTTCCATTGCGGTAAACTCAGGGTTATGGGTTCTGTCCATTCCTTCATTACGGAAGTTTCTAGAAAACTCATAAACACCTTCAAATCCACCAACAATTAATCTTTTTAAATACAATTCGTTTGCAATACGCATGTAAAGCGGAATGTCAAGCGAATTATGGTGCGTAATAAAAGGTCTTGCCGAAGCACCACCGGGAATCGATTGTAAAACCGGAGTATCAACCTCAAGATATCCTGCATCGTTAAAGTAACCGCGCATAGCGGTAAATAACTTGGTACGTTTAATAAACGTTTCTTTAACCTGTTGATTCACCGTTAAATCTACATAACGCATTCTGTAGCGTAATTCAGCATCATTAAATGCATCGTGTACATTTCCGTCTTCGTCTACTTTTGGTAAAGGCAACGGACGTAATGTTTTACTCAAAAAAGTAAACCCGCTCACACGAATACATTTCGCTCCAACCTGAGTCGTGAACAATTCTCCTTCGATACCAATAAAGTCTCCTAAATCGGTTAGTTTTTTAAATACTGTGTTGTATAAAGTTTTATCGTCGCCTTCACACAAAACGTCGCGATTCACGTACAATTGAATACGTCCTTCACTATCCTGCAATTCAGCGAAACAAGCTTTCCCCTGATCACGAACACTCATCAAACGTCCGGCAACAATCACCTTCTTACCTTCTTCAAATGACTCCTTTATTTGCTTTGAAGTATGATTTACAGGAAAAAGATTAGCGGGATAAGGATTGATTCCTAGGTTGCGTAAGTTTTGAAGTTTTTCTCTTCGGATGATTTCTTGTTCTGATAGTGCCATTTTGTGCTCTTTTTTAAGTGTGCAAAGATAAAGAAAAGAATGTAGATTTCAGAATGCTGATTTTAGATTTTTTGAAGCAGTAATTTTCGGGTTTTCAGGGTGGTTTTGTCCCGCTATCCACTTGTATCTTTTTTGCAGAAAAAGCAAAAAAGGATACCGCTGCTATCGGGGCTAGAGTAGACGTTTTTGTTTTCAAAAAACGTTTGAGTTGAAAAGCTGATCGAGCTGTTCTTAGAAAATCATCGAAGATGATTTTCTAAGAACCTAAGAACCTAAGAACCTAAGAACCTAAGAACCTAAGAACCTAAGAACCTAAGAACCTAAGAACCTAAGAACCTAAGAACCTAAGAACCTAAGAACCTAAGAACCTAAGAACCTAAGAACCTAACAAAACGATTAAACAATTCGCCAAACTTCGTATCTTTGAGAAAAAATTAACCACGATGAAATTATACAAACTACTTAGTTTTTCTTTTTTATTTGTAACACTCACAAGTTGTACTTTTACCGAGAGCATTTACGTGAATGATAACGGAACCGGAAAGTTTTCTCTAAACATGGACGGTTCTTCTTTAATGGCAATGGCTGGGAATCAGATAGGAGATCAATTGGGAGCTGATGCCAAAAAAAATGTAGATTCTACGTTTACCTTCAAACAATTACTGGCTGATAAAAGCGAAAGTATTTCAAAATTATCTCCTGAAGTTCAAAGCGAGATTAAAAAACTGGAAGACCTTGTGGTTAATATTAAAACGAATGAGGAAAAAAAAGAATTTCTGATGGCATTTTCAGAAGATTTTAAAAATGTGAATGAATTACACGATATATTACAATCAATCAATACTCTTCAAAAACTAGTAGGAGGAGCAGATGCATCAACACCTTTTGTAGGAGGTTTGGGGGATAATAATAGTACAGTAAACTACAATTATGACGGAAAGAAATTTACCCGTAAGGCGATAGTCGATAAACAAAAACTGGCTGCAAAAGTACAGGATTCAACCGCAGAAATGTCAAAAATGGTTTTTGCATCATCTACTTACGTGATAAAATACCACTTCCCAAAACGCATTAAAAAAGTCTCAAATCCGACGGCTTTGTTTAGTGAAGACCGAAAAACAATTACAATTCAATACCCTTTTACGGATTATATGGAGAATCCTGACAAGCTCAACTTTGACGTTGAGTTTGAAAAATAATTAAAATGAATAAAAAAATTCAACTTCAGGATTTAGGAAGTAAAGATTATAAAGCGACCTGGGAATATCAGGAAGAACTTTTTAAAGACATAGTCGACCTAAAAATAAGAAACCGAAGAGAAGAGCTTAATTTAGAAACACCCAACTACTTATTGTTTGTAGAACATCCGCACGTTTATACACTGGGAAAAAGCGGTGATTTTGAGAATTTGCTCCTAAACGAAAAACAGCTGGAGGCCAAAGGTGCTACCTTTTATAAAATCAACCGTGGTGGCGATATTACCTATCATGGACCAGGACAGATTGTGGGTTACCCAATCTTGGACCTGGAGAATTTCTTTACCGATATTCATAAGTATTTACGTTTTCTGGAAGAATCGATCATCCTTACTTTAGAAGAATACGGTTTAAAGTGCGGGCGAAGTGATGGAGAAACAGGAGTGTGGTTAGATGTAGGGACTCCGTTTGCCAGAAAAATTTGTGCACTTGGTGTTCGCGCGTCGCGCTGGGTAACCATGCATGGATTTGCTTTAAATGTAAATGTCGATTTGGGATACTTCGATAACATTATCCCATGTGGAATCCGCGGTAAAGGAGTGACTTCGTTGCAGGTAGAGCTTGGTGTTGAAAGAGTAGATGAGGCTGAAGTAAAAGCAAAAATAATCAAACATTTAACCCATTTGTTTGAAGCCGAGTTTGTTTAAACAGGCTTTCTAGATATAAAAAGATATGGCAGATGCTGAAGAAAATAACAATTATAAAATTGCTGTTCCTTCAGCATTTGATACCGTTTTTTCGCATTTTTACTTTGCGGAGAATAAAACCGATATTCCTGTAACGAAAACATTATTACCTAGTTTTCAGACAATCTTAGTCTTTGTTTTTGGAAAAGGAGCCTCTTTAAGATCAAATCAAAATACGATTCTGGAAGCAGAGCGATGTCTCGTTTTAGGACCAATAAAACAAGCCTTTGAGTACACCTTAAATCCTGATTCAGAGATTCTGGTAGCCAACTTTAAAGAAGATGCTTTCTACCGATTCTTTGGAAGCGCGCTTCTGACGCATTCTTTGCCTGTTCATCCCGACACTTTGATGGTTGAAAATTGTTTTGTCGCTTTGTGGGAGGAGCTAAAAGAATTGGCTGATCCCAAAAAACGGGTGGATCATATTTTAGAATTCTGTAAACCTTATTTGCGGGAACAGCATTCCATTACCTCTCTTTTGGCCGATTTTAGAGAAAAAAATATCAATCCGATAAAAGCGACTGCCTCTAAAACAAATCAATCAGAACGAAATGTTCAATTGAATCAAAAGAAGTTTTTTGGTTATACCATTAAAGAAATTAATCGTTACGAGCGTTTTTTGAAAGCAGTAGAAGCAATTCAAAAGGATATTCTAAAAAACGCTAAAACAGATTGGCTTGCCATTGTTGAGCAATGCGGTTATTACGATCAGAGTCAGTTGATACATGATTTTAAACATTATATGAATATTTCTCCGACTAAATTTCTGAAATTTCAAAACGATATCTGTAACTCAAAGACAGAATAGCCCCTTTTCGTTTTCTTACAATTGTGATCGGATCAGCAGTTTTACATTTGTCATGTTCAATCTTAAAAAACAGAAAACATGAAAAATTTAATTGTTTACGCACATCCCAATTCAACTAGTTTAAACCATTACTTCAAACAAATTGTTATGGAGAACCTTGAGAAATCAGGGCAGGAAGTTATCATACGCGATTTAAACGCCCTCCATTTTAATCCGGTTTTGTCTCTGGAGGATATGAATGGGCAAAGAGTGGGAGAAATTGCTGATGAGGTAAAAAGAGAACAGGATTTTATTAGCTGGGCTGATCGTATTGTTTTTATTTATCCAATTTGGTGGACCGGAATGCCGGCGATCATGAAAGGGTATGTCGATCGGGTTTTTAGTTATGGATTTGCTTATCGTTACGATAAGGGGATTCAAAAAGGGCTGTTGACCGGGAAACAAACCATCATAATCAATTCGCACGGGAAATCAAATACAGAATACGAGTCCATCGGAATGGATAAAGCTTTGATCTTAACTTCAGACTTCGGAATTTTTAAGTATTGCGGATTGGAAGTTCAAAAACATTTTTATTTTGATAAGGCAGACAGAGCTTCTGACGAGAATATTTCAGAATGGACCAGCCAGCTTAAGGAAATGTTTCAGGAAAAGGTTGTATGCGACTAATTTGTTATATTTCTGCTTCAGAGCAGTTTAGAGCAATTTTTTCGAATAGTTTTAGTTATCTATTAAACCATTTTTTCTAAAAACCTGATACCATGCAAAATGTAATTACTGACCTGTCCCGATTTATGGAATTTAATGAAACGGAAAGTATGGCCTTTAAAAACATACTTAAACTAAAGAAAGTCAAAAAAAACGAACATCTTTTAGTAGAAGGCGATGTTTGTAATTTTGGAGTTTTTATTGCAGAAGGATGCATTCGTTACTATTATTCACTTGATGGTGTCGAATCTACCGGAAATTTCTTTTTTGAAAATGACTGGTACTCTGATTTTGAGAGTTTTTTATACAACAAACCGTCATTGCTGAATATCGAAGCTCTGGAAGACTGTGTGCTGTATTTGGCCTATAAACACGATTTTGAAAAACTGGTTTCTGAATATCCGGTATTTAACTCTTTCCTGCGCATTATGATGGAAAGAACCATCAAAGGATTAACGGGTAGAAATATGGCAATGTCTTTATTGTCTCATGAAGAACGTTATTTGCGGTTTGTAAAATATTGCCCGAAAGTAGTCGAAAGAGTTTCGTTAAAACACATCGCCAGTTATTTAGGAATTCAGCCGGAAAGTTTAAGTCGGATCAGAACCAGGATTACATTGAACAGTAAATCTTAACTCAAGTCAATTTTTAAGAAAATTCAGCTCTTTACTTTTGCTTTTATAACTGTAAAGCAAAATAAAAATGAAAAGAATATTCTTGATTATTATAGGTTTTTTTGGGCTGATAACCTATGCTCAAACGGGAACTGTAAAAGGAAAAATCATTGATAAACAATCCGAGAAACCACTTATTGGAGTTGTTATTTTATTGATAGGTGATGAGAAGAAAAACGCCATTTCAGATGCTGATGGTAATTTTAAACTGGCCAATGTACCGCTGGGTCGACAGAGTCTTAGTTTTAGTTTTCAGGGCTATGAAAACACATCGGTTTCTGATCTTGATATTACCACAGGAAAAGATAATTTGTTAACGGTTTCGATGGTCGAAAAGTTCAATACACTTGACGAAATTATTGTGTCCTCAGGTTCTAATAAAGCCAAACCGCTTAACAAAATGGCATTAGTATCAACCAAACAATTTACTACGGAAGAAGTCAATCGATATGCAGGAGGAAGGAGTGATGTGGCTCGTTTGGTTTCTAATTTTGCCGGAGTTTCTACCGGAGATGACAGCCGCAACGATATTGTTGTAAGAGGGAATTCGCCGTCTGGAATGTTGTGGAGAATAGAAGGAATGCCAGTTCCGAGTCCCAATCACTTTTCGACATTGGGAACTACAGGAGGGCCAATTTCGGCTTTGAATCCAAATCTTTTGGCCAATTCTGATTTTTTAACTTCAGCCTTTCCAGCGGAGTATGGAAATGCAATTGGAGGTGTTTTTGATCTGAGTTTCCGAAAAGGAAATCCCGATGATTACGAATACATGCTGAGTGCCGGTGCTTATCCGGGAGTCGAATTTATGGCAGAAGGACCGCTTGGTAAAAAAGGAGGTTCGTTTGTAGCGGCTGCAAGATATGGCTTTGTCGGGGTTCTGGGAATAGCGGGTACAGATGCACAGCCCAATTATAGAGATATCAGTTTTAATATTGATTTAGGAAAAAGTAAAGCAGGCAATTTCTCTCTTTTTGGAATCTACGGAACGTCGGATATTGATTTTCTGGGAGATAAAATAGACAAAGAAGACCCTTTTGCAGCCCAGGATGAGGATGCTTACGTAAAATCGGGATTTGCTTCGTTTGGTTTGAAGCACAATCTGGACATTGGAACAAAATCGTATTTGAAAACCATTGTCGGTTTTTCAAATTCAAATAACTCCTACGAGAATTTCCGTTATTATAACTTCAACACTGCCGCAGAAAACCGTTTGTCTTTTACAGATATTAATAATAATGAAAACAGAGTGACATTCTCGACTTTATTCAATTCTAAAATCAATAAAAAGACAACTTTCAGGGCGGGTTTGCTTTTTGAGAATTATACACTTGATGCTAAAATGTCTTCGCGTGACCGACAGCAGGACAACGATGGTGATGGTTACCCGGATTTTGTTCAGCTGATAAACAACAGTGGGAATTACAATGTTATTCAGCCGTTTGCTCAGGGGCAATTTCGTCTGACGGAGAAGCTAACTTTTAATGCCGGTATTCATGGGCAGTATTTTTCTATAAATAAGGAGTTTGCTTTTGAGCCTAGGGCTGCTCTGGCCTATGCGTTAAATCAAAGGAACACGATTAGTTTTGGTTATGGTCTGCACCATCAAGGTGTTCCGGCTCCGATACTATTTCTGAATGAATTTGTAAATGGAACTCAGGTTCAGACCAACAAGAATCTGGATTTAGTTCAAAGTCAGCATTATGTTTTGGGCTATGATGTGCGGTTGGCCAGAAAATGGAGGGGAAAAGTAGAGCTTTATTATCAGGATATCAGCAAGGCAGGAGTGCAGCCTTTTCCAAGCAGTTATTCGACCTTAACAGAAGGAGCCGATTTTAGTTATTCTATTGATAAAACGTCTTTGGTAAGTAAGGGAAGCGGATACAATCAGGGTATTGAATTTACCGTCGAAAAATTCTTTAGTGAAGGCTATTATGCTTTGTTTACCACCTCGCTTTTTGAAAGTAAATATAAAGGAAGTGATGGTATAGAACGAAACTCACCTTTTAATAACGGATACATTATTAATTTGTTAGGAGGGAAAGAATTTAGAATAGGGAAGGCAAAGAAAAATGTTTTTTCGATTGATACCAAATTCACAACTGCTGGAGGGCGTTATTATACACCGGTAGATTTGGTCGCTTCAAACAATGCCGGTTATGAAATTAGAGATGATGCAAATGCCTTTAGCAAACAGTATGATCCTTATTTAAGGTTGGATGTTAAATTCGGAATTAAATTTAATAGCAAAAGAAAGAAAAGGTTTCATCAGTTTTATATAGACCTTCAAAATGTGACCAACCATACCAATATTTTTACGAAGGAATACAATCGATTAACGAATAGTGTCAATCAGAAAGATCAAATTGGTTTTTCACCTGATTTTGGATATAAATTTCAATTTTAGTTTTTTACATAGAAGAAAACAACAAATGAAAACAATAAAAGGATCTTCCGTTTTCATTTGTTGTATTAAGGCCTTCGAGAATGGGTATTACAATTTTACAATTTCTACCCTGCGATTTTTTGCTTTGTTCTCTTCACTAGTATTATCGGCAATAGGTTTATCGGAGCCCCAACCTTTTGTTTGTAATCTGGATGCATTTATCCCCTTGGAGATTAAGGCCGTTTTTACAGCACTTGCTCTTTCTTCAGAAAGTTTTTTATTCTGCGCCGCAAGACCAGTATTATCGGTATGACCTTCAATGGTAATTTTAAGGCTGCTATTAGCAGTTAGTAATTTTTGAATTTCATCAATTATAGGCGAAGATTCTGTTTTTATAGTAGCTTTATTGGTGTCGAAATTAATGTACAGTGCGATGTGGCCTTTAGAATCGAGCTCTTTCTTCATTTCATCTGCTTTGGTAAGCGAAGCTGTCATTTTAAAAGGTTTTGTTTCCAGAATCATCCATCCTGCAGAAACAGCATCGTCACCAGGAGTAAGTTGAACCCAGATATTTCTATCCGGACGGCGAATAAGATAGGTTGTTGTAATGGCATTACCCATAAAGCCATAACCATTCATGTATTTGATACGGTTGTTCTCCGGAATCGTATAAGAGGAATCTGAATGAACTTTCATTTCAGATATTTTTACACCATCAATGCTTTTAATTAATTCCTCTAAATTTTTTGCTACTTCAAGATCACTATATGATTTTCCTTCTTTTGCAGTAATCCTGGCATAGAATATTTTTCCTTCTGGTTTTTCAAAATGGTCTTTCACCCAAAAATAAGCAACGTCATAATCAGCTGTATTATTCTTTGGAGTGCCTTCGTAATTTTCGGGTAGGTTAAAGTAAGGAAAAGCGCCAAGAGGTTTGTCCGAAACGGGGATAGCATTAATCTCGAATTTTTTAACTGAAGTCTCTGTTGGGGGAGTTTCAGTAGCTGGGGTTGATACAAGAGAATCTGTGTTATCTGTCACATCATTCTGCTTTTTGTTGGAATTGCATGCCAGGGTGATGCATGCAATTAGAAATAATGTTAAAAATTTGATTTTCATGTAGTTAGTTTTGTGTTGAAAATCAAAGATAGCAAAGCGAAGAGATTTTAACAAAAAAAAGAATCAGTTTAATGGAGTTTTTTTTGAATGTAATGTTTTGAAAAAGTGATTGTTAGTGTTGATTTTATCTTTGCGTTTTTGTGAGATTTAGTATAGATTTACTTTATACGAAACGACATTTAGCTGAAGTAATTCACTTTCTTTAAAATAACTCCAACTGAGTAGGCAGTAATTTAAAGGACATTCTATGGTATTTTGTAGTACCGTACTTTTTAATGGCTTCACGATGTTCTTTTGTTGGGTAGCCTTTATTTTTTTTCCAATTGTACATTGGAAATTCTTCGTGAATCTGATCCATATATTCGTCACGATAGGTTTTGGCAAGAACCGAAGCAGCAGCAATACTTAAAAACTTAGCATCACCTTTTATAATACTTTGATTCGGGATTGATTTTAGCAATTCGATTTCAGTTGTAGTAAATTGTTTCCCAACAGTATTCTTTAGACCCAGCTTTGCATTTAGCGATCGGTTTCCATCAACAATAATAAACTCAGGTTCAGGATTTAATTTTAAAACACATTCCTGCATTCCTTTCATTGAAGCATTCAGGATATTTATTTCGTCAATTTCATCAGGGAATAAATGTGTAACGGCAAAACAGATGGCATGTTCTTCTATAATAGGTTTTAGCAGAGATCTTGCTTTTTCAGACAATTGTTTACTGTCGTTTAGAGTTTGATTTTCAAAATCAGCAGGTAAAATTACGGCTGCTGCAGTTACGGGTCCAGCCAAACATCCCCGACCAGCTTCGTCAGTTCCGGTTTCTAAAAGATGTCCTGAGTAATTTTTTTGAAGCATTTTCTGTTTTTTTATATTCAAAGTCAAAAATATTGTAATTTTTTTTAATAGCGTTTAAAATCTCTTCTTTAATAATAGCCTGGATTTGCGAAAAAAAAGAAAAAAAGATGCAATTTAAAAGATGTTCGCAAAAGCAGATCTTATTTTTTTAACAGGTTTGCTTTTTATGAGGATTAAGTGTTAAAAGGGTGTTAAGTGTTAAAATTACATAAATTTATGTTTTTAGTAAAAAAATAAGGAATATTGCTACTAAAAAGAATGGAATCTAAACGAATTATGATGGATGTTGATAGATGTTTAGGAATTTAGACTAAAATTAAGTTAAAAAATTTTGGAGTTTTAAGAAATAATTAAGATGTTTGCGCCATACTAATTCAAAATAAATTAAAATGAAATTAAAATTTAAATGGATTTTTACGCTGGTTGTGGCGTTATCTATGCAGTTTTCTTTTGCTCAGGAGAGAACTGTGACTGGAAAGGTCTCTGATAAAACAGGGGTTATTCCGGGAGTAAATGTTCTTGTGAAAGGATCTAAAGTAAGCACTCAAACTGATTTTGACGGAAGTTATTCCATAAAAGCAAAGACAGGTGATGTGTTAGTTTTTTCATATGTAGGTATGAATAACAAACAAGCAACTGTTGGTTCTTCAAATTCAGTTAATGTTGTATTGGAGTCAGAGGCTCAATTAATGAATGAGGTTGTAGTTGTAGGTTACGGTGTACAGAAAAGAAAAGAAGTAACCGGTTCTATCTCTAAAATTGCAGGAAGCGACATTTCTAATCTTGTAACTCCAAGTGTTGAAGGACTTTTGGCAGGTAGAGCGACGGGAGTTCAGGTATTAAACAATACCGGACTTATTGGTGCTGCGCCAAAAATTAGAATTAGAGGTATCGGATCTATTTCTGGTAGTACAGAGCCATTAATTGTTGTTGATGGTATTCCAATTTATTCTGGTGATATCGGAGGGGTTTCTTCTACAAATGGTTTAGCAGATATCAATCCGGATGATATAGAATCTTTTGATATTTTAAAAGATGGTGCTGCAACTGCTATCTATGGATCAAGAGCAGCAAATGGAGTTGTTTTGATTACGACTAAAAGCGGAAAGAAAGGTAGTCTAAAAGTTTCTTATTCAAGTGTTTTTGGTGTTGCTAGTGCTGCTAAAAAATATGATTTGTTAGAGACTCCTGATTTTCTGGTTATTTCTAATGAAAAAAGAACCAATAGAGGTCAGGCTCCTTGGGCAGTTGGAAATACTTACAATACAGATTGGCAAGGTGCTGTGTTAAGAAATGCACCTCAAATGACGCATAATCTTAATTTCAGTGGAGGTTCTGATAAAACAAAGTACTATTTATCTTTAGGGCTTACTGATTTAGATGGTATCAATTTATCTAATAGTATGAAAAAGTATTCGATTAGAGCTAATATTGATCAGGATGTCAACAAATGGTTTAGTTTTGGTACAAATTTTAATGTAAACAGAACGGAGTATAAAGGATTGAATAGTGCCGCAAGCAGTTTGTCAGGTAACTTTTTTAATACGATCAGACAGTTGCCAAATACACCTATTTATGATGTCCTTGATCCAACAGGATACAATCTTTCGTCAAATAATGCAACCGTTGGGCAGTGGGATAATTTAGCTCCGGTAGGAGATAATATTACCAATATTATTTATGCATTGGATCATAATAAATATGAATCAACAACAACGAGAATAATTGCAAGTGTTTTTGCAAATGCAAAGATTACTTCTGATTTAAGCTATAAATTGCAGGTAAGTGCGGATAATGCATCAACAGATGGTTACCGATACTGGAATCCTGTGCACGGAGACGGACGTTCATCAAATGGTAGTGTATATCAGGACAATACGAATCTTATGAGATGGAACTGGCAGAATATTTTGAACTACAAGCACACTTTTGCTGAAGATCATAATCTTGGAGTAACAGGTGTTGCTGAATATCAAAAATCCAAAACAAAGATTTTTTGGGGGTCAGGAAGTGATATTATAAGTGATTTCTTTGATAAAAATTTAGTAAGTAATACTTATAATACAAGAGATTCTGGTGGTGGTGTTACCGAAAAAGGTATTATGTCTTATTTAGGGCGTGTTACTTATAACTACAAAGAGAAATATTTTATTCAGGGATCCCTTAGACGTGACGGAATTTCTCAGTTTGAAAAAAATGTTAGGTACCATAATTTCCCTGGAGTTTCTGCAGGTTGGACCGTATCTAAAGAAAGTTTCATGGAAGGAATTAGCAATACAGTTTCTGATTTGAAATTTAGAGGTTCTTATTCTCAGGTTGGTAATGTTGAGGTTTTGGATGGAGCTTCTTATCCTTCAAAAGATCTTACAATTGGTTCTCCATATGGTTCTTCTAATGGTATTGGTTACTGGCAATTTGGGAATCCTTTATTAGAATGGGAAACTTCAACTAAAGTTGATTTTGGTGTAGATTTAGGATTGCTTAACAATCGTTTGACATTAAGCTTCGATTATTTTAAAAATAATATCGACAATTTAGTTTTGGCGGCACCACAACCTCCATCCATTGGTATTCCTAATAATACGGTCAATCAAAATGTTGGTAAAATGTACAATCAGGGATATGAGTTTGCTGCTACATTTAAGGCAATTAATAATGCAAACTTTAAATGGGATATCTCTTCTAATTTAACGCTTGCTAAGAATAAAGTTACGGCATTGTATCAAGGACAACCAATCATAGGGGGGTCATCTACAGATACAAGCATTGCTCCAAATATCATTATTCAGCAAGGAGAATCAGTTAACTCTTTATATGGATTTAAATATTGGGGAGTTAATAAAGCAAACGGTAACCCGGTGTATTACAAAGCAGACGGTAGTTTAGTACAAGGAAACTTGCCAGCTGTTACCTATTCTGTTTTTGATCCAAATAATCCGGCAGCGGCAGGTGCAGCAGCATCATTGACTAGTTCTGATAGAACTATTTTGGGGAACACGTTGCCAACTTATTACGGATCTGTTAGTTCTACGATGAAGTATAAAAATCTTGATTTTGGTTTTATGTTCAGATTTAGTGGAGGGAATAAAATTTTTAATTCCACTAGAAGAGAGTTGATGAACCAAAACTTTAACAACAACGGAACAGAAATTTTAGGAAGATGGCAAAGTGTTGACAATCCGGGAGACGGATGGACACCAAGATTATATGCAGGTACAAATACTTCAACAAATCTTAGTGGAAGCGCAAGTACCCGTTTTGTTGAAAAAGGCGATTTTATTTCACTTGATAATATTAGTATTGGTTACACACTGCCTAAAATGTTGCTAGATAAAATTAAGGTAGATAACTTCAGGCTATTTGTTCAAGCGCAAAATATTTGGCTGATTTCAGATTACAAAGGTTTGAATCCTGAGATGGAAACATCTGGAGTAGATATTAATGGAACACCACGTTCAAAAGTGATCTCAGTTGGATTAAATGTAAGTTTATAATAAGTACTATGAAAAATATAATAAAAACAATTTTACTTTCTGTAGCTGTACTCGGGATGAGTTCATGTACAGAAGACAAGATATTGGATTTAAAACCAGTAAATAATATTCTAAGTCCGGATGCTTTTACAACACCAACTTTGATAGAGAGTTATATGAACGGTGTTTATAATGCGGCAGCTATTGGTCAATATAACGCTACTACTGCAAATGGTGGTAGAGGATATGTTTGGGGAGCTGCGTATGTAGAGCAAGGAGAAACAAGAGGTGAAGATGTTGTTAATATGGCAACATTTTATGATTTGACATACAGTACAACCTATGATCCAACTAGTGCTAACAATGTTTATTACTGGGTTGATGGTTACAGATTAATCAACAGATGTAATTTGATGATTGAAGGTACGACAGATGCTGTTGCAAAAGGTATCATCACCAAAGCGGCTGGAGATAATTATATCGGTCAGTGTAAATTTTTAAGAGCAATTACACATTTAGAATTACTAACTTATTTTGCGAAACCTTATTTTGACACTCCTGGTGCAACTCATGCAGGTATTCCTTACAGAGAAGTTGGAGTTAATACACAAGCTGAAATTGACTCAGAAACAGTAAAACCTAGAAATACAGTTGCTGATTGTTATGCAAAAGTTTTGACTGATTTAAATGCTGCAGAAACTTTAATTACTACAGGTAGTTCAAGCGGATTTGCATCAAGAGTTGTTGGTAAAGCTTCTAAATGGGCTGCAATTGCGTTCAAAACCAGACTTTATCTTCAAAAAAGAGATTGGGCAAATGTAATTGTTGAAGGTAGTAAGTTAAATGGGGTTTTTGCATTGACAGCTGATCCTTACGCACCGTTTCAGAATACTGCGGCTGCTAGTACTAGTAACTCGGAGTCTATTTTTTCTATTCAGCATGCTGCTACATCTAATCCTGGTGTAAATGCTGCATTAGCCAGTATGTTAAGAGACAGGGCACTGGTTTGTATTAGTCCTATTTTATGGAGAGATACTAAATGGTGGTTGACAGATGATAAACGAAGAGAAGAAGGGAAGTTTATTTACACTGCGGCAGGAATTAAATATACTAATAAGTACACAGATGTTACAAATCGTACAGATGCTGCACCAGTTATCAGATATGCTGAGGTAGTGTTGAATATGGCTGAAGCTCAGGCACGTTTATCAAATTTACCAGCAGCTCTAACTTTGTTGAACTCTGTAAGAAACAGATCGTTGGCTAATCCTGTAGCAACTCCAGGGAACCCTGTGGGGCAGGCTTATACAGCTGCTTCTTTTCCTACTGTTCCTACTATGGTTGAGGCTATTCTAAAAGAAAGAAGAATTGAATTTTTACAGGAAGGTCGCAGATGGACTGACATTCACAGATTGACGGCAGATCCAATAGCATCTGTTGCAACTAACGGAATTCCTGCTAAGGTAGCTAGTGCTGTCTCACCTCCTGCTGCTGCATTTGTTTTGGGTAATAGTTTTGTTATTACAACCCCAGTTGCTGCTATACCTGCATCTGACTTTAGATTTTTATGGCCAATACCACAAATTGAAATGAATACTAATCCGGGATTAGGTCAAAATCCAGGATGGAATTAAGATAAATATTTTGATTTTTTTTGAAAGCCCTCAATCATTCATTTGATTGGGGGTTTTTGTTTCAACAGTTTGGCTTGAAAAAGAATCCAGATCACAATGATTTGTTTTTTTATACGTTTTTATCTTTTACCTTTGCCTGATAAATTTTGTCGTAATAATTACCTATAAAACCATCAAATGAGAATATTCATTTTTCTATATCTTTTAGTTGTACCAACTTTAGTATTTTCTCAGGAAAAAACTACATCTAAAAATAACTTAGACATGAACACCAAATATTCAAGTATAACTGATACGGTAAAAAAGAAAAAAGCCAAGATTGCTACCATAGATCAATATCAGATTATCACATTGGAGCACGATACCACCTATGTAGATACCTCGCTAACCTTGAAAAGTGCCTACAAACAAAATCATCTTAGAAAAGACGATTTCGGGCTTTTGGCTTTCTCAAACATCGGACAAACTTTTAATACGCTGCAATACAGTTTAACTAATTTTTCTCCTTATCCCGAAATTGGTTTTAGCGGTAAACATTTTAATTACATGGAAGCCGATCAGATTCGTTATTATTCGGCGGCAACTCCTTTTACCGAGTTGTTTTTTAATACCACTATCAATAAAGGTCAGAACGTAGACTCCTTTATTACGTTAAACACCTCAAAAAATCTTAACTTTTCTATTGCTTACAAAGGTTTACGCTCAGAAGGAGATTATATAAACCAATTGGTAAGTGCAGGAAATTTCAGATTCACCACCAGTTATGCCACAACAGATAAAAGGTATGCGATAAATGCGCACTATACGTATCAGGACATTTCAAATGAAGAGAATGGCGGGATTACAACACCTACAGATTTTGAAAGTGATAATAAAGATTATAAAAATCGTCAAAGATTACAGGTTTACCTTACAGATGCCAAGTCGTTTTTGAAAGGAAGACGCCTGTTTTTTGATCATGCGTTCAGAGTAAATCCCAAGAACGGAAGTAACAATTTATATGTAACACATCAGTTTAATTACGAAAATAAACTTTTTGAATATAATCAGGCAACACTAGCTTCAAATATTGGTAATGGGACGGCGTTTCAACGCTTTGGAGATTCGTATGTTACAAGTGGTATCAACGATAAAACGAAATACGAAAGGCTCTACAATAAGGCAGGACTTGCTTACGAAAACTCTCTTTTAGGAAAATTTAATTTTTTTGTAGACGATTACCGATCCAATTATGAATACGGTAGAATTATCATAGGGAAAGACAAAAAAGTTATACCGGATAATTTATTTCTACAAATTAACAATTTCGGAGGTCAGTACGAATACCAAAAAAATAAATGGAACGGTCATTTTCTGTATTCAAGATCGATTACAAATCAGTCGCTTTCTAACTTAGATGCGAAACTGAGATACGATATGAATGATAAAATTCAGTTTGATTTCAGATATCGTAACATCAATAAATTGCCAAACAACAATTTCAATTTATACCAAAGCAGTTACACAGAGTACAACTGGTCGAATAATTTTAAAAATGAAAAAATTAACTCGCTTAGCGCCAATGTGTCAACACCTTGGTTAAATGCAGAAGTTCAGTATACCGTTTTAAACGATCATCTTTATTTTAGAGATAAATCTTCTGATGCTCAGGCTACTGCACATATTCAAATTATTGAGCCGGCTCAATATGGTAATGCGATTAATTATCTGGAAATTAAAGCAAGCCGTGAATTTAAATTTGGCCGATTTGCCTTAGACAATACACTTTTATACCAAAAGGTTGGTCAGTCAGATTTGATTCTTAATGTACCTGATTTTGTGACTAGAAATACCTTCTATTATTCAGGTTACTTTTTTAAGAAAGCATTGTACATGCAATCTGGAGTTGTATTTAATTACTTTACAAAATATTACGGAAATGACTATAACCCGGTTGTAGGAGAATTTTTTGTTCAGAATGATAAAAAGATTGGCGGTTATCCGTTATTCGATCTTTTTCTAAACGCCAGAATTCGTCAGACCCGCTTTTATTTTAAAGCAGAGCACATAAACGCTTTATTCTCAAAAAGCGATTATTATTCGGCACCTAATAATCCCTATCGTGATTTTGTGATCCGATTTGGTCTGGTTTGGAATTTCTTCCAATAAGATTAGGAGCTTCATATTTTTAAAAACCAAATATTAAAAATCAAATAGAAATGGACTTTTCAAAAAACATTTTAGAAACAATAGGTAATACACCATTGGTAAAACTCAACAAAATTGTTGCTGAAATAGATGCGCTGGTATTGGCAAAAGTCGAAACTTTTAATCCTGGAAATTCTGTTAAAGACAGAATGGCTGTGAAAATGATTGAAGATGCAGAAGCAGATGGCCGATTAAAACCAGGAGGAACCATTATTGAAGGTACTTCAGGAAACACAGGGATGGGATTGGCACTTGTGGCGATCATTAAAGGCTACAAACTGATTTGTGTAATATCTGACAAACAGTCTAAAGAGAAAATGGATATCTTACGTGCAGTAGGAGCTAAAGTGGTAGTATGTCCTACCGATGTGGAGCCTACTGATCCACGTTCTTACTACTCGGTTTCAAAACGTCTGGCTAGTGAAACGCCAAACTCATGGTATGTGAATCAATACGATAACATGTCTAATTCGTTGGCACATTATGAGCAAACCGGACCGGAAATATGGAAACAGACTGATGGAAAGATTACTCATTTCGTAGTTGGAGTAGGAACAGGAGGAACAATCTCAGGAGTTGGAAGATACCTGAAAGAAAAAAATCCGAACATTAAGATTTGGGGAATTGACACTTATGGTTCTGTTTTTAAAAAATATCATGAAACTGGAATTTTTGACGAAAATGAAATCTATTCGTACATCACAGAAGGAATTGGAGAAGACATTTTACCTAAAAATGTTGATTTCTCTTTAATTGACGGATTCACTAAAGTAACAGATAAAGATGCAGCTGTTTATACTAGAAAAATTGCTTTAGAAGAAGCTATTTTTGTTGGAAATTCTGCCGGAGCTTGTATAAAAGGATTGTTACAGCTAAAGGAACATTTCAAGCCGGATGATGTAGTTGTGGTGTTGTTTCACGATTCAGGAAGCCGTTACGTAGGTAAAATGTTTAACGACGATTGGATGCGCGAACGTGGTTTCCTGGAAGAAAATGTAACCAAAGCCGAGGATGTTATTAAAGACCATATCGATAAACAATTAATTGTTGTTCGTACCGAAGAATTGGTTTCTCATGCAATCGAACGTATGCGTAAATATAAAATTTCACAAATCCCGGTGGTTGATATCAACGGATTTGTGGGTTCTGTTGACGAAA
Source organism: Flavobacterium collinsii (assembly GCF_946903285.1). Classification (GTDB taxonomy): domain Bacteria; phylum Bacteroidota; class Bacteroidia; order Flavobacteriales; family Flavobacteriaceae; genus Flavobacterium; species Flavobacterium collinsii. The sequence goes on from NZ_OX336425.1 coordinate 2,272,887, forward strand.
CAGATTTATTTAGAAGCTATGTTGCTGATAAAAACGTCGCCGAAAAACCGATTAAAGATGTAATGGGGAAACCTTTTCCAATTGTTAAATTAGGTACCCCAATCGAAGAGGTGTCTAAGTTATTCACCAAGGAAAATGATGCTGTTTTAGTAGATCTTGAAAACGGGAATCATCATATTATTACAAAGTATGATATTATAGGATCAATAAAATAAGACAATTTTTAATAAATTTATAAATCCATAAATCTAATTTGAAACGATTAGATTTATGGATTTTTTGAATAAATAGATTTGAATATGAACTTTACCGCCATAGATTTTGAAACCGCAACCAGTTATCATCCGTGTTCCGTTGGGATTGTGACTGTAGAAAATGGAATAATTGTAGACGAATTTGTTACTTTGATAAAACCGCCAAACAATCAATACAATCCCTTTACAATTCAGGTTCATGGGATATATCCACGAGATACTGTTAATGCAAAATCGTTTAAACAAGTCTATCCGGAAATAGAAAAGAGATTAAAAAATAGGGTTATTGTGGCACATAATGAAAGTTTTGATCGCAATGTACTTATGAAATCAATGGCGCTTTACGAACTGAATTACGAAGATTTGAATATTGCTGCTAAATGGGAGTGCACCGTTAAAATTTATAAGGCAAAAGGCTTCAAACCTACTAAACTTAGTGATTGTTGCCGCGAAATGAAAATTCAGCTAAATCATCACGAAGCATTATCAGATGCGCGTGCGTGTGCCAGATTGTATCTGCTAAAATAAAAATTTTATTTTGTAAGATTATTATTAGTTTTTTTGTTAATTTTAGGGCTTTGCAAATCATTACTATAAGCCTAAATATGAAAGAAGATTTTCTTCACTACCTCTGGAGATTCAAAAAATTTGAAACTCTAAATTTAAGAACTACTCAAAAGGAGCTGCTCACTATTATTAAAACGGGTGATTATACGGAGCTTTCGGGTCCGGATTTTTTTAATGCACAAATTATAATTGGCAATCAAAAATGGGCTGGTAATATCGAAATACATCTAAAATCTTCAGATTGGTATGTACATGGTCACGAAAAGGATACTGCTTATGACAATGTAATTTTACATGTGGTTTGGGAGCACGACACAGAAATTTTTGGAAAAAGCAATATGGAGATTCCGGTTTTAGTTTTAAGAGATTATACGGCTACGGAGACACTTTCAAATTATAACGCACTACTAACACCAAAATCATGGATATTCTGCGAAAAAAATATAGCTGAAATTGACAAGTTTGTTTTTATAAACTGGCAGGAAAGATTGTTTTTTGAACGTTTAGAGCGTAAATCAACATTCATTTATGATTTGCTTAAGGAAAGCCAACAAGACTGGGAGGCGGTTTTATTTTCATTATTAGCGAAGAATTTCGGATTAAACACCAATGGGAATTCTTTTCTACAAATGGCAAAATCTCTTCCTTTTTCAGTGATCAGAAAGGAAAGCTTTGAAGTAGAAAATTTGGAAGGGTTGTTTTTTGGAACAGTTGGATTATTAGATTCTGAAAAAGAAGATGTCTATTTTACCGACTTAAAAATCAGATACTATTATCTACTAAACAAATATCAGATTAAGAAGAGTTGTGTTGATCCCGTTCAGTTTTTTAAGCATCGTCCCGATAATTTCCCGACCATTCGACTCTCACAGTTAGCTGATTTATACCGGAAGCAAAATCTGTTTTCAAAAATAATTTCTCTAAAATCTGTTGAAGAAGTACGTCAACTGCTCATTGTTTCAGCAAGTCCATATTGGCAAAATCATTATCAGTTTGATAAAGAAAGTACGAGGAAACCAAAGGCTCTGTCTCATGCATTTATAGATCTGCTCATCATAAATACAATCATTCCACTTCAGTTTGCCTATGCAGGTATCAGAGATGAATCTATTTCTGAAGATTTAATTGCTTTTATGAATCAGGTAGCTCCGGAGAGCAATGCTGTTATCGATAAATTTGAGTTTTTCGGAATAAAGGCCAAAAATGCTTTTGAGACCCAGGCACTTTTAGAACTTAAAAAAGAATATTGCAACCAAAAAGGTTGCTTAGGATGTGCATTAGGAATAGCATTGCTTAAGAATAATGAGGTAATGTGATAATTTTGTACTTTTGTAGAAATAGACAAATCTACAATCTAAAATCAATAAAATGTCAGCTATTTTAAAATTAAAGTTCTTTTTTGAAAAATATGGATTTCATGTATCTTCAAGATTGGCAGATAAACTGGGGATGCGTGTTACAAGTGTAAGATTGTTTTTTATTTATATCTCGTTTGTTACGGCCGGTTTAGGTTTTGGAGTTTATTTAACCCTTGCCTTTTGGATTCGGTTAAAAGATTTGATCAGGGCAAAACGAACTTCTGTTTTTGATTTATAAAAAAAGCTCCAAATATTTAAAATTTGGAGCTTTTTTAGTTTTATAGAATGACGTTTATTCGTTTTCTGTATTGTTGTTGAGTCTTGATCTTTTTTTACTGTATCCAAAATAAACCAGTATACCAATAGCTAACCATCCTAGTGAAAGAAATTGAGCATCGTGGCTTAAATTGATCATTAAATAGGTGTTGATTGCAATACCTAAAACGGCAATAACTGGTAGGGCAGGAACCTTGAAAGTTCTCGTTAATCCAGGTTGTTTTACCCTTAAAATCCAAACTGCAATACAAACCATTGTAAAGGCAAATAAAGTTCCAAAACTGGTCATATCGGCTAATTTGTTGATTGGAGTAAAAGCAGCAACTGTAGCGATAATACCACCTAAAATTATTAAGTTAGTTTTTGGAGTTCCTGAAAGTGGATTTACTTTAGAGAATACAGAAGGAATTAATCCATCTTTAGACATACCAAGGAAAATTCTTGATTGTCCCATAATCATAACCATTAATACTGAAACAAGACCTACTGTTGCGGCAATAGTAATTATAAGACCAGCCCATCCTTGTCCGGCAATATCAAATGCATATGCAACAGGAGCTTTAATAGCATCAGGATATTTTCCTAGTGGGTTAAAATCTTTATAATTCATCATACCCGTTAGTACTAAAGAAACAAGTATATATAAAGTAGTACAGATTAATAACGAAGCAATAATAGCAAACGGAACATCCTTTTTAGGGTTAACCGCTTCTCCTGCCTGAGTAGAAACAGCATCGAAACCAACGTAAGCAAAGAAAATTGCAGCGGCTCCGGATACAATTCCTCCAATTCCGTAAGCGTTGTGAGTAGTTTCTTTTTCAATAATTTGAGTAGCTGCTGGAATAAATGGAGTCCAGTTAGCCGTATTAATAAAGAAAAGACCGGCAATAATTACAAATATTACAGCAGAAACTTTTAGGATAACAATAAAATTGTTTGCTTTTGCGGCACTTTTTGTTCCTTTAATAAGTATGGAAATAACCAAAATGACAATTAAAAAAGCCGGTAAGTTCATAGAAAAACCTTCTCCGGTGTAACTGGCAGGATCTGTTGTCAGCCATTCAGGTAAATGGATATGAAACATTTTGAGTAGTTTATTGAAATATCCGGACCAGGAGACGGCGACCGTCATGGATCCCATTGCATATTCGAGAATAAGTCCCCAACCGATAATCCAGGCAAAAATTTCTCCAATTGTTCCATATGCATAAGCATAAGCAGAACCTTCAACAGGTAAAATAGAGGCAAACTCAGAATAACAAAGAGCTGCAAAAACACAGGCAATCCCTGCAATGATGAAAGAAACAGCTAACGCTGGACCTGCATGGTAATATGCTCCGGTACCTGTAAGTACAAAAATTCCTCCACCAATAATGGCACCAACACCAATAGCTGTAAGGCTCCATTTTCCTAAAACTCTTTTTAAATCACTTTTTTTCATATCGGCCTCAAAGGCAGATATAGGTTTAACTCTCCAAATTGACATATATTATATTGGTTTATTTGTTACTAAGCTCCAAATGTATCGTTTTTTGTAAAAAATAAAAACAATTATCTCGTTTTTAGTTGTAAAATATTAAATATTTTGACAAAACATCCGTTGATTGATCTTTAAATACTGAGATTCATTAAATTAATTGGGGATAAATAAGGAAATGTGTAATTTTTTAAAACGCAATATTTTTACTAATTTTCTTAATAAATTATAGGTTTTTCTTTATTTTAGTGCTTTACTTAATGAAGAGAAATTTTGAATAAAATGAATTTAAAAGATTTTGCAACCTATTTTAGGTTTACAAATGAACAGCGCAAAGGAATTTTTGTGCTTTTTGCAATAATAATTGTGTTGCAGACCGTTTATTTTTTTGTTGATTTTAGTATGTCTGATAAAACCTTTGCTGAAGAAGGACAGTGGATGTCTTTGCAATCCGGAATCGATTCTTTAAAACTTTCAAAGTCTGGTGAAAAAAGAAAAATATATGCTTTTAATCCAAATTTCATTACCGACTATAAGGGATATAAATTAGGGATGTCTGTTCAGGAGATTGATCGTCTGTTGGCTTTTAGAAAAGAGAACAAATATGTGAATTCTGCGATAGAGTTTCAGGAGGTCACAAAAATTTCAGATTCCTTGCTGCATGTGATTTCTCCTTTTTTTAAATTTCCGGATTGGGTTGGAAATAAATCAAACCATAAAATGGAAAGAAAAGAGTTTGTACGGGAACCTGTTTCTAAAAAAGAAAAAATAATAGTTGAGGATATCAATACAGCGACTCAGGAAGATTTGGTTAAGATTTATGGTATTGGTGAAGCTTTGTCTTTACGTATATTAAAACAAAGAGAGATTTTGGGGTGTTTTGTTTCGATGGAACAAATGAATGAGGTTTGGGGATTATCGCCTGAGGTAGTTAATGAACTAGGTATTCATTTTAAAGCAGTAATCCCGTCTTCTTTAAAAAAAGTACCTATAAATGATGCGTCTTTAAAAGAATTGGCAAAGTTTCCTTATTTCCGATATGCGTTAGCTAAAGAGATTGTGACGTATCGAAGTATGAATGGAAATATTAATAATATTGAGGATTTGTCAAAAATTAAAGATTTTCCTATTGAAAAAGCAAAAATAATTAGTTTATATTTGGAGTTCTAAAAAAAAACAGAATTACAATGAATTTTGAATATAACGAAACGCAGTTGATGATTGCGCAGTCAATAAAAGATTTTGCCGAGAAAAATATCAGACCCAATATTATGGAATGGGATGAATCTCAGATTTTTCCGGTTTCCCTGTTTAAACAACTGGGAGAAATGGGGTATATGGGAGTTTTAGTTCCTGAAGAATACGGAGGTTCCGGATTAGGATACCATGAGTATATTACCGTTGTTGAGGAAATTTCAAAAGTTGATCCTTCAATTGGTTTGTCTGTTGCGGCCCATAATTCTTTATGTACCAATCATATTTTGACTTTTGGAAATGAAGAACAAAAGAAAAAATGGTTGCCGAAACTAGCTACGGCTGAATTTATTGGAGCTTGGGGATTGACAGAGCATAATACCGGATCGGATGCAGGAGGAATGAATACAACAGCCATTAGAGACGGCGATGAGTGGGTTGTAAATGGAGCTAAGAACTTCATTACGCACGCTATTTCAGGTGATATTGCCGTAGTAATTGTTCGTACCGGTGAAAAAGGTGATTCAAAAGGAATGACAGCTTTTGTTTTTGAGAAAGGAATGAAAGGATTTAGCTCCGGAAAAAAAGAAAATAAACTTGGAATGCGTGCCAGTGAAACGGCTGAATTAGTTTTTGATAGTTGTCGTGTTCCGGATGCTAATAGACTAGGAGAAGTAGGGCAGGGATTTGTTCAGGCCATGAAAATATTAGATGGAGGACGAATTTCAATTGGAGCCTTATCTTTAGGAATTGCAAAAGGAGCTTATGAAGCAGCTTTGAAATATTCAAAAGAAAGATACCAGTTTGGTCAGCCTATTAGTAATTTTCAGGGAATATCCTTTAAGCTGGCAGATATGGCTACTGAAATTGAAGCGTCGGAATTACTGTTGCATAAAGCTGCTTTCTTAAAACAACAACATAAACCGGTTACAACACTTGGAGCTATGGCTAAGATGTATGCTTCAGAAGCTTGTGTGAAGATCGCCAATGAGGCTGTTCAGATTCATGGAGGTTATGGGTATACAAAAGATTTTCCGGTAGAGAAGTTTTATAGAGACTCTAAATTGTGTACTATTGGGGAAGGAACGACTGAAATTCAAAAAGTGGTTATTTCAAGAAGTTTGTTGAAAGAGTAAAGAATATAGAATATAGAATATAGAATATAGAATATAGAATATAGAATATAGAATATAGAATATAGAGTGTATAGTATTGAAGTCTTTATTCTATATTCTATTTTCTAAAAAAATCACGGGATGAAGAATGCAGGGTACGTAGTATTGAAGTCTTTATTCTTTACTCTATATTCTATTTTCTAAAAAAAAATCACGGGATGAAGAATGCAGGGGACATAGTATTGAAGTCTTTATTCTTTACTCTATATTCTATTTTCTAAAAAAAATCACGGGATGAAGAATGCAGGGTACGTAGTATTGAAGTCTTTATTCTTTACTCTATATTCTATTTTCTAAAAAAAAAAATCACGGGACGAAGAATGCAGGGGACATAGTATTGAAGTCTTTATTCTTTACTCTATATTCTATTTTCTAAAAAAAATCACGTGATGAAGAATGCAGGGTACGCAGTATTGGAGTCTATATTCTTTGCTCTATATTCTATTTTCTAAAAATAAATCACTGGATGAAGAATGCAGGGTACGTAGTATTGGAGTCTATATTCTTTGCTCTATATTCTATTTTCTAAAAAAAAAAATCACGGGATGAAGAATGCAGGGTACGTAGTATTGAAGTCTTTATTCTTTACTCTATATTCTATTTTCTAAAAAAAAAATCACGGGATGAAGAATGCAGGATACGTAGTATTGAAGTCTTTATTCTTTGCTCTAAACTCTATTTTCTAAAAAAAATAACAATTTATAACTCATAACTCATAATTAATACATACTTTTGCAGCCTTAACGAGAGGAGGTGTCAATATTATGTTAATTATACCAATTAAAGACGGAGAAAATATCGATAGAGCATTAAAGCGCTATAAAAGAAAATTTGATAAAACAGGAACTGTTCGTCAATTAAGAGCGCGTACTGCTTTTATTAAGCCTTCTGTAATCAAAAGAGCTCAAATTCAAAAAGCGGCTTACATCCAAAACTTGAGAGATAGTTTGGAGAGTTAGTAGTAGCTTTGCAAAAATAATTACCGTTAGTCATCAGAAAATTATAACTTTGATGCTAACGGTTTTTTTTGTGTTTAATTTTTACCTTTTTGTGTCTGGTTTTGCAGTTGTGATGGTGTTGTAATCTTGTGTTTTTATGAAATCAAATAAAGAAGCGTTTCGTGAGTATTTAGAGCTGGAGAAAAAGTATTCGGCACATACTGTTGTGGCTTATTTGAATGATATATCGTCTTTCGAGGAGTTTAATAGCGTTTCTTTTGAGCAGGATGAGATTGAGCAGGTGGGTTATGGTCAGATTAGGAGTTGGATTGTTTTTTTAGTGGACGAAGGGGTTTCTAATGTTTCGGTCAATAGGAAAATGGCGTCTTTAAAGTCGTTTTATAGGTTTCTTTTGAAAACGAAGCAAATTGAAGTGAGTCCGATGTTGAAGCATAAAGCGCTGAAAACGCCTAAGATTATTCAGATTCCTTTTTCTGAAAAAGAATTAACGGATTTGCTGCAGGAGGTTGGTGATCCTTCCGGATTTGAAGAAATTCGGGATAGGCTTATTGTGGATCTTTTTTATGCTACAGGAATGCGAAGAGCGGAATTGATTCATTTGATGAAGTGTAATGTTGATTTGTCCTCGGGGGTACTGAAGGTTTTGGGGAAGCGAAATAAGGAGCGTATTATTCCGATATTGCCGATAATTGGAAGGCAGTTGAATTTGTATTTGCAGGAAAGGGCTTTGGTTGAAAAGATAGTAGATGACGATTATTTTTTTATTTCGGGCAAAGGGTTAAAATTGAGTGAATCTTTTGTGTATCGATTAATAAATTCTTACTTTAGTAAAGTCTCTGAAAAGGTAAAAAAGAGTCCGCATGTGCTTCGGCATACTTTTGCAACTCACTTATTAAATAACGGAGCAGATTTAAATTCAGTTAAGGAATTATTGGGGCATTCGAGTTTGGCATCTACACAGGTCTATACTCATAATAGTTTGGCAGAGCTTAAAAAAGTATATACAAATGCGCATCCTAGAAATAAACAGTAATTCTGAAATGTTTAACCCTAAAATTTGTATTATGAAGGTAGATGTTCATGCAGTTAACTTTACTGTTGACAGAAAATTGGTAGATTTTATTCAGGAGAGAATGGATAAATTGGAAAAATATTATGATCGTGTTGTTTCGGCGGATGTTTTCTTGAAAGTGGAGAGAACAAGTGATAAGGAGAATAAAGCAGTAGAGATTAAGATTAATGTACCGGGAGATGATTTTTTGGTTAAAAAGCAATGTAAGACATTTGAAGAGGCGGTTGAGCTTTCGGCAGAATCGTTAGAGAGATTGCTTGTAAAAAGGAAAGAAAAAATAAGAGCACATATATAATTGAAATTTTTTTCAAAAAATGTTTTGATTAAAAGATAAAATGGCTACATTTGCAGTCCGTTAGAAATAGCGGACTTTTTTAATGCAATTGCCGATGTAGCTCAGTTGGCTAGAGCAGCTGATTTGTAATCAGCAGGTCGTGGGTTCGAGTCCCTCTATCGGCTCAGGAAAGTTTCAAATGCGATTTGAAACAGGTTCTTTAAAATATTGAAAAAAATAACTATGATAAAGATGGAAGTATGAGGTTAATCTTATAGTTTCGATTCTGAAATCATAAATTATTTAGGGGAGATACTCAAGCGGCCAACGAGGGCAGACTGTAAATCTGCTGTGTGAACTTCGCAGGTTCGAATCCTGCTCTCCCCACAAATAAAGAAGTAGTTAAGATTTTGAGCTGTAGTTTTCAGATGTTTAGTCTGGAATCTAAAATCAAAAGTCAGAACTCTCTGCCGACTTAGCTCAGGGGTAGAGTGCTTCCTTGGTAAGGAAGAGGTCACGGGTTCAATTCCCGTAGTTGGCTCAAGTAAGTAGGAAATTGAAAATTAATATATAACTAAGATTAAAAATTAAGTAAAATGGCAAAGGAGAATTTTAATCGTTCCAAACCGCACTTAAACATAGGTACAATTGGACACGTGGATCACGGAAAAACTACATTAACTGCAGCAATTACAAAAGTATTGTCTGACGCTGGTTACTGTCAAGCAAAATCGTTTGATCAAATCGATAACGCTCCAGAGGAGAAAGAAAGAGGTATTACTATTAATACATCACACGTAGAGTATGAAACAGCTAACCGTCACTACGCTCACGTTGACTGTCCAGGTCACGCGGATTACGTAAAGAACATGGTTACTGGAGCTGCTCAAATGGACGGAGCTATCTTAGTAGTTGCTGCTACAGATGGTCCAATGCCACAAACTCGTGAGCACATCCTTTTAGGTCGTCAGGTTGGTATTCCAAGAATCGTTGTTTTCATGAACAAAGTGGATATGGTTGATGATGCTGAGTTGTTAGAGCTTGTTGAAATGGAAATTAGAGATTTATTATCTTTCTACGAATATGATGGAGATAATGGTCCAGTAGTTCAAGGTTCTGCTTTAGGAGGATTGAATAATGATCCTGCTTGGGTACCAAAAATCATTGAATTAATGGAAGCTGTTGATGCTTGGATTGAAGAGCCAGTGCGTGACGTAGCAAAACCATTCTTGATGCCGGTTGAAGATGTATTTACAATTACTGGTCGTGGAACTGTTGCTACAGGTCGTATCGAAACAGGTATTGCTAATACAGGAGATCCAGTTGAAATCATTGGTATGGGAGCTGATAAATTAACTTCTACTATTACAGGAGTTGAGATGTTCCGTAAAATCCTTGATAGAGGAGAAGCTGGAGATAACGTAGGTTTATTGTTAAGAGGTATTGATAAAGAATCTATCAAAAGAGGAATGGTTATCATTAAGCCAGGATCAGTAAAACCACACGCTACTTTCAAAGCTGAGGTTTATATCTTGAAAAAAGAAGAAGGTGGACGTCACACTCCATTCCATAATAACTACCGTCCACAGTTCTACGTACGTACAACTGACGTAACAGGAGTTATTACTTTACCAGAAGGAGTAGAGATGGTAATGCCAGGAGATAACTTGACTATCAATGTTTCTTTATTAAGCCCAATCGCAATGAGCGTAGGTTTACGTTTTGCTATCCGTGAAGGTGGTAGAACTGTAGGAGCAGGTCAGGTGACTGAAATCGTAGGATAATCCTATAAAAATTATAAAAAGCCAGTTGATTTTCTTAACTGAAGTCACTGGCTTTTAATTACGGGCGTAGTTCAAGGGTAGAATAGCGGTCTCCAAAACCGTTGATGGGGGTTCGAATCCCTCCGCCCGTGCAATAAAAAATATATCAAATGACAAAAGTTACTAATTATTTATCAGAGGCTTTCGAAGAGTTAAAGTCAAATGTTACTTGGCCTGCTTGGGCTGAGGTTCAAAAATTGACAATTGTTGTGGCTGTATTTTCGATCTTGTTCGCTTTGGCAACATGGGGAGTAGACGAATTTTTTGCAAAAGCTTTGGCTGGATTTTTTAACTGGTTAAAAGGATAATTTTTTTGTGATGGCAGATAATAATGTGAAAAAATGGTATGTAGTTAGAGCTGTAAGCGGACAGGAGAACAAAGTCAAAGCTTACATCGAAACTGAGATTGCCAGATTAGGTATGGGCGATTATGTTTCCCAAGTTTTGGTACCTACAGAAAAAGTAGTTACTGTAAAAGAAGGAAAGAAAATGTCTAAGGATAAAGTTTATTTCCCTGGATATGTTATGATCGAAGCCAATTTGGTTGGTGAGATACCTCATATTATTAAATCTATTACTAGTGTAATTGGATTTTTAGGTGAGATCAAAGGAGGAGAACCTGTTCCTTTGAGACTTTCTGAAGTAAATAGAATGTTAGGTAAAGTAGATGAGTTGGCTGTGAATACAGATACTCGTTCTATTCCTTTCAGCCTTGGTGAAACTGTAAAAGTGATCGATGGTCCTTTTAATGGGTTTAACGGTTCGGTTGAAAAAATCAATGAAGAAAAGCGTAAACTTGAGGTAATGGTTAAGATTTTCGGAAGAAAAACTCCATTAGAATTAAGCTTTATGCAAGTTGAAAAAGTATAATTTTTTGTTACATATATAATATCCATTGCAATCGCTTCCAATTGATTGTGATGTTAAATTTTTTAAAAATGGCTAAAGAAATTAGTAAGGTAGTTAAACTACAAGTTAAGGGAGGTGCTGCGAACCCGTCGCCACCGGTTGGACCTGCTTTAGGAGCTGCTGGGGTAAACATCATGGAGTTCTGTAAGCAATTTAATGCTAGAACTCAGGATAAACCTGGCAAAATATGCCCAGTGCAAATCACTGTGTATAAAGACAAATCATTTGATTTTGTCGTTAAGACTCCTCCAGCAGCAGTTCAGTTAATGGAAGCTGCAAAGCTAAAATCTGGTTCTGGTGAGCCTAATCGTAAAAAAGTAGCTAGTGTTACTTGGGAACAAATTAGAGCAATTGCTGAAGACAAAATGCCTGACTTAAACGCTTTTACAGTAGAAAAAGCGATGAGTATGGTTGCTGGAACAGCTAGATCTATGGGTATAACTGTATCAGGAGATGCTCCTTTTTAATTAAGAGAAAGACATGGCAAAATTAACAAAAAAGCAAAAAGAGGCTGCTTCAAAAATTGAAAAGAACAAACTATATTCTCTTAAAGATGCTGCGGCATTATTAAAAGTAGTTGCTTCTGCAAAATTTGATGAGTCTGTTGACATCGCAGTTCGTTTGGGTGTAGATCCAAGAAAAGCGAATCAAATGGTTAGAGGTGTAGTTACATTACCTCACGGAACAGGTAAAGATGTTAAAGTATTAGCATTAGTTACTCCAGATAAAGAGGCGGAAGCTAAAGAAGCTGGTGCAGACTATGTTGGTCTTGATGACTATTTACAAAAAATTAAAGATGGTTGGACAGATGTTGATGTAATCATCACTATGCCGGCTGTTATGGGTAAATTAGGTCCATTAGGTCGTATTTTAGGACCTAGAGGTTTAATGCCAAACCCTAAAACAGGTACTGTAACTATGGATGTTGCAAAAGCTGTTGCAGAGGTTAAAGCTGGTAAAATTGACTTTAAAGTTGATAAAACTGGTATCGTTCACGCAGGAATTGGTAAAGTTTCTTTTGGAGCTGAGCAAATTGTTGACAACGCACACGAAATTATTCAAACATTAATAAAACTTAAACCAACTGCTGCTAAAGGTACCTATATTAAAGGTATTCACCTTACAAGCACTATGAGTCCTGCTATTGCATTAGACCCAAAAGCAGTATAATTGGTAGTTAAAAATTTTTAGTATGACTAGAGAAGAAAAATCAATCGCGATTGAAAATTTAACTGCGCAGTTAGCTGGTACAAATATCATTTATGTATCTGATATTTCTGGTTTAAACGCAGAAACAACTTCAAACTTAAGAAGAGCTTGTTTTAAAGCAGGTATCAAATTAGAAGTTGTAAAGAACACTTTGCTTGCAAAAGCAATGGAAGCTTCTGCTAATGATTATGGTGATTTACCTACAGTTTTAACTGGTAATAGTGCTATCTTCATTTCTGATGTAGCTAATGCACCTGGAAAAATTATCAAAGATTTCCGTAAGAAATCTGATAAACCAGTTTTAAAAGGAGCATACATCAATTCTGAAGTATACATTGGAGATAACCAATTAGAGGCATTAGCTACTATTAAGTCTAAAGAAGAACTTCTTGGAGAACTTATTGGATTATTACAATCACCAGCTCAAAGAATTATTTCTGCTTTACAAAACAAATTCGCAGGTAGCGAAGAAGAAGTTGAAGCATAATAATTATTGTAAGGAACTTGTTTTCCTTGCAGCTTAAATAGCGCACAATAAACAAAATATAATTTTACAAATCATTTTAAACGATAGAAAAAATGGCAGATTTGAAACAATTCGCAGAACAATTAGTTAACTTAACAGTTAAAGAAGTTAACGAATTAGCAACAATATTAAAAGACGAGTATGGTATCGAGCCTGCTGCTGCAGCTGTAGTAGTTGCTGCTGGTGGTGGAGAAGGTGCTGCTGAAGAAGCACAAACTGAATTTACAGTTGTATTAAAAGAAGCTGGAGCTTCTAAATTAGCAGTTGTGAAATTAGTAAAAGAACTTACAGGTTTAGGTCTTAAAGAAGCTAAAGATGTAGTTGACGGTGCTCCAAGTAACGTTAAAGAAGGTGTTTCTAAAGAAGAGGCTGAAGGTCTTAAAAAATCATTAGAAGAAGCTGGAGCTGTTGTTGAGTTAAAATAACAAAACACAGTTTAGAACTAGGTTTAGACCTTGGGTGGAATCATCCAAGGGTCTAAACCATTTTTCGTATAATAAAATATATCAAGTTTTATTATCAAATAGTTTAAAATACGAAAAAGTTTTTGATCAATACGAAGAAAAAAAATTGAACTTACTTTTACCGGTTTATTTTTAAAGATGTATTGATTATAATAAGAAAGTATAGATTAAACAGTGTGTTTTTACACAAAAAAATTACTTTTTTTTAATCAAAATTTTGTCCATTGATGATAACAAATCAGACTGAAAGATTGAATTTTGCCTCTACAAAAAATATTCCTGACTATCCGGATTTTCTAGATGTTCAGGTTAAATCTTTTAAAGATTTTTTTCAACTAGAAACTAAATCTGACGAAAGAGGCAACGAAGGGTTGTACAACACCTTCATGGAAAACTTTCCAATCACAGATACAAGAAACAACTTTGTATTGGAGTTCCTAGATTATTTTGTTGATCCACCACGTTATACAATTCAAGAATGTATAGAGAGAGGTCTTACTTATAGTGTGCCTTTAAAAGCTAGGTTAAAACTATATTGTACAGATCCAGAACACGAAGATTTTGAAACTATTGTACAGGATGTTTATCTTGGAACAATACCTTATATGACTCCAAGCGGTACTTTTGTAATCAATGGTGCTGAGCGTGTAGTAGTATCTCAACTACACCGTTCTCCTGGGGTTTTCTTTGGACAATCATTCCACGCAAATGGAACAAAACTTTATTCTGCCAGAGTAATTCCTTTTAAAGGATCTTGGATAGAATTTTCTACAGATATTAACAGCGTAATGTATGCGTATATCGATAGAAAGAAAAAATTACCAGTAACAACTTTATTCCGTGCAATTGGATTCGAAAGAGATAAGGATATCCTTGAAATTTTCGACTTAGCTGAAGAAATTAAAGTTTCTAAGACAGGTATTAAAAAGTATATTGGAAGAAGACTTGCTGCACGTGTATTGAACACATGGCACGAGGATTTCGTTGATGAAGATACCGGTGAGGTAGTTTCTATCGAACGTAATGAAATCATCCTTGATCGTGATACAATTATCGACAAAGATAATGTTGAAGAGATCATCGATTCTAACGTTAAATCTATTTTGTTACATAAAGAGGATAATAATCAGGCAGATTATGCTATTATCCACAACACGTTACAAAAAGATCCAACAAACTCTGAAAAAGAAGCTGTTGAGCATATCTACAGACAATTGCGTAATGCAGAACCGCCTGATGAAGAAACTGCTCGTGGTATTATAGATAAATTGTTCTTCTCTGATCAACGTTATAACTTAGGTGAAGTTGGTCGTTACAGAATGAACAAAAAACTTGGTTTAGATATTCCGATGGAAAAGCAAGTGCTTACCAAAGAAGACATCATTACCATTGTAAAATATTTGATCGAATTGATCAACTCTAAAGCAGAGATTGATGATATTGATCACTTATCAAACCGTCGTGTTAGAACAGTTGGAGAACAATTGTCTCAACAATTCGGTGTTGGTTTAGCACGTATGGCTAGAACTATTCGTGAGAGAATGAACGTTAGAGATAACGAGGTGTTTACACCAATTGATTTGATCAATGCTAAAACATTGTCATCAGTTATCAACTCTTTCTTTGGTACTAACCAGTTATCTCAATTTATGGATCAAACGAATCCATTAGCTGAGATTACACACAAAAGAAGACTTTCTGCACTTGGACCTGGTGGACTTTCGAGAGAGAGAGCTGGATTTGAGGTTCGTGACGTTCACTATACACACTATGGTCGTTTATGTCCGATTGAAACTCCAGAGGGACCAAACATTGGTTTGATTTCATCTCTTGGTGTTTATGCAAAAGTAAACGGAATGGGATTCATTGAAACTCCATACCGTAAAGTAACTAATGGTGTAGTTGATTTAGAAAGTACTCCAATTTACTTGAGTGCTGAAGAAGAAGAAGGAAAAATGATTGCTCAGGCAAACATTGAAATGGATGAGACTGGTAAAATTACGGCAACTAATGTTATTGCTCGTGAGGAAGGTGACTTCCCGGTTGTTGAACCTTCAGTTGTACATTATACAGACGTTGCACCTAACCAGATTGCTTCGATTTCGGCTTCATTGATTCCTTTCTTGGAGCATGATGATGCGAACCGTGCGTTGATGGGATCAAACATGATGCGTCAGGCGGTTCCTTTGATCCGTCCGGAAGCACCAATTGTTGGTACAGGTTTAGAGCGTCAAGTAGCTTCTGATTCGAGAGTGTTGATTAATGCTGAAGGAGATGGAACTGTAGAATATGTTGATGCAAATATCATTACTATCAAATACGACCGTACTGAAGATGAAAGAATGGTTAGTTTTGATGCTGATGAAAAAACATACAACTTAATTAAATTTAGAAAAACCAATCAAGGTACAAGTATCAACTTGAAGCCAATCGTAAGAAAAGGTGATAGAGTAGTTCTTGGACAGGTATTATCAGAAGGGTATGCAACTCAAAATGGTGAATTAGCTTTAGGTAGAAACTTAAAAGTTGCGTTCATGCCATGGAAAGGGTATAACTTTGAGGATGCGATTGTAATTTCTGAAAAAGTAGTTCGTGATGATATTTTTACTTCTATCCACGTTGATGATTATTCATTAGAGGTTAGAGATACGAAGTTAGGAAATGAAGAGTTAACAAACGATATTCCTAACGTTTCTGAAGAAGCTACTAAAGATTTAGATGAAAACGGTATGATTAGAATTGGAGCAGAGGTTAAACCTGGCGACATTTTGATCGGAAAAATTACACCAAAAGGAGAATCAGATCCTACTCCGGAAGAGAAATTGCTTCGTGCAATCTTCGGGGATAAAGCAGGTGATGTGAAAGATGCTTCATTAAAAGCTTCTCCATCTTTACATGGTGTAGTTCTTGACAAAAAATTATTTGCAAGAGCTGTAAAAGATAAACGTAAACGTACTCAGGATAAAGATGCTTTAGGCGCTTTAGAAATGGAATTCGAAACTAAGTTTGTTGAATTAAAAGACAGATTAGTTGAGAAATTATTCCTGATCGTTAACGGAAAAACATCTCAGGGTGTAATGAATGATTTGGGTGAAGAAGTTTTACCAAAAGGTAAAAAATATACTCAAAAAATGCTTTACGCAGTGGAAGATTTTGCTCACTTAAGTAAAGGTCAATGGGTTGCTGATGACGCTACTAATAAAATGGTTAATGATTTAATTCATAACTATAAAATTAAGCTAAACGACTTACAAGGATCTTTAAGAAGAGAAAAATTCACTATTACAGTTGGAGATGAATTACCATCTGGAATCTTGAAATTGGCGAAAATTTACATCGCTAAAAAACGTAAGTTGAAAGTAGGGGATAAAATGGCAGGACGTCACGGTAACAAAGGTATTGTTGCTAGAATCGTTCGTCATGAAGATATGCCTTTCCTTGAAGACGGAACACCGGTAGATATCGTATTGAATCCACTTGGGGTACCTTCACGTATGAACATTGGTCAGATTTATGAGACTGTTCTTGGATGGGCTGGTATGAACTTGGGTAGAAAATTTGCTACTCCAATTTTTGACGGTGCTTCTTTAGATCAAATCAATGCTTTGACTGATGAAGCTGGAGTACCACGTTTCGGACATACACACCTTTATGATGGTGGTACTGGAGAACGTTTCCATCAAGCTGCAACTGTGGGTGTAATTTACATGCTTAAATTAGGACACATGGTTGATGATAAGATGCACGCACGTTCTATCGGACCATACTCGTTGATCACTCAACAACCACTTGGAGGTAAAGCTCAATTTGGAGGTCAGCGTTTTGGAGAGATGGAGGTTTGGGCACTTGAGGCTTATGGAGCATCAAGTACGCTACGTGAAATCTTAACAGTTAAGTCGGATGACGTTATTGGTAGAGCTAAAACTTACGAAGCTATCGTTAAGGGAGAGTCTATGCCAGAACCAGGATTACCGGAATCATTCAATGTATTAATGCATGAATTGAAAGGTCTTGGACTTGACATTCGTTTAGAAGAATAAATAAAGTTTTCAGTTACAGTCTCAGTATTCAGTTCAAAACTGGAAGCTGAGACTGAAGCTGTTTATTAAAATAAAAGTTTTTAGGATTTATACCCGTAACCCGTTCCGATTTTTTATTTAAACCTGAAAAGTTTTATAATTAGCGCTTCAAAATTAAGTTTGAAGTTTAGAGAAGTAATCCGAGGTAGTATTTTGAATGCCGTAGGCCTTAAGCTATAAGCCGTAAGCACATGTATAAAGCTTACAGTCTAAAGCATATAGCTTCAAAAAAAATCAATTTTTAATTGCAGATAAATCAATAGTAAAAACTATGATGAATAATAGAAATAATAAAGATAAAAATCCAGTAAAAAGATTTAATAAAATCTCAATTGGATTGGCTTCACCAGAATCTATCTTGAAAGAATCAAGAGGAGAGGTTTTGAAACCAGAAACAATCAACTACAGAACTCACAAACCAGAACGTGACGGACTTTTTTGCGAAAGAATCTTCGGACCTGTTAAGGATTTTGAGTGTGCTTGTGGTAAATATAAAAGAATTCGTTACAAAGGTATCATCTGTGACCGTTGTGGTGTTGAAGTTACTGAGAAAAAAGTACGTCGTGACAGAGTAGGACACATCAACCTTGTTGTGCCTATCGCTCACATCTGGTATTTCCGTTCTCTTCCAAACAAAATTGGTTATATCCTTGGTCTTCCATCTAAGAAATTAGATATGATCATTTACTACGAGAGATATGTAGTAATTCAAGCGGGTATTGCTAAGAATGCAGATGGAGAGTCATTACAAAGATTAGATTTCTTAACTGAAGAAGAATACTTAAATATTTTAGATACTCTTCCGCAAGAAAACCAATATTTAGATGATATGGATCCTAATAAATTTGTTGCCAAAATGGGAGCAGAATGTATTATGGATTTATTAGCACGTATCGACTTAGATGAGTTGTCTTACCAATTAAGACACAGCGCTAACAACGAAACATCTAAACAACGTAAAACTGAAGCTTTAAAAAGGCTACAAGTTGTTGAGTCTTTCCGTGAATCTAACTTAAACCGTGAAAATCGTCCTGAGTGGATGATCATGAAAGTGGTTCCTGTTATTCCACCAGAATTACGTCCGCTTGTGCCACTTGATGGAGGTCGTTTTGCAACTTCAGATTTGAACGACTTATATCGTCGTGTAATCATCCGTAACAACCGTTTGAAAAGATTAATGGAGATTAAAGCTCCAGAAGTTATCTTAAGAAACGAAAAACGTATGTTACAGGAATCTGTAGATTCATTATTTGATAACACTCGTAAAGCTTCTGCTGTTAAAACAGAATCTAACAGACCATTAAAATCATTATCTGATTCCTTAAAAGGTAAGCAAGGACGTTTCCGTCAAAACTTACTTGGAAAACGTGTGGATTATTCTGCTCGTTCGGTAATTGTTGTTGGTCCTGAATTAAAATTATTCGAATGTGGATTGCCAAAAGATATGGCATCTGAGTTGTATAAACCTTTCGTTATCCGTAAATTGATTGAAAGAGGTATTGTAAAAACAGTAAAATCTGCTAAGAAAATCATAGACAAAAAAGAGCCTGTAGTTTGGGATATCCTTGAAAATGTAATTAAAGGACACCCAGTATTACTAAACCGTGCTCCTACTTTGCACAGACTTGGTATCCAGGCTTTCCAACCAAAATTAATTGAAGGAAAAGCGATCCAGTTGCACCCGTTAGTATGTACGGCTTTCAACGCGGATTTTGACGGGGATCAGATGGCGGTTCACTTGCCGTTAGGACCAGAGGCTATTTTAGAGGCACAATTATTAATGTTGGCTTCTCACAATATTCTTAACCCTGCAAATGGTGCTCCAATTACTGTACCTTCTCAGGACATGGTCTTGGGTCTTTATTATATGACCAAAGAGCGTATTTCTACAGAAGATCACATTATTTTAGGACAGGATTTGACTTTCTATTCTGCTGAAGAAGTAAATATTGCATTAAACGAAGGAAGATTAGAATTGAATGCTCGTGTGAAAATTAGAGCAAAAGATTTTAATGAGGCTGGAGATTTAGTGTACCAAATTATTCAAACAACTGCAGGACGTGTATTATTTAACGAAGTAGTACCTGAAGCAGCCGGATATATCAATGATGTATTGACTAAGAAAAACCTTAGAGATATTATCGGACACATTTTAAGTGTGACTGATGTACCTACTACTGCGGCTTTCTTGGATAATATGAAAGATATGGGGTATAAATTCGCATTTAGAGGAGGTTTATCATTCTCTCTTGGTGATATTAGAATCCCGGAACAAAAAACAAAATTAATTGCAGATGCCAGAGAGCAAGTTGAAGGTATTTCTGTGAATTATAACATGGGTCTTATTACCAATAACGAGCGTTACAACCAGGTTATTGACGTATGGACTTCTGCAAATGCTCAGTTAACAGAATTAGCAATGAAAAATATTAGAGAAGACCAACAAGGTTTCAACTCTGTATATATGATGCTTGACTCTGGGGCGAGGGGTTCTAAGGAACAGATTCGTCAGTTAACAGGTATGCGTGGTTTGATGGCTAAGCCTAAAAAATCTACTGCCGGTGGTGGTGAGATTATTGAAAACCCGATTCTTTCTAACTTTAAGGAAGGTCTTTCGATCCTTGAGTACTTTATCTCTACTCACGGTGCTCGTAAAGGACTTGCGGATACGGCTCTTAAAACGGCCGATGCTGGATACTTAACAAGAAGGCTTCATGACGTATCTCAAGATGTTATTGTAAACATCGAAGATTGTGGTACTCTTAGAGGTGTTGAAGTTTCTGCATTGAAGAAAAATGAGGAAATTGTTGAATCTTTAGGAGAAAGAATTTTAGGACGTGTTGCATTGCAAGATGTTATTAATCCTCTTACGAATGAAGTTCTGGTTCAATCGGGACAACAAATTACTGAAGCAATCATGAGAGTTATCGAAGTTTCTCCGATTGAAAGAGTAGAAGTTAGATCTCCATTGACTTGTGAGGCTTTAAAAGGTATTTGTGCTAAATGTTACGGTAGAAACTTAGCTACTGGTAAAATGACACAAAGAGGTGAAGCTGTCGGAGTTATTGCAGCTCAATCTATTGGAGAGCCAGGTACACAGTTAACACTTCGTACGTTCCACGTTGGAGGGGTTGCCGGAGGTATTTCTGAAGAGTCTAGTATTGTTACAAGATTCAACGGTAGACTTGAGATTGAAGATTTAAAAACTGTAAAAGGTGAGGACAGTGAAGGTAATGCGGTTGATATCGTAGTATCACGTTCAACAGAATTAAAATTAGTTGACGAGAAAACTGGAATCGTTTTAAATACACACAATATTCCTTATGGATCTAGTATTTTTGTTAAGGATGGTGAAGTAGTTACTAAAGGATCTGTGATCTGTAAGTGGGATCCATATAATGGTGTAATTGTTTCTGAATTTACGGGTAAAATTGCTTACGAAGATTTAGAACAAGGACAATCATACATGGTTGAAATTGATGAGCAGACAGGATTCCAGGAAAAAGTAATTTCTGAGGCTAGAAATAAAAAATTAATTCCAACTTTATTGGTTTACGGTAAAGAAGGTGAATTGATTCGTTCTTACAACTTACCAGTAGGTGCACACTTAATGGTTGAAAACGGTGAGAAAATTAAAGCAGGTAAAGTATTGGTTAAAATTCCACGTCGTTCTTCTAAAGCGGGAGATATTACAGGAGGTTTACCAAGAATTACCGAGTTGCTTGAGGCTCGTAACCCTTCTAACCCTGCAGTTGTATCTGAAATTGATGGTGTTGTTTCTTTTGGAAAAATCAAAAGAGGTAACCGTGAGATTGTTATCGAATCTAAATTTGGTGAAATTAAAAAGTATTTAGTTAAACTTTCAAGCCAAATCTTAGTACAAGAAAATGACTTCGTAAGAGCGGGAGTTCCATTGTCTGATGGTGCAATTACACCGGATGATATTTTAAGAATTCAAGGACCGGCTGCTGTTCAACAGTACTTGGTAAATGAAATTCAAGAGGTATATCGTTTACAAGGGGTAAAAATTAATGACAAGCACTTTGAGGTAGTTATTCGTCAAATGATGCGTAAAGTAAGAGTTCAGGATCCGGGAGATACATTATTCTTAGAAGATCAATTAATTCACACTAAAGATTTCATCGTTCAAAACGATAAATTATACGGTATGAAAGTAGTTGAAGATGCTGGAGACTCTGCTGTATTGAAACCAGGTCAGATCATTACACCTCGTGAATTACGTGATGAGAACTCATTGTTGAAACGAAATGATAAAAATTTGGTTGTAGCCAGAGATGTAATTACTGCAACTGCAACGCCAGTTTTACAAGGTATTACAAGAGCTTCGCTACAAACTAAATCATTCATCTCTGCTGCTTCGTTCCAGGAGACAACGAAAGTACTTAACGAAGCTGCTGTAGCTGGTAAAGTAGATGATTTAGAAGGATTGAAAGAAAATGTAATTGTTGGACACAGAATTCCTGCGGGAACTGGTATGAGAGAATACGATAATACTATCGTAGGATCTAAAGACGATTACAATGAAATGATGGCTAATAAAGAAGAATATATTTATTAATTTAGGAAACTATGAGTAATCCGAACCAACAACAAGAACAGATTAACATTGAGTTAGACGAAACTATTGCAGAAGGAATTTATTCTAATCTTGCAATTATCAATCACTCATCATCAGAATTTGTTTTAGATTTTGTGAGTATTATGCCTGGTATTCCTAAAGCCAAAGTAAAGTCAAGAATTGTCTTGACACCACAACATGCTAAAAGATTATTAAAAGCAATTGGTGAAAATATTCATCGTTTTGAAGTCGCTCATGGCGAAATCAAAGAGACTGAACAAGCTCCGATACCGCTTAATTTTGGTCCTGCGGGACAAGCATAAATTTTAAAAGCCCCAGTAATGGGGCTTTTTTTATGGTATAAAGCTAAAATTTTAAGGCAAATTTTGGTTCAATATAAAATGTTAGGAGCTGATAGAAGTTATTCCTTTATTAACGATTTCAGCTTTTTATTTATGAGATCATTTTATTACAGCTGATTTTATAATTGGTGTTCTCTCCTGATATAGATATTTGAAATGTGTAAAAATGGGCTGAAAGCCCAAAAATATAAAAATAGTGCAACGCACTATAAATTAAGATAATGAATCATATTGCCCTGAAAAGGCATAAGCTGTTACAGGAAAGTCTGGTAAAGAAAGTTTTGATGATTTTTATCACTGTGATACAACGGATGTGTGTGAATTTTGTCAATCGGTACAAATCCTTGTGTATTTGCGATTAAAACAAATAAAAATGCATTTTGACGGATTTATTTTTACTTTCGTCGACAAAATTTCTTGTTTTGAATCCATTGCCGTAAATTGCGACTTCCTAAATAAAAGATATTAATTTTGGAATATATTAACTAATTAAGGTTGGATTAATTCAAATTAAAAAAAAGCGCTAATTTTAAATTAGCGCTTTTTTTATTGGATATTTTGAAATTTCTTAGTCAAATTCTGAGGTAAAAAACAATTTTACACTTGGATATTTACTTTGCGTCATTTGAATTGTAAAATCTGAATCAGCAAGGAATACTAGCTGACCGTATTTGTCGTGGGCAAGGAATTTTTGTTTGATACGTTTAAATTCTTTAAATTCTTCATTTTTAGCATCATCCGGTTTAACCCAGCACGCTTTGTGAACAGGGAAGTTTTCGTAAGTACATTTTGCACCATATTCGTGTTCTAAACGATACTGAATTACCTCATATTGAAGTGCACCAACAGTTCCGATAACCTTACGATTGTTCATTTCCAGAGTAAACAACTGTGCAACTCCTTCATCCATTAACTGATCGACTCCTTTTTCTAATTGCTTAGCTTTCATAGGATCGGCGTTGTTGATGTATCTGAAATGTTCCGGAGAGAAACTTGGAATTCCTTTAAAGCTCATTATTTCTCCTTCAGTTAATGTATCACCAATTTTAAAGTTTCCTGTATCGTGTAAACCTACAATGTCTCCTGGATAAGAAATGTCTACAATTTCTTTTTTTTCAGCGAAGAACGCATTTGGACTCGAGAATTTTAAATTTTTCTTTTGACGAACGTGGTAATAAGGTTTGTTTCTTTCAAAAGTTCCAGAAACGATTTTAATAAAAGCTAAACGGTCTCTGTGCTTTGGATCCATATTCGCATGGATTTTAAACACAAAACCGGTCATTTTTTCTTCTGCCGGATCAACCAAACGAGTTTCAGAATCTTTTGGTCTTGGCGACGGAGCGATTTGAACGAAACAATCTAGTAATTCACGAACCCCAAAATTATTCAAAGCCGATCCAAAGAAAACAGGCTGTAATTTACCATCTAAATAATTCTGACGATCAAATTTTGGATAAACTTCATCGATCAATTCTAATTCTTCACGAAGTTTTTCAGCTGCTTTTTGACCCACAATTTTATCTAATTCCGGATTGTTTTGAACATCAGAGAAAGCAATCGTTTCTTCGATATTTTTACGGCTGTCTCCACTAAAAAGGTTGATGTTTTCTTCCCAAAGATTATAAATTCCCTGAAAATCATAACCCATCCCGATAGGGAAACTTAGAGGCGTAACGGTTAGACCTAGTTTTTGCTCTACTTCATCCATCAAATCAAAAGCATCTTTTCCTTCACGGTCTAATTTGTTGATGAAAACAATCATCGGAATGTTACGCATTCTACAAACAGCTACTAACTTCTCTGTTTGTTCTTCGACTCCTTTTGCAACGTCAATTACAACAATAACACTGTCAACAGCCGTTAAAGTTCTAAAAGTATCTTCGGCAAAATCCTTGTGTCCCGGAGTATCAAGGATGTTGATTTTTTTGTCTTTATAATTAAAAGCAAGTACAGATGTTGAAACCGAAATACCTCTTTGGCGTTCGATTTCCATGAAATCACTCGTTGCTCCTTTTTTTATTTTATTATTTTTTACAGCTCCTGCCTCCTGAATAGCTCCTCCAAATAACAATAACTTCTCTGTTAAAGTTGTTTTACCGGCATCAGGATGCGATATAATTCCAAATGTTCTTCTGCGTTGTATTTCTTTTAAAAAGCTCATATTTCGTATAAATAGGTTGCAAAAGTACTATTAATTACGGCTTAATAAAAATATTCACTTCTTAAAATTTTGTGCTTAGCATCATCTTTCGGGCTAATAGAAAAAAACATAGAAAAATGTAAATATCACTAATATCTGGTATTGTTTATTGTCTTATTATTTCTTATGCGAGTAAAGCATAGTTCTTGTTTTAGTCGGTACTTATTTTAGAAAAAAAACAGTTTAGAATTCTTTTATGAGTCAGTATTACAGTGGTTTAAGTAAAGATGGTTTCTAAATTTCATTCTTGAAATTGTAGTCTGTGTGTTGGATTAAAGTGACTTGAAAAAAAGAAACCTAAAAGGGAAAAATCACCAAATTCCGGTATTGTATAATTCGTAATATTCTGTCAATTTTGTCAGGTAATAATCTTACAAGTGATTCGGATTGATTGAAGTTGAAGATTTGTTGAGCGATTTTGCAAGTGCATGTTTTAACTTGAATAGGTCTCAAGTGGTGTCGTTGACTAAGCAATATCTGTTGCGAATTCAAAGGGTGTATTTGTGCATGTGCTTGATTATTATGTTTATAAGGGGGGGGGTAAGGGAAAAAATAACTATTTAATTATTATGAAAAAAGAATTACTATGGATGTATTTCTGTTTGTTCGGATTCATCACTTATTCTTACGGACAATTGAATTTTTCTTCAGCGCCCAAAACGACTGCCGCAATTGGGGAATCTTATGGAGGCGCAATTGAAGTCAACGATCCGACGGCAGTTTTATCCTATCCGGTACTGCCGGACTGGCTGAAATTTGAAGACAGTGGGACTTTTGAACCTCATGATTATGGCCCGTTGTCGATATCAGAGCATGGAGAGATTACTGGTGATAAGGACGGAAATGTTTATTTCCAATGGTGGGATCCGGAATTGGGATTGGGAAGCGGTAACAGCGACGTCTACATCGCTAAGATTTCCAGAGATCAAAGTGTTGACTATCGTTGGAGAAAAATAGAAGGGAAATGGATTGCAAGATCCTTCTGTGTGCTTAATGACTACATTTACGGGTTGTTTGATGTTTATGGTTCTTCAGGGCCTAATTGTATTGTAAGATTTTCTATTAGCAGACCGCAACAACCTGCGGAGCTTGTTTATATTGTAAATCGTGTTGGTGGTCAGTCTGGCTGGGCTATCTCGGCCAGTAAAGCCGGTAATGACAAGCATATTTATTTGTCTTCCAGGCAACATAGAAATGTTATTAAGATAAATCCTGAAACAGGAGAGGGAGTGGATCACTGTCCTAAAGGTTCAATGCCTGGAAACCTTGCTGGTATAGCTGTTGCCAGTGACGGGAGTGTTTATGTTCAGAGCTATACAACTGGCTATGCCATAATGAAGATACCGCCGGGTGGCGGAAGTCCGGTTCAATTCTCTTCCCGTTGGCACGGACTTGGTTTGTTTATAGATTCTAAAGATAATCTGTATGCTACACAGGTATATTCGGGAAATATAACAAAAACTGATCTTAAAAAAAGCCCGGTTAGTTGGAGTAATCACCTGTTGCCACAAAATTCCATAAATCGTATAGTTGGGCTGACAGAAATTGACGGATTTCTGGTATATGGCGATTGGGGGTTAAAGAATGCGTCGCATAAGATGATTCGTATGAATGCAATTCTTGTAGGTACACCAACTACTGCAGGCATATTTCCAGTAAAAGTTACTGCAACATCCCGAGACGGTAAAACTTCTAAAGATTTGGAGTATAATATTGTGGTTAAGGATTTGCCAAAATTATCTGATTTCCAGGATATCACGGGAAAGCTTGGAGATGTTATCAAGCTGCCAACTCCAATATCTAATAGTCCGGCTGCTTTTAGTTATAGTTCTAATGATACTTCGATAGCGGTAATCGATGGCAATCAGTTAACTTTTATTGGTAATGGTACCGCTGTGATAACAGCAGCTCAGGAAGGTACCGAAGATTATTTTAAGAATTCTATAAGCTGTAGGGCCATTTCCAGACTTGCTGCAGATGAAATTGATAAAACTTATGGCGATGCTCCATTCCTGCTGCCAGTTAAGTCTTTAAATGAGGCGCCTGTTAGTCTTTATGTTGGATCCAACAACGGGGTAGCGACAATTGATAATATTACCGGAGAGGTCACAATTGTTGGTGCGGGGTCAGTTACTTTTTATTGTTATAAGTTTGGAGACAAACCGGAAACAGTAGTGGCTACTGTAAATGTAAAGAAAGCTGATTTAGTCATTACAGCAGATAATAAGTCCAAAAATTACGGAGCTGCAAATCCGGTATTAACTATTTCTTACACGGGATTTGTAAACGGAGATACACAGGTTGGTCTTACCAGGGCTGCAACAATTACAACAACGGCCAATGACTCAAGTCCGGCAGGTAATTATCCTATTGTGGTAAGTAATGGAGAGTCAGATAAGTATGATTTTATTTATGAAAATGGTATCCTTACTATTATAGATTCCAGTTTGGGAACTGACAAGTTTAATAAGGGGAACTTTAGTTATTATCCGAACCCGGTTAAAGACAAATTGTATGTTTCTTTGGATCAGGAAATTGATAATATTACTGTTATTAGTTTTACAGGACAAATCGTTCTTGAAAAACCAATTCATGCCAATCAATTCGATATCGATTTGTCAGTTTTTGCATCAGGACTGTATTTTGTGAAGTTAAATACTGGAAAACAATCTAAAATTATAAAAGTGACTAAGAATTAATTTACCCGATAAAACAAACATGTGATTGTCTAAATCAGAATGAATCCTTATAATATTTTTTATGTTTGCAGTTGAGGCTTCATAATGAAATCAAAAATTCTAAGGCTGTTTTTTAGAACGGCCTTAGAATTACAAATTTTGAAATTATTGGTTAACAGACCAAATTGAATATCCTTTTGGAGGACATTGTATTTTTACCCATTTATCGGCCTGAGTTGTTGGATACCAGCTTGAATTTCCGGTAAAATCTTTGATTTGAGTGCTAGCCCAATTGGTTTGAACCCATCTTTCCTGCCAGACGTCTGAGTTATTAATGTAAACAACCAATCCGGGATTTCCGTTGTAACCATTTCTTCGTGCTACATATTCGTCATTGTCAGAATATAAAATTGAAGTTGTTCCGGTTGCTTTATTGTTATGAATCCAGATCAGATTGTTTAGTTTGCTCTTGTCTAACCATTCTTCATAATCTCTGTAAAAAATAGTTGGATAACCTTCATGTGTCAATATATAGGAATACGCTAATAATTTACTCCAGATTTCATCAGTATCGTGATTGGTTACAAAGGTTACAGCTTTGTAAGGGTTTCTTTTCCACATCATATCATCATTCAGTAATGCCAGATTGTTTCCGTCAAAAGCATCATTCATTTTGTAATAACAGGCAAAATCAAAAACCGAACTGTTGGCGTTGTTTGCCCAGTCATTTAGCACATTTACATTAGAATCCCATAATTCTCCAACCGAAAATCCGCCAACATTAGCATTCCAGGAGTTTACTACCCAGGCGCCAAAGCCTTTTACGTAATCGAACCTCCAGCCGTCAAACTTCATCGTATTTTTGTAATATTTACCCACACCGTCAGCTCTTAGCCACAGCCAGTCCTGTACATGCGGGTTGGCATGGCATAAATCAGGAAAGCCTCCAAAAGCGCCTTCGTCGTTATTTCCGTAACTGTTCTTGTAGAAGTCATTATAATTACGTGTAAACTTTCCGGAAGCCACTCCGCCAAAATTAGTCCAGGTATTGGTTCCCGTAAAAGGATTGGCTTCTGATTGTCCGCCACTATTATGATTGATAACAATATCTGCATATACCTTTAGATTCTCAGTATGTGCATTGGTAATTAAGCTGACCAATTCGGCTTTTGAACCAAATCGGGTTTCTATAGAACCATTTTGATTGTAATCTCCAAAATCAAAATAATCTGTAGGGTCATATCCCATAGAGAAAGCTCCGTTTTGTGCTTTAGAGGCAGGAGGAAGCCATATAGAGCCGATTCCTGCATTCGACCAGGCTGTTACTTTGCTGCTTACCGTATTCCACCAGGTTCCTCCGGACGGAACATCCCAGTAAAAGGCCTGCATCATAACTCCGCCACCAGGATTGTCTACGTATTTTCCGGTTAAGGATGAATTTGAGGTTCCGGTACTGAAAGGTCTTCCGTCATGATGTGTAACGTTAATAATTTCAAATTGCTGACTCTGAGCTTTTGAATCTGTTTCAACTGTTTCATTTTGAGAACATGAACCTAAAAATGAAGTAATCGCTGCAATCAGGTAAAGTTGTAGAATTGGTTTTTTCATAATTTTCGATTTGGTTAAGATGAGTTAATAAAGTTTGCAATTGTAATCTATCGGCCTAAAAAGAAGTATTATTCGTAATTTATCTGCTCTTAAATTATTAATTACGTATCTAAAGTATATGTTTTTTGATTTCATTCGATTTTGCAGGAAAATAGTTATCCCACGAAAACGTTGTAGTACTGATAACTTTTTTTGTTACAACCGTATTTAAAGATTTGAAATTTAGTAAAGCCTGTTTCTAAAACGTATTGTTTCAGGACTTAATAACAACTTAGTGCGATTTTTAGTAGCTATTTAACGGGGCTTAGAAGTCAGTTACTAATAAAATTGAAGATCAGCTCTATAATTTTTTGTTAATAGTATTGCTGATAGTTGTATTATGTAATTGAATTGTTATTTTTGTTCGTTATAAGTCAAAATGAACTAGATCTTAATAGTTTAATGTTTCCGGAAGTATATTCCTGAAGTATTTCAAAGTAAGCTCGGTTTAAGACGAAATTCTAAAGCAAGACCTTTACATTCAAATTAAATTTTAAATAATGTTATTAAAAAAATTATCGCTAAAAACAATTGATTTCAAATTCGTGTTGACAATGTGTTTTTTATTTTTTTTCAACTCAATTATTTCGGCTCAGGAAGTTATTAAGGATACAGTAGTTAGCAAACCCGCTATTGTCGTTCCATCTGGACAAAAGCTAAAAATTGACGGTATTATTGCTACAGTTGGAGATTATATTGTTTTGGATTCGGATATTGATAAAGGATTTTTAGAAATTTCGGGACAAGGAGGATCTACAAAAGACATTACCAGATGCCAGATGCTAGGTAAGCTTTTAGAAGATAAATTGTATGCACATCAGGCGATTCAGGATAGTATTGTAGTGAGTGATGCGGAGATTAGGAGTATTATGGAGGATAAGTTAAGTACAATGACTCAGCAAGTTGGAGATATTAATAAAGTTGTAGCTTATTACAAAAAGAATTCAGTTGAAGAATTTAAAACCTATTTTGCAGATATCTTAAAAGAGCAAAAATTAGCTTCAGAAATGACTAAGAAAATTGTGGATGCGGTTGAAATTACACCGGAAGAAGTTCGTAATTTCTTTAAAAAGATTCCAAAAGAGGAGTTACCAACTTTCGGAGCTGAAATGGAAGTGGCACAAATTGTGGTAGAGCCTAAAGTTTCAAAAGAAGATGAGCAAAAGGTAGTAGATAAGCTGAATGCGATGAGAAAAGATATTTTGGCAGGATCTAGTTTTGCTACCAAAGCCGTTTTGTATTCTCAAGATAAAGCTTCTGTTCCGAGTGGTGGCTTTTATAAAATGAACAGAAAAACGCCCTTTGTAAAAGAGTTTAAGGATGTTGCTTTTAGTTTGAGAGAAGGGGAAGTTTCGGAGCCTTTTAAAACTATTTTTGGATATCATATTATTATGGTAGAAAAAATCAAAGGACAGGAAATTGAATTACGCCATATTTTAATTATGCCTACAATTTCTGAAGCTGCTTTGAAAGAGGCGAAAGAAAGAATTACGAATATTAGAAATAAAATTGTTAGTAAAGAGATTACTTTTGCTGAGGCCGCGAGAACAGAATCTGATGAAAAGGAAACAAGAGCAAATGGAGGGGTTTTAATTAATCCGAATACACAAGATACCCGTTTTGAGTTGACTAAGATGGATCCGACATTATACAGTCAGGTTTCTAATTTAAAAGACGATGAAATCTCTCAACCAGTTTTAAATACAGATGATAAAGAGAAAAAAACGTATAAAATAGTTACAGTTACCAATAGAATTGATGCGCATACTGCAGATTATGCTAAGGATTATACTAAAATTAAAGACTTGGCATTGAAAGAAAAGCAGATCACGACAATTTCAAAATGGTTTGATAATAAAATAAAAGATACGTATATCAAAATTATTGGAGAATACAGAGATTGTAATTTTGTTTACAATTGGCTAAAAAAATAATTTTTATTAAATAAAGAAAAAGAGTTAGTTTTATGAATTCATAATACTAACTCTTTTTAATTTAAAAAACATATCTAAATGTCTGACGTAACAGCAATTCATAATTTAGTTCAGAAACGAAACGAATTAAAAAACGAAATAGCAAAAATTATTGTAGGCCAGGATGCCGTTGTAGATCAAATTTTACTGTGTATATTTTCAGGAGGTCATGCTCTTTTGATTGGTGTGCCGGGTTTGGCAAAAACTTTAATGATTAATACTTTGTCTCAGGCTTTAGGTTTAGATTTTAAAAGAATTCAGTTTACGCCGGATTTAATGCCTTCGGATATTCTGGGAAGTGAGATTCTGGATGAAAACAGATATTTTAAATTTATCAAAGGGCCTATTTTTTCTAATATCATTTTGGCCGATGAGATCAACAGGACTCCGCCTAAAACACAGGCTGCTTTACTTGAAGCCATGCAGGAACGTTCTGTTACCATTGCAGGTCAAAACTATAAGTTAGATTTGCCTTACTTTGTATTGGCTACCCAAAATCCAATTGAGCAGGAAGGAACCTATCCGTTGCCGGAAGCGCAATTAGACCGTTTTATGTTTGCTATTAAGTTAGAATACCCAACTTTTGAAGAAGAAGTTCAAGTAGTGAAACGTACCACCTCTGATGTTAAAACAACCATTAATCCATTATTCACTGCGCAGGAAATTATCGATTTTCAGCATTTGATTCGTAGGATTCCCGTAGCCGATAATGTAATTGAATATGCGGTAACTTTAGTCAGCAAGACACGTCCTGATAATGCTTTGTCAAATGATTTTGTTAAAAATTATTTAGATTGGGGAGCAGGACCAAGGGCTTCTCAGAACTTAATTTTGGCTGCAAAAGCTCATGCCGCTTTCAATGGGAAATTTTCTCCGGATATTGAAGATGTCAAAGCAGTGGCAACCGGAATTTTAAGACACAGAATTATTAAAAACTATAAAGCAGATGCCGAAGGAATAACAGAAGAAGTTATCATTCAGAAACTGTTGTAAAACCGATTATCAAAAGCCTCGTAAATTGCGAGGCTTTTTTTTGTGGATCATCTTTGTGAGCATGCAAAGGGTTTCTGCGCTATCGTTGCCTCTATATCCGATTCATCAGGTTGCAATTCGGTGGATGGTCTGAAGGAAGCCAGTGTATATGCCGTAGGATTCAACGGTGAAATTTGGCATCGACAGCAAGGCATCTGGCAATCAATTGACTCGCCCATCAACTTGGCGCTTCATCAAGTTAAAGTGGTACGTGAAGACCTGGTATTCGCCTGCGGGCAACTGGGCACCTTGCTGCGCAGTAACGGCGAGCACTGGGAAGTGATAAAGCATGACGTTTCGACCGATGACTTCTGGGAACTGGAGTGGTTTGGTGAGCGGCTGTACGTGGCCACTGAGAGTGGGCTTTTCTGGCTGGAGAGCACCGATGACTTACAGCCCGTGGATATGGGCATTACTTCAGCACCCACTTGCCAACATCTGCATGCCGTCGATGGTGTACTGCTGTCCAGTGGGCCTAGAAACTGTGCTGGAGCAACGATGGAGAACTCTGGCATGAGATAACACCTTGATATGTGTCAGCTTACTTTTGGGCTTGGAGGTATTTAGGTGTCAATCCCCTCATTCTCGACCAGTACAATGAAGAAGTCACCTCCCTCGCCATTTTGCGTGCCCATGCCGTCGAGGCGCTGAACTTAGACCTGAGTCAACTGGTGATCCTCGAGAACCGCATCAAAGCCCATATTGACGGCCTGTCAGCCGCTGACCTCAAAGGCCTGAATCTACTGCTGGAACAACTCGGTACGAGTGCCCTTTCCGCGGCCGTGCTGGCCTTCCAGATGGGCAGGAGCGCTGCGTTGTTCACTATCTCCAACAGCGTGTATACTTACTTTGACGACGAACGCTACTTCATTGTATGGATTAGTTATGCCGATTAAGAGAAGATATAGTTAGCAGAGATGGTAAAGTAGTGATTCGACCTGTAAATTTAATTTTGATGCCTCCTATTTTTTGATTTCGAATGTAATTATTTAATTAACAAAGCTAATAATGATAATATTTTGGTACGTGGTAATGTTTTCCTAGTGTGCAAGAAATTGCGGCTGATATTGAAGATGTCAAAGCAGTTGCAACCGGAATTTTGAGACGCAGGATTATTAAAAAATATAAAACTGATGCCGAAGGTATAACAGGAGAAGTTATCATTAAAACATTGCTTTAATTATATTTTTTACTAGGTAAAATCTTGCTATGTTGGGTTTTGATTTCTGGTTTGAATTTATTTTTTGAAAAAAAAGTAAGAATTGTATTGTGGTTAAAATTATATTTATATATTTGACATTATTAATATTATTCTCATTTATTTTTGAAAATTTATGAATTAATGAAATGATATTGGTTAAAATAAATTATTATTACACCATTAAACCTAACAATTATGAAATTAAGTTTTGAAGCTTTAAAACAAAGAGCAGAATTAGTAACATCTGAAGAAGTTATGAACAGTATATCTGGAGGAGCAGAAGCTGGATGTCACCTTACAGGTATTTTAGAAGTAGATTCAAAAATTATTGGAGCAAAACTTGCGCAAGCACAGCTACAGTAATTTTAAAAATAATTAAAAAATCTTATGGACATAATCCGTGAGATTTTTTTTTGAATTAAACTAAAGCTTTTTATTAGCTTGTTTTAGAAATTTTAAGTTTTTAAAATAAAAATAAAATCAGTTTTTAAAATAAAAATCTATTAATAATTAAATTAAAAAATTATGAAATTAAGTTTTGAAGCATTAAAAGAAAGAGCAGAATCAGTTACATCTGAAGAAGTTATGAACAGTATTTCTGGAGGAAAAATAGCAGCAGAAGCTGGGTGTCATCTTACAGGTGTATTAGAAGTAGATTCAAAAATTATTGGAGCAAAACTTGGATAATTTTTCAAGAAAATTCTTTTTTAAAAATTCTTGTGAATTCACAAGAATTTTTTTTTAGGTATTATTGATATAATTAGAATTTTAATAAATTATGATAGATCAAACAGAGTTAGTAAATACAATTAAATTATTGATTTATAAAGAAAATCCATCGTTACTAGAAAAAGTTGATTTTGAAGATGATAATGTTTTCTTAGAGCCTTTGCTGTTTAGCTTTTATAAATTAAAAGAAGATTTTGGATTTTCAGATCATTTACTAAAGGAAATTATACAAGGATATTTTATTTTTCCTGAAAAAATCGAACTTGAACATTCTTTTAGTTCTCAGGAAATAGCTTATGTTCCCAATGTTGGATACTTTAGAAAAAGTACAGAAGAACTAATTGATCCCATCATTATTATCGAAAATACAACCATCGAGCTTTTAAAACATCCGGTGAAATTATTAGAAAATATTTTCGAAAAGTTAGTTTTGTTGCCAAATGAAGAAATAATTATTGATGAAAATATTTATGCCAAAAACATCAAATTACTTACAAATGCGTTATCGTTTATAAAAGAAAACTCTCATGAGCAATACAAATTGATAGAGGAGTGTTGTAAAAAGATTTTAATGTTTAAAACTCATCCTGATAGTATTAATTCTTTTGCTACAAAAAGTGCACATGGAATTGCATTTTTTAACGTTTATCAAGAGGATTACGATGAAGTTTTTTTTGTAGATGATGTAGCACATCAGACAGGGCATATAATTTTGACTACGATACTACATGACAAAAACTCAGTGTTTAAAATAAATGAAAATGAGAGAGTAGAAAGTATAATTGGTTTAGAAGATCATAGAGATGTTTATACCTTAGTTCATGCTTTATATACTTATTATACCACTTTGCTTTGTCTTGACAGTTGTGTAACGAATAATGTCTTTAAAAATAGACAAGAGCATGAAGCATTGGGCAGAATTACATTTTATTTGTTAAAATGTACTTTAGATCTTGATAGATTGAAATTGGTCATTGTTAATTATGGTGAGATAAATGAAGTTTTTACAAGGTTAGGAATTGAAATAGTTGAAAAAATAGAAAATAAATATTTTGAAACTTTGAGAAAATATAAGATTTTATTAGAGGATTTTGACATGAAAAATCAACCGTATAATTTTACGTATTCCCAATTTGCAGAAAGCAACCCTATTGAAGATTTTTATGTTAAAAAAAATCTTCAACTCTACAAGTTTGCATAGCAGTAAAGACTATATAGTATTAAATTGCCCTTAGTTTTATAGCGTTTGATTTTTTTAAATTAGTTATAAAACTTTAGTTTTAAACAAAAAACAATGAATTTTATTGATATTGATCGATTTCTGTCAAACGGCAGAAATATTTTAAATGATAATATAAAATTAGCTCTTTATAAAGAGAATGAAAATATATTTGATGTTATTGACTTTGATAATGAGGAGGTTTTTAATGAACCATTACTATTCTCTTACTTTAATTGTATTGACTCGGAAAGAAGTAATCTCAATAGTTTGATTTGTGGATTTACAGATGTTTTAGAAGAAGTAAAAGTTACAACAGACAACTGTGGACGGTTTTATATTCCAAATGTTGGCTGGTTCTCTACTACATATTTTGATGTGAATTTAGTTTTTAAAATAAAAAACTTTGAGTTATATAAAGATGAGTTAGCTGTAAAATTTCATTTTGAAAAAGTTCAAAAAATTGAAAACACCAAAATTGAAATATTAAAGTATCCAATTTCTTTATTAAAACAGTTT
The DNA here is from genome assembly GCF_946903285.1 of Flavobacterium collinsii. Lineage (GTDB taxonomy): Bacteria > Bacteroidota > Bacteroidia > Flavobacteriales > Flavobacteriaceae > Flavobacterium > Flavobacterium collinsii. The sequence goes on from NZ_OX336425.1 coordinate 2,308,642, forward strand.
TACTTTAATTACGAAAATAAATTACTTGATGTTGAGGTTGAAGAAATTTCTAAAACTCACTTTGCAACTATTACTGCAGCATACAATCTCATTAAAATGTATTGTCCTGAATATTTTTTATTAGTAGAGAAGTATTCACCAAAGTGTGTTGTCTTCAGGCTTGACAATCTTCAGAGAAACTCATTTGCGGCTCTTTCTGCTCATGGTATCGTTTTTTTTAATGCTTTTCAGGACGATTATAATGAAGTATTTTTTATTGATGATATTGCAAAGCAAAGCGGCCATGTCATATTAAATACTCTTCTTGCAGATAAAGATCTTTTTTTTAAAGGAGATAAAAACTTTATCTTGGATGTAATTGAGATTGAGGAAGTAGGATTTAAAGAAGTTGTTACAATAAATATGAAATTTCATAATATATTTTCTTACTATTGCTCACTCATTTGTCTGGATGCTTGCTTGGATAATAATGTTTTCTGCGCAGAGAAAAAACATGAAGCATTTGGTAGGATTTCTTTTTATTTGAACAAATATGCTCAGGATGTAATTAAAATTGAAAACTTAGCACAAAATTTCTTTTCTGAAAATGGTATGATAATGTATAATGAGATTAAAGATAAGTGTAGTATGATCAAGGAAAAATGGTTTTCAGTGCTAAAAGATATTGATTTAAGTAATCAGCCATATAATTTCACTTATTCAAAATTTTTAGAAATTAATCCAATTTGAAGTCTATGAGATTTTTAGAATTAATGAAGAATTTTAATTTTTATAAATAAGGTTTTATATTTTTCAAAGTCTTCAAAAAAAAGATTAATTACAAGAATTTTTACAAATATACACGTGTTAAGCTTATGGCATTAAAGAATAATTTTCCTTTTTTTAAACAATTAGATTCCCGAGACTGTGGGCCAACTTGTCTTAGAATAATTGCAAAACATTATGGTAAAACTTTTTCAAGAGAATTATTGAGAGAGAAAGCACATATAACAAAAGAAGGAGTGACTATGGCTGGTATAGCGGAAGCAGCAGAATCTATTGAAATGCGCTCACTTGGAATGCGGGTTTCTTTGGAAAGTCTTGTAAATGAGCTTCCTACTCCGTTTATCTCTCCTTGGAAAAATAAACACTTTGTTGTTGTTTACAAAACGAGTAAAACTAAAATTTATGTTTCTGATCCTGCTAAAGGTTTATTAACCTATTCTCATGAAGAGTTTTTACGATCCTGGACTGATTCAGATGATGGTTTGGGTTTTGTATTGTTATTAGAACCAAATACCAATTTCTCTTTACAACAGGATGAGGTAAGTAACAATAAAGGCTTTTCTTTTTTGTTGCCTTATTTTAAGCCTTACAGAAAATTAATTGTACAACTTTTTGTAGGATTATTTGTTGCAACGGTCATACAATTTATTTTGCCTTTTTTAATGCAAACTATTGTTGACGTAGGGGTTAATAATAGCGATATTTCTTTTATTTATCTTATTCTTATTGCTCAATTTGTATTGATTTTGTCACAAACTCTTGTAAGTATTTTTAGAGAATGGATTTTAATACATATAACGAGTCGTTTTAACATAAAAATGATTTCAGATTTTTTATATAAAATGCTTAAGCTTCCTGTTATTTATTTTGATACAAGAAACACCGGTGAACATTTGCAAAGGATTGTTGATCATGATCGAATTCAAAGTTTTGTCTCGTCTTCAACATTAAATATGATTTTTTCAGTAATACTTTTTATTGTATTTAACTGTATATTATGTTATTACAATACAAGTATTTTTGTTGTTTTCATTTTCGGGACAATAATTTATATAGGGTGGACTTTCTTTTTTTTAAAAAGAAGAGCAGAATTAGATTATAAAAGATTTGAAGAAACTTCTTTAAGTCAAACTAGTTTGATACAAATTATTAATGGAGTTAAAGAAATAAAAATTAATAATTCTCAAAGAAAGAATAGGTGGAAATGGGAATTTATGCAGATAAAATTATTTAAGACTTCACTAAGTTCTTTAAAATTAGCTCAATTTCAGTCAATTGGGGCGACATCTATCAATGAGTTTAAAAACATGGCGATAACATTTCTGGCCGCCAAAGCGGTAGTTGATGGAAATTTGACACTGGGAATGATGATTTCTACACAGTATATCGTAGGACAACTAAATTTACCGTTAAACAGTTTTATAACTTTTATTCAAACCTGGCAAGATGCAAAAATAAGCTTAGAAAGGTTATCGCAATTGCATACTCGTGAGGATGAGGATTTAGAACAGAACGAGAAAGTAAGAGAACTGCCTTATAATAAAACAATTGAAATAAAGAATTTATCATTTAAATATGGAGGAAAATCGTCTTCTTTTGTATTAAAAAATGTTTCTTTTTCAATACCGGAAGGTAAAACTACTGCAATTGTTGGCGCAAGTGGGAGTGGTAAAACTACTTTGATGAAATTGTTACTGAAATTTTACAGTCCAACAGAGGGAACTATAAATGTTGGAGATGTTGAATTGAACAACGTCAATAATGATTTTTGGAGAATGAACTGTGGAGCAGTTATGCAAGATACTTTTATGTTTAATGATTCTATAGCTGGAAACATTTCAGAATCAGAGCAGAATGTGGTAATCAATAAGAAGAAATTAGTTAAAGCGGCATTTGTGGCAAATCTGGACGAGTTGATTCAAAAATTACCGGGCAAATATAATACAGAGTTGGGTACATCTGGCATTAGATTAAGTGGTGGTCAAGAACAAAGAATAATGATTGCCAGAGCAGTCTATAAAGATCCGCTGTATCTTTTTTTTGATGAAGCAACCAGTGCTCTAGACGCTAACAATGAAAAGACTATTATGGAAAACCTGAATAATTTTACTATTGGAAAAACAGTCATAATTGTTGCTCACAGACTAAGCACTGTTAAGAACGCGGATAATATTATAGTTCTTGAAAATGGTGAAATTGTTGAAAATGGTAACCACAATGAATTAACCCACTTAAGAGGAAAATATTATGAGTTGGTGAAAAATCAATTAGAGCTAGGGAACTAATAATTAATTTTTCAAAATAATTTTATAAAATAAATATATGGATGAGATAGATGAAAATATAAAAATTCATAGTGAGGAAGTTAGAGATATACTCTCTGATCCTCCTAAATCTATTTTACTTTTTGGTAATACTCTTTTATTTGGTTTCGTGGCCTTATTAGTTTTACTTTCTTGGGTGTTAAAATATCCGGATATCATTTCAGGTCAAATTACAATCACTACTGCAATTCCTCCGGAAAAACTTGTAGCAAAAGTTTCAGGAAGGATTGAAGCTATTTTGGTAAAAGATAAAGAAACCGTTTTAAAAGATACTCCGTTGGCGATAATCGAAAATGCAGCAAACTATAATGATGTTTTTCTTTTAAAAAATATAGTTGATACTATCGATATAAATAAAACCAAATTTCCATTTGAAAAATTAAAATCTTTGCAACTGGGTGAAATTGAGAGTGCCTATGCAGTTTTTCAGAAAGAAAGCGCGATAAATGAATTAAATAGCAATCTTCAACCATACAAAATTGAAGGAGCTGCCCAAGGTTATGAATCTACCCAGATAAAAGAACGATTAAATCTTTTAGAATCTCAACGTGATATCAATATCAGTGAATTACAATTACAAAGAAAAGATTTACTACGTTATCAGGGACTATTTAAAAAAGGTATAATATCTACTCAGGAAGTAGAAAAACAGGAATTATTGTATCTGCAATCCGAAAAAAATTTTAAAGGAATTTTAAATACAATCTCTACTTTAAAATCATCACTAAATGAGTTAAATAGGAAAAGCAAATCTACTCAAATTAATGAAAAAACGGAGAACGTTAATTTGGAGCGTAATGTTATTCAGTCATTTTATCAACTTAAGAAAGTTATCAAAGATTGGGAGTTGTCTTATGTTTTACGTTCAGCTATAAAAGGAAAAATAACTTTTTTACAAATTTGGGCAGTGCATCAAAATATTGAAGCGGGCTCTGTTGTATTTGCAGTAATTCCTGATGATAAAAGTAATTATATTGGAAAATTAAAAGCACCAGCCTTAAATTCTGGAAAAATAAAAGCGGGACAGGATGTTACTATAAGATTGTCGAATTACCCAGATACAGAATATGGAGTTATAAAAGGAAAAATTACTCAGATCTCATTGACACCAGATAAAGATAATAATATATTAATTGATGTGTCGTTACCTAATGGATTGGAAACGTCATATAAAAAACAGATTAATTTTCAGCAAGAAATGGTCGGTAGTGCAGATATTATTACACAAGACTTAAGACTAATTGAACGTCTTTTTTACCAGTTTAGAACAATCTTCAAGAGACAGGTTTAGTTCTTTCTTTTATGATGGTGAGCAAATGCACTAAATTATAAATTTAGTGTATTTGCTTTTTGTTTTTTGCTTCTAGCGAATTATAGTGTCTGTATAAAAAATCATATACCACCATTTCGTTTGACCTCCCATTTGATTTAAATAATCGATTAGTTAGCATATGAATATGACTATTTAGGAAGTCATCTAAGTTGAGATTTTGATAGTTAAGAATTTCTGCAACTATTGTAGAAATTGAAAGACTTTTTATTTTTAAGAGATTTTCAATTTCGATGTATTGATTTTCACCTATTGTAAAACAATTCATAAATGTTTCAATTGTTTTTCTTTTTAACCTGTATTTAGTATCAACCTGTATTTTTAAGTGCTTATCCATTCTAAACTCGGCAGCGAAATTGTTTTTTAAATTTTCAAGAAGATTCAATTTTTGTTTATTATTGTATTCAAAATCATTTAAAAACTGATCAATAGCTTTTAAGCAAAATAACCATCGTATTTCTTCTCCTTCTTCTCCTTCAATTAAATCGAGGAATTCACTTATCATAACGCTGTCATGAAAAAAAAGTCCCTCAGAAGGTTCAATAGTTTTTTCTCCGTATCGTTCAATTTCTCTTTGATAGGTGTCAATTTGTATTTTCCAGATTAAATCTTTGTTTAAATATTTTTTTAATAAGGGATTAAGTTTATTTATAACTTCAAAATATTCTTGTTCCTTCGAAAATTGAAATCTAATCCTAAGATGATTATCAGGATCTGAATAACGTATAAAAAACCATTTTTTGATTTTTTGACTTTTGATCAATTCCTTTGTTAATGGTTTAAATATTTCAGTTAAAATAAGGTCAGATGTTTTAAAACCAGTATAAATTTTATAATATAACCATTCGTCTCCTACAATAAAATTTCGTTGGATGTTAGATTTTTTTGGCATTTTAGTAGTTAAGTTTTTCATGGTTGTAAAACGAAAGTATTATTTGATTAGAATAGTATTCATCATTCTTATTTTTTACAATACTATCTTCAGAAAATAAAAATTCTATTATCTTGAACTTTTCGCGTGATTTTATTGTATCTAAAAACATTTTTACAGAAGTAATGTTTTTTAAATTAATTAATAGTTGGTTGTCTCCTTCGACTAGCAAAATTAAATCAGGTATTTTGTTATCTTTTTGAAAGTCTGAAATTTTAATTTTTAATTCACAATGATTGTTTAAATTGTCAAAAGCGGGCTTCAATAAATTGGTGTCAATGAACCAAGTTGCTTCATGAAATATGATTTTTCCAAATTCAATTCGTGGAATAAAATTATATTCGCTCACAATATTCCCTAAATCGAAAGTTAAACCAGTCCTTTTTTCGCTAGTTTGCAGATCACATAAAAAATGATATATTGGTAATGATAAATTGGAGTAATTATGGGCATTAGTCAATCTTGGAATTACTTCTTTATTATGTTTCCTGGAACGTAAAATTACTTTGTTGTTTTTAATCGATATATATAAATCGCTAATTTGAATTTGAAATTTACGGTCGATTATGGAGTTTCCTAAGTAAGGAATTTCAAATTCTCTCAAAGAAGGCCTTGCCAGAATATTTCCAATTCGGGCTTGTGGCAGATGTACAATTTCTGCTAAGATTTTAGTCTCATTTATTTTTGTTTCGACATCAATAATTTTTTTTACATGTCGGTGAATATTTTTGTCTCCATGGCAAAATCTTGCCAAAAGATTAGCTCCGCTAGAACCTCCAATATTATCAAATTTAATTTTTTGATTTTCATTAACGGTTACTAATTCAATTATAGTTGACATTGTATCAGGAAGATTGTCCCATTGAACTTGATCGTTAAAAAAGTCATTCTCGTTAAGAGAAATGATGTAATCATTATTTATAAAAGCATTTATTATTTTTTTATGAATAATTTGATTGTATGTAGAAGTGATTTGAGAAGAAAGGTTGTTTCTGTTCGGATCTGCAAAATTTAGATCATCAATTAAAGGATTCAGATCTCCTTGATTTCCTGTTTGCAGATACCCTATGCCAATTTCGGTATCTAGAGCGTGTGCTAATGAAATTTCTCTGCCTTCATATCTTTTTAGAAAACTTTTTTTAAAATCAGATAAATTTTTATTCTCAGAATTTACACTTAATTTATTCAACAATGAAATTGCTTTTTTTACCTCTTCAATAATATCTACGCTTATATTATTTACAGTTGTGGTTAGTGTCATGTCGGTTTGAAACAAGTATTTAGAATCAAGCCCTGTGTCTAATTTTTGGACTAATGAAATAATTTCTTGATATTGTACTATTTGATTGTCATGTGATTTGTCCAGATTAGAAATTAATTTTTTAATTTTTATTAAATCCTTCACTAAATGAGCCGTATTTTCTAAAGGCAATAAAGTTGCAATAATTTGATCATAAAATTCAATTCCAACAATAGATGGTTCTAAGTTGCTTGTTAGTATTTGATTTGCGATTAGGTCATTTACGAACTCAATTGCTAATTCAATATCAATGTTCTCATTTGTAATTGTCTTTACAATGTCTTTAAAAAGTTTGCCGTTTTTAGAAGAGTTTAGAATTTTTGTAATATACTTTGAGTTGTATAATGAAGCAATTTGATGGTTTCTTTTTCCGTCTGTATATATGTACTCTATATATCTGATGTTCTTTCCTACTTGATAAATTGTTTTATTTGGAGAAAAGATAAGCTGTTGCTTTACAAAATCAATTTTTTCAATATTATGCGCTAAAGCAACTAAGAAATTCATATCAAATCTAGTATGTCTTAGATTCTTAGTGCTCTCTTCCAGCACTATATTAGTATTTTTATTTACGTAGCCTATTGCACATCCGGCGAATAGCCCAAATGGGGTGCATCTTGAAGATAAACGAGAAAGGTATTTTAGAAGCGAATACTTGATTTTGTCATCAGATCCTTTATTTGGGGAATTATTTTTCCACTTTAAAATTTCATTGTGAAATTCTGGTGATGCAAGATATATGGCCTCTTTAATTGAGGAATCATCCAGTAAATCTGTTAAATATTTGTTTGTAATTTCTGTTTCTGAAGTAAGGTTTTTAAAAAATGATATTGGTTTTAAAGGGCTTCTGAGAATGTAGTTTTCAAAATGTTTATATGGAATATGCGTGTTCATTTGTTTGAATTATTAGTTAACTTAGCATTAAGCATTCATCCCAATTCGGATCTGATAAACTTAATAAATTTATAATTGTCAATCCAATTCCTGCGATTCCCTCTAGTAATGAAATTTCTTTTTTCCATTCTTCTTTTTCAGGAAACCATTTCTTATACCCTGCATTTCCGTCTTTATGATATGACATTTCTAACCCTTGATTACACCAAAAAAGAGATGCCTCATAAAAAATGGGGTTATTAGTGATTTTAAAAATGCGATTAAAAATTAATGCATTTCCAAATGCTCCATGACATATCCCTGCATCGTTGACCAAGGTTTTTTCAGGTGCTGTTCTGAGTGAAGCATGTGTTAGGATTTGGATGGCTTCTTTAAAAAATATTTTATTATTAAGAACTTTGGCAGCGTTGAGCAAAGTGATGCCAATTCCTAGATCTCCATAGCACCAGGCTAATCTACTGTTTTTGGGGTTGAGATTTTCTTGATGTTCTGAATCTTCGGCTTGGTTATTAGGAAATAATGAAAAACAATCTTCATTTTGATTTTTACAAGAAAGTATAAAATTAGTACTCTCAACAATCATATCTTCGACATGCGGTCTGAAAATATTTTCAGTGTGTAATCTGCACAAAAAATTAGTTATGCTGGTAATGCCATGGCTTAAACTTAAATTATATTCAGATGGCTGATCATCATTGTTTTTCTCTGTAGCCCATCTTATTGTGTTTCCTTTTTTTTCTGAATTATCCCTTAAATAGGTTATTATTCTTAAAAGGTTTTCCTCGTATTTTTTCTTTAAAATTATTGATGAAGTATTTTTATAACGTTTAAGAAAATAAAAACCGTATCCGATACCGCCGTGTAAAAAGTCATAGTAGCTATTTTTAAAATCATTTTTCATTTGACTTAGCAAATAATCGTCCAGGTCAACCAATAATTCGTCGTTATCAAAATCAATAAAATCTTCTTCTAGTAAATGCTCAAGTAGCCATCCAAAACCAGTTATTCCACTGCAATAAGTGGTGTGTGAGTAGCCTTCATTTATTCTTTCGAAACATTTCTTGATTAGTGTAATAGCAATTTCAGATGCGTCGTCGTTATTTTTTAATTTTGAATAATAAAATAAGAAAAGTGAAGTTCCTGAAAGCCCAGTAAATATCCCAATATTTTTAGAATCATTGTCTATTTTTAAAGTTTCATAAATTTCGTCCAGCTTAATTTCTAGTTTTAGATTTATTTTTTTATATACCTGCGTTGTCATTTATTCGTTCTTGTTGATATTTTGTTTTTTTGTATGAAATTTTTGTGTAAATGTATGAAACGTAAGTTTAAAATTATATATTTGATTATTATTAACAAAAAATATTAAAATTATGAAGAAAAAATTGATTGTAGACCTAGTCTTAAGAAAAGAAGTAGTTACAAAGTTAAATTTAGAAAAAATTAAAGGAGGTCAATACGCAGAAGAAGATACATATACTCATAAACAAAGTCCAATGACTTCTTGTAATGGTACTTGTAAAACAGTGCCTGTAAATCAATAAAATTCTTTATAAAAATTTAAAGGAATTGTCTCGTAACTTAAAAAGCAGAGAGATCATTATTAATTTGTCTCGTCCTACAAAAGCGATACAGATTATTACATAAAGATAATTAATTAAACAGTTGCAAGAACGGTCTTGCAACTGTTTTTTGTTTTATACATTCTCATTTGAACTTAATTTTGGCTGCAAAAGCTCATGCCGCTTTCAATGGGAAAATTTCTCCGGATATTGAAGATGTCAAAGCAGTGGCAACCGGAATTTTAAGACACAGAATTATTAAAAACTATAAAGCAGATGCCGAAGGAATAACTGAAGAAGTTATCATTCAGAAACTGTTGTAATAGATTCAATAAAAAAAGTAGAAACTCAAACTAGTAATGATTTCTAGTTTGGTTTTTTTATTTAATTTGATTTTGAGGTTTCGTTTATTAAAAAAATAGGTTGGCCATAAATCAATTTTATAAGTAAAACTTCAATAAGAGAGCTGTATTTTTTACCATTAGATTCGTACCACCAATACGATGTATAATTTTGGTTGTCTTTCTCCATTTTATTAAACCATATTTCTTCTTTGTTTACCAGGACTTTCTTCGATTCAATAATTTTGTACCCAGAGCCAGTCCAGCAAACCATCGGATTATGAGAGGGTGTTTTTATATAAGTCAATTTCTTAGGAGTTTCAATTTTAAAAACTTCCGTGTTTATCCAAGAGCCTTTTTTTGTATGATACTCAGAACTAACTTCCTGGCGAAAATTAGTTTCTGTTTCATTTTTGATTTTTATACTGGTTGCTAAAAGGATTGCAAATGATACCAATAGAATAAGACTTTTTGGTTTGATTTTCTTTACATCACCGTTTTTATCATTGTTTTCATTTTTTGGTTTTATATACTTAATAATGAATTGCATTGGAATGATCTGGTATACAGTAAAACAGATTAAACCAATAGCGTGATGCAAAAAGTTTTCCTGGGTGCAATTGAAAAAAATTAAGGTTACGATTCTAAAGTAATTAGATATAATATTGAGTGTTATTACAAGTAAGCAGAAAGAGAGTATCTGAAAAATGCCATAATATTGTTTGAGTCTTTTTTCTTCCAGTGTCATTAAGATTGCGCCAAATAACAATCCTGTCTTAAACATAGATAATCCCATGCAGGCAGTGTCGATGGTGATTTTTGCATTATTGATGTAAAAATTGACCCCTTCGATTTTATTTATAGGTATAAAATTCTTTAGTGTCAGATAAACGATATAACAAAGGCTTTGTTTTATTTCTGAGGTTAAGTGTGCAAAAAAAGCACTAAAAAGAGTCGAAAATAAAACAAGGCAAATGAAAGCAATAAAGGAAAATTTCCCGGTGAAATAATGGAAAACCAAACATAAAAATAATAGTATAGAAAGAAAATGAACCGATTTTGTGTTTAAACGCCAGCTGATGAATTCTAACAATAGAATACTAAGAATTAAGAAATAATTAATTTTGAAATTTGTTTTTCTCCCGCCAACAATAAAAAGACAAAGGGAGCCGAGAATTCCAAGGAAATCATGGTGTAGGTTTAAAAGCAATATCTTGCTGTTAATTGTAAAAAGGAGTAAGATTACAAAAACAGCAAGTATTGGTTTTTTCATTAGAATTAAATCCTTCATTAATTTGCTAATTTTTGTTTTCTATAATAGAATAAAATGGCAGATAAAACGATAAATAATAGTGCCCATTCATGTGGTTCCGGTACGGCGCCGTCATTATTGACAGAAGCATTTCCAAGGGTATCAACGTTTTTCTCAATTCCGTTATTTTTGTAATCTTCATCAGTTTCCAGTACAATTAAGGAAGATATTGGGGTAACAATATTAGCATCTTTGGCTAAATCGACATATTGATTCTGAACTAAAGAATCGTTTTGAATTTTTACTTGTTCTTCGAGTACTTTTCCAAAAGCATACATTCTGTATATATGATCCGGCCCATTCTTTTTCGGCGTTTTGGTTTGGGGACTTTCTGTAATAGCAATGTTTGCAGGTTCAATATTTACGGTATTCGGTTCTGTTTTAAATAATACAAACTGTTTTTTATGAATCAGCTCTAAACTGTTCTTTAAACTGGTCTGAAAGTAATCGACATATTTTTGTTCTTTTACGGTTTGCCAAAACGGATTAATATCAGAAGAAATATTAATTACTTTTAAATTTCTCTGTTTTGTTTCGCTTCTTATCTTCTTTAAATAATCAGAATTTTCAAGCTCTTCAAAATTGGCAGAGAACGTTCCTGATTTTGTAATGATTAAACTGTTTTTAGTGATTTGATAAAGCGGTAATAAAGAATAATGCAGCTCTTCAAATTCTAATGCAATGGCTCTAAAATTGTCTTTATTGATTTCTTTCTTTTCTTCATTTGTAAAAACAAATAAGTTTGTTCGCTCTAAATTCACATAGGATTCTATTTGTTTGGTGGTCCAGCTGCTGTTTAAGTCCAGTATAATTTCCGAAGGAGTAAAAGGAATAGCTGTTTTTTGAATGTTTTTAACTTCGTAAATTTTGTTTTTCCAAGCAAATGAGTTTGAGGTTTTTGTTAACGGCATAAAGGCTTCCCAACGATCTAATCCTTTCGATTGGTTAATGTAGTGACCTTTGTTCAGTTCAAAATCTTTACTGGTTTCAATTTTTGTGTTTCCAACGCTTTGAATTCGTGATATCGTTTCGGCAGTTGAAATATTTGGACCTTTAATAGAAAGACTTTGGTATTTCATTTGGTTGTCTTCAACTTTTAAAGGAGTTGTAAAACCGCATTTAAAAGTTCGGGGAGTGGTAGAGTTGATAGGGAACACTCTAACCACGACCTTATTTCCTTCTTTCCATTGCATTAAAGACGGATCACGGCTTTCTACGCCTACAATTTGATTATAGGCTGCTTTAGCTTTTTCTTTCGTAGTCAAAACACCTTTTCTTTCAATTCCGTTTACCCATAGTGACAATGATGTTGCAACAGAACCTTCCGGCAATTGAAAAGAATAAATAGCTTCCTGATTTCTCCAAGTATTTTCGGGACAGGCAATCTTCATGGTAACTTCGGTATAAGCCAGATGTGCGTCAGGGTACAGTTTTACATCTTCTTTAATGGTTTTGGTAAATAAATTTTTGCCGCTCCACAGTTGTTCTTCGGCTTCTAATCGTTTGTCGAAGTTTGATTTCAGAATATTGATTTTATCATCATGGCTAATATTAAGGTCCTTGCAGAATAGGTACGCAACAGATATAAATGGATTGTGTATTTTTTCCTCATTGAATTGTTTAGAACCGAAGGAACCGAAACTGTTAAAAGAGAATATGTCATGAAGCGGAATATAGACGATGTCTTTTTTTAGTAGTATCTCATTGAAGAAATTAGGTTTTAAATTTTGAGAAATCGAAATGTAACGTGGTAAATTATCGTCCTGATCAAAGGAACTGATAGCAGCTGATTGTACTATTTTATTGCTTTCGATACGCAATCCAATCGTAAAAAAAGTTAAGCTTAGAAGTATAACCAGGAAACCGGCGCTAAAAGAAAGGGTGTAATTTTTATTTCGGTTAAGATACCGAATAATTGTTGCGATATGGATGATGATAACCAATGCGGGAACCAAGCCATAAAAACCTAATCCTAAAACAATAATACCCATAAAGGAGAAAGGCATAATAGGAATCAGGTATATGGCAAAATACAAGATGATACCAAAAGATAAACCATTTATAAAAAATGCAATAGATGTATTTCGACTTTCGTCTGATTTGCTGTAGATGAAAAAATTAGACAGGCAAAAAAACAGAGTAGCCAAATAAACCCATATTTGAAGATCATGAAAAATAGGAACAAGAATATTTAAAGAGAAACATCCAATAAACCAGTTCAGAATTAATAAAGGAGTCAGGTGAATATAAGTTTCTTTGTTTCTTAGGATCATAAACGAAAGAACAATTCCATATACAAATTCAAAAACGAGACTTGGTATAGCAATTGATTCAAAATCATGAAATCGAAATTCTTTAGAGATAAGGGCGCCAATCAGGAAAAGACTGCTGAAAAAGGTTACGATTAATCCAATTGTCACTCCGGTTTTTTGAGTGTAATGTTTTAAAAGGTCTAATTTGTATTTCATAGTTGTAGTTATTTAAAAGTACTTTGAAATGCAAAGTTATTAAAGAATTTGAATTACAAGCTTTTTATGCTATTTTTTTTTAAATCATGAAAAAGCTTAATGATGAAAAAAATGATTTTCAAAAATGAAAAAAAGGGGAGGGTTAAAAGCGCAACTATAACGTTGTAATTGCTTATTTAGAAAGGTTCTTTGCTAAAGTAGAAGTAAAATCTCACTTCATTTGTAACAACGAATTTCGACTTTGTTAAAGAAAGGATTTTAAATTACCAATAATTCATTTTTTTAATATAAAATTGGAATTTTGGCAAAAATGAGCAATGAAAATTGTTTTTTAGCAATAATAATTTTTGAAAAGGCGAGTTCTATTATATTTTTTTTAATTCTCGGCTTTAATACCTAAATTTGCGAACAAAAAATAAAAATACCTACAAAATACTTCTATTATGAACATTTATAAGGATTATATTCAAGAGATCGAAGAAAGAAAAATTCAGGGGCTTAACCCAAAACCAATTGATGGTGCTGAATTACTAAGCGAAATCATTGAGCAAATTAAAGATTTAAACAACGAGTACAGAGGGGATTCTCTTAACTTTTTCATTTACAATGTTGTACCGGGAACTACTAGTGCTGCTGGTACAAAAGCTAAGTTTTTAAAAGAAATCATTCTTGGTGAAGTTGAAGTAAAAGAAATAACACCAGCTTTTGCTTTTGAATTATTATCACACATGAAGGGTGGACCTTCTATTGAAGTGTTATTAGACTTAGCGCTTGGTAATGATGCTGCTATTGCTAAAGAAGCAGGAAAAGTTCTTAAAACGCAGGTTTACCTTTATGAGGCAGATACAGATCGTTTAAAGGAGGCTTTTAAAAACGGTAACGCAATCGCTAAAGAGATAGTTGAAAGCTATGCGCAGGCAGAGTTTTTTACTACATTACCGGAAGTGGTTGAAGAAATTAAAGTAGTGACTTATATCGCTGGAGAAGGGGATATTTCTACTGATTTGTTATCTCCGGGGAACCAGGCTCACTCCCGTTCTGATCGTGAACTTCACGGTAAATGTATGATTACTCCTCAGGCTCAAGAAGAAATCAAAGCGCTGCAGGCGAAACATCCTGATGCAAGCGTTATGTTGATTGCAGAGAAAGGTACAATGGGAGTAGGTTCATCAAGAATGTCAGGGGTAAACAACGTGGCGCTTTGGACTGGTAAACAAGCAAGTCCATATGTACCATTTATTAATATTGCTCCAATCGTTGCAGGTACAAATGGTATTTCTCCAATCTTCCTAACAACTGTTGATGTTACAGGTGGTATTGGTTTAGACCTTAAGAACTGGGTGAAAAAATTAGATGCAGAAGGTAATGTTATTCGCAATGAAAATAACGAACCTATTCTGGAAGAAGCATACTCTGTTGCTACAGGTACTGTACTTACAATAAATACAAAAACAAAGAAATTATACAACGGCGACAAAGAGTTAATTGACATTTCTAAGGCATTCACGCCTCAGAAAATGGAATTTATAAAAGCCGGAGGATCATACGCAATTGTATTTGGTAAAAAACTTCAAACATTAGCTGCGAAACTTCTTAATATTGAAGCTCCTCTTGTATTTGCTCCGTCAAAAGAGATTTCTCATGAAGGACAAGGGCTTACAGCAGTAGAGAAAATCTTCAATAAAAATGCAGTTGGAATTGCTCCGGGTAAAGTTTTACACGCCGGATCAGATGTTCGTGTAGAAGTTAATATCGTAGGTTCACAAGATACGACTGGTCTTATGACAGCTCAGGAGTTAGAATCTATGGCTGCTACAGTAATTTCACCAATTGTTGACGGTGCTTACCAGTCTGGTTGTCACACCGCTTCAGTATGGGATAAAAAAGCTCAGGCTAATATTCCAAAATTGATGAAATTCATGAACGATTTTGGTTTGATTACTGCTCGTGACCCTAAAGGAGTTTACCATGCAATGACAGATGTAATTCATAAAGTTCTTAACGATATTACGATTGATGAGTGGGCGATCATTATTGGTGGTGACTCACATACAAGAATGTCTAAAGGAGTTGCTTTTGGTGCAGACTCAGGAACAGTTGCGCTAGCACTTGCTACAGGTGAGGCTTCAATGCCAATTCCTGAATCAGTGAAGGTAACGTTCAAAGGAGAAATGAAAGATTATATGGACTTCCGTGATGTCGTTCACGCTACACAAGCCCAAATGCTTAAGAAGTTTGGTGGTGAAAACGTATTCCAAGGTAGAATTATTGAGGTTCATATTGGAACTCTTACTGCTGACCAGGCATTTACGTTTACAGACTGGACTGCAGAAATGAAAGCAAAAGCTTCTATCTGTATTTCTGAGGATGATACTCTGATCGAATCTCTTGAGATTGCAAAAGGCAGAATCCAGATCATGATCGACAAAGGAATGGACAATGAAAAACAAGTTCTTCAGGGATTGATCAATAAAGCAGATAAGAGAATTGCAGAGATTAAATCAGCTGAGAAGCCAGCATTGACTCCGGATGCAAATGCGAAGTATTATGCTGAGGTTGTTGTTGACTTGGATCAGATTATTGAGCCAATGATTGCAGATCCGGATGTAAATAATGCAGATGTTTCTAAGCGATACACACACGATACCATCAGACCTTTGTCTTTTTATGGAGGAGAGAAAAAAGTAGATCTTGGATTTATTGGTTCTTGTATGGTGCACAAAGGAGACATGAAGATTTTAGCTCAAATGCTAAAAAATATAGAAGAGCAACACGGTAAAGTTGAGTTTAAAGCACCTCTTGTAGTGGCTCCGCCAACTTACAATATTGTAGATGAGCTTAAAGCCGAAGGAGACTGGGAAGTTTTACAAAGATATTCTGGTTTCGAATTTAACGATAGTGCTCCTAAAGGTGCTGCACGTACTGAATACGAGAACATGTTGTATTTAGAGCGTCCGGGATGTAACCTTTGTATGGGGAACCAGGAAAAAGCGGCAAAAGGAGATACCGTAATGGCAACTTCTACTCGTTTATTCCAAGGAAGAGTTGTTGAAGATACTGAAGGTAAAAAAGGAGAGTCACTGCTTTCTTCTACACCTGTTGTAGTATTGTCTACAATTTTGGGAAGAACCCCAACACTTGATGAGTATACAGCGGCAGTAGATGGTATTAGCCTAACCAGGTTTGCGCCTTCTCATAAACTGTTAGTGATGTAATCATACGATTAGTTATAATCATTATATATAGAGAGCCCGAGTGATAAACTCGGGCTTTTTCTTTTACAACTCCTCTATTTTTTGTAACTTGGGATGTTCAAAAAACAAACAAAAACAATTATACTTATGGCTTTTGATATTGAAATGATTAAAAAAGTGTATGAGAACATGCCAGGTCGTGTTGATAAAGCACGCGAAATTGTTGGTCGTCCACTTACCTTAACGGAGAAAATTTTGTACAATCACCTTTGGGATGGAAATCCAACAAAGGCGTTTGGAAGAGGAGTAGATTATGTTGATTTTGCACCGGATCGTGTAGCTTGCCAGGATGCAACAGCTCAAATGGCATTGTTGCAATTTATGCACGCTGGTAAGCCTAAGGTAGCAGTGCCTACAACAGTACATTGCGATCACCTGATTCAGGCAAAAGTAGATGCTGCAACCGATTTGGCCAGAGCAAAAACACAAAGTAATGAAGTTTTTGATTTCTTATCATCAGTTTCTAATAAATACGGAATTGGTTTCTGGAAACCGGGAGCCGGAATTATTCACCAAGTGGTACTTGAAAATTATGCATTCCCGGGAGGAATGATGATTGGTACCGATTCTCACACTGTAAATGCAGGTGGTTTAGGAATGGTTGCTATTGGTGTTGGTGGAGCGGATGCTGTAGACGTGATGTCGGGTATGGCTTGGGAGTTGAAATTTCCAAAATTAATTGGAGTAAAACTAACAGGTAAATTATCAGGTTGGACAGCTCCAAAAGATGTTATTCTTAAAGTGGCAGGTATTCTGACTGTAAAAGGGGGGACAGGTGCTATTGTTGAATATTTTGGCGAAGGAGCAACTTCTATGTCTTGTACCGGAAAAGGTACCATTTGTAACATGGGTGCCGAAATTGGAGCTACAACTTCAACTTTTGGTTACGATGCTTCTATGAGCCGTTACCTACGTTCTACAAACAGAGCTGATGTTGCGGATGCTGCAGATAAAGTTGCTTCTTACTTAACAGGAGACCCGGAAGTATATGCTAATCCGGAAAAGTATTTTGATCAGGTGATCGAGATTAACTTATCTGAATTAGAGCCGCATTTAAACGGTCCTTTTACTCCGGATTTAGCCACTCCAATTTCTAAAATGAAAGAGGAAGCCATAAAAAATAATTGGCCTTTACAAATTCAGGTAGGTTTAATTGGTTCTTGTACCAATTCCTCTTACGAAGATATTTCCCGCGCGGCTTCTTTGGCCAGACAGGTAAGTGCCAAAAACTTAAAAACGAAATCTCAATTTACAATTACGCCAGGTTCTGAAGTGGTTCGTTATACCATCGAACGTGATGGTTTTATTGATACCTTCCATAAAATAGGAGCGACCGTTTTTGCGAATGCCTGCGGACCTTGTATTGGTATGTGGGACAGAGAAGGAGCGGAGAAAGAAGAAAGAAACACCATTGTTCACTCTTTCAATCGTAACTTCTCTAAACGTGCAGATGGTAACCCGAATACTTTGGCCTTCGTGGGTTCGCCGGAATTGGTGACTGCTATGGCGATTGCAGGAGATTTAAGTTTTAATCCATTAACAGATACTTTAATCAATGAAGATGGAGAAGAAGTAATGTTAGAGGAACCTACAGGAGACGAATTGCCTCCAAAAGGATTTGATGTTAAAGATCCGGGATTCCAGTCTCCTGCTGAAGACGGTTCCGGAGTTCAGGTTGTAGTAAGTCCAACGTCTGAACGTTTGCAATTATTGGCTCCGTTTGATGCCTGGGATGGTAAAAATATTACAGGTGCAAAATTATTAATCAAAGCATTCGGAAAATGTACTACCGATCACATTTCTATGGCAGGACCATGGTTGCGTTTTCGTGGACATCTGGATAATATTTCTAACAATATGCTGATTGGTGCTGTAAACGCATTTAACCAAAAAACAAACTCGGTTAAAAATCAATTAACCGGAGAGTACGATGCAGTTCCGGCTGTAGCTCGTGCATACAAAGCTGCGGGAGTTCCGTCTATTGTTGTGGGAGATCACAATTATGGTGAAGGTTCGTCACGTGAGCATGCCGCTATGGAGCCGCGTTTCTTAGGGGTTAAAGCGGTATTGGTAAAATCTTTTGCCCGTATTCACGAAACAAACCTTAAAAAACAAGGTCTTTTGGGATTGACTTTTGCGAATGAAACCGATTATGATAAAATTCAGGAGAACGATATAATCAATTTTACTGATTTAACTGAGTTTGCTCCCGGGAAACCATTAACATTAGAGTTCGTTCACGCAGATGGTTCTAAAGATATTATCTTAGCGAATCACACTTACAACGAAGGTCAGATTGGCTGGTTTGTTGCAGGTTCAGCGTTAAACTTAATTGCTGCAGGGAAAGCCTAATCGATACGATTTACTTATATTAAAAATGCTCTGTGAAAAAAACAGAGCATTTTTTTTGCATTTTATAATTAATTTCAATGTTGCTTAATGTCATCTCACACGGTTTTCTGGTTAAGATTGGTTATTTTGGTTTGAAAATAATGTGTTTTATAAAGAGCATTATTTCAAAGGGTTGGCTCAATTTTTATGCCGCGTTTGTTAAATTGAACAAAATTAGTTGTTAAAAAAGATGCTTTTTTTACTTTAAAAAGTTAAATTCGCTTATCGGGTAAAATAATTCCCTTTTTTTGAGTTTATAATTCAGAAAGTAATTCAATTTAGAGCGTGTAATAAAAGATAAAAATGTAATAGATAATGGTTTGCAGGTTAATAGTAATTTTGTTTTTTTTCAGTGTCGGAGCTTTTTCACAAGAAAAGTATATTAAACACAAAATCTCACAAGGAGAAAATCTTACTGTAATTGCTAAAAAATACGGAGTAAAACCAAAAGATATTGCAGCAGCAAACCCTAATGCACCCAAAGTTCTAAAACTAAATTCCGTTTTATTAATACCCAACCATAATAAAACAGTTGCTAAAAAAGTTACCGAACCAGTTGTAAATACTACTCCGATTGTAACTCCGGGTTCTCATGAAGTACTTGCTAAAGAAACGCTTTGGGGAATTTCGAAAAAATACAATGTTTCAGTTGATGACTTAAAGAAAGCCAATCCGCTTTTAGAAAGCGAAGGTTTAAAAATTGGACAGCAAATTAGCATTCCATCCAATACCACTGTCGATACTAGCACTGCTGTAGCTACGACTGCTCCGGTAATCGAGAATATTCAGGAGCCTGCAAAGGTTGAAGTAACCAGAGAGGTTTTGTCGAAAGAAACAAAATATGCCATTGCAAAAGAGTTTGGGATAACCGTTAAGGAATTAGAAAAACAAAATCCTGAAATTAAGAAGAGATTAAAAGTGGGTTACCTGCTTAAGATTAATGTTTCGCCTGAAAAGGCAGCAGCTTTGCAAGAAGTAAAGTCTGCCGAAACTACTACAGCTACACCGCCGATTCAGATTGCTGAAGATACCACCGTAAAAAAAGATTCTACATTTGTAAGATTGGGTAATAATTCTGATTTGATTGATCAATTGATTGGAAATGCGACTGAGAATATTGGAACGCGTTATCGGTCGGGCGGAACAACGAAAGCCGGTTTTGATTGCTCAGGACTAATGATTTGTACCTTTAATAATTTTGATATCAAGTTGCCAAGAAGTTCGATCGAACAATCCAGAATTGGATTTAGGGTTGAAAGCGAAGCGGCACAAAAAGGAGATTTGATTTTCTTTAAAACCAATGGAAGACGCCGTATCAATCATGTTGGGATGGTCGTTGAGGTAACAGAAGGAGAAATTAAGTTTGTACATTCTTCTACTCACGGAGGTGTAATGATTTCATCTACTAAGGAACCTTATTACCAAAGAAGTTTTTCTCAGGTAAACAGAGTTCTTCAATAGTTAAACAGTAGTGTTTTAAATTCTTCTATTGGAAAAGGCTTGTTTAAAAAAGCACTTACATACCTGTTTCTATTGATTTTTGCAATGTCATCCGGATCTAAGGTGGATGAAAGCACATAAATTCGAATTCTTTTTTTTATCTCTTTTTTTAATTTGTGAAACTCCTCGAGAAATTCGAAACCATTCATTATAGGCATCTGAATATCCAATAAAATAATGAGCGGATGGTTGTTGTTAGTAACAAGCCACTGAATTCCTTCTCTACCGTTATTTGCGATGAATATTTCGTCAATATCCAGCACTTTTTTAAGTAACTGTGTAATGACAAGCTGATCGATCAAATTGTCATCGACGATTAGAAACACAGGTTTAGTTTGCATGAGAAATAGGAATTGCTACAATAAATTTACTCCCGACAGTATTTTCAGAGAAAACCGAAATACTTCCTTTGATGTTTTCTACAGCTTCTTTTGCAATATAAAGACCTAATCCAGAACCTTTGTTTTTGTTTGTACCAAAATACATTTCAAAAATACTGTCTTTAAATTCGTCTTTAATTCCAATTCCGTTATCTGTTATCTCTATTTTATCACAACCCTCGTCCGTATAAGTTTTAATCGAAATAAACATTTCCGGCTTATTGACATCGGCATATTTGATGGCATTGGAGAGTAAATTCGAAATAATGATTCTTAAACGTAGGTCATCACTTTGGATGATATCGACTAATAATTCCTTTTTAAATTTTATTTTGTTGGCATTTTCAATATGCATCAATTGTGAAATAATCTCGTCAAATAGTTCCTTTAAGCTTACAGGTTCTATTACAACTTGTTTTCGTTTGTTTTTTGAATAATCGATGATGTCAACTATAAACTGATCCTGCTTGGTGAGACTTTTGTGCATGAGCGTTAAATAGTCTCTGATCTGGTGAATGTCATCTTCGAGTTGGGTAATTTCGATGAGACCTTTTAAAGATGTTATAGGCGATCTCAGATCGTGAGATGCACTGTAAACAAATCTATCCAGCTCGTGATTGACAAGGATAAGGTTTTCGTTTTTTTCTTCAATTTCTTTCTTGGAAATCACTAAACGCTTTACCATAATCGCATAGTACGAACATACGCTTATCACGATTATCAGAATAAAAACGATATTGGTTATAATCAGAAGGCTTTTAATTTTTCGTGTTCCTTCTCCCAAAGTATTTAAGAAGTTACGTTCGTTAATAGTGAGTTTGTCGCTGATTATACTAATTTCATTAAGAAATTTTTGCTGACTGGCAGGGGTCAAAAGATCTTGTTTTATCTCGGTATCTACTTGCTGGCCCAGCGTAGCTAATTTGAATATTAATTCGTCGCCCTGACCCCATTCATGAATTGCTTTTGCCAGAAAGGAAACATCTTTGAAGTTTACAAACAGCCAGACAATATCGTCGAGGTCATCTTTATGATTCCGCCCTGTGAGAAATCCTTGTCGGGCAATTTCGGTATCTCCTTCTTTTAAAAGAGTTCTTCTGGCAACGCCATCCCCCTGGGGAACTTTTAACTCCTGAGAAAAAAGTTTCCATTGGTAGGGGTCTTTAGTAAAAAGATACATAATGAGATATCGTGCCGCATCTTTTTGACCTTTTGAATAATGTGATTCGCCATTAACGTAAGCTCTGTTGGCAGATAATATTTTGATCGTAAAAAAGTTGATGCAGATAAGTAATGCGCAGGAAATAATTACTATTATCAACGGAATGAAAACATTCGGGAAACGTATATTTTTAAAAAACGGACTCTTAGGCATAATTTTCAGATTTGGAGGTTAATACTGCTTTTTCTTTATCCGGTAAGAATGCTTATGGCTGAAGGTGTCTTTCTAAGAAAAGCAGGTTACTGAGAGTGTTGTTTTTTAACGGTTTTAAAATAAACAATTGTTAATAAAAACTTAATTTCCTAAGATTGGTTTACACCCTCATAAATTTAATAAAAAAAGGATATAGTTTTACAAACGAGTTATTTTTTCTTGTTAAATTTATTTTTCGCGATGTTTTTTTATGTAATTGGATGATATGAGGTGTTTTATTGTTGTTTTTCGGATTTTGATAAAGTATAGTATACTGTATTGCGTAAAGTTTAATTTAGAAATGAAAAAATAACACAAATAAAAAAAATTGGAATAAGTTATTCTTTTGTTTAACAATTCTGGATGTGATTTAAAAAGGAGCTTTTCTTATAGGTTATTAAAAAAGCTACAAATTTTTGATGAGTTGTAGCTTCTAAGTATTTAAAGATAGGACTGTGTGTTTTATTCAAATTCATGCCAAAAATGTCCACAGCCATTTTTACATTCCATATTTCTTCGCTCAGTGTCTGTTGCTTTAAAAATCCAGAGTAATGAAATTAAAACTTTTTTATTTTCGTTTTCAGGAAGTTCCGCGAGTTTATAAAAAGCAATTCGTGTTGGGAAATTTTTTAAAAGTATAATAGGAGTATAGGTCGATTTTAATGGAATTGTTTTAATGGCATTTTGATAAGTTTCTGTATCGTAATGAGTTTTTTCAGGAATAGCGCTGAATATATAATTTTTTAAAGTTATAAACAGCCTTTCAAAATCATAATGGGGATCTTCTAATAAAAGCTGTACTCCGAGATTAAAGTCTATTTTATCTTGGGCAACCTTATTGATTATTTCTTCTTCTTTAGACATTTGATACATAAAGATATTTTTGATTCTATTTTTATAAATTATTGCCTTGCAATATTGAGCTTTAATAAGAGCTAAAATATAAAATATCTCTTTCAATTGTTTAGAAGGTGTTATTGACTCTTTTGTATCCTTTTGTAAAGTGAAACGAAACAAAAGATATAGTAGAAAGCCCGACCCGTAGGGACACGCCCAATTTACTTTAGATTTTTAGAATTTGGAATTTGATTTTTTAGAGTTTAGATTTTTGGATTTGAATTTTGAAATCTAAAATTTAAGAAAAAAGTATATCTTTAACCAACCCAAAAACTAAAATTATGCAAGAAAACGACCAGGGAGATTTTAAAAGAGAACTCGGATTATTAGATGGAACCATGCTTGTGGTAGGTTCTATGATTGGATCAGGAATATTTATTGTGAGCGCCGATATCACCAGGCAGGTAGGCTCGGCAGGATGGCTAACGTTAATTTGGCTCCTTTCGGGATTGATTACTGTAATAGCTGCTGTGAGTTACGGTGAGCTTAGCGCAATGTTCCCAAAAGCAGGAGGACAATATGTGTACCTAAAGGAAGCTTACAATAAACTAATTGCCTTTTTGTATGGCTGGAGTTTTTTTGCCGTAATCCAGACGGGAACGATTGCTGCGGTTGGAGTGGCTTTCTCAAAGTTTGCCGCTTATTTGTACGAGCCACTGAGTGACGAAAATATACTTTATGAATTGGGGGCTTTTAAGCTCAACGCGGCTCAGCTGGTTTCGATTTTTACAATTGTTGTATTAACGTTGATTAATAGCCGTGGTGTGAAGAATGGAAAAATTCTGCAAACTGTTCTTACTATTATCAAAATTTTATCCTTACTGGGATTAATTGTTTTTGGATTAACATTAGGCGCAAAAGCTTCGATTTGGGATGCCAATTGGGGAGAAAATGCTTGGGCAACACGTACCTATAATGCAGAAAGCGGCTCATGGCTGCCTATTAGTGGAACAGCTTTAATTAGTGGAATTTCGGCTGCGATGGTGGGCTCGTTATTTTCGAGTGATGCCTGGAATGGCGTTACCTTTATTGCTGGTGAAATTAAAAACCCAAAGCGTAATGTCGGTTTCAGTTTGTTTTTAGGAACTTTTATTGTGACGATTATTTATGTTTTGACAAATTTGATGTATTTGGCGGTAGTTCCGTTAGACGAGATTGCCACAGCTAAATCAGATCGTGTAGCAGTAGTGGCTTCGCATTATATTTTTGGTAATATTGGTACGCTGATTATTGCGATCATGATTATGATTTCGACTTTTGCGTGCAACAACGGATTAATTATGGCGGGTGCGAGAGTATACTATACCATGGCCAAGGACGGTCTTTTCTTTAAAAAAGCGGCCGTTTTGAATGAATCAAGTGTTCCGGGCTGGGCTTTATGGGCACAGTGTTTCTGGGCTTCGGCTTTGTGTCTGACAGGGAAGTATGGTGATTTGTTAGATTTTGTAATTATCATTGTATTGATTTTTTACATTTTAACTATTTATGGAATCTTCATTTTGAGAAAAAAGATGCCGGAAGCTGAACGACCATATAAAGCTTTTGGATATCCATTTTTACCAATGCTGTACATTGTGATTGCGACTGCAATTTGTATTTCGTTGTTGCTTACAAAATTCTCAACCTGCGGATGGGGAGTTTTGATCATGTTAACGGGAATTCCGGTGTATTACTTGACGAAACCGAAAGAAGTTTAAAAGGAGGTACTAAGGTGCTGAGATACTAAGGTTCTAAGTTTAAATGCGGTGTGAATTTGCCCGCGGGTTCTACGGATCAAGCGGATTAACGCAGGTTTTCTTTTTTTACTTTGATTTTATTTCAAAATATAAATGCCTTGCTTTTAAGCAAGGCATTTTTTTATGGTTTCTTTCGAGTAATAAAAAATCGTTACAAACCCGTTTCATCCGTAAAATCTGTGGGCCAAAAAAAACACTACTAATTTGCAAAAAGCAAAAAACGTAGTGTTTTTAATTGAAATGATCTAATGTATTGAAAATGGAAATTATACCATTTCAGTTTCAACAGAAGATTTTATAGATGAATTAATAATAGACAAAGTAAGAGGATCTTTTTCTCCTGAGAAAAAAGCATCTAAGATTTCCTGAAATACAGGATTTGTATTTTCTACCAAAGAGAAAAGTGTCATAGACGAACGTAATTTACGCGCATCTAAATCACCTAAAATTCCATCGGCTGATTTTCTTTTAAAAGTCAAAAATAGCTCTGAAATTTCGATAAGATGTTTTCCTAAAATAGGGTGTTCTAAAAACTCGGTTGCTTCTTTTAGATCGTTAATGGCATAATAATTTGCAGTATCGCTCTTACCCAATCCTTTAATTTGAGGAAAAATGAACCACATCCAGTGTGTCTCCTTTTTTCCTTTTTTAATTTCAGAAAGAGCAGTAAGATAAAGTTTGTTTTGCGCATCTAAAAAACGCATTAAATCATTGTTTGAATAAGCCATTGTGGTAATGTATATGTAAAAAAAGGTTGCAAAAGTAGTAAAAAAGATAGGGTTTGCCTAATAAAAGGTTCATACACTGAGTATTTTAACTTTTTGAGGAGGAATTTTCTACACTATTTTACAGTAGAAATAACGCCTTTTGAGTTATTATATTTCAGGACAAGTTTTACAAAATCAACTTTTTCTGTCCGTTCTTCTAAAGGTCAGGTTGATCCTTGGTAAAACATCACGAGCAGTTTTTGGAACCTGATGTTGCCAAAAACTATTGGTCGTTCCGGACATTAATAGAAAAGAACCATGATGTAGCGGAATTTCTACTTGTGGAATTTCTTTTCGGAATTTATGTCGTAATCGGAATATTCGGGTTTCTCCAAAAGTAACCGAAGCTATAATTGGGTTTGGTCCGGAGTTATGTTCTTTGTCGCTATGCCAGGAAACACCATCATTACCATTTCGATATAAATTAAGCAACAGACTATTAAAATCAAGCTGGGTTTCTTTTTCAACACGGCCTCTAATCGTTAACAATTCATAAGTCCAGTCGGGGCCATTTTGATCTGCTCCGACATTATCTTTATCTTCATACCAGGAAATCATTCGGGGGGCTGTAACAATTTTATCATACATTTCCATTTCATATTCTCTCCATTTAGTTTGATGAAGTAATTTTTCGTAAAAACGATCAGATTCTTCTTTGGTAAAAAAGTTATCGATCAAAATAAGTTCTGCATCAGGCAGGTCAAATATTTTTTTTCCTTTCAAACCTGTGGCAAATAATTCGGTATCGCTAAATAGTGTCATAAGTCAATACTTTAAGTTTATAGCTCTATTTTAAAAATTAGATTCGTTTTATATCCTTGATGTTAGCAAGTTTTTGTTGAAAAAAACTTTTCGGGGATTTTTCTCTGCATAAGCAAAAATCAATTGCACAATGTATTGATTGCTTTTATAAGGCGTGGTATAATTTTTTACTTCCGAAGGATCAGTAATCGCAACATCCAACGGAATATATCCCATGCCATAAAAATGACCATTTTCTATCCAAATGCAACTGCGTTCGTGCGCTGTTCTTCCTTTTTCTATAATGGCAAAAGTGGGTCTGTTGCTTAATAAAAAATCAATAGCCTTGTCGACTTGCTCATTATGGAGGAAGGCATCCGGCAAATCTTTTGCATCATTATTTTGAAATAGTTCTCCTTCTTCAGGTTTTGAATATTTACAAAATCGATAATCAATTTCAAATCGTTCTGCTAAGCCCCGTAGTATATTTGTTGCTTCATATAAACTACTGAAATGTTCAATACACGATTGAAATTTATTGAGTTTTCCGATAGCCAGATATTTATATCCGTTGCGGGCTTCATATTGGTACAAGCCAAATTTTGGTTCAAATCGTTTTAAAGCCCTGTTGTACGTTGGCCAAAGGTGTTTGATTTCGGTACATTCTAATAGCAGCGCCATTAACTCGTTGCCACAAACTTCATAGGAAATGGAATAAATATCCCGTAAGAAGTTTTGTCTTTGCGGATTAATTTTGTGACCGCTAAAATGAGAGGCAACACGTTTTTTTATATTAACCGCTTTTCCCACGTAGATTACTTTTTTTACCTCATTATAAAAATAATATACACCCGGTTTTTCCGGTAAATTATTAAAATCTTCTGGCGGAAGGTTAGGAGGTAAACGCTGATCTTGTGCCGTGTTTTTGATCATTTGTTCCATATGACCTTCATCGTCCCATTCGAGTAATCGCGAAAACAATATGGCAGTAGCGGCTGCATCTCCGCCGGCACGATGCTGGTTTTCTAAAGGGATGTCGAGTGAATTGCAAAGTTTTCCTAAACTATAGGAAGGGAAACCCGGTCTGATTTTTCTGGCTGCGCGAACGGTACATAACTTTCTTGCTGTCCATTTAAAACCTGCTTGTTCAAGTTGATGACGAACAAATGAATAATCAAAATTGACATTATGAGCGACGAAGATTCGATCCGTAAGCATCTCTAGCACTTTCTCTGAAATATCATCGAAGATTGGCGCATTAGCGACCATTTCATTGTTAATACCCGTTAAAGCAAAAATAGCAGGAGGTATTTCCTGTTGTGGGTTCACAAGCGTTTCAAAGCGGTCTATTACTTTTTCACCATCGTGAATAATAATGGCAATTTCTGTAATGCAGCTGCCACTGGCATTTCCGCCTGTGGTTTCGATATCGACTATGGCATATTCTGTTTTTTTCATCTCATTTATATAACGTAGATTCATTTCTTTTTAGTTTCCAGTCTCAGTTTCAGTGTGCATTTTTTAATGACTATTTATCTGGCTGGAAACTGCGACGGCTGTAATTGAAAACTAAAATTTCATTCGGTGCCGGGGCAAATTAATCTCATGTCCTTGCGGATAAGGGGCCCGATGCGTTGGACTAACATCTTCTTTAATTTGGCGTTGTGTTTTAAACTGATCTTTAGCATCCATATAGCGCGGATCCGGAATAAAAGGCATTTTGGCCATTTTGGTTATTGTAATGGTTGGAAAATGATAATCGACTTCGACATTTCCTAATAAAAGATAGCAGCCGCCACCCTGAAAAGGATAGTTTGCGAGACTATCAGGAAAATGTGCAGTATCAAAATAAGTGCCTTCATGATCGATCCAGGTACCAAAATACATCGTTCCTTTCTTAGTAGGAACTTGTTTTCTTGAGATGAGGTAAGCGAGCATGCGGACTTGTTTTTTATGATGGGCTACTAAATCTTTGGCCATAATATCACCACGGTGTTTGGTTTGTAAAAGATCAAAAACGGTACAGGATACAGGAAAGCTTAATAGTTCAATTTCATCAAAAGCATCTTCATATAAAGAACGTTCCAGAGTAGGAAGTTTGTATTCCTTTACCGGTTCCTGTATCAGCCTCAGGTTTCTGTTTTCGGGTTTGAAATTATTAAGAAGTAAACTTGCGACGACCAAAAGCTGATTTTTGGTTTTTCCTGTAAAACGAAAAGCATCTATAAAAATTAGAATTTTCATGCTCTCAATGCCAATAGGAATTCGGTTGATAAAATCCTCCAAAGAAAGAAAAGCCCCGTTTTTCTCCCGATCCGATTCGATTAAGTGAGCCGTTTTAGACTCCAGGCTTTGCAGATGCATAAAGCCAAGATAAATGTCTGTACCATATAAAGTAGTCTGATATTCGCTTTTATTCACACAGGGGTTGTGTATGTTGCCGCCTGACATACGCGCTTCGTGTACGTAAACTTCGGTTCTGTAAAATCCGCCCTGATTATTAATTACTGCGGTCATAAACTCTACAGGGTAATAAACTTTCAGGAACAAACTCTGATAACTTTCTACAGCATAAGAAGCCGAGTGCGCTTTGCAAAAAGAGTATCCAGCAAAAGATTCAATTTGACGGTAAATTTCCTGGCTCAGCATTTCCGGATGTCCTTTTTGAGCACAGCTCGCATAGAAATTATCTTTTACTTTTTGCAAAGCTTCCAGAGATCTTCCTTTTCCGGACATGGCACGACGTAGAATATCGCCGTCAGCAGCGGGAAGTCCACCGTAATGCTGCGCGATTTTAATTACATCTTCCTGATACACCATAATACCATACGTTTCACCGAGGTGCTCCCTGAAGACCTCGTGAAAATACTCAAACTGAGTTGGATTATTATGGCGAAAAATATACTCTTTCATCATTCCGGATTGTGCTACACCGGGCCGAATGATAGAGGAAGCCGCCACCAGAATTTTATAATTATCACAATTCAGTCGGCGTAATAAACCACGCATGGCTGGGCTTTCGATATAAAAGCAGCCAATCGTTTTTCCCTGAGCCAAATAGATATTGCATAAAGCTTCGTCTTTAGAAATGGAAGTATTGCGAATGTCAACTTTTATACCCCGGTTTTTGGCAATGAGTTTTACGCTGTCGTCAATATGACCAATACCTCGCTGACTCAGGATGTCGAATTTTTCAAAACCAATCTCTTCTGCAATATGCATGTCGAACAATACAATCGGAAATCCTTTTGGAGGCATTTCTAAAGGAGTATAATTCGTAATAGGTTCTTCGGAAATTAAAATGCCACAGGCGTGCATGCTGCGCTGGTTTGGATATTTGCCGAGCATACGACCATAATACTGAACCTGTTTTACGATCTTATTGGTTTCGTGAAGCTCTTCGGGATTTTTAGCCAGCATATCCAGTTCTTCTTTTGGAAGCCCGAAAACTTTTCCAACTTCTCTAAAAATAGATCGGTACTTGAATTCGACATTCGTACCGCAAAAAGCAACATGATTTTTACCGTATTTTCCGAAGATATATTCCAGAATTATATTTCGTTCCTGCCAGCTCCAGTCAATATCAAAATCGGGAGGAGTTTTGCGGTTGAGGTTTAAAAAACGTTCAAAATACAAATCCAGTTCAATAGGGCAGATGTCTGTAATTCCGAGACAATAGGCGATAATGCTGTTTGCACCGCTTCCGCGACCAATATGCATAAAACCCTGACGGTTGCTGTATTGAATAATGTCCCAGGTGATTAAGAAATATCCGCTGAATTCTAATTCATCGATAACTTTCAGTTCTTTTTCGACACGTTTTTTTGCTTCCTGGTTCTCGTCTTCATAACGGTTTTTGAATCCTTCCCAAGCCAGGGCGGTCAGTTTTTCTAAATCTTCCTGACGACTATTAGTATAGAATTTTTTGTTTTTTGGAACTCCAAAATCATATTCAAAATTACAGGAATCAATAATTTTCTGAGTATTGGTTATGATTTCAGGATATTTTTCATAAAAAGGCAAAAGAGATTCCAAAGGTTGCAGCATTTCAGAAGCTTTGCAGTAATCAGATTCTGTTAGTTTAGATAAAATAATATTGGTGTCAATTGCCCGAAGAATTTTATGCAGATTGTGTTCTGTTTTAGTTCTAAAAGTGACAGGCTGCAAAACAACCATCTGATTCATTTTATTTTTGTGTTCAGATGTAAAAAGCTTTGAAACTTCTTCAGGACGAATACCGATAAATTCATTTTTGCGAAGAACTTTAGGAGCATTTTCTAAGGTATAAATCACGAAAACGGATTTAAATTCGGGAGCAATTAAAGGCAATGGTTCTCCGCTGAAATTATGTTCTGTTAAGAAGCGGTTCATTTCGGCTAAACCTTCTGCATTTTGAGCTAACCCAATATATCGAAATTCATGATTGGATCGAAATTCCATCCCAACTAAAGGTTTAATTCCTTTTTCCTGACATGCTTTTATAAAATCATAAATTCCGGTAACGGTATTAATATCTGTAAGCGCCATTGTTTTTATACCACAGGAAACGGCCTGATCAACCAATTCCTTAAGCGGAATTGTGCCGTAACGTAATGAATGGTATGAATGACAATTAAGATGCATTATTTGGTTCGTTTTAAAATATCGTCTTTAGTATTAGGTTTAAAAGAAGCTCCGGCACAGCGCATTACGGCGTCAAAACCATAACGTTTTTTCATTTTATCCATCGCTTCATAAAGTGATAACATTTCCTGAGTGTCTTCAAAAAGATCAATTTGGTAGGTTCCGCGCACCAATCCGCTAAAGCGAATTCCAATCAGGCGAAGTCGCATTCGGCGCTGGTAGACTTTTTCAAAAAGTTCCGTCACATTTTTGGTCAGGATATGATCGGCTGAGGTATAAGCCACTCTGCACTGTTTGGTTTCGGTATCAAAATTAGCGTAGCGTATTTTAACCGTAACCGTTGAGGTTAGCCATTGCTCGGCCCGAAGCTGGAAAGCCAGTTTTTCGACCATTCCTAAAAGTATTCTTTTCAGTTTTGCAATGTCGATTGTATCCTGAGAAAAAGTGGTTTCGGTAGATATTGATTTTCTTTCGGTATAGGGTTCAACGGGAGTGTGGTCAATTCCGTGTGCTTTTTTCCAGAGTTCCAGACCATTTTTACCAATCATTTGTTGTAAAATCTCGGCAGGCATTTCGGCTAGAGTCTGAATTTTACGAACGCCAATTCTGGACAAAAGCTGAAAAGTAACCGCTCCAACCATTGGGATTTTCTGAATCGATAAAGGATTTAAAAAGTCTTGCACCTCTTGTTCCGGAATTTCGAGCTTTCCTACTGGTTTGCCTTCTCCGGTTGCAATTTTAGAAACCGTTTTATTAATAGACAATGAAAAGCTAATGGGTAATCCGGTTTCTTTAATTACAGATTGTGCCAATTCGTTGGTCCATTTATAACTGCCGTGAAATTTATCCATCCCGGTAATGTCGAGATAAAACTCATCGATACTGGCTTTTTCTAAAACGGGTGCTTTTTCCTGAAGGATTTGTGTAACATCATGTGATAATTGCGAATACAATTCCATATCACCTTTCATGACTTTTGCGTCTGGACAAAGTTTTAATGCCATACGAATCGGCATGGCAGAACGGACTCCAAATTTACGGGCTTCATAGGAACATGAGGCCACAACACCACGGTCTCCACCGCCTATAATAAGCGGAATTCCGTTTAGTTCAGAGTTGGTGCGTCTTTCACAGGATACAAAAAAGGTATCCAGATCCATGTGTACAATTGCCCTTGCCATTTTCTTGTTTTTGTAGTAAACAAAATTAGTACAGATGATAACATTTTTTTGTATATTTGTTGTTCCAAATTATAACAAATTAATTATGTCCTTATTTTCAGATAACATCAGAGCATTGAGGGTTAAGCATAAAATATCGCAGGAGAAATTAGCTGAGAACCTAAAGATTACCCGAGGAAGATATGTTAAATACGAGGACGGAACCTCTGAGGCGCCGTACGATATCTTGAAACAAATTGCTTTATATTTTCATACGAGTATTGACTTACTATTGTCTGTCGATATACGAAAGATTGATATAGAAAATTTGATAAAACTGGAAGGCAACCGACTTATTCTACCCATACAAGTAGACCGTTTTGGGGAGAATTATATCGAAATTGTATCTCAACGAGCAAAAGCAGGTTACTTAAACGGATATGCCGATCCGGAGTATATTGAAAGTTTACAACAAGTCTCTCTTCCGTTTTTAGGTCCGGGTAAACATCGCGGATTTCCTGTAGAAGGCGATTCGATGCCACCACATGAAGACGGATCTATTATTATTGGCCGTTATGTAGAAAGGCTGGGAGAGGTGATGGATGGTAAGACGTATATCCTGATTACCAAAAATGAAGGAATGGTCTATAAACGTCTGAATAAAAACAAAAAGAATACTTTGGTTTTAGAATCTGATAATCGTTTTTATCCAAATTATGAAGTAAAAGCCTCAGACATCTTAGAAATCTGGGAATACGAATGTAATATTGGAAGAAGTGATAAACGCCATGAACAGACAGAATCTCAAAGTATGAAAGATTTACTTCTGGAGGTAAAAAGAGAGGTAATGGAGATTAAGAATAATACGGCGAATACGTAATTTTTTGCCACAGATTGTACAGATTAGAAGGAATTTTGAATAGCTTTTTCTAGTTTTTTACCACGAATTACACAAATTATCACAAATTTCTATTCAAACGACAATCAATACGATTCGCGAATATTTGTGTAATTCGTGGTAAAAAAAACTTTTATTCTGCCGCTCTAAATAAACTTTGCGTCTTAGCGTCTTTGTGGAAAAAAAACTAAAAAACCTTCACAAACCCCAATCCGTATTGTTTACCATTATAAAACGGCATTACCATAGAAGTTGATTTATTTTCAGAAGATGATTTAAATAATTTTTTGGTAATGTAGGGATTAATCCAGTAGGCAATTTTGGTACTCAAAATTCCGATTCCGGCTCCGGCAGCAACATCCGTTAACCAATGACGGTTGTTGTAAATTCTGAAAAGCCCTGTTCCGGTTGCTACAGCATAACCGGCAATTCCGTACCAAATCGATTTGTCTTTGTATTCCTGCCATAAAAACTCCGCTCCGGCGAAAGCAGTCGCCGTATGTCCGGAAGGGAACGAGTTTTTTGAGCTTCCATCGGGTCTTTCTACATGTGAAATCGATTTTAAACCCAAAACTGTCGAAGCCATAATAACGTATGAAGTTACAAAGATGACAGACCGGTCCCGCATATTATTCTTTCCTTCCACACCAAAAGCATTCAGGGCATAAACAGAAGCAGCCGGTGCATATTGAGAGAAATCATCAATCGTGATCTTGTTGTCAATATCTTCAGTAACTTCATTTTTGATTTGATGATTAAAACTTAAAAGTTGGTCGCTTTCAAGTCCAATTACTCCATAACCAATTAAAACACCCGGAATGATTAGTTGCTTGTAATTGAATTTTAATTGTCGTGAAGTACTGTCAATTTTTGTTATAGAATCATTTTGCTGTGCATTGGCACCCAAAAAAACAAATAAAAATACCAGAGAAATCGCTTTGTAAAACATCTTCGTTATTGTTAAAAGTTGCAATAATAACGTATGTCTGACCTAAGTATTTTTGGTTTAACTGAACCTTAAGCGAATATTAACCCGGTAGCTTTAAAATAGATAATTGAATTAAGATTGACTAAATATTATACCGCTTTGTGTGATCACTTTGGGTTAAGTCGAAGGGCTTTACAGTGGAAAAGGTCTTCGACTCCATTAGAGGCGTATAAATTGTACGCGGATTAGGCAGATTCGCTAATGCGAAAACACGGATCTACACGGATTTCTTTTTATTCATATTATTTTATAAAAGAGAGCCCTAATTAAGCTCCGGAGGAGCGTTATCTTTATGATTTATCGCTCTCTATGTCTTTTTGGATTAGACCTTCAGCGAAAACCAAAACGTACTTCCTAATCCCAAATTACTCTCAACACCAATAGTTCCGTTTTGAGCTTCAATAAATTCTTTACTTATGGCAAGACCCAATCCGGTTCCTGATTTCTGACTTCCCGGAATTTGAAAATATTTATCGAAGACTTTGTCTTTATAGCGGGCATCAATTCCTTTTCCGGTATCGATAACCTCAAATGTAATTTGATCGTTTTCCTCTTTTAACCGAATGATAATCGTACTTTTTTCAGACGAATAGGTAATCGCATTCGATAAATAATTAATCAAAACCCATCCTGTTTTTTCACTGTCGGCTTTTACATCTTGCAGGTGTTCATTGGCTTCAACAATGAGTTTGATTTGTTTTTGTTCGGCCTGAATTTTTACGGCTTCGGTAGCATAATTTACAATTGCGTAAGGATTGCTTTTCTCAATGTTTAACTGAATATTCCCGGTTTCTAATTGTGATAAATTAAGTAATTCGCCTGTAATCTTCAATAAACGCTGACTGTCTTCTTTAATACTTTCTACAAGTTGTTTCTGATCGTCGTTCATTTCGCCTGTTTTGTTGTTTTGAAGCAATTGAAGGCTTAGTTTTATAGAAGCAATTGGTGTTTTTAATTCGTGTGAAACGGTTGCAATAAAATTAGTCTTTGCAAAATCAAGTTCTTTAAATAAGGTAATATTTCGCAGGATGATTACGTCTCCAATATTAATTTCCTTTTCTTCGCCTGTTGGAGTTATGGTGATGTTGATGGTTTCTTTATCAAAATAACTTTCTTTTCCGTGGGCAAAAATCTTCATTGGATGTTTTTTCTGAGAATTGGCTGCAGGTTCTTTCAGAATCAAAGAGCGAATTAAATCATTGGAGACAGCCAAAGTTGAAGCGGATTGACCAATAACATCTTCCAGTTTCATTCCGATAATTTTCAGAGCTTCATCATTCACAAACAAAATCACACCTTCATGGTCTAAACCAATAATAGGGTCGTGCATGTTATTGATGAGGGTTTCGAGTCGTTTTTTCTCGAAGAATAATTTGTACAAACTACTATTGTTGTATTCCTGGAGTTTTTGCGCCATTGTATTAAAGGATTTTGCCAGGTCACCGTATTCGTTGTGATTGGTAAAATGTACCCGTTCGGAATAATTTTTATTGGCAATTTCTTTAATACTCTGCGTTAATTCCTTAATTGGATTGGCAATATTATTGGGCAAATTAACCAGCAGGTTAAAGGCAATTAAAAAACAGAGCGTTCCCACAATGGCAATCCATAAATTGGCATTTTCGGCAGTATGTTTGGCAATATCACCCTTTTGCTTGATGGCATCCAGATTGAGTTTCATAATCGAAAAAATATCCTGCCTGATTTGTGCCTTCACCGTTTCATTAGAACCATTTTTTTCTAAAAGAGCAAAGTCACGTTCTAGTTTGGCCGTGGCTTCTTTTTCTCCGGGTTCTGTAACATTTTGGGTCTGTTTTTCAAGATATTCCTTAAAAGTATGAATCGTACTATCAGTATTCACTTTGATTTCGTCCAAAGATAAAATCATATTTCTGGAATATTCAAGTGTATTGTAATTCGCTTTCAGAATATTCTCGGTATCTGCTTTGATTAAAAAAACAGCATATCCGCTCACTAAAGAGAGTATAATAATCATTAAAAATAACAATCCGACTCCCAGATTCAATTTGGTTTTAATTCTCATTTTTTGCTTTTTCTAGTAAAAAGTTCGTTGTGAAATGTAAAATGTATTTCACAAAAACATCTCACATTTTACATAAAACATTTCGCATTTTAGGATAATATAACAAGATCAACATTTGATAAAGACAGGCTATTCAATAAACGTCTGAAAATTGTTGTAGACAAAATTACTTTAAATAAATTTAAATGCGGTTTTCCGATACAGACAGTTGTAATATGTTTTTCTTCGACCGTCATTAAAATAGCGTCGGCAATATTTTGGTTCTCTGTTTTAATTACTTCGGCACCCAGCTGAACAGCCAGTTTAAAATTATTAATCAAATGCCGTTGTTTGTCCAATGCAATTTTAGTACTGCTTTCTTTCGGAGTTTCTACATACAAAACATACCAGGATCCGTTATAATAACTTGCCAGACGCGCTGCTTTTCTGATTACAATTTTTGCTGTTTTATCGTTGCTGCTAATGCAGGCCAGTAATTTTTCGTGTCTTAAAGCATGTAGCTGAGGTACTTCATTTTCTACTTTTCGAACTACCTGGCTGGCTACTTCTTTCAAAGCCAATTCACGCAATTGTAAAATTTGTTCTGATTTGAAAAAATTAGCCAAAGCGGTCTGAATCTTATCTGCCGTATAAATTTTTCCTTCTTTTAGGCGTGCAATCAAATCTTCAGAAGTCAAATCGATGTTTACGACTTCGTCGGCCAATCGTAAAACATTATCCGGAATACGTTCCTGTACATCAATACTTGTGATGCGTTTAACGTCTTCATTTAAACTTTCAATATGCTGAATATTTACTGCCGATATCACATTGATTCCGGCTTCGAGAATCTCCAGAACATCCTGCCAGCGCTTTTCGTTTTTGCTTCCTTCAACGTTGGTGTGTGCGAGTTCATCGACAATGACAACTTCAGGTCTAAGGTTGATAATTGCCTGTACATCGAGTTCTTCGAGTTCTTTTCCTTTATAGAAAATGGTTCGCCGTGGAATCACAGGCAAACCAGATAAAAGCTCATGCGTTTCTTTTCGCATGTGCGTTTCGATGTAACCAATTTTTACATCGATTCCGTTTTTTAATAACGAATGTGCTTCCTGCAGCATCCGGTAAGTTTTACCCACACCGGCACTCATCCCAAT
This sequence comes from Flavobacterium collinsii, assembly GCF_946903285.1. Classification (GTDB taxonomy): domain Bacteria; phylum Bacteroidota; class Bacteroidia; order Flavobacteriales; family Flavobacteriaceae; genus Flavobacterium; species Flavobacterium collinsii. The sequence continues at coordinate 2,345,798 of NZ_OX336425.1, forward strand.
GTAAATTTTAAACTTTCCCTTTCGTGATTTCTGAATTAAATCGAGAAAGTGCTGTGCATTATTTTCTTTTTCCATATTTTTTGCTTTAAGCAGTAAGCTTTAGGCTTTAAGCAGTAGGACGAAAGCTTACTGCTTAAAGCTTATAGCCTAAGGCTAAAAAGAAATCGCCAGCGAAGTCGTTACAAACGCGTTCGTATTCGTTGGAAGATTGTTTTTTGTAAATATTTCATCTTTACTGGAAAGATTTCTTGCTTCTAATCTAAACATTACATTATCAGTTACTAAGTAATCAAAGTTAGCTGAAAATCCGTAAGTTTTAAAACCATTTGGAGTTTCTGTTGCAATAATTACTCCTTTTTCATCACTATAATATTCGCCACGGGCTGCAAGCTGAATTTTATCAGTTGGTTTGTATTGTAAAATCAAAATTGGTGAAAACCAGGCGTCATATTTAGTACTGTTTTTAACCGATTGTTGTGTTCCAACATCAAAACCGGCAGTAATATTTGTTTTATCAGTTACTTTAAATTGCCCGTAAAAGTTATTAAAATAACGCCATTTTTTGTCAATATCCGGTTGTTCATTTCCTACATAAGTACTCCAGTTCAGTACCACTTTGTCTGATGGTTTGTAGGTAACCTGAGTTCCAAAAGCAGGAGTTTGATTGCCTTTTACTTTTTGGATACGCTGCCAGCCATTCAGATACATCCCGGCCAGATACCATTCTCCGGATTCAGAAGTGTAGCCAATTTTAACTCCCGTTTCATAATAAGGAGAGTTTTCAGCCAGAATACCTCGGGTTAGATTTTGACAATCTTTTCCAATCGCGCTTTCAAAACCAAGATGCGATGGCATAATTCCCGCATCGACCCATAAATTATGAGAAGAAGAAATCTTCACTCCCACATTTGCTTCATATACATTTTTTAACAAACCCTGTTCGGCGGCCAGGTTGTACTCGGCGTAAGTTCCGGCCATCAGAGCAAAATTTCCGCGAACATTGCCTTTACTGTAGTTCACTTTTGCTAATCCTAAATTGATGTTCATTTCATTACTTCTATTGTAGTTGTAAATAAATCCCGGGCGAGTATGATTGTCCGGTTTTCCGAAATCATAGCTGTAATAAACGTCTACGTATCCTGAAAATGTAAACGGACTTTTTGATTCTTCCTGAGCATGTAAGTTGCTATAACCAAAAGCGATTAAAGCGGTAAGTATAATTTTTTTCATTTTGTTTTGATTGTGAGGAGACAGTGTCCTCGGTAGTAATTTATTAGTAGATTTTTTTAGGAGCTAATCCCGCTATCCGTTTCAATCTTTTGTGTCCGCCGCGGCGGACACAAAAGGATTTCCACTACTATCGGGGCTAGATTATTTGGGGCAAAAAGGGGGCATTCATTATCCTAACAGGTTTTTAAAGCCTGTTAGGTATTTATTAAAATTATTTTCTATTCTGATTTTACGTTCTGTTTGTCATTTCGACGTAAGGAGAAATCTTCACAAGAAACTCCGTAATAAATATCAATCTTTGTCGATTCAGCAACGAAGATTTCTCCTTACGTCGAAATGACAAGAATACGCTAGTAAAATCTCTGAACCTTTGTTACTTTGAACCTTTGAACCTTATTTTAAAGCATCCAAAGCCACATTCAACTCCAGAATATTAACTGTTTCCGGACCTACAACAGCGGTATTGATTTTAGATTCTACCAAAGCTTTCACTTTAGCTTCGTCTAATTTTCTTTCTTTGGCAATACGTTTTACCTGAATCAAAGCACCTTGTGGTGAAACATTCGGATCTAAACCGCTTCCTGAAGCTGTAACCATATCTGCAGGAATCTCAGATTTTTTCAGGTAGGGATGAACGATTAAAAACGTATCCACTCTTTTTTGAACCAAAGCAAGATATTCGGCATTACTTGGTCCTTTATTGCTTCCGGCACTTCCGGCAGCATTATAATCTACAGCCGAAGGTCGTCCCCAGAAATAATTGGATTTATCGAATTTCTGACCAATTTTTTGGTATCCAACCACTTTTCCGTTAACCGAAATCGTTTCTCCTTTTCCTTGATTTGGAGCAAATTGTGCGATTCCATAGATTGCAAGAGGATAAATAACTGCAAACAGAATTACGGTTAGCAGCGTCAGCTTGAATAGTGAAAATATATTTTTCATTTTATTTTTATTTTTAAGGTTCTGAGTTGCTAAGTTTCTAAGATGCTAAGGGAAAAAACTTACAACCTTAGCAACTTAGTTTCTTAGTAACTTTTATTTACATGAAGAGAGCAACAACGATATCAATTAACTTAATTCCGACAAAAGGGACAAGCAACCCGCCTAAACCATAAATCAACAGGTTTCTTTTTAAGATGGCACTTGCTCCGATTGGTTTATAATCGACACCTCTTAATGCTAGAGGGATTAATATTGGGATAATTACCGCATTAAAAATTACGGCCGATAAAATGGCGCTTTCCGGACTGTGCAGACGCATGATATTTAAACCTTCCAAAGCTGGAATTGCCGTGATGAAAAGGGCAGGAACAATAGCAAAATACTTTGCTACGTCATTGGCAATGGAGAAAGTAGTCAGCGTACCACGAGTCATTAATAACTGTTTTCCAATTTCGATGATCTCGATTAACTTCGTTGGATCATTGTCAAGATCCACCATGTTTCCGGCTTCTTTAGCGGCCTGTGTTCCGCTGTTCATGGCAACACCCACGTTGGCTTGCGCAAGGGCAGGAGCGTCATTGGTTCCGTCACCCATCATGGCTACCAGTTTACCCAGATTCTGCTCGTTTTTAATGTAATTCATTTTATCCTCAGGTTTCGCTTCGGCAATAAAATCATCAACACCGGCAGCTTCGGCGATAAACTTCGCAGTAAGCGGATTATCTCCGGTCACCATTACCGTTTTAACACCCATTTTTCTCAAACGGTCAAAACGTTCTTTCATTCCCGTTTTAATAATATCCTGTAATTCGATAACCCCTTGAACCTGATTGTCTTTAATAACTACCAGTGGTGTTCCTCCTTTAGACGAAATATCAATTACCTTTTGAGCAATATCTTCAGGGAAAGAGTTTCCGGCTTGAAGTGCGATGTTTTTTGCTGCATCCTGAGCTCCTTTTCTAATATTGGTTCCGTCTTTTAAAACAACTCCGGAAGTCCTGGTTTCTGCGGTAAATTTAATTAAAGTAGCACCTTCAATAGATAATTTATTGGCAAGTTCGGCTCCAGCCAATTCCACGATACTCTTTCCTTCCGGAGTGTCATCTGCCAATGAACTTAGCACGGCAGATTTTATAAAATCTTCTTCTGAAACACCTTTAGCAGGATAAAAATTCGTTGCTTTTCTGTTTCCAATTGTTATGGTTCCGGTTTTATCCAAAAGTAAAACGTCAATATCTCCGGCAGTCTCAACCGCTTTTCCTGATTTTGTAATTACATTGGCACGCAAAGCTCTGTCCATTCCCGCGATTCCAATGGCAGAAAGTAAACCACCAATTGTAGTTGGAATTAAACAGACAAACAAAGAAATGAAAGCCGCAATCGTGATGGGTGCATTTGCATAGTCGGCAAACGGTTTTAGCGTAACGCACACAATCACGAAGATTAAAGTAAATGCGGCTAATAAAATGGTTAATGCAATTTCGTTTGGCGTTTTCTGACGGCTTGCACCTTCCACCAGAGCAATCATTTTGTCCAAAAAGCTTTCGCCAGGTTCCGACGTTACAATTACTTTTATTTTGTCTGATAATACTTTTGTTCCACCGGTTACAGATGATTTGTCACCTCCGGCTTCCCGAATCACAGGAGCACTTTCTCCTGTAATGGCACTTTCGTCTATAGTAGCCAATCCTTCGATAATTTCACCGTCAGTAGCAATTAAATCACCTGCTTCGCAAATGAAGATGTCTCCTTTTTTCAATTCAGAAGAACTGATGTTTTTGATTTCTCCGTTAGGTAAAATCTGTCTGGCCGGAGTTTCTTCACGTGTTTTTCTTAAACTGTCGGCTTGTGCTTTTCCTCTCGCTTCAGCAATGGCTTCGGCAAAATTGGCAAACAAAAGCGTAGCCAGTAAAATTAAAAATACAATCAGGTTGTAAATGAAACTACCCTGATCCTGAGCTCCCATTAAGATGGAAACACAAACAGCAAACATAATGGCAGTTCCTATTTCTACGGTAAACATTACCGGGTTTTTGATCATCATTTTTGGATTAAGCTTTACAAAAGATTGCACTAAAGCTTCTTTTACCTGCTTACTTTCAAACAACGATGTGGATTTATTATGAGTCATTTTTTTTATATTATTTATTAGTTGACTGTTTCTTTTAACACATAGAAACATAGATTCTTTCTTTTGAGATTAAGGACGTTTTACTTTCATACATTCACAGAGCTATGTGAAAAAAATGAGTTTTCTTTAATTTTCTTTTGAATTCATTTTATCTATGTTTCTATGTGTTTAAAAAACATCGTTTAGCATTGAGAAATTAATTATTTTAGTGTAAAATACTCCGCTAAAGGTCCAAGTGCTAATGCCGGAAAGAATGATAAAGCAGCGATAATTGCGATTACGGCAAAAACCATTATTCCAAAAATTGTAGTATCTGTTTTTAAAGTTCCTGCACTTTCCGGGATGTATTTTTTACCTGCCAGTAAACCTGCGATAGCCAGTGGTCCAACGATTGGAATGAAACGGCTTAACAATAAAACAATTCCTGTAGTGATATTCCAGAACGGATTGTTATCTCCCAAACCTTCAAAACCAGAACCATTGTTAGCTGCACTTGAAGTATATTCGTACAACATTTCTGAGAATCCGTGATGTCCCGGATTGTTGAGCCAGCCTGTCGCGTTTCCGCTAAACCACCATCCCATAGCTGTGTCATTTGCAGCAAAATAAGAGGCTAAAGCTGTTCCTGATAATATTAATAAAGGGTGAAGAATTGCAATGAAAGCGGCAATCTTAACTTCCCGGGCCTCAATTTTCTTTCCTAAAAATTCAGGTGTTCGTCCTACCATTAATCCGGAAATAAATACCGCGAGAATAATGAAGATGTAAAAGTTTAGAATACCAACACCGCAACCGCCGTAAAACGCATTCACCATCATGGCAAGCAATTCCATAGCACCAGAAACCGGCATTGAACTATCGTGCATACTATCTACAGAACCTGTAGAAATTACAGTCGTGGCAATACTCCAGAAACCTGAAATGGCTGGCCCTAAACGAACCTCTTTTCCTTCCATTGCCCCGGTTGTTTGAGCGATTCCCATTTTTTCGATGGCAGGATTTCCGTTGATTTCACTCATTACCGTTGGGATAACCAGTAACAGGAATCCAACCGTCATAACACCAAAAATGACATAAGATAATTTTCTTTTTTTCAGATAAAAGCCTAAGGCAAAAATCATGGCAAACGGAACAATTAATTGTGCCCATAACTCAACCGCATTACTAAAGTAAGTTGGGTTTTCTAAGGGGTGTGCTGAATTGGCTCCAAAAAAACCACCACCATTGGTACCGATATGTTTAATTGCAATAAATGCTGCGGCAGGTCCGCGGGAAACTTCTACGGTATCACCTTGTAAAGTTGTAATCGCATCTTTTCCTTCAAACGTCATAGGAGTTCCGCTAAACAATAGAGCAACTGCTACAATAGCTGAAAGAGGCAATAAAATACGCGTACAGCTTTTGATAAAATAATTGTAAAAGTTACCTAGTTTTTCGGTTGTTCTTTCCTTCATTGCAGTGAAAACCATCGCAGCAGCGGCCAGTCCTACACCGGCAGAAACAAATTGAAGGAACATTAGGAACATTTGTGACAGATAAGAAACACCGCTTTCGCCAGAGTAATGCTGTAAATTACAATTGACAACAAATGAAATGGCTGTATTAAAGGCCAGATCCGGACTCATTGACGGGTTGTTATCGGGATTTAAAAACAACGATCCCTGGAATAATAAGATAAAGAAGCAAAGAAAGAACCAAATCATATTGATACTTAAAAGGGCTTTTAAGTGTTGTTTCCAGTTCATTTCTTCAGTGGAATTGATACCGCTGATTTTAAAGATAATTTTTTCAATTGGATTGAAAATTGGGTCAAAAAGCGTTTTATCACCTAAATAAACTTTAGCAATATATTTTCCTAAGGGAATGGCTAAAACTATCGTGAGGATAAAAATACCAATGACACCTAATAATTCTGTATTCATAATTTTTTTTAATTTTAGTGAAATGTCAGATGTGATTTGTAAAAGGAGATCGATGTATAACATCCAACATCTCACTTATAACTTGTAACATCATTAAAATTTTTCAGGTTTAATTAATACATAAACCAAATAGCCAAAAACGGCAATCGAAACAATAAATAGTGCAGTCATGATTTATATTTTTTCAAAAAATTCAACTGATTTAAAACAGATGGCAAAGAGTAGGGCGCCCAGTCCGAGCAAAAGAAATGTGATTAACATAGATTATTAGATTTTAGATTTGTGAAATATTATTTGTGAGATGTAAATTGTGAAATGTGAGATGTTAGTTGTGGATATGGTTTTATTTTACATTTCACCTTTTACAGTGTACATTTTACTAAAATTAGACTCCTGAAGTATTAACTTGTCGGATATATTCTGCTTTAAGCGTTTGTGGAAAAAGATGTGAGATATTACAGTGACGCATTTCCATAAAAGAAGAAACCGAGAAAACATACACATTCGAAATGGCATTTTTAGTTTCGATACTTCCGTTGATGAATAGGCGTTCAGCAAGTGCCAGGCATTTTTTTGCGCGAACAATATTGCCGGATATTATTGATTTTTTAGTTATCTCAGCAAAGCGATCAGCTTGTTTGTAGATTGAAGTGACTTGATTTTTCATGAGAATGAATTTTTGTGTTCTTCCCTCTTATGCCAAAAGTTAGACCTAAATTACAAAATAATACCTAAAGTGTTACTGGTAAGTAAATTATGGTTTTGTGCCAAAAATAAGGCACAAAAAAAGCCTATCATAATGATAAGCTTTTATTGAAATGATAAGGTGATTTGTTATTTGTAAGATGTGAAATATTGTTTGTGAAAAGTGAAAAGCGATTTGAAAAAACTAAAAATTTCGCATCTAAGATCTTACAAACAACATCTCACATTGCCACATTACTACTGAATTCCATATTCGTCTAATTTTCTATACAGAGTTGCAATCCCGATTTCGAGTAAGCGTGCCGTTTCGGCCTTGTTGCCTTTTGAGTAATTTAAAACCTTCTGAATGTGTAGTTTTTCAACACTCTGCATTGAAAAAGCCGACATTTGTTTGGTGTTTTTTTCTTTTTCATGTTGCATTTCGTAAGGTAAAACATCTGAAGTCAGCGTATCGTTGCTGCTCAAAATAACCGATCTTTCAATAATGTTTTTAAGCTCACGAATATTTCCCGGCCATGAATAATGTTCTAATTTTTGAATGAAATCATCGGTTACCTGCAATGTTTTTTTATTGGTTTTCTCAGAAAATTGTTTGACAAAAGAGTGTGTCAAAAGCGCAATGTCTTTTACTCTTTCTCGTAATGGCGGTAGTGTAATCTCAAAAATATTGAGTCGGAAATACAAATCGGAACGAAAACGGTGTTCTTCGCTTTCTATTTTTAAATCTCGGTTTGTTGCGGCAATCAACCTGAAATTTGATTTTTTTGGAGTGGTATCACCAAGCGGAATGTATTCGCTGGTTTCTAAAACGCGCAACAATTTAGCTTGTAGCTCAATGGGCATTTCTCCAATTTCATCCAGAAATAAAGTACCACCATTGGCTTCTTCGATAAAACCTTTTTTGTCTTTTAAAGCTCCGGTAAAAGCACCTTGTTTGTGTCCGAAGAGTTCGCTTTCCAGGATTTCTTTGCTGAAAGTACTGCAGTTTAAGGCCACAAAAGATTTACCGACACGGTTACTGTTTTCGTGAATGGCTTGCGCAAAAACCTCTTTTCCGGTTCCGGTTTCGCCTGTTAGTAAAACAGTTGAATCGGTTTTGGCTACTTTTTTAGCTAAATCAATAACCTGTTCTATGCCTTTTGATTTTCCAATAATTGTATTAAAAGAATATTTGTCGCCAATGCGTTTTTCAAGTTGTTTTACCTTTTTTTGCAAATGTACTTTTTCGACAGCCTTGTAAAGTAGCGGAATGATTTTATCATTATCGTCGCCTTTTACGATATAATCGAAAGCACCATTTTTCATAGCCTGAACACCATCCGGAATATTTCCGAAAGCTGTTAGTAAAATAACTTCAATCAAAGGAAAACTTGCTTTTATATGCTGTAGAAAGTCAACACCATTTCCGTCGGGTAATTTTACATCACATAAAACGACATCAATATCGGTTTGTTCGAGTTTCTTAAAACCGGATTTTAAATCTTTGGCTTCAATCACTTCAAATCCTTCCGATTTGATAATGCGTGCGAGCAGACTTCTTAGTTTTTCTTCGTCGTCTATAATTAAAATTTTATGTGTCATTTGGGGATATTGTTAAATCGAGTAGTGCATTTCGAAATACAAATTTAGTCTTTAAATCTTTTGACTTACGAATTGTGGGATAAATTTGAAGAAAAAAAGGAGGGGGGAATTCAGGTTTAAAAAAGTAAAGCTTCCTGTTTTTTCTGAAATTGCTCCAGTGGAGTAAAATGCTTCTGGTAAATGTAAATTTCAGGTATCAAAAAGCTCCAGAGGAGCGAAATATAAATCTTTTGTGACGTTCTTGAATGAAGTGAAATATTTTTATAAATATAGAATCTATGTCTCTATTAGTTAAAAGCAATTATGCTAACAGATTATTGAAAAATGTATTTACTAGTCGAAAGAAATATTATAAATCTATTAACAACAGAAAACGAAAGGTATCCATGTAAATGAAGTAGTTTTGTATTCTAGCATTTTTTTATATGAAAAACCCAATTTCAGTCTCATTATTAGAGCTCGCTATCATTACTCAGGATAGTAATGCCAAAGAAACATTTCAAAAAACAAAAGACATAGCGCAATTAGCAGATAATTTAGGATACAAGCGATTTTGGCTTGCAGAACATCACAATATGGCACATGTCGCCAGTTCGGCTACAGTTGTATTGATTGGTTACATTGCGAGTCAAACACAAAACATTAGAGTAGGTTCTGGTGGAATCATGTTACCCAATCATTCTCCTTTAATAGTAGCAGAGCAATTTGGAACTTTAGAAACACTTTATCCGGGTAGAATTGATTTAGGTTTAGGAAGAGCTCCCGGGACAGATCAGCCAACGGCCGAAGCTATCCGAAAAGACTTTTTTGAACAAGCACAGCGATTTCCGCAAAATGTAACGAAGCTTCAGGATTACTTCTCGACCGAAAATGCGACAGCAAAAGTAAGAGCATTTCCAGCAGAAGGAACAGGTGTTCCAATCTGGATTTTAGGTTCAAGTATGGATAGCGCTGCTCTTGCTGCAGCCTATGGATTACCGTATGCATTCGCCGGACATTTTGCTCCGCGACAAATGATACAGGCATTTGAGTTTTATCGCGAAAATTTTCAGGCGTCAAATACTTTAGATAAACCAAAAACCATGGCGTGTGTCAATATTGTTGCGGCAGATACAAACGAAGAAGCCGAAAGGTTATCTACGAGTTTGTATCAAATGTTTTTGAATTTAATTCGAAACGATCGAAAAGGCCTGCAGCCGCCTGTAGATTCTCTAGATGATATTATGGGCGAAGAAGAACGCTTTCATGTCAACCAAATGACCGCATGTACTTTTACAGGAAACAAAGCACAATTAGCAACAGATCTTAAAAAGTTCATCGATTACGCCAGAATCGACGAACTAATGGTAACCAGCCCAATCTTCGATCATCAAGCTAAGTTAAAAAGCATCGAAATTACTAAACAAGTAATTGATAGTTTAAATTAGTGTATCCATATAAGTAGAAATTCACACTACCTAATATATAAGGAAGAATTCCGCTCCACAACCCGACAGGTTTTTTCAACCTGTCGGGTTTGTTGTTTCTGTTCCTATATATAAGGAGTGATTATGTTCAGCTGAGCGAAGTCGAAGATGAGATTTGGAATTTAAGAAATTTAGTAGCTTTCTCCCGCTATTGGTTTCAATCTTTTGCTTTTTAAAGGAAAAAGCAAAAGGATTTCCACTTCTATCGGGGCTAGGGCAGAGATTTTCAGAGGAAAGATCGGTCATAAAATAAAAACTTGGCGTCTTTGCGCCTTTGCGAGACTAGTAAAATAGGGGTGTTTGGAAAGATGGAACTATGGGGAAAGAGATTTGATAGAGAAAAACCTTTCAAACCTGAAAATAGTTTAATTTGTAAAAGGGGTGTTATCAGAGTGTTAAGATAAAGTTTGAAAAAAGATCAAAAATAGTTCGATGAAAAGCTTGTAGAACTCAATAAAGTGACTACTTTTGCACCCGCAACAGCGATAGACGTTCACTGAAATACTGACAAGCAAACGAATTAAAACGAAAAGAAATTTTCAAAAAAAGATTCGAAAAAGCTTGTGAGATTTGAAAATGGATATTACATTTGCACCCCGCAAACGAAGTTCACCGAACACTTTTAAAAATAGAAGTTAAGTGAGGTAAAACACGGGAAGCTCATTGAAAGACTGGTAGGGAGAGAAGGAAAAAAGGAAAGAAATTTTCTTAAAAAAAAACTTCAAAAATCTCTTGCCGTTTAGAAATAAGTTTTCTACTTTTGCACCCGCTTTGAGAAACAAGCGAAACAAGAAAAGAAACACGTTCGTAGACATATTGAATTGACAGCCGTTTTAACAGAGATGTTAAAACAAAAGAATAAGAGTAAATGAATCGAGAGATTCGAAAAGAACCGATAGATAAAGCATCGCAATATAATATAAAAAATATACGATGAAGAGTTTGATCCTGGCTCAGGATGAACGCTAGCGGCAGGCTTAACACATGCAAGTCGAGGGGTATGCTTCTTCGGAAGCAGAGACCGGCGCACGGGTGCGTAACGCGTATGCAATCTACCTTTTACAGAGGGATAGCCCAGAGAAATTTGGATTAATACCTCATAGTATAGCTGAATCGCATGATTCTACTATTAAAGTCACAACGGTAAAAGATGAGCATGCGTCCCATTAGCTAGTGGTAAGGTAACGGCTTACCAAGGCTACGATGGGTAGGGGTCCTGAGAGGGAGATCCCCCACACTGGTACTGAGACACGGACCAGACTCCTACGGGAGGCAGCAGTGAGGAATATTGGACAATGGGCGCAAGCCTGATCCAGCCATGCCGCGTGCAGGATGACGGTCCTATGGATTGTAAACTGCTTTTATACGAGAAGAAACACTGCTTCGTGAAGCAGCTTGACGGTATCGTAAGAATAAGGATCGGCTAACTCCGTGCCAGCAGCCGCGGTAATACGGAGGATCCAAGCGTTATCCGGAATCATTGGGTTTAAAGGGTCCGTAGGCGGTTTAATAAGTCAGTGGTGAAAGCCCATCGCTCAACGGTGGAACGGCCATTGATACTGTTAAACTTGAATTATTAGGAAGTAACTAGAATATGTAGTGTAGCGGTGAAATGCTTAGAGATTACATGGAATACCAATTGCGAAGGCAGGTTACTACTAATGGATTGACGCTGATGGACGAAAGCGTGGGTAGCGAACAGGATTAGATACCCTGGTAGTCCACGCCGTAAACGATGGATACTAGCTGTTGGAAGCAATTTCAGTGGCTAAGCGAAAGTGATAAGTATCCCACCTGGGGAGTACGTTCGCAAGAATGAAACTCAAAGGAATTGACGGGGGCCCGCACAAGCGGTGGAGCATGTGGTTTAATTCGATGATACGCGAGGAACCTTACCAAGGCTTAAATGTAGATTGACCGGTTTGGAAACAGATCTTTCGCAAGACAATTTACAAGGTGCTGCATGGTTGTCGTCAGCTCGTGCCGTGAGGTGTCAGGTTAAGTCCTATAACGAGCGCAACCCCTGTTGTTAGTTGCCAGCGAGTCATGTCGGGAACTCTAACAAGACTGCCAGTGCAAACTGTGAGGAAGGTGGGGATGACGTCAAATCATCACGGCCCTTACGCCTTGGGCTACACACGTGCTACAATGGCCGGTACAGAGAGCAGCCACTGGGCGACCAGGAGCGAATCTATAAAACCGGTCACAGTTCGGATCGGAGTCTGCAACTCGACTCCGTGAAGCTGGAATCGCTAGTAATCGGATATCAGCCATGATCCGGTGAATACGTTCCCGGGCCTTGTACACACCGCCCGTCAAGCCATGGAAGCTGGGGGTGCCTGAAGTCGGTGACCGCAAGGAGCTGCCTAGGGTAAAACTGGTAACTAGGGCTAAGTCGTAACAAGGTAGCCGTACCGGAAGGTGCGGCTGGAACACCTCCTTTCTAGAGCCTCAAATGTTAGTAGTAATACACGTTGAGGAAAAAAGATGTTAATTTAGAAGGTTCTGAATCACAACATTCACTTACTCTTGCTGTTAATTTAAAAAATAATGAAAATTAAGTAAAACAGAGTCTCGTAGCTCAGCTGGTTAGAGTACTACACTGATAATGTAGGGGTCGGCAGTTCGAGTCTGCCCGGGACTACTTTTTTAGAGTTTAGAGTTATAAATTATGAATTATAAGTTATAATAAAAAAAACAACAAACTAAAAAAGACTGAAATACTTAAGATAAAGGAAATTTTAGAAGTTGAGCGTTTATGAGAGAAATCATAACTCATAATTCATAACTCATCATTTAAAAATGGGGGATTAGCTCAGCTGGCTAGAGCGCCTGCCTTGCACGCAGGAGGTCAACGGTTCGACTCCGTTATTCTCCACAAAGCCGAAAGCTATAAGCTTTAGGCGGTAAGCTAAGAAAGCTTAAAGCGTATTGCTTAAAGCCTACAGCTAATAAAGTTCATTGACATATTGAGATAAGAAAATAATAAAAAGTAGAAAGCGTTTTTTACAATTTTATTGTAAAAGACAAAAAAAAACGGTCTTAATTAATTTTAAGATTGGTACAATAAGCAAAATAAGGGCGTATGGGGGATGCCTAGGCTCTCAGAGGCGATGAAAGGCGTGATAAGCTGCGAAAAGCTACGGGGACGGGCACACACCGATTGATCCGTAGATACCTGAATGGGGCAACCCACTATGTTGAAGACATAGTACACCGATAGGTGGGCAAACCCGCTGAACTGAAACATCTAAGTAGGCGGAGGAGAAGAAAACAAAAGTGATTCCGTAAGTAGTGGCGAGCGAACGCGGATTAGCCCAAACCAATGATGTTACGGCATGATTGGGGTTGTAGGACCACGACATTTTATGTACAAGGAACCGGAAGTTACTGGAAAGTGACACCATAGAGGGTGATAGTCCCGTATGGGTAACGAGTATAATAGATAGTGGTATCCTGAGTAGGGCGGGGCACGTGAAACCCTGTCTGAATTTGGCGGGACCATCCGCTAAGGCTAAATACTCCTGAGAGACCGATAGTGAACCAGTACCGTGAGGGAAAGGTGAAAAGAACCGTGAATAACGGAGTGAAATAGATCCTGAAACCATACGCTTACAAGCGGTCGGAGCCCTTTCGTGGGGTGACGGCGTGCCTTTTGCATAATGAGCCTACGAGTTAACGTTGCTGGCAAGGTTAAGTGGTTAAGCCACGGATCCGTAGCGAAAGCGAGTCTGAATAGGGCGCTTTAGTCAGTAGTGTTAGACGCGAAACCGTGTGATCTACCCATGGGCAGGTTGAAGCTGTGGTAACACATAGTGGAGGACCGAACCGGTTGACGTTGAAAAGTCTTCGGATGACCTGTGGGTAGGGGTGAAAGGCCAATCAAACTCGGAAATAGCTCGTACTCCCCGAAATGCATTTAGGTGCAGCGCTGAGCGTAAAGTTATATAGAGGTAGAGCTACTGATTGGATGCGGGGGCTTCACCGCCTACCAATTCCTGACAAACTCCGAATGCTATATAATGTTTCTCAGCAGTGAGGGCTTGGGTGCTAAGGTCCAAGTCCGAGAGGGAAAGAACCCAGACCATCAGCTAAGGTCCCCAAATATACGCTAAGTTGAAAGAACGAGGTTTGTCTGCCCAGACAGCTAGGATGTTGGCTTGGAAGCAGCCATTCATTTAAAGAGTGCGTAACAGCTCACTAGTCGAGCGGACGAGCATGGATAATAATCGGGCATAAGTGTATTACCGAAGCTATGGATTTACAGTCTGACTGTAAGTGGTAGGGGAGCATTCTAACAGGGTTGAAGGTGTATCGTCAGGTATGCTGGACTGGTTAGAAAAGAAAATGTAGGCATAAGTAACGATAATGCGGGCGAGAAACCCGCACACCGAAAAACTAAGGTTTCCACAGCTATGCTAATCAGCTGTGGGTTAGTCTGGTCCTAAGGCGAACCCGAAAGGGACAGTCGATGGCTAACGGGTTAATATTCCCGTACTACTAATTACTGTGATGGGGTGACGGAGTGATGAAAGCGCCGCGAACTGACGGAATAGTTCGTTGAAGTACCTACCTATAAGATCTGCAGGCAAATCCACAGATCTTGGGGAAATACGATAGTACTCGGAGTCTTCGGACAAAGAGATAGTGCGCCTAAGGGCTTCCAAGAAAAACCTCTAAACTTCAGGTAATTAGTACCAGTACCGTAAACCGACACAGGTAGTTGAGGAGAGAATCCTAAGGTGCTCGAGAGATTCATGGCTAAGGAATTAGGCAAAATAGACCTGTAACTTCGGGAGAAAGGTCGCCAGCGCAAGCTGGCCGCAGTGAAGAGGTCCAGGCGACTGTTTATCAAAAACACAGGGCTCTGCAAAATCGTAAGATGAAGTATAGGGCCTGACACCTGCCCGGTGCTGGAAGGTTAAGAGGAGATGTTATCTTCGGAGAAGCATTGAATTGAAGCCCCAGTAAACGGCGGCCGTAACTATAACGGTCCTAAGGTAGCGAAATTCCTTGTCGGGTAAGTTCCGACCTGCACGAATGGTGTAACGATCTGGACACTGTCTCAGCCATGAGCTCGGTGAAATTGTAGTAACGGTGAAGATGCCGTTTACCCGCAGTGGGACGAAAAGACCCTGTGCACCTTTACTATAGCTTAGTATTGACCTTGGATAAATGATGTGTAGGATAGGTTGGAGACTGTGAAGTGGCGTCGCCAGGCGTTGTGGAGTCATTGTTGAAATACAACCCTTTGTTTATCTGAGGCCTAACTCTTCGATGAAGAGGACATTGCTTGGTGGGTAGTTTGACTGGGGTGGTCGCCTCCAAAAGAGTAACGGAGGCTTCTAAAGGTTCCCTCAGTACGCTTGGTAACCGTGCGTAGAGTGCAATGGCATAAGGGAGCTTGACTGAGAGACATACAGGTCGATCAGGTACGAAAGTAGAGCATAGTGATCCGGTGGTTCCGCATGGAAGGGCCATCGCTCAAAGGATAAAAGGTACGCCGGGGATAACAGGCTGATCTCCCCCAAGAGCTCATATCGACGGGGGGGTTTGGCACCTCGATGTCGGCTCGTCACATCCTGGGGCTGGAGAAGGTCCCAAGGGTTGGGCTGTTCGCCCATTAAAGTGGCACGCGAGCTGGGTTCAGAACGTCGTGAGACAGTTCGGTCTCTATCTACTGTGGGCGTTAGAAATTTGAGTGGATCTGATTCTAGTACGAGAGGACCGAATTGGACAAACCTCTAGTGTATCTGTTGTCCCGCCAGGGGCACCGCAGAGTAGCTACGTTTGGAAGGGATAAGCGCTGAAAGCATATAAGCGCGAAACCCACCACAAGATGAGATTTCTTTTAAGGATCGTGGAAGATGACCACGTTGATAGGCTATAGATGTAAAGGCAGTAATGTCATAGTCGAGTAGTACTAATAATCCGTAAGCTTATGTACACCTTTTCCCGTCCGTTAAGGCGGACGGGGAGAAACTTTCTAAAATAGTAAATAAAAGTACTTTTCTTTATCTCAGTATGTTAAGATATTTGCTCGCGCAAGAGCAGTAACTAGTGAAAAGTAACTAGTAAAGAGTCTAAGGACTAATTACTATGCACTAAGGACTAATTACTAAAAACCTTAAGGTGGTTATTGCGGCGGGGCTCACCTCTTCCCATCCCGAACAGAGTAGTTAAGCCCGCCTGCGCAGATGGTACTGCAGTTATGTGGGAGAGTATGTCGTCGCCTTTCTTTTTAAAACCCTATCCAAATCGGATAGGGTTTTTTGTTTTATAGCGCTTTTTAAATTCTTGCGTGCTTTGTGTAATGCTTTGCGAACTTTGCGGTTAAAAAACAGATCGCGGATTGTACTGATTCGCTATGCGAAAACGCGGATTAGAACGGATTTTTTCTTTCAGGACGATATTTCGCATAATACTCTTAAATATTAATAAGGGCTGAAAGCCCGAAAAGCAGAAAGCATAGTGCGAAGCGCTATGAAATAAATAGCAATAATATCATTTCGCCCTGAAAGGGCAGATGCCTCAAGATAAAGAGAAAGATTTATATCATTTTGAACAGCATTTTCTGGATCAATATAAAATGTTGTGGGGTTGTTGATAGAAGTTATTTCTTTTACTAACGATTTCAGCTCTTCATTTAAGAGATCATTTTATTACAGCTGATTTTATAATTAGTGTTCTCTTTCGGTATAAATATTTTAAATGTTTAAAAAGACTTGAAAGCGTAAAAGCATAAAAATAGTGCAACGCACTATAAATTAAGATAATGAATCATATTGTACTGAAGAGGCATAAGTAGTTATTAATAAAGTATAAGATGTTGATTAAAAGTTGCTTACTTTCGGAAATGACATAAAATAAGATATGTGCTTTTTGGGTTATGCTTTCGCCCTTACAGGGCTTAAAGAAATGCTCACCATTATTCATGGCACTTCGTGCCATGTTACTGCTAAGGCTCTTTCAGAGCAACAGATTCCAAATAGCGGTCTCTATGGGGTAAGCTGTAAATTATTATTTTGGAATTAAGAAATTTTAGGAAAATGTAAATCTTTAAAAGATTGCAAAAGGCTGCCACTTTCATTCCTAAAGTGATTTACGGTAAAGAGAATATTATTTTTATCACTCCACAACTTTTGAACCTGATTCTTTTTAGACTGACTAATACTTATGTCCAATTTTATAAATCCACAGGTTTTCGTATTGATCCTATCCTTTTGCGATACCTGAGGTTTTTTAAGATCATATTATGTTTTTCCATGCTTGAAATATGATAGTGCACATTGAGCTTTATATGATTCTAAAAAACGAAATAGGGTTATAATAGGGCGCAGATGTTTTTTCCATCATGATCAAAAAAAACAAAATTGATTTATAGTTGCCAAAATGAGACTTCATTGAAAAAAATAATAACTAAATATATACTACATCCAGACTATTAATTGCTGTTTGGGCTTTATTCAACGCTTCGTCATGATCATCTTCAACAACAATGACATACGCTAGTCTGTCTTCAGACCTTTTTGTAAAATTCTCGAGGGTTTTAAATTTTGCTTGAATTGCTTCGGCTTTTAATACGCCAAAAGTATTATAGGTCTCGGAAATACCTTTTATATGATCAAGTACTCCCGCTTTGTTTGAATGTTTGAACCAGACTACTCCGGTTTTTTCGGAATGCTTGGATTTTTTAATTTCATCAATGATTGTACTTCCTAAAAATTGATGAATCCATAACGTTTGAATATCAATGTTGTATAGTTTTTCAATCAGATAAGGTACATGCGCTCCACATGCCCGTGTATGTGTTTCAACGATTACAGGACCGGAGGGCGAGAATATTAATTCCGTATGTGTGGGTCCATTGGTTATTCCCAAGCCACTTAGACATGAGAAAACATATTTCTTCATCCTAAATAAATCAGAAGAGTTTAAGTCAGCAGGAATCCTATGCCCCATTCCAACACAATAAACCTCAGATTTAAATTTTTCAACAACACAAATTAATTCGTGGTTACCATTCTCTGAGAAGCATTCAAAGCTATACTCCTTACCGATAATGTATTTTTCTAATAACATTATTTGATTTTTTGCGTTTTTTTCAAACAATTGAATTGCTTTTTTTAATTCGCGGCTATCGTGTATAATGTTAACGGCCAAACTTCCTTGTGATGATAACGGTTTCATAACCAAAGGATAACCGTAATCTTCGATAAATTTATCAATTTCTGTTTCGTCATTAATAATTTTGTATGGTAAATTATCGAGTCCCTTACTGCTTAAAATATTTCGGGTGACAGCCTTGTTTCTAACGGAGTCACAAACTCCGTGATCATAAGGAAACCAAAACCCATGCATTCGGGCAATTTTACCAGCAATTTCCTGATACTTATCATCAAACGAAAGAATGTGTTTGATGTTTTTCATTTTAACTATTGAAATAGCCAAATCTATAATATCATTGTTAGTGAGTGTATTTACCTCGATAATCTGTTCATATCCAAAGTCTTTGTACGTAATGGGTTTGTCGTCATTTTGATCTGTAATCAGATACATTTTACCAATCAAAGGATATAACTTTTTATGTAGATTTAAGCATCGGTCAATTAGCAATACATTATCCATTGTATGATTGTTATTCATCAGATAAAATTTAGGTTAATTATATTTTTATTCTGTGTGTGCTTCAAAATTATTTATTACTTCAAAAAACAACTTCTCAATCTGCTCATAAGGGCTGTCACTATGAAGCCGAATTTCCCAATCAGAAATTTCATCTAGGTTAATATCATGATCGATAATAAAAACGTCACCCATTCCGCGACTGGCTACAGGAGGCAGATAGGTATAATCACCAATTGCATCGAAAATATGAAAGAAAGCCAATTTTTCTTTCAGACTGATTATTTTATCAAGTCCAACTAATTTCTTGACAATACCTTCTTTTTGCGCCCATAAATTAATCATGATTCCGGGTTTTCTAAATTTAATGCGTTCATCGTTCTCCAGGCCACAAGCCTGAAGTGCCATTGCCCGAATAGAATTAAAACCTGTCGCATGTTTTAAAGCCGTTTGCATATAAGCGCCACCTGGACGTAGTGCCGTTTCTATTAACCTTATCTTATAATATTGATTTTCATATATGACATCAAAATTATGGTGGTCTCCGGATTCGATCCTAAATTCGGTATGAGAACAGCCCGTTCGGGCACCAATCCCATTGTTTATTATGTTGACATAATGTATTAATTTTTCCTTAAATAGTACCGGTACTCTTGAATGCATGCGCCATAAAAATTCTTCGCCGTATTTTGAGTTATTTCTGAGAAGTTTATCTGTAATTGAGTAGACAAAAGTTTTATTTCCTTGAATAAAACCTTCAACACTCAATTCAAAACATGGAAATTCTACACCCAATAATTGATCGTGAAGAAAATTTGTTCCGCTCAGAAGTTCTTCCATCAGGAGAAAATATTCGCCATTTTTAAATTGTTCTTCAAACAAAGGATCACCTTTTGTTCTTAATAAGCTTTCATCAAAAATATAATCCCATTCCCGTTTTAATTGATCTAGGGAATCTATACGCAAACAAAATGAGCTTCCTCCGAGACAGGGTGGTTTCAAAAATAGAGATCCACCATTAAATTCTTCCTGATAAATTGTAGAGGCTTCTTTTATGGAGGAGGCTTTATAAAACTTGGGTTGCGATAAGCCCAATTCCTTAACTTTTTCCCTCATCATATATTTATTCCGGGCAATTCTTGCACAATAGGGAAAGTTACCCGGCAGATTTAGTTTTTGAGTACAATCTGCCAAAAGACTTACTGCTCCTTCCGACAAAGTAATCATGCCCTGTATTTTTGAATGTTTATTATATTCAATTACCTGATGGATTACACTTTCAGGGGAATGATAATCAGCAACTATATAATGGTCACAAAATCCTTTTAAATACGAAAGATCCATATTGGTGATTAATAGAATCTGGAATTGATTTCTTAAGTCATTAACCAATTCCAGATTACCAAATCTTGTCGGATTATGCCAATAGAATACTCCAAGTATTTGCTTCATATTCTAAAAGTATATTTTATTGAACTGTTGCGGCTGTTTTATTAAACAAAGTTGTTTTGGCTATTTTTTTATCGAGTAAGTTTTCAACACGCCAGCATGACGGATCTGATCCTACCCAGCTTTCGTATTCCGAAAATCCATTTGATTTTAATGTTTGATAAACCGTTCCCCGACAACCGCCATAACACTCTCTTGACTTGAACAGATCACATTCTTTACAGTCTCCTTCAATGTATTTTTCCAGATTTCGGATAATATCAAGTGATTGAGAATTGAGAACTTCAGCCAATGAAATTTTATTTAAATTACCAATATTTGTTTCTATTCCTGGACAAGGTTTTACATTTCCATCGGCATGTATATCAAGTCTGTGAAGATTTTCATAACATGTTCCTCCTATATAGGGAGGTTTTATATCATAATAATTGAATCCATCCGCATAGTCCTCATCTCTCACAGTTTCAAACAACCACTGAAGTTTTTCTTTAGATATCGTGAGATTTGGATTTGCTTTTGCAAACCCCTGAAGTTTTGTTACTTCTATATGCGCGTAAATATTCAGGTTTCTTAATTGTCGTATCAGTTTAGGCATAAACTCCAAGTTAAGGTTTGTAATAACTGATTCTACTCCAAATCTCGTGCTTCCATCTGTTTGTTTTTCATTAAATCCTATGTCAATGAATTTCTGAATTAATTCTTTTTGATTTTCGTAGATTTTTGTTTTTTCGCTTTTTAATCCGCTTAGTTCTTTCTGGATATCACAAAACCTATCATAATTTGGGTCTGTACTATCTGCTATCGGTACATTTAGTTTTGTTAACACATTAACGCCAGACTTGTAAAGTCTTTCTATATCATCATCTTTTAATAACAATCCATTTGTTACCAATGTTGTAGCAAGATTTTCACTTCGACAAAAATCAATGACATTATAAAGATCTTTTGAAGTAGTCGGTTCAAAAGTACCATTTAACGTAACGGCTTTAGCTCCAAGTTCAATTCCTTGTAAAATCCAGCCTTTCATTCTCTCGAACCAAAAGGGATCTTTACTTAAGTCATGAGTAACATTACCTTGATCGTCAAGTTTTTGCGGACGCAATTTTGATTTTTCATCGCCAACATAACAATAGGGACAGGACCAATTGCAAATATTTGGAGTATTAAGTTTTATACCTAATCTAAATAATTTTTTGTTTTGTGCCATGAAATATCTTTCATCTATTTCAATACTAAAACCACTAAAAGCCGGAATTTTACGATCTAATTTATTCATAGTTAATATTTTAAAATTTTTAAAAGAATAGCAACAGAATATATTGGGAATGATAACTTTCTTACAATTAATTATTATAAATGCTTTTGTTCCTGGTAATAATTTTAATTATCCTTTAACTTTAAAATAACTTTATTTTATTTTAAATATCAGTTATTTAAGGTTTTGCGTTTTGTAATCTAAATATTTAAAAAGTAAACTTAATTATTTAATACGTAAAAGAGTACAGTATAATTACCTGTTTTTATTTTATTGATTAGAAAAAAAACTTAATATGATGAAAAAAATAATTGTTTATTAAATGGATGAGCACCTAAAAACGGCGAATTTGTAAAAGCGAACTATTAATAAAATTGAATTTGTATAGATGCGGATATTCCGATTCAAAGTGAATCGTTTTTGATGATAATCTTTAGTTTTTTTTCTTTTACTACTACAATATTAGAATGTATTGGTAGTAACATCATTAATGAATTGTATGACTCCTTTCATGAATATTTGCTGATCATCCCACATGGCAAGATGACTTCCGTTTGGGCAATATAAGTATCGTCCTTTTTTGACTAATTTGCTTTGTTCTTCCATTGCTTTTGGATCCATAGTGTCGTATTTTGCGCCAATCATTAAGGTCGGAACTGCAATTTCATGCAAGCGATTTTTAATATCCCAATGGGCTAAACGGCCACTAATACCAAATTCACTTGGTCCTTGCATCAATGAATATATATCATTATTAATGTGTTTGCTGGCACGATTTAACCCGTCTGGCCATTCTTTTAGTCTACATAAATGTTTTTGATAAAAATTTGGAAGAAGTAATTCCATATATCTGGGATTGCTAAAATCTTTTTTGGCTTCAAGTGCTCTAATTTCTGTTAAGATTTCTGGTTTCATTTGTTTTGAAAGCACTTCATCAGCATATTTCCCGTAATCGGGTGCACTGGCCATCATGTTTGAAACAAGTAAGCCCTTCATGTTTTGTTGGTATTTCAAGGCATATTCCATTGCTAAAATTCCGCCCCATGAATTTCCCAGGACATAAAAATTACTATTGTCCGCCCCGATAGCTTTACGAACTTGTTCTACTTCTTCTACAAAACGTTCGGTAGTCCATAAACTGCTATCTTTTGGTTGATCACTATAGTAGGAGCCCAATTGATCGTATTCGTAAAATTCGTAGCCTTCACGTTGAAAAAAGGTTTCGAAACATTCCATATATTCGTGAGTCATAGCAGGGCCCCCATGCAGTAATAGTATTTTTATTTTCGGATTGTTTCCAAAACGTTTTGTCCAAACTTTAAATTCTCCTATCGGCGTTTTTATCGGAATCATTTTCACTCCTGCAGATTCAACATTGGAGTCCTGATTGTAGGTAAAGTAATTGGATAATATATTGGTTTTTGGCTCATTTTTACAAGACAACAACATTAAAAGACTAAGAAGGGCAATACTATAACGCATAGTTTTGGTTTTAGTGGGTTAGAAATTTAAAAATACGAATATATTTTTTGATATGACTTAATAGGTTTATTATGAGTTAATTATTGCTTTTGTGTAATTTTACTGAGATGTCTTCTTATTTGATTTGGATTTTAAAGAGCTAATTTGGAGAGATTTTCCCGAGGTAAAATAGTTTATATTTACACATTGCTTTAAAGTAGTGCTTAAAAAAGCACATTTCCGATTTGGATATTATATAGCAGTAAATAATTTGGGATAAAAATCCGTTTCTTCTTTTGTCAATATGAATATACTTACACTTCCTGATGAGTTAAATTTTGAAGGATCAAATCTAATTGAGGTTTATGACTACAATAGCTCTAAAAAGGTTTCGAAGCAGCAAATCATTCTGAGTCAGCATGCATTTAGTTTTTTAATGGAAGGAACAAAAGAAGTCGTTTTTGGAAATTCGGCTGTAGCAATAGACGCTTCAAAGTTTCTTATGATGAAATCAGGACATTGCTTAATGACTGAAAAACTTTCTGCTGTTTCTAATTACAGAAGTATTGTTTTATTTTTTTCAAATGAAATGGTATTGCGATTTATCAGAAAAATGGAATGGAGTAAACTGGAAGTAAAAGAATCTAATTCTGTTTATGCTTTTGAATATGATGTATTCCTTAAACGATTTGTATATAGTCTGGTGGATATTTCGAAATTATCGATAGCAATTAAAAGTAAACTACTGGAAGTGAAGTTTGAAGAGTTAATGCTTTATCTGACGGAGATTCATGGTACAGAATTTCTATATTCTCTAGTTGCTAACCGTAGTGATTCTTCACAAAAATTCATTCAGATTATTGAAAGTAGTCATTTGAGTAAATTGTCGTTAAGAGAATTGGCTTTTTTGTGTAATATGAGTGTTTCGACATTTAAAAGAGAATTTGAAAAGCATTATTTGGAATCACCGATTAAATGGTTTCAAAATAAAAGACTTGAATTTGCCAATTATTTGCTTCATCAGGAGCAAAAAAGTCCTTCAGAGGTTTATTTTGAGGTAGGTTACGAAAGTTTATCCAGTTTTACTCAGGCTTATAAATCAAAGTATGGAGTGACCCCAAAACAAGGGCAACTAAAATGAGCTTTTGGCTATAGTTTTTGAGCCTTTACCTCAATTTATTTTTCATCCTCAGGGCTAAATTTGTTTAAAATTTTAAACCACAGAAAAATGAAAAAAGTAAATTTAATTTTGATAATATCTTTAATTTTCACAACCACAATTTTCGGACAAAAGACTTTTACGCTCAGCAGTAAAGACCTCGGAGGAGAGGCGACTAAAACACAGGAGTTTAAGGGATTTGGCTGTACCGGAGAGAATCAATCGCCTGAATTGTCCTGGAAAAATGCACCGGCGGGAACAAAAAGTTTTGCTGTGACGATGTATGATCCTGATGCACCCACCGGAAGTGGTTTTTGGCACTGGATTGTATTTGATATCCCATCAGATATAAATGAACTGGTAACTAATGCAGGTAACAAAGATAAATTTGCAATAAAAGGTGCAACACAAAGCATCACCGATTACGGAATTAAAGGATTTGGAGGGCCTTGCCCGCCTGAGGGGCATGGATTTCATCAGTACATCATCACTGTTTATGCTCTTAAAACCGACAAACTGGGGCTTGATGAGAATACAAACCCGGCCATCGTGGGGTTTAATCTATGGAATCAGACATTGGCTAAAGCCAGTATCGTGGCTTATTACAAAAGATAGATACAAATTGATTTTGAAATTATAAAGCAGGATGTTTCGAGCATCCTGCTTTTTTATGAGGTACTGAATTAATTAAATGATTGTGATCGCTGTTAGTGATAATGTTAATGGGATTTGCAATATCGGTACATAACTATCGGTTACAGAATAAGCAGTCAGCATGAAGGTATAGGCTCCGGCATTAGTTTGCGGACTATTGCTTTCTATCCAGCTGTTTATTCCTCCGGATATCAAATCGGCCATACTTTTTCCGTGGTCTGCGACTGTCAATTCAGTAGGAGTAACGAGCAATACAGGTATGTCTACAGGGAAAGTGGTTCCCGGAATGACATAGCTATAATCACATTGCATTTTTATCGTAAACCCAGTAATCGCAGGATCTATGTTTTCGGTTAAAGCGTCAAACAAGGCCAATAGCTGTACATTGAGTGTACGGGTTGGCTGTACTGGATAAGTAGGTGTTGCAATGGTGTTAATGTCTATAGCATTATTCGCATTCAATAATGGAATAAGTTTGTTATAGAACATTACCTGTGGCGTTTGATAGATAAACGACTTATTGGTAGTTTGCCATGTACCATCCTCGTTTTGCAACAGTTCTTCGTTTCTTATTACAGCTACACTACTCCAGGCATTCTGCGCTGTAAGGATATCGAGATCATTAAGCTGAACGGTTCTTGAAGGATCATTATTTCGGTCTTCATATAACAGATATATTTTATTTCCTTCATTGTCAGTAGTGTAATACAAATATTCATTTGTTTTACCTTCAATCGGTTCGCTTGTATAGCCTGTAATTGATACGTCGATCGTAACATTGGCAGATTGTTGGTTCGTAGAATCAATAGTGACAATTAAGTACTCCGTTTCTTCCTGAGGGCTTTCGGTAATCGTGTAAGACAATGTAAATGGTGGCGCAGGAGCGGTCGAGAATGCTCTTGCTCCTAACGTCGTTTTTCTAGGGTTGACCTGATTGGTAACGGACCATTGATCGGCGACCTGATTTACGATATCGATAAAAGCCAACATCGCATAGCGGGCATTAATAGCCAAAGTTGAATCGGCTTTTAAAGTTGCCGGAGTAAGAAGGGCAAGGCAATTATCGAAATCGGCATTAATTAAGGGATAAGAATCAATGAATTGAGCAAATGCCTGATACAGCCCTAAATTTGGTGTATTTGCACTGGCATAAAAACTCTGATTTTGATCGGTAACATTAAACTGAATTTCTGTTACAATAGTATCCTGCGCAGCCGAAGGGTTTTGATAGGTATAATAATACTCCCATTGACGTGCTTCTGCTATCGTGATTGGCTGTAGCTGAGTAAATTCGTTTACCGGGTAATCAAAATTCTGTGCCGATATTGAAGGAGGTGTTGGGTAAGCACGCAACGGAACGGGTATTGCAGTTTCTCCAACATCGCTCATATTGGCAAGCGGACTGTCTTTATGATCTATTTGACCGTCAAGCGGAACGATAAAAGTCAGCCACGAAGAAGCAAGGTAATCTGCTAAATCTGGTATTTGGGTAATGTCAAATTCCAGGTGACTCACGTTGTATTCCATTTCACTAAAAGAAAAACTACGGCTTTCGGCTGCATCTTTGGCTTCAAACATGTAGGTCAACCAGGAATTACCGTTGGCAGTTGGAACTTTTGCGGTGGACAATGAATATTCAGTCGATTTCAGAATGGTATCAGAGCCGGCGGCAGTAGGATCAAGACCTAACATTTTTCCGTAAAGCGAAGGAACATAAGGTTGCTGTGGTGGTACATTGTTGGAATTGGCATATTCCGCACCTTTATAAGCCGAACTTATGCTGGCAGTAGTTTGTGCAGAGGCGATATAGCGATAAGCATTTGCCAGTTGTATAAGGATCTGTTGTTTCCATTTTTCCTGTGCGTTACCAATATTTGAAGGTTCTTTCCCAGCACTTGGCTCAATGATAAAATCGATCGTTCCTTCAATAGCTTCAGCCAGCTTTTGTTTGGCGTCGAGTATCAACTGTAAATAATCAGGATCTCCGGCAAAAACATCATTTGCGGTCAATAAAAAGGCAGGAACGGAATATGAAGGGCTAAGGAATTTGTCTACAGCCTGTAAAAACTGTAAGCCCCAGCTGTCCATATCGATACTAGTGTAGTTTTTGGTGATGCCATTGTCTGCCGGGTAAGGTTTCCCTTGTTGATACGAATTTATCTTAGCAGAGAACGATTGTAAACTTGTTGCCAACGGAATAGGAGCGAAGTAGTATACTTGCTGATTGTTAAATCCGAATTTAAGACCATTCACCCCGGTGCTGTCAAAACGAACCATCCAGAGTGGTGCATTTGCGGTTGTATCGCTGTTGCCTTTGGTAAGATTGGCTCCGGTAGCAGCTTTAAGTACGATGCCGGTATTAGGCTGATTGATAAAAGCAGCTTCAAATTGCTCGGCAAAATAAGTAAGTGCCAGCATAGCATTTACACCGTTCTCGGATAAAGGCTGAATAACAGTGCTGGATAAAGCGACTCCCGCAACATTAACAAAATTTGGATCTAAGTTCGCAACACGTTTCATCGTCAGACTTGTGGATACCAATGAAATTTCGGGCAAAGTGATGATATTGGTGGTTGATATGGCTGAATTTATGGTATACGTCTGAACTGCAACCGGTGTCTGACCTGCTATGATCGCATTTAAATACACGATAATAGGATTGATAAAATGATTCAATACATCACTGTTTACAATACTATGATCTGTTGGAGTAATCACCCCTTGTGTATTAGCCTGATCTTCTACCGTTGTGGTATAGTGAATAACCATATCGCTATTACTAAGCTGATAATAGATATTCATAAATGTAATGATATCGATCTGAGCATTATTCT
Source organism: Flavobacterium collinsii (assembly GCF_946903285.1). Taxonomy (GTDB): domain Bacteria; phylum Bacteroidota; class Bacteroidia; order Flavobacteriales; family Flavobacteriaceae; genus Flavobacterium; species Flavobacterium collinsii. The sequence continues at coordinate 2,373,215 of NZ_OX336425.1, forward strand.
GTGCTCCATCGCCTATATAACGTACCGTATTGAAATTAAAGTTAAGACCGATGTTTGGTTTACCGCTAACAGGGCTGAACAAATAGGATACCGATACTGATGGCCATTGACTTAGTGCAATGATCGCATCTGCATATAAAAGCTGCATAGAAGCATTTAAAGGTGTTGTACCCTTTGGGGGCACATTTCCAAACATATCCTGCCAGTTCATTACCATTTGTACAGTAGTTCCTATACCTGCATATGGATTCGGATATTTAGGATCTGTTCCTTGCGGTTGTACATATTTGTAATACGGAACAACAGCGCTGTAATTCCAATCTTCAACATCGTCATTGGCCGAAGCGTTTCCGTTTTTGGTGTTTTGAATGGCTTCGTCGTCCATTGAATCTACAGGGCCAGCCGGTGTTGGATTGATATAAGCCGGTATGGCCGGCACAGTTAATCCGATAAGATTGAATTGCGTTTGCAGGTAGATCTGATCCTCAGCTAATGTTGGTACTGGTTGTGTAGGCACATAATCCCCAGGGTTTTTACGCGATACTTCGTAACCTACTGTTCCCGGTAATAAAGTAGCCACGCGGGTTGTATATTGCTGTGCTATTGGAGCAGTATCCGGTGACTGAACGTAAACGGAAGTATTTGTCGTATCAATGGTATCACCTATAACAACACTGTTTACAAACGGGCTTAATATTAAGTTATCGTAAGTAACAACCAATGCTATATTAGCGATTCCGTTACCGGCAAAAAGGGTATCCGGTAGTCCTTTATTCTCACTGTTATTGTAATAGAAATAGAAACCGCCGCTGCGAACAATACTGCATTCCCATAACAACTTGATAAAGTCACCTGCGTTATTGAGGGTATTATAATCTCGCTCCGGAATTTCAGCTATAAAACTTCTCGCGAACATTGCTTCTGCCGGATTGGTTTCTGTTGACAGATTGGCCTGAACGATGGCCGTTTTATAACCTCCATTTAGATCTGAAATATAACCTCCATTGCCATTTTCAGTCGGATCCGGCTGATACAATATCTGAATTTGCTGAATGGTTTTGATTCCGTCACTATCGCCATGCGTATTCAGATACGTTAGTAATTCTTGTAAAAAAACAGTTCCTGCGTCATCGGCACCTACCAAATTGTACATGTTGTTTGATAAAGGTGTAATTTGACCGTCAACTGCGGTTATCTTTTGCAGCGCGAAATTAACGACTGTACCCCAGGTATAATTTTTTACTGTTGCCTTGGTCGTACCAGTATCGGTGGTAGTTAAAGTTTTAACATCAAAAAGCCAGTTTCCTTCTTCGGCAAAAATGGTTGTTAAATTGGATGGTAATTTCCATATCACAGGTTGATTTGTTATACCGGAATAGAAATCACCTGGATATTGCCATAATGCAGGAGCTCCTAATGAGAAAGTTTGAGGAGTATCATTGTAGTTGATTAGTGCCGTTGGTCCGTACGAAAGTGTTGGCGACAAAGTAATCGTTGCTACATCATGAATGTGCTGTATTTCACTATCATCAATGGTTATGGTAAGGACATTATTGGTACCTGAAACCATAGTAATCCAGGGTGCATTTGGATTTTGCAACAGCACCGAATATTTATCACCTGCTTTTAAGGCTGAAGGTATTGCAATCTGTTGTCCTGTTAATACATACAACGGTTTTGTAACTCCTTTTGAAGCGTCTGGTGGCTGAGGTAATCTCAGGCCATGAAGCATAAAACGGGAAGCCATACCGCCAATTCCCTGTACGCTGTCGGTAACCGCATTCGAAACAACATCACTTACTTTGGCAGAAAGTGTTTCCTGTTTGTCCAGATAATCGGCTGCAGCTTGGAGTGCTTGTTTGGCCAGCAGTGCCACAAAATCGGTAAACATAAAGGTAGGGAAGGACAGGTTGTGTTGCTCCTCGTAAGTTGGATCTGATACATTACTGCAGTCAGAAGAATCATAATATTCTGCTGTAATGTTGGATTGATAATCCACAGCAGATGAGGCGAGCAGTACGGTTATATCGCTGATGTAATTTTGAGTACCCGTCATGTTTTGGGTAGCAAAATTAACAGGAGTACCTATAGTACCGTTTAGATCGGTATTCAGAATTAATTCCGGCACTACAGGGAAAACTGCTGCATCCATACTTCCGCTTTGCGTTGCATCAACAGCACGTATATTTAGTTGAAAATAAGTACTGAAGAAAGTTCGAATATCATTGTTTGTTGCATTTATATAGTTGAATGGTGCAACATGATTTGGTCTTGTGTTAAAGTAGCAAAGCAGTGTACTGATTTGATATGCTGTGATTTCCTGCTCTTTTAGCCAGTTCATACCTGTATTTTCACTGGTATTTCCTATAAGTGCATTGATGGCCCAGTAAAGAACTCCTTCGGTTAAGGCAGCGAGACTGTTGTCGTTAGGATCGGTGTTGATGTATAGCATCGAAGCATATTGAGGCCCTGCAGATCCAGATTCTCCCGATACTGTAAGCTGTGGAAAAAACAATAAGTCAAGTGGCACTTTTGTCGCGGGTTGAATAGGTTGCCATTTTAGATAAACCGGAGCGGTATCCAGACTCATCGCATTAAAAGTTCTGCTGGCCATATCCAATGATAGTCGCTCTCCTGATCCTTTTATCGGACAAATATTCCATGGTGCAGAGGCTGATGTGTCACTTCCAATGACAAATGAAGCACTGATGGTAGCGCTAAAGTGCAGCGATACTTTGATAGAGAATAATCCGAGATTAATTTTAACGGTAAGTTTAACCGAAACTCCGGCTTCAAAAGTGATTGGTATCTTTTTGTAGCTTTCGATAATCAAGGTGATATAGGCGTAGGCCATAATATCAAGTCTCGCAGAGATAATAGCAAAATTAATCTCCCCATAGATATGACCTGTTAACCCAAAGGTTCCCTGAATTTTAAAATAAGTATCGTCATTTGTCTGTAAAGAAGTGTTGGCCGTAAAAAAGCCCAATACCCCCTGAAAGATACCAACAGCCGTAAGTGAAAGCCCGGCTTTTAAGATCCCCTGATCGACGGTTTTACCAACTCCCAATGAAAGCCCTAAACCAAATTCGATAACGGGATTGAACACACCACATTTAGTGGCTGGTACGCTAGTAGAGGTTGCCCCGCTAAGGTAACCGAAATAGAATCCTCCGAATCCCACAAACGGAAATACCTGTACTGAGAAGGAACGTGAGAAATCGGTTATGCTGGCCGGGAACCCAAAGTCGAGGTAAAAATTACCATTTGTATATACCTTTACACCAATGATAGGAAGTGTAATAGAAACGGCTCCAAATTCAAGATGCCTGAACTGATCCGGTAATTGCAGATCGATCTGGTACATTCCGATCGAGTCGTTTATTTTTTTATAAAGAATTTCAAACTGAAGATTTTTAAAAGCGCCTGCATCTTTGCTTACTCCAACCAGTAAGCCATACATATTAGGGTCGTTGAATACTGCCGCGATACGATAAAATTTGGCTACTGTAAAATCAGTTCCTATCAGCCAGTTGCTGTTCTGATCGAATACCAATGTTCCCGGTTTTGTGGTTGCTGTTGCTGCTGGTACCGGTATTGCAGTTGAACTTTCGTCGGATGTGGTAGTAAATGCGGTTGATAATGCGGTAATTGCAGCATCTACCGAATCCAGACTTGGAACATCATACATGGTAACGTGCTGTCCCATAGCCAGTAATTTCAAATCGAAAAACTCGCTTCCCATTCCTGGTACAGCAGGCATTTTTGTAGCATCACTTCCCTTGCCGTCTTTTTGAAGAGGGGAATCACTTCCGATAGGAAGCCCTAAGAAGGTACCTTCAATAAAGATGTAAACACCACTTCCGGTAACCGAATCGTCTTTGGTGATTTTAAGGGATTTTATATTGATGAAACCTAAATCTACTTTTATCGGAATGGTCGCTACAATGCTGCTCTGCGCTGAATCTTTGTATCGGGTGTAGGTAAACTCAAAATTGGAAAGATCTATACTGTTTAAGATGTTCCAGGGGGCAGATAAACTGAAACCCGGACTGAAGGTGCCCACCAATGTAGAGACAATTTCTCCAAGTGATATTTTATCAAATTTAATATCAATGATATCGTATTTGATATTACTGGTATACGTAATCGTACTGGCAAATTCTGGTATTTTTAAATAAACTTCGGTATCCGGCGTGCCAAATTTATAGCCTACTATAAAAGTCAATCCGAGCATTTGTTTGGCATCGGCTGTACCGGTAATGGTTCCTGATGTTTTGCCATCAGTATAGGTAATATCAACGTTAGCACTGAGGTCTAAGTTAAAAGAGCTGTATTGCAGGTGCCAGGCAACATCACCTTTTACATTGTAAGTCGATGATTTAGCTTTGTCATTGGGTAAAATATCAGTAAAGCTAACATTGCTGATGCTAGGTAAATTGTCTTTTACCCAACTTGGTATGGTATCGTAGCCCATGCCAAAGGCTTGTAAAAAAGTAACTGCGATATCTCCCAATGAAATCACCTGATCAGCTCCGGTGCTGGCACCAAAAATCCAGGTATCACCGTCGTACTTAGCAAAGGTAGTAAGATCAACACCACTGTCCGGTGTATCCGGTCCTATATGGAACTGACCACTAATTTCTCCAGTTGTCACACCTTGCTGACTGCTTATATTTAAAGCTAACCCTTTCATGGTAAAGCTTAAATTCGGACTAGTTATGGTAAAGAAAACCCAGTCGGTTACTACAGTGCAATTAAGGATATAGTTTTTGGCACTTGGATCAATTTGTACTTCCAATACAGTTATTTCCGATTGAAGGTCGATAGTGGTTCCAGTCCAAAACATGGTAAGTAGATCTCCTAATTGTATGGTGCCATCAATTAATTGTACACTGGCTTTGAAATTAGGAACTTGTGCAGTTAACATGACATTGTTTGATTTAGGCGGGCCTATGGTAAAGTTACCTGTAATGGTAAACTGAGTAGTTATTCCGCCAGTTGCACCAAAACCTAAAACAAGACATTTAATATCAATTCCTGAAACCGCAAGACCTGGCAAAATTTGCCAGTTATAATCAGGAGGTGTACTAATATTGACTGCAATATAATCTACTCTGGTTTTGGATGAATTATAGCTAATGTCTATAGTTTTAAGACCAAGTGTAGATAAGGTACTAAAGGGTTGTGGTAGTGCAGAAGTAAGATTAACGCCTCCAACTAATTGATAAAAATTAGAAATACTTGGATACGGTTCATTAAAATTTCCTTGAAACAACCAGATATTATTAGCAATCGGATAAACCATTTGTAAGGCTACATTCACTGCTGAACTTACGGCAATTGTACCTCCCATAGCTCCAATGACCGGCATATTATTATCATATACCTGTACTCCAATAAAAGGACTGGAAATAGAAAACCAATCGATTCCATTAATAGCCCAAGTACCATTTGAAAGAGTGGCATCCAGTTTTGAATATAAACCAATATCATCGGTAGCAAAAATGATACTAATCCCCATATCACCAACGCCAAAAGAAGTTGTGTCACCTAATAGTTTAAAAGCCGTAAGTTTATCATCCCAAGTCGAAGGTGATAAAGTAGCATTATTAACGGTAAGTGTTCCCGAGAGGGTTATATCTGAATAGAACTTACCGATAGTATCTGTAGTATCTAATACGTCAGGGACAAGAGTACATGTTCCATTTCCCTTTTCTATGTTTGTTTGTATCTCCTGATATAAGGTTTTCAGGGTTGGGTTTTTTTCGTTAGCCATCTTTTTACAGGATTACTCGTATTAATTACGTATAGATTGATCTTTACACTTAGTTATGGGTATTAATAAAAACAAACAAGCTCAACAATAATTTATCATTCAGTTCATCATGGTAAAATTCCTGAGTTCTGTTGAAATACTTAGGATATTCATTTTGTGGATCTTTTGTTTGAATCGTAAAATCTCCCAACTTAATCGGAGAGGATGGATCATTGTTTGCCGGCCATAATAGTGGCCCATCCTGCATCGAATTGGCAATAGCCTGAATGGATAAAGCATCAGGGTCAGGCGCATCAGCATTTAATGGTAGGGTCGGGTAGACAACTCCTGAGCCGGCTGTAGCCAAATAATAATAAGGATTGGCAAAGTTAATGGCAAGATTGGCTGTGTTTTTTCCCTCAAATACAAATGGTAAATTAGAAGCATACATCATTTGATTAAAGACGGGAGGAGGTAAACCAGGTAAGCTCGCTACAAGTACCTGTCCATCTTGCAGAGCATCAATGGCTTTTGTCAGGGCATCACCTGCTAATGAAGTAATAATTTTTGCATTACGGGAAACGTTATAATCATTAAGAAATTTTAGTAATTCCGGATTGGTAAAGGAGCCACCATCCGTATTTTTTCCCAAAAAGTAGTTTTTCAAAACCTTATAACTTTCATCTTTAACATTGGCAAGTACCAGTAATACGGCCCGGGTTTTGAGAGAATTAGTGCCGTTTTTTTGAACGTATAACATTGAAAGTGCTAAATTAAAAAGAAGATTGGGTGCTGTTGTGGCTAATGTAGTGAGACCATTATAAGCATCACTCATTCCGTAAGCACTACACAGGTTTATATTTTTGTATTTGGGGCTCTCATTGGTTGCAAGTGAATAGATATAATTAGCCTGTTCAGACCTAATGGCAACTTTTGGATTATCCATATATAAATCCCATTGTTGATCAGTTAATGTAGGATCGCTCATGTAAAAGCCCCTATTTCCAAAATTTGGCCCTATGGCTTGTAATTGATCTAAACTTAAGGTCGTAGCACCAGTCAAAATACTGTTGCCATAATATGCCTTTCCCCATTGAAATGGTTGCAGTACCACAAAATTATTTGTAAGATACTTTGTCGATAAATTTGTTTTGTCGTCATAGCCTCCCGTAATACCAAATTCTATTTGTTCTGCAGGAGCGTACGAAGAGGTAGGCTGAAAGGATATAGTCGCTCCATTAATTGTAATTGGATCTGGCGGGCCAGCAGTTTTTAGGACAATCTCAGGCAGAAGCAATGCAAGTTTTTCTATTGTAGGTAAGTCTGCAGGGCCGTCGTCATAAATACAGGTAATGTTTTTATTGTAGCCGTAACCTATAATGCGCAACATGATATTTACGGTAGAAACCTGATGGCCAAATCCATTTGTATTGGTTACAAAAGAGCGGATTTCATTTTGAGCCAAAAAAAAGGCTGCAAGATTTTCCTTGTTGATTCCGGAGATTAATTCCTGATGTTGATCTGTGACACTAAGAACTTTGACTACTAATGTTTCAAACATATCTTTAACTTTTTACATATGATCCGTACCAGCCCAAACTCTCAGGTTTTGCATTGGCAGCTGGGTTACCAAATAGCATAAAACAAATATTTCCTCCCGGAGGAAAGGACAAACTGAATACCTCTAAAGCTATATTGTTTATCTTCATTAAATAGGCAGTAGTCTCTGTACCGGTTGCTTTTTGCAGCATGATCGAACCAATATTTAACTTCAGTACACCCTGTAAACTAAAAGAGGGGGCTTGTGGGTTAACTCCCGGTAATTTTACTCCTGCCCAAGCGCCTTTTGCTCCCACGCACCAGGCCATCATAAAGGTTGAGGTAAATCCGGCTGAACTTGCCAGCGATCCTAATGTTCCCATGTTTAGGTTAAAAACCAAAGCATACCATTGACCGCTTACACTTTGCTGCTGCTGCAACGAAGGTATAGCTACATTCAGATAACCTTGAGAAGTTGGACTATTGGTGGCATCTCCGTTTGTAATTCCGGACAATTGCAGAGGAAAATGCGAATACAAGCTGTCTTTTCTTGGAGTGCTCTGTCCCACATCAAATGACATCTGACTGATATCAAAGACAAAAGTTTTGGTAGTAGGAGTCTCCAGCTGAAAGGTCAGATCGACATACATATTAGAATAGGATAACCCTCTGAAATTATTTGTAATGCTTTCGGGTTCCGTTCCAAAGGAAAACAAATCAAAACCTTCCAAATCATTGTAATTGATAAATCCCCAGAAAGAAAATTTAGCATTAACGGTATCGCTTGTTACGTCGTTTTGAGGAACAACGGTAACAAATGATGATTTTATTATTTCGATATCCGTAATGATATTGGTATTGACTAAATTCAATACATTATCGGAAGTATTGGTAAAGGTATAGGATGGAACTCCATTGCTGTTTTCGTAAGTACCGGTAAGTATGATTAAATTAGCACGGTTTGTTGCATCAACCTTTTCCCCAAAAAGTTTATTGACTGTCAAAGCCAGATAACTGTTGTAGTTGTATATTTTACTGTTGGTAAATACAATTTTTAACTGTAATACCACAAAATCATAATCAACTGCACCGTTTATAGGAGCCGTGTTTTTATAGACAACAGGATCCGATCCCATACCTTCAAAAGTTGGATCTTCATAATCTATCAAAGCAAACATTGAACTGGTAGGCTGCATGGATACGGTGCCCTTATCATTGTTTACAATACTGATATCTACACCAAAATGATGTGCATAAAAATTATTCAGATCAATACCGGCCAGTAATCCTTGTAGTTCTTTCGGAAAGTCCTGTACGCTGATGTCAACTCCGAGAGAGATAATACCTTGCCAGTTGGGGTTTGTGGCTATGTTGTAAAAATTGAGATAGTCATTGTCGTGCTGCACCTTATATTTATCCATCCCACTTTGTATGTATTGTTCCAGCCACATACTCAGATTAGGCAATCCGTTCATGCTCGTATCGTTAAAAATATCCGGTGAGTTCCAGCCCTGAATGTTCTTTACTTTATCGGTTAATATGCCAGTACAGAATTTAAATATCAATACATTTTTATATTTGCCATTCGTTTGCTCTTTTGGAACATTCAATATAAAAGGCCATTCGGTAATTTCCATTTCATTGCTGAAATTATCCAGCACATAAGTACCATCGCTCAGTTTTTGATTGTAAGAAATCACCAAAAACAACTGATTCGACTGTAAAGCCGTTTGGAGAGTAGCACTTGGTGGTGTAAATTGTAAATTAAAAACCTTAGAAAGTGTACCGTCAGAAGTTAAAAACTGATTACTGGCCAGTTGTAAAGTATTCCATTTTCCGTCAGTCGGATCAACGTTAACATAAAATCCTTGTGGACTGGTGGAGGATATTCCACTGGCATTTTCGTTTACGCTTGCTCTGGCATTTAATAAACGGCTGACCGTTGGTGGAATTTTTTGCGAACTCATTACATTGGCGATAATGGCTTTTCGGGTCGGATTGAGTATTTGTTTTTCAAATAATGAAAAATCAACATTCTTAGACGGAGTAGCCAATGTTGCTCCATAAGGTACCAAAGGAAAAAAGATGGTTTCACTTGCAGCCGATAACACACCCGATCCGGTTGTGAGATGACTGAATAAAGGAGATTGGGAATCTTTATCAGGAGAGAACAAGGGTGAGCCCTGTGGTTGCGCATGATAAACTACCGGAGTCTCATTTTGATTGGCCAGAACAACGCCATTCCATCCGGTGATATAATTATTGGCCAGCCATTCCTGTGTGGTATTACTGCCTACTACATTTTGAGTAGCCTGAATAGGAAACTGGGGAGCAAAGGCATTTTGGTTGGTTTGATAATAAAGCCAGTCTCCGGTGCCTGTAACCACATTATTTGGATCAATAAACTGAGGTGTAAAACTGATCGTTTCTGTAGAACCCAGTCCACACATCAATTGCACTTGATTATTAACATCAATATTTTTCTGATACGAAATGTCAAGGGTTAGTATTGATGCTCCTTCAGGCGTCATATACCAAACGGCATTCGGATCGTTTGGAGTCTGTTCGCTAAATACCAGTAGCGAACTGTTTTGTGTTGGGTAATTTAAAGAAACACCGTTGTTTACAAAATTGGTATAAGGAATTAGAATTAAAGGATAGCCGAAATTAGTGAGGTAATACGACGGCAGAGCCGAAATTCGGGTTTGTTGCGTAAAAGTATTATAGGTCAGCCCCAAATAGGCAAAATAGGTATTGACACCGGCCTGGTTTAACAAATCACAAGGATAAATACTGCTTTGCATGCTGATGAAATCATTTAAACTTCCCTTTTGCATAAGAGAGTAGGTGACTCTTGTGAGAAGCCCCTCATTGGCATTGTTTTTAAAGCTGTATTGATTGCTGACATTGAAACCACTAAAATCTGAAGAAGCATTAAAGCCCAGTATAAATCGGATATGTCCTTGACCAGCTCCTGTAAGTGGTATTTCGATGTTGCCTTGAATTTGACCTGAAGAATCCAGATTGTTAGACGAGAAAGTATAATTAGTTGCTCCTTGCTGACCGGAAATAGTCATTGCATTATTGGTCGTATCCAGTGTCAGAATAACACTGTTGTAACTGATGAACAAGGTTGCATAGTTGTTTCCGAAACTGTAATTAAACCCGCTTAGAACAGAATAAACTCCATTGGCTCCTCCTGTTAAAATGAGTTGAGGTGTATTGATTTGGGTCAACGCTGTGTTAGGGTTCATAAACCAAACTACCGATGCCGACTGATACGTTTGCAATGGCCCAAGAAAGGTATATACATTGGTTACAAATGTATTGATGTCAAGGGTTGGTGCATGTAATGAAAATAGAAAATAACCATTGTAGGCGGAAAGTTCATCCAGCCCAATTGAACCACTTGCCGGTCCTGTAACACCATTTGCCAGAAGATAGGCACACCAGTTACTATCTTTTGCAGCCAGATACAACGAACTGTTGCCTGACGAAGTATTTGTGAATTGTAAGGTTGCCATAAAATCTACTGGGTAAAGTTTAACAAAAGTGTTTAATTACAAGGATTTTATAAAGTCATCTTCATTCTGAAATGTAAAATGTAATATGTAAAATTTAAATTTTATTCATAAATATACCAGCCGACGAGATCACCTTTAAAAGGAAAGCTGGTGTTGTTTGCTTTAACCGAATACGTCAGATCTGCTTTGAGGGTTGAAACTAATGGCGAGAAATTGAGATAAATACTGAGGCTTCCACTCGTGGTACTTTCACCTGATTTCAAGTCAAACTCATAAATCGGACTGGTCGGAGTTAAAGATTGTACTCCTACAAAAACAGTTGCTAAATATAGGGTACAGACAACAATTTTGCCTGTCGGATCAATCGCATACTGTATTAATAAATCACCAAAATAGCGTTCTCCGGTAGTACCGCTTTCGACTATTGGAGCCGTTATTTTTTCAAGGGGCAAAGGGATAGTATCCTGTGAAAAAGCCGTTATAGGAAATGTTGTAAGCATAGCTATAAATATCACTTTTAGCAGGATATTTATAGGGTATATTCGACTTGTATATGCTGTTTTTGACTTCATATAGAGTTAACCGCGGGATTTTACGCTGCTATTTTTTAGGACCAGGCCGCAATTTGTTTGGCAAAAATTGCTTCGTTTTCGCCATTTAGATCTGTTGCTTTTCCACGACAAATAACCTGACCGGTATCCAATCCGAACTGAGCTCTGAAACTAATAAGATCTATCTGGATTTTTTGTGAGCCAACGATAAATTTGATGTCTACAGCTTTTGACTGTACAGGTGAAAGAGTGACTGATCCTAAAGTTCCTCCTGATACGTTTGCTGGTTTTGATGAAGAAGGACTGGTTGATGCCTGAGCTCCTAAGGCAGAAGTGAAAGTAGTAACAGATACTTCCATTCCTTCTACATAAGAGACTATAGTTGTCGCTATGATGCTGTTGACTAAAATTGCATCTTGTGAATAGGGATAAATTGCCATAATTTTTAGTATAGTATAGAGGAATTTTCCTGGGTTAATTTTGTATTAAGAAGTGTAGTGCATGCCTGTAAAGATCACTTTGTAATACAATCGTTTTTGTTGGTGATTTGGGTTTTATAGGGGGGCAGTTTTTGGCTTCATAAGTATGATTTACCCAGGAAATTACCCTGATGTTTTTTACTTAAGACCAAGCAGCAATTTGTTTAGCAAAAGCAGTTTCGTTGTTACCGTCCTGATCTGTTGCACGTCCGCTTGCTGTAACCTGTCCGCTGTCAAGTCCGAATTGCGCTCTAAAACTGATAAGATCGATTTGCAGTTTTTGTGATCCAGCTTTAAATTCTACATTCGTAGCTGTTGGCTGTACAGGTGAAAGGGTGATTGAGCCTAAATTTCCTGCCGGAGAACTAAAAGTAGTAACGGATACTTGCATTCCTGATACAATAGAAACTACAGTTTTTGCATTGATGCTGTTTACTAATAATGCATCTTGTGAATAAGGATAAGTTGCCATAATTTATTTGTTTGTTGGTTTTCCTACTCGTAAGGCTTTTCGGAATACGCCTCGTTTTTTTTGTAAGTGGGTTCTGACTCCACTTTTTTAATGGTATACAATATTAGGAAAATTATAATTTTACAGAACACGTATAAATACTTGTTTTTAAGTTGTTTATGATTTTTTAACAAGAGAATGCTTTATTGTTTAAATAGCCTGTAATTTCTGTAGGATCTAATGAAAAAGACTGCACAATCTGCGTGAAAAAACATTTTACCACATGGAGACACGGGGTTTAGTGAAGAGTGAAGAGTGAAGAGTGAAGAGTGAAGAGTGAAGAGTGAAGAGTGAAGAGTGAAGAGTGAATAGTGAATAGTGAAGAGTGAATAGTGAAGAGTGAAGAGTGAAGAGTGAAGAGTGAAGAGTGAATAGTGAATAGTGAAGAGTGAAGAGTGAAGAGTAAAGAGTGAAGAGTGAAGAGTGAAGAGTAAAGAGTGAAGAGTGAAGAGTGAAGAGTGAAGAGTGAAGAGTGAAGAGTGAATAGTGAAGAGTGAAGAGTGAAGAGTGAAGAGTGAAGAGTAAAGAGTAAAGAGTAAAGAGTAAAGAGTAAAGAGTAAAGAGTAAAGAGTAAAGAGTAAAGAGTAAAGAGTAAAGAGTAAAGAGTAAAGAGTAAAGAGTGTCTAATAGAGGCATATTTCTCTCGCATAGTAATCTGCGTTTTATTTGAAGTGAAACGTTTTTTATTGCGTTAGAGAGGCTATGTTTCTATGTGTTTAAATAAACTCCCCTGAATAAGTCTATTGCAAGATTATTAGATTGTAAGGCAGAAGATAATTAGATTAAAAAATCTGCTTAAATCTGCAGAATCTGCGTGAAAAAATATTTAAACACATAGAAACATAGATTTTTTTTAAGTGCGAAGAAGAGTTTATAAAAGAAACTCATTTCTCTCACATAGTGGTATGTGTTTTATTTGAAGTGAAACGTCTTTTATTGCGTTAGAGAGGCTATGTTTTTATGTGTTTAAATAAACTCCCCTGAATAAGTCCATTGCAAGATTATTAAATTGTAAGGCAGAAGATAATTAGATTAAAAAATCTGTAGAATCTGCGTGAAAGAATATTTAAACACATAGAACAACTTATTCTTCTATGTGTTAAAGAATGTGATTTAAATCAGTTTATTACTGGTTGCATAAGCTATTGCCTCTGCAATATTGCCAACACCTAGTTTGGTGAACAACTTCCTCTTGTGAAATTTGATAGTATCAGCCGAGACAAACATACTTTCGGCCATATTGGCAATGGTAAAACCTCTAATCGAATATTGCAAAACCTCCTTTTCGCGGCTGGTGAGTTCTATTTTTTTCATCATCTTCCAAAAACCTCCTTCCAGATCATAGTTATAGATCTTATTCTCCCCTTTTTTATAAATCTTAATATTCCCGGACTGGAGTTCGGAAGAAAGAGAGATAATACAAATAGACTTCCATATTTTACCATCATTGGTTAAAAAAACCGGAGTCAGCTTTTGATTCACCAGAAATGTCTTTCCACTGGGATTTTTTAACCTAAAGTCATACGAAATTGTATGATGTATGCGCTCCTCTACAGGAATATTTTGATAAAAATCAAATCCTATAGTGTTGATTTTTAGTAATAAATCTAGATCTTCTTTCACCACGTATTTAAAGTAAAAGGCATAACCTAATTCCTGAACTTCTGCCGGCGTATGATCGCATAAGAACAATGGATTTTCGGACACATACTCAAAACCTTTTTTTTCGTAGTCAATAATATAAATACTGCTGTAAGTAGTTCTGGCAAACGCCCTGACCAGTTCTAAATAATCTCCAAGTCTGCCTTTTTCGTCTTCAGAGATCTTCTGAACGGTGTTGTTTGAGGAAAAAAAGTCGTTTTCAATTACCATATTTTAGTATTTTTTTAACAGGATGTGAATATAGGAAAAATTGAACAGACGCTGTTAAAATATTTTCATTTCTATACGAATTTAACTTCATTTCGATAAGAATGTTAATTCGGTTTTTGACACTTTTTTGGTTAGCATGTTGTCGTTTCAAAAACTACACTTAAAGGTAGTTTTTGTTTAAAATACTGTAAACTAGTATTTTGTGTAATATGAAGCGTAACTTGTGGTGATAGTTTTGGAGAAAACAAATACTATGAAACTCGCCAAAAACCACCACACAGAAATTAGTCAAAATGACATCCTTTTAATGTCAAAATTTGTAGTCACAGAAAACTTCAATCACCATTCCAATGAAATTCTTCCTGGTCATTATCAAAATGATATTGATGCCGTTTATAAGGAAGAGATGGGATTCTTAGAGAACTCAAAAATCTTCGCTTTCAAAAATGATCTTGGAGATCTTATGGGAACTATTAGAGTATTAAAATGGGATTTCATCACACCGCTTCCAATTCAGAAAATGTTTGGCATCAATCCTTTTATTTGTGCTGAAGGAAATGCAATAAATGAAATATGGCATATTGGACGTTTTGCCATCAAAAAAGGCGTTCGTGATGTGAACCTGCTAAAAAAACTATTGGTTTGTGCCATTGCTCCGGTTTGCCAACACAAAGACAATATGGCTTTTGCCGAGATAGATGCCAAACTGCTTCGTGTATTGACTCTAATGGGTATTAAAGCAAAGGTTGTTGGAAAATCAATCGAATATCTGGGTTCTGAAACTATACCGGTATCGATGTCTTATGCCGGACTGATCGATTTCTACAACGAGAACAAAGATTTAGTTACACCGGAAGATTTTGAGCTTTCGACTCCAAACTCCAAACTACCCAATAAGGTAGTATTTGATGCTAACAAGTTGAACTACACTTTGGTGTAGTAGAATTTGAAAACCTGTATTGTAAATTTACTTCAGTAAAAATAAGTAGTTGAATCCTCAACATTCCGATTTTTACAACACTCTCAAAACACAATATAATTTGCCTAGAGAGTTTCAACAAAAACATTATTACCAAAGTTACTTTAAAGTAAAAAGGTAAAGCTATTAAACCAAAAAACGTATCTCTAAAAAAAATAACCATGTGACTGGTAATAGCGCAGCTATGTCCGGTGACGAAAAAACCAAATAGTATGGATCAAAAACAAGGTTGGCATGTTCTTTACGTAAGGTACAGACATGAGAGTAAAGTCTATAAAGAGTTAATAGAAAGAAATATTGAAGCTTTTTTGCCAATGGCCACCAGTATTAGAAAATGGAGTGACAGAATCAAGAAAATAGAGATTCCATTATTTCCCAGTTATGTCTTTGTCAAGATCAAATCCAATAAAGACTTTCATGATGCCTTAAATGTAGAGAGTGGCTGTTCTTATTTGTCTTTTGGCAGAGAATATGGAAAAGTTTCCGAAGAAGAAATCGATCATATCAGGCTTTTTACCCAGGTAAAAGACATCACAGATGTTCAGATTGAACCGGCACTACCCAAAATAGGAGATAAACTTAAAATCGAGCATGGAGAATTATCCGGACTTGAATGTGAAGTTTTCAGAGTCGACAATCAGCATAGAATCAGTGTAAGACTAAGTTCTTTGCGTCAGAATATCTCAGCCATCATTCCTTTGTCATATCTATCCAATCCAACAGAAAACGTCTTTGCTAAGGCGTAGTTTTTAGACTCCTAATTTCTTCTTTCTCAGAGAAAAATACCATATAAATCTTAATACAACATCAATTCCACCTGTGTTAAATCATGGGTGCGGTTGTTTCTACCTATACTAAAAATCAAAAAAGGTACGATAACGTTACGTTTTCGCTATTTATTTAAATTATAAAAAGCATACTTATGAAAAATAATGTCACAAATGTGCAGAAATATATCTGGCTTGATCAGATACTTGACAATGAGTCACCAAAATACAACATCGGCGGTTATGCCTTTATTAACGGAAGTATTGATGCGGAGCGTTTTAAAATAGCATTCAATATTCTGATTAAAGAGAACGATATTTTTTCCTTTGTTTTTGAAGAAAAGAGTGGTTTTCCTGTATATACCATTCAGGAAGCAGACAGTAATTTGGCATTAACCTGTATCGAAGAGTCAGAAGAATCAAAAGCGATTCAGATGATAGAGAAAGACTTTATACTTCCTTTTGATATCGAGAAGGACAGACAGCTTTACAAAATGTGGCTTATTAAAGTAGCTCCGGAATCGTATATCTGGTATTCTAAACTTCATCACATTATCTCTGACGGTTTTTCGTTTCAGTTATTGTTCAATAAAGTAAAACGAATTTATGAGCAATTGGGTACCACTGTTATATATGATGATTTATGTATCGGAAAAAACAAATTGTCTTACGAATCTTTTATAGCATTAGACAATGCATATAGAGCTTCTGAAGATTTTTCTAATGATAAAAACTTTTGGTTGGGACGTTATGAAGAGTTGCCTTCTTTGATCTATACCGGTACAAATAGATCAGCAGGTCACTGTAATATAGAAATAGCCCTTACGGAGGAAGAAAACGAAGCTTTATGGACGTTTGTAAAAACAGAAAGACTGAGTATTTTTCATTTATTGATAGGTTGTTTCTCTATTGTATTGTCAAAATATTATAATAGAGAAGAAGTTAATTTAGGGATGCCTATTTTGAACCGAAAAAATGCTGCTGAAAAAAATACTTTCGGACCGTTTTTGAGCATGTTACCGTTAAAGTTGACGTTAGAGACAACATCATCTGTAAGAGATTTCATAAAAGAAATTAGGAGCACTCTTTTTATGTGTTACAGACATCAGCGTTTTCAGCAGGCCGATATATTGCGTAATCTGCCACAGGAAACCTCAAAGCTGTATGATGTGAGATTGTCGTACGAGCGCATGCAGTACGAATCTGAATTTTCAGGAAGTAAAGCTACTATACATCCACTGTCTAATGATAGTGAAGAAGATCCTATTTCTATACATGTTTTTGAGGATGTAGAGGGGCAGCTTAGTTTTAGATTTGATATCAACGAAAAATATGTTTCAAAATTTGAAGCCAATCAGTTGATTACCTCTTTCAGAAAAGTATTAACAGAGTTAAAAGAGACCAGCAATACGCCTATAGCCGAGATTCAAATTTCGAGTAAAGAACAGTTAGAAGAAGTACAGGCAATTTCAAAAGGGCCTGTTGTAAATAGGCCTGACGAGACTTTTTTAGATCTTTGGAATGCGTCTGTAGTTAGCCATACTTCAAAAACAGCAGTTTCTTGTCAAACAAACATTCTGACTTATGAAACGCTTGAGGCACATGCCAACACAGTAGCTTCTTATCTACAGTTTAATGGCGTTAAAAAAGGAGATAAAGTAGGTGTAATGCTTTCGAGATCAGAAAAAAGCATTATCGGAATTCTTGCTATCATGAAAGCGGGAGCTGTTTATGTGCCTATTGATAATGCGTATCCGGAGGAAAGAAAACGCTACATTATAAAAGATGCCGGCTTAGATTTTATTGTGACAGATTCGTTTTCGAATTCTGTTTTAGAAGGCATCGAATATAATATAGACCATATATTGGAAGAGGATTCGGCATCAGAAAATTATATTTCTGTTGATTTGAAACCTGAAGATAAAGCTTATATTATTTATACTTCCGGTTCAACGGGAGATGCTAAAGGTGTGGTTATTAATCACCGTTCTTTATATGATTATGTCCTGACATTTGGTGTTTATTTCGGTCTTACTGAAAAAGATATTGTATTGCAGCAGGCTTCCACTGCTTTTGATACTTCAGTAGAGGAAATTTTCCCGATTCTGTCTGTAGGAGGTAATTTAGTAATTGCTCATGAGACTAAGGATTTTAATGAATTGCTTAAAGACTGTGAACGTTTTGGCGTTACTTTATTAAGTACCAATCCTTTTGTTTTGCAATATCTTAATGACAGTCACAAAAGTTATAACTTAAACATAAAAACACTTATAAGTGGAGGAGATACATTAAAACCACATCAGGTAGATCAGCTGATTGGTATTTATGATATTTATAATACTTACGGACCAACAGAAAGTACAGTATGTGCGACATATTATAAAGTTGGAAAAACTGATACTCAATTTCCTATTGGAAAACCGATTACAAACAGAGGAGTATATCTGTTGGACGGAACAAAAATATTACCAAAAGGCGCCATTGGAGAAATCGGACTTTCAGGTGTAGGTTTGGCAGTTTCTTATCTGAATAAAAAAGAACTTACAAAGAATGCCTTTATTAATATAAATGGAGAACGTATTTATAAAACGGGAGATTTAGGAAAGTGGGGTATCGACAATAACTTAATTTTTTATGGCCGAAAAGACAGTCAGTTAAGTTATAAAGGATACCGTATTGAAGTAGGAGAAATAGAATTGGCCATACAAAAAGTAAATGCATACATCGTAGACAGTTATGTGTGTATTAACGAAGTTGGCGGGATGCCTATTTTGATTGCTTACCTGGTAGCAAACGAATCTTTTATTAATATATCTTCTTTAGTTATAGATTTAAAAAAGCATTTACCGGAATTTATGATTCCTACACATTTTGTAATTATAGATGCTATTCCTTTAATTCCTAACGGGAAAATCGATATTAAGAGTTTGCCAGAACCTAAAACGGTCAATATTACCGAAGCAGTTCAGTTACCAACAACACAGGAAGAAAAAGAGATTGCTGCTATCTGGCAGGAATTATTGCGACTGGATCAGGTAGATGTTACTGTTAGTTTTTTCGAATTAGGAGGACATTCTTTATTGGCCAATCAGTTTATTAGTAGTTTACGTGATCAAAAAGGGATTGAATTGTCGTTAAGAGATTTTTACAAATCTCCAACCATCAAAGAAATAAGTGAGCTGGTTCCTACTTTAAACAAGAAAGAAACCCAAAATATTAAAGCTCCCGAGCAGGAATTGTACCCGTTGTCTTTTTCACAAGACAGACTGTGGTTCTTAAATCAGCTGGATAATACTGATACTTCTTATCACGTATCCAGAGCGATGAAACTAAATGGTTTTGTTGAGGTCGAGGCGCTTGAAGAAACGTTTGCAAAACTTATAGAAAAACATGAGATTTTAAGAACCGTTTTTGTAAACCAGGAGGGGAAACCTTGCCAAAAAATACTTCCTCCATTTTTTTATTCCATTCCTGTTATCGATTATACCAGTATAAAAAATAAGGAAAATAAAGATAAAGTAATTGCTGATTGTCTGGAAAGAGTAGAGAGCCGTGCTTTTGATATAGAAGAAGGGCCACTTTTTAGAATCGAATTATTGAAGTTTTCAGAACAGGAAAGTGTAGTACTATTTTCTGAGCATCATTTAATTTTAGACGGATGGACTCAGGGCATTTTATTCAGAGATTTTGTTGATATTTATAATGAGTTAAAAAGAAATCCGGATTTTGAGGTAGAGCAACCGGAAGTTACCTTTAAAGACTATGCTTATTGGGAAAAAAATAGCCTAAACGAGAGCGTTATTAACGAGAAATTAGACTTTTGGGAAAACAAATTTGAAGGTTTCTCCAACGAACAGTTAGTGCCTTTAGATTTTGAAAGAAATGAAACCACTGTAAAAAAAGGCGGCACTATAGAACATGTTTTTTCATTAGACTTTTCAGAAAAATTACGTCAGTTTTCAGAAAAACAAGATGTGTCATTGTTTATCACCATGCTCACAGCTTTTAAAATAGTGTTGCATAAATTTAGCAATCAAACCGACATTTCGGTAGGGACGGCTGTTGCGAACAGACGTTATAAAGAATTTCAGGAAGTTCTGGGTATGATTGTCAATACAATCGCATTGCGCACCAATTTTAGTAACGATGATTCCTTAATGACTGTATTAAACGAGGTGAAAGAAACTTGCCTGGATGCCTATGCCTATGATGATACCCCTTTTGGGAAAGTAGTAGAAAGAATAAATCCGAAAAGAAGTTTACACTTACATCCCTTATTTCAATACATGTTTAGTTTTGTGAATGTTCCGATACAAAGCATGTCTTTGTTGGATGCAGACATAGAGATTTTAAAAGGACACAATAAGGCATCCCGATTTGATATTAGTGTTGTAATAAATACCGTATACGAGCAAATCGATTCTTTAACAGATAATCAACCCGACCGAAGAATTTCAGTAGAATGGGATTATAATGCAGCCATCTTTAAATACGCGACAATGAAACGCGTTTTAAAAGCGTATCTAAAAGTTTTGGATGCTCTTGTCGAAAATCCCGCTCAATCTTTAGCCACATTAGAATATATTTCCTCATCAGAGAAAGCGATTCTTTTACAGGATTTCAATACTTCAAAAGCAGAATTATCTTTAGACACCACAGCAGTTGCGTTGTTTGAGGAGCAAGTTGCTAAAACTCCTGATGCAGTAGCACTGATATTCGAGGACAGATCCTTGACTTACAAAGAACTGGATGGAGTATCCAATGAGTTGGCACATTACTTATTAAACAATTTTGAGATCAATGCAGAGGACTTAATCACTGTAAAACTGGATCGTAGTGAGTGGATTTACATCTCCTTACTGGCTGTTTTAAAAACCGGCGCAGCGTATCTTCCAATTGACCCGACCTATCCGGAGCAAAGAATTGCGTACATCGAACAGGACAGTCAGAGT
This sequence comes from Flavobacterium collinsii, assembly GCF_946903285.1. Lineage (GTDB taxonomy): Bacteria > Bacteroidota > Bacteroidia > Flavobacteriales > Flavobacteriaceae > Flavobacterium > Flavobacterium collinsii. Next base: position 2,394,147 of record NZ_OX336425.1, read on the forward strand.
AAAGTTATAATTGACGAACGTTTGTTAGCAGACTTTAGATCTCGTCAGGAGAATTATCCAACAACATCACCTGAAATTGCTCTGGATCCAAATCAGCTGATGTATGTAATTTACACCTCAGGCTCCACAGGACAACCTAAGGGAGTTATGATCGAACATAAAAGTTTGGTCAATTACATTACGAACCAGACAGAAGAATTTGGATTGGATCATTCAGATCGTGTACTGCAATTCTCAAACAACGCCTTTGATGCGTCTATGGAACAAATCTTTTTAGCCTTGTTCAATGGAGCTTCACTGATAGGGGTATCCAAAGAGCGTATCATTGATCCGGCAGATTTTATCAATGTATTACAGGAATATTCTGTAACACACCTTCATGCCACCCCTGGTTATTTGTCTCATCTGGAGAACCTATCTTCCTGTAAAACGCTAAAAAGAATCGTTGCCGCAGGAGAAATCTGTCCTAAAAACTTAGCAGAGAAAATGGTTAAAATTGCTACTTTCTACAACAAGTACGGACCTACCGAAGCCACTATTAGTGCTACTATGTGCAGAGTCGACACAAGTCATTTAGAAAGTAATCTCATTCCCATCGGCAAACCTTTAAAAGGCAGTGAAGTTTATATCTTGTCCGATGATCAGGCCTTAAAACCTATCGGAGTCTTCGGAGAAATATGTATCTCAGGAGATAGTCTCTCCCGAGGATACCTCAACCAGGAAGAATTAACAGCAGAGAAATTTATTCCAAATCCTTTTATCAAAGGAGCTAAACTATACAAAACAGGCGATTTAGGCCGATGGCTAGCCGATGGCAACATCGAATTTTCAGGCCGTAAAGATCATCAGGTGAAAGTAAGAGGACACCGTATTGAACTGGGAGAAATCGAACACGCCCTTTTAGCGCAAGAAAACATCAATCAGTGCGTAGTAACCGTGCAGGAGATAGAAACAGAAGCCGTAATTGTTGCCTATCTGGTTGGCGAGAAACCAGTAGACAAACAGGAACTCCGCGCCAAACTGAGCCATCACTTGCCGGATTATATGTTGCCTTCTTATTACGTACAATTAGAATCTATTCCTTTAACCTCACATGGCAAAGTCGATATAAAAGCCTTGTCGCCAGTGGGTGCAGGTGACATTGTGCTGCAGAAATACATAGCTCCGACAACAGCCTTAGAAAAAGAACTAGTAGCCATCTGGGAAGAAATATTGGGCATAAAAAACATTGGCATCACAGACAATTTCTTCGAATTGGGTGGTCACAGCTTAAAAGTCATCTTAGTAGCCAATAAAATTAACCGTCAGCTGGGCTATCAAATAAGCGTAAAAGACGTGTTTTTGAATCCTACCATCACAGGAATAATTTCCAAACTGGAAGCGGGAGCTTTTACCGCCATACCCAAAGCAGAAGAGCAGGAAGACTATGTTCTAACCTCATCTCAGCATCGTTTATGGATACTGAGTCAGTTTGAAGGCGGGAACCAGGCCTACAACATTCCGGGTTCGTTTGAACTCGAAGGTTCTTTAAACCTGGAACATTTGACAGAAGCCTTTAAAACCGTTATTACCCGACATGAAATCTTACGAACTTCTTTCAAACGAAATGAGGAAGGAGAAGTGCGTCAATTCATTAGCGATCCTTCGGACATAGACTTTAAAATTGATTATGCCGATTTCACAACAGTGGAAAATCAGCAGGCGACAGTAGAAAAAAGAGTAGAAGAGTGCTATAAACACCAATTTGATTTGGGCAAAGCACCTTTGGTCAATTTACATCTGCTTAAATTAGAAGAGAACAGACATTTGTTGCTTTTTAACATGCATCATATCATCAGCGATGGCTGGTCTATGGGAATTTTAAGTAATGAGCTTTTAACACTTTACCATCATCTGGTTCAGGGTATAAACAGCAATTTACCCGAACTGACCATACAATATAAAGACTATGCATCCTGGATGAGAAGCGAAAAACAGCTTTCGAAACTAAAAGAATCAGAAGCCTACTGGCTTAACATATTTAGCGAAGACCTGCCGATACTGGAACTTCCAACTCCTAAAATGAGGCCAAAAGTGAAGACCTATGCAGGAGATTCCATAACCCATAGCTTCACCAAAGAAACAAGTAACAATTTACAATCCTTTTCAGAACAGCACCAGGCCAGCCTTTTTATGGTCTTAATGGCGGGAATAAACGGATTACTTTCCAGATATTCCAACACCAGAGACCTTATTTTAGGAACTCCCGTAGCAGGAAGAGAACACAGTGATTTAGAAAACCAAATCGGACTTTATCTCAACACACTGGCCATTCGAACCACATTTGAAGAAACAGCCAGTTTTGAAACCCTGCTGGAAACACAAAAAGACACTTTATTAAATGCTTATTCGCATCAGGAATATCCATTGGATAATCTGGTAGAAGAACTAGGTCTGGGAAGAGATACCAGCCGATCGGCACTTTTTGATGTACTGGTTGTATTGCAAAACCAACAAGATCTGTTTGCATCAGATCAGCAAATAGAGGGATTAACCCTAACACCCTACAAAGGCTATCAAAGAAAAGTAAGTCAGTTTGATTTAAGCTTCATTTTTTCAGAGAAAGAAGGACAATTGATTTTACACATCGAATACAACACCGATATTTATGAGGCAGAATTTGTAGCACGCTTAGCCGAGCATTTGGAAACCTTTTTAACAGAAGCGATTCAAAATCCAAGTCAAAAAGTAGACAGTCTGAACTATCTGGGTACTGCCGAAAAAACGCAATTGCTGTATGATTTTAACGATACTACAGTGGAGTATCCCAACACCACGATGGTCGATCTGTTTGTAAATCAGGCAAGAAAAACCCCGGAACAAATTGCTTTGGTAACCGACGATAAAACTTTTACTTACCAAGAACTCGATGAATTGTCGAACGAACTCTCGCATTATTTGTTGAGTAATTACAATCTGAGAATAGAAGATCTGGTAGGCGTAAAATTAGGCCGCACAGAATGGCTTCCTATTGCTTTACTAGCGGTTTTAAAATCGGGCTGTGCTTATGTTCCAATCGATCCGAACTATCCGGCGCAGCGTATTGCCTACATTGAGCAAGATAGTAAATGTAAAGTGACCATAGACGAGGCTTTTATAAAAGCATTTAACCAATCGGAATCCATTTCAAAAGCACTTCCGCAGATTACTTTTAGCCCTGATAACCTAGCGTATATCATTTACACCTCAGGCTCAACGGGCAAACCAAAAGGAGTAATGATCACCCATCAGAATGCTTCAAAAATGCTGCACTGGTCACAGAGAGAATTTAGTGATACCAACTTTGAGATCCTCTATGCAGTAACATCACATTGTTTTGATTTATCGGTTTATGAGTTTTTCTATCCGCTTAGTATTGGAAAGAAAATACGTTTATTAACCAACGGATTAGCCATTGGAGATTATATTCAAAACGATCAAAACGTACTGATCAACACCGTTCCTTCTGTGGTTCACACGCTTATCGAAAAAGGGACTTCCTTTGAAAATGCGGTTGGAATTAACCTTGCAGGGGAAGCTTTTCCGGTGAGTATCGCCAATCATTTCAAAGATTCAGGGATTGCTCTGAGAAACCTATACGGTCCTTCAGAAGATACTACTTATAGCAGTTATTACAGAGTTGAAGGTTCTTATGACAGTTCGGTTCCTGTTGGAAAAGCGATAGACAACACTCAGTTTTACATTCTCTCAGATGCTTTGGCCTTACAGCCAGTGGGAGTTATTGGAGAAATCTGTATTTCTGGTGATGGACTGTCCAGAGGCTATTTGTACCAGCCGGAACTAACGGCAGAAAAGTTTATTGAAAACCCTTTCAAAGAAGGCACTAAACTATACAAAACCGGAGATTTGGGTAAATGGTTATCCGATGGTACCGTTGTATGCATCGGTAGAAAAGACAGTCAGGTCAAAATCAGAGGTTATCGCATTGAACTTGGTGAGATCGAGCAGGTATTACAAGCTCAGGAAGGCATCGACCAGTGTGTCGTAGTCACTGCAACAGTTCAGGGTGATCCTGTAATTGTGAGTTATCTGGTGAGCACTTCGGCGGTAGACAAACAACAGCTTCGATTGGCTCTGGGACGTGAACTCCCTGATTATATGGTACCGAGTTACTTTGTATTTTTAAACCAATTGCCACTTACTCCTAACGGAAAAATCGATAAAAATGCCTTACCGGCGGTGAGTTCAGCTGATGTTATTCAACTCGAATATATAGCTCCAACTGATGAAATAGAAGAAAAGTTGGTTGCCATTTGGGAGGATATACTGGGACTGGAAAAGATTGGTGTTACCGATAACTTCTTCGAATTAGGAGGAAACAGTTTAAAAGCCACTGTTTTAATCAACAGAATCAACAGGACTTTCGATACCAGATTTTCGATTCAGGATTTATATAAAACCCAGGATATTATTGGAGTTTCAAAAAAATTAAAATTTATAGTTTTTCAAAATCAATTAGCGGTAGAAACAGCTGATGATCTGGATGAGATATTGATCTAAAATTTAATCGCGAGTTTCGTTTTAGATCTAAACATGGCTATACTTTATAGCCATGTTTTTTTTGTACTATAGATACATTCAGCCCTTTGTGGAGGCTATTTTGTTGTTAATCACTGAGCGTATAGTATGTGAATTCTCAAAATCATACAGGCGTTTTTCTTTACTTTAAAAATCATATCATGATAGAAAATTTAATACACATTCTACAATCTTTAAATATCGGGCTCAGAATAGAGAATGGAGATCTGAAAATTAATGCTCCAAAAGGAACTTTGACTCCTGAAATTATTGAAGACATTAAAGCTCATAAAAATGAATTAATCACTTTACTTTCTTCTTCAGAATCTATTCCGAAAGCCGAAATAAAAGATTCTTATGCGCTTACTTCATCACAGCACCGATTGTGGACATTGAGTCAGTTTGAAACCGGGAACTCGGCCTACAATATATTTGATGCCTTCGAATTTAAAGGAGTGCTGAATTTGGAAAAATTGACAGAAGCCTATAAAATCATAGTAGAACGACATGAGAGTTTACGGACCGTTTTTAAAGAAGATGAAGAGGGAAATTTGGGGCAGTATATCATTCCCGTTGCCCAATTCAAGGGAGCTTTACAACTTACAGATTTAACTAATGCTACAGAGGAAGCCCTGAGTAATCATGCTGATACACTTTTAAGGCATGCTTTCGATTTAGAAAAAGGGCCTTTGTTTATTGGTGAGATTGTAAAAGCGGCCGCCGATCGTCATATTCTGATGCTGAACATGCACCATATTATTGGAGATGGCTGGTCGATGGGGGTATTGAGCAAAGAGTTTATGGCCATTTACAATGGATTGTCTACGGGAAATGAAGTGATATTACCGGAATTGTCTATTCAATATAAAGATTACTCAGAGTGGCAAAATAGTGAGGCCAGACAAGCAGTACTGGAAAAATCCAAAGCATCCTGGTTAGATCGATTTTCGGGAGAACTACCTGTTTTGGAATTGCCGTCGAGTACAGCCAGACCTAAGCTTAAAACTTATAATGGCTCAGGGGTAGATTATTCTTTTTCTAAAGAAAATACTGCTCAGTTGAATGCCTATGCACAGCAAAACGGGGTGACACTTTTTATGCTTTTAATGACAGGGATAAACGGATTGCTTTATAGATACACTAATGCCAAAGATCTTATTTTAGGGACTCCTGTAGCGGGAAGAGAGCACAGTGATTTAGAAAATCAGGTTGGTTTGTATTTGAATACACTGGCAATTCGAACCACATTTGAACAAGAAGTTACTTTTGAAGAATTATTGACTATACAAAAAGAAACCTTATTAACAGCCTATTCACATCAGGATTATCCATTTGACAGTTTAGTAGAAGAACTTGGGATCAAAAGAGATCTAAGCAGATCTGTTTTGTTTGATGTTTTAGTGGTATTTCAAAACCAGCAGGAACTATTAAAAGCCGAAGGCTTAGTTTTAAATGGTCTTGAGATAGCTCCCTATAAAAATGTAAAAAAATCATTTAGCAAGTTTGATCTGACCTTTTATTTTTCAGAGATAAAGGGACAATTGTCCTTACGCATCGGATACAATACTGATATTTATGAGGCGGATTTTGTAACGCGTCTGGCTTCGCATTTTGATAGCTTTTTAACAGAAGCAGTCCAAAATCCGAATCAAAAAGTAGCCACATTAGATTATATTTCTGCTTCAGAGAAAGCGATTCTTTTACAGGATTTCAATACTTCAAAAGCAGAATTATCTTTAGACACCACAGCAGTTGCGTTGTTTGAGGAGCAAGTTGCTAAAACTCCTGATGCAGTAGCACTGATATTCGAGGACAGATCCTTGACTTATAAAGAACTGGATGGAGTATCCAATGAGTTGGCACATTACTTATTAAACAATTTTGAGATCAATGCAGAGGACTTAATCACCGTAAAACTGGATCGTAGTGAGTGGATTTACATCTCCTTACTGGCTGTTTTAAAAACCGGCGCAGCGTATCTTCCAATTGACCCGACCTATCCGGAGCAAAGAATTGCGTACATCGAACAGGACAGTCAGAGTAAAGTTATAATTGACGAACGTTTGTTAGCAGACTTTAGATCTCGTCAGGAGAATTATCCAACAACATCACCTGAAATTGCTCTGGATCCAAATCAGCTGATGTATGTAATTTACACCTCAGGCTCCACAGGACAACCTAAGGGAGTTATGATCGAACATAAAAGTTTGGTCAATTACATTACGAACCAGACAGAAGAATTTGGATTGGACCATTCAGATCGTGTGCTGCAATTCTCAAACAACGCCTTTGATGCGTCTATGGAACAAATCTTTTTAGCCTTGTTCAATGGAGCTTCACTGATAGGGGTATCCAAAGAGCGTATCATTGATCCGGCAGATTTTATCAATGTATTGCAGGAATATTCTGTAACACACCTTCATGCCACCCCTGGTTATTTGTCTCATCTGGAGAACCTATCTTCCTGTAAAACGCTAAAAAGAATCGTTGCCGCAGGAGAAATCTGTCCTAAAAACTTAGCAGAGAAAATGGTTAAAATTGCTACTTTCTACAACAAGTACGGACCTACCGAAGCCACTATCAGTGCTACTATGTGCAGAGTCGACACAAGTCATTTAGAAAGTAATCTCATTCCCATCGGCAAACCCTTAAAAGGCAGTGAAGTTTATATCTTATCCGAGGATCAGGCCTTAAAACCTATCGGAGTGTTCGGAGAAATATGTATCTCAGGAGATAGCCTCTCCCGAGGATACCTCAATCAGGAAGAATTAACAGCAGAGAAATTTGTTCCAAATCCTTTTATCAAAGGAGCTAAACTATACAAAACAGGCGATTTAGGCAGATGGCTAGCCGATGGCAACATCGAATTTTCAGGCCGTAAAGATCATCAGGTGAAAGTAAGAGGACACCGTATTGAACTGGGAGAAATCGAACACGCCCTTTTAGTCCAAGAAAACATCAATCAGTGCGTAGTAACCGTGCAGGAGATAGAAACAGAAGCCGTAATTGTTGCCTATCTGGTTGGCGAGAAACCAGTAGACAAACAGGAACTCCGCGCCAAACTGAGCCATCACTTGCCGGATTATATGTTGCCTTCTTATTACGTACAACTAGAATCTATTCCTTTAACCTCACATGGCAAAGTCGATACAAAAGCCTTGCCGCCAGTGGGTACAGGTGACATTGTGCTGCAGAAATACATAGCTCCGACAACAGCCTTAGAAAAAGAACTAGTAGCCATCTGGGAAGAAATATTGGGCATAAAAAACATTGGCATCACAGACAATTTCTTCGAATTGGGTGGTCACAGCTTAAAAGTCATCTTAGTAGCCAATAAAATCAACCGTCAGCTGGGCTATCAAATAAGCGTAAAAGACGTCTTTTTAAATCCTACCATCACAGGAATCATCTCCAAACTGGAAGCGGGAGCTTTTACCGCCATACCCAAAGCAGAAGAGCAGGAAGACTATGTTCTAACCTCATCTCAGCATCGTTTATGGATACTGAGTCAGTTTGAAGGCGGGAACGAGGCCTACAACATTCCGGGTTCGTTTGAACTCGAAGGTTCTTTAAACCTGGAACATTTGACACAAGCCTTTAAAACCGTTATTAGCCGACATGAAATCTTACGAACTTCTTTCAAACGAAATGATGAAGGAGAAGTGCGCCAATCCATCACCGAGGCTTCAGCCGTAGACTTTGAAATTGATTATGCAGACTTTAGTAAAATTAAAAATCAAGAAGTAGTTCTCAAAGAAAGAGTAGAAGAGTGCTATAAATACCAATTTGATTTAGGCAAAGCACCTTTGGTCAATTTACATCTGCTTAAATTAGAAGAGAACAGACATTTGTTGCTCTTTAACATGCATCATATCATCAGCGATGGCTGGTCTATGGGAATTTTAAGTAATGAGCTTTTAACACTTTACCATCATCTGGTTCAGGGTATAAACAGCAATTTACCCGAACTGACCATACAATATAAAGACTATGCATCCTGGATGAGAAGCGAAAAACAGCTTTCGAAACTAAAAGAATCAGAAGCCTACTGGCTCAACATATTTAGCGGAGACCTGCCGGTACTGGAACTTCCAACTCCTAAAATGAGGCCAAAAGTGAAGACCTATGCAGGAGATTCCATCACCCATAGCTTCACCGAAGAAACAAGTAATAATTTACAATCCTTTTCAGAACAGCACCAAGCCAGTCTTTTTATGGTTTTAATGGCGGGAATAAACGGATTACTATCCAGATATTCCAACACCAGAGACCTTATTTTAGGAACTCCCGTAGCAGGAAGAGAACACAGTGACTTAGAAAACCAAATTGGACTCTATCTCAACACACTGGCCATTCGAACCACATTTGAAGAAACAGCCAGTTTTGAAACCCTGCTGGAAACACAAAAAGACACCTTATTAAATGCTTATTCGCATCAGGAATATCCATTGGATAATCTGGTAGAAGAACTGGGATTAGGAAGAGACACCAGCCGATCGGCACTTTTTGATGTACTGGTTGTATTGCAAAACCAACAAGATCTGTTTGCATCAGATCAGCAAATAGAGGGATTAAGCCTAACACCCTACAAAGGCTATCAAAGAAAAGTAAGTCAGTTTGATTTAAGCTTCATTTTTTCTGAGAAAGAAGGACAATTGATTTTACACATCGAATACAACATCGATATTTATGAGGCAGAATTTGTAGCACGCTTAGCCGAGCATTTGGATACCTTTTTAACAGAAGCTATCCAAAATCCAAGTCAAAAAGTAGACAGCCTGAACTATTTAGGGACGGTCGAAAAAGCACAATTGCTGTATGATTTTAACGATACTACAGTGGAGTATCCCAACACCACGATGGTCGATCTGTTTGTAAATCAGGCAAGAAAAACCCCGGAACAAATTGCTCTGGTAACTGACGATAAAACTTTTACTTACCAAGAACTCGATGAGTTGTCGAACGAACTCTCGCATTATTTGTTGAGTAATTATAATTTAGGAATAGAAGATCTGGTAGGTGTGAAATTAGGCCGCACAGAATGGCTGCCTCTTGCTTTACTGGCGGTTTTAAAATCGGGCTGTGCTTATGTTCCAATCGATCCGAACTATCCGGCGCAGCGTATTGCCTACATTGAGCAAGACAGTAAATGTAAAGTAACCATAGACGAGGCTTTTATAAAAGCATTTAACCAATCGGAATCCATTTCAAAAGCACTTCCGCAGATTACTTTTAGCCCTGATAACCTGGCGTATATCATTTATACTTCAGGCTCAACAGGCAAACCAAAAGGAGTAATGATCACCCATCAGAACGCTTCAAAAATGCTGCACTGGTCACAGAGAGAATTTAGTGATACCAACTTTGAGATTCTTTACGCAGTAACATCACATTGTTTTGATTTATCGGTTTATGAGTTCTTCTATCCGCTTAGTATCGGCAAGAAAATACGCTTATTAACCAACGGATTGGCCATTGGAGATTATATTCAAAACGATCAAAACGTACTGATCAACACCGTTCCTTCTGTGGTTCACACGCTTATCGAAAAAGGGACTTCCTTTGAAAATGCGGTTGGAATTAACCTTGCAGGGGAAGCTTTTCCGATGAGTATCGCCAATCATTTCAAAGATTCAGGGATTGCTCTGAGAAACTTATATGGTCCTTCAGAAGATACTACTTATAGCAGTTATTACAGAGTTGAAGGCTTTTACGAGAGTTCAGTTCCTGTTGGAAAAGCGATAGACAACACTCAGTTTTACATTCTCTCAGATGCTTTGGCCTTACAGCCAGTGGGAGTCATTGGAGAAATCTGTATTTCGGGTGATGGATTGTCCAGAGGCTATTTGTACCAACCGGAACTAACGGCAGAAAAGTTTATTGAAAATCCTTTCAAAGAAGGCACTAAACTATACAAAACCGGAGATTTAGGTAAATGGTTACCCGATGGCACCGTTGTATGCATCGGTAGAAAAGACAGTCAGGTCAAAATCAGAGGTTATCGCATTGAACTTGGTGAGATCGAGCAGGTATTGCAGGCTCAGGAAGGCATCGATCAGTGTGTCGTAGTCACTGCAACAGTTCAGGGTGATCCTGTAATTGTGAGTTATCTGGTAAGCACTTCGGCGGTAGACAAACAACAGCTTCGATTGGCATTGGGACGTGAACTCCCTGATTATATGGTACCGAGTTACTATGTGTTCTTAAACCAATTGCCACTTACACCCAACGGAAAAATCGATAAAAATGCTTTACCGGTGGTGAGTTCAGCTGATGTTATTCAACTCGAATATATAGCTCCAACTGATGAAATAGAAGAAAAGTTGGTTGCCATTTGGGAGGATATACTAGGACTGGAAAAGATTGGTGTTACCGATAACTTCTTCGAGTTAGGAGGAAACAGTTTAAAAGCCACTGTTTTAATCAACAGAATCAACAGGACTTTCGATACCAGATTTTCGATTCAGGATTTATACGAGAGTCAGGACGTTATTGGGGTCTCAGAAAAACTAAAATTTATAGTTTTTCAGAATCAATTGGCGGGAGAGTCGACGGATGATCTTGACGAGATAATGATATAGTTCTAAACCATAGAGGTACTTTAATTTATTAAAAAAATCATATCGTGATAAAAAAATTAATACATACGTTACAGTCCTTAAATATCAGACTTAAGATAGATAATGGAAACCTAAAGATTAATGCCCCAAAAGGGGCTTTGACTCCTGAAATTATTGAAGACATTAAAGTTTATAAAAAGGAACTGATTGCACTGCTTTCCTCTTCTGAATCTATTCCGAAAGCCGAAATAAAAGATTCTTATGCGCTTACCTCTTCTCAACACCGATTGTGGACATTGAGTCAGTTTGAAACCGGGAACTCGGCTTACAACATATTTGTTGCCTTCGAATTTAAAGGAGTGTTGAATTTAGAGAAATTAGCCGAAACGTTTCAAATTTTGGTAAAACGACATGAGAGTTTACGCACTGTTTTTAAAGCAGATGAACAGGGGAATCTGGGGCAGTACATTGTTCCCGTTGCCCAATATAAAAGAACTTTGGAACGGACAGATTTAACTAATGTTACAGAGGAAGCCTTGAGTAATCATGCTGATACACGCCAAAGACATGCTTTCGATTTAGAGAAAGGACCTCTTTTTATAGCTGAGATTGTAAAAACGGCCGTCGATCGTCATATTCTGATGCTGAACATGCACCATATTATTGGTGATGGCTGGTCTATGGGGATATTGAGCAAAGAGTTTATAACCATTTATAATGGATTATCAATAGGGAATGAAGTGGCATTGCCGAACCTGTCTATTCAGTACAAAGACTATTCGGAATGGCAGAACAGTTCAGCAAGACAAGTTCTGTTGGAAAAGGCCAAGGTATTTTGGCGGGATACTTTTTCGGGAGATTTACCTGTTTTGGAATTGCCTTCGAGTATAACAAGACCTAAGCTTAAAACCTATAATGGTTCGGGATTTAATTATTCTTTTTCTAAAGAGGGTACTGCCCGGCTGAATGCCTATGCACAGCAGAATGGGGTGACGCTTTTCATGCTTTTAATGGCTGGGATAAACGGATTACTTTCGAGATACACCAATACCAGAGACCTTATTTTAGGAACTCCCGTAGCAGGAAGAGAACACAGCGATTTGGAAAATCAGGTGGGTTTGTATTTGAATACTCTGGCGATTCGGACGACTTTTGAAGAAACAGCCAATTTTGAAACCTTATTGGCCATACAAAAGGAAACTTTATTAAATGGGTATTCCAATCAGGAATATTCATTTGACAGTTTAGTGGAAGCGCTTGAACTCAAAAGAGATTTAAGCAGATCTGTTTTATTTGATGTCTTAGTGGTACTTCAGAATCAGCAGGAATTACTGGCGTCTGAAGGTTTAACGCTAAATGGGATTGAAGTATCGGCCTACAAACAGTTGAAAAAACCTTTCAGTAAATTTGATCTGACTTTTGCTTTTTCAGAAAACCAAGATCAGTTGTCGCTGTACATCGAATACAATATCGATATTTATGAGGCAGATTTTGTAACGCGTCTGGCTTCGCATTTGGATACCTTTTTAACAGAAGCTATTCAAAATCCAAGTCAAAAAGTAGACAGCGTAAACTATTTAGGCACTGCCGAAAAAGCACAATTGCTGTATGATTTTAACGATACTACAGTGGAGTATCCCAACACCACGATGGTCGATCTGTTTGTAAATCAGGCAAGAAAAACCCCGGAACAAATTGCTCTGGTAACTGACGATAAAACTTTTACTTACCAAGAACTCGATGAGTTGTCGAACGAACTCTCGCATTATTTGTTGAGTAATTACAATCTGGGAATAGAAGATCTGGTAGGTGTGAAATTAGGCCGCACAGAATGGCTGCCTCTTGCTTTACTGGCTGTTTTAAAATCGGGCTGTGCTTATGTTCCAATCGATCCGAACTATCCAGCACAACGTATTGCCTACATTGAGCAAGACAGTAAATGTAAAGTGACCATAGACGAGGCTTTTATAAAAGCATTTAACCAATCGGAATCCATTTCAAAAGCACTTCCGCAGATTACTTTTAACCCAGATAACCTGGCGTATATCATTTATACTTCAGGCTCAACAGGCAAACCAAAAGGAGTAATGATTACCCATCAGAATGCTTCAAAAATGCTGCACTGGTCACAGAGAGAATTTAGTGATACCAACTTTGAGATTCTTTACGCAGTAACATCACATTGTTTTGATTTATCGGTTTATGAGTTCTTCTATCCGCTTAGTATCGGCAAGAAAATACGCTTATTAACCAACGGATTGGCCATTGGAGATTATATCCAAAACGATCAAAACGTACTGATCAACACCGTTCCTTCTGTGGTTCACACGCTTATCGAAAAAGGGACTTCCTTTGAAAATGCGGTTGGAATTAACCTTGCAGGGGAAGCTTTTCCGGTGAGTATCGCCAATCATTTCAAAGATTCAGGGATTGCTCTGAGAAACTTATATGGTCCTTCAGAAGATACTACTTATAGCAGTTATTACAGAGTTGAAGGTTCTTATGAGAGTTCAGTTCCTGTTGGAAAAGCGATAGACAATACTCAGTTTTACATTCTCTCAGATGCTTTGGCCTTACAGCCAGTGGGAGTTATTGGAGAAATCTGTATTTCGGGTGATGGATTGTCCAGAGGCTATTTGTACCAACCGGAACTAACGGCAGAAAAGTTTGTTGAAAACCCTTTCAAAGAAGGCACTAAACTATACAAAACCGGAGATTTGGGTAAATGGTTACCTGATGGCACCGTCGTATGCATCGGTAGAAAAGACAGTCAGGTCAAAATCAGAGGTTATCGCATTGAACTTGGTGAGATCGAGCAGGTATTGCAGGCTAAGGAAGGCATCGACCAGTGTGTCGTAGTCACTGCAACAGTTCAGGGTGATCCTGTAATTGTGAGTTATCTGGTGAGCACTTCGGCGGTAGACAAACAACAGCTTCGATTGGCATTGGGACGTGAACTCCCTGATTATATGGTACCGAGTTACTTTGTATTCTTAAACCACTTACCACTTACACCCAACGGAAAAATCGATAAAAATGCTTTACCGGCGGTGAGTTCAGCTGATGTTATTCAGCAGGAATATATCGCTCCTTCTAATGAAACAGAGGAAAAACTGGTTACAATATGGCAGGACGTTTTACAGAAAGACAAAATAGGAGTCGGGGATATCTTCTTTGCGCTTGGCGGACACAGTCTAAAGGCAACGCAGGTAATTTCTAAAATTCAGAAAGAATTCAATATTAAAATTGAACTTAAAGAATTGTACAATGAACCCACTATTAACAATCTTGCGCGCCACATAGAATCCATACAAATCTTAAACAATCAGCCGCTGATTTCTTCAGTGGCAGGAGATGAATTGTTTTTTTAAGATTGTGGTCTCTTCCTAAAAAAGGAAAGAAATGATCAGATATAAACAACTAAATGAAACAGTTACGAGAGTGTTCTTGTAACTGTTTTTTTGTTTTATAGCCTTTCGTAATTTAGTTTGAGGCAACATATACGTGTTCTGTAGTGCGTTGAAGTTTAAAAGAAGAACTGTCTGAACATCAGGGTTATTCCGCTAAAAATCTAATATGATTATCGTTTGCAAATGAATTATTGTATAATTGTTTGATTTACAATGGATAAGTGTTTTAAGAGGCAAGAAATTAGTGTTTATAAGGGTTGAACCGATAAAAACTACCTTTTTGGTTAAAAGGGTGCCTCTTGTTTATGTTTAATTTTGAATAAAAAATACGTACTATGGATGATCGTTATTCAAAAAATAAACTTTATCTGACAGATGAAGAACAAGAAATTATAAAAAACTTCCCCATTTTACTGGCAGGGAGTGGCATTGGAAGCGTAATTGCGGAATGTGCGTTGCGTTTTGGTTTTGAAAAAATTACCATTGTTGATGGTGATCTGGTAGAGCGGTCTAATTTAAGCCGACAAAATTACACCGAAGATGATGTCGATTCAAACAAGGTAGATGCTTTGGCCAGACGATTGAGATCGATTAATAAAAATGCAGAAATCAATTGTCTCGATTTTTTCTTAACTGTTGAAAACATAGGAGATCATATTAATGGTCATAAAGCAGCAATCAATACACTGGACTTTTCTTCTCCGGTACCACTCATATTTGATACGGCTTGCCAAAAGCTTGATATTCCGGTTCTGCATCCTTATAATATAGGATGGGGAAGTCTGGTTACTGTTATCGCCAGAGATGGTCTTCTTTTGAATGCGCTGGCCAATCAGGATGAGGAATTTAATGATGCAACTATGATGGATTACGCCTCAAGTTACCTGAGATTCTGGGGAAATCCGCAAAAATGGATGGATAGCATTATTGAAAAATACAAAATCGAAAAAGGATGTCAGTCACCGCCACAAATGGCCATCGCTTCCTGGTCGGTAGCGGCCTTATGCACCCACTTGCTCTTTAACATTGCGACGGGTAAAAAATTCAAGAAATTCCCTGAGTTTTATCTGTCCGCTATTATAGACGAGGATTTATAGCGTATTAAAGAAACCCATTAGGTGTGGGTTGAAATAATGACCAGTATTTAGAAATATAGCTTTTATGTTCTTTAAAGAGTGTGAAAGCTATGTTTTTTATATGATGGAGTAATTGTCGATGAATTAAGTTGATTGTGAGACGCAAGATAATAGACACAAGATAATTAGATTAAAAAATCTGTAGAATCTGCGTGAAAGAATATTTACCACATGGAGACACGGGTTTTAGTAAAGAGTAAAGAGTAAAGAGTAAAGAGTAAAGAGTAAAGAGTAAAGAGTAAAGAGTAAAGAGTAAAGAGTAAAGAGTAAAGAGTAAAGAGTAAAGAGTAAAGAGTAAAGAGTAAAGAGTAAAGAGTAAAGAGTGTCTAATAGAGGCATATTTCTTTCGCGTAGGACTCTGCGTTTTATTTGAAGTGAAAACGTCTTAATTTCAGCTGGAAAAGCTATGTTTCTATGTGTTTAAATAAACGCCCCTGAGTAAGTCCATTGCAAGATTATTAGATTGTAAGGCAGAAGATAATTAGATTAAAAAATCTGCAGAATCTGCGTGAAAGAATATTTAAACACATAGAACAACTTATTCTTCTATGTGTTAAAGAATGTGATTTAAATCAGTTTATTACTGGTTGCATAAGCTATTGCCTCTGCAATATTGCCAACACCTAGTTTGGTGAACAATTTCCTCTTGTGAAATTTAATCGTATCAGCGGAGACAAACATACTTTCGGCCATATTGGCAATGGTAAAACCTCTAATCGAATATTGCAAAACCTCCTTCTCACGGCTGGTAAGTTCTATTTTTTTCATCATCTTCCAAAAACCTCCTTCCAGATCATAGTTATAGATCTTATTCTCCCCTTTTTTATAAATTTTGATATTCCCGGACTGCAGTTCAGAAGAAAGAGAGATAATACAAATAGACTTCCAGATCTTACCATCATTGGTTAAAAAAACGGGAGTCAGCTTCTGATTGACCAAAAAAGTCTTTCCACTGGGATTTTTTAACCTAAAGTCATATGAAATTGTATGATGTATGCGCTCCTCTACAGGAATATTTTGATAAAAATCAAATCCTATAGTGTTGATTTTCAGTAATAAATCTAGGTCTTCTTTCACCACGTACTTAAAGTAAAAGGCATAACCTAATTCCTGAACTTCTGCCGGCGTATGATCGCATAAGAACAATGGATTTTCGGACACATACTCAAAACCTTTTTTTTCGTAGTCAATAATATAAATACTGCTGTAAGTAGTTCTGGCAAACGCCCTGACCAGTTCTAAATAATCTCCAAGTCTGCCTTTTTCGTCTTCAGAGATCTTCTGAACGGTGTTGTTTGAGGAAAAAAAGTCGTTTTCAATTACCATATTTTAGTATTTTTTTAACAGGATGTGAATATAGGAAAATTGCAGATATGATATTAAAAAATTTAATCCTGCTCTAATATAATTTTTAATCGAGCGGGTAAATATATTCGTTTTTTTGACGCTTTTTTTTGACAAAAAAATGTCGTTTCAAAAACTACACTTAAAGGTAGTTTTTGTTTAAAATACTGTAAACTAGTATTTTGTGTAATATGAAGCGTAACTTGTGGTGATAGTTTTGGAGAAAACAAATACTATGAAACTCGCCAAAAACCACCACACAGAAATTAGTCAAAATGACATCCTTTTAATGTCAAAATTTGTAGTCACAGAAAACTTCAATCACCATTCCAATGAAATTCTTCCTGGTCATTATCAAAATGATATTGATGCCGTTTATAAGGAAGAGATGGGATTCTTAGAGAACTCAAAAATCTTCGCTTTCAAAAATGATCTTGGAGATCTTGTGGGAACTATTAGAGTATTAAAATGGGATTTCATCACACCGCTTCCAATTCAGAAAATGTTTGGCATCAATCCTTTTATTTGTGCTGAAGGAAATGCAATAAATGAAATATGGCATATTGGACGTTTTGCCATCAAAAAAGGCGTTCGTGATGTGAACCTGCTAAAAAAACTATTGGTTTGTGCCATTGCTCCGGTTTGCCAACACAAAGACAATATGGCTTTTGCCGAGATAGATGCCAAATTGCTTCGTGTATTGACTCTAATGGGTATTAAAGCAAAGGTTGTTGGAAAATCAATCGAATACCTGGGTTCTGAAACTATACCGGTATCGATGTCTTATGCCGGACTGATCGATTTCTACAACGAGAACAAAGATTTAGTTACACCGGAAGATTTTGAGCTTTCGACTCCAAACTCCAAACTACCCAATAAGGTAGTATTTGATGCTAACAAGTTGAACTACACTTTGGTGTAGTAGAATTTGAAAACCTGTATTGTAAATTTACTTCAGTAAAAATAAGTAGTTGAGTCCTCAACATTCCGATTTTTACAACACTCTCAAAACACAATATAATTTGCCTAGAGAGTTTCAACAAAAACATTATTACCAAAGTTACTTTAAAGTAAAAAGGTAAAGCTATTAAACCAAAAAACGTATCTCTAAAAAAAATAACCATGTGACTGGTAATAGCGCAGCTATGTCCGGTGACGAAAAAACCAAATAGTATGGATCAAAAACAAGGTTGGCATGTTCTTTACGTAAGGTACAGACATGAGAGTAAAGTCTATAAAGAGTTAATAGAAAGAAATATTGAAGCTTTTTTGCCAATGGCCACCAGTATTAGAAAATGGAGTGACAGAATCAAGAAAATAGAGATTCCATTATTTCCCAGTTATGTCTTTGTCAAGATCAAATCCAATAAAGACTTTCATGATGCCTTAAATGTAGAGAGTGGCTGTTCTTATTTGTCTTTTGGCAGAGAATATGGAAAAGTTTCCGAAGAAGAAATCGATCATATCAGGCTTTTTACCCAGGTAAAAGACATCACAGATGTTCAGATTGAACCGGCACTACCCAAAATAGGAGATAAACTTAAAATCGAGCATGGAGAATTATCCGGACTTGAATGTGAAGTTTTCAGAGTCGACAATCAGCATAGAATCAGTGTAAGACTAAGTTCTTTGCGTCAGAATATCTCAGCCATCATTCCTTTGTCATATCTATCCAATCCAACAGAAAACGTCTTTGCTAAGGCGTAGTTTTTAGTTTTCCTTTTCAAAAAGAGTAGCATCCACATCCCATGTGGAGTTATTCACCAAAGTGATCTTTTGTACTTGCAACACAGTATAGAATATCTCTCAATTGGACCATTCCTTACAAAATCAAAATTTAGTTTTTACAACATAGTAAAAACATCACAGCACATTGTCTTTTAGAACAATGTGTTTGGTGTTACAAATTGGCCATTTTAATTATCACAGTTATTAATTCAAAAATACAGTATTTAGAAAACCCTTTTAAGATGAAAGATATCAAATCAATAATTACCAGTCTATCCAATAAAGAAGTACAAATTTTCCTGGATGATTTAGAAGAAAATTTAAGAGTAACAGGAAACACAGCTGCTCTTACAGCAGAAGATAAAATCGATATTTCAACCAATAAAGATCGTCTTATCGCCTTACTTAAAAGTAGTAAAAACAGTTCGAAGTTTAATTTTGAAGTGATTTCATCTGTTCCTGTATCAGAAAGTTATGAGGTATCAGCAGGACAACGCCGACTTTGGACTTTAAGTCAGTTTGAAGGAGGGTCTGCCGTATACAACATGCCTATGCATACCACTCTAAAAGGGAGTTATGATATCGAACGCCTTCAAAAAGCCATTACAGCGACTATAGAGCGTCATGAGATCTTACGTACTATTTTCAAAATGGAGGAGAACGGTGACATTAGACAATACGTGCAGCCAACAGCAGCAGTAAATTTTAAGCTGTCTTATGTTGATTTCAGGAATGCTGATGATAAACAAGCAAGCGTAACCCGTTATATCAATACAGATTCATACGTACCCTTTGATTTAGAAGAAGGGCCTTTATTCCGCGTAAGCTTATTACAGACAGAAGAGGAAACTTATGTTTTCTATTATAACATGCATCATATTATTAGCGATGGCTGGTCTATGAATGTATTGGCAAAAGATGTATTTGCATTTTATGAGTCTTTTGTCAACGGGACTGCAGCTGATCTTGCACCTCTGGCAATTCAATATAAAGATTATGCAAATTGGCAGGCATTACAAATAAATACAGCTGGTTCAACTATAGATAAAACGTATTGGATGGAAAGTCTTGCAGGTGAGCTGCCTGTCCTGGATCTTCCTTCAGAAAAACGCCGACCTTCTGTAAAAACACACAAAGGACGAAGCTTAAGAGCCTATATTTCTAAAGAAACAACTGCTATGCTTCAGCTTTTTACAAAAGAGAATAACAGCAGTACTTTTATCGGTTTACTAACGACCATCAATATTCTTTTGCATAAATATACCTCAGATTCAGATATTATTATCGGAAGCCCGGTAGCAGGTCGTGATCATGCAGATTTGGCCAATCAGATTGGTTTTTATGTGAATACAATTGCTTTGCGCAACACCATAAATACTCAGGAAAATTTTACCTCGATTTATAAAAGAATTAAAGAGCAGACACTGGAAGCGTTTAATCATCAAATGTATCCTTTTGATAGTTTAGTAGAAAATCTAAATATCAAAAGAGATGCGGGAAGAAGCAGTGTATTTGATGTTTTATTAGTACTTCAGAATACGGCAGAAAATGATGAAACGGTCGAAATACCAGCGGCAAAAAGCGATACAATTGTTGATTTAGGAGAAACAGTTTCAAAATTCGATGTAGAACTTAATTTCAGAGAAGCCGGAGAGCAGTTAATTTTAGATATTTCTTACAATACAGAAGTGTACGAATATCAAATGATTGAAGGCTTAATAAGACATTATCAACAAATTTTAAAAGAAGTATTATCTCAGCCGCAAACTCCAATAGGTCAATTAACTTACATCAGTAAAGAAGAAGAAAAAGAATTATTGGTGGATTTTAATGCCACAAAAAACAATTATCCTACCGATATTACGATTGTTGACTTGATTGAAACACAAGTTGCCAGTAATCCGGAAGGAATTGCTTTGGCCTATGAAGGAGAAACGATGACCTATGCAGCTTTAAATGCAAGCGCCAATAAGGTTGCCCATTATTTACGCAGTATAGGAGTTACGACAGAGTCTATAGTTGGGCTATGTATAGAGCGTTCTTTTGAAATGGTTATAGGGATGTTGGGTATTATGA
The DNA here is from genome assembly GCF_946903285.1 of Flavobacterium collinsii. GTDB lineage: Bacteria > Bacteroidota > Bacteroidia > Flavobacteriales > Flavobacteriaceae > Flavobacterium > Flavobacterium collinsii. The sequence continues at coordinate 2,414,958 of NZ_OX336425.1, forward strand.
AATCCGGCGGAGCTTATGCACCAATTGATCCTCATTATCCGGCAGAGCGAATTGATTTCATCTTAAAAGATACAAAGGCAGAGGCTGTACTTGTAAATAAAGGTAGTATTAGTAAAGTTAATTTTCTGGAAGATATTGCAATACTAAATCTGGACGAACAGGATACAATATTTGCAAATCAGTCAGAAGCGAATCCTAACGTAGCAATACCGGTTTCCAACGCAGCTTATGTAATTTATACTTCGGGATCTACAGGAAACCCTAAAGGAGTAGTGAATGAGCAACGTGGTTTAGTGAATCGTTTATTATGGGCGAAGGAATATTATAATTTAACGGCTGACGATGTATTGATACAAAAAACTACTTTTTGTTTTGATGTATCAGTTTGGGAATTTTTTCTTCCTCTGTTATCCGGTTGTAAACTAGTCATTCCAAAACCGGAAGGACATAAGGACAGTGATTATTTAAGAGAATTGATTGCGACACATCAGGTTACAATGATTCACTTTGTACCTTCTATGTTAAGCGCCTTTTTACTGGATATCGATGTTACTAAATGCAGCAGTCTGAAAAATGTGGTGTGTAGTGGAGAGGCTCTAAAAATAAGCCAGGCAGAAGATTTTCAAAAAGTATTGCCGAATGTTATTTTGAGTAATTTATACGGACCTACAGAGGCTTCTATAGATGTAACAAGCTGTATTATTCCTTTAAAGGCAATAGATTTAAGACGTATTACAATAGGTAAACCAGTAGCAAACACTCAGATTTATATTCTGGATAGTGAAATGAATGTACAACCCAAAGGTGTTACTGGAGAACTTTATATAGGAGGTGTTCAGGTAGCCAGAGGATATATCAATCTTCCGGAACTTAATGCTTTTAGATTTGTAAACAATCCTTTTGGAGAAGGAAAATTGTATCGAACCGGTGACAATGCAAAGTGGCTTCAGGATGGAAATATAGAATACCTTGGAAGAGAAGACAGTCAGGTAAAAGTTAGAGGTTACCGAATTGAATTGGGAGAATTGGATACCGTGATAAACAGCTGTCCAGCTATACGTCAGGGAGTTGTTATTGCGAGAGAAGACGCTTACGGTGTAAATGAACTGATAGCGTATATCGTTCTTACAGCAGGTAAAACAAAAGACGAGGTTATTGCCTATTTAAGAGAACATATTCCGGGGTATATGATTCCGGGAATTATGGTAGAGCTGGATGCAATTCCATTAACATCAAATGGTAAAGTAAACAGAAAAGCACTGCCGGATCCAGTATTTAGCAGAGAATACGAATATGTAGCACCAACGACAAAAACAGAAGAGGAATTGGTTGTCATCTGGCAGGATCTACTAAAAGCAGAGCAGGTTGGTATCACTGATAATTTCTTCGAACTGGGAGGACATTCCTTATTAGCAGTGCGATTAATATCGGCTATAAAAAACACAATGAACATTGGGCTTACCATTACAAACGTATTTAGTAATCCGACGATTTCTGATTTGGCTTATTTTATTGAAAAACAGGATGCTAATTCCGTACTTCCTTTGGTGACCAAACAAGATTTACCCGAAGCGATTCCATTATCTTATGCGCAGGAACGTTTGTGGTTTGTCGATAAATTAAAAGGAAGTGAGCACTATCACATGCCGGTTTTATTAAACTTAAAAGGAGCATTAAATACAGCCTACCTTTCTCAGGCTTTAAAAACCATTGTCGATCGTCATGAAACCTTACGCACCGTATTTGTAGAAAATGAAGGTGTTGCTTATCAGGTGGTACAACCGGCTGATAGCTGGGAACTGAATGTGGTTGCTGCGGATGCCGATTATCAGGATCTTATTGCTGATGAGATAAAAAAACCTTTTGATTTATCAAAAGATTATATGCTGCGTGCTACTGTTATTAAAGTAGCGGAGGCAGAACATATTTTAGTGATCGTACGTCATCATATTGCAACAGACGGTTGGTCTGAATCTATAATTGTTAAAGAATTTAAAGAATTATACGCTTCTTATGCCTCAGGAAGAGAGGCCGATTTACCAGTTCTTAATTTTCAATATGCCGATTATTCGGTTTGGCAGCGTTCAGAATTATCGGGTGCTGTTTTAGAAGAGAAATTAGGGTATTGGGAGTCCAAATTAAGTGGTGTAGCTCCGTCTGCACTTCCTATTGATTATGCTAGACCTGCTGTTCAAAGCAACCGTGGAGATCATATTAGCTTTAAGTTGGACAGTGATCGCAGTGAGGCTTTGCGAGCTTATGCGAAAGAACAGGGCGTAACCTTATTCATGTTATTAGCAAGCGTTTATAAAGTATTGTTGTATCGTCACAGTGGTCAGTCAGATATTTGTATCGGAACTACCGTTGCCAATCGTCCACAGCAGGAATTAGAATCTATGATTGGATTTTTTGTGAATGCTTTGGCTCTTCGAAGTGATTTATCGGGTAACCCATCGTTCAATGAGGTGCTGAAATCGGTAAAACAAACCACGTTAGAAGCGTATGATCATATCGCGGTTCCGTTTGAAAAAGTAGTAGACCGTGTAGAAAAAACAAGAGATAAAAGCAGAAGTTCTTTATTCCAGGTATTGTTTGTTTTGAACAACAATCCGGATGCTAAGGTGTCTGAATTTAGTGATATTACGATTGAACCAGTGGCAATGAATTATGATATTGCGAAGTATGATCTGACCATTTTTGCTGAAGACAGTACGGAAGGAATCTCTTTTTCATTTAACTATTGTACAGATCTTTTCAGTTCTGCTACAGTATCAGGATTAAGATCACATTACGAGAATTTACTGGACACGATTTTAATAAACAGTACTTCATCTATAGGAAACCTGGCGATGCTTAATCCGGAAGAAGAGCAGGCATTAGTAGTAGATTATAATACTGCTGATTACTCTTTAGCAGGAGAAGGAACTGTATTGTCTCTTTTTGAGGCACAAGTTTCTAAAACTCCCGATGCGGTTGCTTTTGTGTATAATGATAGCCGCATGACGTATAAAGAGCTGGATGAAGCTGCTACGAAATTGGCATATTATTATCAACAGACTTATGAGCTGAAAGAAAATGATTTGATGGGTATCATGATGGATACTTCGAATTGGTCTTTACTGGCAATTCTATCGATTTTAAAATCAGGAGTAGGTTATGTTCCAATCGATCTTTCATTGCCAAAAGAGCGTCAGTTGTACATGGTAGAAGAGGCTAATATCAAAGGTTTATTGATCGAATCCAGCAGTTTATTTGATGTGATCGACTTCTCGGTTCCTGTATTTTCTATCGATATTCAGTATGCAGATATAGCGGCACTTCCGCAAGACATTACCTTTTCATCATTGGCAACTGAGGAGACTACCGCTTATGTGGTGTACACTTCAGGCACAACAGGACAACCAAAAGGAGTTCAGGTGAGCCACAAGAATCTGGTAGATTATTACGAAGGATTAGACGCTAAGATTGAAATTAGTGCCAACAAAAGCTTCGGATTGATGTCTTCATTGGCTGCCGATTTAGGAAATACCGTATTGTACGGTTCTTTATTGAGTGGCGGATGTTTACACTTATTCAACAAAGAAACTTTAATGGACGGTGTGAAATTACAAGCGTATTTTAAAGCCAATCCGATCGACTGTATTAAAATAGTACCGAGTCACTGGCAGGCTTTGCGTTTGGATAAAGAATTGTTATTGCCGGCACGCACCCTGATATTTGGAGGTGATGTATTGCCAGTATCACATGTAAAAGAGATCGCAGCACAAGATCCTAATGTAGCGATTGTAAACCATTACGGTCCTACAGAGAGTACTGTTGGAAAATTATTGCACCAGATAGATCCTGATTTTGATTATGTAACCATTCCGGTTGGAAAATTATTCTCCAACAGTGAAGCTTATATTGTAAGTGGTGATATGTCTTTATGTCCAATAGGAGTTTCTGGAGAATTATTACTAGGTGGAGCAGGAATCTCAAAAGGATATTTAAACCGTGAGGATTTAACCCAGGAGAAATTTATCAGCAATCCGTTTGCAGCAGGCAAGAGTTCGGTTTTATACAGAACCGGAGATTTAGTACGCAGAAATTCATTGGGAGAAATAGAATTCTTGGGACGTGTAGACGATCAGGTTAAAATCCGTGGATACCGTGTAGAATTAAAAGAAATCAGTCGTGTGATTCAGGGCTATTCCGGAATTGTACAAAGTGAGGTTTTATTTAGAGAAGACAGCACAGGAGTAAAACGCTTGGTGAGTTATCTGGTTGCTGAAGAAGGTTATTCAGAGTCTGATTTGAAATCCTATCTTTCGGGATTGGTTCCTGATTATATGGTTCCTCAGGTATTTGTGGCCTTAGATCAGATGCCGTTAACTTCAAATGGTAAGATCGACAGAAAAGCATTACCGGATCCTACAGTTACAGAAGGACGTGTATATGTAGCCCCTGAAACAGAAATAGAAAAGGTTTTAGTTACTATTTGGCAGGATTTACTGAATGTAGAACAAGTAGGTGTTACAGATGATTTCTTCGAATTAGGAGGTCATTCCTTATTGGCTGTTCGTTTGCTGTCGGCTATTAAAACTACACTAAACGTTGCTATTACGATTACAGACATATTTGATTATACTAATATTTCGGCTTTGGCATCTTTTATAGAAAGCCAGGACAATACTGCGGTACTTCCGCTGGTAGGCAAACAAGATTTACCTGCAGATATTCCATTATCATACGCTCAGGAGCGTTTATGGTTTATCGACAGGTTAAAAGGAAGTGAGCATTATCATGTACCAGTGTTATTAAACTTAAAAGGAGATCTTAATATAGAATTTCTTTCACAAGCTTTCAAAACCATTGTCGATCGTCATGAAGCTTTGCGCACGGTATATGTTGAAAAAGAAGGTATTGCCTATCAGAAAGTACAATCTTCGGATCGTTGGGAACTTAATGTTTTGACTGCTGTTACTGATTTAGAAGCCTTCATGGCAAAAGAAGTCAGCAGGTCTTTTGATCTTTCTAACGATTATATGCTGCGTGCAACAGTGGTAAGAGTGTCAGACCGCGAGTATATTTTGGTATTGGTACGTCATCATATTGCAACAGATGCATGGTCTACATCGGTTATTGTTAATGAATTTAAAGAATTATATGCTTCTTATGCCTCAGGAAGAGAAGCAGATTTACCGGTTCTTACTTTCCAATATGCCGATTATTCGGTATGGCAGCGTTCTCTGGTATCAGGTGCTTATTTGGCGGAGAAGTTAGATTATTGGGAATCAAAGTTAGGTGGTGTAGCCCCCTCAGCACTTCCTGTTGATTATCCAAGACCTGCTGTTCAAAGCAGCCGTGGAGATCATATTAGTTTTAGGTTGGACAACGACCGTAGTGAAGCTTTACGTGCTTATGCTAAGGACGAAGGGGTAACTTTATTCATGTTATTGCTAAGTGTTTATAAAGTATTGTTGTATCGTCACAGTGGTCAGTCAGATATTTGTATCGGAACTACTGTTGCCAATCGTCCGCAGCAGGAATTAGAATCTATGATTGGATTCTTTGTGAATACTTTGGCTCTTCGAAGTGATTTATCGGGTAACCCATCGTTCAATGAGGTGCTGAAATCGGTAAAACAAACCACTTTAGAAGCATACAATCATATCGCGGTTCCGTTTGAAAAAGTAGTAGACCGTGTAGAAAAGGCAAGAGACAAAAGCAGAAATTCTTTATTCCAGGTATTGTTTGTTTTGAACAACAATCCGGATGCTAAGGTGTCTGAATTTAGTGATATTACGATTGAACCAGTGGCAATGGATTATAATATTTCGAAATTTGACCTGACCATTTTTGTAGAAGACAGCCCGGAAGGAATCTCTTTTTCATTTAACTATTGTACAGATCTTTTCAGTGCTGCTACAGTATCAGGATTAAGATCACATTACGAGAATTTACTGGACACGATTTTAATAAACAGTACTTCATCAATAGGAAATCTGGCGATGCTTAATCCGGAAGAGGAGCAGGCATTGGTTGTAGATTATAATACTACTGATTATGTATTATCAGGTGAAGGAACTGTATTATCGCTTTTTGAGGCACAAGTTTCTAAAACTCCCGATGCGATTGCTTTTGTGTATAATGATAGCCGCATGACGTATAAAGAGCTGGATGAAGCTGCTACGAAATTGGCATATTATTATCAACAGACTTATGACCTGAAAGAAAATGATTTGATGGGTATCATGATGGATACTTCGAATTGGTCTTTACTGGCAATTCTATCGATTTTAAAATCAGGAGCAGGTTATGTTCCAATTGATCTTTCATTGCCAAAAGAGCGTCAGTTGTACATGGTAGAAGAGGCTAATATCAAAGGTTTATTGATCGAATCCAGCAGTTTATTTGATGTGATTGACTTCTCGGTTCCTGTATTTTCTATCGATATTCAGTATGCAGATATAGCGGCACTTCCGCAAGACATTACCTTTTCATCATTGGCAACTGAGGAGACTACCGCTTATGTGGTGTACACTTCAGGCACAACAGGACAACCAAAAGGAGTTCAGGTGAGCCACAAGAATCTGGTAGATTATTACGAAGGATTAGACGCTAAGATTGAAATTAGTGCCAACAAAAGCTTCGGATTGATGTCTTCATTGGCTGCCGATTTAGGAAATACCGTATTGTACGGTTCTTTATTGAGTGGCGGATGTTTACACTTATTCAACAAAGAAACTTTAATGGACGGTGTGAAATTACAAGCGTATTTTAAAGCCAATCCGATCGACTGTATTAAAATAGTACCGAGTCACTGGCAGGCTTTGCGTTTGGATAAAGAATTGTTATTGCCGGCACGCACCCTGATATTTGGAGGTGATGTATTGCCTGTATCACATGTAAAAGATATCGCAGCACAAGATCCTAATGTAGCGATTGTAAACCATTACGGTCCTACAGAGAGTACTGTTGGAAAATTATTGCACCAGATAGATCCTGATTTTGATTATGTAACCATTCCGGTTGGAAAATTATTCTCCAACAGTGAAGCTTATATTGTAAGTGGTGATATGTCTTTATGTCCAATAGGAGTTTCTGGAGAATTATTACTAGGTGGAGCCGGAATCTCAAAAGGATATTTAAACCGTGAGGATTTAACCCAGGAGAAATTTATCAGCAATCCGTTTGCAGCAGGCAAGAGTTCGGTTTTATACAGAACCGGAGATTTAGTACGCAGAAATTCATTGGGAGAAATAGAATTCTTGGGACGTGTAGACGATCAGGTTAAAATCCGTGGATACCGTGTAGAATTAAAAGAAATCAGTCGTGTGATTCAGGGCTATTCCGGAATTGTACAAAGTGAGGTTTTATTTAGAGAAGACAGCACAGGAGTAAAACGCTTGGTGAGTTATCTGGTTGCTGAAGAAGGATATTCAGAGTCTGATTTGAAATCCTATCTTTCGGGATTGGTTCCTGATTATATGGTTCCTCAGGTATTTGTGGCCTTAGATCAGATGCCGTTAACTTCAAATGGTAAGATCGACAGAAAAGCATTACCGGATCCTACAGTTACCAACCAACGTGTATATATAGCCCCTGAAACAGAAGTAGAAAAGGCTTTAGTTATTATTTGGCAGGATTTATTGAGTGTAGAACAAGTTGGGGTTACCGATAATTTCTTTGAACTGGGTGGTGATTCTATTATTGTGATTCAGGTAGTCAGCAGAGCGAAGAAAAAAGGACATCAAATTCAGGTTCAGGATCTGTTTGATTACCAAACCATAGCAGAGTTAGCTACAGCCGTAGAACAAAACAGTAAAAAACTTAATACAGCAGAACAAGGTCTTTTAGAAGGTGAAGTACCTTTATCACCAATTCAACAGTGGTTTTTCGAGCGAGAAGAAGAGGCAGTATCACATTTCAACCAGGCCGTTCTTTTAAGTATTAGTAAAGAGGTTACCAAGGAAAAACTGGAACAAATCATAGACCTAATAGCTAAACGTCACGATTCGCTTCGATTTAAATACACCAAAGAACAAGACGAATGGAAACAGTTTTATGGAGAATCCACTAATCTGTATCGAACAGAAACCATTGAAGAAGGAAACAATACCGGTGAAACTATTACCGCAATTTGTAAAAAATATCAGGAATCACTGAACATAGAAAAAGGAGATTTAGCACGATTTGTTCTAATTGAAACTCCGGATTCTGAAGTACACAACAGATTCTTTATGGTATCGCACCACCTTGCAGTAGATGGTGTTTCCTGGAGATTTATCATCGATGATCTGGAAACCCTGCTGAAAGAAGAAACGGTAGATGAAACCTTGTATTTAGAAAATAAAAACAATTCTTTCAGAGATTGGATTAACAGACTGAAAAACTTTGCAGAGACTGAGGAAATAGAATCTCAATTAGGATACTGGCAGCAAATCAACAGTGATTATACGCCTCTTCCAACAGATTTTTCGGCAAAGCGACCAACCAGAGAGACCAAGAAAACCCATGAAGTTATCCTGAATCAGGAGTATACAAAACGTTTATTAAAAGAGGTAAATGTCACTTACAATACCGAAATTAATGATCTAATGTTGAGTGCTTTACAAATGACTTTTGAAGACATTTTTGACACAAAACGACTGGCGTTAGGTTTTGAAGGACATGGTAGAGAAAATATATTCACAGATATCGATCTTGCCGGAACTACAGGCTGGTTTACCAATAAATATCCAGTAATTCTTTCCAGAAGCGGAGCAAAAACAGAAGGTGATATTATCAAGTCGGTAAAAGAAACATTACGTCGAATTCCAACCAAAGGAATGGGGTACGGATGTTTACGTTACCTGCATTCTTCTAAAGAAATTCGCAATTCCTTAAAGGATTGTGGATGGGATGTAGTATTCAATTATTTGGGACAGATCGACAATGTACTAAACCAAAAGGGAAGCTTCACAGCGGCATCAGAAAACTCAGGAGTACATATTAGTCCTACGTCATTAATAGAAGAAAAGTTTATTATAAAAGCCATCATTGCCGGTAATGAACTCAGAATTTCCTGGGATTATTCGAATGAGTGTTACCGTCCGGAAACAGTCAAAAAGCTGGCGGATCAATTTATAGAGAATTTAACTCAGCTGATCGAACACTGTATCAATAAAGAAGGCAGGGAAGTAACGCCTTCAGATTTTGGATTAAGTGATGTCTTAGATTTCAAAGAATTTGATGAGTTGTTTGAATCAGAAACACAAGAAAGCCTTGAGGATGAAGGAGTCCTTAGATTTTAGGGACTATAACACCGCTGCATTTAAAAATGGCAGCGGTGCTTCAAATCGCAATTTTATAACAAAAGCAAAATAGTAGATCATTAATTGTAAGAAGTGGATTTCACTACGATCAGAAAAGATATTTTAAAATTATGGAAAAGTTTATTCAGGAATTAAAAAAACTCGATTTACATCTTAAGATCAATGGCAGTGATTTACTGCTTATGGGTAAAGAGGGAAAGTTAACGGCTTCCGAACTGGAAAAAGTTAAGTACCATGGCAATATTGTTTCTTTTATAAAGGAGAACAAAAAGGAGCTGTTTGATTTTTTAAAAACTAATAATTTTAGACTTGAAAAAGCGAACGTATCTTCAATTTATGAACTTTGTCCGGCTCAGGAAGGAATTCTTTTTCACAGTTTATACTTATCCAGTATGGAGGAAGAAGATAACTCGACCAATCATTCGCAAAACTCAGTAGAGTTTTCTTCACAGGTAGATACAGAAATCTTTAAAAAAGCCTGGCAACTGGCAATAGAAAATCATACCATACTAAGAACAGGCTTCATAGCGGATAAAGTAAAAATACCGATTCAGTTTGTCAATAAAAAAGTAGAGGTTCCTTTTGTAGATTTTGATTACAGCCAATTGTCGGAAGAAGAGGCAAATGAAAAATTTGAAGCGTATCGTATTAAGGATTCCAAGAAAGCTTTTTGCCTTACAAACCCTCCTTTGATGCGTATTACTTTGGTGAAATTTGGTGAATTTAAATATAAAATGATATGGACCAGACATCATCTTTTGTTAGACGGATGGTCCAACCAAATTTTAATCAAAGAGATTTTAACTTTTTATAGCCAAATCTTAAATGGTATTACACCGGCAAGGCAGAAGGAAGATCTTTTTGAAGAGCACATCAAATATCTAAAATCAATTGATTCCTATAAAGAAAAAACTTTTTGGAAAAATTATCTAAGCGGATACGAACAGTCTTCCTTAATTCCGTTTACGTCTGAATTATTAGAACGAAATAAAGGAAAAGGAGAGTATAAAAGAGAAACGCTTGTTTTTGATAAAGCCTATACAGAAAAGATAGTAGATTTTTCAAAATCCTTCCAGGTAACAACCAATACCGTTATGCAGGGTGTCTGGGCAATTCTTTTATCAAAATACACACACCTTCAGGATATTATTTTAGGAGTAACTGTTTCAGGCCGACCGGCAGATTTGGATTATGATCAAAAATTAGGACTATTTATCAATACACTTCCTTTGCGATGCAAGTTCGATCAAAATGAAAATATTAGTGCGTTTTTCAAGAGAATACAGCAGGAAAATGTTGTCATGAGAAATTTTCAGCACACTGCTATTAATACGATCAAAGAATTGAATGCTATTAAAGAAGAGTTATTCGATTCTTTATGGATTTTTAATAATTTTCCGGTAGCAGAGCAATCCAGTGCTGAAAGTAAAGAACTGACCATTGAGGATCAAACCTCTCTGGGAAACACCAATTATTTATTAACCATTCATGTGGTGTTGCAGGAAACGCTGAGTTTGCACTTTTCATATAATGGCGATTTGATAGACGAGAGCTATATCAAAATGATGTGTACGCATATCAGAGTATTGTTAGACCAATTGCTGGAAGGACAAAGCACTATTTCTTCTTTGGATATTCTTTCATCACCGGAACAAACGGTATTATTAGAGAACTTTAATAATACAGTGGTAGACTATCCTACAGATGTTACCCTGGTTGACGTATTTGAAAAACAAGTTGAAAAAACTCCAAATGCAATTGCTTTGCTTTTTGAAGATCAGGAAATGACTTATGCAGAACTGAATTTCAAGTCGAACCAACTAGCCAATTATTTAATTGAAAAAGGCGTAAAACCAGATACCCTGATAGGAATTTGCATCGAGCGTTCTTTTGAAATGTTAGTAGGGATCCTGGCCATTCTAAAAGCAGGAGGAGCTTATGTTCCGATTGATCCGGAGTACCCTAAAAGCCGTATCGATTATATTTTGGAGGATACAAATACACCGGTTCTTCTGGTTAACAATGTCACTCAGCCTTTAATTGAACAATCAGAAAACAGATCAATAGTAAATTTAGAGCAATGGGAATTGTTATTCTCAGGATATTCCGGAGAGAATGTCCGCACTAAACTAGTTCCTGAAAACTTAGCGTATGTTATTTATACTTCAGGTTCCACCGGAGTACCAAAAGGGGTTATGAACGAACATCTGGGAGTTGTAAACCGATTGTTTTGGGCAAGAGATTATTATAAACTAAGCGAGGAAGATGTTTTAATACAAAAAACGACTTTCAGTTTTGATGTTTCTGTCTGGGAATTATTATTGCCTTTGCAGGTGGGCTGTAAACTGGTAATAGCAAAACCGGAAGGACATAAAGACAGTGATTACCTGATCAAATTAATTAATAAGTATAATGTAAGCATGATCCATTTTGTGCCGTCTATGTTAAGTATGTTCTTATTAGATCCAGAATCAGCTTCCGCTGTTGCTTTAAAAAATGTAGTTTGTAGTGGAGAAGCGTTAAAAACGAGCCAGGTAATAGAATTTCAAAAGAAATTACCTCAAACGTGTCTAAGTAATTTATACGGTCCAACCGAAGCAGCAATTGATGTGACGAGCTGGATTGCTCCTTCAGGATTTAAAAATACAGATCGTGTATTGATTGGAGAACCTGTAGCAAATACACAAATCGTAATTGTAGATGAGCAGATGAAATTAGTCCCTATTGGTGTAATTGGAGAATTATGCATAGGGGGAATTCAGGTATCGAGAGGTTATTTAAATCTTCCTGAACTCACAAAAGATAAATTTATTGATAACCCTTATTATAATGGAAGACTGTACAAAACGGGAGATAAAGCCAAATGGCTGGCAGACGGAACCATAGAATATATAGGGCGATCTGATGCACAAGTTAAGATTAGAGGATACCGAATAGAATTGGGGGAAATCGAAAATCAGCTACAGGAATTTGAAGATATCGTAAAAGCGGTGGTATTGGTGAATGAAACAGAAGCAGGTGACAAACAGCTAATTGCCTATATCGTATCGCGCAAAAAAGAAGAATTGGCAGCGATAAAGAATGCGCTGCTGGATAAGCTTCCGGAATACATGGTTCCCGCACAGCTGTTGCAAATAGAAAAAATTCCAATCACCAATAATGGAAAATTAGATAAAAAAGCATTAAAGCTTTTAAACACTGATGAGATAGTACCGGAAGAAGTATTTGTTGCACCACAGAACGAAACCGAAGAAAAAGTACAAGCAATCTGGAAGAAGATATTAGAAATTGAAACTATCGGAACACGTGACAATTTCTTTAGATTAGGAGGTCATAGTCTTCATTTGATGAGGCTTGTGAATGAATTTAATAAAGTATTCAGTGTCAAGTTAGGGCTTCGACAATTGTATAAAAACCCAACAATAGAAACACAAGCTCTAATAATTAAAGCCTCACAGCCGGCCATTTTTTCGAGTATTCCTAAAATTTCAGAACGTGAAGCCTATCCGGTATCTGATGCCCAAAAAAGATTGTGGTTATTAAGCCAGTTTCCTGAAGGCTCTGTTGCTTATAATATGCCAGCACAGGTTACACTGGAAGGAAAACATCATATAGCCGACATAGAAAAAGCAGTTAATTCAGTAATAGACCGACACGAAATATTAAGAACCGTTTTTAAAGTTAATCATAATGGAGCAGTATTACAGCACATTCTGACTACGGATGAGCTGTCTTTTAAAGTTGATTTTCAAACTTTAAGCACTGATGAAGCAGCAGTTTATATACAACAGGATTCTTTTAAAATATATGACCTGGAGAAAGGCCCATTATTACGGGTAAGTGTACTTCAGACTGAAGATGAAAAATATATATTGTATTTTAATATGCATCATATTATCAGTGACGGCTGGTCTATGAATGTGTTGAAAAAAGACTTTTTGTTTTACTATGAAAGTATCAAAAATCAGCGTAATGACGTTTTACCGGCTTTGAGAATTCAGTATAAAGATTATGCCCATTGGCAATTAGAGGCTTTGGAGAATACCGGAATCAATGAAGATAAAACATTCTGGCTGAACAAACTTCAGGGTGACCTGCCTGTTTTGAACTTGCCTTCTTCAAAAGTAAGACCTAACAAAAAGGGCTATAACGGTACTAAGTTATTGGCACATCTGGGAGAAGAAGAACTCTCTCAAATAAAAGCTTATACGCAAACCAATGGCGGAAGTTTATTTACCTTTTTATTGACTACCTGGAATATCATGCTGTACAACTATACAGCAACTGATGATATCATAATAGGGACACCAATTGCCGGAAGAAACCATGCAGATTTATCAGATCAGATTGGCTTTTTTGTCAATACGCTGGCATTAAGAAATCAGGTTCAGCCTAATAGTAGTTTTGATCGATTTTATAAAGAAGTGACAGATACAACACTCTTAGCTTTTGAGCATCAAAATTATCCTTTTGATCGTTTGGTAGAAGATTTGAAAATTAAGAAGAACATTAGCAGAAGTGTCATATTTGATATTATGCTGATCTTACAGAACGCACAGCAATCGAGAGAAGACAACGCGAAGATCAATGCCTCAAACATTGATAGTATCCTGGACCTTGGACAAACCGTAACAAAATTTGATCTGGATATCAATTGCAAAGAGTTTAGCAACTATTTGTCTTATGAAATTTCATTCAACAATGATGTTTACGACAAAGACATGATTTCAGCGCTAATGGGCCATTACAAACAATTAGTAAAAAACATATTAAAGTCTTCAAAACTGGCATTAGCCTCTATTCCTTACTTATCAAAAGAAGAAGAAACCGAATTGCTGTATGCGTATAATAATACTAAAGAGGAGTACCCGGTTGGGGAAACTGTAATGGATTTGTTTAACAATCAGGTTCAGGAGAGACCCGAAGCCATCGCTGTAATTGCAAACAACGAGCGTTTGACTTATAGCGAGCTGGACAAAAAATCAACAAAGTTTGCGGTACACCTGATTCATCATGGTGTGAAAAAAGATACTCTCGTACCAATCTGTATGGACCGCTCTGTTGAGATGATTATTGGGTTGATCGGAATTTTAAAAGCAGGCGGAGCCTATGTTCCAATTGATCCGAACTATCCTAAAAAACGTATAGATTTTATCATCGATGACACCAACGCGAAAATAATAGTTACAAGAGAGAAACTATCTTCTTTATTTAACGATTTTATTACTGAAAAAAATGTCATAAACATAGATAACGTATTAACAGAAATTCAGGAATTAAATACGGACAGCTTTACGGCTAAAATTAATCCGGAACAGCTTATCAATGTAATTTATACTTCCGGAACCACCGGCACGCCGAAAGGGGTAATGATTGAGCACAAATCCATACTCAACTATGCCAGATGGAGCATAAAAAAGTATCAGTTTTCATCGGAAGATAATGTGGCTAAGTATCTGAATTTTGCTTTTGATGCTTCGGCAGAAGAAATCTATCCCGCGCTTTTATCCGGAGCCACATTGAATTTCATCCCGGAAAATTGTTTGACAGATGTTCCCCGACTGAACGAATATTTAATAAACAACAACATATCGGTCTTGGTTCTTCCTACAGTAATGTTGCAGGAGTTTAGAAAATGTAACAATACTACTTTAAGAATGTTGATCGCGGGAGGCGAAAAGATCGAAGATGCCAACCAAAACAACTTCGAGGTTTTTAATCATTATGGTCCTACAGAAGCGACAGTAACCTGTTTACAGTATCAGCTGAAAAAGGAGGGTAAAAATGTTTTTGCTCCAATTGGAAGCCCGGTCGATAATGCCTTTGTCTATATTTTGGATACAAATGGCAAACTGGTTCCAAAAGGCATGACAGGAGAACTGTATATTGGAGGAGCCGGATTATCAAGAGGATACCTCAACAATCCGATATTAACCAATGAAAAGTTTATTTCGAATCCTTACAATACTGCTGAAAAATTATATAAAACCGGTGATTTAGGAAAACGATTACCGGACGGTAAAATAGAATTTATCGGCAGAAAAGATGATCAGGTAAAAATTAGAGGATACCGAATAGAATTAGGAGAAATAGAACATGCCATTCTGAATCTTGAAAGGATTGAAAATGCAGTAGTTCAAATTAGGAAGAATACGACAGGTGAAAATGATTTAGTGGCATTTATCACCGCCTCAAAAAAGCAAAAATCTTCGAAACTAAGAGCTTCCTTAAAAGAATATTTGCCGGACTACATGATACCGTCTTATTTCATTCAGGTAGATCAGTTTAAACTAACCTCTAATGGAAAAATTGATAAAAATGATTTAGATGCAATCGATCTTTCCACCATCGTAATTGGCGAAGAATATGTGGCACCGAGAGATGAAAATGAGGAAAATATAGCCCAGGTTTTAGCACTCCAGCTAGGAAGAAGCAAAGACAGCATCGGCGTATTTGATCACTTTTTTGACGTAGGCGCGACCTCTATACGGTTAATGACCATTGCAGGGGAGCTAAGCAGGGTATTCGGAATAGAAATAACAGTGGTAACGCTTTTTGAATACACCAATATAGATCAGCTTAATGAATACATCAAAGCACATAAAACACCTCAAATTGAAACTGAAGAAGAGGAAGACGACTTGTCGGCGGTTTTAGATGAGATGATTGATTTAATGTAATTAGAAATACTTTTTTAAACATGAAAAATACTTCAATAAAAAAAGACATTGCCATCATAGGGATGTCCGGAAAATTTCCAAAGTCGGAAAATATTGAGCAATTCTGGAAAAATCTGCAGGAAGGCCGTGAGATGATACATTTCTATTCTGATGAGGAACTTAAAGAGTTGGGGGTTAATATCAAAGAAAAGGATACAAACTTTGTGGGGGCCGCATCCAGAATTGATAATGCAGAATGTTTTGATTATCAGTTTTTTGGCTACACTAAAAATGAAGCTGAAATTATGGATCCGCAAACCAGATTGCTTCATGAGCATATATGGCTGGCTCTTGAGGATTCCGGAACCAAAACTACAGATTATGGAGGAAAAATAGGTTTGTATACGGCTGTAAATGATAATTTTAACTGGAGATTACATGCTAAAGTATCGAACAATAATAAAGTTAATCCTTTTTACGCCAATCAGTTAGCAAACAGGAGTTTTGCCAATACCTTAATTTCTTACAAGCTTAATCTGAAGGGACCAAGTCTTATTGTCGATACTGCCTGCTCCAGTTCTTTAGCTGCAGTACACCTGGCTTGTAGAAATTTATTATTAAAAGAATGCTCCATAGCTGTTACAGGTGGTGTAAAAATACTGACCAGAAAAGAAACGGGTTACAATTATGAGGAAGGAATGATCTATTCTAAAGATGGGCATTGCAGGGCATTTGATGATTCGTCATCCGGAATTGTAAATGGAGAAGGTGTTGGAATTGTAGTGCTAAAAAGACTGGAAGATGCCTTAAAAGACCGCGATAATATTTACTCGGTAATTCGCGCAACAGCCCTTAACAATGATGGAAACCGAAAAGTAGGTTATACTGCACCCAGTGTTCAGGGACAATACGAATGTATCAATTTAGCCCATCGAATGGCAGACGTAACTCCGGAATCTATTGGATATATTGAGACACACGGAACCGCCACCAAATTAGGAGATCCCATAGAAATAGAAGCCTTAAACAAAGCTTTTAATTATGATACCAATCATTCTTGTGCCATTGGATCTGTGAAAACCAATATTGGTCATTTGGATTCAGCTGCGGGAATTGCCGGTTTAATTAAAGCCACAATGTCAATTCATCAGAAAAGCATACCGGAATCATTGCATTTTGAGACCCCAAACCAACAAATAAATTTTAAAAAAGGACCATTTTTTGTCAATACAAAACTAACGGACTGGAAAACTGAAAGTCCATTGCGTGCAGGGGTTAGTGCTTTTGGCATTGGAGGGAACAATGTACATGTGGTACTGGAAGAAGCACCCGAAAGAGCCGTGTCGGAAACCAGTAATCCGTATTATTTACTTCGTTATTCCGCTAAATCGCAATGGTCATTGGATAAGTTTCAGGAAAATCTGAAGACATTTTTGGCCACAAAAGAGGATAGTAAATTGTCTGATTTAGCCTACACATTGCAAACAGGAAGAGATCATTTTAAATACAGTAGATTTCTGGTATGTGAAAGCAAAGACGATGCAATTAAAATATTGGAGAGCGAAGATCAGGAAGGCATATTCTCCGGAAAGTTAAAGAACGCTCAAAAAATAACCTTTATGTGTTCAGGATCCGGATCTCAATATTTAAATATGGGGAAAGACCTGTATCGCGATAATCAGTTCTTTAGAGAATTTATCGACAAAGGTTTTGCCTTTTTGGAAAAAGAAACCGGAAAAGATTACGCGGCTATATTATTTCCGGAAAGTGATACTAAAAAACAAACGTTAGATATTAACGAAAACATGCATACACAGCCTTTAGTGTTTGTTTTTGAATATGCAATCGCTAAAACATTAATGCAATTAGGACTCAATCCGGATTACCTGATTGGCCATAGCACAGGCGAATATGTAGCGGCTTGTTTAAGCGGAATTTTCACTTTCGAAGCGGCTTTATCCCTACTGATTAAAAGGGGAGAGTTAATGTCGGCAGCTCCAAAAGGCGGGATGCTTAGTGTAGGACTTTCAAAAGAAAAACTAACAGCTTATTTAAACAGTCAGGTAAGTATTGCAGTAATAAACTCACCGGAATCCTGCGTAGTGTCCGGGACCATTGAAGGTATCGACCAACTTAAGGATCTTTTGGAAGAGAAAGATATTGCCTGTTCCCGAATTAGAGTATCGCTTGCAGGACACTCCTTTTTGATGGATTCTATTTTAGAAGAATTTAAAGAAGTATTCTCCAATATAACCTTATCAGAACCAAAAATACCAATATTGTCCAATTACACAGGAGAAATACTTACGAATGAAGAGGCTACTTCAGTATCCTACTGGGTCAATCACCTGCGAAATACAGTTCAGTTTTCTAATGGATTACAACAATTACTGGCGATTAAGAATATGGTGTTTTTAGAAATTGGACCCGGAAATGTACTAACCAGCGTCTTCAAACAGCATAGTGAAGAAAACATACATGAGCATATTGCCCTAAATATGGTGAGGCACCCAAGTCAGGAAATAAATGACACCAGGTTTTTTCTACAGCGATTGGGAGAGCTTTGGTTTCAGGGTATTGATGTCAATTGGGAAAACTATTATGGAGATCATTTACCGAATAAAATTTCAGCTCCCGCTTATGTTTTCCACAAAACTAAGTTTTTGGTACGTGTTAATCCTCTCGATAATTTAGATGTTACTTCAATGGGTACTGTTCAGTATAATGTGGGCGATACGCTTAAAGAAGACGAAGAAATCTACGAAGAAGACGCAGACAGGGAATTAATGAACAATCCCTACAAAGAACCTTCAACAGCTACAGAAAAAGAACTGGTAGAAATTTGGCAGGACTTTTTCAGTATCAATAAGATCGGAATTCTGGATGACTTTTTTGCTTTGGGAGGAAATTCTCTAAAAGGAGTTACCATGCTGAAGTTGATTCAGAGAACATTTGAAATCGACATCAAAATTAAAGACTTTTATAAAAAGTCTACCATAAAAGGACTTGCCGCCGAAATCGATTTGGCATTAAAATTTGTTACGGTTCAGGAAGAAGAAAATACGAGTAAAACCGTAATCACGATCTAAAAAGAATAAAGTCTTTTGTTTCGCTTTCAACGTAAAACCACACCACATTACTTTTTATTAATGATTTGAAGGCAACTGCTTTTGCTTCTAAAAAACACTCTGTCATGGTTGATTTATTAAACGAAATACATCAGAATAATATAACACTCTCTCTGGATGGCGAAGATCTTAAACTTGGTTTTAAAGATGATGTGATTGATGAGGGGCTTATCAATAAAATAAGAAACAACAAAAAAGAAATTGTTTCATACCTGAGTAAATACACACTTCTGAATAAGGAAAGCAGGATTCCAAAAATAGAAGCCGGGGAAAGTTACGAAGTTTCTTCCAGCCAGCTCCGTATGTTATCCTCCATATTGATCGATACCGGTACCAAAGGGTATAACTATTCTGTTCCTAATGCTGTTCGTTTGCAGCAAAAAATAAACGTCGGTAATTTTAAACAGGCAGTGTACAATACGATCGATCGACATGAATCATTGCGTACCGTATTCAGAATCGATGAAGAGGGGCGAATTAGGCAATATGTTCTCGAAAAGGAAGCCATAGATTTTCAGATTGACTTTTTGGATTTCAGGACACTGGAAACTAAAGAAGAACAAGTAAAAACGATCACCAAAAATGATAAAGAAAAACCTTTTAATATCGAGCACGGGCCATTATTAAGAATTAATTTGTTTCAATTAGGAGACAGTGAATTCATCTTGTATTGCAATATTCATCACGTAATAAGTGATTCCTGGTCGCTGGACGTTTTATTCAAAGATATTTTTGCTTTTTACTCCGCTCTGGAATCGGGTACTTCACATCAGCTGCCGGAGCTAAATATTCAGTATAAGGATTATGCGGCCTGGCAAAACAGGCAGCTTGCGAAAGGTCTTTTTAAGAAACAGGAAGACTATTTTAAAAAGACGTTTTCAGGAGAAATTCCCGTACTTAATTTTACCAACAATAAAACAAGGCCGGCCGAAAGAACCATAAACGGATTTGCTCTTAAATCTTACCTTTCCAAAGAAACAACCACATCGTTTAAAACCCTTTGTGCAGATAACGGAGGAAGTGTTTTTATGGGCTTATTGGCCGTATGGAATGTACTGCTTTACAAATACACCAACAGTAAAGACATTATTATTGGTACAGCCGTAGCAGGAAGAGATCATGCCGATCTGAAAGGGCAGGTAGGGTGTTATATCAACTCATTACCATTGCGCAATACAATAGACCCTGAGCAAACTTTTAATGCCTTCTTTAATGGTGTAAAAGAAAATACCCTTGACGCTTTAGACGGTCAGTTTTATCCGTTCGACCGCCTGGTGAAACTGATAAACTATAACAGGGAAAGATCAAGATCTCCTTTATTTGATGTCATGATTTTATTGCAAAATGCACTGGACCATGGTTCTGTTATTTTGGATGAAAAACAAATAACATCCATTAGAGAAGTAGGAAAGACTTCAGCATTAACGGATCTGGATATTAATTTTATTGAAGAGGGAGATTATTTATCCTGTCACTTAGTATACAATACAGATGTTTTTGAACCGAAATATGTGAGCGGTCTGCTGACACATTTTAAGCAGCTGACCGAGGCCATCGTTTTAAATCCGGAAACAGCAATTCAGGAACTGGAGTATTTGTCTGAAAAAGAGAAAGAACAACTCCTATTTGATTTCAACAATATTACACTGGAATATGCACCTGAAGAGACTTTGGTATCCCTGTTTGAGAAACAGGTAAAACAAACTCCGGATGCCATTGCCCTGGTTGCTGCCGGTAAGGAATTTACATACGTGGCTCTGGATAAAATTGCAACCAATTTTGCCCGTTATATTCAGAAAAAATATCAGCTGACAAAAGGGAGCCTGGTCGGAATACAACTAAACCGGGACGAATGGAGTGTTATCTCTATGTTTGGGATTATGAAATCAGGATGTGCTTACGTTCCTATTGCACCGGATATGCCAATTCACATAAAAGAGCATATTATTTCAGACACACAGTTAAGGTTATTGATTACGACTACTTCATACCTGTCTGACCTGGATTTTTACACGGGTGACGTAATGAAAGTAGATACCGGTTTTGATGCCGGTGATGATGAAGCAGCAGCGATTGAAGTAACCCCTTCAGATCTTGCCTATATTATCTTTACTTCCGGTTCGACCGGACTTCCAAAAGGAGTAATGATAGAACAGGGTCAGATTGTAAATACAATACTTTCTCAAATTGATTATTTTAATTTAAACGAAAACAGCCGGGGCTTGCAGTTTGCACCTTTTTCTTTTGATGCCTCTGTGTGGGAAATCTTTATGATTCTGTTATCGGGTGGAAGCCTGTATATAGTGGGTGAAGAGACACGCAAGGATGTTAGTACGCTGACCGAATACATAAAAGAAAATAAAATCAGCATTGTTACATTACCACCTTCTTATCTGGCTTTAATGAACATTGATGCGCTACAGCAGGTCGAGCACCTGATCACCGCAGGAGAAGCACCTGATTATGAAATTATAAAATCGTTCTTAGATTTTGGTACCTATTATAATGCCTACGGTCCTACAGAAGTTAGTATTTGCGGTACCATATTTAAAATGCCAAAAAACAGTAAACCGGATTATGATATCATCCCTATTGGAAAACCGATATCAAATGCTAAAATTCATATTCTGGATACAAATAATCGATTGGTTCCTGTAGGAGTAGTTGGGGAAATATGTATTGGCGGAACAGGGGTTGGGAGAGGTTATCTCAACAGAAAAGAACTGACACAAAGTAAATTCATACCAAGTCCGTTTCATGCAACTGACAGGCTTTACAAGACCGGAGATTTAGGAAAATGGACTAAAGATGGAAATATCATTTATATCGGCCGTAACGACGAGCAGGTAAAAATAAGAGGACATCGTGTAGAATTAAGTGCTATTGAGCATCAATTACTTTCGCATGAAAAAATAGACGAAGCTGTAGTAAATGCACAAAATGACGAAAGGGGAAATAAAGAACTTGTGGCCTACATTGTTATGACAGCTCCGTTGAGTATAGAAGAACTAAGATCTTTTCTATCTGAAATTCTCCCGGATTATATGATTCCGACCAGTTTTATCTTTTTAGATAAAATACCGCTGACGCTAAATGGGAAAGTGGATAAAAAAGCACTCGTAAAAACGGCCGGTGTAGAGTTGTATAGTGAAGTTGAATATGTAGCACCAGCTACAACCGAAGAAAAGATTCTGGTTCAGGTTTGTGAGCAGGTTTTGGATAAAAAGAACATCGGTACAAAAGACAACTTCTTCAGCTTAGGAGGAGAATCTATAAAAGCAGTCATGTTAATTGCAAGTTTAAAGCAAAAAGGATTAGTACTCAAAGTAGATCATATCCTTAGAAATCCGGTACTGGAAGATCTCGCGAAATTAATGACTTTAAATACGAGAAATATTGACCAGTCAGAAGTTACAGGCGAAATTTTACTGACACCAATTCAACATTATTTCTTTACCAATCCTGCCATTACAGAAAAACAGCATTACAATCAATCGGTACTTTTAAAAGCAAAAAATGGAATTAATTCGGTAACACTAATAAAGGCACTGACACAGGTTATCAATCATCATGATGCCTTGCGTATTCATTTTGAAAAAGAAAATGAAGTCTGGAAACAACAGAATCTAACCAGTGCCGCCTTTAATTTTGATATTGAACTATATGATTTAAGGGATGAGGTTGACGCACTTCCTGCTATGAAGATAATAGGAGAAGAGGTTCAGTCCGGATTTAATTTAAAAAAGGAGAGACTTATAAGAGCTGTCGTTTTTAAACTAAAAGAGGGGGACAGACTGGCTTTATTTGTTCATCATTTAATTATTGACGGAGTATCATGGCGTATATTGTTACAGGACTTATCTGAAGCATACACGCACCATGCAAAAGGAGAACTGTATCAGTTGCCATTAAAAACAGATTCGTATCAATATTGGGCGAAGGGACTGCATCAATATGCTACGGGCCCGGAATTAGCAAAGCAAAAGTTATTCTGGGAACAGCTTTGTTTGACAGATATCCCACCAATGCCTACCGATTTTGAATATACGGCTGCCGTGCACTATCACGATCAGAAAGAGAGTTTTGTATTGGATAAAGCCTTTACCAATAAATTACAGACTCAGATTTCGAAACAGTACAATATTGAAATCAATGAAGCTTTGATCACCGGTTTAGGACTCGCACTGGAAGAAGTTCTTGAAGTAAAAAGAACCGTTCTTAAAATGGAAGGCCATGGTAGGGAGGAAATTTTACCGGCCATGGACATCAGCAGAACTATTGGATGGTTTACCTCTGTTTTTCCTTTTGTTTTAGAAGTATCATCATCAGATCCTTTAGAAAACATTCTTAAAATTAAGAAAGACCTGAACGCTATACCTCAAAAAGGAATCGGATATGGAATACTTAACTTTTTGGATGAAAAATCAAATCTGGAAAAAGAGACGTGTATTGAATTTAATTATCTGGGAGATTTTGGAAACAAAGTAGGAACGAATGAAAATTCCCTTTTTGATTTCTCAACCGAATCAATCGGAGCCTCTTTCAGCGATAAAAATGGCAGCGATGCAAAACTAAGCATCAACGGAATCATTTCATCCGGACAATTAATGATCACTGTAGGGTATTCTTCTGAGGTTTATAAAGAAGCAACAATTAAACGTCTTGTAAAAACGTATCAGACAAAACTGGAGCAAACCATTGATGACCTGATCCAATCCGAAAAAGAACCGAAAAAAACTCCAATAGCTGATTTTCAAAATGAAGCATCGGAACAATTGCAGGTTCAAAAGGAATGGCTGGATATATCAGAGAATCAGAAAAGGATTCTGCAATTCCCACAATCACATGGAAGGTTTGGCCCGATCGTTATTTCAGATTTTGTTAAAGATAAGTTTGAAGGTACGTTCAGAGAATTTTTAGGGCTTTTCCCGTTTTTAAATGTCAAATTCAAAAAAGATAACGACGCTTTAATTTCTCAAAAATATGTAACCGCTCAGGAGGTGAATTTGGAGGTAAGAATCATTGAGGATTACCATGAAACCAAAAGAGAGAAAACAGAAGCAGAACTGGATGCTTTTTTTATAAAGCCGTATGACTTGTTTGATAGCAGTAGCCTTATAAGATTGTTCGTAATAGCCGATACCGCTGATAAAGCCTATCTTTTTGTAAGCATTCATCACGCCGTTACAGATATGTACACGAACTCGATTGTACATCAAAATCTGCAAAGTTTTTATGCTGATAAAACGATAGAAAATAAATACAAATCGAATTATGAATTTGTAGCATGGCAGAAACAATTTTTGAAATCAGAAACAGCCAGGGAGCAACGCCAATACTGGAAAGACTATTTGGATGGTTTTAGCATTACAAAACAAAATGAGGTTCAGAACGATTTTATAGAATGTGTGACGCAAAAAATGACCATTAAAGGAGAGGATTTCCAAAAGCTAAAACAAAAAGCAGATAAGGCAGGTCTTCCCATAACAGCAGTATTTATTGCGGCACATCAAAAATTGTTAAGTAAAGCAAAGAAAAGCGATAAGCATTTACAGCTAACGATCGTCAACGGAAGAGAAGAGGTTTCGCAAGAAATTGAAGTGGATCAGATTCTGGGAGTTCTTAATAATTTTTTACCTCTGGGAGTTTTGAACCCTTCTGTTTATCAATCCAACAAAGATTTTATCCTTGCGGTATATACTGATTACATCCAATCGCGTCTATATCAGACCATTCCTTACGAGATTATCAGACAGGATTATAAAGAAATGGCAGCAATTGATATAGAAGCCGCGATAGGAGGGACATTTAATTATCAGGTACTTGCGAGCAAAAGAGTTGAAGATACAACTTCCGGAGCAGCAGTCACGACTTCCTATAGTAAGAATAATTTCAATACCGGTTTAGACCTTAAGTGTTTGCTTTATGAAAACGGACTATTGTTAGACTTAACCTATCCGGTTAGCTACAGAGAAACTTCAGAACAACTGTTTGATCTCGATTTTTTCCTTAGTTCCTGTTTGCATCCGCTTTTAGAAGAATCCTTAGTAACCATTCAAAATTTTAATCATAATTAATTCAACAAATAACAATATCATGGAAATTAGAAATGAAGATCTTGTTTATATCAAACGTAATTTAGCAATAGAACCTTTAGTAGACAATTGGTATGCCTGGCCTCACCTGGTATCACCTGCAACTGCTGCAATGAATATTAAAGACAGGCATTTGAAAATTATGACGTCGTATGTTCAGAATCCGATGATTCATGCCGCAGCCGTAAAAACACCTAAAATGCTAGGCGGTCCTTTTATCGATTATGACGGAAAAAGGGTAGATGAAATTAAAGGGCTTATCGATAACACCAACGAGCAATGTGCTCCTCTTTTAGAATTGCGAAAAGATATATTTGCTCTGAATGATATCCTTAAGAATGAAGCGAAAGGATATGCACTGACATCACTATACGATAAGGTACCGGAGAGCTTACAAGGGCTTGTTGAATTGGTATACGACATCAATAACAATCCTTCTTTTCGTTTTTTTGAATCTTTACTATATGAAACAGAATTTTATAATGAGTCACTTCAAAGTTTCAACCTGTTTTTAGTGCATGACGACGATTCAAGATCTTTTGTACTGAGCACACCAAAACTTCCGGGAGAGGGCATCCTGCGTGTAAACTTACCTTTTAAAAGTGAGAAAATTGACCAACTGTTTGAAATGGAAGACCATCCTAAAACATTTGGCGAAATCGCAAGAATATTTGAGGTAGAAGCGGAAGACATTCCTTTATTTAAATCGTTCTTCACCACAGAAAAATCTAAAAAATATGAAAGATATGCGGGAGACGGTGTACTAACAAGATATTTTGGACACGCCTGTATCCTGACCGAAACCAAGAGCACAACCATATTGGCAGATCCTTTAGTGAGTTACGGTTACGAGTCGGATATATCAAGATATTCTTATGATGATTTACCGGAATCGATAGACTACGTTTTAGTAACGCATAATCATCAGGATCATATTCTTTTTGAGACTTTGTTGAGGTTAAGACGTAAGATTAAAAACATCATCGTTCCAAAAAGCAATGGCGGTTTTCTGCAGGATCCAAACCTGAAACTAATGTTCGAAAGAATAGGATTCAAAAACATCATAGAATTGGGAGAAATGGAAACCATTCATTTTGAAGATTGTTCGATTACAGGATTACCATTTGTTGGAGAACATTGTGATTTGGATGTAAGAAGTAAACTATGCCATCATGTAGCTTACCAAGACGGATTAAAAGTTCTGTTTGCAGCAGATTCTTGTAATGTTTCTCCAAAATTATACGAGCGTATCCATAAAGTAATGGGGAATATAGACATTATTTTCTTAGGAATGGAATGTGAAGGAGCACCACTTACCTGGTTATACGGACCTTTAATGCCGGAAAACTTAGCCAGAGATAAAGACGAATCCAGACGATTGGCCGGATGTAATTTTGAGCAGGCTAAAGCACTGGTAGATGTATTCAAACCTAGTGAAGTTTTCGTATACGCCATGGGAATGGAACCTTGGTTAAAATACATAAGTTCGATCAAATACACAGATGAATCTATTCCAATTGTAGAGTCAAATAAGTTATTAGAATATTGTTTGGCGAATAACATAGAGCCGGAAAGACTTTATGGAGAAAAAATTGTCGAATACAAAAGAGATCTTGTCCTCAGTTAAACAAAAGGGAAGTAATACGGACATTTTTATAAAAAACAGTAATGTCAAGAAATAATCATTGTAAATAATTAATTAAAGATATCATGGTAAAATCAACATTCATATATGCATTGGTATTGTTATGTATGTGTACCCTATCCGCCCAATCACAGACTCAAATATCAGGAACACTTTCAGCAGAAGATCCAAACGAAAAATTAGCCTATGCTTCTGTTGCTTTAAAGCAGGACACACTCATTGTCGAAACTGTAATTACAAATGATAAAGGAGAGTTTAAGATTGAAGGTATAAAAGCAGGGAAATATACCGTTCGATTCCAATTTATAGGTTTTAAGGATGAAGTCAAATCTTTAACTGTAGAGAGCTCTAAGGCTATTAATCTTGGAAACATTCAGTTAAAATCGGATATAACTTCTCTTAATGAAGTTGTGGTTACCGCAGAGACTTCGCAAGTATCTTTAAAACTGGATAAAAAAGTTTTTGATGTTGGGAAAGATTTAATTTCCAAAGGAGGTTCTGCAACTCAGGTGCTGGATAATGTTCCCGCTGTTAGGGTTGATCCTTCCGGTAGTGTAAGTTTGAGAGGTAATAGTAACGTGCTCATTCTTATTAATGGAAGGAAATCGGGACTGACTTCACTTCAGGGTTTAGAACAAATTCCTGCCGAATCGATAAAATCTGTAGAAGTAATTACCAATCCGTCATCACGTTATGATGCAGCCGGGTCCGCGGGAATTATAAATATTGTTCTGAAAAAGAACAACAAAGAAGACCTTAGTGGAAGTATGACTCTAGTAACGGGAATTCCCGACGATTACAGGTTAATGGGTGGAGTGAACTATAAAAAAGGAAAATTTAATTTGTTTTCTAATTTTGGAATTCGTTATACGGATTATGTAGGACTAAATACCAGAGATCAGCAAAGTACATCAAATGGAAATGCTCTTTATATCAGTCAAAGGGAAGATCAGAAAAGACATGATGACGGAGCATTAATGTATGTAGGAATGGATTATTTTATAAATGACAGCAATAGTATTACCTCTGCTTTTTATAGAAATGACACCAAAGACCGCGATAAGAATACCCTGAATTACAACTTATCCGGAGAGAATATGCAGGACACTTATATTCAGACTATAGGAGACTCCAGAGAAAATAGAAGTTACAATCAATTGGAGTTCAATTATACCAAAACGTTTAAAAAACCGGAAAGAAAATTTACAGTAGACTTCCAGTATGATTTTTGGGATAGTACTAAAGATTTTGACATCCAAAGAAGGACCCTTGTTCCTGCTACGGGAGATCAGTCTATTATAAACACACAGTCAAAAAGAACAAGTGACGATATTGTATTACAATCGGATTATGTAACTCCTTTTGGTAAGACGGCCAATTTTGAAGCAGGAGTTAAGCTTGAAAACAGAGTCGTATCGACAAAATTTGCAGCAGATGAAGATGTTGACGGAACAGTAACGCCAATAGCCGGTTTTAACAATGGATTGGATTACAAAGAACAGATCTTAGGAGGATATGTTCAATATGGCAATAAGATAAATAAATTCAGTTATCTATTAGGATTGCGAACAGAGTATACCCATATTGAAATTAAAGACCAGAATACAGGAGGCGTTTTAACCGACAGTACGTATACAAGATTGTTTCCATCTGTAAATTTAAGTTATGCACTGACCGAAAAAACAACGGCTCAATTAAACTACAGTCAGCGAATCAACAGGCCAAACCTGGACCAGCTAAATCCCTTTCCGGAACTTCTGGATTTTAACTCCCGTATTTTTGGAAACATTAACCTGTTGCCTTCTTTGACTGATGGTGTAGAGTTAAGTATTTTAAGAAAAGTAAAAGGATTAGTCCTTAATCCTTCGATATACTATTCGAAAACAAAAAATAGTTTTCAATACTTTACATCGCAAGATGATGAAGGTATTTTTGAAACCGTTTTAATCAATCTTGATGATGAAACCCGATTTGGTATCGAAATCTCGGCTCAGTATGCTCCGATAAAATGGTTGTCTCTTAATGCAGAGATTAATGCTTATAGCTTTAATCAGAAAGGAAGCGTAGGCGCCACTAATCTGGATTTTTCTAATGAGACCTGGAAAGGAACTTTATTAGCTCAGCTTAAGCTTCCTAAAAGCTTCACGTTTCAAAGTAAATTTGAATATCAGGCACCGGTGAGTGATGCCCAGACCAAGACTAAATCTTACTATTATCTGAATGTGGCGTTAGGAAAATCATTATTCAAAAATAACGGAACACTATCGTTGGCTGCAAGTAATATTTTTAATACCCGAAAAATAAGAGAGACCACTGTGGGTACTGATTTTGTAGTACACCAGATGACCAATTTTAATGCAGCCCGATGGACTCTTAGCTTTAATTATAAATTCAATAAGGGTAAAAACAGAAAAGAGCATCAAAGTAACAGAGAATAACAAATACGTTGGATTTAAAAAAAAAGCTATGTATTCCAATCAAAAAATACAGATATTTTTATTGCATTTTGCAGGAGGAAGTTGCTACTCTTTTGATTTTTTGAAAAATGACATTCAGAATAATTTCGAATGTCATGCCTTAGAACTTCCGGGAAGAGGAAAAAGAAATCAGGAACCGTGTGTTCTCAGCAAATCAGCTGCGGTTAAAGACTATGTCTTTCAAATTAAAAAAAGGAGAAGCAATAATCAACCCTATATAATCTACGGTCACAGTATGGGAGCCACTTTAGGACTATCCGTTACCAAAAAAATGGAGGAACTTTCAGATCCTCCTACTGCATTAATTGTTTCGGGTAATGCAGGTCCGGGTGTTTATGGCAGCGATCTGGAAAGACATACCTTAAGCGATCCCGAATTCAAAAAAGAATTGAGGTCTTTAGGAGGTGTTCCCGAACAAATTCTGGAAGACGAAGATTTATACAATTATTTCAGCCCTATCATGAGGGCTGATTTTGAAATCCTGGAAAAAGAGAAACATTCAGAAATAGGCCTGATTCTGAATACCCCCATTTTTGCTGTTATGGGAGATGAGGAAAAAACAGCTCCGGAGATTGAAAACTGGAAACAGTATACAAATCGAAAATTTGATTACAGGGTAGTACCCGGAAATCATTTCTTCATTCACAGGCAGGTCAAAACATTAACCCAGATTATTACGGAATGCGCTGCTGATTCATTGGTCAGCCTGTAACAAAAGAGTTGAGGTTATAGTCAACACCTTTGTTGGACTTATACAGCTGCCTTATTACGATTTTGCGAAAGCAGGATCATCCCACCGCAAAATATATAAAGTAAATAGATACCCCCTGCGTTGTGGGGCTGGGGACTAATTATAATTTTTTAAAAAACAGACATGAAAAATAATGTATCAGAAAACAGCCCTTCTCAACTTATCCCTTTAAGGCCTTTAATTGGTTATTCTTTACTGGCTATAATTTCAGGATTGTCAGGGTTTGCATTTATAACGATTATTAATAAAATTATAAGTAATTCTATTACGGCTACCGAAACCTTATCGATGCAAAATTATCTCTATTTGTTTGCAGGTACTATTGTTGTCTTTTTTATTTCACGCAGGTGGCTGGCAGGCGGAATTATTAAGTTATCTCAAAAAATATACTGGGACATTCGAAAAGACGTGATAAAACTTATTCTGAAAGCCCCTTATCGAAAACTTCAGGAATATAAAGAAGAAGTATATGCTACATTAACAACAGATGTGAACAATATTTCAAATGCGTCATTAATGATCATCACCTTTTTTTCTTCACTTATTCTTATAGTGGCCTGTTTGATATATATGGCTTTTTTATCCTTAAAATTATTGGGAGTCAGTGCTATAGTGATTGCAATGGGAGTATTAATATATGCATTAAGATCAAAGAACAGCAATAAGCAGTTGAAAGAAGTAAGGGAAATGGAAAAAACCTTTATCGGTATTTTCAATAGTATATTGAACGGAGCAAAAGAAATTAACATCAATCCTGCTAAAGGAACTCAGATCTATGATCAGAAGCTGATGAAAGTTGCTACGACCGGTGAAACCAAATATGTAAATGCACTTTTAAAATACCTCAATAGTGAGATCATAAGTCAGGTATTATTCTATGGTCTGATATCTTTTATCCTGGTGTTTTCAGGATCGGTGTTTCAAACTCCGACCGCGATTAAAGTGAGTTTTACCTTTGTTTTATTGTACCTGATGGGGCCAATTGTGAGTGTAATGACCATTATTCCGGTTATAAACAAGGCCGTGGTATCCCTTAAAAAAATGCAAAAACTAAAAGAGGATCTTACAAAGCTTGAACAGTTACCACAAGTAGAACACAAAGGACAGTATCGAAATTTTTCAGATTTAAAAATACGCAACTATGCATTTTCTTATGGGGAAGATCAATTTTCGGTAGGGCCCATTAATTTTGATATTAATAGAAATGAAGTTGTTTTTGTGTACGGAGGGAATGGAGAAGGAAAAACGACATTTATCAACACCGTTTTAAATCTCTATAACCTTGATAATGGTGAAGCCTATATAGACGGAGAATTAGTTCCACTGAAAGAACTGGATAAAATTAAAAATCTTTTTGCTCCCGTTTTTAGTGACTTCTATTTGTTTGATGCTTTTTACGGAATAACAGACGTTGATTATGATAAAGTAAATAAATACTTAAAGTTGTTTGAACTAGAAGGGAAAGTAAGTGTAAAAGATGGCTATTTTTCAACCACTCATTTATCTACAGGACAGCGTAAACGAATGGCTTTAATCAGCACCCTGTTAGAAGACAGACCTATTATTGTACTCGACGAATGGGCCGCAGATCAGGATCCTCATTTCAGACATAAATTTTACACAGAAATTTTACAAGTACTGGTTCAGGAAGAAGATAAAACAATTATTGCCATCACCCATGATGACCGATATTACAACAGAGCCGATACACTGCTCAAAATGGAGTATGGTAAACTGGAAAAAACAAATATTTCAGAACTTAGCGCGATCTTTTAAAACTATCCCAAAAATACAATAACGTCTTCTTTTATTTGCCCTGCATCGTTTTTTTATACTGCAGGGTAAAAGGAGGTGGACCTTATGCGCTTTATAAAACAACATAATCACTGGTCAACACCAATTTTATTATTTAAAGCTATAACCTCAAGAAAATGAAAAGAAATAAAACAATTAGAATAGTATTCTTTGTCCTATTGTCGGCAGCGTGGATCTTTATTACTACTTTTAAATTGGGGCCATTTGGCTCTCTGGGTAAATTAACCACTTATAAAACAGGTTTGTTATCCGTGCCTTTACAAAGTGATGGAACACAAAAGATCCATAGTGATCAAAAATTAGATATTTATGTAGATAATGTTGGGATTCCTCATATTTATAGTGCTACAAAAAGTGCCGCAGCTTATGGACTAGGATATATGCACGCCAAAGATCGCTATTTTCAGATGGAGATGGTGTCAAGAATTGTACAGGGAAGGCTCTCAGAGTTTTTATGGTCAGGGGCACTAAAATCAGATAAATTCTGGAAACCTTATGAGTTTGAGAAAAAATCGGAAGAAATCCTGCAAACCTATAAAAAAGAAAACCCTGAATTTTATGCCTATCTGCAATCGTATTCTGATGGAGTAAATGCTTATTTGGAAAATAATGAGAATACTGATCCTTTCTATAAAGCTTTAGGAGCGACCCCTAGAAAATGGAAAACAGAATATTCTTTATTATTTACATGGTATATGAGTTATACCTTGACTTATTTTGATCACCATATTGATCAGCAGGAAATTTTCGAAAAATTACCGGGAAAGGAAATCACTTATTTTTATCCTTTAAAACCGGCAGGAATAAATACTATTTTGCCTTCGAATTTGGTGCCTTCCAGTGTAAATGCACCTCACTTAGAAGTGCATTCTTCGGGGACAGCTTCATCAGAAATCACTCAAAAAGAATCGTCTCTGTTTGATTTAGGAGCGAAATTAATGACAAATAACAAATTTTATCAGGGTGTAGGAAGTAACAACTGGGTGGTAAACAACACTAAAACAAAGAGCAAAAATAATATTCTGGCAAATGATCCTCACCTGTATTTGACACTTCCGGAAGCTTTTTATGAAGCCCACATGGTAACAGGTGCTTTCAAAACCTATGGTTTTACAATACCAGGTGTTCCTGTAGTAGTGAGTGGTCATAATGATAAAATTTCATGGGGAATTACAAATGGAGAATGGGATTTGGTTGACCGATACAAACTTCAGGTAAAGAATGATAGTCTGTACCTTTATGAAGGAAAATGGATTCCTTTCAAGGTTAAAAATTATACCATCAAAGTAAAAGGGAAACCCGATTACATAGAAAAATACAGAAGCACCGTACAAGGCAAAGTTATAAAAGAAGAAAACGGTCAGTATTATGCACAACATTGGTATGCGGCAGAAAAAAGCAACTCCGTAAAAGCCATGTATGAAGTAATGAAGAGTCAAAATTGGGATGGCTTTTCAACAGCTTTAAAAGGCTATAGTTATCCACCACAAAATTTTGCTTACAGCGATGTAGAGAATAATATTGGAATTGTATGTGCGGGCGAACTGCCAGCCAGAAGTGCTGACTATGTGGGGCAGGTATTAGATGGGACTAAAAAGTACATTCCGACGAAGCCTTTAAATGCTTTTTGGTCAGCCTTTAATCCGGACAAAGGATTTTTGTTTTCAGCGAACCAACAGCCCATCCAGAATAATGTTTATTTCGGAGCACATGGTTCCAAAGATGATTATCGAGCAAAACGTATTTATTCTGTTTTAGAAGGAAAGAAAGACTGGTCAGTTCCGGAAATTCAGAAGATGCAAAGTGATGTAGTTGATATTTCTCTCGATGATTTTAAAACATTAACCAATAATTATCCGGTAAAAGAGAAATACAGTAGCATTGTAAAAGAGCTAAAAAACTGGGACGGAGATATGAGCGGTGACGGAAATCAGGGATTGGTTTTTGAAATGTTAAGAAAGGCCACAATAGAAGAAGCAAAACAATTTGCAAAGACTAAATTACAGGTAAAACAAGAACCTTCTTTACAGAATTTCTTAAAATATTTAAATGATAAAAAATACACCGTTCCTGGTGGTGGTAATAAGCAAAAAATAGTGGATGCCATTTTTGAAAGAACATTAGACACCTTAACTCAAAGTTATGGAGATCAATGGAAAAAAGTTACCTACAAAAACATGTCCAAGTTTAGTATAAACAACATCCTGTTTGTACCTGGACTAGGAGAAAAAATTGATAATGTAGGAGGTAATATCAATACGATTAATATCAATACAGATAAGTTTCATCCGGTTTTTCGTGCTGTATATGAAGTGAAAGACGGCAACATACAGGCCCATACAATTCTTGCTGGAGGTCAGAGCGGTTTGATCAACTCTATACATTATAAAGATCAAATTGAATCCTGGAGAAAAGGCAAGTATAAAAAAAGTCAATTTGTTACGAATCCTGCTAAACTGGAAAAAATTATAAACACTATAAAATTTAACTAATGAAAAAGATACTGAATTACTTGCCTTATATAGTTGTATTATTAGCACAATTTTTTATAAACAACTATACCATTATAGTACTATTTACAATTTTAACGGGCTTTATTGCTGCATTTAAAATTGAGCATAAAAGAGTTTTTTTAAAGTGTTTTATAATTGGGTTGATCGTATTTACCATTGTATTTCTTATCTACGAATCACGCGTAGAGTATGTAAAAGACCTTCTTGTTAATCTCGGGTTGTCCAGTCTTTTTATATATGTATTTTTTCCGGTTTTTAACGCTTTAAACACTGCAATTCTATTCTTTTTTGGTTATAAAATTGGTACGTTGGTTCTAGAAAGAAAGCTTGCAAGAGCCAGTCACGTATAGGTAAAAAACTGTAAAATTTTGGCAACCGCGCGGATATTTGCCTTAAGAGAGTCGTATGCTGGACAGCTTTTTATTTAGGATTAAAATCCAAATAAATACTGGTCGTCTTTTTCTAAAAGTGACGACCAGATCTGTGAGCGTAAGCTTTGAGATCTGACAGGTTTTGCCCGTGCAGATAAAGTCATCCTCTTATTCTTTAAAAACACTATTGATAACCTAAAATACTAAAAAGATGAAAGATCGTAAACCGAAATGTAACTGCGCTAAAAATGGAGTAGTGTGCGCACTTAAATTAAGTTTAATCAAACAAGGAGTGTCTCTATCTGATACTGCTGCAAAGAATAAGACAATTTGCCCTTTAAAAGCAGCTGTGTTTAGTAATGCTTCTTAAACCGAAATAAGAATTTCTAAAAATATATTTAAAAATAAATAAATCATTCAGAACTAGTCTTTTATGGATTTGCAGATAGCTTGATTTAGATCAGATCCGTATATATTCCGTGAGAATATGAAACAGTTTAAAAAAAATGTCATTGTTACCCGTAATAAATTATGACATGATAAATAATACTGAGAGCATCATTCAATAGTACTTACTGTATCATTGAAATCAAAAAATATAAAATATTGGTAAAGTCAAATGCAAAATATATAATGAAAAACCTCATTGTAAATTTTTTATATAAATTAATAGTATTATGCAAAATTCGACACATTACTTAGCCTTTAGTGATTTTGAATCTATTCCCAAAATAGATTTGAAAGAAGATGAATACTATTTGTTTCAGTATTCAAGTGATTGTAATTTCGATCAGGGTATCCTGGAGTATTACCTGCAATTTTTACCTCAAAAATTTAGAGAGGAAGTGCTTAAATACAGAAGATGGGATGACAGATACAATTGTTTGTTTGGAAAACTAATGGTATGTATGGGATCTCATATATTGGGCAACCAATCGTTTGAATTTGAGAAAATTGTAAAAGACAATTATGGGAAACCATACATGTTAGGAAGTAATTTTAATTTTAATATTTCCCACAGTAGCAATACAGTCGTATGTGTTTTTAGCAAACAGCAAATAGGAGTAGACATTGAAGAGATCAATGACATAGATTATTCTTTATTTGAAAATGTTTTTTCTGCTGAGGAATTTGCAGAAATCAATCGTGACGGGCTGGATAAATTTTACGAATTCTGGACTAGAAAAGAATCTGTTATTAAAGCGATAGGGAAAGGAATGTCGATTCCACTTACAGAAGTAGAAATCAATACAGGATACACAACTTATGGAGATGATACCTGGTACACAAAGAGTTTTAAAATTGATAACAAGTACTGTTCGATTACCACAAAGTGTGATCAGATAAGAGCACAGGAAACGCATGTCTTATTTTAACAACCTGTAACAACATTTTAGTAACGAACAAAAAAATATAGAAACTATGAAAAAATAATTAAAATCGGATTAAACTCTTAACGAGCTTTTAAAAGTATAAACCTCCCAAGTCTTTTGATTCGGGAGGTTTTTTTGTTTAAGGTAAATCTTTCTTAGTTTTTATCATCTCTCTTTCAAATTGTCGTTTTTACCAGAGTAGGTGTTTTTTCTTCACGAAAAAATTTTATCTTGGCTGAGGAAATGAAGCTTACTACTATCGTAATTTTGATTGGTGATCTAAAATCAGCTGATACATCACAAATGCAGATTAAAAAATTAAAATCTGAGAAACTGTGCAAAAAGAAGGGCATCAGCTCCGAATTAAAAGAAAGACTTTTACAAAGCGTAAAGTTAAAATAAAAGCAAAAAAACAGATATAAAAATGGCATCACCAAATGAACTATTATTTTTCTTTAGTGCCTTAGGGGCTTTTAATGGTTTCTTGCTTTCCTTATATTTTGCGATAAATGCTAAAAAGAAAATTTTCGCGAATTATTTTTTATCCTTGTTATTACTGGTTTTAAGTATCAGAATTATTAAATCGGTATTCTTTTATTTTAATCCTCACCTATCGAATATTTTTATTCAAATCGGACTTTCAGCTTGTACTCTGATCGGTCCGTTTCTTTTTTTATACCTTACATCATACTCAGAAAATGATAAACCAAATTGGGCCAGGCATATAATACCATATTTGGTTATAATGACTGTTTTAGGAATATTTTATCCTTATGTCGAACATCAGGATATTTGGATCAGATGGATTGTAAAAGCAATCTATTTTCAATGGTTCGTTTATATCGCTTTGTCTTTTAAATACATTCAGCCAATCATTCAAAAAATCAAAGAAAAGGAAAGTTTAAAAAAACTGGAGGTGTGGTTCTTAAGTATCTTTTTTGGGGTAGCATTTGTGTGGTTTGCCTATACTTTTGCAGCTTACACTTCCTATATAGTTGGAGCTTTGTCCTTCACATTTATCTTGTACCTGATTGTATTACTTTTAGTTTTTAAAAATAGCCAGGAAGCAGCCTTTTTTCAGGAAAAAGAGCGATACAAAAATAAGACTATTGAAAAAGAAACATTAGACTTAATCAGTCAAAAAATAACGATTATAGTCGAAAAAGAACTGTTTCTAAATTCCAATTTTACGCTTGAAGAAGCTGCAAAAGAACTTAAAGTACCAAAGCATATATTATCACAATATGTAAATGAAGTATTAGGAAAATCCTTTTCAAATTTGATTAAAGAATATAGAATTGAAAAAGCTAAAAAGTTATTAGAAACCGAAAAAAACTTAACCGTTGAAAGTTTAGGTTATGATAGTGGTTTTAATTCTAAATCAACTTTTTTTACTGCATTTAAAAAACAAACAGGTTTAACCCCCACAGAGTATCAAAAATGGCGCTCTAAATGAGTTCTAATTTATAGAAGCATACTTCAGCTGACGAATATTTTATTCATTTTACAAATGATGCAGCCATTGTAAAAAACAAAATCAGTAAAGCAAAACTACTATAAGTAGACGATTTCAATTTCCCGGAAATAAATCAGGGCTGGTTTAATCAGGGCATCTGCTGATTTATCTTTGTCTACAGTAATTGTCATTTCATTAGCCTTTAAACCTTCCTACACCATACCTTCCCACAAAACCATCCCCAGAATTAAGTGTCGCAATCTCAAGCTTATTTGATTTAACATTAACATTAAACAAAGCTACCTACTTACACCTCCACAAAAAATAATTAGAGTAAATGAAGGGCGTTAAAGTGTTAGAATAGAAACTAATACAATGTAGTTTTTTAATCAATTATAAAAATTAAAACAATATCGCAATATTAATAAATTATTAAATGACCAGCTGATAAAAATATCAATATAAGGTTTATTATACTTTTGTAAGGGTCTTCTTTAACAGTTTAAAATTACGTTATGAGTTCTAATTTGCTAATTTGTTTACGTGCCGGTGATGATTCCAGCTTTAAAGAAATCTATGATCTGTATCACTATAAAGTATTTTGTTTTGTAAAAAAATATACTGCACAACTTGCCGATGCAGAAGATGTTACGCAAAATGTATTTATCCATCTTTGGAAATACAGAAACAAAGTAGATCCTGCTATAGATTTAGAAGCCATTTTGTTTAAAAGTTCTAAGCAGGAGATTTCTAAGTGGTATAAAAAACAAAACAGAATTTTTTCTGTAGAAAATGATCAGTTAATCAAAGAGCTTGATATTGTATCCGAAACAGATGATGATATTACTTCAAAACTCGAGGAAATAGAGCATCTCTTAAATCAAATACCGGAAAAAAGAAGAAAAATTTTTAGCCTTCATAAATTTGAAGACCGAAGCTATAAAGAAATTGCCGTAGAAATGG
Organism: Flavobacterium collinsii; assembly: GCF_946903285.1. Classification (GTDB taxonomy): domain Bacteria; phylum Bacteroidota; class Bacteroidia; order Flavobacteriales; family Flavobacteriaceae; genus Flavobacterium; species Flavobacterium collinsii. Next base: position 2,453,500 of record NZ_OX336425.1, read on the forward strand.
ACATGTCCCAAAGTGCCGTTGCCAATCAAATTTCAAAGACATTACAATTCCTTAGAAAAAATACGGTAAAAAACCATGAGCTCTACTGGTTTGCATTATTTTTTATAAGCCAGTCAGAATTGGTTTCTTAATACTGTCTTTTCCCCTTTCAGATCTTAATTTACCTCAAAATTAAAGGGACGATAATCTTCTGTTGGATTAAGAAAAGGTTAACAGTAATGTTGTCCCGTGATATTTAATAAACTGAAAATCTAATGTAGTTGAATCGATAAAATTCATACCTGATTTTTAAACATTAAATGTTAATTGTAAAATGAAATCCAGAAAATTAAGAGAAGAGTGGAATGCAATACCTAACAGAGGAATTCTTCCAAACGAAACTAAATCGCGTATGTGGGATAACATACGTATTGCAACAATTGACCGATATAAAAGCTTTTATAATTGGACAGCGGTTGCCTGTATTGTATTTATTTTTTCTATTACAAGTTATCAGATATTCACGCAAGTCAATAAAAATAAGATTGAAGTTGCCGTTACCAAAACATTCAATGACGATATCCGCCTTTTATGCTTGTCAGACGGAACGAGAGTATGGCTTAATGAGAATTCAGAAATTGGATATCCCATTCAATTTGCAAAAAATGAAAGGTTAGTAACTTTAAAAGGGGAAGCTTTTTTTGAAGTCAAACGTGATCCTTCCCGACCATTTATTATCACATCAGGAACAATAAAAACCACTGTTTTAGGAACATCATTTAACGTAAAAGCATACGATGATAACAAACCGGAAGTAAATGTAAGAACCGGTAAAGTGCAGGTTGAAAGTTTGAAAAATACGGTTTTACTGGAACGAGGAGATAAGGCAGTTTACGGATCGGATAATTTGTTACTTCACAAACAAAAAACGAAAGTATTAGAACCGGAATGGAAAAAGGTTTTGATATATGTGGATGGATTGAGCTTAGAAGAAGTTTTGACCAAACTAAAGAAAGATCACCAGTTTGAGGTAAATTACCTCTCCGATGATTTAAAAAATCTGACAATTAAAGGAACTCTTGATACCCGACAAGGCTTGTATGAGATGCTTCAAACCATTGCTTTTGCTCTCGAAATTAAAATCAGGTCGACAGGCAACAATACTTACTTAGTTAGCAAATAAGCCAGCATAAATTTATTGAAAAACGATTGTCGCTCAAACAAGTCTTCCAAACTTACATTTTTAGCGACAGGACGCCTGCTGAATTCCTGCAGCAGCATTACCCTAAAACACAAATTAAATTAATTACATAAACTAACAATCATCAATTATGAACAATTGCATTTCCAGGCAATTTGCCTTTTGGATTTTATTTTTTGGATTTTTTCTCGGAATAAACACAATTTACGCACAAACCGGAACAGTATCGGTTGATTTTAAAAATTCATCACCTCAAAAAGTTATCGATAACTTAAAATCCCGAACACCTTATCAATTTGTATATCAAAAGGATCTTGATTTAAGTTTGCCTCTTATTACACTTAAAAAAGAAAATGTTTCAATAGATGAAATTTTAAGTGATTTGCAAAATCTGACAAACTTAAATTTCAGAAGAAATGAAAATAATATAGCCGTAAACAGTAAAGAATCGGCTAAAAAAAAAAAGAAAGGAAAAATCACAGGTAAAGTAGTAGATGTCAACGGACTTTCATTACCCGGTGCTAATATTAATGTTACCGGAATGGGTTTAGGAACACAATCAGACATAGATGGTAACTATATTTTAGAATTGGAACCAGGCGAATATACGATTGAGATTAGTATTATATCGTTTCAAACGCAAAGAATCACCGGAGTTAAAGTAAGTGAAGGGACGGAGACACCTTTAGTAGTTTCTCTGAAAGAAGATGCGCAATCGCTTAACGAAGTAATTATCATCCAAGACTATAAAAAGGCAACAGCATCGGTTCAGGGAATGCTTTTACAGCAAAAAAAAGCAGCTCAATTCTCTGACGGAATTTCCTCAGAACAAATTGCAAGAACTCCGGACAAAGATGTGGGAAGTGCGCTAAAGCGTATAACAGGGGTAACAACGGTGGGGGATAAATACGTGGTGGTGCGTTCAATGGCAGAACGATGGAATCAGGCTGTCATGGATGGGATCACGCTGCCAAGTACAGATGCTTATCAGCAAAACTTTTCTTTTGATATAATTCCGACTGCCATCGTTGAAAGTATTGTCGTGAGTAAATCTGCAACTCCCGATATGTATGCCAATTTTGCCGGAGGATATGTAGAGGTAAAAACCATGGATATTCCAAAGGAAAACTTTACCAATTTCTCTATCGGGACTTCTTATAATAGTGAAAGTACTTTTAAAGAAAGACTAACCAAAAAAGAAGGGGATCATGATTATTTGGGTTTTGATGATGGAAGACGCGATTATCCCCACAATATTAAGGGATTAGAAAAACCTACAAACGAAGCAGAGTCAGGACCTTTTATCGAGCATTCGAAACAATTTACGCAGGATAATTTTAGTACTTATAAAACCTATGGCGCCCCGGGAACAACGCTTCAATTTGGTATTGGACGAAATTATAAATTGAAGGACGATAACAGGTGGGGATTTGTTGGTTCGTTGATCTTTAAGAATACACAGGAAAAATTAGACATTGAACATACAGAAAGAGGGAATTACAAAAGTAATTCACAGTTTTTAGCGGAAACAAAAAAGACACCCTATTCCACTTTTGCAAAATATGGGTTCAAGAATTCAGGAGCAAATTACAACTACAATTCCACTTTAGGCGGAATGTTCAATGCGGCGATACAATTGGGCAATCATAAAATTACTAGCCGTAATACGGTAATGCACATTTACAACAATCAATTGAACCAAATTTCTGGTTGGGATAATGCTCAGGAGACTGCGGATATCTTAGGTGGTACGGATTTGGGTTCTGTAGATGAATCTAATTATCCGGTTTACACGACTTTTATTCAGAATAAAATTGAAGGAAGTCACAAATTCAACAAACTTGAAATCAATTGGTATGGTGCTTACGGAAACGTAACTAAAGATACCAAAGATGCGACATTTTTAGAAATCATGAAGAAAAAAGTCGGTGATGATGAATTGTTATATTACACTGTTTATAATGAAGGAACAAGATTGCCGTTTAGCAGAAGTAATTTTACCAATGACGAGCTTAATTATAATGCTGCTATTAATTTCAAATACTCTTTTGACTTTAATGATTCTTTTACAAACGATATAAAGGCAGGTTATTTTGGAACCTATAAAAAAGCAACCAACCAACAGGAATCAGCAAAATTAGTCACCGTGGGACAAACCTCTGACAGAGCAAATATTTATGAATCTCTGACAAAATTTTTAGACGGATCCAATTATTATTATGGTGGTTTTGGGTGGCAGAATTTTGGAATTTATGGCAATAAATATGTTGGAGATGTAAAAATACATTCCCCATTTTTAATGCTCGATGATAAAATAAGCCGCTTTGCAAGACTGGTTTGGGGAGTAAGAGCCGAAAGTTATGTTTATACACAAATTGAGAGCCAGTTTGAAACTCCGGACGGATTTTCTGAAATTGAGGGCGATGATAAAGTTTGGCAATTTCTCCCATCGGCGAGTTTAATTATAAGTCCTACGAATAAAACGAATGTAAGATTGGGGTACAATAAATCGGTTTTGCGCCCTCAATTTGCCGAGCGTTTGACAATTCCGTATTACGATCCAATTCGTTCTGCTAAAATTTATAACTATACAGGAGGATTAGTTTCCAGTATTGCCAATAATTATGATTTAAAATTCGAATGGTTTCCTTCTGGTGGCGAGATTTTATCTTTTGGAGTATACCATAAAAAGATCGATGACCCGATTGAAGCTGTTGGTTATTTGAATCCGTCAGGCGTTAGGGATATCTATAATATCAATTCAAATAATGCCAAACTTTGGGGGGTAGAATTAGAGTTTTACAAAAGCCTTTCTTTTTTGGGTGATGGCGAGATTTTAAAAGATTTATTTGTTTATGGGAACGCTTCCGTAAACGATACAAAAGTGACATCCTATGTTAATTTAGATGGAACAGGCGGACTTTATGAAGCCAATAGACCGCTTTACGGCCAATCACCTTACACCTATAATTTAGGTTTAGATTATGTAGGGGAACGTTTAGGGTTTAGTCTTAGGCACAATGCAATTGGAGATCAGTATATACTGGTGGGTTTTGAATATTTCGCTGAGGAAATCCGCAAACCTTATGCTGTAACAGATGCTCAGGTGAGTTACAAATTTTTTAAAGAAAGAAATCTGGAACTAAAATGCAGTATGAAAAACATGTTTGATGCCGGTATAGAAACCTATAACAACGCCAATAGTTACAGTAAAATTGAGAATGTTCCCGACGGAACAAATCCAAGAGCGAGATTCAGTCTGGGGGCCGGTGCTACTACAAAATTTGATCAGGATATCGACAGAGAAGTATTTAAAGCTAAAAACGGAAGAACGATAAGTGTATCAATCAATTATTCATTCTAAAACGGATTTTTAGCGCTACCGTGTAGATACAAGTATAAAAAGTACCAAGAATTGTCACTAATTTGTTTGTACAATTCATTTTAACACATAGTAACATAGGTGCTGCATCTACAAAAAGGTGTTTCACTTTGTTTAGATACACATATCCAAACTTTGTGAAAGAAATATATTTCTTTTTGTATCCTCTCTTAACAATATAAATCTATGTTTCTATGTGTTAAAAATTTTGGCGTTCCAATCATAGAAACGTCAATTACAGCTATAAAAATGAGCTATAATTAGCTATCGTGCACATACAAGTATAAAAAGTAACACGAATTGTCACTCATTTGTTTGTACAATTCATTTTAACACATAGGAACATAGGTGCTGCATCTACAAAAAAGGTGTTTCACTTTGTTTAGATACACATATCCAAACTCTGTGAAAGAAATATATTTCTTTTTGTATCCTCTCTTAACAATACAAATCTATGTTTCTATGTGTTAAAAATTTTGACGTTCCAATTATCGAAACATCAATTACAGCTATAAAAATGGACTATAAGTAGTTATACTGCGGATACAAGTATAAAAAGTACCATGAATTGCCTCCACTTTGTTTGTGGAATTAATTTGACAACGAAGGTTAGCCTATTAAAATTTGTGCAAATTAGTGCAATTCGTGTTCAGACGGTAGGTTTTTAGCGGTTCTTTTACTTCAAATTTAACCGATATAGCGGGATGTATTAAGAAACCGTTAACAATAAAAAAAGACATGATATTTTGGTTTTTCAAAAGCTAATGTATGTAGTTGTAAGTATCAGATTTCTTTTTTGTTTAGTGCATTAAGCAAAAATGTAAAAATGAACTTTAAGATGTTCTTTTAAAAATACAAAGTTCTTCATTATAAGATAAGATTTTAAAAGAATGGAAAGTAAACCTTTTACTGCGTTAAAAAAAACCTATGAGTAAAAAGACGGAATTATAGGTATAAACCCCGATGGTAAAGCGGGATCGTTTATTGAAAAAAATCTTTACTAAAAAAAGAGAAAGACCTAAGGAGAGATATTTTGCTGCTCTCTCCAAAGGCCTAATTTGTAATAGCAGCAAATATAGCATTAATAAAATTATTATGAAAAAAATTTTTCTATGTGCAATGATAGCTCTGGCTCTGGGCTCTTGCCAAAATGATGATTCATCTGCTGATTCTTCTTTTTCAATGAAAGCTTCTGGTGCTGATTACACAGGATATCCGGCAACAGTACAAACTGTAAGTGGTGATATTACAACAAATACCACTTGGACTAGTGATAAAGTTTGGGAAATTGAAGGAGTAGTACGTGTAAAATCAGGGGCTACATTAACCATACAGCCAGGGACATTTATTAAAGCTAAACCATTAGCAGCTGGAGTTGCTTCAGGAGTTCTTGTAATTACTAAAACAGGTAAGATCGATGCTCAGGGAACTGAAACAGCGCCAATTATTTTTACAAGTTACAATTTATTAGATGGTAACGCAGCTACAGGAGCTACTCCGGGAGATTTTGCAGGAGTAGTTATTTTGGGTGATGCTCAGGTAAATAACGGTTCAGTTACTAACATAATTGAAGGATTAGGAGATCAGCCAACGGTTTCTGATTTTTATTATGGAGGTTCAAACAATGCTCATAACGGTGGAATCTTAAATTATGTTCGTATCGAATTTGCAGGACGTATTTTAGATGCTGCAAGTGGAGTTGAAATCAACGGATTAACTTTAGGAGGTGTAGGTTCTGGTACTGTGATCGATCACATTCAGGTATCTTACGGAAGAGACGATTCATTTGAATTTTTTGGAGGAACTGTAAATGCAGGACATTTAGTTTCTTTTGCACCAGACGATGATAATTTTGACTTTGATCTTGGTTATACAGGAACAATCACAAAAGCTATTGCAATTGCTGACAGTAATTCTACACATAGTTTAAGCGGAGGAAATCCGGATTCTAATGGTATTGAGTTAGATAACAATGCTACAGGAACAGTTACAGCATTGATCACACGTCCGATAATCAACCAATTATCAATTATTGGTGTAAGCTCAACTGTAGTAGCTGATTTATACGAAAATGCTATTCACGTGCGCAGAGCTGGTAACATAAGCCTTACTGATGTTACGGTTACTGGATACAACAGAGGAGTTAATTTTGAGTCTCCTTCATTGCCAGGTGGTTCAACTTATTCTAAAGTTTCTATTCACGGTTTTGACAATGTAGCATTGCCTGTAGGAACAACTTTTACAGGAATCGGTACTGCAACTTCTACGGTGAACCCGGCTACAAAATGGGCCTTAACACAACCATTCTTTAATGATGGTGCGTTAAACCTTGGAGGAGCTACGGGAGCATTTAAAACAGAAGCTGCCTGGACTAACACATGGACTAAGTTTACAAATTTTTAATATCGGTTAATTAAAATTTTACATGGGCAGAATATTTCTGCCCATGTTTTTAATACATAAAAAAATGAAAAAAACTATACTTTTATTTGTACTCGCTTTTATTTCTGTAGTTTCATCAGCTCAGGTTACGGTTTGGGAAGATAATTTTGATGATGCAGATTTAGCTGGCTGGACATTATTGGACAGAGATGAAGATGGAATAAACTGGATTGCCAGAAAAAATATAAACCTTGATGAAAGCGGAAGCGCGATAGTAGATGGAGAACACAGTATTTTAGGAAACTACCTAATGAATTTGGATGATTTAAGCACAGTAGTTCGTTTAGTGGAGAACTGGGCTATTACACCAGTAATAAATTTATCACAACATTCCGGCAAAAAATTACAGCTTGTTCTAAATGCACAAACCAGTATTTATGATACTAATCAGGATCTGTTGGTATACGGATCTACTTCAAAAGACCCTGATACATTTACACTTTTGAGCACCCTAAAATTACAAAGACAAACAGAACTTGAAGCAGAATTTAAGGACTACAGTGTCGATATTTCTCAATATGCCGGCGAATCGGTGGTATACTTCGCGGTATCCAATGTAGCAGATGAAAATCTGAACTTCATAGGCTTTGAAATAGATAAAGTTTCAATTGTAGCAGGAGGAAATTTAGGAATAGGGGATCATACATTGAATAAAAACCGTTCATTTCTTGCAGAAAACCCTGTGAAAGAAAATTTAGAATTGCAACTGGCAGATCAATTTAAAGACAATAAAACCGCATTGAAAATTTATAATGCAGCAGGCAATCTGGTGAAGGAAGTAAATTACAATAACCAAAACATTTCAGTATCCGATTTACCTCAAGGATTCTATTTTCTGTTAGTAACCAACGATACAAATTCGCAAACAATAAAATTTATTAAAAAGTAAAAAAGGGCAGTAGGTTTTATTCCTGTATTAAAATTGCTGCCTTACTAAAAATTAGCATATGAAAAATAAGATTACAAAAGCATTTTTCCTTTCTGTTGTACTCGCACTTTTGGGTGCCTGCGCTAATGATGAGCTAACGCCTTATTACGATCAGAGAAAAAGAGAAATTGGTAAAATCGTTATACACGGTTATAACGCTTTAAGCGATTCCATTCAAATGACCGTAAATGGCAAATTGATTGAAATAGGAAACGAAAAAAACAATACAGCTTTCGTAAAAAAAATAGAAAAAGAGCATGATTTTGTTTTTTTTAATGATGAGGTAAAAACGTTGGTAATCACCAATAAAAAAACGAGTCAGATCTTGGGAACTTACCTTTTTACAAACCGGACACCTGTTAGTTCTCTATATTTCTACGCTAAAGAAAATTTATGGATAGATGATGTTTCCTTTTTAAAACCTGGAACATTAAGCCAAACCGGTTATGCGGGTTTTAAGTTTATATTTCCATCACTCAATAAATATTCAGGCAGTACCTATAAAGGCGCCTTGGATGGTATTATTACAAAAAGCAATGGTCAGGTTTTAGGGATTGTAAAAAATATCAGCAAAGATGCTCCAAGTGATTTTATCGAATTTCCATTCAGTACGCCGGCAGCCATAAAAATGGAACTTGTAAAACACGGCACAAAGGAATCTTACATTACAGGTCAAAAAGTTATTGTGGCGATGACCATGACAAATAATAAATCAAAACTAATTATTCTTGAAGAAGAACAAGATGTAACTGGTAAGTTCTCCGGTGTGGCAGGCGTCATCAATTTAGCCGATTATTTTACTTTTTAAGGAGCGAACGGGCCGGATGGAAGAGTCAATATTTTTTTGGAATTAAAAATTAAAAAATGAAATACTCCTATTACAGTCGAATATTTATTTTTCTTTTACTTTCTTTTTTAATCCTTTCCTGTGAAAGTGATAATGCACCAATAATTTACAATAAAGATTCTAACGAATATGTAAATGAATGGATGTACGATCAAATGAAAAAGTATTATCGTTGGAATACATCAATGCCGGCTCAGGGTAATTTATCCTTAAATCCTAAGGAATATTTTAAAAATCTATTGCAAAAAGAGGATGTCTATTCATATGCGATTCATCCTGCATTGCCCGACACTGCACCACAAAGTCTCAGACGGAGCTTTGGTTTTGATGTGTCTTTTGTCGAATTTGGAGGAAAATATTATGGTGTAATAGTATATGTATTGGCAGGTTCTCCCGCCAAAAACATTGGTTTGCAAAGAGGTCAGCTGATCACTAAAATCGATGGAACAGTTTTGAACGCAGGAAACTACGAGCAATTGTATAAAAATATGGTAGGTGCAGCAAAGTTAAATCTGGAGACAATTTCATTTTCTTCGAAATCCGGTTTTTCCAATCCAAAAGAAATTGCAGTATTGCAGGGATTTAGTTTTTCCCAGCCAATTCCATATCAAATTATTTCAGATAAAAATGCTAAAATAGGCTATGTCGAAATTCCACATTTTGATGTCGGTCAGGCACAGCAATTTTTACAAATCTTTCAGGAACTAAAAAACAAATCGATTACCGAACTTGTCTTGGATTTAAGATATAATGGAGGAGGAGATATTGCATCTGCAACCGCGTTGAGCATTATCCTGGCTCCAAATATTAAAGCAACTGACCTTTTTATTAAGTTTGAAGGAAATGCTAACGGGGGAAATGTCGATCAATCATTTGAGCAAGCCTTAAAAAGTAATGAAGCAAAAATAAGTTTTGATGCTTTGCGCGGTGTCCATCCGCCAATAAACAGAATATACATATTGTGTGGAAACCGCACTGCATCTGCATCAGAGCTTATAATCAATAATCTTAAACCTTACATGAATGTAATTGCTTTGGGCGGGAAAACTTTTGGGAAAGATGTGGCAGGATTTCCAATAGAAGATGATCGAATTCCCGGAAGTAAAGGCTGGGTACTATATCCATCTATTTATAAGCTGTTTAATTCCAGACATGAAGGAGGTTATTCTAAAGGAATAGATCCCAATATTTATACAGATGAACTTCAGGAATTAGAAGTTTTTCCTTTAGGGAATCGTTCAGAAATTCTGTTAAGTACTGCATTGAGAAGCATCTCGGGAAATACCGGTAAAATGAAAGCAGCAGAATTACAATTACTGACGCTGTCTAAAGTCTATACTGATTCGGATCCATTATTACGTTTTAACCCTTAATATTTTTTTAATTTTAGTAAAATAGTAATGTTATTATGCAAGGAATAAATTCTAAAGAGCATCGGATCTTGCTGACCGCTTTTCATAAATTCGAACATCTTTCTACTGTTTATAAAAATAAAATTGAAGAGGCCGAAGATGCCAGAACGCGAAAAGCTATGGAAGAACTGGATGCTCTATATGATAAATTTCGGTTATTGTATACTGAACTTGAAAAATGTACCAAAGCTTATGAGATCAAGAAAAAATCGACAAGAAGCCTCCTAAACAGAAGCGTACGGAAATTGATTCCCATCGCAGAAAAAAATAAGAATTTCTCAAGTTAAATCATATTGTATTGGGGCAGAAAGGGTAACATAAGTAGCCAAGGATATCAAAAAAATATTTCCTTAGTGAAATCTGAGAAAAAAAGCCTTTAAACTCTAATGTCTATAGGCATTTGATTTTTAAAGCTTCTTCTGAAATTTCTACTGGCTTTGATCTTAAAGCAATTATCCCTTTCATTTTGCATGGCTGATCTTATCATTTTGATAGGTATTAGAAAGTTAAGAGACAGATTCTTTTAAGAAATATATTAGGTTATCATTATCTTAACTAAGTAAAATGAACAATAAAACTATTTAAAGATAATAAATTTAATTAAGCATAAGTAGATCCAATAGTAACAGCAGTTCGAGATATTTTTTTTGCAATTGCTTCAGCATGTTTAAAAATAAAAAAATGATCTCCCTCTAACAATTCAAACGTGCAAGGAAGTGACGTTTCATTCTGCCATGCTTTCATATCATTTAATGATGTTTTTTCTTCACCTCTTCCAATTTCATCTTTGCCCATACAAACATGGATAGGAATTGAAAATGGCTTTTCCATGGCTAAAAATTCATAATCTTCAATAGCTTTAAAATCAGATTTCATTATCGGATAATATAGTTCCAAAAGTTCCTTGCATTGAAGTATTTCTTGTGGCAAACCACCTATTTTTTCAACTTCTTTCCAGAAAACAGTTTCAGGTAATAATGATTTTTTAGTGTCAAATCGACTAAAACCTGGGGCTCCCCTTCCTGTAAAAAAAAGAGATGTAGGTTGTTTTAGTTTTTTCTCAATAATTTTCTTTGTAAGCTCATATCCTAGCAATGTCCCCATACTATGGCCATATATTACATAATTACTATTTTCGATAAGAGGAATGATTTGATTCAATAAGTCGTCAACTAATTCATTAACTGTAACTAAAAGATCTTCCCTGAATCGGTTTCCACGGCCTGGAGATTCTAATGTAACCCAATTTAAATTCTTTGGAACGTATTTCTCTATACTATTAAAACTGTATCTGTTACCTCCAGCAAAAGGAAGTGCGATAATTTTATTTCTATTGTCATTCATAACTTTTAGGTTCGAAATTTATTAAAATGAAACTTCAGATTTTATCATTTTACTTTTTCAAAATATAGTAAAAAAGATAAATTTGATTGTATAATTTATAAGAATTAACCCGTTAGGTGTACTTAAATGGTTTTGATTCTTAATATTGCTTAGATCTGTCAAATATAAATTTATTGACTTATTGAATCAATGTTGATGCTGTAATTTTGGCCAAAATTCAGGTGCTAAAACTTTGAAAAGTTTGGATAATTTCTTCTGATTAGAATTTGATTGAACAAATGAGAAAATAGTGTTTCAATTCTTTTTCGTGATTTTCTAAAAAGATAAACGTATAGTTTATAGTTTTTTATTAATCCTTTTTGGAATTTCTAAGGATATCCGAATGCTCTGAAATAATTATAATTGAATTGATTATGACAATTAGCCTTTGTCGCCAAGCAAAATGTAGGCAGACATTTGATGTTTAATGTTTTTCAAAAAATGTATCTCATGAACTTTTGCTTATGTAATATAATTTTTTATTATATTAACCTCCTTTTGCGCTACTTTAATTTCCTTAAGTCCAGAGGTAAAATCAGCTTCGAAAAAACTAAATGCTGGATTTTTTGCAGTAGTAGCAAGATACGCACATATATTTTTATGAAGAGTTAATTCTGTTAAATACCATGTATTTTTATCGTAAATTACTTGATTATTGATTATCTCGATATCTAAAAAAGGAATAGATAAGCCTTTTCCTTCCGCCTTCATTACACTTTCTCTCATGGTCCAAAATCTATAGAATGCTATCTTTGGATTTGAAGAACTTACAATTTTTTGCCATTGTTTATCTGACATAATATTTTTATAATCAGTAAAATCAATATTTTTAATTGACTCAATATCAATGCCAAGCTTCATTTTTTGAGCAATAGCACAAACAACAAATTTATCAGAATGAGAGATAGTAAAATCTATCTCATCATTTAAAAAAGGTTTCCCGTATTCATTGTATTTAATGTTAGACACCATATTTCTTTTTAGACCAATTTTATCTAGTGATTCCATAAGAAGGAGTCTTCCCAGTAAGAATGCATGCTGATCTTGCCATCTGCGGTAATTCATGCATTTTTTTTTAATGTCTAATGGTAGATATTGGAATAGACTAGACCAACTATTCGATGATAGTGGTAAATCAAATTGACTATAAAAGACTTGTATCAAAAAAAAGCTTTTTAAACATTAGGCAAATCAAATAGCCATGATGTTTTTTGTTAAAAAATAGTTTGCGAATGTCTACAAATAAAGTATTAAATCCTAAAGATTTTTGTAAAAAAAAAACATTTTATTTTTATTGGAGCCAAATTGTTTTAGATATTTTTTATATGTAAAAATCGATAATTTGTGATACAATTACAAGACTATTTTTAAGCATTTTATAATGTTTGCAAACAAAATGCAATAGTTGGTCACGTTGATTTGTTAGTTAAGCCGGTAGATGATTAAATCCCAGCTAATATAGTTTTGTTTGTCTAAATCGTTGGTGGGGATGCTTTTATAGTAAAAGAAGGAGCTAGTGTTTAGAAAAAGTCAATATTTATCAAGGTTAAATGAAGTAAAAAACAATGTTAAATAATTAAAAGTATTACTTTTTTACGGTTTCCCGTAAGGAAAAGATTGTTTAAAAGTATACATTCGTTGCATCTTTGAGATAATATTATGAATCAATGTTTAAATCGGTATAATTTCCGAATCCTACCTTGTTTTATGATACCTTAAAATAATAAGCCCTAAATCTAATTTATTTAAATTTCTAAAGTTGGAAAAAATAACTTTTCTTAAAGTATTAAAATTAAAATTGAATGTAGCATTACCATTGCTAGGATTGTTTGCTGTAATTAATGGTTTATGGAGCAGTAGCTTACTGATGTTAGTTAGTAATAAAATAGCAGGTACACCATTACCTTTTTTTAGTGATTATGACTGGCTTATTTACTTAGTTTTAGTTATAACCTCTTTTGTACTTACCTATTATTTTAAAAGATATATGATAAAGGTAACGTTGAATTTTGGTAAAGAAATGACACTTCAGATTATTAATAAACTTCGATTATCAAATTATGAGGCTTATTTACGTATTGGAGAGGCAAGAGTTAGAACAGCAATGTCAGATATAGGAAGATTGGAATCATTACCAGAAGTTTTTATTGTTTTTTTTAATGCGTTGATAATGATCATCGCTGGCATAGGTTATATGTTTTGGCTTTATCCAAAAGGAGCGGTAATGATTATAATTCTAATAATAGTATTAGCCTTTATTTATGTATATCGAAATGAAGCTATTCAAAAAAGTATGAATAAAGAAAGAGATCTTGATGATAGCTTTATGGAAAATTACAATGATTTTTTACATGGCTTCAATAAGATCAAGATGAGTACTAAAAGAAGTGATTCTATTTTTTTTAATCACATTGTCAAAAACCGTGAGAGTGCCATAAAATTAAGTATTAAGGCAGAGCTGTCAGCATTTGGCAATGATTTAATAGGGCAATACTCTTTTTACATTATAATTGGCGCGATACTTTTTGTATTGCCTTTAATTTTTAAACTTGATCAAATTGTTATTTCGGGTTTTATGGTTGCTTTATTATTTTTAATGGGGCCAATAACGATTTTTATAAATCTCATGAAAAATGTTATAGCTTATAAAATTGCATTTGAAAGAGTTAATCAGTTCAATGAGATTGTTGCAGGTAATTTGAAAGATTCTGATTCTTTACAGATATCTATATCTGCTAATTCTTTACCAGAGTTTAAAGATCTTTACATTAATAATATGAGTTATTACCATGTTGATGATAAAGAGTCAATTAGTTTTGAGTTAAAACCAATCAATTTAAAGATTACGAGAGGAGAAGTTATTTTTATTTCTGGAGGTAACGGCAGTGGGAAAAGTACTTTTATTAATCTATTATCGGGACTTTACCTCCCTAAATCGGGGGAGATAATTTATAATGATGTAATTATTGACAAGGAAAACAGATCGGATTATAGAGACATGATATCTTGTATTTTTTCTGATGACTATCTGTTTTCAGAGAATTATGATGATTTTAATTTACTTCCTTCAAATGATGATTTAAGCAAACTTTTAGAAAGAATGAAACTTAATGGAATCATTCGACAGGACGTAGCTAATAACAAAATATTTCAAAGTTTATCCAGCGGGCAAAAGAAAAGATTAGCCTTGATATATTCTATATTGGAAGACAAAGATATTTTTATTTTTGATGAGTGGGCTGCAGAGCAAGATCCCGATTTTAGAAAATATTTTTACGAAAGTATAATTCCTGAATTAAAAAGTAAAGGAAAAACGGTAATTGCAATAACTCATGATGACGCCTATTATAAATTTTGCGATCGATTGATAAAATTTAATTATGGAAAGATGTTAGATACAGAAACTAGTTTCAATCCGTCAGTTCTGGTATCAGAAAACATAAAGTAATATTTCCTTTAAACATTACTTGAGAATGTATTTTTTATATTCTATTTAATATAAGATTTATGTTTTTTAAAACTTAAAGATTAACCCTTAATTATTTACAATTTAAAATTAGTTCAATAGCCCTTAAAGTTAATGAATTCAATTTTTAATGCTTTTAAATTAGTAACTAAAAAAACTATTCAATATATGGAATCGCTTAAAAAGTATCATTTGTCACAAGGTGCAAAAATTGTTTCATCTTCGTTGCCTGGAGATAAATCAAAAGTTTTATTAGAATTACAGAAGAATATTGAAGGTAGTGTTGTATCATATCCAAAGAAAATGCCTATTGCTTTAAAACGTGCAAAAGGTAGTATTATAGAAGATGTTGATGGAAATCAATTTATTGATTTTTTTGGAGGTTGTGGAGTTCTAAATGTAGGACATAGCAATGATTTTGTATTAGAATATGTTAAGGAACAACAAGAAGAGTTGATTCATGCATTGGATTTTCCTACCGAAAATAAAATTTTCTTAATTCAAAAAATATTAAATAGTCTGCCAGCAGAAATAAGGGAAGATTATAAAGTTAGTTTTGGAGGACCGACTGGTTCAGATGCAGTGGAAGCTGCAATAAAGCTGGCAAAAATTAAAACAGGACGTGATGGTATTATTGCTTTTTCTGGAGGATATCATGGAATGACTTCAGGGGCATTGGCAGTTACATCTGATACTTTTTTTCGAAAAAAAATAAGCTCTCTGATTCCGAATGTACATTTTGTCCCTTATAGTTATTGCTACAGATGCCCTTTTAGTAAAAATAGTAATAATTGTGATTATGATTGTGCAACACATTTTGAATGGATATTAGAAAATGGACATTCGGGGGTAACTCTTCCGGCGGCAATTATATTAGAACCAATACAAGGAGAAGGAGGAAATATTGTCCCTAGGCCCGGATTTTTAGAGCGTATAGTTAAAATAGCCAATAAGTATGGTGTTATTGTCATTTTTGATGAAATTCAAAGTGGTTTTTACAGAACAGGAAGTTTTCTGGAATTTATGAATACAAAAGCAATTCCTGATATTATAACATTTTCTAAAGGTTTTGGAGGAATTGGATTTCCAATTTCAGGGTTAATATATAAAAGAGAAATTGAAGCATGGGAGACAGCAGAGCACATAGGTACATTTAGAGGTAATCAGGTAAGTATAGCTGCTGCTAGAGGAGCATTTGATTTTATTGAAAAATATGAAATAGAAGAATATTCGAAAGTAATTGGGGCTTATCTAAAAAAGCAATTAAATAGTTTGGCATTGGATAATTCATTTATAGGAGAAGTTCGTGGAAGAGGTATGATGATAGGTGTCGAGTTTGTAAAAGATAAAGCCACTAAAGAACCTTTTTCAGAATATCTTGTAAAATTCAGAAATGAATGTTTTAAAAGAGGGTTATTGTTCGAAGTAGGTGGCCATTATAATAATGTACTTAGACTAGTTCCTCCATTAATTACTACTCATGATATAGTTGATGCGGCAATAATAATAATGAAGGATGCTTTTGTTGTTTGTAATAATGAATATCTAAAACAAACCCTGGTTTAATTCCAATAAATATTAAAATGAATATAAAATCAAAACTACATATAGCCCAGCAGGAAGTTTATTATGGGCAGTTGATGGATCCAAAAAATCCATTATACAATATTGGAGGTTATACGATCTTTAAGGGATCTTTCAATACCTCGCAGTTTAAGCATGTAATAGAAGGGCTATCTAAGGTTTTTGATGTTTTTAATATTAGGTTTGATTTTACAGAAAATGAACCGTCATTTTGTTTAAAGGATTTTCAAGAAAAAGTTACGATTGATGAATTGGATTTTTCGTCAGAAATTGAGCCGAGAGTAGCAGCTAAAGAATGGATGCAAGCTCAGTTCAATATTCCTTTTGATTTAAATCAGGAAAAATTATATATTTATACACTAATAAAAATAGCAGAAGATGAGTTTTGGTGGTTTGTTTGTTTTCATCACTTAATAACTGATGGATTTGGTTTTGCTGTAAAAGTAAATTATGTAATAGGTGAATATGAAAATTTAATAAGGGGAGGTGAAAAATCTGAAGTTGTGTATCCATCTTATTTGGACGCTACAAAAAAAAGTTTTGATTATCTTCTATCTGAGCAATATCACAAAGATGTAATTTATTGGAATGAAAAATATAGTTCAATCCCTAATTCTTTACTAAACGATAAAAGGCAAAAAAAAGAATTAGGCGGTAATAGGATCTCAATTCTTATTTCGAAGGAAGATCGAGAATTATTTAATCGTTTATCCCTAGACACAAAGGCAAATATTTCTCAATTTACAATTGCGGCATTACTATTATATTTAGGAAAAACAACAGATAAGGAAACTTTTAGTTTAGGAATTCCTGTTCATAATAGAAGCGGGAGAAATGAACGAAAGACATTAGGAATGTTTGCGGGAATACTTCCTTATAAAGGTAAATATGTTGGAGAGCAGATTCTGTCGGATGTAATTTCTGAAATACAACAAACACAACGCAATGATTATAAACATCGATTGTATCCTATTTCATATTTAAACAGATCTCTTAAATTATTGTCAGAAAGTAGATGGCAACTATTTGATATTGTTGTAAATTATGAACCTCTTCCTTTTCCAAAATCCTTATCTCCAAATCTTCACATTGAGATAAAACATTTGGCAAGTACTTTAGTAGAATATCCGTTGTCTATTAGATGGTCAGATTATGGAGAAGATTCTCCTTTGGAATTAAATGTTGATTATCAGAGAGGGTATTTTGAAAAGAATGAAGTAGAGATGTTAATAAAAAGATTGCTTTATATTATAAGGCAATTTGAATTTGGATTAAACAAGCCAATTGAAGATATTTCGATTATTCCAATTGAGGAAGAAAAACAACTATTGCATCTATTCAATGATACGGCAGTTGCTTATCCAAAAGATAAGACTGTAGTTGATTTGTTTGAAGAGCAAGTGAAGAAGACCCCTGATGCTATAGCTGTTGTTTATGAAGGAGAAGCATTAAGTTATAAGGAGTTAAATGAGAAGTCGAATCAACTGGGTCATTATTTAATAGAACAGGGAGTTGAGCCTGATACTTTGGTAGGTATTTGTTTGGAGCGTAGTCTGGAGATGCTTATAGGTATCTTGGGTATTTTAAAATCAGGGGGTGCTTATGTGCCTGTTGATCCTGATTATCCGTCGGATCGTATTGGTTATATGCTAGATGATGCCGGCATCAAACTGGTATTAAGTATGGAAGATAACCATAAGATTCTGGCAGATTATAAGGATATTGATGTTTTACTATTGGATAAAGATTGGGCGAAGATCTCTGTTAATCCTACAACGGCTCTAAACGTTGCATTATCACCAAGTCATCTGGCTTATGTAATTTATACCTCGGGTAGTACAGGTAGACCTAAGGGAGTTATGAATGAACATGGAGGTATCCTAAATCGACTACTGTGGGGGCAATCACATTATAAATTAAACTCTGAAGATACCATTCTTCAAAAGACATCCTTTAGTTTTGATGTTTCTGTGTGGGAATTATTGTGGTCTGTTACTTGCGGTGCTAAGTTAGTTTTTGCAAAACCTGAAGGTCATAAGGATGCTATTTATCTGAAAAGAATAATTGAAGAGTATAGTATCACTACCATCCATTTTGTTCCTTCGATGTTAAGCATTTTCTTAGGGACTATAAACCAAGGGGACTGTAGTTCTTTAAAATTGGTTATATGTAGTGGAGAAGCCTTACAATTGGACCAGATTGATATGTTTAAGGAGAAATTCAATCGGGTACGTTTAGACAATTTATATGGTCCTACTGAGGCGGCTATTGAAGTAAGTTCGTGGGAAGTTCCATTGGAAGGTTTCTTGGCGGGTGTTTTAATTGGTCAGCCAGTTGCTAATACGAGTTTATATATTGTAGATGATAGTCATCAACTTTTACCCATTGGAGTTATTGGGGAGCTATGTATTGGAGGAATTCAGGTTGCCCGTGGTTATCTGAATCAGGAAGAGTTAACCCGAGAGAAGTTTATAGAGAATCCATTTAAAGAGGGCGATAGAATTTATAAGACCGGAGATTTAGCACGTTGGCTCCCTGATGGTAATCTGGAGTTTATTGGCAGAAAGGATAATCAGGTTAAAATCCGTGGTTATCGAATAGAGCTTGGTGAAATCGAGAATGCTCTCTTATCAGTGTCAGGAATCATTCATTGTTGTGTATTGGCCAAAGAGGATTCAAATGATACCAAACGTTTGGTTGGTTATGTTGTTGTTGAAGGTAAGCTGGACAGGGCTGCTTTGCAGGAACAGTTGAAATTAAGTTTACCGGAGTATATGGTTCCGATGATTTGGGTTGAGTTGGCAGAGCTGCCGTTGACGTCAAACGGAAAGCTGGACAGAAAAGCTTTGCCGGATCCTGACAGTTCAGATTTGTCTACGAAAGAATATGTTGCTCCACGGACAGAGACAGAACAACAATTGGCTCAAATTTGGGAGAATTTGTTGGGAGTAGAGAAGGTTGGAGTTCATGATAACTTTTTTGAATTGGGAGGCCATAGTTTACTGGCTACCCGATTGGTATCGATTATTCGTAAAAAGCTTTCCATAGAAATATCTATCAGGGAAGTCTTTGAGTATACTACTATCTCAGCTTTAGCGGTACATGTATCGATTCAATCAGAGGGAGTGTTACTACCGACTATTGCTGTTCAGGAAAAAGAAGATCGGATTCCTTTGTCTTTCAGTCAGGAGCGACTTTGGTTTTTGGATCAGTTACAGGGTAGTTTAGAATATCACATGCCTATTGCACTTCGTTTGGAAGGGGTGTTAGACGCATCAATATTAGAACAAACGCTTCAAAGTATTGTATCTCGTCATGAGGTTTTACGTACTATTCTGTTATCAGAAGATGGTATAGGGTATCAGGAAGTCATAAGTGAAAAGGAGTGGATCCTTGATCAGGTTGTAATAAGTGATAGATCATTATTTGAAAATATCCTTCAGGATTATCTGATGGCTCCTTTTGATCTGTCAGCAGATTATAAGTTACGAGCATGTTTGTATGATTTAGGAGATCAAAAATATATATTGGCCTGTGTGCTGCATCATATTGCCAGTGATGGCTGGTCAGAGGGTATCTTGGTAAATGAGTTTATGGAGCTTTACAGCGCGCTTCAATCGGGAAGAGCGGCTGTTTTGCCTGAGCTTTCTTTGCAATATTCAGATTATGCGATCTGGCAGCGAAAATACTTGGAAGGAGCTGTTTTGGACTCTCAGTTATCGTATTGGGAAGAGAAGTTAGAGGGAGTAGGTACTTTATCATTGCCAACAGATTATGCTCGTCCATCGATTCAAAGCACAGCAGGATCGAATGTTTCTTTAACTCTTGATAAGAATCTTAGTGATTCTTTAAATGCCTTGTGTCAGGCAGAAGGTGTTACATTATTTATGTTGATGTTGTCAGCCTTTAAGGTATTATTGTCGCGTTATAGTGGTCAGGATGATATTTGTGTTGGAACGCCTATTGCGAATCGTACCCAATCAGAGCTAGAGGGCATGATAGGCTTTTTTGTCAATACACTGGCACTTCGCAGTGATCTGAGTGGTAATCCAGACTTTAGGGAACTTTTAAAAAGAGTAAAAGAAACTACACTTGGTAGTTATGATCATCAATTGGCTCCATTTGAGAAAGTAGTAGACCGTGTGGTCACTACCCGTGATATGAGCATGAGTCCATTGTTTCAGGTGATGTTTGTATTGCAGAACACATCTGAAGGATCTGAAGGTCTAGTTTTGCAGGATGTTGAGATTTCAAACTATGAGTTTGATATAGTCAACTCAAAGTTCGATCTGACATTGAATATTTCTGAAACTAATAACGGTATTGGATTAGATATTGTGTATTGTGCAGACTTGTTTGATAAGGCTACCATTGATCGTATGCTTTTGCACTATAAAGAATTACTACTTAGCATTGTAATTGATATCGACCAGCCAGTAGGCAGTTTGTCGATGTTGACAAAAGAGGAAGAATACCAACTATTGCATTTATTCAATGATACAACGGTTGCTTATCCAAAAGATAAAACGATAGTTGATTTGTTTGAAGAACAGGTGAAGAAGACTCCTGATGCTATAGCTGTTGTTTATGAAGGAGAAACATTAAGTTATAGGGAGTTAAATGAGAAGTCGAATCAACTGGGGCATTATTTAATAGAACAGGGAGTTGAGCCTGATACTTTGGTAGGTATTTGTCTGGAGCGTAGTCTGGAGATGCTTATAGGTATCTTGGGTATTTTAAAATCAGGGGGTGCTTATGTGCCTGTTGATCCTGATTACCCGTCGGATCGTATTGGTTATATGCTTGTTGATGCCGGTATTAAACTGGTATTAAGTATGGAAGATAACCATAAGATTCTGGCAGATTATAAGGATATTGATGTTTTACTATTGGATAAAGATTGGGCGAAGATCTCTGTTAATCCTACAACAGCACTAAACGTTGCATTATCACCAAGTCATCTGGCTTATGTAATTTATACCTCAGGAAGTACAGGCAAGCCAAAAGGAGTAATGATTGAGCATACAAATGTTATAAATCTAATTACTTCTCAGATTAACAAATTTAATATTGATTCAAGTGATATTGTTTTACAGTTTTCAAATTTCATATTTGATGCTTCAGTTGAACAGATTTTTATAGGATTATCTAGTGGTAGTAAATTGATTTTTATAAATAAAGAAAAAAATCTTTATACAGAAAATTTACTTGATTTTATTGATAATCAAAAAATAACACATTTTCATACTACTCCAAGTATGTTAAGTACTTTGAGTGTAAGGACAGATTTACAATCTTTGAAAAGGATTGTTGTCGGAGGAGAGATTTGTAATAAAGATTTAATAGTAAAGTGGAATAAGGGATATGAATTTTATAATGAGTACGGACCAACAGAAACAACAGTAACGTCTACCCTATCTTTTTATGATAGGTATATTATTGATATTAAAGAAATCGGTATTGGAACTCCTATAAACAATACTCAGATCTATATTTTAGATTCACAAATGAGCTTATTACCTATTGGTGTAGTTGGTGAGCTATGTGTAAGTGGAGCAGGGGTTGCCCGTGGTTATCTGAATCAGGAAGAGTTAACCCGAGAGAAGTTTATAGAGAATCCATTTAAAGAAGGCGATAGAATTTATAAGACGGGAGATTTAGCACGTTGGCTCCCTGATGGTAATCTGGAGTTTATTGGCAGAAAGGATAATCAGGTTAAAATCCGTGGTTATCGAATAGAGCTTGGTGAAATCGAGAATGTATTGTCATCGGTACGTGGAATCAGCCAGTGCTGCGTATTGGCTAAAGAGGATTCAAATGATACCAAACGTTTGGTTGGTTATGTTGTTGTTGAAGGTAAGCTGGATAGGGCTGCTTTGCAGGAACAGTTGAAATTAAGTTTACCGGAGTATATGGTTCCGATGATCTGGGTTGAGTTGGCAGAGCTGCCGTTGACATCAAACGGAAAGCTGGATAAGAAAGCTTTGCCGGATCCTGACAGTTCAGATTTGTCTACGAAAGAATATGTTGCTCCACGGACAGAGACAGAGCACCAATTGGTTCAAATCTGGGAGAATTTGTTGGGAGTAGAGAAGGTTGGAGTTCATGATAACTTTTTTGAGTTGGGGGGGCATAGTCTACTGGCTACCCGATTGGTATCGATTATTCGTAAAAAGCTTTCCATAGAAATATCTATCAGGGAAGTCTTTGAGTATACTACTATCTCAGCTTTAGCGGTACATGTATCGATTCAATCAGAGGGAGTGTTACTACCGACTATTGCTGTTCAGGAAAAAGAA
This sequence comes from Flavobacterium collinsii, assembly GCF_946903285.1. GTDB lineage: Bacteria > Bacteroidota > Bacteroidia > Flavobacteriales > Flavobacteriaceae > Flavobacterium > Flavobacterium collinsii. The sequence continues at coordinate 2,476,423 of NZ_OX336425.1, forward strand.
GATCGGATTCCTTTGTCTTTCAGTCAGGAGCGACTTTGGTTTTTGGATCAGTTACAGGGTAGTTTAGAATATCACATGCCTATTGCACTTCGTTTGGAAGGGGTGTTAGACGCATCGATATTAGAACAAACGCTTCAAAGTATTGTATCTCGTCATGAGGTTTTACGTACTATTCTGTTATCAGAAGATGGTATAGGGTATCAGGAAGTCATAAGTGAAAAGGAGTGGATCCTTGATCAGGTTGTAATAAGTGATAGATCATTATTTGAAAATATCCTTCAGGATTATCTGATGGCTCCTTTTGATCTGTCAGCAGATTATAAGTTACGAGCATGTTTGTATGATTTAGGAGATCAAAAATATATATTGGCCTGTGTGCTGCATCATATTGCCAGTGATGGCTGGTCAGAGGGTATCTTGGTAAATGAGTTTATGGAGCTTTACAGCGCGCTTCAATCGGGAAGAGCGGCTGTTTTGCCTGAGCTTTCTTTGCAATATTCAGATTATGCGATCTGGCAGCGAAAATACTTGGAAGGAGCTGTTTTGGACTCTCAGTTATCGTATTGGGAAGAGAAGTTAGAGGGAGTAGGTACTTTATCATTGCCCACAGATTATGCTCGTCCATCGATTCAAAGCACAGCAGGATCGAATGTTTCTTTAACCCTTGATAAGAATCTTAGTGATTCTTTAAATGCCTTGTGTCAGGCAGAAGGTGTTACATTATTTATGTTGATGTTGTCAGCCTTTAAGGTATTATTGTCGCGTTATAGTGGTCAGGATGATATTTGTGTTGGAACTCCTATTGCGAATCGTACCCAATCAGAGTTAGAGGGCATGATAGGCTTTTTTGTCAATACACTGGCACTTCGCAGTGATCTGAGTGGTAATCCAGACTTTAGGGAACTTTTAAAAAGAGTAAAAGAAACTACACTTGGTAGTTATGATCATCAATTGGCTCCATTTGAGAAAGTAGTAGACCGTGTGGTCACTACCCGTGATATGAGCATGAGTCCATTGTTTCAGGTGATGTTTGTATTGCAGAACACATCTGAAGGATCTGAAGGTCTAGTTTTACAGGATGTTGAGATTTCAAACTATGAGTTTGATATAGTCAACTCAAAGTTCGATCTGACATTGAATATTTCTGAAACTAATAGCGGTATTGGATTAGATATTGTGTATTGTGCAGACTTGTTTGATAAGGCTACCATTGATCGTATGCTTTTGCACTATAAAGAATTACTACTTAGCATTGTAATTGATATCGACCAGCCAGTAGGCAGTTTGTCGATGTTGACAAAAGAGGAAGAATACCAACTATTGCATTTATTTAATGATACAACAGTTGCTTATCCAAAAGATAAAACGATAGTTGATTTGTTCGAAGAACAGGTGAAGAAGACTCCTGATGCTATAGCTGTTGTTTATGAAGGAGAAACATTAAGTTATAGGGAGTTAAATGAGAAGTCGAATCAACTGGGGCATTATTTAATAGAACAGGGAGTTGAGCCTGATACTTTGGTAGGTATTTGTCTGGAGCGTAGTCTGGAGATGCTTATAGGTATCTTGGGTATTTTAAAATCAGGGGGTGCTTATGTGCCTGTTGATCCTGATTACCCGTCGGATCGTATTGGTTATATGCTTGTTGATGCCGGTATTAAACTGGTATTAAGTATGGAAGATAACCATAAGATTCTGGCAGATTATAAGGATATTGATGTTTTACTATTGGATAAAGATTGGGCGAAGATCTCTGTTAATCCTACAACGGCTCTAAACGTTGCATTATCACCAAGTCATCTGGCTTATGTAATTTATACCTCAGGTAGTACAGGCAAGCCAAAAGGAGTAATGATTGAGCATACAAATGTTATAAATCTAATTACTTCTCAGATTAACAAATTTAATATTGATTCAAGTGATATTGTTTTACAGTTTTCAAATTTCATATTTGATGCTTCAGTTGAACAGATTTTTATAGGATTATCTAGTGGTAGTAAATTGATTTTTATAAATAAAGAAAAAAATCTTTATACAGAAAATTTACTTGATTTTATTGATAATCAAAAAATAACACATTTTCATACTACTCCAAGTATGTTAAGTACTTTGAGTGTAAGGACAGATTTACAATCTTTGAAAAGGATTGTTGTCGGAGGAGAGATTTGTAATAAAGATTTAATAGTAAAGTGGAATAAGGGATATGAATTTTATAATGAGTACGGACCAACAGAAACAACAGTAACGTCTACCCTATCTTTTTATGATAGGTATATTATTGATATTAAAGAAATCGGTATTGGAACTCCTATAAACAATACTCAGATCTATATTTTAGATTCACAAATGAGCTTATTACCTATTGGTGTAGTTGGTGAGCTATGTGTAAGTGGAGCAGGGGTTGCCCGTGGTTATCTGAATCAGGAGGAATTAACCCGAGAGAAGTTTATAGAGAATCCATTTAAAGAGGGCGATAGAATTTATAAGACCGGAGATTTAGCACGTTGGCTCCCTGATGGTAATCTGGAGTTTATTGGCAGAAAGGATAATCAGGTTAAAATCCGTGGTTATCGAATAGAGCTTGGTGAAATCGAGAATGTATTGTCATCGGTACGTGGAATCAGCCAGTGCTGTGTATTGGCTAAAGAGGATTCAAATGATACCAAACGTTTGGTTGGTTATGTTGTTGTTGAAGGTAAGCTGGACAGGGCCGCTTTGCAGGAACAGTTGAAATTAAGTTTGCCTGAGTATATGGTTCCGATGATCTGGGTTGAGTTGGCAGAGCTGCCGTTAACGTCAAATGGAAAGGTGGATAGGAAAGCTTTACCGGATCCTGATAGTTCAGATTTGTCTACGAAAGAATATGTGGCTCCAGTGACAGAGACAGAACAACAATTGGCTCAAATCTGGGAGAATTTGTTGGGAGTGGAGAAGGTTGGAGTTCATGATAACTTTTTTGAGTTGGGGGGGCATAGTTTACTGGCTACCCGATTGGTATCGATTATTCGTAAAGAGCTTTCCATAGAAATATCTATCAGGGAAGTCTTTGAATATACGACGATCGCAACGTTAAGTTTACATGTATCATCTCAATCAGTTGGGATATTACTACCTGCTGTTGTCGTAGAAGACCGCTCAGGACGGATACCTTTGTCTTTCAGTCAGGAGCGACTTTGGTTTTTGGATCAGTTAGAAGGCAGTGTTGCTTATCATATTCCTACTTTTCTTCATCTGGAAGGAGCATTAGATACATTGATATTAGAACAAACGCTTCAAAGTATTGTATCACGTCATGAGGTTTTGCGTACTATTCTGTTATCAGAAGATGGTATAGGGTATCAGGAAGTCATAAGTGAAAAGGAGTGGATCCTTGATCAGGTTGTAATAAGTGATAGATCATTATTTGAAAATATCCTTCAGGATTATCTGATGGCTCCTTTTGATCTGTCAGCAGATTATAAGTTACGAGCATGTTTGTATGATTTAGGAGATCAAAAATATATATTGGCCTGTGTGCTGCATCATATTGCCAGTGATGGCTGGTCAGAGGGTATCTTGGTAAATGAGTTTATGGAGCTTTACAGTGCGCTTCAATCGGGAAGAGCGGCTGTTTTGCCTGAGCTTTCTTTGCAATATTCAGATTATGCGATCTGGCAGCGAAAATATTTGGAAGGAGCTGTTTTGGACTCTCAGTTATCGTATTGGGAAGAGAAGTTAGAGGGAGTAGGTACTTTATCATTGCCCACAGATTATGCTCGTCCATCGATTCAAAGCACAGCAGGATCGAATGTTTCTTTAACTCTTGATAAGAATCTTAGTGATTCTTTAAATGCCTTGTGTCAGGCAGAAGGTGTTACATTATTTATGTTGATGTTGTCAGCCTTTAAGGTATTGTTGTCGCGTTATAGTGGTCAGGATGATATTTGTGTTGGAACTCCTATTGCGAATCGTACCCAATCAGAGTTAGAGGGCATGATAGGCTTTTTTGTCAATACACTGGCACTTCGCAGTGATTTGAGTGGTAATCCAGACTTTAGGGAACTTTTAAAAAGAGTAAAAGAAACTACACTTGGTAGTTATGATCATCAATTGGCTCCATTTGAGAAAGTAGTAGACCGTGTGGTCACTACCCGTGATATGAGCATGAGTCCATTGTTTCAGGTGATGTTTGTATTGCAGAACACATCTGAAGGATCTGAAGGTCTAGTTTTGCAGGATGTTGAGATTTCAAACTATGAGTTTGATATAGTCAACTCAAAGTTCGATCTGACATTGAATATTTCTGAAACTAATAGCGGTATTGGATTAGATATTGTGTATTGTGCAGACTTGTTTGATAAGGCTACCATTGATCGTATGCTTTTGCACTATAAAGAATTACTACTTAGCATTGTAATTGATATCGACCAGCCAGTAGGCAGTTTGTCGATGTTGACAAAAGAGGAAGAATACCAACTATTGCATTTATTTAATGATACAACAGTTGCTTATCCAAAAGATAAAACGATAGTTGATTTGTTTGAAGAACAGGTGAAGAAGACTCCTGATGCTATAGCTGTGGTTTATGAAGGAGAAACATTAAGTTATAGGGAGTTAAACGAGAAGTCGAATCAACTGGGACATTATCTGAGGGATTTACATAATATAGGTACAAATGATGTAGTGGCTGTTAGGTTGGGTAGATCAGAGTGGATGATAATTGCAATACTAGGGATAATGAAGGCAGGAGGAGCTTATCTACCTATTGATATTAATACTCCGAAAAATCGTGTAAATTACATTATAAAGGATAGTTGTTCTAAAGTTATTATTGATCAATTTGAAATAAATAAATTCATTAACGATAGTTATGCATATGACAAGAATAATCTTTTAGAAATAAACAGATGTAATAATTTAGCCTATCTAATGTATACTTCAGGAACAACTGGTATGCCAAAAGGAGTAATGATTGAACACAAATCCTTAGTAGATTATTTCTTCGGAATTACTGATACAACTAACATATCAGATTGCAGTAGTTTTGGGTTAATTTCTACTATTGCTGCTGACTTGGGAAATACCGTTATTTATGCTTCTCTTCTTACCGGAGGATCTCTTTATGTTTTTTCAGAAGAAGAAATTATAAATACGGATAAGTTAGCTAACTTAAATATAGATTGTTTAAAAATTGTACCTTCTCATTGGAAAGCTTTACAACAAAATGGAAAAATATTTGTGCCTAATAAATGTTTAATATTTGGTGGTGAGCAACTTACGATTGATATTGTCGCTATGATTGCTTCAAATAATGTTAGTTGTCAAGTTTACAATCATTATGGACCTACTGAGACAACAATTGGAAAACTAATTAAAAAAATCTCATTTCTTGAAGAATATGATAAGTCTATTCCATTAGGTATTCCATTTGGTAATACAAAAATTTTTGTACTGGATTCAAAAATGAACTTATTACCAATTGGAGTAGTTGGAGAGTTATGTATAGGAGGGTCAGGTGTCGCTCGTGGTTATCTGAACAAAGAAGAGTTAACCCGGGAGAAGTTTATAGAAAATCCATTTAAAGAGGGCGATAGAATTTATAAGACGGGAGATTTAGCGCGTTGGCTCCCTGATGGTACTATAGAATATATTGGAAGAAAAGATAATCAGGTTAAGATTCGTGGTTATCGAATAGAGCTTGGTGAAATCGAGAATGTATTGTCATCGGTACGTGGAATCAGCCAGTGCTGTGTATTGGCCAAAGAGGATTCAAATGATAACAAACGTTTGGTTGGTTATGTGGTTTCAGAAGGCAAGTTAGATAAGTCTTACTTGGAGGAGCAATTAAAATTAAGTTTACCCGAGTATATGGTTCCTATGATCTGGGTTGAGTTGGCAGAGATGCCGTTGACTTCAAATGGAAAGCTGGACAGGAAAGCCTTACCGGATGTTGATAGTTCTGATTTGTCCAGGAAGGAATATGTTGCTCCGCGCAGTGATACCGAAAAGCAGCTGGCAGAGATCTGGCAGAATTTGCTTGGCTTAGAGAAGGTGGGTGTTCATGATAATTTTTTTGAGTTAGGAGGCCATAGTTTATTGGCAGTTCAGTTAATTTCCCGTTTACAGAAACTAGGTTTTCATATTGGGGTAAAAGATATTTTTTCAGGGCCAACAATAGCTTTGATTAGTGATAAGTTATCTTCATTATCGTTGGTTTATAGTGTTCCTGTTAATGGTATTAGGGTTGATAGTGATTATATTACTCCATCGATGGTTCCTTTGATTGATTTTAATCAGAGTGATCTGGATGAATTAGTTGGAATGGTTACTGGAGGAGTTTCCAATATAGCGGATATATATCCTTTATCACCATTACAGGAAGGTATTTATTTTCATCATCTGATGAGTGATCCTAAAGTGGGAGACCCTTATGTTCTAGCTAGTTTACTATCATTTCCAGACAATGATAAGCGTAATTGTTTCATTGAGGCATTGCAATTTGTAGTGAACCGTCATGATGTTTTACGCACCTGTATATTAAGTTTTGGTTTACCTCAAGCAGTTCAGGTGGTATTGCGTGAAGCTCCTTTGTCATTAGAGCATTTGGTTTTGGATAATTCCCGTGCTATTTTATCACAATTAGATGTTCTGATAGCTCCTGGTAGTCATTGGATGGATATTTCAAAGGCACCATTATTGGAGTTGAAATCGGCTGATGATTCTGAAAATGGCTGTTATTATTTGATTGTATACCAACATCATTTGATAATGGACCATGTTGGTCTGGAGAAAATTGTATCGGAGGTTATGTTGTATTTATCGGGCAACCAAGAAAGTTTAGGTGTTCCTGTTTTGTACCGTGATTTTATAGGTCATACTTTACATGCGCAATCGGAGCATGACGCAGGTTCTTATTTTAGATCTTTGTTTGAAGGAATTGAAGAGCCTACCTATCCGTTTGATTTATCAAACATCCTTGGAGATGGTAAGGATATTGAAGAATCAGAAGCTTTGCTTTCAAAAGCTTTAAGTTCAGAATTGCGTGAAACGTGTTTGAGGCTGGGTATGACCCCAGCAGTATTGTTCCATGCTGCTTATGGCCTTGTAGTTGCCAGATGCAGTAATAAGGATTATGCTATTTTTGGTTCTTTGTTTTCAGGAAGACTTCAGGGTTCTTTAGGTGCTGCAGATTCATTAGGATTGTTTATCAATACCCTTCCGGTGTTAGTTGAATTAAAAGGCAGTGTGTTGGATTATCTTGATCAGGTCAAGGTATTGTTACGGGATTTATTGTCTTATGAGCAAACTCCTTTATCCCATATCCAGAATTGGAGTGGAATAAGCAATGATATGGCATTCTTCAGTGCATTGCTGAATTACCGTCATTCCTCACCTGTTTTATCACATGAAGATCATGTAAATGAATTTGATTCAGGGATTACAGTTCTGAGCAGTCATGAACGTACCAATTATCCTTTTACCTTAAGTGTAGATGATTATGGAGATGATTTTGGATTAAAGTCTCAGATTGATCAGAGTATTGGTTCTCAGAGGATAGTTGAGTATATGAAAGAGGCGCTTACGGAACTTCTGGAAGCAATAAAAAGCGAAGAATCAAGTGTAATGAGTCTGGTTATTTTACCAAAAGAAGAGCAGCACGAGTTATTGTATTCATTTAATGATACGGCAGTTGCTTATCCAAAAGATAAGACTGTAGTTGATTTGTTTGAAGAGCAAGTGAAGAAGACCCCTGATGCTATAGCTGTTGTTTATGAAGGAGAAGCATTAAGTTATAAGGAGTTAAATGAGAAGTCGAATCAACTGGGTCATTATTTAATAGAACAGGGAGTTGAGCCTGATACTTTGGTAGGTATTTGTTTGGAGCGTAGTCTGGAGATGCTTATAGGTATCTTGGGTATTTTAAAATCAGGGGGTGCTTATGTGCCTGTTGATCCTGATTACCCGTCGGATCGTATTGGTTATATGCTTGTTGATGCCGGTATTAAACTGGTATTAACTATGGAAGATAACCATAAGATTCTGGCAGATTATAAGGATATTGATGTTTTACTATTGGATAAAGATTGGGCGAAGATCTCTGTTAATCCTACAACGGCTCTAAACGTTGCATTATCACCAAGTCATCTGGCTTATGTAATTTATACCTCAGGTAGTACAGGTAAGCCAAAAGGAGTAATGAATGAGCACGGTGGTATCGTAAATCGATTGTTATGGACCCAATCACATTATAAATTAAACTCTGAAGACACGATTCTTCAAAAGACATCTTTTAGTTTTGATGTTTCTGTATGGGAATTATTATGGTCTGTCACGTGTGGTTCCAGATTGGTTTTTGCCAAGGCTGAAGGTCATAAGGATGCTATTTATCTGAAAAGAATAATTGAAGAGTATAGTATCACTACAATTCATTTTGTTCCTTCGATGTTGAATGTTTTTTTGAGTTTTATAGAACCGGGAGACTGTAGTTCTTTAGAACGTGTTCTATGTAGTGGCGAAGCTTTGCAATTGGACCAGATTGTTATGTTTAGGGAGAAATTCAGTCAAGTACGTTTAGACAATTTATATGGTCCTACTGAGGCAGCGATCGATGTAAGTTCATGGGAAGTACCATTGAAAGATTCCCTTTCAGGTGTTTTAATTGGTCAGCCTGTAGACAATACTAGTTTATATGTTGTGGATGATAGTCATCAACTTTTACCAATTGGAGTAGTTGGAGAGTTATGCATTGGAGGAATTCAGGTCGCTCGTGGTTATCTGAACAAAGAAGAGTTAACCCGGGAGAAGTTTATAGAAAATCCATTTAAAGAGGGCGATAGAATTTATAAGACGGGAGATTTAGCGCGTTGGCTCCCTGATGGTACTATAGAATATATTGGAAGAAAAGATAATCAGGTTAAGATTCGTGGTTATCGAATAGAGCTTGGTGAAATCGAGAATGTATTGTCATCGGTACGTGGAATCATCCAGTGCTGTGTATTGGCCAAAGAGGATTCAAATGATAACAAACGTTTGGTTGGTTATGTGGTTTCAGAAGGCAAGTTAGATAAGTCTTACTTGGAGGAGCAATTAAAATTAAGTTTACCCGAGTATATGGTTCCTATGATCTGGGTTGAGTTGGCAGAGATGCCGTTGACTTCAAATGGAAAGCTGGACAGGAAAGCCTTACCGGATGTTGATAGTTCTGATTTGTCCAGGAAGGAATATGTTGCTCCGCGCAGTGATACCGAAAAGCAGCTGGCAGAGATCTGGCAGAATTTGCTTGGCTTAGAGAAGGTGGGTGTTCATGATAATTTTTTTGAGTTAGGAGGCCATAGTTTATTGGCAGTTCAGTTAATTTCCCGTTTACAGAAACTAGGTTTTCATATTGGGGTAAAAGATATTTTTTCAGGGCCAACAATAGCTTTGATTAGTGATAAGTTATCTTCATTATCGTTGGTTTATAGTGTTCCTGTTAATGGTATTAGGGTTGATAGTGATTATATTACTCCATCGATGGTTCCTTTGATTGATTTTAATCAGAGTGATCTGGATGAATTAGTTGGAATGGTTGCTGGAGGAGTTTCCAATATAGCGGATATATATCCTTTATCACCATTACAGGAAGGTATTTATTTTCATCATCTGATGAGTGATCCTAAAGTGGGAGACCCTTATGTTCTAGCTAGTTTACTATCATTTCCAGACAATGATAAGCGTAATTGTTTCATTGAGGCATTGCAATTTGTAGTGAACCGTCATGATGTTTTACGCACCTGTATATTAAGTTTTGGTTTACCTCAAGCAGTTCAGGTGGTATTGCGTGAAGCTTCTTTGTCATTAGAGCATTTGGTTTTGGATAATTCCCGTGCTATTTTATCACAATTAGATGTTCTGATAGCTCCGGGTAGTCATTGGATGGATATTTCAAAGGCACCATTATTGGAGTTGAAATCGGCTGATGATTCTGAAAATGGCTGTTATTATTTGATTGTATACCAACATCATTTGATAATGGACCATGTTGGTCTGGAGAAAATTGTATCGGAGGTTATGTTGTATTTATCGGGCAACCAAGAAAGTTTAGGTGTTCCTGTTTTGTACCGTGATTTTATAGGTCATACTTTACATGCGCAATCGGAGCATGACGCAGGTTCTTATTTTAGATCTTTGTTTGAAGGAATTGAAGAGCCTACCTATCCGTTTGATTTATCAAACATCCTTGGAGATGGTAAGGATATTGAAGAATCAGAAGCTTTGCTTTCAAAAGCTTTAAGTTCAGAATTGCGTGAAACGTGTTTGAGGCTGGGTATGACCCCAGCAGTATTGTTCCATGCTGCTTATGGCCTTGTAGTTGCCAGATGCAGTAATAAGGATTATGCTATTTTTGGTTCTTTGTTTTCAGGAAGACTTCAGGGTTCTTTAGGTGCTGCAGATTCATTAGGATTGTTTATCAATACCCTTCCGGTGTTAGTTGAATTAAAAGGCAGTGTGTTGGATTATCTTGATCAGGTCAAGGTATTGTTACGGGATTTATTGTCTTATGAGCAAACTCCTTTATCCCATATCCAGAATGGAGTGGAATAAGCAATGATATGGCATTCTTCAGTGCATTGCTGAATTACCGTCATTCCTCACCTGTTTTATCACATGAAGATCATGTAAATGAATTTGATTCAGGGATTACAGTTCTGAGCAGTCATGAACGTACCAATTACCCTTTTACCTTAAGTGTAGATGATTATGGAGATGATTTTGGATTAAAGTCTCAGATTGATCAGAGTATTGGTTCTCAGAGGATAGTTGAGTATATGAAAGAGGCGCTTACGGAACTTCTGGAAGCAATAAAAAGCGAAGAATCAAGTGTAATGAGTCTGGTTATTTTACCAAAAGAAGAGCAGCACGAGTTATTGTATTCATTTAATGATACGGCAGTTGCTTATCCAAAAGATAAGACTGTAGTTGATTTGTTTGAAGAGCAAGTGAAGAAGACCCCTGATGCTATAGCTGTTGTTTATGAAGGAGAAGCATTAAGTTATAAGGAGTTAAATGAGAAGTCGAATCAACTGGGTCATTATTTAATAGAACAGGGAGTTGAGCCTGATACTTTGGTAGGTATTTGTTTGGAGCGTAGTCTGGAGATGCTTATAGGTATCTTGGGTATTTTAAAATCAGGGGGTGCTTATGTGCCTGTTGATCCTGATTATCCGTCGGATCGTATCGGTTATATGCTAGATGATGCCGGCATCAAACTGGTATTAAGTATGGAAGATAACCATAAGATTCTGGCAGATTATAAGGATATTGATGTTTTACTATTGGATAAAGATTGGGCGAAGATCTCTGTTAATCCTACAACGGCTCTAAACGTTGCATTATCACCAAGTCATCTGGCTTATGTAATTTATACCTCAGGTAGTACAGGTAAGCCAAAAGGAGTAATGATTGAGCATAGTAGTTTAGTGAATTATCTATTATATAGTATTGAATATTATGCAGTTGATGATAACTGTTTTAGTTTTCCGTTGTTCAGTTCATTATCATTTGATTTAACACAAACAAGTATCTATTTAACACTTTTGACAGGTGGTCAATTACATATTTATCAGGATAATAATGTTGAGGATGTATTAAATAATATAGTAGTAAATGACTCTATCACTTCAATTAAATTAACTCCGGCACATTTGTCATTTTTTAAGGGATTGGATGGTTCTAAATTAAAAAGGTTTATTATAGGAGGGGAGCAATTGACCCATTCCGATTTAAATAATTTAGATAAATTAAATCCTTTAGTGAAATTATTTAATGAGTATGGTCCAACTGAATCAACAATAGGTTGTAGTGTACTGGAAATCACAAATTATAGATTAATAAAAAATATAAATATAGGATCTCCTATATCCAATACAAGCATCTACATTATAAATGAAGAATTACAACTATTACCAATGGGTATAGTTGGCGAGCTATGTGTAAGTGGAGCAGGGGTTGCCCGTGGTTATTTGAATCAGGAAGAATTAACCCGAGAGAAGTTTATAGAGAATCCATTTAAAGAGGGCGATAGAATTTATAAGACCGGAGATTTAGCACGTTGGCTCCCTGATGGTAATCTGGAGTTTATTGGCAGAAAGGATAATCAGGTTAAAATTCGTGGTTATCGAATAGAGCTTGGTGAAATCGAGAATGTATTGTCATCGGTACGTGGAATCAGCCAGTGCTGTGTATTGGCCAAAGAGGATTCAAATGATAACAAACGTTTGGTTGGTTATGTTGTTGTTGAAGGTAAGCTAGACAGGGCTGCTTTACAGGAACAGTTGAAATTAAGTCTACCGGAGTATATGGTTCCTATGATTTGGGTTGAGTTGGAAGAGATGCCACTGACCTCAAACGGAAAGCTGGATAGGAAAGCCTTGCCGGATCCTGATAGTTCAGATTTGTCTACGAAAGAATATGTTGCTCCACGGACAGAGACAGAACAACAATTGGTTCAAATTTGGGAGAATTTGTTGGGAGTAGAAAAAGTAGGAGTTCATGATAACTTTTTTGAGTTGGGGGGTCATAGTCTACTGGCTACCCGATTGGTATCGATGATTCGTAAGGAATTATCGATAGAGATTTCAATTCGAAATGTTTTTAAATTTAATACTGTGGAAGAATTGTCATCCTATGTAGATTATAAGCTACGCAATCTTGAAAGTAATGAGACAAGCAACTATAGCATAAATATTAATATATAGTTTAATAAATAAAATATGGAATTTTTAAGTTTTTTTAGGAAATTAGATAAAGAAAAAATAAAACTAGTATTAATAAATGGTTCATTAAGTATTAAAGCAAATACAGAAATAGACCCTCAACTAATTTCGGAAATAAAAGATAATAAAGATCTTATTATTAAATATTTAGAAGATCTCGGTAATGAGGATGCAACTACTGAAGTGTTAGCAAAAATAATTCCTTATGTAAAGGACCACTCAGGACGAATTCCTTTGTCTTTCAGTCAGGAGCGATTGTGGTTTTTGGATCAGTTAGAAGGCAGTGTTGCTTATCATATTCCTATTGTACTTCGACTTGAAGGAGCGTTAGATACATCGATATTAGAACAAACGCTTCAAAGTATTGTATCTCGTCATGAGGTTTTGCGTACCATTCTGTTATCAGAGGATGGTGTAGGATATCAGGAAGTCATAAGTGAAAAGGAGTGGATCCTTGATCAGGTTGAAATAAGTGATAGATCATTATTTGAAAATATCCTTCAGGATTATCTCAGAATTCCATTTGATTTGTCAGCAGATTATAAGTTACGAGGTTGTTTGTATGATTTAGGAGATCAAAAATATATATTGGCCTGTGTGTTTCACCACATTGCCAGTGATGGCTGGTCAGAGGGTATCTTGGTAAATGAGTTTATGGAGCTTTACAGCGCGCTTCAATCGGGAAGAGCGGCTGTTTTACCTGAGCTTTCTTTGCAATATTCAGATTATGCGATCTGGCAGCGAAAATACTTGGAAGGAGCTGTTTTGGACTCTCAGTTATCGTATTGGGAAGAGAAGTTAGAGGGAGTAGGTACTTTATCATTGCCCACAGATTATGCTCGTCCATCGATTCAAAGCACAGCAGGATCGAATGTTTCTTTAACTCTTGATAAGAATCTTAGTGATTCTTTAAATGCCTTGTGTCAGGCAGAAGGTGTTACATTATTTATGTTGATGTTGTCAGCCTTTAAGGTATTATTGTCGCGTTATAGTGGTCAGGATGATATTTGTGTTGGAACTTCTATTGCGAATCGTACCCAATCAGAGTTAGAGGGTATGATTGGTTTTTTTGTAAACATCTTGGCACTTCGCAGTGATCTGAGTGGTGATCCAGACTTCAGAGAACTTTTAAAAAGAGTAAAAGAAACTACACTTGGGGGCTATGACCATCAGCTGGCTCCATTTGAAAAGGTCGTGGATCGAATGATTACTGCCCGTGATATGAGCATGAGTCCATTATTTCAAGTTTTATTTGTACTGCATAATACACCTGAAGAGTCAGGGAAATCAGGAAAAGATTTAGAAGGGGTTACTCTTTCAGGTTATGAATTTGACTCTGTTACTTCTAAGTCAGATTTAACATTGAATGCATCTGAAGGAGATTCAGGCCTTATATTGACTATAGAGTATTGTACCGCTTTATTTGATAAGTCCACGATTGATCGTATGCTTTTACATTACAAAGAGCTTTTGATTTCTATTTTGGGAGATATTACTCAGCCAGTAGGCACTTTGTCGATGTTGAGTACAGAGGAGGAGGAGCAGTTATTAAATATTTTTAATGATACTGAATTAATTTATCCTGAGGATAAAACGATAGTTGATTTGTTTGAAGAACAGGTGAAGAAGACTCCTGATGCTATAGCATTGGTTTTTGAAGATCAGGTTATGACGTATAAGGAACTCGATGATCGTTCGAATCAATTGGTTCATTATTTCGAATCTGTAGGTATGGTTGAAGATTCGCGAATAGGAATCTTGTTTAACAGAAGTTTCGATATGATTATTAGTATCTTAGGGGTTCTGAAATCAGGATGTACTTATGTTCCTTTAGATCCTTCATTACCTTCAAAAAGATTATCCTATATTTTAGAGGATTCGGGTGTGAATTTCCTTCTTTACAAGGAGGAATCCTTATTGTCAAATTTATCTGTTTCAGAATTTATTTTTTTCTTAGATATAGCAGAATCATTAGCTTTAGAAACATCTAAATTATCCTATAGAATAAAGCCAGTTTCCGTTGCTTATATTATGTACACTTCAGGAACTACAGGTAATCCAAAAGGAGTGATGATCACACATAATAATATTGTTAGTTTGTGTAAAAGCTGTGATTATATTTCATTAAATTCAGATACAGTCTGGTTGTCCACAGGATCTATTTCTTTTGATGCTACGACCTTAGAATTTTTTGGTACTTTATTAAATGGAGGGCAATTAATATTAGCAGATACTAGCTCATTATTAAACATCGTTAGTCTGAGAGACCTTATTATAAAACATAGGGTTACCACTATGTGGATGACGGCTTCTTGGTTTCATCAAATAGTTGAAGATGATATATGTGTTTTTGAAAATTTGACTGATTTATTAGTAGGAGGAGACGTGGTTTTGTTTGCTTATACCAATAAATTAAAAGAACATTATCCAGAGCTACATATTGTCAATGGTTATGGACCTACAGAAAACACTACTTTTTCTACGACTTACAGTATTGATGAAGTTACTTATAAGAACCTTCCTATTGGTAAACCTATTAAAAATAGTCAGGCCTATATCTTAGATTCAAAATTGGAGCTTTTACCCATTGGAGTAGTTGGAGAATTATGTGTTGGAGGATCAGGATTAGGTCGAGGTTATTTGAATCAGGAAGAATTAACCCGAGAGAAGTTTATAGAGAATCCATTTAAAGAGGGAGATATAATTTATAAGACGGGAGATTTGGCTCGTTGGCTTGCTGATGGTACTATAGAATTTATA
This sequence comes from Flavobacterium collinsii, assembly GCF_946903285.1. Lineage (GTDB taxonomy): Bacteria > Bacteroidota > Bacteroidia > Flavobacteriales > Flavobacteriaceae > Flavobacterium > Flavobacterium collinsii. Next base: position 2,491,917 of record NZ_OX336425.1, read on the forward strand.
GGCAGAAAAGATGATCAGGTTAAGATTCGTGGTTATCGAATAGAGCTTGGTGAAATAGAGAATGCTCTCTCATCAGTGTCAGGAATCATTCATTGTTGTGTATTGGCTAAGGAAGATACAGTTAACAGTAAACGTCTGATTGGTTATGTTGTTGTTGAAGGCAAGCTGGACAGGGCTGCTTTACAGGAACAGTTGAAATTAAGTTTGCCTGAGTATATGGTTCCTATGATCTGGGTTGAGTTGGAAGAGATGCCACTTACCTCAAACGGAAAGCTGGATAAGAAAGCTTTGCCGGATCCTGATGGTTTAGAATTATATGTAAAAGAATATGTTGCTCCAGTGACAGATACAGAACACCAATTGGCTCAAATTTGGGAGAATTTGTTGGGAGTAGAGAAGGTTGGAGTTCATGATAACTTTTTTGAGTTGGGGGGGCATAGTTTACTGGCTACCCGATTGGTATCGATGATCCGAAAGGAATTGTCTATAGAGGTTGAAATTGCAGATGTCTTTGAATATACGACGATCGCAACGTTAAGTTCACATGTATCGGTTCAATCAGAGGGAGTATTACTGCCGGCTATTGCTGTTCAGGAAAAAGAAGATCGTACGCCATTATCTTTCAGCCAGGAACGATTGTGGTTTTTGGATCAGTTGCAGGGAAGTAGTAGTGAATATCACATTCCTACTGTTCTTCATCTGGAAGGAGCATTAGATACATTGATATTAGAACAAACGCTTCAAAGTATTGTATCACGTCATGAGGTTTTGCGTACTATTCTGTTATCAGAAGATGGTATAGGGTATCAGGAAGTCATAAGTGAAAAGGAGTGGATCCTTGATCAGGTTGTAATAGATGATAGATCATTATTTGAAAATATCCTTCAGGATTATCTGATGGCTCCTTTTGATTTGTCAGCAGATTATAAGTTACGAGCATGTTTGTATGATTTAGGAGATCAAAAATATATATTGGCTTGTGTGCTGCATCATATTGCCAGTGATGGCTGGTCAGGTGGTATCTTGGTAAATGAGTTTATGGAGCTTTACAGCGCACTTCAATCGGGAAGAGCGGCTGTTTTACCTGAGCTTTCTTTGCAATATTCAGATTATGCGATCTGGCAGCGAAAATACTTGGAAGGAGCTGTTTTGGACTCTCAGTTATCGTATTGGGAAGAGAAGTTAGAGGGAGTAGGTACTTTATCATTGCCCACAGATTATGCTCGTCCATCGATTCAAAGCACAGCAGGATCGAATGTTTCTTTAACTCTTGATAAGAATCTTAGTGATTCTTTAAATGCCTTGTGTCAGGCAGAAGGTGTTACATTATTTATGTTGATGTTGTCAGCCTTTAAGGTATTATTGTCGCGTTATAGTGGTCAGGATGATATTTGTGTTGGAACGCCTATTGCGAATCGTACCCAATCAGAGTTAGAGGGCATGATAGGCTTTTTTGTCAATACACTGGCACTTCGCAGTGATCTGAGTGGTAATCCAGACTTTAGGGAACTTTTAAAAAGAGTAAAAGAAACTACACTTGGTAGTTATGATCATCAATTGGCTCCATTTGAGAAAGTAGTAGACCGTGTGGTCACTACCCGTGATATGAGCATGAGTCCATTGTTTCAGGTGATGTTTGTATTGCAGAATACACCGAAAGAGTCAGAGGAAGTAGAAACAGGTTTAGAAGGAATTTTACTCTCAGGTTATGAATTTGAGCATGTTACATCTCAGTTTGATTTGATATTGAATGTTTCTGAAGGTAATAATGGAATTGGATTAGATATCGTGTATTGCACAGACTTGTTTGATAGGGCTACTATTGATCGTATGATGTTGCATTACAAAGAATTATTGGTTGGTATTGTTTGTGATATCACCAGACCAATAAGCATTCTTCCGATGTTAACAGTAAATGAAGAGCATCAGTTATTGTATTCATTTAATGATACGACAGTTGCTTATCCAAAAAACAAGACATTGGTTGATTTGTTTGAAGAACAGGTGAAGAAGACTCCTGCTGCTATAGCAGTAGTTTATGAGGGAGCAGAGTTAAGTTATAAAGAATTAGATGAGAAGTCAAATCAGCTTGCAAATTATTTATTAACTACTATCTCAATTAATTCGCAGTGTTTAATTGGGGTTGTTTTGGAACGCAGTGATTGGTTAATAATATCATTTTTAGCTATATTAAAAACAGGATCTGTGTATGTTCCTATAGATCTTAATTACCCTGAGGAAAGAAAAGAATATATAAAGAAAGACAGTGGTTGTAGTATAATTATAGATGATTTATATCTGAGTTTATTCAAAGATACTATTTCCGATTATGCAGTTGCTTTACCGCGTATTGTTATAAAGTCAGATGATCTGGCTTATGTTATTTATACTTCGGGAAGTACAGGGCAACCTAAAGGAGTGATGATTGAACATAAAAGTATAATCAATACAATCTTATCTCAAATTTCTGCCTTTTGTATCACAAATATTGATAGTTCCCTTCAATTTGCTAGTCCTTCATTTGACGCTTCAATTTCTGAGATTTGTATTTCACTTTTAAGCGGGTGCCGTTTATGTATTATAAAAGAAGAAGAAAAATCTAATACAGGATTTTTTAGAACTTTTATTGTAAATAATACTATTACCATTGCAACTTTGCCTCCTGCATTTTTACAATTATTATCCGTTGAAGATTTAAAGGGGATAAAAACTTTAGTTACTGCAGGTGAGTCAATACCTTTGGCATTAGCAAAGAGATTTTCTCAGGATTATAATTACATCAATGCCTATGGTCCTACAGAAGCTAGTATCTGTTCGACAATTTTTAGAGAAGATATAAAACATCTTATATCTATTGGTAAGCCAATAGATAATACCAGCGCCTATATCATGAACGACAGTAACCAGCTTTTACCAATTGGAGTAGTTGGAGAGTTATGTATAGGAGGGTCAGGTGTCGCTCGTGGTTATTTGAACAAAGAAGAGTTAACCCGGGAGAAGTTTATAGAGAATCCATTTAAAGAGGGCGATAGAATTTATAAGACGGGAGATTTAGCGCGTTGGCTCCCTGATGGTAATCTGGAGTTTATTGGCAGAAAAGATAATCAGGTTAAGATTCGTGGTTATCGAATAGAGCTTGGTGAAATCGAGAATGTATTGTCATCGGTACGTGGAATCAGCCAGTGCTGTGTATTGGCCAAAGAGGATTCAAATGATAACAAACGTTTGGTTGGTTATGTGGTTTCAGAAGGCAAGTTAGATAAGTCTTACTTGGAGGAGCAATTAAAATTAAGTTTACCCGAGTATATGGTTCCTATGATCTGGGTTGAGTTGGCAGAGATGCCGTTGACTTCAAATGGAAAGCTGGACAGGAAAGCCTTACCGGATGTTGATAGTTCTGATTTGTCCAGGAAGGAATATGTTGCTCCGCGCAGTGATACCGAAAAGCAGCTGGCAGAGATCTGGCAGAATTTGCTTGGCTTAGAGAAGGTGGGTGTTTATGATAATTTTTTTGAGTTAGGAGGCCATAGTTTATTGGCAGTTCAGTTAATTTCCCGTTTACAGAAACTAGGTTTTCATATTGGGGTAAAAGATATTTTTTCAGGGCCAACAATAGCTTTGATTAGTGATAAGTTATCTTCATTATCGTTGGTTTATAGTGTTCCTGTTAATGGTATTAGGGTTGATAGTGATTATATTACTCCATCGATGGTTCCTTTGATTGATTTTAATCAGAGTGATCTGGATGAATTAGTTGGAATGGTTGCTGGAGGAGTTTCCAATATAGCGGATATATATCCTTTATCACCATTACAGGAAGGTATTTATTTTCATCATCTGATGAGTGATCCTAAAGTGGGAGACCCTTATGTTCTAGCTAGTTTACTATCATTTCCAGACAATGATAAGCGTAATTGTTTCATTGAGGCATTGCAATTTGTAGTGAACCGTCATGATGTTTTACGCACCTGTATATTAAGTTTTGGTTTACCTCAAGCAGTTCAGGTGGTATTGCGTGAAGCTTCTTTGTCATTAGAGCATTTGGTTTTGGATAATTCCCGTGCTATTTTATCACAATTAGATGTTCTGATAGCTCCTGGTAGTCATTGGATGGATATTTCAAAGGCACCATTATTGGAGTTGAAATCGGCTGATGATTCTGAAAATGGCTGTTATTATTTGATTGTATACCAACATCATTTGATAATGGACCATGTTGGTCTGGAGAAAATTGTATCGGAGGTTATGTTGTATTTATCGGGCAACCAAGAAAGTTTAGGTGTTCCTGTTTTGTACCGTGATTTTATAGGTCATACTTTACATGCGCAATCGGAGCATGACGCAGGTTCTTATTTTAGATCTTTGTTTGAAGGAATTGAAGAGCCTACCTATCCGTTTGATTTATCAAACATCCTTGGAGATGGAAAAGGTATTAATGAGTTTCGTATAGTACTCCCGAAAGTTTTAAGTTCAGAATTGCGTGAAACGTGTTTGAGGCTGGGTATGACCCCAGCAGTATTGTTCCATGCTGCTTATGGCCTTGTAGTTGCCAGATGCAGTAATAAGGATTATGCTATTTTTGGTTCTTTGTTTTCAGGAAGACTTCAGGGTTCTTTAGGTGCTGCAGATTCATTAGGATTGTTTATCAATACCCTTCCGGTGTTAGTTGAATTAAAAGGCAGTGTGTTGGATTATCTTGATCAGGTCAAGGTATTGTTACGGGATTTATTGTCTTATGAGCAAACTCCTTTATCCCATATCCAGAATTGGAGTGGAATAAGCAATGATATGGCATTCTTCAGTGCATTGCTGAATTACCGTCATTCCTCACCTGTTTTATCACATGAAGATCATGCAAATGAATTTGATTCAGGGATTACATTTTATGGAGGTAAAGAACGTACCAATTACCCTTTTACCTTAAGTGTAGATGATTATGGAGATGATTTTGAATTGAAAGCTCAGATTGATGGAAGTATAGATGCTTCCCGTATTGTTATTTATATAAAAAATGCTTTGGTTGAACTTTTGGAAGGCCTGAAGAGAGAAGATCTAATTATAAATGCTTTAAATATTTTATCAAAAGAAGAAGAATACCAATTGCAGGATGTTTTTAACGACACAGCAATTGCATATTCAAAAGATAAGACACTGGTTGACTTGTTCGAAGATCAGGTTAAAAGAACTCCAGATGCTACGGCTATAGTTTTTGAGGATCAGGTTATAACTTATAAGGAACTGGATGAGCGTTCGAATCAATTGGTTCATTATTTCGAATCTGTAGGTATGGTTGAAGATTCGCGAATAGGAATCTTGTTTAACAGAAGTTTTGATATGATCATTAGTATCTTAGGGGTTCTGAAATCAGGATGTACTTATGTTCCTTTAGATCCTTCATTACCCTCAAAAAGATTATCCTATATTTTAGAGGATTCAAATGTTAATTTTATCCTTTATAAGGAGGAATCTTTATTATCAAGTTTATCTGTTTTGAAATATAGTCTATTAAATATAGCAGAATCTTTAAATTATGAATCTTCAAAAGTTGAAAAAGAAAGGGGTTATGATTCAGTTGCTTATATTATGTATACTTCGGGGACTACAGGAGTTCCTAAAGGAATTTCTATTAATGACGAAAATATAATTACCCTTATTAATGATCCCTTGAGTAAGATTTCTGTTAATAACTTAGATCGGGTACTTCAATGGTCTAACTATGCTTTTGACGGATCAACATATGAGATTTTTGGAAGTCTTTTAAATGGTGCTTGTCTTTATTTAATAGATAAATCTACAGCTTCAGATGCAGGAGTTTTATCTCAAGTCATCAGTAAAAATGAGTTAAGTGTTGTTTTTATTACTACAGCATTGTTTAATTCTTTAGCAGAGTATGATTTGTCCTTATTATCTAGTTTAAGATTGTTGTTATTTGGAGGAGAAAAAGTTTCAGTTTCTCCTGTTAAAAAGATTTTATCAGCATTGGGTCCAGACAAGATACTTCATGTTTATGGTCCTACCGAAACAACAGTATACGCTACCTGTTATGAGATTTGTGAGATATCTGATGATGCAGAAACGATTCCAATAGGTAAGCCTTTATCGAATACAAGTTTATATATTGTAGATGATAGTCACCAACTTTTACCCATTGGAGTAGTTGGAGAATTATGTGTTGGAGGATCAGGAGTAGGTCGAGGTTATTTGAATCAGGAAGAATTAACCAGAGAGAAGTTTATAGAGAATCCATTAAAAGAGGGAGATATAATTTATAAGACGGGAGATTTGGCTCGTTGGCTTGCTGATGGTACTGTAGAATTTATTGGCAGAAAAGATGATCAGGTTAAGATTCGTGGTTATCGAATAGAGCTTGGTGAAATTGAGAAAGCTCTCTCATCAGTGTCAGGAATCATTCATTGTTGTGTATTGGCTAAGGAAGATACAGTTAACAGTAAACGTCTGATTGGTTATGTTGTTGTTGAAGGTAAGCTGGACAGGGTTGCTTTGCAGGAACAGTTGAAATTAAGTTTACCGGAGTATATGGTTCCTATGATTTGGGTTGAGTTGGCAGAACTGCCGTTGACGTCAAACGGAAAGTTGGATAAGAAAGCTTTGCCGGATCCTGATAGTTCAGATTTGTCTACGAAAGAATATGTGGCTCCAGTGACAGATACAGAACACCAATTGGTTCAAATTTGGGAGAATTTGTTGGGAATAGAGAAGGTTGGAGTTCATGATAACTTTTTTGAGTTAGGAGGGCATAGTTTACTGGCTACCCGATTGGTATCGATGATCCGAAAGGGATTATCCATAGAAATATCTATCAGGGAAGTCTTTGAATACGCGACGATCGCAACGTTAAGTTCGCATGTATCATCTCAATCAGTTGGGATATTACTACCTGCTGTTGTCGTAGAAGACCGCTCAGGACGAATTCCTTTGTCTTTCAGTCAGGAGCGACTTTGGTTTTTGGATCAGTTAGAAGGCAGTGTTGCTTATCATATTCCTATTGCACTTCGACTTGAAGGAGCGTTAGATACATCGATATTAGAACAAACGCTTCAAAGTATTGTATCTCGTCATGAGGTTTTGCGTACTATTCTGTTATCAGAAGATGGTATAGGGTATCAGGAAGTCATAAGTGAAAAGGAGTGGATCCTTGATCAGGTTGAAATAAGAGATGTATCATTATTTGAAAATATCCTTCAGGATTATCTCAGAATTCCATTTGATTTGTCAGCAGATTATAAGTTACGAGCTTGTTTGTATGATTTAGGAGATCAAAAATATATATTGGCTTGTGTGCTGCATCATATTGCCAGTGATGGCTGGTCAGGTGGTATCTTGGTAAATGAGTTCATGGAGCTTTACAGCGCACTTCAATCGGGAAGAGCGGCTGTTTTGCCTGAGCTTTCTTTGCAATATTCAGATTATGCGATCTGGCAGCGAAAATACTTGGAAGGAGCTGTTTTGGACTCTCAGTTATCGTATTGGGAAGAGAAGTTAGAGGGAGTAGGTACTTTATCATTGCCCACAGATTATGCTCGTCCATCGATTCAAAGCACAGCAGGATCGAATGTTTCTTTAACTCTTGATAAGAATCTTAGTGATTCTTTAAATGCCTTGTGTCAGGCAGAAGGTGTTACATTATTTATGTTGATGTTGTCAGCCTTTAAGGTATTATTGTCGCGTTATAGTGGTCAGGATGATATTTGTGTTGGAACGCCTATTGCGAATCGTACCCAATCAGAGTTAGAGGGCATGATAGGCTTTTTTGTCAATACACTGGCACTTCGCAGTGATCTGAGTGGTAATCCAGACTTTAGGGAACTTTTAAAAAGAGTAAAAGAAACTACACTTGGTAGTTATGATCATCAATTGGCTCCATTTGAGAAAGTAGTAGACCGTGTGGTCACTACCCGTGATATGAGCATGAGTCCATTGTTTCAGGTGATGTTTGTATTGCAGAATACACCGAAAGGGTCAGAGGAAGTAGAAACAGGTTTAGAAGGAATTTTACTCTCAGGTTATGAATTTGAGCATGTTACATCTCAGTTTGATTTGATATTGAATGTTTCTGAAGGTAATAATGGAATTGGATTAGATATCGTGTATTGCACAGACTTGTTTGATAGGGCTACTATTGATCGTATGATGTTGCATTACAAAGAATTATTGGTTGGTATTGTTTGTGATATCACCAGACCAATAAGCATTCTTCCGATGTTAACAGTAAATGAAGAGCATCAGTTATTGTATTCATTTAATGATACGGCAGTTGTTTATCCAAAAGATAAGACTGTAGTTGATTTGTTTGAAGAGCAAGTGAAGAAGACCCCTGATGCTATAGCTGTTGTTTATGAAGGAGAAGCATTAAGTTATAAGGAGTTAAATGAGAAGTCGAATCAACTGGGTCATTATTTAATAGAACAGGGAGTTGAGCCTGATACTTTGGTAGGTATTTGTTTGGAGCGTAGTCTGGAGATGCTTATAGGTATCTTGGGTATTTTAAAATCAGGGGGTGCTTATGTGCCTGTTGATCCTGATTATCCGTCGGATCGTATCGGTTATATGCTAGATGATGCCGGCATCAAACTGGTATTAAGTATGGAAGATAACCATAAGATTCTGGCAGATTATAAGGATATTGATGTTTTACTATTGGATAAAGATTGGGCGAAGATCTCTGTTAATCCTACAACGGCTCTAAACGTTGCATTATCACCAAACCACCTGGCTTATGTAATTTATACCTCAGGTAGTACAGGTAAGCCAAAAGGAGTAATGAATGAGCACGGTGGTATCGTAAATCGATTGTTATGGACCCAATCACATTATAAATTAAACTCTGAAGACACGATTCTTCAAAAGACATCTTTTAGTTTTGATGTTTCTGTATGGGAATTATTATGGTCTGTCACGTGTGGTTCCAGATTGGTTTTTGCCAAGGCTGAAGGTCATAGGGATGCTATTTATCTGAAAAGAATAATTGAAGAGTATAGTATCACTACAATTCATTTTGTTCCTTCGATGTTGAATGTTTTTTTGAGTTTTATAGAACCGGGAGACTGTATTTCTTTAGAACGTGTTCTATGTAGTGGCGAAGCTTTGCAATTGGACCAGATTGTTATGTTTAGGGAGAAATTCAGTCAAGTACGTTTAGACAATTTATATGGTCCTACTGAGGCAGCGATCGATGTAAGTTCATGGGAAGTACCATTGAAAGATTCCCTTTCAGGTGTTTTAATTGGTCAGCCTGTAGACAATACTAGTTTATATGTTGTGGATGATAGTCATCAACTTTTACCAATTGGAGTAGTTGGAGAGTTATGCATTGGAGGAATTCAGGTCGCTCGTGGTTATCTGAACAAAGAAGAGTTAACCCGGGAGAAGTTTATAGAAAATCCATTTAAAGAGGGCGATAGAATTTATAAGACGGGAGATTTAGCGCGTTGGCTCCCTGATGGTACTATAGAATATATTGGAAGAAAAGATAATCAGGTTAAGATTCGTGGTTATCGAATAGAGCTTGGTGAAATCGAGAATGTATTGTCATCGGTACGTGGAATCATCCAGTGCTGTGTATTGGCCAAAGAGGATTCAAATGATAACAAACGTTTGGTTGGTTATGTGGTTTCAGAAGGCAAGTTAGATAAGTCTTACTTGGAGGAGCAATTAAAATTAAGTTTACCCGAGTATATGGTTCCTATGATCTGGGTTGAGTTGGCAGAGATGCCGTTGACTTCAAATGGAAAGCTGGACAGGAAAGCCTTACCGGATGTTGATAGTTCTGATTTGTCCAGGAAGGAATATGTTGCTCCGCGCAGTGATACCGAAAAGCAGCTGGCAGAGATCTGGCAGAATTTGCTTGGCTTAGAGAAGGTGGGTGTTCATGATAATTTTTTTGAGTTAGGAGGCCATAGTTTATTGGCAGTTCAGTTAATTTCCCGTTTACAGAAACTAGGTTTTCATATTGGGGTAAAAGATATTTTTTCAGGGCCAACAATAGCTTTGATTAGTGATAAGTTATCTTCATTATCGTTGGTTTATAGTGTTCCTGTTAATGGTATTAGGGTTGATAGTGATTATATTACTCCATCGATGGTTCCTTTGATTGATTTTAATCAGAGTGATCTGGATGAATTAGTTGGAATGGTTGCTGGAGGAGTTTCCAATATAGCGGATATATATCCTTTATCACCATTACAGGAAGGTATTTATTTTCATCATCTGATGAGTGATCCTAAAGTGGGAGACCCTTATGTTCTAGCTAGTTTACTATCATTTCCAGACAATGATAAGCGTAATTGTTTCATTGAGGCATTGCAATTTGTAGTGAACCGTCATGATGTTTTACGCACCTGTATATTAAGTTTTGGTTTACCTCAAGCAGTTCAGGTGGTATTGCGTGAAGCTTCTTTGTCATTAGAGCATTTGGTTTTGGATAATTCCCGTGCTATTTTATCACAATTAGATGTTCTGATAGCTCCGGGTAGTCATTGGATGGATATTTCAAAGGCACCATTATTGGAGTTGAAATCGGCTGATGATTCTGAAAATGGCTGTTATTATTTGATTGTATACCAACATCATTTGATAATGGACCATGTTGGTCTGGAGAAAATTGTATCGGAGGTTATGTTGTATTTATCGGGCAACCAAGAAAGTTTAGGTGTTCCTGTTTTGTACCGTGATTTTATAGGTCATACTTTACATGCGCAATCGGAGCATGACGCAGGTTCTTATTTTAGATCTTTGTTTGAAGGAATTGAAGAGCCTACCTATCCGTTTGATTTATCAAACATCCTTGGAGATGGTAAGGATATTGAAGAATCAGAAGCTTTGCTTTCAAAAGCTTTAAGTTCAGAATTGCGTGAAACGTGTTTGAGGCTGGGTATGACCCCAGCAGTATTGTTCCATGCTGCTTATGGCCTTGTAGTTGCCAGATGCAGTAATAAGGATTATGCTATTTTTGGTTCTTTGTTTTCAGGAAGACTTCAGGGTTCTTTAGGTGCTGCAGATTCATTAGGATTGTTTATCAATACCCTTCCGGTGTTAGTTGAATTAAAAGGCAGTGTGTTGGATTATCTTGATCAGGTCAAGGTATTGTTACGGGATTTATTGTCTTATGAGCAAACTCCTTTATCCCATATCCAGAATTGGAGTGGAATAAGCAATGATATGGCATTCTTCAGTGCATTGCTGAATTACCGTCATTCCTCACCTGTTTTATCACATGAAGATCATGTAAATGAATTTGATTCAGGGATTACAGTTCTGAGCAGTCATGAACGTACCAATTACCCTTTTACCTTAAGTGTAGATGATTATGGAGATGATTTTGGATTAAAGTCTCAGATTGATCAGAGTATTGGTTCTCAGAGGATAGTTGAGTATATGAAAGAGGCGCTTACGGAACTTCTGGAAGCAATAAAAAGCGAAGAATCAAGTGTAATGAGTCTGGTTATTTTACCAAAAGAAGAGCAGCACGAGTTATTGTATTCATTTAATGATACGGCAGTTGCTTATCCAAAAGATAAGACTGTAGTTGATTTGTTTGAAGAGCAAGTGAAGAAGACCCCTGATGCTATAGCTGTTGTTTATGAAGGAGAAGCATTAAGTTATAAGGAGTTAAATGAGAAGTCGAATCAACTGGGTCATTATTTAATAGAACAGGGAGTTGAGCCTGATACTTTGGTAGGTATTTGTTTGGAGCGTAGTCTGGAGATGCTTATAGGTATCTTGGGTATTTTAAAATCAGGGGGTGCTTATGTGCCTGTTGATCCTGATTATCCGTCGGATCGTATTGGTTATATGCTAGATGATGCCGGCATCAAACTGGTATTAAGTATGGAAGATAACCATAAGATTCTGGCAGATTATAAGGATATTGATGTTTTACTATTGGATAAAGATTGGGCGAAGATCTCTGTTAATCCTACAACAGGACTAAACGTTGCATTATCACCAAGTCATCTGGCTTATGTAATTTATACCTCAGGTAGTACAGGTAAGCCAAAAGGAGTAATGATTGAGCATAGTAGTTTAGTGAATTTTTTGCTAAGTATGATCAATCGTTTGGAAATGCAAGACTTAAAGAGTTTTCTTTCAGTAACAACCAATACTTTTGATATTTTTTATTTAGAGTTTTTCGCTCCTCTATTATTAGGAGCTAAAGTTATCGTTTTAAATAACATTTCTATAAGAGATGGGGATCAGCTTCAGTCTGCTATAGCTAATCATAGCCCTGATTTTATGCAGGCAACCCCATCAACTTGGCAAATGCTTATTGATAATGGTTGGGATAATAGAGAAAATGTTACACTTTTAAGTGGAGGAGAGGCAATTAAGGAATCATTAAAGAACAGTCTAACTTCTATAAGTAATAATGTTTGGAATTTGTATGGGCCTACAGAGGCTACTATTTGGATTACTGCACAAAAGTTAAATATTTTAGAAAGGGTTATTATCGGTAAAGAAATTGATAATGTTCAACTCTATATATTGGATAATTATGATAATATATTACCTTTAGGCTTAGTAGGTGAATTATGCATTGGAGGAATTCAGGTTGCTCGTGGTTATTTAAATCAGGAAGAATTAACCCGAGAGAAGTTTATAGAGAATCCATTTAAAGAAGGCGATAGAATTTATAAGACTGGAGATTTAGCACGTTGGCTCCCTGATGGTAATCTAGAGTTTATTGGCAGAAAGGATAATCAGGTTAAAATCCGTGGTTATCGAATAGAGCTTGGTGAAATCGAGAATGTATTGTCATCGGTACGTGGAATCAGCCAGTGCTGTGTATTGGCCAAAGAGGATTCAAATGATACCAAACGTTTGGTTGGTTATGTTGTTGTTGAAGGTAAGCTGGACAGGGCTGCTTTGCAGGAACAGTTGAAATTAAGTTTACCGGAGTATATGGTTCCTATGATTTGGGTTGAGTTGGCAGAGCTGCCGTTAACGTCAAATGGAAAACTGGACAGAAAAGCTTTGCCGAATCCTGATAGTTCAGATTTGTCTACGAAAGAATATGTTGCTCCACGGACAGAGACAGAGCAACAATTGGCTCAAATCTGGGAGAATTTGTTGGGAGTAGAGAAGGTTGGAGTTCATGATAACTTTTTTGAGTTGGGGGGTCATAGTCTACTGGCTACCCGATTGGTATCGATTATTCGTAAAAAGCTTTCCATAGAAATATCTATCAGGGAAGTCTTTGAGTATACTACTATCTCAGCTTTAGCGGTACATGTATCGATTCAATCAGAGGGAGTGTTACTACCGACTATTGCTGTTCAGGAAAAAGAAGATCGAATTCCTTTGTCTTTCAGTCAGGAGCGACTTTGGTTTTTGGATCAGTTACAGGGTAGTTTAGAATATCACATGCCTATTGCACTTCGTTTGGAAGGGGTGTTAGACGCATCGATATTAGAACAAACGCTTCAAAGTATTGTATCTCGTCATGAGGTTTTACGTACTATTCTGTTATCAGAAGATGGTATAGGGTATCAGGAAGTCATAAGTGAAAAGGAGTGGATTCTTGATCAGGTTGAAATAAGAGATGTATCATTATTTGAAAATATCCTTCAGGATTATCTGATGGCTCCTTTTGATTTGTCAGCAGATTATAAGTTACGAGCATGTTTGTATGATTTAGGAGATCAAAAATATATATTGGCTTGTGTGCTGCATCATATTGCCAGTGATGGCTGGTCAGGTGGTATCTTGGTAAATGAGTTTATGGAGTTTTACAGCGCACTTCAATCGGGAAGAGCGGCTGTTTTACCTGAGCTTTCTTTGCAATATTCAGATTATGCGATCTGGCAGCGAAAATACTTGGAAGGAGCTGTTTTGGACTCTCAGTTATCGTATTGGGAAGAGAAGTTAGAGGGAGTAGGTACTTTATCATTGCCCACAGATTATGCTCGTCCATCGATTCAAAGCACAGCAGGATCGAATGTTTCTTTAACTCTTGATAAGAATCTTAGTGATTCTTTAAATGCCTTGTGTCAGGCAGAAGGTGTTACATTATTTATGTTGATGTTGTCAGCCTTTAAGGTATTGTTGTCGCGTTATAGTGGTCAGGATGATATTTGTGTTGGAACGCCTATTGCGAATCGTACCCAATCAGAGTTAGAGGGCATGATAGGCTTTTTTGTCAATACACTGGCACTTCGCAGTGATCTGAGTGGTAATCCAGACTTTAGGGAACTTTTAAAAAGAGTAAAAGAAACTACACTTGGTAGTTATGATCATCAATTGGCTCCATTTGAGAAAGTAGTAGACCGTGTGGTCACTACCCGTGATATGAGCATGAGTCCATTGTTTCAGGTGATGTTCGTACTGCAGAATGCGTTAGAAAATTCGGGTAAAACAGGAAAAGGTTTGGAAGGAGTTACACTTTCAGGTTATGAGTTTGATACTTTTAATTCGAAAGTTGACCTAACATTGACTGTTTCTGAAAATAATGACGGTATTATAGTAGGTATAGTGTATTGTACCGCTTTGTTTGATAGGGCTACCATTGATCGTATGCTTTTGCACTATAAAGAATTACTAGTTAGTATTGTAATTGATATCGACCAGCCAGTAGGCAGTTTGTCGATGTTGACAAAAGAGGAAGAATACCAACTATTGCATTTATTCAATGATACAACAGTTGCTTATCCAAAAGATAAAACTATAGTTGATTTGTTCGAAGAACAGGTGAAGAAGACTCCTGATGCTATAGCTGTGGTTTATGAAGGAGAAACATTAAGTTATAGGGAGTTAAACGAGAAGTCGAATCAACTGGGTCATTATTTAATAGAACAGGGAGTTGAGCCGGATACTTTGGTAGGTATTTGTCTGGAGCGTAGTCTGGAGATGCTTATAGGTATCTTAGGTATTTTAAAATCAGGGGGTGCTTATGTGCCTGTTGATCCTGATTACCCGTCGGATCGTATTGGTTATATGCTTGTTGATGCCGGTATTAAACTGGTATTAAGTATGGAAGATAACCATAAGATTCTGGCAGATTATAAGGATATTGATGTTTTACTATTGGATAAAGATTGGGCGAAGATCTCTGTTAATCCTACAACAGCATTAAACGTTGCATTATCACCAAGTCATCTGGCTTATGTAATTTATACCTCAGGAAGTACGGGTAATCCCAAAGGTGTCTTGATAAGCCATAGTAATGTTGTTCGTTTGTTTAAGAATGAATCTTATTTATTTGATTTTGGGACTAATGATGTGTGGACATTGTTTCATTCATTTTGTTTTGATTTCTCGGTATGGGAGATGTATGGTGCCCTGCTTCACGGAGGTCGATTGGTAGTTGTACCAAAAGCAGTAACAAAAGATGCTATTTCGTTTAAGGAATTATTGATAAGTGAAGGGGTAACGGTTTTAAATCAAACCCCCGGATCGTTTTATGCACTTCAACAGGAATTTCTCACGGGAGGTTTTAATCATTCGCTTCGTTATGTAATATTTGGAGGAGAAGCCTTGAATCCTATTTATTTACAAGACTGGAAAGCGTCTTATGTTGATTGTAAAATGATTAACATGTATGGAATAACGAGACCACGGTGCATGTTACTTATAAAGAGCTTAATGCAGAAGACATGTTAAATCCTGTTAGTATGATAGGTTCCGCTATTCCTACTTTAGGCTGTTATATTTTAGATGACAATTTAAATTTGGTACCGGTGGGAGTTATCGGAGAACTATGTGTAGGTGGAGCTGGAGTAGCCAGAGGTTATCTAAACAGGGAAGAATTAACCAGAGAAAAGTTTATAGAAAATCCTTTTGTAGCAACAGACCGATTATACCGATCAGGGGATTTAGGGCGTTGGCTTGCTGATGGAAATATAGAGTATATTGGCAGGAAAGATAACCAGGTTAAAATTCGTGGTTACCGAATAGAATTGGGAGAGATTGAGAATGTATTATCATCGATACCCGGAATCAGCCAGTGTTGCGTATTGGCCAAAGCAGATGCAGGGGGTAACAAACGTCTTGTTGGTTATGTGATTTCGGAGGGCAAGCTGGATAAGGGTGATTTGCAGCAACAGTTAAAATTAAGTTTGCCTGAGTATATGGTCCCTATGATTTGGGTTGAACTGGAAGAGATACCGTTAACCTCAAATGGAAAGCTGGACAGAAAAGCTTTACCAGATCCTGATAGTTCAGATTTGTCTACAAAAGAATATGTTGGTCCGCGCACTGATACTGAAAAGCAACTGACAGAGATTTGGCAGAATTTGCTTGGAGTAGAGAAAGTAGGTATTTATGATAATTTCTTTGAGCTGGGAGGTCATAGTTTACTGGTAACCCGTCTGGTATCAATAATTCGCGACGAGTTGTCCATAGAAATATCTATTAGAGAGATATTTAAATTTAGTACTGTGGATGAATTATCTTCTTATTTACATTATAAGATAATTAATTTTAATGATTCCATAGATGAGTATAGTATGAATATTGAATTGTAATTTTAGTAATATATGGAGTTTTTAAGTTTTTTTCAGAGAATAAACAGAGAAGGTATAAAGCTGGTATTAAATAATGAATCGTTAAGCATTAAGTCAAATGGGGAAATTGATTCAGAATTACTTTTGGAAATAAGAAATAATAAAGAACAGATTATTGAATATTTAAAAAAATATCAGAGTGAAAATGTAGCACCAGATTTACTCGAAAAATATCAGAGTAAAAATATCAAAAAAAAATTGCTCGAAAAAATTACTCCCTATATAGATAATCGTCCAACTCGTGTTCCTTTGTCTTTCAGTCAGGAACGTTTATGGTTTTTGGATCAATTACAGGGTAGTAAAGAGTACCATATTCCAATAGTGCTTCGTTTGGAAGGTGAATTAGATGGATCTATATTGGAACAGACTCTTGAAAGTATCGTATCTCGTCATGAAATATTGCGTACGATTCTACTATCAGAGGATGGCGTCGGATATCAGGAGGTAATAAGCGCAAAGGATTGGATCCTTGATCAGGTTGAAATAATAGATGCATCATTATTTGAAAATATTCTTCAGAATTACTTGATAATCCCTTTTGATTTATCAAAAGATTATAAGTTACGAGCTTGTTTGTATGATTTAGGAGATCAAAAATATATATTGGCCTGTGTACTGCATCACATTGCCAGTGATGGCTGGTCAGGGGGTATCTTGGTAAATGAGTTTATGGAGCTTTACAGCGCACTTCAATCCGGAAGAAATGCTGTTTTGCCAGAACTCATTTTGCAATATTCGGATTATGCAATCTGGCAGCGAAAATACCTGGAAGGAGTTGTTTTGGAATCGCAGCTGTCGTATTGGGAAGAGAAACTTAAGGGAGTTGATACCTTATTGTTACCAACAGATTATCCTCGCAATTCTGTTCAGAGTACAGCAGGGTCAGTTATTTCTTTTGTGTTGGATAAAGAACTTAGCAAATCGCTGAATATCTTATGTCAAAGAGAAGGCGTTACACTTTTTATGGTGATGCTGTCAGCTTTTAAGGTTTTGTTATCTCGTTATAGCGGTCAGGATGATATTTGCGTCGGAACGCCTATTGCGAATCGTACCCAATCAGAGCTAGAGGGCATGATAGGCTTTTTTGTCAATACACTTGCGCTTCGCAGTGATCTGAGTGGTAATCCAGATTTCAGGGAACTTTTAAAAAGAGTAAAAGAAACTACACTTAGTAGTTATGATCATCAGCTGGTCCCATTTGAGAAGGTAGTAGATCGTGTCGTCACTACGCGTGACATGAGCATAACGCCATTGTTTCAGGTATTCTTTGCATTACAGAGTAATTCAGGTATATCGGGTGCAAGGGAAGGTCTCGACGGTATAACAATTTCAGAATATGAATTTGATATGGTCACATCACAATTTGACCTAATGCTTAATATTTCTGAAGAAAGCGGTGGTATCTCATTGAATATGATGTACTGTACAACTCTTTTTAAGAAATCAAGTATTGAAAGAATTATTCAGCATTATAAGGAACTACTTCTAAGTATTGTAAATGATATTAACCAGCCCATAGGCAGTCTGTCTATGCTTACGATAGGGGAGAAACATCAGTTACTGAATGTTTTCAATGACACTATAATAGATTATCCTTTGGATAAGACAGTGGTTGACTTATTTAGAGAGCAAGTAAGTCGTACTCCAAACGCTATAGCGGTCGTTTTTGAGGGAGAGCAATTAACATACAGTGAATTAGATCAAAAGTCGACTAATTTGGCATTTTATCTAAAACATAATTATCATTTGAAAACTAATGATATAGTAGGTTTGATGATTGATCGTGGAATCTGGTCGATTATTTCGATATTAGGGATTCTAAAATCAGGAGCATGTTATCTGCCTATAGATAAAGATTATCCAGATGCACGAAAATCATTCCTTATAAGGGATTCTAATATGAAATTATTAATCATAGGTTCAGATAGCTTATTCGAGGTAATGGATTATGATATAAGTATTTTTTCAATAGATATAGAATTTGACACACTATCAAAAGAATTCATAACACCAGATTTTGCAGATATTATTCTTAGCGTATCAGATTTAGCCTATGTTATTTATACATCAGGCAGTACAGGAAATCCAAAAGGTGTTATGGTGAGCCATAGTAACCTGGTTAACTATTTATATCATAGTATTGATTGCTATGGGGTAAATGGAGGTTCGTATAATTTTCCATTGTTCAGCTCGCTATCTTTTGATTTGACGCAAACTAGTATTTATTTAACATTGTTAACAGGTGGAGAATTGCATATTTATAGCAGTAATAATATTAGTGGAGTATTCAAGGATATAGTTTTAAATGATTCAATAAACTCAATCAAGTTGACGCCAGCACATCTATCCTTTTTTGAAGGGCTACAGATTGTAAATTTGAAAAGGTTTATTATAGGAGGTGAACAGTTAATACTATCAGATTTGAAAAATCTTGGAGAATTGGATCTTTCAGTAAGACTGTTTAACGAATATGGGCCAACTGAGGCAACAATTGGCTGTAGCGTTCTGGAGGTTACTAATTACAGATCAATGGGAAGTATAAATATAGGTAAGCCGATAGCTAATACTCAAATTTATATTATGGATGAAACTCAAAATATTATTCCTATTGGAGTAGTAGGGGAATTATGCATTGGAGGTGTTCAAGTAGCTCAAGGTTATCTGAATCAGGAAGAGTTAACCCGAGAGAAGTTTATATCAAGTCCTTTTGTAGAAGGCGATAGAATTTATAAGACGGGAGATTTAGCACGTTGGCTCCCTGATGGTAATCTGGAGTTTATCGGCAGAAAGGATAATCAGGTTAAAATCCGTGGTTATCGAATAGAGCTTGGTGAAATTGAGAATGTATTATCTTTTATACCAGAAATTAGTCAGTGTTGTGTACTGGCCAGGGAAGATGAAGGTGGAATCAAACGTTTGGTCGCTTATGTAGTTTCGCAGGGCAAGTTGGATAAGATTTATTTGCAACAGCAGTTGAAATTAAGTTTACCAGAGTATATGATTCCTATGATCTGGGTTGAGTTGGAAGAGATGCCACTTACCTCAAACGGAAAGCTGGATAGGAAAGCTTTGCCAGATCCTGACAGTTCAGATTTGTCTACGAAAGAATATGTGGCTCCACGGACAGAGACAGAACAACAATTGGCTCAAATCTGGGAGAATTTGTTGGGAGTAGAGAAGGTTGGAGTTCATGATAACTTTTTTGAATTGGGAGGCCATAGTTTACTGGCTACCCGATTGGTATCGATGATCCGTAAAGAATTGTCTATTGAAATTGAAATAGCAGATGTTTTTGAATATACTACTATTTCAACTTTAGGAGTACATGTATCAATTCAATCAGAAGGAGTATTATTACCTGCTGTTGTCTTAGAAGACCGCTCAGGACGGATTCCTTTGTCTTTCAGTCAGGAGCGATTGTGGTTTTTGGATCAGTTAGAAGGCAGTGTTGCTTATCATATTCCTATTGTACTTCGACTTGAAGGAGCGTTAGATACATCGATATTAGAACAAACGCTTCAAAGTATTGTATCACGTCATGAGGTTTTGCGTACTATTCTGTTATCAGAAGATGGTATAGGGTATCAGGAAGTCATAAGTGAAAAGGAGTGGATCCTTGATCAGGTTGTAATAGATGATAGATCATTATTTGAAAATATCCTTCAGGATTATCTGATGGCTCCTTTTGATCTGTCAGCAGATTATAAGTTACGAGCTTGTTTGTATGATTTAGGAGATCAAAAATATATATTGGCCTGTGTGCTGCATCATATTGCCAGTGATGGCTGGTCAGAGGGTATCTTGGTAAATGAGTTCATGGAGCTTTACAGCGCGCTTCAATCGGGAAGAGCGGCTGTTTTACCTGAGCTTTCTTTGCAATATTCAGATTATGCGATCTGGCAGCGAAAATACTTGGAAGGAGCTGTTTTGGACTCTCAGTTATCGTATTGGGAAGAGAAGTTAGAGGGAGTAGGTACTTTATCATTGCCCACAGATTATGCTCGTCCATCGATTCAAAGCACAGCAGGATCGAATGTTTCTTTAACCCTTGATAAGAATCTTAGTGATTCTTTAAATGCCTTGTGTCAGGCAGAAGGTGTTACATTATTTATGTTGATGTTGTCAGCCTTTAAGGTATTATTGTCGCGTTATAGTGGTCAGGATGATATTTGTGTTGGAACGCCTATTGCGAATCGTACCCAATCAGAGTTAGAGGGCATGATAGGCTTTTTTGTCAATACACTGGCACTTCGCAGTGATCTGAGTGGTAATCCAGACTTTAGGGAACTTTTAAAAAGAGTAAAAGAAACTACACTTGGTAGTTATGATCATCAATTGGCTCCATTTGAGAAAGTAGTAGACCGTGTGGTCACTACCCGTGATATGAGCATGAGTCCATTGTTTCAGGTGATGTTTGTATTGCAGAACACATCTGAAGGATCTGAAGGTCTAGTTTTGCAGGATGTTGAGATTTCAAACTATGAGTTTGATATAGTCAACTCAAAGTTCGATCTGACATTGAATATTTCTGAAACTAATAGCGGTATTGGATTAGATATTGTGTATTGTGCAGACTTGTTTGATAAGTCCACGATTGATCGTATGCTTTTACATTACAAAGAGCTTTTGATTTCTATTTTGGGAGATATTACTCAGCCAGTAGGCACTTTGTCGATGTTGAGTGCAGAGGAGGAGGAGCAGTTATTAAATATTTTTAATGATACTGAATTAATTTATCCTGAGGATAAAACGATAGTTGATTTGTTTGAAGAACAGGTGAAGAAGACTCCTGATGCTATAGCATTGGTTTTCGAAGATCAGGTTATGACGTATAAGGAACTCGATGATCGTTCGAATCAATTGGTTCATTATTTCGAATCTGTAGATATGGTTGAAGATTCGCGAATAGGAATCTTGTTTAACAGAAGTTTCGATATGATCATTAGTATCTTGGGGGTTCTGAAATCAGGATGTACTTATGTTCCTTTAGATCCTTCATTACCTTCAAAAAGATTATCCTATATTTTAGAGGATTCGGGTGTGAATTTCCTTCTTTACAAGGAGGAATCCTTATTGTCAAATTTATCTGTTTCAGAATTTATTTTTTTCTTAGATATAGCAGAATCATTAGCTTTAGAAACATCTAAATTATCCTACAGAATAAAGCCAGTTTCCGTTGCTTATATTATGTACACTTCAGGAACTACAGGTAATCCAAAAGGAGTGATGATCACACATAATAATATTGTTAGTTTGTGTAAAAGCTGTGATTATATTTCATTAAATTCAGATACAGTCTGGTTGTCCACAGGATCTATTTCTTTTGATGCTACGACCTTAGAATTTTTTGGTACTTTATTAAATGGAGGGCAATTAATATTAGCAGATACTAGCTCATTATTAAACATCGTTAGTCTGAGAGACCTTATTATAAAACATAGGGTTACCACTATGTGGATGACGGCTTCTTGGTTTCATCAAATAGTTGAAGATGATATATGTGTTTTTGAAAATTTGACTGATTTATTAGTAGGAGGAGACGTGGTTTTGTTTGCTTATACCAATAAATTAAAAGAACATTATCCAGAGCTACATATTGTCAATGGTTATGGACCTACAGAAAACACTACTTTTTCTACGACTTACAGTATTGATGAAGTTACTTATAAGAACCTTCCTATTGGTAAACCTATTAAAAATAGTCAGGCCTATATCTTAGATTCAAAATTGGAGCTTTTACCCATTGGAGTAGTTGGAGAATTATGTGTTGGAGGATCAGGATTAGGTCGAGGTTATTTGAATCAGGAAGAATTAACCCGAGAGAAGTTTATAGAGAATCCATTTAAAGAGGGAGATATAATTTATAAGACGGGAGATTTGGCTCGTTGGCTTGCTGATGGTACTATAGAATTTATAGGCAGAAAAGATGATCAGGTTAAGATTCGTGGTTATCGAATAGAGCTTGGTGAAATAGAGAATGCTCTCTCATCAGTGTCAGGAATCATTCATTGTTGTGTATTGGCTAAGGAAGATACAGTTAACAGTAAACGTCTGATTGGTTATGTTGTTGTTGAAGGCAAGCTGGACAGGGCTGCTTTACAGGAACAGTTGAAATTAAGTTTGCCTGAGTATATGGTTCCTATGATCTGGGTTGAGTTGGAAGAGATGCCACTTACCTCAAACGGAAAGCTGGATAAGAAAGCTTTGCCGGATCCTGATGGTTTAGAATTATATGTAAAAGAATATGTTGCTCCAGTGACAGATACAGAACACCAATTGGCTCAAATTTGGGAGAATTTGTTGGGAGTAGAGAAGGTTGGAGTTCATGATAACTTTTTTGAGTTGGGGGGGCATAGTTTACTGGCTACCCGATTGGTATCGATGATCCGAAAGGAATTGTCTATAGAGGTATCTATCAGGGAAATATTTCAATACAATACTATCTCAGCTTTAGCTACACATGTATCAGTTCAATCAGAGAGAGTGTTACTACCTGCTGTTGTCATAGAAGACCGCTCAGGACGGATTCCTTTATCTTTCAGTCAGGAGCGACTTTGGTTTTTGGATCAGTTAGAAGGCAGTGTTGCTTATCATATTCCTATTGCACTTCGACTTGAAGGAGCGTTAGATACATCGATATTAGAACAAACGCTTCAAAGTATTGTATCTCGTCATGAGGTTTTGCGTACTATTCTGTTATCAGAAGATGGTATAGGGTATCAGGAAGTCATAAGTGAAAAGGAGTGGATCCTTGATCAGGTTGAAATAAGAGATGTATCATTATTTGAAAATATCCTTCAGGATTATCTCAGAATTCCATTTGATTTGTCAGCAGATTATAAGTTACGAGCTTGTTTGTATGATTTAGGAGATCAAAAATATATATTGGCTTGTGTGCTGCATCATATTGCCAGTGATGGCTGGTCAGGTGGTATCTTGGTAAATGAGTTCATGGAGCTTTACAGCGCACTTCAATCGGGAAGAGCGGCTGTTTTGCCTGAGCTTTCTTTGCAATATTCAGATTATGCGATCTGGCAGCGAAAATACTTGGAAGGAGCTGTTTTGGACTCTCAGTTATCGTATTGGGAAGAGAAGTTAGAGGGAGTAGGTACTTTATCATTGCCCACAGATTATGCTCGTCCATCGATTCAAAGCACAGCAGGATCGAATGTTTCTTTAACTCTTGATAAGAATCTTAGTGATTCTTTAAATGCCTTGTGTCAGGCAGAAGGTGTTACATTATTTATGTTGATGTTGTCAGCCTTTAAGGTATTATTGTCGCGTTATAGTGGTCAGGATGATATTTGTGTTGGAACGCCTATTGCGAATCGTACCCAATCAGAGTTAGAGGGCATGATAGGCTTTTTTGTCAATACACTGGCACTTCGCAGTGATCTGAGTGGTAATCCAGACTTTAGGGAACTTTTAAAAAGAGTAAAAGAAACTACACTTGGTAGTTATGATCATCAATTGGCTCCATTTGAGAAAGTAGTAGACCGTGTGGTCACTACCCGTGATATGAGCATGAGTCCATTATTTCAGGTGATGTTTGTATTGCAGAACACATCTGAATCCTCAGTAGAAACAGAAAAAAAAATAAAAGATATTACGCTCTCTGGTTATGAATTTGAGGCCTTCAATTCGAAATTTGATTTGATATTGAATGTTTCGGAAGGTAATAACGGTATTACTTTAAATATAGGATATTGCACCGTTTTGTTTGACAAGACTACTATTGATCGCATGATGTTACATTACAAGGAATTATTGGTCAGTATTGTGAGTGATATCACCAGACCAATAAGCATTCTTCCGATGTTAACAGTAAATGAAGAATACCAATTATTGGATGTTTTCAATGATACGACAGTTGCTTATCCAAAAAACAAGACACTGATTGATTTGTTCGAAGAACAGGTGAAGAAAACTCCTGATGCCATAGCTGTGGTTTACGGAGGAGAAGCATTAAGTTATAAGGAGTTAAATGAGAAGTCGAATCAACTGGGGCATTATTTAATTGAGCAGGGCGTTGAGCCGGATACTTTGGTAGGTATTTGTCTGGACCGTAGTCTGGAGATGCTTATAGGTATCTTGGGTATTTTAAAATCAGGGGGGGCTTATGTGCCTGTTGATCCTGATTATCCATCGGATCGTATTGCTTATATGTTTGATGATACAGAATTGAGACTGGTATTAACTAGTAGAGAGACCTATAAAATATTAAAAGAATTTACAGCTATTAATTTTGTGCTACTGGATAAACATTGGGATATAATTTCAGGATATTCGAGACAAGATTTAAGCAGAGCATTATCATCAGATCATTTGGCCTATGTTATCTATACTTCAGGGAGTACAGGAAGACCTAAAGGAGTAATGATTGAACATAAAAATATTGTAAATTTCATTGTTTCTCAGGCTAAGACATTTAATGTTGATTCGAGTGATGTTATTTTGCAGTTTTCAAACTTTGCATTTGATGCCTCTGTTGAACAAATTTTTATAGCGTTATGTAGCGGTAGTAAATTGGTTTTAATAAGCAAAGAAAAAATACTTGATACAGACAATTTTCTTAATTTTCTTGATGACCAAAAAATAACACATTTCCATACTACTCCGAGTATGTTAAACACCTTAGTTCCAAGAGTAGATTTAAAATTCTTGAAAAGAGTAATTGTTGGAGGGGAAATTTGTAATAAAGATTTAATACTAAGCTGGAATAAGGATTATGAATTTTATAATAAATACGGGCCAACAGAAGCAACAATAACATCTACTATATCTTTTTATGATAAGTGTGTTTGTAATTTTGAAGTTAGTATAGGAACTCCTGTAAACAATACTCGAATCTATATTTTAGATTCACAAATGAGCTTATTACCTATTGGTGTAGTTGGTGAGCTATGTGTAAGTGGAGCAGGAGTTGCACGTGGTTATTTAAATCAGGAGGAATTAACCCGAGAGAAGTTTATAGAGAATCCATTTAAAGAGGGCGATAGAATTTATAAGACGGGAGATTTGGCTCGTTGGCTTGCTGATGGTACTGTAGAATTTATTGGCAGAAAGGATAATCAGGTTAAAATCCGTGGTTATCGAATAGAGCTTGGTGAAATAGAGAATGTATTGTCATCGGTACATGGAATCAGCCAGTGCTGCGTATTGGCTAAAGAGGATTCAAATGATAACAAACGGTTGGTTGGTTATGTTGTTGTTGAAGGTAAGCTGGACAGGGCTGCTTTGCAGGAACAGTTGAAATTAAGTTTACCGGAGTATATGGTTCCGATGATCTGGGTTGAGTTGGCAGAGCTGCCGTTGACGTCAAATGGAAAACTGGACAGAAAAGCTTTACCGGATCCAGATAGTTCAGATTTGTCTACAAAAGAATATGTGGCTCCACGTACAGAGACAGAAAACCAATTGGTTCAAATCTGGGAGAATTTGTTGGGAATAGAGAAGGTTGGAGTTCATGATAACTTTTTTGAGTTAGGAGGTCATAGTCTACTAGCTACCCGATTGGTATCGATGATCCGTAAAGAGCTTTCCATAGAAATATCTATCAGGGAAGTCTTTGAATATACGACGATCGCAACGTTAAGTTTACATGTATCATCTCAATCAGCTGGGATATTACTACCTGCAGTTATTGTAGAGAATCGTCCGCAGCAGATTCCTTTGTCTTTCAGTCAGGAGCGATTGTGGTTTTTGGATCAGTTGCAGGGAAGTAGTAGTGAATATCACATTCCTACTGTTCTTCATCTGGAAGGGGCCTTAGACGCATCGATATTAGAACAAACGCTTCAAAGTATTGTATCTCGTCATGAGGTTTTGCGTACTATTCTTTTGTCAGAAGATGGTATAGGGTATCAGGAGATAATAAGTCCAAAGGACTGGATATTGGATCAGGTTGATATAACAGATACTTCATCATTTGAAAGTCTGTTACAAAATTATCTGATGACGCCTTTTGATTTATCAAAAGATTATAAATTAAGAGCTTGTCTGTATGATTTAGGAAACCAAGAGTATATCTTAGCTTGTGTATTTCATCATATTGCCAGTGACGGCTGGTCAAGCAGTATTTTGGTAAATGAATTCATGGAGCTTTACAGCGCGCTTCAATCGGGAAGAGCGGCTGTTTTGCCTGAGCTTTCTTTGCAATATTCAGATTATGCGATCTGGCAGCGAAAATATTTGGAAGGAGCTGTTTTGGACTCTCAGTTATCGTATTGGGAAGAGAAGTTAGAGGGAGTAGGCACTTTATCATTGCCCACAGATTATGCTCGTCCATCGATTCAAAGCACAGCAGGATCGAATGTTTCTTTAACTCTTGATAAGAATCTTAGTGATTCTTTAAATGCCTTGTGTCAGGCAGAAGGTGTTACATTATTTATGTTGATGTTGTCAGCTTTTAAGGTATTGTTGTCGCGTTATAGTGGTCAGGATGATATTTGTGTTGGAACGCCTATTGCGAATCGTACCCAATCAGAGTTAGAGGGCATGATAGGCTTTTTTGTCAATACACTGGCACTTCGCAGTGATCTGAGTGGTAATCCAGATTTCAGAGAACTTTTAAAAAGAGTAAAAGAAACTACACTTGGTAGTTATGATCATCAATTGGCTCCATTTGAGAAAGTAGTAGACCGTGTGGTTACTACCCGTGATATGAGCATGAGTCCATTGTTTCAGGTGATGTTTATATTACAAAATACACCTGAGATGTCTGCAGGAGGAAAATTTGAATTACAGGATATTACTATCTCAGGTTATGAGGTTAAAACTTCTAATTCTAAATATGATTTGACATTGCATGTATTTGAAAATAATAATGGTATTACTTTGAATATGGGGTATTATACAGCTTTGTATGATAAAGTTACAATTGATCATATGTTGTTGCATTACAAAGAATTATTAGTTAGTATTGTAAATAATGTCACTAGGCCAATAAGTCTTTTGCCAATGTTAAGAGTAAATGAAGAGCATCAATTATTACATTTATTCAATGATACAATATTTGCATATTCAAAAGATAAGACACTGGTTGACTTGTTCGAAGATCAGGTTAAAAGAACCCCAGATGCTACGGCTATAGTTTTTGAGGATCAGGTTATAACTTATAAGGAACTGGATGAGCGTTCGAATCAATTGGCTCATTATTTCGAATCTGTAGGTATGGTTGAAGATTCGCGAATAGGAATCTTGTTTAACAGAAGTTTTGATATGATCATTAGTATCTTAGGGGTTCTGAAATCAGGATGTACTTATGTTCCTTTAGATCCTTCATTACCCTCAAAAAGATTATCCTATATTTTAGAGGATTCAAATATTAATTTTATCCTTTATGAGGAGGAATCTTTATTGTCAAGTTTATCTGTATCAGAATTTATTTTCTTTTTAGATATAAACGAATCTTTAAATTATGAATCTTCAAAAGTTGAAAAAGAAAGGGGTTATGATTCAGTTGCTTATATTATGTATACTTCGGGGACTACAGGAGTTCCTAAAGGAATTTCTATTAATGACGAAAATATAATTACCCTTATTAATGATCCCTTGAGTAAGATTTCTGTTAATAACTTAGATCGGGTACTTCAATGGTCTAACTATGCTTTTGACGGATCAACATATGAGATTTTTGGAAGTCTTTTAAATGGTGCTTGTCTTTATTTAATAGATAAATCTACAGCTTCAGATGCAGGAGTTTTATCTCAAGTCATCAGTAAAAATGAGTTAAGTGTTGTTTTTATTACTACAGCATTGTTTAATTCTTTAGCAGAGTATGATTTGTCCTTATTATCTAGTTTAAGATTGTTGTTATTTGGAGGAGAAAAAGTTTCAGTTTCTCCTGTTAAAAAGATTTTATCAGCATTGGGTCCAGACAAGATACTTCATGTTTATGGTCCTACCGAAACAACAGTATACGCTACCTGTTATGAGATTTGTGAGATATCTGATGATGCAGAAACGATTCCAATAGGTAAGCCTTTATCGAATACAAGTTTATATATCTTAGATTCAAAATTGGAGCTTTTACCTATTGGTGTAGTTGGAGAATTATGTGTTGGAGGATCAGGAGTAGGTCGAGGTTATTTGAATCAGGAAGAATTAACCAGAGAGAAATTTATAGAGAATCCATTTAAAGAGGGGGATATAATTTATAAGACGGGAGATTTGGCTCGTTGGCTTGCTGATGGTACTGTGGAATTTATTGGCAGAAAAGATGATCAGGTTAAGATTCGTGGTTATCGAATAGAGCTTGGTGAAATAGAGAATGCTCTCTCATCAGTGTCAGGAATCATTCATTGTTGTGTATTGGCTAAGGAAGATACAGTTAACAGTAAACGTCTGATTGGTTATGTTGTTGTTGAAGGTAAGCTGGACAGGGTTGCTTTACAGGAACAGTTGAAATTAAGTTTGCCTGAGTATATGGTTCCTATGATCTGGGTTGAGTTGGAAGAGATGCCACTTACCTCAAACGGAAAGCTGGATAAGAAAGCTTTGCCGGATCCTGATAGTTTAGATTTGTCCACGAAAGAATATGTTGCTCCACGCACAGAGACAGAGCACCAATTGGTTCAAATCTGGGAGAATTTGTTGGGAATAGAGAAGGTTGGAGTTCATGATAACTTTTTTGAGTTAGGAGGTCATAGTCTACTGGCTACCCGATTGGTATCGATGATCCGAAAGGAATTGTCTATAGAGGTTGAAATTGCTGATGTCTTTGAGTATACGACGATCGCAACGTTAAGTTCACATGTATCGCTTCAATCAAAAGGAGTATTATTGCCTACTATTGTTTTGGAAGATCGTCCAAAGCGTATCCCATTATCTTTCAGTCAGGAACGATTGTGGTTTTTGGATCAGTTGCAGGGAAGTAGTAGTGAATATCACATTCCTATTGTACTTCGTCTGGAAGGAGCGTTAGACACATCGATATTAGAACAAACGCTTCAAAGTATTGTATCTCGTCATGAGGTTTTGCGTACTATTCTGTTATCAGAAGATGGTATAGGGTATCAGGAAGTCATAAGTGAAAAGGAGTGGATCCTTGATCAGGTTGAAATAAGTGATAGATCATTATTTGAAAATATCCTTCAGGGTTATCTAAGAATTCCTTTTGATTTGTCAGCAGATTATAATTTACGAGCATGTTTGTATGATTTAGGAGATCAAAAATATGTTCTTGCCTGCGTGTTTCACCATATTGCCAGTGATGGCTGGTCAGGTGGTATCTTGATAAATGAGTTTATGGAGCTTTACAGCGCGCTTCAATCGGGAAGAGCGGCTGTTTTGCCTGAACTTTCTTTGCAATATTCAGATTATGCGATCTGGCAGCGTAAATATTTGGAAGGAGCTGTTTTGGACTCTCAGTTATCGTATTGGGAAGAGAAGTTAGAGGGAGTAGGTACTTTATCATTGCCCACAGATTATGCTCGTCCATCGATTCAAAGCACAGCAGGATCAGTTACTTTCGTTGTATTAGAAAGAGAACTCAGCGAATCTTTAAATGCTTTGTGTCAGGCAGAAGGTGTTACATTATTTATGTTGATGTTGTCAGCCTTTAAGGTATTATTGTCGCGTTATAGTGGTCAGGATGATATTTGTGTTGGAACGCCTATTGCGAATCGTACCCAATCAGAGTTAGAGGGCATGATAGGCTTTTTTGTCAATACACTGGCACTTCGCAGTGATCTGAGTGGTAATCCAGGCTTTAGGGAACT
This sequence comes from Flavobacterium collinsii, assembly GCF_946903285.1. Classification (GTDB taxonomy): domain Bacteria; phylum Bacteroidota; class Bacteroidia; order Flavobacteriales; family Flavobacteriaceae; genus Flavobacterium; species Flavobacterium collinsii. Next base: position 2,522,155 of record NZ_OX336425.1, read on the forward strand.
TTTAAAAAGAGTAAAAGAAACTACACTTGGTAGTTATGATCATCAATTGGCTCCATTTGAGAAAGTAGTAGACCGTGTGGTCACTACCCGTGATATGAGCATGAGTCCATTGTTTCAGGTGATGTTTGATTTTCACAATGAGGTCGAAAGCTCCAAAGTAGAAAAGCCAAAGTTACAAGATCTTACGATTGCAGGTTATGAGCATTCACATATGACCTCCCAATTTGATTTGATGTTTAGTATATCCGAATCTGATTTGGATATTTCGATAGGAATCGGTTATTGTACGGCTTTGTTTGAGAGATCTACCATTGATCGTATGCTTCTTCATTATAAAGAATTACTTCTTAGTATTGTAAGAGACATTAGGCAGCCTATAAGTGATCTTGGGATGTTGACAAAAGAGGAGGAGTACCAGTTATTGCATTTATTCAATGATACGAGAGTTGCTTATCCTTTGGATCAGACTGTTGTTGATTTGTTCGAAGAGCAAGTTAAGAAGACCCCTGCTGCTATAGCGGTAGTTTATAAGGGAACAGAGTTAACTTATAAGGAATTAGATGAAAAGTCGAATCAATTGGGTCATTATTTAAAAGAGCAGGGGGTTGAGCGTGATACTTTGGTAGGTATTTGTTTGGATCGTAGTGTGGATATGCTTATAGGTATCTTGGGTATTTTAAAATCAGGCGGTGCTTATGTACCGATTAAACCGGATTATCCTGCATCTCGTATTTGCTATATTGCTCAGGATACAGGATGTTCTTTGATGCTTACGGACAGAGTGAATTCAGGTGCATTGGGAGATATGTTATCGGATATTATGATGATCGTATTGGATGGTACTTCAGCTGTGTATTCTAATTGTTCATCAGAATCATTAGGATTAACTTATTTACCTGATTCTTTAAGTTACGTTATTTATACTTCAGGAAGTACAGGATCTCCTAAAGGAGCAATGATTGAGCATTCGGGGTTACTGAACCATCTTCTGGTTATGATAGATGATTTGGATATGGACAGTACGAGCGTTGTAGGCTTTACGGCACCTTTTACCTTTGATATTTCCGTATGGCAATTGTTGAGCGGTTTATTATGCGGAGGACGTATTGCAATCTATAGCGAGTCGATGATACTGAATACTGATGATTTTCAGAATGCCTTATGTTCTTATGGAGTTACCCATCTTCAGTTAGTTCCTTCTTATATATTGAGTTTATTAGAGACAGGATCCAGGAAAGGCTTGGAGGATCTGCGTTATTTTCTGGTTACAGGTGAAACTGCTACGATTTCATTGTTAGAATCCTGGTTTTCGATGTTTCCTTCTGTTGCAGTAGTAAATGCTTATGGGCCAGCCGAGGCATCAGATGATGTTAGTCTTCATGTTATGCATGAGGTACCTTTGGGAGGTGTTGTGCCTATAGGTAAACCAGTTTCGAATATGAAATTGTATGTTGTAGATTCATTTGATAATTTATGTTCACTGGGAGTTACTGGCGAGTTATGGGTTAGTGGGGTAGGTGTAGGTCGCGGTTATCTGAATCAGGAAGAGTTAACCCGAGAGAAGTTTATATCAAGTCCTTTTACAGAAGGCGATAGAATTTATAAGACTGGAGATTTAGCACGTTGGCTCCCTGATGGTAATCTGGAGTTTATTGGCAGAAAGGATAATCAGGTTAAGATTCGTGGTTATCGAATAGAGCTTGGTGAAATCGAGAATGTATTGTCATCGGTACGTGGAATCAGCCAGTGCTGTGTATTGGCTAAAGAGGATTCAAATGATACCAAACGTTTGGTTGGTTATGTTGTTGTTGAAGGTAAGCTGGACAGGGCCGCTTTGCAGGAACAGTTGAAATTAAGTTTACCGGAGTATATGGTTCCGATGATCTGGGTTGAGTTGGCAGAGCTGCCGTTGACGTCAAATGGAAAGGTGGATAGGAAAGCTTTACCGGATCCTGATAGTTCAGATTTGTCTACAAAAGAATATGTGGCTCCACGGACAGAGACAGAACACCAATTGGCTCAAATTTGGGAGAATTTGTTGGGAGTAGAGAAGGTTGGAGTTCATGATAACTTTTTTGAGTTGGGGGGTCATAGTCTACTGGCTACCCGATTGGTATCGATGATCCGAAAAGGATTATCCATAGAAATATCTATCAGGGAAGTCTTTGAATATACTACAATTGAACAACAAGCATCACTTGTTGATTTTTTTGAATTGGATTTTGATGAAGATGAAGAAGAGTATAATGAAAGTATTAAACTATAATAAAACTATTAAAATATAATTTTTAACCATGAACGTAGAAATTTTAAATATTCTAAAAGAAGCTCATAATAAAAAAGTTAAAATTGGTATTGATGAGGATTCTTTGACAATAAAGTCCGTTAATCCTATAGATTCTAATTTATTGCAAAAAATAAAAGAAAATAAGGAACTAATAATTAAATATATTGAGAAACGTCAAGTTAAAAAACAAATAAATATTTTACCAAAGGTTACCAGTTATGATCGAAATTCTATTATAGAAATTCCATTGTCATTTGGACAGGAGCGTTTGTGGTTTTTGGACCAATTACAAGGAAGTGTAGAGTACCATATGCCTGTTATTTTGAAATTAAGTGGAGAAGTATGTTTTGCCTCTTTACAGACTTCTTTTAATAAAATGATTGATAGACATGAAGTATTACGCACCAATATTCGTTCTGAAAATGGAGTGGGATATCAAGAATTAATTTCAGCTGAAAATTGGGTTTTAGGACAGGAATTATTAATTGATAATTCTAATTTGGGAAAAATTATTTCTAAGTTTATAAAATTACCTTTTGATTTGTCAGCAGATTATAAGTTACGAGCTTGTTTGTATGATTTAGGAGATCAAAAATATATATTGGCTTGTGTGCTGCATCATATTGCCAGTGATGGCTGGTCAGAGGGTATCTTGGTAAATGAGTTTATGGAGCTTTACAGCGCGCTTCAATCGGGAAGAGCGGCTGTTTTACCTGAGCTTTCTTTGCAATATTCAGATTATGCGATCTGGCAGCGAAAATATTTAGAAGGAGCTGTTTTGGACTCTCAGTTATCGTATTGGGAAGAGAAGTTAGAGGGAGTAGGTACTTTATCATTGCCCACAGATTATGCTCGTCCATCGATTCAAAGCACAGCAGGATCGAATGTTTCTTTAACCCTTGATAAGAATCTTAGTGATTCTTTAAATGCCTTGTGTCAGGCAGAAGGTGTTACATTATTTATGTTGATGTTGTCAGCCTTTAAGGTATTATTGTCGCGTTATAGTGGTCAGGATGATATTTGTGTTGGAACTCCTATTGCGAATCGTACCCAATCAGAGTTAGAGGGCATGATAGGCTTTTTTGTCAATACACTGGCACTTCGCAGTGATCTGAGTGGTAATCCAGACTTTAGGGAACTTTTAAAAAGAGTAAAAGAAACTACACTTGGTAGTTATGATCATCAATTGGCTCCATTTGAGAAAGTAGTAGACCGTGTGGTCACTACCCGTGATATGAGCATGAGTCCATTGTTTCAAGTGATGTTCGTACTGCAGAATGCGTTAGAAAATTCGGGTAAAACAGGAAAAGGTTTGGAAGGAGTTACACTTTCAGGTTATGAGTTTGATACTTTTAATTCGAAAGTTGACCTAACATTGACTGTTTCTGAAAATAATGACGGTATTATAGTAGGTATAGTGTATTGTACCGCTTTGTTTGATAGGGCTACCATTGATCGTATGCTTTTGCACTATAAAGAATTACTACTTAGTATTGTAATTGATATCGACCAGCCAGTAGGCAGTTTGTCAATGTTGACAAAAGAGGAAGAATACCAACTATTGCATTTATTCAATGATACAACAGTTGCTTATCCAAAAGATAAAACTATAGTTGATTTGTTCGAAGAACAGGTGAAGAAGACTCCTGATGCTATAGCTGTGGTTTATGAAGGAGAAACATTAAGTTATAGGGAGTTAAACGAGAAGTCGAATCAACTGGGGTATTATTTAATAGAACAGGGAGTTGAGCCGGATACTTTGGTAGGTATTTGTCTGGAGCGTAGTCTGGAGATGCTTATAGGTATCTTGGGTATTTTAAAATCAGGGGGTGCTTATGTGCCTGTTGATCCTGATTACCCGTCGGATCGTATTGGTTATATGCTTGTTGATGCCGGTATTAAACTGGTATTAAGTATGGAAGATAACCATAAGATTCTGGCAGATTATAAGGATATTGATGTTTTACTATTGGATAAAGATTGGGCGAAGATCTCTGTTAATCCTACAACAGCATTAAACGTTGCATTATCACCAAGTCATCTGGCTTATGTAATTTATACCTCAGGAAGTACGGGTAATCCCAAAGGTGTCTTGATAAGCCATAGTAATGTTGTTCGTTTGTTTAAGAATGAATCTTATTTATTTGATTTTGGGACTAATGATGTGTGGACATTGTTTCATTCATTTTGTTTTGATTTCTCGGTATGGGAGATGTATGGTGCCCTGCTTCACGGAGGTCGATTGGTAGTTGTACCAAAAGCAGTAACAAAAGATGCTATTTCGTTTAAGGAATTATTGATAAGTGAAGGGGTAACGGTTTTAAATCAAACCCCCGGATCGTTTTATGCACTTCAACAGGAATTTCTCACGGGAGGTTTTAATCATTCGCTTCGTTATGTAATATTTGGAGGAGAAGCCTTGAATCCTATTTATTTACAAGACTGGAAAGCGTCTTATGTTGATTGTAAAATGATTAACATGTATGGAATAACGGAGACCACGGTGCATGTTACTTATAAAGAGCTTAATGCAGAAGACATGTTAAATCCTGTTAGTATGATAGGTTCCGCTATTCCTACTTTAGGCTGTTATATTTTAGATGACAATTTAAATTTGGTACCGGTGGGAGTTATCGGAGAACTATGTGTAGGTGGAGCTGGAGTAGCCAGAGGTTATCTAAACAGGGAAGAATTAACCAGAGAAAAGTTTGTAGAAAATCCTTTTGTAGCAACAGACCGATTATACCGATCAGGGGATTTAGGGCGTTGGCTTGCTGATGGAAATATAGAGTATATTGGCAGGAAAGATAACCAGGTTAAAATTCGTGGTTACCGAATAGAATTGGGAGAGATTGAGAATGTACTATCATCGATACCCGGAATCAGCCAGTGTTGCGTATTGGCCAAAGCAGATGCAGGGGGTAACAAACGTCTTGTTGGTTATGTGATTTCGGAGGGCAAGCTGGATAAGGGTGATTTGCAGCAACAGTTAAAATTAAGTTTGCCTGAGTATATGGTCCCTATGATTTGGGTTGAACTGGAAGAGATACCGTTAACCTCAAATGGAAAGCTGGACAGAAAAGCTTTACCAGATCCTGATAGTTCAGATTTGTCTACAAAAGAATATGTTGGTCCGCGCACTGATACTGAAAAGCAACTGACAGAGATTTGGCAGAATTTGCTTGGAGTAGAGAAAGTAGGTATTTATGATAATTTCTTTGAGCTGGGAGGTGATTCTATTATTTCTATTAGATTGATCTCAAAAATAAATGAAACTTTCAATCAACGAATTCAATTACGAGATCTTTTTAGATATAGCAATATAGAGCGGTTTTCAGCTTTAGTATTAAATAGTGATCAATATGATAATAAGATAGAACAACTTTACAAAACAGTTGAGTCTGAAATAATATCGTTGCGATTATCAGTTATGAATTCTATCGCGAATTCAGATTTGGTAGAAGATATTTATCCTATGACTGATGTTCAGCAAGGGATGATTATGGAATCCTTGGTGGATCCAAGTTTAGGAGTTTTTCATGATCAGATGTTGTTTCCTTTTCAGGATGGCTCTTTCGATCTTGCTAAGTTTAATAAAGCGATTTCATTATTAATTGAGAAACATTCAATATTTCGTACAAGTTTTAATTTTTCAGATTATGATCAACCCATTCAGATTGTATCTAAGAGAGTTTACTTTGATATAAAACAAATAGACTTAAGTCTATTTGATAAAGAGAATCAGGAAAGGAAAATTGAAGAATTTTTGATATCAGAGCGAGCTATTCCTTTTGATATTCAGGAAGGCTCCTTATATCGTTTTAGTATTTTTAATATAGATAATAGTCATAAGGTATTTGTTTACCAGTTTCATCATTCTATTATGGATGGCTGGAGTGTTGCCTCATTTATTACCGAACTTTACAAGACTTACTTTGAATTAAAAAAAGGGAACGATTCTTTTTTTACTACTTCACTGGCTTGCAGCCAACGTGATTTTATCATCAAGGAATTGATCGCTAAACAAGATGTTGATGCAATTTCCTTCTGGAAAGAAGAGTTGTCAGGATATAAGTATTTGGATATTTTTTCGGAGGAAACAGAAATAACAGAGTATTATACAAAACAATATGATCTTTCTTTTTTGAATGCTCTAAAGAAACAATGTAAAGATCATAATTTAACACTCAAAAGCGTATTGTTCGGAGCTTATATTTATGCTTTGCAGATGTTTACCTATGAAAAAGAGCTTACAGTTGGACTGGTGGCAAATAATCGTCCCTCGATTAAAGATGGAGATAAAGTTTTGGGGTGTTTTTTAAATACTTTACCAGTACGATATGTTTTTGAATCGGAAAAAAGCTGGTTGTCGTATTTTGAAAGCATCGAAAAAAAGATGAACGAAATAAATCTCTATGGTCATTTGACTTTTTTTGAGATTAAACGTCTTATCGGGATAGATAGAGATGATTCCTTTTTTGATGTCTTATTCAACTATATTGATTTCCATGTTTATAATGATATCATTTTGGAAGATACTTCGACAAATATTCCAGTCTCCAATGATGATGTAGAAAGTAACAAGGGATTAAAAACGACTTCTTTTGAGCGAACCAGCTCGAGTTTAAATTTGACAGTAAATTTAACTGGAGGAATGGGAGTTGAGTTTCAATATGCTTTGCATAAGAACTTCAAGTCAGAACTATCTTTAGAACGTTTTCATACATATCTGGATAGTATTTTAAATTGCTTTACTGATAAGCTTGATAGCCATGTAAGTGTGGGCTTAATTTTGCAGGAAAAGGAGTTCCACCAGTTATTGTATTCATTTAATGATACGACAGTTGCTTATCCAAAAGATAAGACATTGGTTGATTTGTTTGAAGAACAGGTGAAGAAGACTCCTGCTGCTATAGCTGTTGTTTACGAAGGAGCAGAGTTAAGTTATAAAGAATTAGATGAGAAGTCAAATCAGCTTGCAAATTATTTATTAACTACTATCTCAATTAATTCGCAGTGTTTAATTGGGGTTGTTTTGGAACGCAGTGATTGGTTAATAATATCATTTTTAGCTATACTAAAAACAGGATCTGTGTATGTTCCTATAGATCTTAATTACCCTGAGGAAAGAAAAGAATATATAAAGAAAGACAGTGGTTGTAGTATAATTATAGATGATTTATATCTGAGTTTATTCAAAGATACTATTTCCGATTATGCAGTTGCTTTACCGCGTATTGTTATAAAGTCAGATGATCTGGCTTATGTTATTTATACTTCGGGAAGTACAGGGCAACCTAAAGGAGTGATGATTGAACATAAAAGTATAATCAATACAATCTTATCTCAAATTTCTGCTTTTTGTATCACAAATATTGATAGTTCCCTTCAATTTGCTAGTCCTTCATTTGACGCTTCAATTTGGGAGATATGTATTTCGCTTTTTAGTGGTTCTCGATTATGCATTATAAAAGAAGAAGAAAAATCTAATATAGAATTTTTTAGAAACTTTATAGTAAATCATACAATTACTTTTGCAACCTTACCTCCTGCATTTTTACAATTATTATCAGTTGAAGATTTAAAGGGGATAAAAACTTTAGTTACTGCAGGTGAGTCAATACCTTTGGCATTAGCAAAGAGATTTTCTCAGGATTATAATTACATCAATGCCTATGGTCCTACCGAAGCTAGTATTTGTGCGACAATTTTTCAGGGAGATATAAAGAATATTGTTTCTATTGGCAAACCTATAGATAATACTAGTGTTTATATTATAGACCAAAGGGGGCAACTTTTACCTATTGGTGTAGTTGGTGAGCTATGTATAAGTGGAGCAGGGGTTGCTCGTGGTTATTTAAATCAGGAGGAATTAACCCGAGAGAAGTTTATAGAGAATCCATTTAAAGAGGGCGATAGAATTTATAAGACGGGAGATTTAGCACGTTGGCTCCCTGATGGTAATCTGGAGTTTATTGGCAGAAAGGATAATCAGGTTAAAATCCGTGGTTATCGAATAGAGCTTGGTGAAATCGAGAATGTATTGTCATCGGTACGTGGAATCAGCCAGTGCTGTGTATTGGCTAAAGAGGATTCAAATGATACCAAACGTTTGGTTGGTTATGTTGTTGTTGAAGGTAAGCTGGACAGGGCCGCTTTGCAGGAACAGTTGAAATTAAGTTTACCGGAGTATATGGTTCCGATGATCTGGGTTGAGTTGGCAGAGCTGCCGTTGACGTCAAATGGAAAGGTGGATAGGAAAGCTTTACCGGATCCTGATAGTTCAGATTTGTCTACAAAAGAATATGTGGCTCCACGGACAGATACAGAACACCAATTGGCTCAAATTTGGGAGAATTTGTTGGGAATAGAGAAGGTTGGAGTTCATGATAACTTTTTTGAGTTGGGGGGGCATAGTTTACTGGCTACCCGATTGGTATCGATTATTCGTAAAGAGCTTTCCATAGAAATATCTATCAGGGAAGTCTTTGAATATACGACGATCGCGACGTTAAGTTTACATGTATCATCTCAATCAGTTGGGATATTACTACCTGCTGTTGTCGTAGAAGACCGCTCAGGACGGATACCTTTGTCTTTCAGTCAGGAGCGACTTTGGTTTTTGGATCAGTTAGAAGGCAGTGTTGCTTATCATATTCCTACTGTTCTTCATCTGGAAGGAGCATTAGATACATTGATATTAGAACAAACGCTTCAAAGTATTGTATCTCGTCATGAGGTTTTGCGTACCATTCTGTTATCAGAAGATGGTATAGGGTATCAGGAAGTCATAAGTGAAAAGGAGTGGATCCTTGATCAGGTTGTAATAAGTGATAGATCATTATTTGAAAATATCCTTCAGGATTATCTGATGGCTCCTTTTGATCTGTCAGCAGATTATAAGTTACGAGCATGTTTGTATGATTTAGGAGATCAAAAATATATATTGGCTTGTGTGCTGCATCATATTGCCAGTGATGGATTGTCAGGTGGTATCTTGGTAAATGAGTTTATGGAGCTTTACAGCGCGCTTCAATCGGGAAGAGCGGCTGTTTTACCTGAGCTTTCTTTGCAATATTCAGATTATGCGATCTGGCAGCGAAAATACTTGGAAGGAGCTGTTTTGGACTCTCAGTTATCGTATTGGGAAGAGAAGTTAGAGGGAGTAGGTACTTTATCATTGCCCACAGATTATGCTCGTCCATCGATTCAAAGCACAGCAGGATCGAATGTTTCTTTAACCCTTGATAAGAATCTTAGTGATTCTTTAAATGCCTTGTGTCAGGCAGAAGGTGTTACATTATTTATGTTGATGTTGTCAGCCTTTAAGGTATTATTGTCGCGTTATAGTGGTCAGGATGATATTTGTGTTGGAACGCCTATTGCGAATCGTACCCAATCAGAGTTAGAGGGCATGATAGGCTTTTTTGTCAATACACTGGCACTTCGCAGTGATTTGAGTGGTAATCCAGACTTTAGGGAACTTTTAAAAAGAGTAAAAGAAACTACACTTGGTAGTTATGATCATCAATTGGCTCCATTTGAGAAAGTAGTAGACCGTGTGGTCACTACCCGTGATATGAGCATGAGTCCATTGTTTCAGGTGATGTTTGATTTTCACAATGAGGTCGAAAGCTCCAAAGAAGAAAAGCCAAGACTACAAGACCTTGAAATCTCAGGTTATCAGTATACAGATGCTACCTCCCAATTTGATTTGATGTTTAGTATATCCGAATCTGATTTGGATATTTCGATAGGAATCGGTTATTGTACGGCTTTGTTTGAGAGATCTACCATTGATCGTATGCTTCTTCATTATAAAGAATTACTTCTTAGTATTGTAAGAGACATTAGGCAGCCTATAAGTGATCTTGGGATGTTGACAAAAGAGGAGGAGTACCAGTTATTGCATTTATTCAATGATACGAGAGTTGCTTATCCTTTGGATCAGACTGTTGTTGATTTGTTCGAAGAGCAAGTTAAGAAGACCCCTGCTGCTATAGCGGTAGTTTATAAGGGAACAGAGTTAACTTATAAGGAATTAGATGAAAAGTCGAATCAATTGGGTCATTATTTAAAAGAGCAGGGGGTTGAGCGTGATACTTTGGTAGGTATTTGTTTGGATCGTAGTGTGGATATGCTTATAGGTATCTTGGGTATTTTAAAATCAGGCGGTGCTTATGTACCGATTAAACCGGATTATCCTGCATCTCGTATTTGCTATATTGCTCAGGATACAGGATGTTCTTTGATGCTTACGGACAGAGTGAATTCAGGTGCATTGGGAGATATGTTATCGGATATTATGATGATCGTATTGGATGGTACTTCAGCTGTGTATTCTAATTGTTCATCAGAATCATTAGGATTAACTTATTTACCTGATTCTTTAAGTTACGTTATTTATACTTCAGGAAGTACAGGATCTCCTAAAGGAGCAATGATTGAGCATTCGGGGTTACTGAACCATCTTCTGGTTATGATAGATGATTTGGATATGGACAGTACGAGCGTTGTAGGCTTTACGGCACCTTTCACCTTTGATATTTCCGTATGGCAATTGTTGAGCGGTTTATTATGCGGAGGACGTATTGCAATCTATAGCGAGTCGATGATACTGAATACTGATGATTTTCAGAATGCCTTATGTTCTTATGGAGTTACCCATCTTCAGTTAGTTCCTTCTTATATATTGAGTTTATTAGAGACAGGATCCAGGAAAGGCTTGGAGGATCTGCGTTATTTTCTGGTTACAGGTGAAACTGCTACGATTTCATTGTTAGAATCCTGGTTTTCGATGTTTCCTTCTGTTGCAGTAGTAAATGCTTATGGGCCAGCCGAGGCATCAGATGATGTTAGTCTTCATGTTATGCATGAGGTACCTTTGGGAGGTGTTGTGCCTATAGGTAAACCAGTTTCGAATATGAAATTGTATGTTGTAGATTCATTTGATAATTTATGTTCACTGGGAGTTACTGGCGAGTTATGGGTTAGTGGGGTAGGTGTAGGTCGCGGTTATCTGAATCAGGAAGAGTTAACCCGAGAGAAGTTTATATCAAGTCCTTTTACAGAAGGCGATAGAATTTATAAGACTGGAGATTTAGCACGTTGGCTCCCTGATGGTAATCTGGAGTTTATTGGCAGAAAGGATAATCAGGTTAAAATCCGTGGTTATCGAATAGAGCTTGGTGAAATCGAGAATGTATTGTCATCGGTACGTGGAATCAGCCAGTGCTGTGTATTGGCTAAAGAGGATTCAAATGATACCAAACGTTTGGTTGGTTATGTTGTTGTTGAAGGTAAGCTGGACAGGGCCGCTTTGCAGGAACAGTTGAAATTAAGTTTACCGGAGTATATGGTTCCGATGATCTGGGTTGAGTTGGCAGAGCTGCCGTTGACGTCAAATGGAAAGGTGGATAGGAAAGCTTTACCGGATCCTGATAGTTCAGATTTGTCTACAAAAGAATATGTGGCTCCACGGACAGAGACAGAACACCAATTGGCTCAAATTTGGGAGAATTTGTTGGGAGTAGAGAAGGTTGGAGTTCATGATAACTTTTTTGAGTTGGGAGGTCATAGTCTACTGGCTACCCGATTGGTATCGATGATCCGAAAAGGATTATCCATAGAAATATCTATCAGGGAAGTCTTTGAATACGCGACGATCGCAACGTTAAGTTCGCATGTATCATCTCAATCAAAAGGAATATTATTACCTGCTGTTGTCTTAGAAGACCGCTCAGGACGAATTCCTTTGTCTTTCAGTCAGGAGCGATTGTGGTTTTTGGATCAGTTAGAAGGCAGTGTTGCTTATCATATTCCTATTGTACTTCGACTTGAAGGAGCGTTAGATACATCGATATTAGAACAAACGCTTCAAAGTATTGTATCTCGTCATGAGGTTTTGCGTACTATTCTGTTATCAGAAGATGGTATAGGGTATCAGGAAGTCATAAGTGAAAAGGAGTGGATCCTTGATCAGGTTGAAATAAGTGATAGATCATTATTTGAAAATATCCTTCAGGATTATCTCAGAATTCCATTTGATTTGTCAGCAGATTATAAGTTACGAGGTTGTTTGTATGATTTAGGAGATCAAAAATATATATTGGCCTGTGTGTTTCACCACATTGCCAGTGATGACTGGTCAGAGGGTATCTTGGTAAATGAGTTTATGGAGCTTTACAGCGCGCTTCAATCGGGAAGAGCGGCTGTTTTACCTGAGCTTTCTTTGCAATATTCAGATTATGCGATCTGGCAGCGAAAACACTTGGAAGGAGCTGTTTTGGACTCTCAGTTATCGTATTGGGAAGAGAAGTTAGAGGGAGTAGGTACTTTATCATTGCCCACAGATTATGTTCGTCCATCGATTCAAAGCACAGCAGGATCGAATGTTTCTTTAACTCTTGATAAGAATCTTAGTGATTCTTTAAATGCCTTGTGTCAGGCAGAAGGTGTTACATTATTTATGTTGATGTTGTCAGCCTTTAAGGTATTATTGTCGCGTTATAGTGGTCAGGATGATATTTGTGTTGGAACTTCTATTGCGAACCGCACCCAATCAGAGTTAGAGGGCATGATAGGCTTTTTTGTAAACATCTTGGCACTTCGCAGTGATCTGAGTGGTGATCCAAGTTTCAGAGAACTTTTAAAAAGAGTAAAAGAAACTACACTTGGGGGCTATGACCATCAGCTGGCTCCATTTGAAAAGGTCGTGGATCGAATGATTACTGCCCGTGATATGAGCATGAGTCCATTATTTCAAGTTTTATTTGTACTGCATAATACACCTGAAGAGTCAGGGAAATCAGGAAAAGATTTAGAAGGGGTTACTCTTTCAGGTTATGAATTTGACTCTGTTACTTCTAAGTCAGATTTAACATTGAATGCATCTGAAGGAGATTCAGGCCTTATATTGACTATAGAGTATTGTACCGCTTTATTTGATAAGTCCACGATTGATCGTATGCTTTTACATTACAAAGAGCTTTTGATTTCTATTTTGGGAGATATTACTCAGCCAGTAGGCACTTTGTCGATGTTGAGTACAGAGGAGGAGGAGCAGTTATTAAATATTTTTAATGATACTGAATTAATTTATCCTGAGGATAAAACGATAGTTGATTTGTTTGAAGAACAGGTGAAGAAGACTCCTGATGCTATAGCATTGTTTTTGAAGATCAGGTTATGACGTATAAGGAACTCGATGATCGTTCGAATCAATTGGTTCATTATTTCGAATCTGTAGGTATGGTTGAAGATTCGCGAATAGGAATCTTGTTTAACAGAAGTTTCGATATGATCATTAGTATCTTAGGGGTTCTGAAATCAGGATGTACTTATGTTCCTTTAGATCCTTCATTACCTTCAAAAAGATTATCCTATATTTTAGAGGATTCGGGTGTGAATTTCCTTCTTTACAAGGAGGAATCCTTATTGTCAAATTTATCTGTTTCAGAATTTATTTTTTTCTTAGATATAGCAGAATCATTAGCTTTAGAAACATCTAAATTATCCTATAGAATAAAGCCAGTTTCCGTTGCTTATATTATGTACACTTCAGGAACTACAGGTAATCCAAAAGGAGTGATGATCACACATAATAATATTGTTAGTTTGTGTAAAAGCTGTGATTATATTTCATTAAATTCAGATACAGTCTGGTTGTCCACAGGATCTATTTCTTTTGATGCTACGACCTTAGAATTTTTTGGTACTTTATTAAATGGAGGGCAATTAATATTAGCAGATACTAGCTCATTATTAAACATCGTTAGTCTGAGAGACCTTATTATAAAACATAGGGTTACCACTATGTGGATGACGGCTTCTTGGTTTCATCAAATAGTTGAAGATGATATATGTGTTTTTGAAAATTTGACTGATTTATTAGTAGGAGGAGACGTGGTTTTGTTTGCTTATACCAATAAATTAAAAGAACATTATCCAGAGCTACATATTGTCAATGGTTATGGACCTACAGAAAACACTACTTTTTCTACGACTTACAGTATTGATGAAGTTACTTATAAGAACCTTCCTATTGGTAAACCTATTAAAAATAGTCAGGCCTATATCTTAGATTCAAAATTGGAGCTTTTACCCATTGGAGTAGTTGGAGAATTATGTGTTGGAGGATCAGGATTAGGTCGAGGTTATTTGAATCAGGAAGAATTAACCCGAGAGAAGTTTATAGAGAATCCATTTAAAGAGGGGGATATAATTTATAAGACGGGAGATTTGGCTCGTTGGCTTGCTGATGGTACTATAGAATTTATAGGCAGAAAAGATGATCAGGTTAAGATTCGTGGTTATCGAATAGAGCTTGGTGAAATAGAGAATGCTCTCTCATCAGTGTCAGGAATCATTCATTGTTGTGTATTGGCTAAGGAAGATACAGTTAACAGTAAACGTCTGATTGGTTATGTTGTTGTTGAAGGCAAGCTGGACAGGGCCGCTTTGCAGGAACAGTTGAAATTAAGTTTGCCTGAGTATATGGTTCCTATGATCTGGGTTGAGTTGGAAGAGATGCCACTTACCAAACGGAAAGCTGGATAAGAAAGCTTTGCCGGATCCTGATGGTTTAGAATTATATGTAAAAGAATATGTTGCTCCAGTGACAGATACAGAACACCAATTGGCTCAAATTTGGGAGAATTTGTTGGGAGTAGAGAAGGTTGGAGTTCATGATAACTTTTTTGAGTTGGGGGGGCATAGTTTACTGGCTACCCGATTGGTATCGATGATCCGAAAGGAATTGTCTATAGAGGTTGAAATTGCAGATGTCTTTGAATATACGACGATCGCAACGTTAAGTTCACATGTATCGGTTCAATCAGAGGGAGTATTACTGCCGGCTATTGCTGTTCAGGAAAAAGAAGATCGTACGCCATTATCTTTCAGCCAGGAACGATTGTGGTTTTTGGATCAGTTGCAGGGAAGTAGTAGTGAATATCACATTCCTACTGTTCTTCATCTGGAAGGAGCATTAGATACATTGATATTAGAACAAACGCTTCAAAGTATTGTATCACGTCATGAGGTTTTGCGTACTATTCTGTTATCAGAAGATGGTATAGGGTATCAGGAAGTCATAAGTGAAAAGGAGTGGATCCTTGATCAGGTTGTAATAGATGATAGATCATTATTTGAAAATATCCTTCAGGATTATCTGATGGCTCCATTTGATTTGTCAGCAGATTATAAGTTACGAGCATGTTTGTATGATTTAGGAGATCAAAAATATATATTGGCTTGTGTGCTGCATCATATTGCCAGTGATGGCTGGTCAGGTGGTATCTTGGTAAATGAGTTTATGGAGCTTTACAGCGCACTTCAATCGGGAAGAGCGGCTGTTTTACCTGAGCTTTCTTTGCAATATTCAGATTATGCGATCTGGCAGCGAAAATACTTGGAAGGAGCTGTTTTGGACTCTCAGTTATCGTATTGGGAAGAGAAGTTAGAGGGAGTAGGTACTTTATCATTGCCCACAGATTATGTTCGTCCATCGATTCAAAGCACAGCAGGATCGAATGTTTCTTTAACTCTTGATAAGAATCTTAGTGATTCTTTAAATGCCTTGTGTCAGGCAGAAGGTGTTACATTATTTATGTTGATGTTGTCAGCCTTTAAGGTATTATTGTCGCGTTATAGTGGTCAGGATGATATTTGTGTTGGAACGCCTATTGCGAATCGTACCCAATCAGAGTTAGAGGGCATGATAGGCTTTTTTGTCAATACACTGGCACTTCGCAGTGATCTGAGTGGTAATCCAGACTTTAGGGAACTTTTAAAAAGAGTAAAAGAAACTACACTTGGTAGTTATGATCATCAATTGGCTCCATTTGAGAAAGTAGTAGACCGTGTGGTTACTACCCGTGATATGAGCATGAGTCCATTGTTTCAGGTGATGTTTGATTTTCACAATGAGGTCGAAAGCTCCAAAGTAGAAAAGCCAAGACTACAAGACCTTGAAATCTCAGGTTATCAGTATACAGATGCTACCTCCCAATTTGATTTGATGTTTAGTATATCCGAATCTGATTTGGATATTTCGATAGGAATCGGTTATTGTACGGCTTTGTTTGAGAGATCTACCATTGATCGTATGCTTCTTCATTATAAAGAATTACTTCTTAGTATTGTAAGAGACATTAGGCAGCCTATAAGTGATCTTGGGATGTTGACAAAAGAGGAGGAGTACCAGTTATTGCATTTATTCAATGATACGAGAGTTGCTTATCCTTTGGATCAGACTGTTGTTGATTTGTTCGAAGAGCAAGTTAAGAAGACCCCTTCTGCTATCGCAGTAGTTTATAAGGGAACAGAGTTAACTTATAAGGAATTAGATGAAAAGTCGAATCAATTGGGTCATTATTTAAAAGAGCAGGGGGTTGAGCGTGATACTTTGGTAGGTATTTGTTTGGATCGTAGTGTGGATATGCTTATAGGTATCTTGGGTATTTTAAAATCAGGCGGTGCTTATGTACCGATTAAACCGGATTATCCTGCATCTCGTATTTGCTATATTGCTCAGGATACAGGATGTTCTTTGATGCTTACGGACAGAGTGAATTCAGGTGCATTGGGAGATATGTTATCGGATATTATGATGATCGTATTGGATGGTACTTCAGCTGTGTATTCTAATTGTTCATCAGAATCATTAGGATTAACTTATTTACCTGATTCTTTAAGTTACGTTATTTATACTTCAGGAAGTACAGGATCTCCTAAAGGAGCAATGATTGAGCATTCGGGGTTACTGAACCATCTTCTGGTTATGATAGATGATTTGGATATGGACAGTACGAGCGTTGTAGGCTTTACGGCACCTTTCACCTTTGATATTTCCGTATGGCAATTGTTGAGCGGTTTATTATGCGGAGGACGTATTGCAATCTATAGCGAGTCGATGATACTGAATACTGATGATTTTCAGAATGCCTTATGTTCTTATGGAGTTACCCATCTTCAGTTAGTTCCTTCTTATATATTGAGTTTATTAGAGACAGGATCCAGGAAAGGCTTGGAGGATCTGCGTTATTTTCTGGTTACAGGTGAAACTGCTACGATTTCATTGTTAGAATCCTGGTTTTCGATGTTTCCTTCTGTTGCAGTAGTAAATGCTTATGGGCCAGCCGAGGCATCAGATGATGTTAGTCTTCATGTTATGCATGAGGTACCTTTGGGAGGTGTTGTGCCTATAGGTAAACCAGTTTCGAATATGAAATTGTATGTTGTAGATTCATTTGATAATTTATGTTCACTGGGAGTTACTGGCGAGTTATGGGTTAGTGGGGTAGGTGTAGGTCGCGGTTATCTGAATCAGGAAGAGTTAACCCGAGAGAAGTTTATATCAAGTCCTTTTACAGAAGGCGATAGAATTTATAAGACTGGAGATTTAGCACGTTGGCTCCCTGATGGTAATCTGGAGTTTATTGGCAGAAAGGATAATCAGGTTAAAATCCGTGGTTATCGAATAGAGCTTGGTGAAATCGAGAATGTATTGTCATCGGTACGTGGAATCAGCCAGTGCTGTGTATTGGCTAAAGAGGATTCAAATGATACCAAACGTTTGGTTGGTTATGTTGTTGTTGAAGGTAAGCTGGACAGGGCCGCTTTGCAGGAACAGTTGAAATTAAGTTTACCGGAGTATATGGTTCCGATGATCTGGGTTGAGTTGGCAGAGCTGCCGTTGACGTCAAATGGAAAGGTGGATAGGAAAGCTTTACCGGATCCTGATAGTTCAGATTTGTCTACAAAAGAATATGTGGCTCCACGGACAGAGACAGAACACCAATTGGCTCAAATTTGGGAGAATTTGTTGGGAGTAGAGAAGGTTGGAGTTCATGATAACTTTTTTGAGTTGGGAGGTCATAGTCTACTGGCTACCCGATTGGTATCGATGATCCGAAAAGGATTATCCATAGAAATATCTATCAGGGAAGTCTTTGAATACGCGACGATCGCAACGTTAAGTTCGCATGTATCATCTCAATCAAAAGGAATATTATTACCTGCTGTTGTCTTAGAAGACCGCTCAGGACGAATTCCTTTGTCTTTCAGTCAGGAGCGATTGTGGTTTTTGGATCAGTTAGAAGGCAGTGTTGCTTATCATATTCCTATTGTACTTCGACTTGAAGGAGCGTTAGATACATCGATATTAGAACAAACGCTTCAAAGTATTGTATCTCGTCATGAGGTTTTGCGTACTATTCTGTTATCAGAAGATGGTATAGGGTATCAGGAAGTCATAAGTGAAAAGGAGTGGATCCTTGATCAGGTTGAAATAAGTGATAGATCATTATTTGAAAATATCCTTCAGGATTATCTCAGAATTCCATTTGATTTGTCAGCAGATTATAAGTTACGAGGTTGTTTGTATGATTTAGGAGATCAAAAATATATATTGGCCTGTGTGTTTCACCACATTGCCAGTGATGACTGGTCAGAGGGTATCT
This sequence comes from Flavobacterium collinsii, assembly GCF_946903285.1. Classification (GTDB taxonomy): domain Bacteria; phylum Bacteroidota; class Bacteroidia; order Flavobacteriales; family Flavobacteriaceae; genus Flavobacterium; species Flavobacterium collinsii. The sequence continues at coordinate 2,540,905 of NZ_OX336425.1, forward strand.
TGGTAAATGAGTTTATGGAGCTTTACAGCGCGCTTCAATCGGGAAGAGCGGCTGTTTTACCTGAGCTTTCTTTGCAATATTCAGATTATGCGATCTGGCAGCGAAAACACTTGGAAGGAGCTGTTTTGGACTCTCAGTTATCGTATTGGGAAGAGAAGTTAGAGGGAGTAGGTACTTTATCATTGCCCACAGATTATGTTCGTCCATCGATTCAAAGCACAGCAGGATCGAATGTTTCTTTAACTCTTGATAAGAATCTTAGTGATTCTTTAAATGCCTTGTGTCAGGCAGAAGGTGTTACATTATTTATGTTGATGTTGTCAGCCTTTAAGGTATTATTGTCGCGTTATAGTGGTCAGGATGATATTTGTGTTGGAACTTCTATTGCGAACCGCACCCAATCAGAGTTAGAGGGCATGATAGGCTTTTTTGTAAACATCTTGGCACTTCGCAGTGATCTGAGTGGTGATCCAAGTTTCAGAGAACTTTTAAAAAGAGTAAAAGAAACTACACTTGGGGGCTATGACCATCAGCTGGCTCCATTTGAAAAGGTCGTGGATCGAATGATTACTGCCCGTGATATGAGCATGAGTCCATTATTTCAAGTTTTATTTGTACTGCATAATACACCTGAAGAGTCAGGGAAATCAGGAAAAGATTTAGAAGGGGTTACTCTTTCAGGTTATGAATTTGACTCTGTTACTTCTAAGTCAGATTTAACATTGAATGCATCTGAAGGAGATTCAGGCCTTATATTGACTATAGAGTATTGTACCGCTTTATTTGATAAGTCCACGATTGATCGTATGCTTTTACATTACAAAGAGCTTTTGATTTCTATTTTGGGAGATATTACTCAGCCAGTAGGCACTTTGTCGATGTTGAGTACAGAGGAGGAGGAGCAGTTATTAAATATTTTTAATGATACTGAATTAATTTATCCTGAGGATAAAACGATAGTTGATTTGTTTGAAGAACAGGTGAAGAAGACTCCTGATGCTATAGCATTGTTTTTTGAAGATCAGGTTATGACGTATAAGGAACTCGATGATCGTTCGAATCAATTGGTTCATTATTTCGAATCTGTAGGTATGGTTGAAGATTCGCGAATAGGAATCTTGTTTAACAGAAGTTTCGATATGATCATTAGTATCTTAGGGGTTCTGAAATCAGGATGTACTTATGTTCCTTTAGATCCTTCATTACCTTCAAAAAGATTATCCTATATTTTAGAGGATTCGGGTGTGAATTTCCTTCTTTACAAGGAGGAATCCTTATTGTCAAATTTATCTGTTTCAGAATTTATTTTTTCTTAGATATAGCAGAATCATTAGCTTTAGAAACATCTAAATTATCCTATAGAATAAAGCCAGTTTCCGTTGCTTATATTATGTACACTTCAGGAACTACAGGTAATCCAAAAGGAGTGATGATCACACATAATAATATTGTTAGTTTGTGTAAAAGCTGTGATTATATTTCATTAAATTCAGATACAGTCTGGTTGTCCACAGGATCTATTTCTTTTGATGCTACGACCTTAGAATTTTTTGGTACTTTATTAAATGGAGGGCAATTAATATTAGCAGATACTAGCTCATTATTAAACATCGTTAGTCTGAGAGACCTTATTATAAAACATAGGGTTACCACTATGTGGATGACGGCTTCTTGGTTTCATCAAATAGTTGAAGATGATATATGTGTTTTTGAAAATTTGACTGATTTATTAGTAGGAGGAGACGTGGTTTTGTTTGCTTATACCAATAAATTAAAAGAACATTATCCAGAGCTACATATTGTCAATGGTTATGGACCTACAGAAAACACTACTTTTTCTACGACTTACAGTATTGATGAAGTTACTTATAAGAACCTTCCTATTGGTAAACCTATTAAAAATAGTCAGGCCTATATCTTAGATTCAAAATTGGAGCTTTTACCCATTGGAGTAGTTGGAGAATTATGTGTTGGAGGATCAGGATTAGGTCGAGGTTATTTGAATCAGGAAGAATTAACCCGAGAGAAGTTTATAGAGAATCCATTTAAAGAGGGGGATATAATTTATAAGACGGGAGATTTGGCTCGTTGGCTTGCTGATGGTACTATAGAATTTATAGGCAGAAAAGATGATCAGGTTAAGATTCGTGGTTATCGAATAGAGCTTGGTGAAATAGAGAATGCTCTCTCATCAGTGTCAGGAATCATTCATTGTTGTGTATTGGCTAAGGAAGATACAGTTAACAGTAAACGTCTGATTGGTTATGTTGTTGTTGAAGGCAAGCTGGACAGGGCCGCTTTGCAGGAACAGTTGAAATTAAGTTTGCCTGAGTATATGGTTCCTATGATCTGGGTTGAGTTGGAAGAGATGCCACTTACCTCAAACGGAAAGCTGGATAAGAAAGCTTTGCCGGATCCTGATGGTTTAGAATTATATGTAAAAGAATATGTTGCTCCAGTGACAGATACAGAACACCAATTGGCTCAAATTTGGGAGAATTTGTTGGGAGTAGAGAAGGTTGGAGTTCATGATAACTTTTTTGAGTTGGGGGGGCATAGTTTACTGGCTACCCGATTGTATCGATGATCCGAAAGGAATTGTCTATAGAGGTTGAAATTGCAGATGTCTTTGAATATACGACGATCGCAACGTTAAGTTCACATGTATCGGTTCAATCAGAGGGAGTATTACTGCCGGCTATTGCTGTTCAGGAAAAAGAAGATCGTACGCCATTATCTTTCAGCCAGGAACGATTGTGGTTTTTGGATCAGTTGCAGGGAAGTAGTAGTGAATATCACATTCCTACTGTTCTTCATCTGGAAGGAGCATTAGATACATTGATATTAGAACAAACGCTTCAAAGTATTGTATCACGTCATGAGGTTTTGCGTACTATTCTGTTATCAGAAGATGGTATAGGGTATCAGGAAGTCATAAGTGAAAAGGAGTGGATCCTTGATCAGGTTGTAATAGATGATAGATCATTATTTGAAAATATCCTTCAGGATTATCTGATGGCTCCATTTGATTTGTCAGCAGATTATAAGTTACGAGCATGTTTGTATGATTTAGGAGATCAAAAATATATATTGGCTTGTGTGCTGCATCATATTGCCAGTGATGGCTGGTCAGGTGGTATCTTGGTAAATGAGTTTATGGAGCTTTACAGCGCACTTCAATCGGGAAGAGCGGCTGTTTTACCTGAGCTTTCTTTGCAATATTCAGATTATGCGATCTGGCAGCGAAAATACTTGGAAGGAGCTGTTTTGGACTCTCAGTTATCGTATTGGGAAGAGAAGTTAGAGGGAGTAGGTACTTTATCATTGCCCACAGATTATGTTCGTCCATCGATTCAAAGCACAGCAGGATCGAATGTTTCTTTAACTCTTGATAAGAATCTTAGTGATTCTTTAAATGCCTTGTGTCAGGCAGAAGGTGTTACATTATTTATGTTGATGTTGTCAGCCTTTAAGGTATTATTGTCGCGTTATAGTGGTCAGGATGATATTTGTGTTGGAACGCCTATTGCGAATCGTACCCAATCAGAGTTAGAGGGCATGATAGGCTTTTTTGTCAATACACTGGCACTTCGCAGTGATCTGAGTGGTAATCCAGACTTTAGGGAACTTTTAAAAAGAGTAAAAGAAACTACACTTGGTAGTTATGATCATCAATTGGCTCCATTTGAGAAAGTAGTAGACCGTGTGGTTACTACCCGTGATATGAGCATGAGTCCATTGTTTCAGGTGATGTTTGATTTTCACAATGAGGTCGAAAGCTCCAAAGTAGAAAAGCCAAGACTACAAGACCTTGAAATCTCAGGTTATCAGTATACAGATGCTACCTCCCAATTTGATTTGATGTTTAGTATATCCGAATCTGATTTGGATATTTCGATAGGAATCGGTTATTGTACGGCTTTGTTTGAGAGATCTACCATTGATCGTATGCTTCTTCATTATAAAGAATTACTTCTTAGTATTGTAAGAGACATTAGGCAGCCTATAAGTGATCTTGGGATGTTGACAAAAGAGGAGGAGTACCAGTTATTGCATTTATTCAATGATACGAGAGTTGCTTATCCTTTGGATCAGACTGTTGTTGATTTGTTCGAAGAGCAAGTTAAGAAGACCCCTTCTGCTATCGCAGTAGTTTATAAGGGAACAGAGTTAACTTATAAGGAATTAGATGAAAAGTCGAATCAATTGGGTCATTATTTAAAAGAGCAGGGGGTTGAGCGTGATACTTTGGTAGGTATTTGTTTGGATCGTAGTGTGGATATGCTTATAGGTATCTTGGGTATTTTAAAATCAGGCGGTGCTTATGTACCGATTAAACCGGATTATCCTGCATCTCGTATTTGCTATATTGCTCAGGATACAGGATGTTCTTTGATGCTTACGGACAGAGTGAATTCAGGTGCATTGGGAGATATGTTATCGGATATTATGATGATCGTATTGGATGGTACTTCAGCTGTGTATTCTAATTGTTCATCAGAATCATTAGGATTAACTTATTTACCTGATTCTTTAAGTTACGTTATTTATACTTCAGGAAGTACAGGATCTCCTAAAGGAGCAATGATTGAGCATTCGGGGTTACTGAACCATCTTCTGGTTATGATAGATGATTTGGATATGGACAGTACGAGCGTTGTAGGCTTTACGGCACCTTTCACCTTTGATATTTCCGTATGGCAATTGTTGAGCGGTTTATTATGCGGAGGACGTATTGCAATCTATAGCGAGTCGATGATACTGAATACTGATGATTTTCAGAATGCCTTATGTTCTTATGGAGTTACCCATCTTCAGTTAGTTCCTTCTTATATATTGAGTTTATTAGAGACAGGATCCAGGAAAGGCTTGGAGGATCTGCGTTATTTTCTGGTTACAGGTGAAACTGCTACGATTTCATTGTTAGAATCCTGGTTTTCGATGTTTCCTTCTGTTGCAGTAGTAAATGCTTATGGGCCAGCCGAGGCATCAGATGATGTTAGTCTTCATGTTATGCATGAGGTACCTTTGGGAGGTGTTGTGCCTATAGGTAAACCAGTTTCGAATATGAAATTGTATGTTGTAGATTCATTTGATAATTTATGTTCACTGGGAGTTACTGGCGAGTTATGGGTTAGTGGGGTAGGTGTAGGTCGCGGTTATCTGAATCAGGAAGAGTTAACCCGAGAGAAGTTTATATCAAGTCCTTTTACAGAAGGCGATAGAATTTATAAGACTGGAGATTTAGCACGTTGGCTCCCTGATGGTAATCTGGAGTTTATTGGCAGAAAGGATAATCAGGTTAAAATCCGTGGTTATCGAATAGAGCTTGGTGAAATCGAGAATGTATTGTCATCGGTACGTGGAATCAGCCAGTGCTGTGTATTGGCTAAAGAGGATTCAAATGATACCAAACGTTTGGTTGGTTATGTTGTTGTTGAAGGTAAGCTGGACAGGGCCGCTTTGCAGGAACAGTTGAAATTAAGTTTACCGGAGTATATGGTTCCGATGATCTGGGTTGAGTTGGCAGAGCTGCCGTTGACGTCAAATGGAAAGGTGGATAGGAAAGCTTTACCGGATCCTGACAGTTCAGATTTGTCTACAAAAGAATATGTGGCTCCACGGACAGAGACAGAACACCAATTGGCTCAAATTTGGGAGAATTTGTTGGGAGTAGAGAAGGTTGGAGTTCATGATAACTTTTTTGAGTTGGGGGGTCATAGTCTACTGGCTACCCGATTGGTATCGATGATCCGAAAGGGATTATCCATAGAAATATCTATCAGGGAAGTCTTTGAATACGCGACGATCGCAACGTTAAGTTCGCATGTATCATCTCAATCAAAAGGAGTATTATTACCTGCTGTTGTCTTAGAAGACCGCTCAGGACGAATTCCTTTGTCTTTCAGTCAGGAGCGATTGTGGTTTTTGGATCAGTTAGAAGGCAGTGTTGCTTATCATATTCCTATTGTACTTCGACTTGAAGGAGCGTTAGATACATCGATATTAGAACAAACGCTTCAAAGTATTGTATCACGTCATGAGGTTTTGCGTACCATTCTGTTATCAGAAGATGGTATAGGGTATCAGGAAGTCATAAGTGAAAAGGAGTGGATCCTTGATCAGGTTGAAATAAGAGATGTATCATTATTTGAAAATATCCTTCAGGATTATCTCAGAATTCCATTTGATTTGTCAGCAGATTATAAGTTACGAGCTTGTCTGTATGATTTAGGAGATCAAAAATATATATTGGCTTGTGTGCTGCATCATATCGTCAGTGATGGCTGGTCAGAGGGTATTTTGGTAAATGAGTTTATGGAGCTTTACAGCGCGCTTCAATCGGGAAGAGCGGCTGTTTTGCCTGAGCTTTCTTTGCAATATTCAGATTATGCGATCTGGCAGCGAAAATACTTGGAAGGAGCTGTTTTGGACTCTCAGTTATCGTATTGGGAAGAGAAGTTAGAGGGAGTAGGTACTTTATCATTGCCCACAGATTATGCTCGTCCATCGATTCAAAGCACAGCAGGATCGAATGTTTCTTTAACTCTTGATAAGAATCTTAGTGATTCTTTAAATGCCTTGTGTCAGGCAGAAGGTGTTACATTATTTATGTTGATGTTGTCAGCCTTTAAGGTATTATTGTCGCGTTATAGTGGTCAGGATGATATTTGTGTTGGAACGCCTATTGCGAATCGTACCCAATCAGAGTTAGAGGGCATGATAGGCTTTTTTGTCAATACACTGGCACTTCGCAGTGATCTGAGTGGTAATCCAGACTTTAGGGAACTTTTAAAAAGAGTAAAAGAAACTACACTTGGTAGTTATGATCATCAATTGGCTCCATTTGAGAAAGTAGTAGACCGTGTGGTCACTACCCGTGATATGAGCATGAGTCCATTGTTTCAGGTGATGTTTGTATTGCAGAATACACCGAAAGAGTCAGAGGAAGTAGAAACAGGTTTAGAAGGAATTTTACTCTCAGGTTATGAATTTGAGCATGTTACATCTCAGTTTGATTTGATATTGAATGTTTCTGAAGGTAATAATGGAATTGGATTAGATATCGTGTATTGCACAGACTTGTTTGATAGGGCTACTATTGATCGTATGATGTTGCATTACAAAGAATTATTGGTTGGTATTGTTTGTGATATCACCAGACCAATAAGCATTCTTCCGATGTTAACAGTAAATGAAGAGCATCAGTTATTGTATTCATTTAATGATACGACAGTTGCTTATCCAAAAAACAAGACATTGGTTGATTTGTTTGAAGAACAGGTGAAGAAGACTCCTGCTGCTATAGCAGTAGTTTATGAGGGAGCAGAGTTAAGTTATAAAGAATTAGATGAGAAGTCAAATCAGCTTGCAAATTATTTATTAACTACTATCTCAATTAATTCGCAGTGTTTAATTGGGGTTGTTTTGGAACGCAGTGATTGGTTAATAATATCATTTTTAGCTATATTAAAAACAGGATCTGTGTATGTTCCTATAGATCTTAATTACCCTGAGGAAAGAAAAGAATATATAAAGAAAGACAGTGGTTGTAGTATAATTATAGATGATTTATATCTGAGTTTATTCAAAGATACTATTTCCGATTATGCAGTTGCTTTACCGCGTATTGTTATAAAGTCAGATGATCTGGCTTATGTTATTTATACTTCGGGAAGTACAGGGCAACCTAAAGGAGTGATGATTGAACATAAAAATTTAATTCATTTATGTTTATGGCACAAGAGAATGTATGCTGTTACTGCAAAAAGTAGAAGTTCTTTGTTTTCAGGAATTGGTTTTGATGCAAGTATTTGGGAAATTTGCCCATATTTAGTTTCAGGAGCCAGTCTATATCCTATTTCAGATAAAATACGATATGATTTGGATCAATTCTCCAAGTTTGTGCTTGAGAATTCTATTAGCCATAGTTACATACCAACTTCATTATGTGAAAGTATTATAGAACAAGAAATTTCCTTACCAAATCTTGTTGTTTTAACAGGAGGAGATGTGTTACGTTTAAATAAACAGGTTAATATTGATATTTATAATAATTATGGACCAACAGAGAGTACAGTAGTTGCAACCACTTATAAAGTAGCTAGTACTCCACTAACTAAAATTCCTATTGGAAAACCAATAGATAATACTATGGTTTATATCATGGATGAAGCTCACCATCTTTTGCCAATTGGTGTAATTGGGGAGCTATGTATAGGAGGGGCAGGTGTTGCTCGTGGTTATCTGAACAAAGAAGAATTAACCAGGGAGAAGTTTATCTCGAATCCTTTTATTGAAGGGGATAGAATTTATAAGACTGGAGATTTAGCACGTTGGTTGCCTGATGGCAATCTTGAGTTTATCGGTAGGAAGGATGATCAGGTTAAGATTCGTGGTTATCGAATAGAGCTTGGTGAAATCGAGAATGTATTGTCATCGATAGCAGGAATCATTCATTGTTGTGTATTGGCCAAAGAGGATTCAAATTATAACAAACGTTTGATTGGTTATGTTGTTGCTGAAGGCAAGCTGGACAGGGCTGCTTTACAGGAACAGTTGAAATTAAGTTTACCGGAGTATATGGTTCCTATGATTTGGGTTGAGTTGGCAGAGCTGCCGTTGACGTCAAACGGAAAGCTGGACAGAAAAGCTTTGCCGGATCCTGATAGTTCAGATTTGTCTACAAAAGAGTATATTGCTCCGCGTACAGAGACTGAAGGTAAACTAGCTCAAATTTGGCAGAATTTGTTGGGAGTAGAAAAAGTAGGAGTTTATGATAACTTCTTTGAATTGGGTGGTCATAGTTTACTGGTCGTAAAATTAGTTGCTACTATTAATAAATTGCTCAATACTAACATAAACATTATTGATATATTTAAATATCCAACTATATATAATTTTGTTGAGAATATGAATTCATTGCTTTCTTATAAAAATGATATTATGATACCATTACAGGAAGCAGGAAATAAAAAAGAGATCTTTTTAGCTCCTCCCGGAAGTGGAACAATAAACTCTTATATACAATTAGTGAAGCTATTAGGAGAAGATCAACCAGTTTATGCATTTCAATCCCCTGGTTTGGATGGAAAATCACCAATTTCAAAATCTATTGAAGAGATGGCTTCCACATTTATTATAGAAATGCAAAAATTAAATCCAAGCGGACCTTATAGACTAGGGGGATATTCTTTTGGAGGAATTGTTGCTTATGAAATGGCATCACAATTATTAAATGACGGTTTTGATGTTGAAGAATTATTAATTTTTGATAGCTCCCCTTTAGAATTTAGTTTTCCAAAAGATGAAAACATAGATCAAGAAGAAGTATATAGAGATTTGTTAAAAAAACTAGTACATGCAATACTAGGAAAGGATTTTACTTCTTCTGATTTAGTTCTCGAAGATAAAACAAAGGAAGAGCAAATTACGCAGGTGAGTAAATTATTAAACAACTCAAAATTTAAAATAAGTGAGGAGGATATAAGAGGGCATTTGGAAGTTAATATCTGTAATAAAAATTATAATTATTTGCCTCGGGAAGAAAAATTAGATATATCAATTGTTTTATTTAGAGCAATGTATGTATTAAGTGAAGGAGAAAATGAAAAGGAAATAAATTTGGTTCAAAATGATAATGAAGAATTTGATTATGGATGGCAAAGGTATACTACTAAAGAGGTAATTGTACACAATATTCCTTCTACCCACTTAAATATGTTAGATAATATTCATAGCAAACAAGTGTGTGATATTTTGATTGATTTAAATAAACTTGTCTTATAACTACATATTAAATAAAAAAAAAGAAATGAAAATATAAAAATAGAAATGTAACTGAAATGGAGTTTCTTTAATAAAAGAAACTCCAAAAACCAAACCTCTGGACTGAAAGTGCAGAGGTTTGGTTCTACGAGAGACTGAAAGTCTCTCTATTTTAAACTTAGATAAAAACTCTAAAAACTGATATCAGCTCAATTTAAAAACTAGTATTTTTATATTCTTTCATATTACTAAAGTACTGCAATAAATTGCAGGGTTTTAAACCCCGATCTGAGACCAATAAAGTACAGTATTACAACTATAAAGGCTACTTCTAATATAAGAATACCTTATCTAAAAATTATATAAATAAATTACAAAAATGAATAATCAGAAATTATTTTTAAAGCCTAATGTGGTAATTGAACCGTTGTTTAATAATTGGTATGCGTGGAGTCATTTGATTTCTCCTGCCACTAGTGCAATGAATATAACCGGTCGAAATTTAAAAATCATGAACTCTTATATTCAGGCACCCTCTGCCCATGCAGCTGCAGTAAAAAACCCAAAAATGTTAGGAGGTCCCTTTATTGATTACGAAGGAAAAAGGGTAGATGAAATTCAAAAATTAAAAGAAGAAACCTTGGAGAAGCAGAAGGATATGATCGCTTTTAGTGAAGCAATAAATACACTGGATGCTCTTTTAAAAAATAAAGCAAAGGGCTATTCTTTAGATCCTTTATATGAGGAAGTACCTGAAATACTTAAAGGATATGTAGAGCTTTATTACGATTTAAATAATCAATCTTCTTTTCGCTTTTTTGAGCCTCTTTTGTATCATAGCAAATTTTACAACCCTGATTCGCAAAGTATATTGTTGTGGTTGACAGAAAATGATGAACGTCCTTTTGTTTTAAGTACACCACGTTTAGCAGATGCAGATAAAATTCACTTAGATATTCCGTTTAACCATAAAGGTTTAGACGAGTTGAGCAAGATGAAAAAAAATCCTGGTGATGTAAATTCTATTAAACAACTATTAGGAATAAGTAATGAACAAGAGCACCTTTTTGACTCTTTTTTTACGACTGAAGCTCCAAAAGAATATGAAAAATATCAAGGAGATAAGGTAAGAATGAGATACTTTGGACATGCTTGTATTCTTGTAGAAACGAAAGATATTAGTATAATGCTGGATCCAGTAATAAGCTATTACGGTTATAACCAAGAAATAGAAAGGTTTTCAGATATGGATTTACCGGAAACGATTGATTATGTACTTATTACCCATAATCATCAGGATCATATTTTGTTTGAAACATTAATTCCCCTGCGCCATAAAATTAAGAATATAGTTGTACCAAGATCATCTAACGGTGCTCTGCAAGATCCAAGTATAAAATTGATGTTGAATGCTCTAGGTTTTTATAATGTTATAGAAATTGATGAAATGGAAGCCATTAAGTTTAGTGATTGTGTGATTACTGGTGTTCCTTTTGTAGGAGAACATTCAGATTTAAATATACAAGCAAAAATATGTCATCATGTTAGTGTAGGGGATTTTAGAATGCTTTTTGTTGCAGACTCATGTAATATTGAATCAAGGCTCTATCAACATGTTCAGGAAATATTAGGAGATGTAGATGTATTATTTTTGGGAATGGAGTGTGATGGAGCTCCTTTGTCATGGCTTTATGGACCATTATTAACAGAAAGTTTAGCTAGAGATAAAGATCTCTCACGGAGGTTAGCTGGCTCAAATTTTGAAAGAGGAAAAGGACTAATCAATGCTTTTAATGCAAAAGAAGTTTACGTTTATGCTATGGGACAGGAGCCGTGGTTGGAGTTTATTAGCAGTATTAAATATACAGATGAATCGAATCCAATTGTCCAATCCAATAAACTTATTGACTATTGTAGAGAAAGAGATATCATTTCAGAAAGATTATTCGGTGAAAAAGAAATTTTTTACAATCACTCTCCTAAAAGTATAATTTAAATAATTTAGGACTTTAATTTTTATTAATTCTTATACTTTATTAGAAATTGGTTAATGTTTCAGAGTTAGTCATATAAGGTTTTTTATTTCTAACATAATGAAATAGAGTAAATATTAATCATGAATAATTTATAGAAGCCGTTTCAATAGTGAGACGGTTTCTTTCTTTCTTTCTTTCTTTCTTTCTTTCTTTCTTTCTTTCTTTCTTTATATTTGTGACTCTTTGATCAGTTTGGCATATTTAACTATCGATTAATAGTTGATTATATATGAGGTTCAAACATTATAACCAAAATAAAACGGTTCTTTTGTCTTATTCGTTTGATGATTTAATTGCAGAGAAACACCTTGTTCGGATAGTTGACCAAGTAGTCGAGTCAATAAACAACATCCAGCCTCTTTTAAAAGTTTACAGTAAATAAGATAATCAAGCTTACATCATCCAAAAAAAAAATTAAAAGTAATGTTGTAAGCTTATATGACCAATATTTATTCATCACGAAAAATAGAACTGGTACTTCGTGAAAATATCAATTTTATGTGGCTAACTTCTATGGCTATTGTGGATCACAATATGATTAATAGTTTTAGAAGTGATATACTTAAAGAGAGTTTTAAAGAAATCTTCAAGCAGGTATTTTTTTGATACAGGCATCAGAAGGATTTATTAATCTAAAACAAATCTATACGGATGGTGCCAAGATAGAAACTCGGGTAGGCAGATACATTTTTATATGAAGAAATAGTATAAAAAACATCAAAGCAAAATACTCACTCAGCTCGAATAACTATGAGATTATGTTCAGGGTATTGATAATGAGTATAATGTGAATCTTGGGCCCACAAGATTCAAGGAGATTAACAAAGAAGTAACCCAGAAAACTGTAGCAAAAATATATACCAAACTCTCTTGCAACCAAAAAGCAATTGATCTTCAACTTAAAATTACTCCTTTAATAAATAGAGATAAACACTTTCTCGTCCTAAAAAAAAACTAACTATAATTCTTCTGGCAAACGGAATGTTTATCCCCAAAGAGAAGTTAAATGGAATAAATGAAGTAGTAAATAACATCGTACTTATTGCATTTCAATAATTTTTATACTTATTCTGCTCTTTCTGAAAAGTAAATCTCCTTATTCTTCCAATTAACACTTCAAGCATCATCAAAATTTATTTTAAAAGCTTAGCATCCCTTTCATTTTGCATGGCTGATCTTATCATTTTGATAGGGATTAGCAAGTTAAAAATTAAGTGTAAATTTTAACTAGTTGACTTTTAGTGTTTTGTTTTATGTTGAGTTGTTTTGGCATACCAATTGCATCTAAAGGGGAGATCAAGACCATAATTTTAAGGTACAAATCATCACCATAAGATTAAGTTTGAAAACGAAAAGAGTTTTCCGGATTTGCTCAGAATAGTATAGATAAATGTAAAAAACACTGTAAAATAAAAGAGATGAAAGCAGATAAAGTAAGAAAAAAGAACATCGAAAAACTGGGGATATCAAACAAAGGCATGAAACAAAAAGACAGAGTCATCAACTTAATGGTGTTTTCTATAGTATTCTTTATTGCACTTTTGATGATTTCGCAAATAGTATAAAACATAATTTGTTAGGCGTAATCAATAAAAAAAAAGATTTTAGTGGAAAAAAAGAGAATGAAAAAAGGAATATATCTTCTCTTTCACATGGTAAGATATGTGTGTTTAAATCAAGTGAAACGTCTTTTTTTGGAGATATAGAACCTATGTCACTATGTGTTAAATTAAATTATCCCCAGAGGGTTATAACATAATTAATTAAGATATATAAGAAGTAAAACTCGCAGCAACGATGAGTTTTACTTTTTTTGGTTTTATATAAAATGGTTTAGCAAGATAATGTTTGAAAAAGGCTGTCTCAAAATGATAAAATCGTATCATTTTGAGACGTTTTTTTAACGCCCACAAAGATTATTGTAAATGTAAAATACCAGATAATATGGGGTTTAATGCGAATTGGTAAACAGTAAAAATCTATTGGTATGTAATTTGAATATTATACATCGTATCTCCATCCCCTCAAATAATAAGGAAACTAAAAAGGATTTACACCAAATCATATGAGAACCATCGAATGTAAAATAGGACCTACTCAGAGAAACTATATGCTTTCTAAACCCATACAAAATCCAACAACATTTTTGCCTCTTAAAGTGGCAGAGGAGTCAGGGGATTTTATTATTGAAAAAGCCCGACCCGTTCATACCTTTTGGATAAAACAAATTTGTGAAGTGACACTTGCATCAGCCATAGCTCGCGGAACCGGAATTTCCGGACGCTCTCCCGAGTTGCTGGAAACAAAGATGAAAAAAGGAGAAGCTGTCATCGCTTTTGCGCCAGATGGGAGATGGGCAGGCTTTTCTTTTATCTCTTCTTGGGAAAATGGAAGCTATGTCTCTAATTCCGGATTAATTGTAGCTCCAGAATTCAGACATACGGGACTTGCCAAAAGGATTAAAAGAAAAATTTTTGAGCTTAGCCGACAAAAATATCCCGATGCCCGTATATTCAGCCTAACTACTGGTCTTGCCGTAATGAAAATGAACCATGAACTCGGTTTTGAGCCGGTTACTTATTCCGAACTGACTACAGACGATACTTTTTGGGAAAATTGTAAATCATGTGTAAATTGCCCGATTTTGATGAATAAGGACAGGAAAAACTGTTTGTGTACGGCTATGCTTTATGACCCGAAGCAAAAAGGAGCGAAGATGAATCTGGTAAAAGATTTAGAGATTACGCAGTAGTATTGCAGATATTGCATAGGTTTCAACCGTAGGGACAAAATTACCACAACACATACCTTTTGTAAAGTAGCGGGAAACCATTCCGGTATAAAACAACAAAACCCTCAACATTGTTGAGGGTTTTGTCTTTTGCGGAGGAAGAGGGATTCGAACCCCCGGACCTGTTACAGTCAACAGTTTTCAAGACTGCCGCATTCGACCGCTCTGCCATTCCTCCAGTAAGACGCAATCATTTTCTCATTGCGGGTGCAAAGATAAAATGTTTTTTCGATTGCAGAAATTTTTTTGATAGTATTTGTCAAGAAAATTATAAATGGATTGTAAATGTTCCGCGAAAAATTATTGTTAACTATAATCTACAATAAGGAAATAAATTGATTCTCTTCAGTAGTAAAGACTAAAATTCTAGAAATAAATTATATTTTTTTGTACTTGGTAAGTTTTAAAAGACATATAAAAGAAGTATGAGGAAATAATCTTATAACAGGAAATAAACATATAAGAGGAAGATAACTTACATATATAATGTAAAGCATAAAGCTAATGTTGGAACATTTGAGATTATACATTATAAAAGAGATACTATAGGTAAATATAAAGATTTTAGAATTATCAATAGATAATAAGTATTGTTTATGTAGGTGATCTAAAGCTATATATAAGTATTTTTGTAAAACATTATGTTTTTAATGTTACTAACAATACTTCTGTTGGTAAAAGTAGGTAAAGTTACTAAAGCGTTTTAAGATGAGTACTCAAGAACTTAGAAAATATAAAAAAGCAATTGAAGATAAAAAAACGGAGATTTCCAATGACAAGGAAAAGGCTCGTGAATTTTTGTATACAATTGGTGTTCTTACAAAAGGAGGAAATCTTAGAAAAGAGTACAGAGAATTATGTATTCTAAAAAAACAGGCTTAACTTTAGGTTTTCACGGATGCGATGAATCCATAGGGCTTGATATTGTAAATCATAAAACTAAGATGAAACTTAGTTCCAATGTTTATGACTGGTTAGGTCATGGCTACTACTTTTGGGAAAACAGTCTTTCAAGGGCAAAAGAATATATTGCATTTAAAAAGAAGCATCCAGTTAAGGGGAAAATTGCTATTGCTAAGCCATTTGTATTTGGTGCAGTTATCGACTTACAGCATTGCTTGGATTTGACTGACTACGATAATCTTAAAGAGGTAAAAGCGGCACATGAATTTCTTATTGAGATGTTAACTCTTGCTGATTTTGAAATTCCACAAAATAGAAATGTTGGATCAAATAAAGATTTGTGGCTTAGAGATTTAGATTGTGCTGTAATAAATACTGTGCATAAGATGCGTAAGGACGCTGGTCTTGAACCTTATGACAGTATCAAAGGAATTTTTGTTGAAGGAAATGCCCTTTATAAAAATGCCGGGTTTAAAACTAAAAATCATATTCAGTTGTGTATTGTAAACCCAAACTGTATAAAAGGATATTTTATTCCTAGAAAGAAAGAATAAGGTTGAAGGAGAATATTTCCTGTTCACTATGTCTATAGTGAATTTGGCCTGAATGCCAATTTTAGGCATTTCGAATGGTGCACCAAATTTCTATAATCTAAGGAGTATTTACAGTGCAAGAGAGTCAGACTTTAATTTACAATGGTAGCAAAGGCAGTCAGGGATATAGGATTCCTCAAAATGTTTAGAATGGAATGTGATGTTTTCATTAAAAACCGGCTACAGTTTACCAGCTACTTTTTCGGCAAACCGATTCATTCAATTGTATCTCTGTATGTACAATTTACATTTTTTATAAAAAAAACTATTGAGAAGGGTAGAATAAAAACAAAAGCTTTAGTATCCGCAACTTTATAAAAGTTATTGAAAGTCTGCTTTAAGGTCCAAGTAGTAAATTATAAAGATTTTATTTGAATTTGCTGCCAATCTACCATAGTTCTTTTGCATGGTCAAAAGGGAGGCAACTCTACTCACATTCTTAGTAAAAGAAATAAATACATTATTAGTTTAATTAATTTAATCCCATTCGCTAATAAATTCTCTTTTTCTTTCACTTTCAAGACTCATTTTCGCATACATAATATCTTGATCTATAATTTCTATAAACTCGTAGTATTTTATGTTATTTTGTTGGACAAGAAAATCTTTTACTTTTTCCAGTTGAGATAATTCAAATTGCATTTTTGGTAATCTGCTCCCCATTGTAACTCCTGGAGAAACATAAAAGTCAAGTCTTCTGAAAAGTTCAGCATCACAATTTTTATTTATGATTATTTTGAGAAAATCTAGCATTTTGTCATTGTAGATGCTACTAATAATATTGAATATTAATAAAGTAATTTCTTTTTTCTCAGTTTTCATTAGTTGACTATGCAAAAAATCTATTTCTTTCTGGCTGTTTCCAATAAAAGCACTTGCAAATTCTGAAGTCAAATGGAGAAAAATACTCTTGAAATTTGCCAAATAATTGAGCATTTTTTCAAACACAATTTCGTAATTATCCAAATCCCATAATCTCTTAAAATCATTTTCATCAAAATCTCCTCTTGATAAGTATTTTTTATCGCCAAAAATATATTCAAATAAGTCTATGATGAAATTTGGATTATGTAATAGGATCATTTTTAATACTTTCAAGTCATAATCGAAATGTCTTCTAGATTTATCAAGATATAAATATATCTTTTCGATCTTTTTTAAGTTTTTCATGAAGGACAATGAGTATTTTTCATAGATAATTGCAAAAAAACGGCCATACATAAACAAATTATCGTTTATTTCAGTTTTTATGATGATTATATCCAGTAGTTTTTCAATTTCAAACTCAATATCCAAATCCAAATCAGAAATTCTTTCTATAATTTCGTCTATGTACCAAATATTTTTGAAATCTTCCTTTTGTATTGTCTCAATAAGATAATTGTAATCCTCTTTTTTTAAGTACTCAGCTGGAATTCTTGTAAAGAGCTCTAACAAGTAAATGTCGTTATTTAAAGTTTGTTTTAATACTAATTTTAATTTTTCGACTTTAAATTTGTCAAAGTCAACAGTTGATATAATTTTTCTGAAATGCAGATGTTTTGCGTACTCATAATTGAAGGCATTTTTTAATACCTTGATAAATAGATCAAAATCTTCATTTGCAAGATTTTCAAAGATTTCAGAAACAGGAACCGTTATAGAGTCAAAACAAGAATAATTTGCATACTTGTTTTGATAAACGATGTTTAAGGACTCCATTAAGACTATATAATCGTTAAAAGTGTAATCTGAAAAAGTATTAATTACCTTTTCATCTCTTTCAAATTTATCATCTAACAATAACCATAAATTAAATTCTTGTGAGCTGATAAGATTTTTTAATTCTTTTTCGTAATCGATTTTTAAAGTTTTGAGTTTTCTAATGTAATTATGAATAATTGCACATTCTTTAAACTCTCCGTTATTGAAATTTTCTTTAAAGAATGGAATCAAAAGCTTTTTATCAAAATTGATTACTCTTTTTTCGTTTTGATAAAAGTGAGCGTAGGAATGCTTATCAAAAAAGTCATGTACATTATTTTTTAATTCCTTATTTTTATAACAATCAAAGATGAATTTAAACAGTGTAGTTCTAAAAGTCTTTTGATCTTCAGTTAGAGCAATAGATACCTGATTGAAATAGATCTGTCTTCCATCTCCGCCATCATAGCATTGATAACTGTCAATCAGATATTCATTAGCTATAAAAAGAATAAGTTTAGAATAAAAAAGGTTGTTTTCATTGATTTTTGAATATAAAAATTCAAATAACTGAATTTGAATTTTATAATTGTATTCATAGCTAAATCTTTTATATGTAAATGATTGTGTAAAAACTTTTAATATTTTGGTGAATCGTAGTTCGTTTGACAATCCATACTTTAATAATAATCCTAAAGCAACTTCAAATTTGTCTGGAAGGTTTTGAAATCGTACTAAAAGATCAATTACCTTATCGTCATAAGATTCGATTGAATTGCTTTCGAAGATTTCAAACCTAAGATTTTCAACCTTACTATCTGTTTCGGAACTTACTATTTTATTTAAAAACGACAACGTTTCAGCTTCTAAATAAAACCAAAATACATCTAAAAATTTTATTGACTTATCTTGAGATCCTTCAATTGAATTCCACTTCTGCTTAATATCATATAATATCAAATCTTTTACTTCATGAAAACCATAATTGCTGATTATCGGATTTAAAAGAGACATCAAAGAAATTTTATTCTCATCAAAGTATAAGATCAATAGCTGTTTAAAGGAAATATGCTGTTCTTTGATGAAAATTAAATAGAAAATATATTCTCCAAGTATTTGGTCAGCGATTTTATATGTATTTTTATATTCGTCAGCAATTTCATTTTTGACTAATAAGCTTAATTTTTCTACTAATTCATTTTTGTTTATATCAAAATACCTCGAAATTTCATCTATAACAGCTGCATTAGAAATGTCGATAGATCTAAAAAGAGTTAATATTCCCGCAGTTTTTAATAAAATTAAGTCATCTTTAATGCTATTGTTAGCTGACGAAAAATACTCTTCTAATATCAGGGATGCTTTTGTAAGTTTTTCGATTTCGTTATTTTTTCCAGCGATGGCCCCCATCAAGGCTATCCGTGGGTTTCCTTTTGATATTGAATAAATTCGATCAGTATAATAATCAGTAATTCTAAATCCATCAGATTGCAGAATTTTAGCTAATTCAGCTCTATTAAAATTTGCAATTTCGATTAAGCCATTTTCTCTCAGCTGAGATTCTACTTCATTTTTTAAATAGTTTCTAACAGTCATTATAATTTTGATGTCACCTGAAGTGAATTCATTTTTAAAATTTATAATTGAAGTCAAATTACTTTTAAGTTTATTAGCATCATCAACAACAATTATGTACTTGTTGTTTTTCATAAGCTGCACTTTTAGATCATCCCAAATCAGCTGATTATTGTTCCTTATATATTTTATAATGTATTGGGTGTTATTTTTCAAATAATCTGTAACTAACTGAATCGAAAGTCTAGTTTTTCCAACACCGGCAGGTCCTGTAATTAGTAAAAAATCATATTTGTTTAATAATTCAATACCTTTATCTAATTCTTTTTCTCTGTTAAAAAAAGCGTTAGATAAAGGCGTAGCAAATTTTGATTTCTCATATTGGGTAATAAATTCACTAATTTCTAAAATTTGACCACTGTCAATATTTAAACCTAGTTCTCTTGCCAGAGAGGGAAAATCTCTAAAGATAATAGTGGCAAAAGCGTCTATGCCAATTACTTCTAAATTGGTATATTTATTAAACGAGGTTTTATGATTATTAAGTTCTTCTTGAAGTTTGGTTGTAATCTCTTGATTACAGATTAAAATGATTCTACTTATTTTATCAGAAGATATATCGCTTTGATTAAAACAATGTTTGATGTCATTCTTTAATTTTGGAATTAATTTAACTTTATCAGTGGTTGTAATTTCACTGAATATATAAGAACCATTATCATATATAAAATTATCAGGAGTTCCTTTCTTTGATTTTTCTTTTCCAATAACTAAACCAGTAGGATTTACAATCGAGTATCTATAAGCGAGGTAAAGTCTGCAAATATTGGCAAACTTATCGGGATTACATCTTAAAAGGGCCTGCTCTATACTTGTTATCATTGTAATTGTTTAATTTCAAAAATAAGTATAAATTTTTTATTCAATTTTATAATTTGTATTTATTAGAAAAATTGTTCTCGCGGATCGTAATCTTTTTTTCTCCAGTCAAAATATGTACTTTCTATCCTTTTATATATTAAAAAAATTGACTGAAATTAGAATATGGTAAAAAATTTTGATACTTGGCAGATTTAGTTTTATTCTTTGAAATATATTCCTACATATGAAGTTAAAAAACTATATTGCATGTAAAAAAAAATATTAATAGGATTTATAGTGTAGGATAGTGGTGTAAAAGAGTAGAAGCCTGTTAGTAAACTGATTTTTTGTAAAAATATATATTTATCTGAAAATAATTAAGCACTTCTAACCTTATGTATATATCAAAACTTGTTATTAAAAATTACAGAACTTTTGATGATTTTACAATAGAGCTAAAACCCCTTACTTTAATTGTTGGTGAAAATAATATTGGAAAGTCAAATCTGCTGGATTCAATTGGGCTTATTTTTGGACAAGATGTATCATACACAAAAAGGCGGATTTTAGAAGTTTCGGATTTTAATTATAAAGAGATTCTTAGATTTAAGAGTCAGGTGCTGGATTTTACTATTCCGATTGAAGATATCATTTTACCAGAGATTTTTATCGAGGCAACCCTGACTGGCTGGGATGAAGATCAGGAGTCCGTTATTGGTGAATGGTATAGTAATGCTAGTTTTTCAGAAGCCACGCTAACATACAGATTTGCACCGGGCCCCAGGTTTAAAAGGCAGGAAGAACTTCAAAATCAAAGAAATTTTATACAAAAATTTATTAACGAGCATACTCAGGAAGTTTATGATAATCTTCTTCCCAGTGCAAAGCTTGATTTGATAAATTTTCCGATCTCTAAGTATTTTTATACTATTTATGGAGGAAGCAGCAGCAGTACTAGTGCGAACATGTATCATCTTAATCAAATGAAGTTTGAATTGTTGGACGCACTAAGGGATGCATGCACGGAATTGGTAGCTAGCCATAACAGCAGGCTTCTTTTCAGGATATTGAATTCTAAAGAAGAGGAGAAATATCAAGATCTTAAAGGACAGCTGGTTGGATTGCAGCAGGCAATTAATGATAATGAAACTCTCCAAGAGATAAAAGCTGGTATTTCTCTCCAGCTGGACAAGATTTCCCTTACGAATGATGATACATCGAATATAGTAGATTTAATTTTCTCACTGCCCGACGTATCTGATCTGTTGAAAAAAATAAGTTTAATATATGGAGATAATCCCATAAGAATTGAAAGGAATGGAACAGGTCGTAACAATCTTTTATTTATTTCTTTGGTTTTGTCTTATGTTGAGGATGTTACACGTGGGCATAGCTCATATTTTCGAGTCGTGGGTCTCGAGGAACCTGAATCGCATTTACATCCAAATCTTCAGGATCATTTGGCACATAATATAGAATCACTTATAAAAATTGAAGGCAAGAAAGAATTTAGAAAAGATATTCAGTTGCTGATCACATCGCATTCAACACATATAACTACAAAGATTGATTTTGAAAATACCGTAGTTCTCTACAGAGATGGAGACAAAATTGCTTCGCATTATGTACTTGATGGTTTCAGTGACAATGCGTTAGGACGAAAACAAATAAAATATCTTAATAAGTATCTTGATGCTGTCAATTCTAATATTTTTTACTCAAGGAAGATCATACTTGTTGAAGGGATTTCCGAAAAACTTTTAATACCTGTATTTTTTGAACGAATAATGAATCATTCAACTGAAAAATCTAGCTGTTGTGTTGTAAATGTAAATGGTTTGGCATTCAGTTATTTTCTTGAAATTATAAAAAATGGATTTTTTCAAAAATGTCTTGTGTTGACAGACAGAGATTCAGATACAAAAGCAAAAGATAGAGCCGATAATCTGGCAGAAAAGTATAAAGGCGTGTCACAGATTAAAGTCGGTATTACTGTCGACACTACTTTTGAAAAAGATATTATAAACCAAAACTTAGTAGGACCAGGGAGGGATCTGTTACTGAAGGTTTTGCAGGAAGTGAGGCCAAATAGTGGTAAAGCTTATGCGGAAGCTTTGCAGAAAAAAGCTATTGACACAGAAAGTTTTTTTGCTCTGATTGAGGGGTATAAGTCAGAGTTTGCTTATTCTTTGATGTTAAATCTTTCTGATTCTGAATCTACGACTGACGGATTTGTGATTCCAGAATATATTATTGAAGGAATTAATTTTTTTCAAAATGAAAAACACCAAGTTAAAACCTAAACTAATAATTGCCGGACCGGGTGCAGGAAAAACCCATAATATGGTAGCGTCAATAATTGAAGCTCTGCCTGATCTATCTCCTGTCAGATACATGGCAGTAATCACCTATACGAATTCTGCTGCCAACAATATATATTTAAGAGTATCAAAACAGATAAGCATACCTGAAAATCTTTTTATAGGAACCATGCATTCTTTTTTGAATAAATTTATTGTAATGCCTTTTTCGGCATTTGGAAGTGAAGAAGTTTCGAGTGAAAAATTGTTTCTACAATGCGGTATTGATGATGTATATACAAAGGTAGAAAGTTTAAAAGATAAAGCGAATAGAGTAAAAACTCCTCAGGATGCTGCAGTTTTGAAGAAAGCAATACGTAAGAGACTTAACAAAAAAGGTTATATAACTTTTGATCAGACACTTTCAATTGCAAAGGATTGTGTTGGCAATAAAGCGGTAGCTCGGGCACTCAGCAATAGATTGCAGTTTTTATTTGTTGATGAGTTTCAGGATTCAGGCAATGACGTGTTCAGTATTATTGAAAATATTCGTAAAGAACAGAAAACTAAAATATATTGTGTTGGTGATCCTGAGCAATACATCCAAAGTTTTGACTCTTCAATTAAGTCTTTTAAGAATATTCCTATTTTAAAGGCTTCAGACAGCGCGAGCTATGACATTGAGCTAAATGCGAGGAATTTTCGGTCTACTCAAAAAATAGTATCATTTCTTAATAAGTTTAATGGGCGAACTTTTAAATCTGAGTTATTCCAACAGGAAGCTGTGTGCAGGAAAGGTAGAAAAACTGCTGAGGTAGGTGAAGATGTCATGTTCACCCAAAAATGGGGGACTGTGACTCATATGATTGAAGATTTTTATAAGAAGTGTGAGAGTTTAGAAATTCCGATTTCTGAGCGCTGTATTCTGGCAAAAAAAAACGACGTCATAAATCGTATTACTGCAGCAGTTGGTAATAATTATATGAATCCTAAAAAAGAAACCGGTGTTTCTCCAATTACAGCAATACAGGATGCGATCCTTTCGACAATTCAAATGACGCAGACTCAATTTTGTGAGCGTTATAATACGAATATTTATACCTTGAGGAAATATTCTATATCTGTATTTAAAGCTATAAGAAGCGGTAAAATTAAAAATGAGAATACATATGGAAGTTTTATTAAAGAGGAACTTAAATTGGAGATGGTGAAAGGGCTGCCTGTAAAAATTGAAAATTTAAAATTTGATTTTAATAATAGACAGACAGGTAATCTTGTTACAGTCTGTAATATACATACAATAAAAGGCCTAGAGTCTCAAGCTGTCTTGGCTATAGCTAAAACGGAAGAAGAGTTATTACTTTGGATCGAGACTGATCCTGAAATAAGAGAACTTAAGCGTGAAAAGGAAGATACAGACTATCCTCGTTTAGGGTATGTTGCATTCAGCCGAGCTGAAAGGTTTTTATGTTTAGGTTGTCTTCAGGAAGTAAGTTCAGATACTCTTTCGAAATTAGAACAGTTGAACGTGTGCATGCTGCAGTAAAGAAAAGTAATTTTTGCAGTTGAATATAGAGGTCATTGTTTCCGAATTGAAAATTATATTCTTCACCTGCAACAGAAAGTCTCTGTCTAGTGGAAATCTCTCAACAGTGTTGAGAGATTTGGATAATCTTTATGCAGTAAAAAAAAACATCACCTAAACTTAGATTTCAGTTTCTCCATATCTTCCATAATGTTTACATCCAAAACTTTTGCATAATGCTGTGTCTGCTTGGTATTGGTATGTCCCATCATGGCTGATACGTTTTCGAGTCTTACTCCGTTTCCTAAGGTTACGGTGGTTGCAAATGTGTGCCTGGCAACGTACCATGTAAGATGTTTGTCAATGCCGCATGCATCAGCTATTTCCTTAAGGTAGGCATTCATTTTCTGGTTTGATATTTTCGGGATAAGACCTTTCTGCTGATTTTTATATTTAGAAATAATTTTCTCTACTGTGGGCAGTACAGGGACATTGGCTCTGATGGCGGTTTTGGCCCTGCTGGTCATAATCCATAAGTTTCCATTTGAATCTTCGGATAAGTTTCTTTCGGTTAGATCCATGGCATCGACGGGCGCATATCCTGTATAGCAGCTGAAAAGGAATATGTCCTTGACCTTTTCCAGACGGGGCGTTGAAAAGATTTTATTCTCGATCGTATTCAGTTCCATCTGAGTTAGGAAAACAGCATCCTTGACACTCAGCCTTCCGTCATAAACGTTGAATGGGTTTTTTATGATCAAGTCCATTTTAATGGCGTAATTGCAGGCAGTTTTGTACATCTTCATATATTTTACCACCGAATTGTTTTTGATGCCTGTCTGGTCTTTAAAACTGCTTTCGTATTTAAGAAACTGTTCCAGTTTAAACACAAACGAGCTTGATATTTCAGATGCGGGTAGATCTTCTTTTTTGTAGTTACTGGTGATGAAATCCAAAAGTAAATTCTTTGCTCTTTTGTACTTCTGCAGTGAAGCCACTGCACGTTCTCCAGAATTGACTCTTTTAGTGAAGAATACATTGTATGTTTCCATAATTTCAATTACGGTAGGGCCTTGAGGCTGGCCGATTTTGGCTTTTCCTGTAAGTTCAGCTTTTAGCAATTCCAGATCAACGTCAGGATCAATTCGGAAAAGTTCTGTAAACTTCTTTTCTGCATTAAGCTGCATGAGATCAAGAGAGCTTTTGATTACCTTTTCTTTTTCCGCCTTCAGGGTATTTTTCAGATGGTTTGTCTGGATCCATTTTTCTTTCGAAATATATTTTCCCGAGGCGATTGTAATTGTTTTGGTTTTATAAGAAAGCCTTAGAATAATAGAGCTTTCTCCATCTCGATTAACTCTGCCGGATTTTAGCAGAAAAATTGTTTTTAACATGTTATCTAGTTTTAAAATTAATAATCAAATTGAATTAAAAATTTTAAGAGAGCCCATTAACAGCAGGGAATTCCCAGGGAATTCTCTCTTTGTGGTGGTCCATTTTTGAGAAAAAAGATCTCAAAAAAAGTGGGTTACTAATTGTGCCACCATTCTTTGATAAAACATGTGCTTTTTAAAAAGTGTGTAAAAACGAAAAAGCCTTTAAACACTAGTGTTTAAAGGCTTTTGACTTTTAAAGTTTCTTATGAAACTTCTACTGGCGGAGAAAGAGGGATTCGAACCCCCGGACCTGTTACAGTCAACAGTTTTCAAGACTGCCGCATTCGACCGCTCTGCCATTTCTCCAGTATGTCGCAGATCATTTGCTGATTGCGAGTGCAAATATAAGATGCTTTTTCGGTTCTCAAAACTTTTTTTAGACTTTTTTTGAAAGTTTTTTTTAATAATTTTCAAGTGTCTAGTTACCAGTATTTACGAGAAACTGATTTTTGAAAAAATTAATCCAGGTCGTCTAAAACCGGTACTGGTTTTTTGTTTTCATCAACTGCAACAAACGAAAAAGTTCCTGAAACTACGGTTTCGCGAAGTTCAGAATACATTTGTTCCATAAAAATATCAACGTGAATTTTACAACTCGTTCTTCCAACGCTAATCACTTTGGCTACTAATTCGATTAAAGTTCCGGCAGGAATTGCTTTTTTAAAATCAATTTGACCGGTTGAAATCGTAACTACTTTTTTTCGGCTGAATCGTGTCGCACAAATAAAAGCAACTTCATCCATAAGATGAAGTGCTGTACCTCCAAATAAAGTATCATAATGGTTTGTCGTACTCGGAAAAACCGCTTTAAAAATACGTGTTTCCGATTTTGCAATTCTTTCTTCTAATGTTCCCATGTATATTTAGTAGCTTACGTATTCGGTGATTTCAAGTCCATATCCAATCATTCCCACACGTTTTGTTTGTTCCGTGTTAGAGACTAGTCTGATTTTTGAAATATCAATATCGTGTAAAATCTGAGCGCCAATTCCATAATCTTTACTGTCAATGATCACTTTTGGTGCTTTCATTGTTCCTCCTGCCTGCAAGGCTTTAAGCTCTGCAATTCTATTCAATAGATTCACAGCCGTCATGTCTTGATTTATGAATAGTACAGCGCCTTTGCCGTTTTCATTAATCACCTTAAACATATCGTCTAATTGCTGCTCGGCATTATTGGTCAATGTTCCTAACAAATCATTATTTACTTGTGAAGAATTGATTCTCGTTAAGATTGGTTCTCCCAGATTCCAGGTACCTTTTGTTAACGCAATATGAATTTGTTTGTTGGTAGTCTGTTCGTATGCTCTCAATCTAAAAGTTCCAAAGCGTGTTTCGATGTCAAAATCTTCTTTTTTCACAATCAGACTATCGTGCTGCATTCTGTAGGCTACTAAATCTTCAATTGAAACTAATTTCAAATTGAATTTCTTGGCTACTTTAACCAGTTCCGGTAAGCGTGACATCGTACCGTCTTCATTCAAAATTTCACAGATCACGCCGGCTGGCTTGAATCCAGCTAATCTGGCAAAGTCAATTGCAGCTTCTGTATGTCCTGTTCTTCTTAAAACACCGCCTTGTTTGGCTACCAAAGGAAAAATATGTCCCGGGCGTGCCAGTTCATGTGGTTTAACATTTGAATCTGTTAGTGCTAGTACTGTTTTAGATCGGTCAGCAGCTGAAATTCCCGTGGTTACTCCATGTCCTTTTAAATCAACAGAAACAGTAAAAGCAGTTTCCATATGATCTGTATTGTTTGTAACCATTGGTCTTAGATCCAATTCCTTGCAACGGCTTTCTGTCAATGGGGCACAAATTAACCCACGTCCGTGAGTAGCCATAAAATTGATCATTTCCGGAGTTACTTTTTCGGCTGCAGCCAAAAAATCACCTTCATTTTCACGATCTTCATCATCGACTACAATGATTACTTTACCCTGACGAATGTCTTCAATAGCTTCTTCAATGGTATTCAGTTGTATTTTTGTTGTTGACATAATTATTTTTGATTTTGAGCAGGAAAGAACCGCTCTGAAATTTTTTGAAATAGTTGTGATATTGGAGTTGTAATTGCGTCAAAGTTGATTAATCCGTTGTCGTTAGTAGCGCGATACGTTAATAAAACTGCTAAAGGCAATAATATGAAAGAAGACATCCATGATCCTATAAATGGATTCATCGCGCCTTCCTGAGAAAGTCTTTTTCCAAAAGTATTGATGAAATGGAAAGTAATAAAAATTAAAACTGCAAAAACAATAGGTAAACCAAGTCCTCCTTTACGGATGATGGCTCCTAATGGCGCACCAATAAAAAACATTAGAAAGCAGGCAAACGCAATAACGAATTTTTCATATAAGGCCGTTAAGTGCTTGTTGATGTCTCTTTGTTTCTCTTTTAAATCGTTTTGTGTGGTTTCAATAGAATAGATGTTGCTTGTAACATTACTACTGGCCATTTTAATAACATCAGATTTCTCTTTAGTGGTATAGAGCGATAAAAGATTATTGGGTAAATCTTTTTTCTTTTTATCTGTTTTTAAGGGTGTCGGCGATTTCCGGATCCCAACACGCTGATTGATGTTTTCTGAAAAAGAAATAATTTCATTATCCAGATTTTTGTTAAGTGAATCCAGAGTATAACGAAGTTCACTAACATTCAGCATTCCGTTTGTATTGCTTATATTTTCCTTATCGTCATCGGTTTTGTTTAATTCAGATAAGTCGATATTGATAATTTGCTTTTTAAAAGCTCCCTTTATGAAAGGCAGTTTAGCGCGATCCTCATATTTTTTTGGAGTGACATCCTGATAGTAATAACCATCATTTAAAACTAATTTTAAAATGCTGGATTTTTCGTTACTCATCAGTTTACCGCTTTTAGCCTTAATTACCGTTTTATTTTCACCGGTATTAGTTGGCTTTTCGTGAATAGTAACGCCGGTTAAAATATTCCCATTTTCACCGGATTTTTTGTTGACCTTAATGTTGTAAAAACCAACATCATTAAACTGTCCTTCGGCAATTGCCATTGCAGGCTTGGCCTGTGCAATGTTTTTTCGGAAATTAATAAACTTGTATTCCGCATACGGAATTACATTATTGGCGAACCAAAAAGCGACTATACTTAAAACAAAGATAAATACGATTAAACTTCGCATTGCTCTTTGAAGTGATATTCCGGATGATTTCATGGCCGCGAATTCATAATTCTCAGCCAAATTACCAAAAGTCATAATGGAGGCAAGTAAAACCGATAGGGGTAAAACCAGCGGAATGATTCGGGGCATGGAGAATAAAAGGAATTTTACCACCAAAATCAAATCCAGATCTTTACCTGCAAGTTCTGAGATAAAGAGCCATACGGTTTGAAGTATGAAGATAAAAAAAAGGATTACAAATACCGTAGTAAATGTAATCAGGAATGTTTTTAGTAAGTATTTGTCTAAAATTTTCAACCTTGTAATTAGTCTAATTTATTGATGTAGTATTTTGGATATTTGCTCGCTACAAATGTAAATTGATTTTTTGATAAAGGCTGATTGGTTTTAAAAGAATTAACGGTTAAAGTGGTTTTTGTTCCATTTTTTCCGGTTTCAATCAAATTATAGATGTGTTTAGTCTGAACATCAATACCCAATAGAATTTCTTTTCTTTGGTCTTTTGAGTTTGTAGGGGCTAATTTGATATATTGAATTTTTCTTCCTTTCACGTTTTGAACAATATCCATATTGTATTTATATCCTGAATTGAAGAAAGTCAGCATTTTTGAAGGTGTAATAGCAGTATCGTCTTTTTCGTTTACTTTAGAAATGGTAACCTCTTCATCCTCCGGAACAATAGTGTAAGTTTTCTGACCGTCAAATATCTTAGTTACTCCCATAAAATTCAATACATATTGATTGCCTTTCATTGTCACATTACCTTTACTGTCCTGGTTGATGTTTTCTTTGGCGTTATTCAGGGTGTATTTAAAGTCAATAACAATATTGTTGTAGCTTTTTATTTTAGAAGTTACTTCATTCAATAGATCTTTGGCTTTTTTATCCTGAGCCTGAATAGAAGTGAAGCTCAAAAGCAATAAAACTGCCATTTGAATGCACTTTTTAGTCGTCTTAGTAATAGAATTGTTTTGGATTTCCTGAATTTTTGTTTTCATGATGGGGTTAATTTTGTTCATTGTTAAAAAATTGATCAAGAGCACTTAAGTCAGTTATGTTTACAGTTCTTGCTTTACTGCCTTCAAAAGGGCCAACAATTCCGGCTGCTTCCAGCTGGTCGATCAATCGACCGGCTCTGTTGTATCCCAATTTTAATTTTCTTTGCAGTAATGAAGCGGAACCTTGTTGTGCATTGACAATAATCTCTGCAGCTTCTCTGAATAAAGTGTCTCTTTCGGAAATATCCACATCAAGATTGATGCCAGTTTCTTCTCCAACAAACTCCGGAAGCAAATAAGCCGTAGCATAAGCTTTTTGCGAACCGATAAAATCCGTAATTTTTTCTACCTCAGGAGTGTCGATGAAAGCACACTGTACACGTACCACATCATTTCCATTGGTGTATAATAAATCTCCACGTCCAATTAGTTGATCAGCTCCCTGGGTATCCAGAATAGTTCGGGAATCGATTTTGGAAGTTACTCTAAAGGCAATTCTCGCAGGGAAATTGGCTTTAATCAAACCTGTAATAACGTTTACCGATGGTCTTTGAGTGGCGATAATTAAGTGAATACCAATAGCACGAGCCAGCTGAGCTAAACGCGCAATCGGAATTTCGACTTCTTTACCGGCTGTCATAATCAAATCAGCGAACTCATCTACTACTAAAATAATATAAGGTAAAAAGCGGTGACCTGCTTCAGGGTTCAATTTTCGAGCTCTGAATTTTTCGTTATACTCTTTAATGTTACGTACCATTGCGTCTTTTAGTAAGGAGTAACGGTTGTCCATTTCGGTACAAAGAGAGTTCAGCGTATTTACTACCTTGGCATTGTCTGTGATGATAGCATCTTCGGTATCTGGAAGTTTGGCTAAATAATGTCTTTCAATTTTATTGAAAAGTGTTAGCTCTACTTTTTTCGGATCTACCAGTACGAATTTGACTTCAGCCGGATGTTTCTTGTATAAAAGAGAGGTTAAAACGGCATTCAAACCTACAGATTTTCCTTGTCCGGTTGCTCCCGCCATCAATAAGTGAGGCATTTTGGCTAAATCGACTACAAAAGTTTCGTTTGAGATGGTTTTTCCTAAAGCAATTGGCAATTCCATTTCAGCTTCCTGAAATTTAGCTGATCCAATAACACTTTTCATTGAAACCATTGTTGGGTTCTTATTTGGAACCTCGATACCAATCGTTCCTTTTCCTGGAATTGGAGCTATAATACGAATTCCTAGTGCCGAAAGCGATAGCGCGATATCGTCTTCCAGGCTTTTAATTTTAGAGATTCTGATTCCGGCTTCCGGTACAATTTCGTATAAAGTTACCGATGGACCAACGGTTGCTTTAATTTGGGCAATTTCAATTTTGTAATTGCGGAGTGTATCTACAATTTTGTTTTTATTTTCTTCTAATTCTTCCTGATTGATGGTGATTCCGCCAGTCGAATATTCTTTTAATAAATCAATTGTTGGGAATTTGTAATTGGATAAATCTAAAGTTGGATCAAATAATCCGAAATCGGCTACCAGACGTGAAGCCAGATTTTCTTCGATAATATCCTCTTCTTCCGCTTTTTCAATTACGAATTCTTCTGTGTGAACAGGAGTTTTAACAGTTACCGGATTTACATCCATTTGAACTGGTTTTAAAATCGGATTCAAATCAATTTCGGATGCATTTGAAATGGTTGGTTTCAATGCTTCTTTATTGATTTCGAATTGGCTGACATCAGATTTTAAGTGAATATTGTCTAATTCCGAATCTTCTTCCTTGATTGCAAATTCCTCTAAGTTATAAGCACTTTCGGCTTCCTGAGGTTTTTTCATAGCGGCTAGTTCCGAACTGAATTCTTTTTTGGTAGAATCAAAAAACGTTTGAATTTTTTCAGGTGATAGTTTGATTTTGAAAATCAGGTACACAATTAATCCAAAAAGAAGCGTAAGTAAAGTACCTGTTTTTCCAATGTAATCTTGTAAAAACAGGTTAAGCTCGTATCCAATTGTTCCACCCAATTCAGGTGCCGATGTGGCAAAAAATCCAAAAAGGACAGAAACAATAATAATAGCAAAAAGATCCCAAAACCAAATGTTTTTTAATTTTTTGGTAGAGAGTTCCAGGGCCAGAAACATTCCGGTAAGGAAAAATAAACGTACCAGTATAAAAGCGGCAATACCAAAACCTTTGTATACAATAAGATCGGCGAGGAAAGCCCCGAATTTCCCGAGCCAGTTTTCTACAACTTCAGCACGATCGCCAAGCTGGCTTACAGCACTTTGGTCAGATTGCCATTGTCCGTTGACATAAAAAGAAATAAATGCAACTAATAGTGCAACTGAAAAGAGCACCAAAAGGCATCCGGAAACAAACTTTTGTTGCTTGGTTAATTTCCAGTACTTTGCCGTTTCAGTCTTTGGTTCGTTTTTTTTGTCTAAAGTTTCTTTTTTGGTTGTTTTTGCCATTCTTGCGTTTCCTGTTGCCTATGTAAATTTTGGGATATAAATGATTAAGCCTATTGCTATTGCTGTCATTGCAGCAAAAAATACCGCTCCGGCCGCAATATCTTTAATAAAACCGATTCGTTTGCTGTAATCAGGGTGAATAAAATCAGCAATTTTTTCTACTGCGGTATTCAGACCTTCAACACTTAAAACTAAACCTATGGCTAATGTTTGACACAGCCATTCGGTCTGTGAAATATGAAAATAAAACCCGGCAATGGTCATGATAATTCCTAGAGAGAATTGAACCATAATGCTGTGTTCTGTTTTAATAAGTTTTACGGCTCCATTAAAAGCGTATGTCATACTTTTTAATCGGCCAGTAACAAAGGTATTATCTTTTTGAAATTCCATTTAAAGATCTTATAGTGCTGCTAAAGCTGCTTCGTAATTTGGTTCGTTAGCAATTTCAGCTACTTGTTCTGTGTGAATTACTTTTCCATCAGCATCAACTACAATGATTGCTCTTGAATGTAAGCCTGCTAAAGGTCCGTCAACAATTTCTAAACCATTAGTTTTTCCAAAATCTCCTGCTTGGAAATCAGATAAATTAACTACATTTTCTAATCCTTCAGCGCCACAAAAACGTTTTTGAGCAAATGGCAAATCTCTTGAAATACACAATACAGTTGTGTTCTCTAAATTGCTGGCGCTTTCGTTGAATTTTCTAACAGATGTAGCACAAGTTCCGGTATCAATACTCGGGAAAATGTTTAAAACTAATTTTTTTCCGGCGAAATTGCTTAAAGAAGCAACGGATAAATCGTTCTGTACTAATTTGAAATCAGCTAGTTGCGATCCAACTGTTGGTAACTCGCCTGAAGTATGAATAGGATTTCCTCCCAATGTTATTGAAGCCATGATTTTTATTTAAATTAATGAGGTTCAAAAGTAAGGATTAATATTTGAATCTAAAAGTATTTGTTCGTGGGTTTAAGGAGAGATTAAGGATGTTTTGTGGACGGCCACGAATTCATGAATTATTTTAGATTTATCGCAAAGTATGTCATTTCGATGAATGAGAAATCGCGCCAGTGAATCGATAAAGATTGGTGATTTTGATTGTAGAGTTTCTTGTTTGATCCGCTTCGTCTATACACTATCGCTCGGGTCTCCTTCGACCTCGCTCAGGAGAACACTCGTGGTTTAAACCGAGAGTGTGATGGCAAACTGAGGCTGTAAACTATGACCACGACCGAAAACTGAGACTGAATACTGAGACTGAATACTGAGACTGAATACTGAGACTGAGAACTGAGACTGAATACTTAGACTGAATACTTAGACTGAAAACTAAAAAAAAGCGTCTCAAAATTGAAACGCTTTTTTCCTTGTCATGTTTTTTTTTATTTGTAATGCTCGATTATTTATCGATGGAACCTAAAACACGTTTCATAAACGCGTTTAGAGCTTCTTTTTTATCAGTGCCCTGAACTACCATTTTATGTACTTCAAGCGCACCATACATATTTGAAATTAATTCGCCAATTACATCTAATTCTTCATCTTTTAAAGACGGAATTTCAGTCATAGCTTCTAAAACTTCGATGGTTTCAATGATATAATCCTGATCGTTTTCTTCGATGAATTGGGTCAATTGCTTTATTACGGGTAATTTCATAATTAGATTTCTTAGATTTTTAGACATTCTTAGATTTCTTAGACTTTCTTGAAAATTCAGACGTCGTCTAAGGAGTCTAAAGATCTAAGTAAGTCTAACCAATCTCATTACGCGATAGCGTTTACCAAGTCGATTAAAACTTCTTGTTTGTTGGTTTGAGTTTCTCCAACCAATTGTCCGTTTACAAAAGTAGCGAAAGTAGGCAGGTTGCTTACATTGGCTAACTTTCTTGATTCCGGAGAATTTTCAGCATCAACCAAAACAAAAGTGATAGCTTCGTTTTCTGTTGCTAATTTTTTGAATTTTGGTTTCATAATACGGCAATTTCCACACCATGAAGCTGAATATTGTACTACTACTTTTTCGTTTTTAGCAACTAAATCTGCTAACGTATCTTCGTTTAAGTCGATTAACATTTGTTTATATTTTTAAGGTTCAAAGTGGCAAAGGTGCAGAGGGACAAAGTTTTGAAAACTTTGTTTAATATCACAACAAATTTCTTTCGTTGTTTAATCTTTGCCGTATTTTTTTAGGAGAGTTAAAGTTACAAAGGTTCACGGGATTAAAAATAATAACGTTATCCATTGTGACAAAAACACTTTGCCACTCTGTACCTATGAACCTTTGTAACTTTTAAAAAATTAGTTTGCGCTCAAATACTCAGCAGTACTTAATCTGTCTGCGCTCATTGCTTCTTTTCCAGCTTCCCAGTTTGCAGGACAAACTTCACCTTTAGTTTGAATATGAGTGTAAGCGTCTACCATTCTTAAGTATTCGTTTACGTTACGTCCTAATGGCATATCGTTAACACTTTCGTGGAAAATTTTTCCAGTTTCGTCAATTAAGTAAGTAGCTCTGTATGGTACGTTTGAACCTTCGATGATAACTGAATCAGTTTCTTCGCTGTAGCTTGTAGCTTCGATATCAAGAATACCTAAAATATTAGCTAAGTTACGGTTAGTATCTGCTAAGATTGGGTAAGTTACACCTTCGATTCCACCATTGTTTTTTGGAGTGTTTAACCAAGCAAAGTGTACTTCGTTTGTGTCACATGAAGCTCCGATTACGATAGTATTTCTTTTTTCAAATTCTGGTAAAGCAGCTTGGAAGGCGTGTAATTCAGTTGGGCAAACAAAAGTGAAATCTTTTGGGTACCAAAACAATAATACTTTTTTGTTGTTGTTTACTGCTTCTTCAAAAATGTTGATTTTTAAATTATCACCCATTTCAGAGATAGCATCAACTGCAATACTTGGGAATTTTTTTCCTACTAAAGACATATTTTTCGTTTTAAAGTTAAAAATTTATTTCTGGTGCAAAAGTAGGGTATAAGTATACATTCTTACAATAAGATGTGATTATAAATATTTATTAACTGATAGTTTTTGATTATGTTTGATTGTTTGTGAGTTGTAAGTTATTGAATGTCAATATTTACAGGAAGGCTGCCTTTGCAAATTCCATTTTCAAGAAATTGAATTCCGGCATTTTTTTGAAACTCTTCAAAATCCTGATATACCTGAATAAGTCCTGAAGCCTTTGAAAGGTTTGGAATTATCGGTAAAACATATGGATTTCCGAAAACATAAAGAATACATTTTTTAGTTTGAAGCAAATCCGAGAGCAGTGCTAAAACTTCAGTATTGATTTCGAAATTGTTCATCGGTTTTGCTTTCGGAACAAATAAGGAAATGATAATGGTTTCAAACGGTTCCAGATTTTTTTGGATTTCCTGAATATTTGAATCTTCCGGATTTTCAAAAGCAAATTCAGCTGAATTTAATTTTGAATTTAAGGTTTGAAAGAAAGGATTATTGTTGTTTTTGTACAAACTGAGTTTGGCCAGCTGTTTGTTTTTTTGCGCTTCAAGAATCTGTTCTGTAGTGAAATTATCGATGATTTTGGTGATAGAATTTTGAGCAATTTCAAGGTTTAAAGCCGAAGCGTTTTCAAAATTCAGTTCTCCTGAAGTAAAGGGAGTTTCATCTAAAATGCCAACTTTTTGTTTGGCGCTAATGATTCTGTTAAAACTTTCTTCAATGCGTTCCGGAGAAGCATTTTTAAGAATAGATTCAATTCCTTCCGGAACATTTTCGGCGAAACATAAAACGTCGT
Organism: Flavobacterium collinsii; assembly: GCF_946903285.1. Classification (GTDB taxonomy): domain Bacteria; phylum Bacteroidota; class Bacteroidia; order Flavobacteriales; family Flavobacteriaceae; genus Flavobacterium; species Flavobacterium collinsii. Next base: position 2,576,767 of record NZ_OX336425.1, read on the forward strand.
TACCGGCATTGAAGGCTTCCCATTCGAGTTCTCCTTTGGTTTCGTATAATTTAGAAACGCTGTGCATGTTCAGGGCGTCAGAAATTACTAAACCGTCGTAACCCAGTTGTTCTCGTAAAAGTGTTTCGATAATAGGTTTTGATAAAGTCGCCGATGTGTTTTTTCCATCATTTAAACTTGGAACCGCCAAATGTCCAATCATAATCGAATCGACATTGTTCTCAATTCCTTTAATAAATGGGTACAATTCATTCTCCAGTAATTCTTCCAAAGTTTCGTTTAAAACGGGTAATCCCAGATGCGAATCGACATTGGTATTTCCGTGTCCGGGAAAGTGTTTCAGGCAGCCTAAAATTCCGACCTCGGACATACCTTTAAGATATTCGACAGCAAAATGGGCTACTTTTTCTTTGTTCTCACCAAAAGAACGATAACCTATTACCGGATTATTCGGGTTGTTGTTAATGTCGGCTAGTGGCGACAGATTGTAATGAATTCCGGCCGCTTTTAAATCTAAACCAATTTGTTTTCCAACTTCATAAACCAAATTTGATTTGCTTTCCGGTAAAGCTCCCAACGTGATCGCGTAAGGGTATTGCGGTGTTTTCTCAATGCGCATCGCCAAGCCCCATTCGGCATCAATACTGATTAAAAGGGGGGTAGAAGCTGCTTTTTGATAACGAACAATCAGGTCTTTTATTTTTTGATAACTATCGTCATTAAAAATGACTTTTTTCTTGCTTTCGTAGTTCGTTGCAGCACTGGCACGGCTGTGAAAAAAGGTAAGCCCACCAATGTTATGTTCTTTTATTAAACGTTCGGTTTCCTGAATGTTTTCTTCGGTATCGTTTATAAAAACTGCAGGAAAAAAGAATTGTCCCACTTTTTGTCTTAATGCTTGTGCTGTCATTTTCATTAGTATAAAACCCGTTAGGTTGTAATTCGTAAAAGTTTAATTAAACACATAGAAACATAGATCTTATGTGTAAAAAAGGATACAAAAAAGAATTATATTTCTTTCATGTAACCGGCTTTGTGTATTTTAAATAAGTGAAACGCTTTTTTTCTGCTAAAAAAATCTATGCTTCTATGTGTTAAAAATAATTACACCCAATAGATTATTCTAAAGCCTTTTTCATGCAAACACTATTCTCCATTTTTTCGTAAGGAGGATAATTTGGAATAATAGCGTAACCTAATTTTTGGTACAAATTGATTGCCTCCGGCTGATTTTTACCGGTTTCTAAAATCGTATAATGGTATTCAGCTTCCTTGGCCCATCGTTCCAGTTCTGCCAGAACCTGAGAAGCAATTCCTCTTTTGCGGAAATCCGGATGTACAAACATGCGTTTGATTTCTACCGTATCTTTTTCTTTTTCTCTGAAAGCGCCACAACCAACTGCTATATCATTTTCATAGTAAACGACAACATGTTTGATGAGATCGGTTTTGTTAAACTGATTGTAAAAGGTATGGTCTTCTCCGTCTCGGATTTTTAAATCCTGATCCAGTAAAACGACCAGATTTTTAAAATCAGTATCTTCAGAGTTGGTTCTTTTTAAACTAATCATGATGTTAAATTTATTTTCGTTTTTGAAAAAAGGATCTTTATAATATGTTGTTTTTGGCTAAGATGAAATTTGTTTTTCAGGATTAAAAAGTTTGCGTTTTCATAAAAATGCTCTTTAAAGCGGCTTTTTATTCATAACCTTTCCCCGTAAACCAATCATAACCCTCAATTATCTTATATTCATTAGGCATTGAACTCAATATCACGGTCTCTTTTTTATTAGTGTTATAAGGTTTGTTTTTTGAGATAATTAATTTACCGGTTTTCTTGTCGTTTTTGTCTTTTTCATAGTAGACATATTCCAGAGTGTCAATTGTCTCGCCATTCCATTTATATTTATACATCTCAGTTTCTCCTGGATGACCATATTGTACACCTCTTATTATTTTTTCTTTAGGAGAGAAAGTTGGATTGATAAATTCAAAACTATTTGAAAAAGTTTTTTGGTCTTCTCTGAGTAAGTAAACATTACTGAAAGCTTTTAAGCAACACCCGGTCGCACCATACCAATTTAAAACGAAATCTTTTAATCCATCTCCATTAATATCTCGAATAGTGTCATTTCTATAAGTCATACTCCATTCTTTATGGGAGACCACCTTCTTAAATTTATTGTTAACTTTTGAATAGATGTCGATGTATACATCGTCTATTCCGTATCGGTGAATAATTAAATGAGGATTCTTTTTGGTGAAATGATTATCGAAACTTATCTCCACTTCAATTGCAGTATCCACTTTATATTCGTTGTGAAATTTATTCTTATAAATATTTTGTGTTGCAATTTTTACTGCATCTGTTAGAATCTGGTCAAATTTTAAACTATCTATTTTATTTTGCTGTTCTATTTTTTTTCTTTTTTCTAAACGTTCTTTTTCCTTTTGTAATAACGTTGTCGAAGCGGAATCTTTTTTAACGACAGATTTCTTTTTCTTTTCGTTTGATTGTTCGCATGAAAATAATAGCAGTATGATTACTACTATTGCTACTATGTTTAGTTTTGTCTTCATGCGGTTACGAAAACTTAGAAATTAAGGTCTGTTCTTATTTAAGTTTTGCCTTTTTTTGTTTGGCTAATTGTTTCTTAGTTTCAATTGCTTTTTCTAATCGGTTTTTGAAACGGAAGAGTTTCGGTAAACCTTCAATTCTGTCTTCGATTGTAATTTCTTCATAAACGATAATGGCTTTTTCTAAAACTCTAATTTCATTATCGATATTATTTTCGTTTTTGTAGATCGTTGCTAATCGATCATAAGGATGATTTCCTTTAAAGCTTTCTTTGACATTTTCCTCGTATAGCTCAATTGCTTTTTCTAAATTTCCTGTTTTCTCGAACTCAGTTCCTTTTAAGTTGCGTTCGGCCTGCAAATTCTCATTGATTTCCATAGGTAAGATGTTTGATTTGGGGTTTAAACTTCTTCAGATTTTTTCCCAAAATCTTTCGGGAAAATTAAAAAACGTGATAAAATAAGACCTGGAATTGTAGCTATTATGACCCAAATAAAGAAGTTTTCATAGCCTAAATATTTTTGTATAAAGCCACTAAGCATTCCCGGAAGCATCATTCCTAATGCCATAAAACCAGTCGCAAGCGCATAATGTGCGGTTTTTGATTCTCCTTCTGCAACATGTATTAAATACATCATAAAGCCTGTGAAACCAAAACCGTATCCAAATTGTTCCAGAATAACAGTAATACAGGTATAAAGATTTAAAGGAGAGTTAATTTCGAAAAAATAAAGATTTAAATGAAGGTGGAAAACATTCTCTGGTTGAAAATGAGCCAATCCAATAAAGCCAAGAATAGGGAGATGCATGGTCAAAAACATAGGAAGCATCCATTTGGTAAGACCGTGTTTAGAGATGGCGATTCCGCCTAAAATTCCTCCAACAGTCAAGGCAAAAATACCTAAAGTTCCGTAAATTATTCCAACTGCTTCCGTATCTAATCCCATTCCGCCTAATTCCTTTCCGTCAAGTAAAAAAGGACTTAACATTTTAAGTAATTGAGATTCACCAAGTCTGAAAACAAGGATAAAAGCGAGAATTACTCCAATTTGTTTTTTCTGAAAGAAACTTATGAATATAGTTGCAAAGTTTTGATGATGTGTTTTATCTGTTCCTTCTGATGTGTTTATTTCGTCTTTTGGAGTAAAGATGAAATTGTAAACGGTAATAAATGTCATTAATAAACCAACAAAAATCATGGTATACGACCAGGCTTTTGTATTGTCGCCATATTTATGTTCTAAATAACCTGCAAGCAAAACAATTAATCCATTTCCGGTAAGCATCGAAAGTCTGTAAAATGTACTTCTGATTCCTAAGAAAAAAGATTGTTGCTCTTTTGGTAAAACCAATAGATAAAAGCCATCACTGGCAATATCATTAGAAGCTGAAGCAAAAGCGGCAACCCAGAATATGGCTAAAGTCATCATGAAAAATCCACTCGCCGGTATCGTAAATCCGACTAGTAGAAAAGCAATAGAAATGAGCAATTGCATCGATAAAAACCATTTTCTTTTAGTTCCTGTCAATTCAATAAAAGGGCTCCAGAGTGGTTTTATCACCCAGGGTAAGTATAATAAACTGGTGTAAACGCCGATATCTTCATTTGAAATCCCCAGATTTTTGTACATAATTACTGAAACGGAGATAATGATGGCATAAGGTAATCCAGATGCAAAATTGAGAAACGGAATCCAGAACCATGGTTTATTATCTGTTTTCATTAGGCTGAGCAGGGGTATAAGGTTTAAATGTCTTTTTTAAGTCGATGGCAGCAGGAGTACTTTCATTAGCATAATAATCGATAAAAGTTACGGCACAGGCTTTGTACTTGCTGATTTTTTCGGCAGGAATGTTAAAGGTAATCACATCGCCAGTTTCGTGAACTGTAATTTTATCGATGATTTTTGTAGCATCATTAATATCTACTTTCGAGACATGATCACCACCATAAATTACCATATAGCGCACTTTTGTGTTCAACGGATTTTTGATCGTGAAGGTGTATTTGCTGCTGTCTTTTGAGTATTCATTTACAACTGGTATATCGATTACAATGTGTTTTAAATTAGGAACTGCAGCCGGAAGTGCCGGATACTTGTATTGATTTTCCTCTAAAAGACGAACAATGTCAAAGTTTTTGTTCATGAACCATTTGGAGCTGAAATAAGCACTTCCGCTTACTTTTTTGAAGCTTCGGGCATAATCAATCTGATTTGGGATTTCACTTGCAAAATTCCAGCTTTTATCATTATCTCCTCTAATTTTATAAGAGGCATGTCCGATATACAAAGCGGTATTGTTTGAGTTCTCTGACCACCATTTTACTAATTTTGAATAGGAGGCTCTCGGGTTGTTCATGCTCCAGTACAATTGAGGCAGGATGTAATCGATCCATTTTTGATCCATCCATAAAACAGGATCAGCGTACAAATCGTCATAATTGGAAGTCGATTGGGTTTCAGAACCTTTTGGATCCTGAGATTTATTTCTCCAAACGCCAAACGGACTGATTCCGAATTGTACCCATGGTTTACTGGCTTTTATCATTGTAGAAATGGTGTGTACAAAATTGCTCACATTTGCACGACGCCAATCGCCAATGCTTAGTCCGGCTCCGTATTTTTTATAAGAGGCAGTATCGTTAAAGGTTTTTCCCGGAACAGTGTACGGATAAAAATAATCGTCAAAATGAATGGCGTCGATATCGTATTTGTCAACTACTTCTTTTACTACTTTGGTTAAGTGTTCCTGCACTTCAGGCAATGCCGGATCGTAATATATTTTTCCGGCATATTCGATCATCCATTCCGGATGTTTAAAAATGTCGTGATTGGGGCTAAGTTGCTGTTTGTTTAGATCGAAAGTGGCGCGATATGGATTCAGCCAGGCGTGAAATTCAAAACCTCTTTTATGGGCTTCCTCGATCATCCAGGCCAATGTGTCGTAATACGGATTTGGTGCCTGACCTTCTTTACCAGTCAGGAAACGGGACCAGGGTGCCAGTTCTGTAGGGTACAAAGCATCACCAACACTTCTCACCTGAACAATTACGGCGTTGTAATTTAATTTTTTATAAGCTTCTAAAATTTCAAGATAGTCTGCTTTTTCTTTCTCCACGCCGTCTGTAGCCGTTTTGGGCCAGTCGATATTTACCACGGTTGCAATCCAGACCCCTCTAAATTCGTTTTTAGGGTAAAGGTTTTTTTCCTGTGCATTGGATTTCCATCCAAAGAGAAATAAAAATAGAATAGAGAATAATAGTTGCTGATTTTTATGCATTTCAATCTTTTTTAACAGAAACCAAAAATAGTTTTTTTAGATGAGTATAAGAAATTATATGCTCTTCGTTTTTTTTACAAAAATTATACCTTAAAAATGAGTCCTTTTTTGTAAAAATATCCTAACATACAACTCCACAAAAGAACATATAGTATAGAATAGGTCAGGGAAGATAACATTTGATTTTCAAAAAGCGGACTGATCCAGTATTGGTAAGCATAGTCTCTAACGTTGATGGGATCTGAAATATTTTGAGGGTTCTGAACTTTAAGCAACGCGAGTGCACGCGGCAATATTCCGGAAACAAAGAATACGATCATCGGGTTTACACCCCAGCTTAGTAAAAAAGATGTCCATTTGTTATGATTCAGTACGTCTACGATATAATAAATCAGAGTTAGAAGGAAAAGGGCAATTCCGGCAGTAAATAATACATAAGAACTGCTCCAGAGTGCTTTGTTTAACGGGAAAACAATTGACCATAGCAACCCTGAAATAAGGAGTACGCTGCTTAAGATTCCCATTTTTTTAGCAATTTCGATTTTAGGTAAAGGTTTAAGCAGTAATTGTCCAATTAGTAAACCAATCAATCCGTTGGCTATAGTGGGTACTGTGCTTAAAACACCTTCGGGATCCCAGGTTTTGGTAGCGATATACATGTGATCTTTGAGTAAAATACTATCCAGCCACGAAGCTAAATTGGTACCGGGTTCGAGGTTTGCAGGACCAATTCCGGGAACGGGAATCAGCGTCATTATGGCCCAGTATCCCAATAAAATAAGGACACTTAGAAGGATTTGAGTTTTTATGTTTGTTTTTAAATAAACAATCGACACCAATAAATAGACAATCCCGATGCGTTGCAACACACCCGGAAGCCTGACATCGCTGAAATTTTCGTGTCCACCGTAAGCTAAAGTCAGGAAAATGACGAAAAGCCCGACGGCCAAAATGGTTTTGGTTTTAAGATTGAAATTTCCAATTAAAGCATATCCAACTGCGGCAGTAATAAGTAAGCGCACCAGAAGGAGCGGGAATCCATCTAGTCCTAAAAAATAAATGCTGTTAAAAAAGTACAGAAAGAACCCAAGGCAAATAATGCGCAGGGAACGGGTAATTATTTTTAAGATATTTTCGGGTTTGTCCTGTTTGATGGGCATGGCAAGAGGAATCGCAATTCCGACAACCAGAATAAAAAACGGAAAAACAAGATCGGCTAAGGTACAGCCGTTCCATTTTGCGTGATCGAGAATGGGGTAAACGTAATCCCAACTTCCCGGATTGTTTACAACGGTCATTAACAAGACGGTGAGTCCTCTTAAAACATCAACTGAAATGATACGATCTTTCATTTTTTTATTTTATTTAATCCGTTTCGGGGTACTTATTTTTAACACATAGTGACATAGTATTTTGCAAACTAAAGAACAGGCGTTTCACTTTTTCTCAACACACATAGCCTGCTATGTGAAGGAAACGGGTTTCTTTTTTGTATTCTTTTTTACACATAAAACCTATGTTTCTATGTGTTTATTTAATCTTTGAGGGATTATACCCAATTTTTTATTTACTGTGGTAACGAAATTTTCCCCATGGTTACGGATGGGATTCCTTTATGCGATCCAAAATTAAAATCATCTCCGGCTATAGTTTCATTGGCTAGAATAGCAAACAAAACGGCTTCTTTGGCATCGCCTGAAATACCCAGTTCATCTGTTTTATGAAAATCGCAAGGCAACAATTCTTTAAGCCATTGGACTAATAAAGGGTTGTGCGTACCTCCGCCGGACAGGTAAATTTTGAAATCTTCCAGTTTAGAATTTGAATGGCTTACGGCATACTGAATGGCTTCGGCGATTGTTTCGGCACTAAAACGGGTTAAAGTAGCCAGCAAATCCGGAGGCGAAATGGTATCGGGAGTACTTTTGGCTAAAGCTGCTTTTACGTATTCATCACTAAAAAGTTCAGGTCCAATAGTTTTTGGGAATTCCTGACGAAAAAAAGCATCGTCTTTTAAATGGTTTAGTAACAACTGGTTTATGGTTCCTTGTTTGGCTATTTCAGCATCTTTGTCGTAACTTTTTTGAGGATAGTAGTGTTTGGTAAAAAGATCGATGAGCGTATTGCCGGTTCCGGTATCGGTTACGAAGGTTTCTTCAGAATTTAAAGAAGCGGGTAAAAAAGTAAAATTTGCAATACCACCCATATTGAGCATGATGCGGTTTTCTCCCTTTTTTCCAAATAAAAAATAATCACCATAAACGGCCAAAGGAGCTCCTTCGCCACCTGCAGCAATGTGTTTTTGTCTAAAATCAGAGAGGGTAATGATGCCTGTTTTTACGGCAATATGATCGCCGTCACCAATTTGCAAAGTGGCGTTTGGAAATTTCTCCTGCTGGTGCAAGAACTTGGGTGCGTGCAAAACCGTCTGTCCGTGTGAGGCAATCAAATCGATTTGGCTGGCGGGAATATTTCGTTTTTTCAGAAAATCGTTAATCATTTCGGCATGCAAAATTCCAATCCACTCGTTGAGCATGACCAAATGCTGAAAATCAATTTCTTTCTTCGCAAAAACTTTACGAATTTCAGTTTTAATGTCTTCCGAATAATCGATGGTTTCAAATTCAGTTATTTTGACAGCGCTATTTTGCCCTGAACCCGAAATTTCGCATAAGGCAATATCGAGCCCGTCAAGTGAAGTGCCGGACATTAACCCAATAATGCTGCGGGTCTCTTTTTGAGCAATTTGGTACAGAGCATTTATATTTTTATTCATGAAAATTGAATTTTATAAAGACGATTTGAATTATAAAAGTGATAAAATGAACTCGTTGGTATAATTGTTTTAACAGATAGATTTGTTTTCCGCCACAAATTCACGAATTATTGCTTTATAATAATTCGTGAATTCGTGGCGAAATTTTTTATTCACAAATCGTATGTAAAAGATGTATTATTTTTTGTTAACGGGTTAAAATTAGAGTATTTTGGCAGTAATCGGCTTAAAAGTATATTTTTTTGTCGGTTTTTTTACTGGTAAAATAAAGGCCTGTATAAGTAATCAGCGCATTAACAATTATTAATTCATTGTCAAAGACATAACCGAAAAGGGCTTTGGAATTTTCGCTTAATAAATACGTCAACACAGGAGCGAGAATACAAAACCAAGGTACCAGTTTGTCTTGTACAATTCTGTTTTTCTGAAGTAATCCAAAAGCATACAAACCCAAAAGCGGTCCATAAGTGTAAGAAGCGGCCTTGAAAACCAGTGCAACAACAGAGCTATCGTTAAAAGAATTCAGAACAATAATCACCAGAAAGAAAAGAAAGGAAAAGGCAAGATGTACCAAATGTCTTCGTTTTACATTTTTGGGATTTGAAATATTTTCTGTTTTATCCATTCCCAGAAAATCAACACAAAAAGAAGTCGTGAGGGCCGTTAAAGCAGAATCTGTAGTGGCAAAAGTGGCTGCAATAATTCCTAACAGAAATACCAAAGCGGGAATCGTCGACAAATGATTTAGTGCAATCTCCGGAAAAAGCAAGTCGGTTCTGGGTTTGTTGGTTACTAAGTCCAGCGGTACGGCAATATTGTTTTTTGCAGCGTACATATACAGTAAGGCTCCCAAACTTAAAAAAAGAAGACTGATGGTGACAAAAATAACGGTAAAGGTATACATGTTTTTTTGTGCTTCTCCGATATTTTTGCAGCTGATATTTTTTTGCATTAAATCCTGATCGAGTCCAACCATCGCAATCATTATAAACAATCCTCCCAAAAATTGTTTGGCAAAATGGAATTTATTCGTCAGAAAATCATCAAAGAAAAAGGTCTTGGAATAATTACTGTTTCGAATTGCTGAAACCGATTCGAAAATGGTTAGGTCTAAACTGTTTAAAACAAAATATATGGTAATAAAAACAGAGGACACCAGAAAGAATGTCTGAAGGGTGTCTGTGATAATAATAGCTTTTAAGCCGCTTCTGTAAGTATATAAAAAAACAAAGGTAAGGCCTAAAAATACGGTGAGCGGAAACGGAATGTGATAGTAGTCAAAAACATAGCGTTGCAGTACAAGCACAACCAAATAAAAACGCAAAGCAGAACCTATGGTGCGGCTTACCAAAAAAATAGAAGCTGCGGATTTGTAGCTGTTTGTTCCCATCCTTTTTTCGATATAACTGTAAATCGAAGTAAGGTTCATTCTGTAATATAGAGGAAGTAAAACTTTTGCAATAATGATAAGTCCTACGGCTTGACCCAATATAAACTGAAAGTATTTGAACTGTTCTCCGTTTGGAGACCCAACCTCACCGGGCACTGAAATAAAAGTAAGTCCGGAAAGGGAAGTGCCAATCATACCAAAAGCGACTAAATACCATTTGGAGTTTTTATTGGCTTTGAAAAACGAATCGTTATCCTGTCCTTTTTTGCTGATGATTTGTGAAATCAGTAATAGTATGCCAAAATATACGATGATAAAAATTAATATGGTGCTTGAAGACATTTTGGTTTTGGATTAGTGGTGAGGTTATTTTTTTAACTTGTTCATGAGCTCCATAAAAGTTCTGTTAAACACAATATTGTCATTTCGACCGAAGGGAGAAATCACACACGAAACTCCACATAGAAAGTCGCCAATCTTTGTCGAAGTACTAGTGTGATTTCTCCTTCGTCGAAATGACATAAACTTTTCGGAAAATTTATTCACCATAGTAATAAAGAGTTTATTTCTTAGTGTTATTTGCCTGTAAAACGGCCCTCACGCTTTTGTGTTTCTCTAACAGTTCAGCTGCAGGATCGTGTTCGATATGAAGTTCTTCCATGATCATTTTAATGGCTCTTTTTACCAGTTTTTCGTTAGACAATTGCATGTCAACCATTTTGTTGCCTTTAATTCTTCCCAGTTTTATCATAACCGAGGTTGAGATCATGTTTAAAGTTAGCTTTTGTGCTGTTCCGGCTTTCATGCGGGTACTTCCGGTTAAAAATTCCGGGCCTACAACTACTTCAATGGGATAATCGGCAACCTGAGCAATAAGACCGTTGCTGATACAGGAAATACTCCCGGTTTTAATATTGTTTTCTTTGGCTTTTTCGAGTCCGCCCAGTACGTAGGGAGTGTTTCCGGAAGCAGCGATCCCGATGATAAAATCTAAACTCGAGATCTGATGTTGTGACAAATCTTTCCAGGCTTGTTCGGTATCGTCTTCGGCCTTTTCTACGGCTTTTCGAATTGCGGTATCGCCTCCTGCAATAATTCCGATAATCATATCATGGGACACTCCAAAAGTAGGAGGGCACTCGGAGGCATCCAGAATACCGATGCGTCCTGAAGTTCCGGCACCAATGTAAAATAAGCGTCCGCCCAATTGCATTTTTTTTACAATGGCTTTGACTAGTTTTTCGATCTTCGGAATTTGTTTTTCAACAATATGAGGTACCTTTTTGTCTTCTGTGTTGATGTTGACGAGCAGTTCTTTGGTGCTCATCTGATCCAGATTCTTATAAAGGGATTCTTGTTCGGTTTCGGGAATTTTGTTTTGCATAACAAATAAGTTGTGGTTGTTTTATCAAAATCGAGGCATTAGGTTATGCCTCGATTTTACCATTTTTTAGATAGCCGGATCAGCTGGGGTATTCGTATTGTTGTTTCTTTCAGAATCCGGATAAGGATACCAGTTACGGTTTCTCTCGGCACCGGCTGTTCCTGCTCCCGGACGATCAAATCTCCTGCTGTCTTCCAGTTTTAGGCTTGACATGTACATTTCGATACAGCGGTTGCGGTAAATTTCGGTTAAAATAGCAGGTTTGGTTACAGCGCCCGTGTATGGCGGAAGATTGGCACCAATGCCGTAAGTATCTGCTCCGGTTGTTTTGGTTAAAACTTTATTTAGTTCGATAAGTGCCTGAGGTAAATTGTCTTTTCGGGCATAACCTTCGGCTTTAATCAGCATCATTTCGCCTGGTAAATACAGTGGAATTGATTTGGTGTTCGAATCAAAAAAGCCTGTGGCAACTGTTGGGTTTGAACCCGGTTTGATGTAAAAATTAAGCCTTCCGTCAGCATTAGAAGGAGCTAAAGCAGCAGGCAATCCCAAAGTCAGATCAACAGGTTGAAAAACATTATTGGTTGTGATCGAAATATAGGCGATAGGATTCTGACTAATGGGATCAAAAGCAAACACCGATTTTACAGACAGATCAACCATTCCGGCATAAGCGATGGCATTGTCGTAATCTCCGGCCATCAGATACGTTCGGGCTAAAAGCGCATAAACGGTATTTTTGTAATTAATACTGGTAACCAATCCCGTTGCTCCGGTGGCTTTGTCCAGCAGTGGTTCTGCTACTTTTAAAATTTTGATGGCTTCGGTTAACACATCGGCTCTCGAATCAAAAGTGGCGTTTTTACCTGTTTTTAATGGTACACTTTGAAAATATTGCACCAGAGTTGTAATTGCCATTGCCTTAAAAATAGAGGCATGAACCAGAACACTGGCTTTTTCGGTATCTGAAGTTAGTACGTTGACATTATCGATTACTTTTTGCGATTCAGATTTAATTACCAAACACTGTGACCATAGATTGTTCACGACCTGATTTTTGGTCGAAAGTACACCGGCGCCTACAGAAAGTTCGCCTTCATCGACATTTCCGGCGTTTAGCAGTCGTAGTTCTTTTGTGGTAAATCCGTTTCCGGTAATGGTGTTGTAAACGGGGCTTGTCCGGTCAACGCTCCAAAGCAGTTGTAGTCCGTTGGCAGCACCAATAACTCCCTCTCGGGTTCCAAAAACTAATTCCTGAGAGGGCTTGGTTGGGTCTAAATAATCTTCATTACAGCTCGTTAAAAGCAATGTAAGAGCAACTATAGGGATGAATATTTTTTTCATGATGTTTTGATTTGATTAAAATTGAACTTTTACCGCCAAGGAATAAGAACTTGGAATTGGCACGGTTCCAAAATTGTATTTCGCTACAGAAGACTGTCCGCCTGAGTTGGTTTCCGGATCGAAACTGGTAAAGTGATCCCACGAAATCAGGTTTCTTCCACTGGCTGTAACGGTTAGATCGTCAAAGAATTTGTTTAATTTCCCAAAAGAATAATTAAGCGAAACTTCTCTTAATTTCAGGTAACTTCCGTCTACCACTCTAAATTCTTCCACATTATAAACCGACCAGATGTACCCACGCGGTAATTCGCCGTTAAGTTCCTGAGTAACTATTTTACCTGATCCTACACCTTGTCTGGTTCTGTAATCGGCATCAAAAACATCTACGCCCTGAACACCGTCAAATAATACTGAAAGGCCAAATTTCTTGTAATTCAGATTCGCTCCGAATGCGATGATGTAGTCCGGATTAGGATTACCAATTTGTTTGTTCAAAATGGTTCCTGTTGGCTGTCCTGAAGCATCTCTTTGTGGTGCTCCGGTATTTACATCTCCTTTTTCGGTTTGCGGATATCCGGAAGGTGTCAGCAATAAACTTCCATCGGAATTTCGGGCAAAGTAAGTTCCATAGAAAATTCCGATCGGTTTGTCCATTTCCACAAAAACAGGAGCTCCGGCTAAGTTACTATCCAGTTTGAAACGGGTTTGCGGTAATCCTGTTACTTTGTTTCGGTTGCTGCTGTAGTTTACAAAAACATCCAGATGAAGGTTTTCTTTTTTGATTAAAGCGTATTTCAAATTGATTTCGAATCCTTTGTTGTTCATTTGTCCGATATTTTTAATCGTATTGGTAGCTCCTTCAGAAGCAGCCAATTGAACCGGCAATAACAAATCATCAATATCAGCATTGTAATAGCTGAAAGATAAATTCAAACGGTCTTTGATAAAACCAAAATCGCCTCCAATTTCATACGTAACACTTTGTTCCGGTCTTAAATCCAGATTTCCTTGTTTGAATCCTTCAATAGAAAAAGCACTGTTTCCTAAAAGTGTTCCCGTAGAATAATTGGTAAAACGGGCATAAGGTTTAATTGCCGTTAAGCTTCCTGATTTTCCCCATGAAGCTCTAAAACGTACTGAACTTACAGCATCGTGAATGCTTTGCATGAAAGGTTCATCTGAAAACACATAACTCACACTCGCCTTTGGATAAAATTGTGAACGGTTGGCGCTCGAAAAAATAGTCGAAGCATCCTGTCTTCCGGCAATCGTTAGGTACAATTTGTCTTTGTAACCAACAGTTTCCTGAAGGTAGTAACCCCATAAATTGTATTTGGACTGGCTGGAACTTGGTGAACCAGGAATCAGCGTATTAAAAGCATTTATGGTTTCGATAAACGGTTTTAAGTTACGGCCTTCAACTGCCACAAAATTATCGCGATACGTCTGCACATTGTAACCTCCGTAAGTAGTGGCTTTCCATTTGTCGTTAATATTCCAAAGGTATCTTAAGTTCAAATCGTTGTTGAATTGTACGACTCTGTTGGTCGCTTCAGAAACATAACCATCATTGTAATACGCAGGATTCACAACATACGGATATCTTGGAATGAAGACATTTCCTCTTTGATTGTAATTGTCGATACCAAAAATCAAATCGGCATTGAAATTTTTAAACGGCGTATAGTTCAATTGTAAATCAGATATAATACGGTCTGTATTTTGTTTGATTTTGAAAGTTTCGATAATCGAAAGCGGATTCACCCTGTTCGGATCAACCGCCAACAGATTGCCGTTTACATCTCTTTGATTGATGTCGTAGATATTATTGGTGATGTTGATGGCATTAATCGGACTCCAGAAAACATTCCCGTCCGGTTTTTCATTCGAACTTGAGTTGATATAATTTAATCCCACCGTAGCGGATAGTTTCGAATTGAAGTCATGTTTCAATCTTACTTTGGCTCCGGCTCTTTTAAAATCGGTGTTTTTTATAATTCCTTCGTTTACCAAATAACCAAGAGAAGCAAAGTATTTGGTTTTCTCGTCTCCGCCTTGCAGCGAGAAATAAGTATCGGTTCCAACACCGGTAGTAAAGATATCATCCTGATAATCGTGTCGTTGTACGTTAGTCGTTTTGGTTTCAAGGTTTCGGCCTAAAACGGTAACTGTAGTTGGACTCGCAGGATTTCCCTGAATTGGGAACAGGGCTGGTGAAGTACTAACAAACTGTTTGTCAGACATATTCATATCCAGTTTTTTGCGAATTTGGTTAGATGTTACGCTGGTTGAAAACGTGTATCTGGTTTCTCCTGCTACTCCTTTTTTAGTCGTAATTAAAACCACACCGTTGGCTGCTCTCGATCCGTAAATGGCGGCTGCAGCACCTCCGTTTAGTACCTCAATGCTTTGTATATCGTTAGGATTAATGTCTGCAGATCTGTTCTGACCAATTTGCATGTTGGAGTTTCCGGTGGTTACGTTTAAGTTGGTTACGTTGGTGGTAGCGTTGTTTAAAACCACACCGTCAATAACATATAGAGGATCTGAAGAACCTAATATCGAAGAAGTTCCTCTAAGTTTGATACTGAAACCTCCCGCTGGATCACCCGAGTTTTGAGAAACCTGAGCACCCGCAATTTTTCCCTGCAAAGCTGTAGAAAGCCCTCCGGGTTGTGCTTTAACCAAATCTTCTCCTTTTAAACTGGTTACGGCATTTCCAAGCTCTTTACGGGTAGCGCGTACGGTGGAACCCAGTACAACCACTTCGGAAAGGGCATTTGTTTCTTCGGCCATTTTTAGGTTGATGGAAGTTGTGTTTGCTGAAATTTTAATTTTCTTCGAAGCAAATCCTACAAAACTAAAAACGAGGGTTTCGTTTTCTTTTACTGCGATGCTGAATTTTCCGTCTAAATCAGTTGTCGTGCTTTTTGAAGTGTCTTCAATCAAAACGGATACTCCTGGAAGAGAAAGTCCGTCGGTAGTACTGGTAATGGTACCGGATACGGTTTTTGACTGCGCAAAAATGGGCTGCGCAAACAAAATAATTCCAAATAGAATAAATAATAGTCTTTTCATTTTTAAAATATTTGTTTGGTTAGAGATTCTAAATATAAGAATTAATTTTAATAAATGCGATTTAATGCAAACTTTTTATGTTTTTTGTTATAAAACGCATAATAATGCATTTTTAATTTTTGTTTTTAATGTTTTAGGGCTTGTGTAGGATAATTTGTAAATTTTAGGGCGTAAATGATGCATAATAACGCATTATAATTTATATTTGTTCAAAAAAGTTAAAATGCTTAAAAAAGAAAGACATCAGTTTATCATGGATAAATTTAAGGATGTCGAAAAAATACATACGATCGATCTTGCCGCAGAGCTCAGCATCTCTGAGGATACCATACGCAGAGACTTTAACGAATTGCACAACAAAGGGCTGATCAATAAGGTATATGGAGCTGCCTTTCCGGTAAAGGAGAAATCCAATAATGTATTTGATATTACCATTATCAATGAAGATAAAAAGATTGTAGTAGGACAAAAGGCCTTGTCGTTTCTTGATGAAGGTCAGGTGATTATCATGACGGGGGGAACTACCAATTTATCTTTTTGCAAACTCATTCCAATCGATTTTTCGGCTACCATATATACGTACAGTCTGCCGATCGCAATGCAATTATCTCAGCATCCCAATATCGAATTGATCTTTATTGGAGGAAAGCTACAGAAGAAAGCGATGGTAACCGTGGGCATTGACGTAGTTCAGGTATTGTCTAAAATCAGAGCCGATGTTTGCTTCTTGGGAGTGAGTAGTTTAGATGTCAATCAGGGACTTACCGAAATGGGATATGAAGTTTCAATCATCAAAAAAGAAATGATTAAAGCTTCAGATAAAGTAATTGTGCTCGCGACTTCTGATAAAATTAACGGTAAAATGCCGCATCAGGTTTGTGGGCTCGACAAAGTAGATGCCATCGTTACCGAACTGAACCCGAAGAGTGCTAAGATTAAAAGCTTTGTGGAGGCCGGGGTGAGGGTTGTTTAAGTAAAATTGCGTTTTTATGCGGTTTTTTGTTTTGAGGCACATTACCCAATAGAAATAAAAATAACTTTACAAATTATTAAACTCCTTAAGCGATTGAGGAGTTTTTTATGTCATAGTAATTTTGAAATTTTTGCTATAATTATATTAGGATTACATCTCAAAAAAAATACTAATTGTAGTTAAAATAGTTTTATATTCGTAATCAATAAGCCTGATTTAATGATGTAAATGTATAGAAATTAATATTTTAAAAAGTAAAACTAACTTATAACGAAACAGTATGAAATTAATCAAGAAAAATGAGCTTGAAAAAATAATAGGTAAGAAAAGCTTTTGGTCACCTAAAAAAATTGTTGGTTTATGCGAATACGGTGCAGGAATCGAAGAAATTGATGATGCTTTAGGGACGCAAAACTTTTTTAAAATAAAACCATTGGTAAATTTTACTAAATATTCTGATGGAATTGAAATATCAATCATGCATAATTTCAAGCTTTATCATCTTGCTATTAATAATTCTGATATAAAATCAATAACTCTGGAATCAGGTGGCGTAATTGATGTTGAAGAGCGTTCTGTAATTAAAAGAGCAGTCGTTGGAGGTTTACTATTGGGGCCAATAGGTGCTATTGTAGGAGGAGTAAGTGGAGTGAAGGATAAAATAATTAAAGATAACGATAGTGTCATAATTATTGCCCAATCTGAAGGAAAAGAGCAAGCTGTCATATGTACAATAAAAAAAGGCAAGACACAGGAACTTGCTAAGTTTTTTAAAGAGAACTTTGGGAATTCATTTAGTGTCAATAAATAAAATAATAGAATAAGCCTCGATTTTTTTAAGATCGAGGCTTTTCTGTTAATTGTAAAATGTTGTAATCAGTAATCTATTCCACTCCAAATAAGGATTTAAAACTTCGACTAATTCATTGAACCAATAAAAGCTGTTTTCGAGATTGCTTACTTTGTTTTTTCGTTCTTTGTATCTTTTGAGGATTTAAGTAATCCTATATAAGTTAACATCTCAATTATTAGTTCTATCATGAAGTTTAGATTTTAATATAATGGATTAAATGTATTGCTATAATTTGATTTTAAAAAGTAATTCTGCAAAACAGATTCATAATATAGATTTACCCTCGCTACTAAAAAGACCGAGGTTTCATTGTTAATTTTAAAAATAGTTATTACTCCTCATCCAAATAAGGATTTAAAACTTCGGCTAATTCATTGAGCCAGTAAAAGCTGTTTTCGAGATTGCTTACTTCATTTTTAAGTGTTTCATGTTCTCTTAAAACACCTAAGGCAAGGATGTAATTGACTTGTCTTATGGCTTTCGCCATTTCTTTTGGGTCAATAGTGTTGTTGAAGAAATTGGTTAGCCTGGTTTCGGCTACTTGTGAAAGATTTTTGGTGTCCATAATTTACATTTTGGTGAATATAAAACCCGAGTTAATAAGGTAGCTTACACTATCAGAAAGCAATAATATTACTTCTAATGCCGCTACCATACCACAAGGGCAAAAGTTTTTAAATGTCAGTATTCTGTAAATTAGGAAGCGCAAATATAATAAAAATAAAATAATTATAGTAAGAAAAATAATATATTTAAAAGTGTTTTGGTTGAATTTTGGCAGGGTTGTAAATCCCATATTTTCAATTTAATTTTGGGATAATTATGATTGAAAAAATAGTAGCGGACTATATCAGTTTTATAAGAACATTTGAAACTTTATTAAAAAAGAAATATAAACAGGATATAAATCCATGTTCATTTTCGAGCACTTTTTTTGAAAGAAAAGGAACTATTGAAGGAATTGAATATTACTTTCACGGAAGTGGCTGTACGGCCAATAAAGACGGTGTTATTTATGACTATGATATTTCGATAAATGAAATTGCGTTTTCGCAATGGAAATTTTCGGAGTTTGTTAGAACGCATCCGGAGTATCAGAAACTAAATTATAGTGATGATTTTATCGAATATGAATTGTATCAGCTTATAAGTAAAGGAGTATTAGATTGGGTGATTATTGAGAATACAGAAAACCCTTCTTTTGGATGTGTTTTTATGAGTTATAGAGTTCTTGAAGAACCGCCTTTTCTTATCGATTAATTTTTTCAATAGAAATCTTATGATCCATAAAACGGAGTAAAAAATGAGTAGATTTAAAAACATAGATTCAAAGCTGATTGATTTAGCAAGTAAGCTTAATGGAAGATTGACTAAAGATCGACCTGATTATCCGGAAGTATTAAGAACATTTGAAGAACGAAGAATTGATTGGATAGAAAATGATATAATGAAAGCAATTATAATTCAACCAAATTTTGAAGCAAATGGAGTAAATTCAAATATTTGGAATTTTGTAAATGTTGCTATTTACGACGATGGCTTCTCAGTTTCAAGACCAAAATGGATTGAAATATTAGTAGATCAAAAAGACTTTATTTTTATCGCTGAGAACATTGATGAATTGCTTTTAAAGTCTCAAGAAAATTTATCTAATATTTCAATGAAGGATTTGGTGTGAATTAACGGTATTGTTTCGAAAATATTCAAGAACCCCCGCTGTGCGAAGTCTCCCGACTTCGTACCCGTTCCAATAATCTAGACGTTTTTTGAATTTGTTTGATCATTGTTGTCGCTACGAAGTCGGGAGACTTCGCAGAGCGCGGTTAGCTTCTGAAAATTCCAATAAAAAAAATCCAGATTCCAATTCAAAAAGACGTGATCAAAGAAAAAACTTAGAACCTTAGCCTCTTAGAGTCTTAGAGCCTCAAAGTTTCATTAGCCTTCGACTCCGCTCAGGGTGACAATTGGGGTGAAAGAGATTTATTTCTTTTGGAATTTGTATTCTCGTTTTTTGCTTTTTGGGTTGAGGTCGACAAATTCGTATTCTTCAAAATCTTCAAAATTAGTTTTAAAGAAATCGACTGCTTTTTCGTGCGACCAGGATTTAGGATAATAAAAACCATCGAATTCAGTATTATGAAGAAGAAGTTCAAAATCATGTTTAAATTCGTCGGCTCCGGAATAGGTTAAAGCAATTTTTCCGGTCCATTCAATATCATATTTGTTTTGAGCTGTGGGAGTAATTTTTATTCTATGATTGGCGCAGGTATCGTGTCCTAATAAATAAATTCCGAATGCAATTTCGTCATAATCAAAATCATCATCAAGGGGAAAAGTGTCTGCCAATAAATCCTCTTTTATAAAATCATTGAAAACATTTTTTTGCGAAGTTTTGTTGATTTTAATTCCATAATCTCCCCACTGTGTTGAAGACATTGTACATTGATGAAAATTGCCCCAGACTCCTTTGGAATGCCAGTCACCTTTATATTCTTCATCGTCGTCTTCGGATCGATCTTCGGCATAATAAGCATCTGTTTTTAAGTGAAAATCAAACCAAATCGATTCATCTTCTTCGATTCTTCCGTTCCATTTAAATTGTTCTAAAGTGTGACCATTTGGATATGGATTTCCTAAAAAATAGATTCTGTTTGGCTGGTTCATATATTGGAGATTTGTAACTCAAATATAAATTTCAATTTTTGAAATTCCAAATTGCAAAAGGCTGTATTGAAATATTGGTTTTATAAGCTTTCGACTCGCTACGAAGTCAGGACACTTCGCAGAGCGTGGGTTTTATTTTCTTTATTCATTCTTGTTTCGTTAATATTTATATTAGAAAACAATAATTATCAATTTTAATTCAATCATTGAAAGTTGATTAATTTTGAAAGTTGGAACAAAATTGAACTTTTGTAAATCGCCCCTTGTGATGCTATAGTTTTTTTACTTTATATCTAAGAAGTTATCGTATTGGCTGTAATGATTGAGGCAGGTAACTATTTGAGAAATACTAACTTTTGGGTTTTGTTCTGTGGCCAAGTCAACAACATCCTGAAAATTATCGCAGGAATATCCGAACCAAAAATTCATTGCGCGAACTTCTGGAGGGTAGATCTCGTTATCATCGTCATCGACTTCAACAGTATTTCCGACATAAATAATCGTTTCAGGAGAAAGTTGATCATCATTATTCGGCTCGTAGATGTCGTAGTAATAATTAGCGTTATAATTTGACGTGCGATCTTTTTTTGCTTGTACAAATTTTATGAAATCACTCAGTAACCATGTTTTATTTTTAAAATCGGACATTATAATCTAAAGTTTTAATTTTTAAAAAAGTGCATTACAAATATAGTTTTCCCCAGCTGTGCGAAGTCTCCCGACTTCGTACCCGTCCCAATAATCTAGACTTTTTTTGAATTTGTTTGACCATTGTTGTCGCTACGAAGTCGGGAGACTTCGCAGAGCTCGGAGGCTGATGTTATTTATTTTTAAAGAACAGATTATTTTAAATATCAGATTCTCCTTTTGAAACACTATCGAACCAAGCATGAAACACATCGCCAGGGAGTAAATCGTTATCATCTGAGAATATGTAATCATATCTGTATTTTGCCTGTAGCCTATTATTTTTTGCGTCATAGTATAAACGCATCTCAGTTGGCATTTCTCTATTAAACTCGTCACATTTTTCTTCGAGATTGTCTAGGCTGTTAAGACCATGATTTAGCAGTGCACTTTGCCTTTCATAGGAAGTATCATAAATTTTGTAGTCATAGTCAAGGGCATCATTTAACTTTTCTTTTTCTATAATTTTTCCATTGATTTTATAGAAAACATCAAATAATGAAGTACCGTTCTCACACGCTCCATAAATAAAAATGCCATCTACTTTTCCATCCACATAGTCAAGTGCAATACTAATTATATCTTCTTGAAATTTAGATAAGTAATCTTCAAATATTTTTCCCATTTTTATTTCTCTTATTTTTAATGCTGGTCACCCTTGATTTATAAATGATAATGCGTTTATATTATATTTTTTGAAGTCTTCAACTTGAATATTGTTTTCTTTTACAAGCAACATTCTAAGTAATTTATCAGAAAGATATCTTACTTCTGTTATATCTAAGTATGGATCAATCATTTTTACTAAAATTAAATACAAAAGTAGCTCGTCATAGTTGATAAGATATGTAGAAAGTAACCGTCGGTTTGTTTTTTGTAATAAATGGTTAGTGGAACGTCATAACTGGTTTGATAGGCTTCTCTTAATGAGCAAATTTTTAAGAAATAAAGGGCAAGAAATGCATAAATTATTTTAAGGTGGCGCGGTGCTCAGGGTGACAATTGGGGTGGAATTCCAATAAAAAAAATCCAAATTCCAATTCAAAAAGACACAATCAAAGAAAAAACTTAGAACCTTAGTCCCTTAGAGCCTTAGAATCTCAAAAAAAGAGCCTCAGAACCTTAAAAAAAACTATTTTTGTAATTCACTGAATCCGTTTTAGTTCATAAATTAAGTTATAATGTCAATAATTAAGGAGTTACAACACTTATCAGAATCATTAGAAGGAACACTTTTATACGACGATCTTCATAAAACACTTTATTCAACCGATGCTTCGGTATATCGGATCCGGCCAAAAGCGGTCGCCGTGCCTAAAACAATCGAAGACATTAGTAAACTAATTCGGTTTGCGGGACAACATCATATTTCGGTTACACCAAGAACGGCTGGAACTTCTCTTGCCGGACAAACGGTTGGCGACGGAATTGTGGTCGATGTTTCGAAGAATTTCACCAAGATTCTGGATTTTGACCCGATTAAAAAAACGGTTACGGTGCAACCCGGTGTCATTCGCGATGAACTGAATTTATTCCTGAAGCCTCACGGCGTATTTTTCGGTCCCAATACTTCGACTTCTAACCGCTGTATGATTGGCGGAATGGTAGGGAATAACTCTTCTGGAACGACTTCGATTCGTTATGGGGTAACGCGTGATAAAATTGTCGAAATCAAAGCCATTTTGAGTGATGGTTCGGCGACGGTTTTTAAAGAGCTGACTTCGGCTGAATTTATCGAAAAAACCAAAGGGGATACCTTAGAAAATAAAATTTACAAAAGCATTTACGACGAACTTTCGGTAAAGGCAACGCAGGACGAAATTACAAAAGAGTTTCCGAAGCCGGAAATTCACAGAAGAAATACGGGTTATGCCGTAGATATTCTGCTAAAATCGGATTTGTTTGGCGGGACAGAACCTACCATTAATCTTGGAAAGTTACTTTGTGGAAGCGAAGGAACGCTGGCTTTTACAACCGAAATTACATTAAAAGTAGACGATTTGCCGCCCGCCAATAACATTATGGTGGTGGCGCATTATCATAGTATTCAGGAATCGCTGGAGTCTGTTGTGGTGGCGATGAAACATCATTTGTATACCGCCGAAATGATCGACGATACGATTTTAGATTGTACTAAAACCAATCGCGAACAATCTAAAAACAGGTTCTTTTTAGTGGGGGAACCCAAAGCGATTATGCTGTTTGAAGTAGCTTCGCACGATGCCGCTGATGCGGAAAGTCAGGCCAACGCTTTAGTAGCCGATTTAGAGAAAAACAATTTCGGCTACGCGCTTGTTAAAATTTATGGTGCCGATATCGAAAAAGTAAACGAGCTTCGTAAAGCCGGTCTCGGACTTTTAGGAAGTATTGTGGGAGACAATAAAGCGGCCGATTCAATCGAAGATACTGCCGTTGAATTGAGTGATTTACCTGCTTATATTGCTGAGTTTTCGGCCATGATGCTGCGACACGGACAAGAGGCAATTTATTATGCACATGCAGGGGCGGGTGAGCTACACTTGCGTCCAGTGCTGAATTTGAAGAAAACATCCGACTTAAAACTCTTTAGAACCATTGCGACAGATGTAGCAATTTTGGTTAAAAAATACAGAGGATCTCTGAGTGGAGAACATGGCGACGGAATCGTGCGCGGTGAGTTTATTCCTTATATGATTGGCGAAACGAATTATGAATTGCTGAAACGAATCAAGCTGGCGTTTGATCCGAACTCGGCTTTGAATATTGGTAAGATTGTGAATGCCTTAAAAATGGACGAGAATCATCGTGTTGTTTCGGGCAGAGTTGAACCGGATATTAAAACGTTTCAGGATTTCTCGGATAGTTTGGGGATTTTGCGTGCTGCCGAAAAATGCAACGGTTCGGGCGATTGTAGAAAATTGCCGTCGGCAGGTGGAGCGATGTGTCCGAGTTACCGAGCCACCAAAAACGAAAAAGAAACCACGCGCGCGAGGGCGAATGCCTTACGCGAATATTTGACCTATTCAGAGAAAGAAAATAAATTCGACCAGAAAGAACTTTACGAAGTTTTTGAATTGTGTGTGAGCTGTAAAGCCTGTGCCAGCGAATGTCCGAGTAATGTAGACGTGGCCACGCTGAAAGCAGAATTTTTGTACCAATATCAAAAAGTGAATGGCTTTTCGACCCGAAACAAAATTTTTGCACATAACGCCAAACTGAATAAGATGGGAAGTTTGTTTCCATCGATTACGAATTTTATTTCCAATCAGTCTCTCGTGAAAAAAAGCATGGGAATTGCGCCGGAAAGACAGGTTCCGTTATTGGCAAAAAAGACGTTCC
This sequence comes from Flavobacterium collinsii, assembly GCF_946903285.1. Lineage (GTDB taxonomy): Bacteria > Bacteroidota > Bacteroidia > Flavobacteriales > Flavobacteriaceae > Flavobacterium > Flavobacterium collinsii. The sequence continues at coordinate 2,601,094 of NZ_OX336425.1, forward strand.
AAAAATGGTACGAAAAGCATAAACCACAACAAAATAATTTCCCTAACGGACAAGTGTATTTGTTTAATGATGAGTTTACGAATTATTACGATGTTAATATCGGTATAGATGCTTTTGAACTATTGACAAAATTAGGTTATGAAGTTTTAATCGTTAATCATGAAGAAAGCGGAAGAACGTATTTATCGAAAGGATTTCTGGAAGAAGCGAAGAAAATTGCAGATATCAATGTAGCTATTTTTAAGGATTTAGTTTCTGCAAATACACCTTTAATCGGAATTGAACCTTCGGCAATTTTAACGTTCAGGGACGAATATTTACGTCTGGCAACCGACAAGGAAGCAGCCGGAAAAGTAGCTAAAAATGCTTTTACGATAGAAGAATTCTTTAAAAAAGAAAGTATCGAAGGTAAGATTACGGCTGATTCTTTTTCAGAAGAAAAGAAAGAAATTAAGATTCACGGGCATTGCCACCAGAAATCTCTGAGTTCGGTTGAAGCGACTTTTGCCATGTTGAATTTACCAATGAACAATACGGTTACAATTTACAATTCGGGCTGTTGTGGAATGGCGGGATCATTTGGTTACGAAAAGGAGCATTATCAGGTGAGCATGCAAATGGGGGAAGATACGTTGTTTCCGAAAGTAAGAGCGACCGCCCAGGAAGTAAAAATCGCCGCAGCAGGAACCAGTTGCCGTCACCAAATTTATGACGGAACGAACAGGGAAGCACAGCATCCGGTAAGTATTTTAAGAAATTGCCTGAAGTAATTTTAGATTTTAGAATTTAGATTTTTCTCACGCAGATTGCTTTGTCAGTTCGCTGTCGCTTGGGTGAGCTGATTTATTTTTGCCACAGATTATGAGGATTAAAATGATTTAGAACAAAAGAAATTGGCATTAATCTGCTAAATCTGCAGTGTCTGCGAGAGAAAATTAGTCAAGTATTTCAAGTGCTAAAAAAAGGTTTTTCGCAGATTCTGCAGATTGGAATAAATAAAATCGGTAAGTATTTTAAGAAACTGTTTAAAGTAGAGGGTGTTGTCACGACCCGAGCCATAGCGCACAGGCGAAGCAATTTCAGGAATTATTCTTTTCGCCACGAATTTCACGAATTGACACGAATGCTTTTTTTACAACTCCTGACTACTATCGGAAGACGCGATTTTTTTTCTAAAATAGATTCCATTATTTTTCACAAAGATTAGAAACAAAAAAATTCGCGTTAATTCGTGAAATTCGTGGCAAAAGAAAAAATAACGTAAATCCGTTTAATCTGTAATAATCCGTGGGCAAAATAATTCACCACAAAAAGCGGTGCAAAACAAAATCGTTTTATATATTTGAAATCAGGATAATTTTTGCATTATTTGCAAAATAAAACCACAAAGACCGAATTAAATTAATTTTAAAAGCAAAATCATATATGGCATTATCAGGTTTATTCCGAAAAAAAACGGTACAAGATATTCTGAAGCAAGTTGCAAAGAACGATGCAGACGGTCATAATGCATTAGGAAAACACTTAACTGCCAGGGATTTAACCGCCTTCGGAATCGCTGCTATTGTTGGTGCCGGGATTTTTAGTACGATCGGAAAAGCCAGCGCAGATGGTGGACCAGCTGTTATATTTTTGTTTTTATTTACAGCAGTGGCTTGTAGTTTTGCTGCTTTTGCTTATGCTGAATTTGCCTCAATGGTACCCGTTTCAGGAAGTGCATATACGTATTCGTATGTGGCATTTGGTGAAATTATAGCTTGGGTTATTGGTTGGGCCCTAATCATGGAATATTCGGTTGGAAATATAACCGTTGCGATATCGTGGAGTGATTATTTTACCGGACTGCTCGCCAGCGGAGGCATACACCTTCCGCAATGGGTTCAAATGGACTATTTAACGGCCTCAAACGGATTTAATAATGCAACTGCTCTGATGCACAGCGGAAAAGCTTTTGATAACTTAGAGCCAGCCCTACAAGCTGCTTATACGGCCTGGACGACTTCTCCGGTTTTGTTTGGTTCTTTTCATTTTGTAGCCGATCTTCCGGCTTTATTAATCATCATTTTGATTACAGCATTGATTTACCGCGGAATGAAAGAATCCCGTAATGCCAGTAATATTATGGTTGTGGTGAAGCTTTGTATTGTACTTTTGGTAATTGCAGTAGGTATATTTTATGTAGATACAGCTAACTGGGATCCGTTTGCGCCAAACGGAGTGAGTGGAGTACTAAAAGGTGTTTCGGCAGTATTCTTTGCTTACATTGGTTTTGACGCCATTTCTACTACAGCCGAGGAATGTAAAAACCCTCAAAGAGATTTACCACGCGGAATGATGTGGGCGATTATTATTTGTACGCTTTTGTACATTGCCATTGCCCTGGTTCTTACCGGAATGGTACGTTATAATGAGTTAAATGTGGGAGATCCGTTAGCATTTGTATTCGAAAAATTAGACTTAAAATGGATGTCCGGAATTATTGCAGTAAGTGCGGTAGTGGCAATGGCCAGCGTTTTATTGGTATTTCAAATGGGACAACCTCGTATCTGGATGAGTATGAGCCGTGACGGATTATTGCCAAAACGTTTCTCACGTGTACATCCAAAATTCAAAACGCCTTCTTATGCGACCGTTGTAACCGGTTTTGTGGTTGCTGTTCCGGCCTTATTCTTAAATCTTACCATGGTAACAGATTTATGTAGTATTGGAACTTTGTTTGCGTTTGTATTGGTTTGTGCCGGAGTTTTGGTATTGCAAAACAAACCTGAGATTCCAAGAGGAAAGTTCAAAACACCATATATCAATTCCAAATACATAATGCCGGTTTTATTAACCATCGGATTAGTTTTTGCTTTCGGATATAATAAAAAAGCCACTATGAGCTTTATTACAAACGAGACTCAAATTAATAGCCCGGCAGATATTATTACGTCATTGGATAAAAGTGAGTCCGAAAAAGTTTTCAATTATCTAAAAAGTATTGATGTACAAAATAAAACTTCAGAAACAGCCGATTTAGAGCATTTACTAAGCCAATATCAATCTGATGATGCGAAGTATGCTGAGGTTGTAAAAGGTTTACCAATTAGTGATTCCTTAAAATTTGAAAGCGGATTCAGCTTGTTCAAGCATAAAATTCCAATGTGGATCTTCTTACTTGTTCTGGTTGGTTTGACAGTTTGGGCTTTCAAACAAAATTTATCATTGATTCCGCTTTTAGGTTTAATCTGTTGTTTGTATATGATGGCTGAATTAAGTGTATGGAACTGGATTTATTTTACAGTTTGGTTGCTTATTGGTCTTTGTATTTACTTTGGCTTTAGTCGTAAAAACAGTAAACTGAATGTAGAAACCTTGTAAGTTAAGCATACAAAAGAGATAAGCCGTTCTGAGAAGTAATTTTCAGAACGGCTTTTTATTTTGCCACAGATTAAGGAGATTTTTGTTTCACGCAGATTTAAAAAGATCTAAGCAGATCGGCGGAGATCAATTTATAATTTTGAAATAAAATCTGCTAAATCTGCGTGAAAAACTTTGTATTCCTTACAGAAGAACTTTAGAATTAATTTATGAGATTTCTTACTTTAAACTGAATTTAAAAGAAGGTTTTTTCTTATTTTTGATTTTTATGAATTTTTAATTTTTTATGCATGAGTTTTTTTGATAAAGTATTGGGTAAGAAGCGAAGCCCAATAAATTCGTATGATGATTTTTGGAATTGGTTTCTGAAAAATGAAAAAGAGTTTTTTAATATTGTTCAAAGGGGAGAAAACATCCCTAAGGGTTTCTTTGATAAATTAGGACCAAAATTAGCAGAAATTCACCCTGAGATTTATTTTTTGGCAGGAATGATTGACGATCAAATAGCTGAATTAGTTTTAACGCCCGACGGAGTAATTAGGAATATTTATATAATAGAAGAGTTAGTAAATGCTGCGCCAAAGATTGAAGGTTGGAAATTCACTGCTCTTAAGCCTGCAATAAATATTAAAAATGTTGGAATAAAGTTTGAAAATTTTGAACTCAATGCTGATAATTTAAAATTTTATCCTACTATAAATAAAGACTTTCCAGATGAAATTGATTTGACAATTGTTTATGATCATTTTACAGAAGATAAGAAGCAGCTAATAACTAATGGAGTTTATATTTTTCTGGATAATTATTTAGGCGAATTGGATTCTGTTACTTCGATAGATAACATGAAAGTAATAGGAGACAACGAAATTTCTGAGGAGTTAGTACCAATTGAAAAATTAAAAGATTATTTGATTTGGAGAGAAAAAGAGTTTGTAGAAAAATACGAAGGTATTTGGTACGATACTGAAAAGGATAATTATTCAAGCTTTGAAGCAGGTACGAAGGAAGGCGGCGTTCTTTTGGCTATTATGAATACATCTATTTTGAAATGGGATAAAAAAGCATCACATCCGTGGATATTTATTATTAGCATTCCGTTTGATGGAAGTAATAGTAATGGAATGCCTGATGAGGAAACGTATCAATCGTTAAATGAAATTGAAGATGAAATTATGGTCGAACTAAAAGATTCTGATGGATATTTAAACATTGGGAGAGAAACAGGAGAGAATAAACGAGAAATCTTTTTTGCATGTAAAGATTTTAGAAAGCCATCGAAAACGGCAGATGCAATACTTAAAAAATATAGTAGTTCTTTTGATATAAGTTACGAAATCTACAAAGACAAGTACTGGCAAACGTTTAGCCATTACGAGCCGAGATAGTTTTATAGCCACGAATTCACGGATGTATTGTTAAAAAAATTCGTGAATTCGTGGCAAAAAAACTTAGTGAATCTCTATCGAGAATATTTTAGAACGATCTTTTTTGTTTCACGCAGATTTTAAAAAGATCTAAGCAGATCGGTGTGAATCTATTTATAATCTAAAAAGAAAATCTGCTATAATCTGTGTAAAAAAAAAACTTTAAGTTGCTTACAGAAGAGAACTTAGCGAATCTCTGTGGAATTCAAAATCCCAAGTTCAATCATACAAGCCTTCATCATTTCATAAGTGCGCTCAATATCATTATCAAGACCAATAGAGAAACGAATTAAGCCGTCTGTTAGACCCATTTCGGCTTGTTCTTCTAGCGGAATTTCGCTCGAAGTCGAAGTTCCCGGTGCACTGAATAGTGTTTTGTAAAAACCTAAACTTACTGCCAGATAACCCAAATTTCTGGCCTGCATTAATTCCATCAGTTCATTGGCTTTTGCCAAAGTCCCAACGTCAATTGTCATCATACCTCCAAAACCATATTCCGGATTAATCATTGTTTTGTACAATTCGTGACTTGGGTGGCTTTTTAAGCCTGGGTAAACCGTTTTTAAGCCGTCTTTTTCAAATTTATCGGCCAGAACGTGTGCATTATGACTATGTTGCTTGACGCGAATATGAAGCGTGCGCAGGTTCTTCATCACCGAAGCCGATCGCAAACTGTCCATTGTAGGGCCTAGCAGCATACTTGCTCCGGAGTTTACATTTTTCAGCGAATTGATAAACTCTTTCGAAGCACAGGTTACGCCGCCAACAGTATCACTGCTTCCATTAATGTATTTGGTTAAACTATGAATTACAATATCGGCTCCCAGTTTTGCCGGAGAAACCGATAATGGTGAAAACGTATTATCGACGACTAATTTCAGGTTGTATTTTTTAGCAATTTTTGCAAGACCTGCAATATCGGCTACTTCCAACAATGGATTACTTACGGTTTCGCAATACAAAACTTTTGTTTTCAAGGTAATAGCAGCTTCTACCACCTCCAGTTTGGTAATGTCAACAAAGGAGGTTTCAATTCCAAAACGCGGAGCTAAATTCTTTAAAAAAGCATAGGTTCCGCCATAAATTGTTCTACTCGAAACAATATGATCGCCAGCACCACAAAGTTGTAACAAGGTAGGTGTGATAGCTCCCATTCCTGAAGCCGATACATTTGCAGTTTCTGTTCCTTCCATAGCTGCCAAAGCCTGATCCAGATACAAATTACTAGGCGATGAATGACGCGAATATAAGTAGCAGCCTTCCATGTTCCCTTCAAAAGTATCAAACATAGTTTTGGCTGAAAGAAAAGTATAAGTAGAAGAATCGGAAATCGATGGATTCACCCCTCCAAATTCCCCAAAGTATTGTAAATCCTGGATTTTGTCTGCTGGATTAAAGTTTTTCATTTTAAATAGTTTATAGTTAGTGGTTAATTGTTTATTGTTTGTGGTTTGTGATTTGTTGAAATTGACATTGAAATTCCCATTGACATTGACATTGACATTGAAATTGACATTGAAATTGACATTGAAATTCTCAGAAGCTAATTCCTGCTGTCCGTTTCAATCTTTTGCGTCCGCCGCGGCGGACACAAAAGGATTTTCACTTCCATCAGGGCTAGGGCTTTCGTTTTCAAAAGAAAATCTACTCAAAATAAGACTTAATTAGAAAAATAATCAACTGTAGAACATGTAATTAGATTTTAAAACTATAAAAATGTGTTTGTTATGATTTTTAATCTAAATTTGATTGGTAAAAGATAATTTAATAGATTTTCTTTCACTTTAACAATCAACAACAAACCACTAACAACAAACCAAATACACTAATCCTCAACGAAATGACTTTAGATACTACCGATAAAAAACTGCTGGTTTTATTGCAAACCGATAGTAAAAAGACAACCAAAGAATTGTCCCTAAAACTCAATTTGTCTGTCACAGCAGTTTACGAACGGATTAAAAAGTTAGAGCGTGAGGGAATCATCAAAAGCTATGTAGCATTGGTTGATAAAACTAAAATCGAAAAAGGATTTGTGGTTTTCTGTCATTTAAAACTCATTCAGCATACCAAAGAATTCCTCACTAAATTTGAAAGCGAAGTCATCAAACTCAATGAAGTTTTAGAGTGCCACCACGTAAGCGGTGATTACGACTATATCTTGAAAGTTTTAGTCAAAGACATGGAAGCGTACAGAGAATTTTTGGTTACTAAACTCACAAATTTGCAACACATTGGAAGTACCCAAAGTATGTTCATGATTAGCGAGGTTAAGAATTCAACGGTGATTTTTTAAAGGTTCTAAGAGGGGTAAGTTGCTAAGGTTCTGAGTTGCTAAGGCCCTGAGTTTTTTAGTCAAGGAGAGATTAAGAGACACAGAGCTTTTTATTGAATTCTCTCATTTTCAGCAGGAAGTTTCTAATATTAATTATTCAAAAAAACTTTGCGCCTTTGCGCCTTCGCGAGCAAAAAATCCGCGTTATTTGCAAAATCCGATAGAACGTTTACTTTGGCATCTTCAAAATTAGAAATAATAAATCAGAAACTTTTCGGGCTGTATGTATAAACCATAACATTAACACATTTCAAAACTAAAATAGCTTAAATTTGAATCAAATACATTTTAGAATGGAGACAAAAGAATTAAGGCTTAAGCTTATAAAAGATTTCGGAAAATTTATTGAAGATGATTCTAAATTAGAAATTTTAGAAAGCGTTTTTGATGCTCTAAATTATGATGAAAAGAAATCAATTGTTCCTGATTCTCATTATGATCTTGTTGCTGAAGAAAGAGAAAAGTATCTTTCACGGGAGAATGAAGCGAGTTCATGGGAAGAAGTAGAACAACGTTTGAATGCTAAGTATGGTTTTTAAAATTAAAATTTTACGCTTAGCTGAAAATGAAATTGATAAAACTATTGAATTTTATGAAAGTAGGAGTAAAGGTTTAGGAAAGCAATTTCTATCTTACTTAAAAACATCTCTGCAGGTTTTAAAAACACATCCAGAATTATTTCAAATAAAAAAAGAACCTGGTTATCGTGAATTAACTTTGGTAAAATTTCCATTTGTAATTATTTATGAAATTATTGGAAATGAAGTAATCATCTATTCTGTTTTTCATACATCAAGAAATCCCCAAAGAAAACCTTAAAAAAGAGGTTTAAAGATTCAAAGGGACAAAGGTTTTTCATAGAAATGTACAACAGTGCTTCTAAAACTTAATGAATATCTAAGATTCTAATTTCTTTTTTGAATTGCCTCCAGCTTCAGCTGGAGGTTATAAGATTATATAGAAAAGGGCTTTAGCCAAAATGTATTATTTGGCTAAAGCCTTCTTTTTGTTCTCCTATCAATATCTCCAGTTAAAACTGGAGGCAATTCAAAGTTGAATCTTTATATTTTCGCGATTTTATAAGAATTAAAAAAATCCGCGTTATCTGCAAAATCTCCGAGAGACAAAAATACTTCGAGAGACTTTGCGTGATTTTCAAAATCAGCTTTCATTACTAAAAAAACTTTGCGTCTTCGCGTCTTCGCGAGCAAAAAAATCTGCATTATCTGCAAAATCTACGAGAGACAAAAATACTTCGCTAAGGATCTAAAAGTTACTAAGTTTCTGATTTTTTTTTAGTATACTAAGATTTAAGCTGTTGTTTTTTTAGTCTCGCAAAAGTGCAGAGTCGCAAAAAAAAATAAAAATTATACTAAGCTTTTATACAAGCAAATCTTCAATCCAAAGTCCAATCTAATCCATGCTGCTATGTTTTTAGAAATGTTTTAATTATTTGGCAGTTTTATCTAACAGCATCTTCAAAAGTCGGTCGTTCCCGTTTTTTAGCTATAACGTCTCTTATAATAGATTCAATATTTTTATTTATAGAATCATTTGGCTGTAATTTAATTGCTAAATCAATTGTTTCTTTTGCTTCTTGGTCTCTTTTAGTAACAAGTAAGGTCATTGCGTGATTACCCAATAGTGTAAAATCATTGGGTTTTCTTTTTAGAGATTCTTCAGAATAAAATATTGCTTTCTCGATGTCTTTCAAATGCATAGCTTCCAGCGATGCTTCCATAGGGATTATATGGTTTTCTAATTCAAGTTTAAAAGCTAATTCCAATTGTTCAAGAGCTTCTTCGTGTCTTTCCAGTCTTTGAAACGCTTTTGAGATTAATACCATACTTTGCCAATGCTCTGGAACTATCTCAAGGCATTTTTTGAAGTCTTTTATAGAGTCTTCAAGCTTTAACTTTTCGGTTTCCTTCAATTCTTTTTTTCTATATCCGTCTAAAACAATCAGTCCTTCTTGTTTTTTTCCAGCTTGCTCAAAGATTTGATTGAATTGTTGATTTTTTTTATACTCAACTTCCTGCTCGTCAATTTTATTATAGATTGTGCCATTTAAAAGATTTTCAATTTCTTCTGGAATTAATTCTTTTGTAAAATCTGAGTAAGGATTTAGTATAAATGTTGCCCCATTTAAGGTTTTAAACAAATCTTGTCCTTTTAAACTGAGATGTGGAATCATTTTTTTTATTATGCCTTTGTCAAATATTCTGTTTACTGATGTAAAGATTGGAATTTGACCGTTTTCAAAAGTAACACACTGAACAGTTGTATCATTTTCTGTAGTTTGATCTCCAATTTCTGAAATCGAATTTTCGTTTGTCAATATAAACAATTGACTCCATAACATTTTTTGATAAAATACCTTTTGTGCAGAAAAACTTGATGTTGCTTGCATTAAACATTTTTCTAGTTCATTCTCTGGAAACGTCGATTCCGTTTTCTTTTTTTTAAATATGTCAAATAATCCCATTACTTATCTTTTGTGTATTCTTAGAATTGTTTCTAAAGCCTCGCCAATTTAATTATTTTTCTTTCATGTGAAAAGAAGTGGCTATTTTTTTTTTAAATGTATCGTGAATTGCCTCCAGCTTCAGCTGGAGGTTTAAGATTACATAGAAAAGGGCTTTAGCCAAAATGTATTGTTTGGCTAAAGCCTTCTTTTTGTTCTCTTATCAATATCTCCAGTTAAAACTGGAGGCAATTCAAAGTTGAGTCTTTACATTTTCGCGATTTTATAAGAATTAGAAGAATTCACATTATCTGCAAAATCTGCGAGAGACAAAAAAACTTCGAGAGAATTTGCATGATTTTCAAAATCAGCTTTCATTACTAAAAAAACTTTGCGTCTTCGCGTCTTCGCGAGCTAAAAAAATCCGCGTGATCTGCAAAATCTGCGAGAGACAAAAAACTTCGAGAGAATTTGCGTGATTTTCAAAATCAGTTTTCATTACTAAAAAAACTTTGCGTCTTCGCGTCTTCGCGAGCTAAAAAAATCCGTGTGATCTGCAAAATCTGCGAGAGACAAAAAAACTTCGAGCGAATTTGTGCAATTAGTGGTCAAAAAACTTTGCGCTTTAGCGCCTTTGCGAGCAAAAAAAAATCAAACTAAACTTGTCAAATCTTTGCGCACCCGACAGTCAAATCTTAAGCAAAACATTAAGTAAAATTTCACACAAAAAACATTGAGATTTAAACTTTAAACAAAACTTTATTCCTTAATTTTGTATCGCTAAAAATAAAATAGACAAACTATGAGTTCATTTGACGTAGTCATTATAGGTTCAGGTCCTGGCGGATATGTATCAGCAATTCGTTGCGCACAATTAGGTTTTAAAACTGCAATTGTAGAAAAGTATAACTCTTTGGGCGGAACTTGCCTTAACGTAGGTTGTATTCCTTCAAAAGCATTATTATCGTCTTCTCATCATTATGCAGAAATTGCACATTTTGCAGATCACGGAATCGAGGTTTCTGGAGATGTAAAAATCAATTTAGAGAAAATGATCGCGCGCAAACAAGCCGTTGTAGATCAAACCGTAGGTGGAATCAACTACTTAATGGATAAAAATAAAATTACTGTTTTTAATGGTTTAGGTTCTTTCGTAGATGCAACACACATTGCTGTAGCTAAAGCTGACGGAACTTCTGAAACTATTGAAGCAAAATATACTGTAATCGCTACAGGATCAAAACCATCTTCTTTGCCTTTTATTAAAATTGATAAAGAAAGAATCATCACTTCTACTGAGGCTCTGGCTTTAAAAGAAGTTCCAAAACACCTTGTAATTATTGGTGGTGGAGTAATCGGAATCGAGCTTGGACAAGTTTACCTTCGTTTAGGAGCTCAGGTTTCTGTAGTTGAATTCATGGACAGAATCATTCCTGGAATGGATAGTGCTTTGTCTAAAGAATTGACTAAAGTGTTGAAAAAACAAGGAATGAAATTTTACGTTTCTCACAAAGTAAAATCAGTAGAAAGAAATGGTGACGCTGTTGTTGTTCAGGCTGAGAATGCAAAAGGAGAAACGATTACTTTAGAAGGAGATTATTCATTAGTTTCTGTAGGTCGTCGTCCGTATACAGACGGATTGAACGCTGACAAAGCAGGAGTTAAAATCTCTGACAGAGGACAGGTAGAAGTAAACGATCATTTACAAACTAATGTTCCAAACATCTACGCTATTGGTGACGTTGTTCGTGGAGCAATGTTGGCACACAAAGCTGAAGAAGAAGGAACTATGGTTGCTGAAATTTTAGCAGGTCAAAAACCACATATCGATTATAACTTAATTCCTGGTGTTGTATACACCTGGCCGGAAGTTGCTGCTGTAGGACAAACTGAAGAGCAGGTAAAAGCTTCGGGAACAGAATATAAAGTAGGAAGCTTCCCTTTCAAAGCGTTAGGACGTGCAAGAGCGAGTGGAGATCTTGACGGTTTTGTAAAAATTATTGCTGATGCTAAGACTGATGAGGTTTTAGGTGTTCACATGATTGGAGCTCGTACTGCAGATTTAATTGCTGAGGCAGTTACTGCAATGGAATTTAAAGCTTCTGCTGAAGATATCTCAAGAATGAGCCATGCACACCCAACTTTTGCTGAAGCAGTAAAAGAAGCGGCTTTGGCAGCTACAGACAACAGAGCGTTACACGTATAATAACTAAGTGAAATGTCTCGTCCTAAAAAAGCGATACAGATTATTACATAAAAATAATTAATTAAACAGTTGCAAGAACCCTCTTGCAACTGTTTTTTGTTTTATATCTTCTCATTTGAATTTGATTTTGAGAATGCATTTGATTTGGTGTTAACATGTAATTAGAATAGTGAGGTCTGAGATTATTATAAATATTGATAGATTCCTTTATTATTAAGTTTGTAATTTTTCTTTTTTGATGATACTTATCGATCATAAATTCTTGTTTTAAAATTCCATTAATTCTTTCTGCTATCGCATTTTCATAAGGATCTGAATTTTGGGTCATGCTGCATAATACTTTATTTTTCATAAGTTCTTTTTGATACTCATGTGCACAATATTGCAAACCTCTATCTGAATGATGGATTAGAGTTAATGTATTATGCGTTCTTTGCTTAAGAGCCATTTTAAGAGCTCTTAAACTACTTTGAGTATTGAGATTCTCAGCAACATAATACCCCATTATCTTTTTTGAATAAGCATCTGTGATCAAGCTTAGATAACACGGATTATCTCTTTTTCCGATATAAGTAATATCGGATACCCAAACTTGTTCAGGGCGATTTATTTCTAAATCTAAAATTCGATTTTTGTGCTTTCTAAACCGGTGATGTGAATTTGTGGTTATATGGTAACTGCGTTTAGGTTGTACCAATAAATGATTAGCTCTAAGTATATCAAAGAATTTATCTCTTCCAATCTTCATCAAATGGAGTTGATCCAATAAAAGATAATAGAGCTTTCTAGCACCTATTCTAGGCATTAATTGCCTAAGATCATTAACCATTAAAACAACTTCTTTAGCTTTATTTTGTTTAATTGTTGTTCTTTTAATTTTTCGATAATAAACCTGTCTGTCTATCCCGAACAAATAACAGGTAAATCCTATTGTTTGTTGTTCTCTTTCTTTGAAATGGGTGATTGTTCGGGCACAGAGTTTTTTCGGATATCAATATGATATTCTTTTTCCGCTAAATCAATCATCATATCAAATAAGATTGCTTTCTTGTCTGCAACAAAAGCCTGTCTTTCCAGGAGTGCCTTTTGTTTCTCTAAAAGTTTGACTTGAGCTTCAAGCTCCATAATCTTTTGTTCAGGTGTTTTTGCCATTTTCATAGAGGTTTGGTTTTCCCAATCAAAGTTACCAAATTTCCTAAGCCATTGGACAACTGTGCTTTTGCATTGGATGCCGTACTGCTTTGTAGCCTCCGTTGCTGTGAGTTCTCCGCGTTCTATTTCCTGAACAACTTGTAATTTAAAAGACATAGAGTAGTCTTTTTGTGTACGCTTTACATAGCGTATTTCTTGAGGTACTTCCATAATGATACTTTTTGTGTATCGCTATTTCAGGACTAGACAAAATTATATTTTAAAAACCGTCAGAAGTTTCTGGCGGTTTTTTTATTGCTTAATTACAGTAAAAGTATAATAGGTTTCTTTATTCTTTAAATACATACCGTAAGTTCCATTCTCTTCTTTGTATAAATGGTACAAATATTTGTCGCCTTTGATGCTTAAATTTTTTCGTGCCAGATTGTTACTTTCAATAAATTCCAGTTCAAATCCGCAATTTCCTTTTTTTCTGTAATGCAATTTTGAAAATGTATTATCTGCAAATTTTTCTATCCATAGATTATCGCTTAAAGTTACCTCTACTTTCGCACCTCCATGCTCCAAATAATAATATTTTGAAGATTCATCAAAACGATTACACTCTTCTTTGGATATTTCATCAAGAGGCTTCTCATTCTGCATCGACCAGCTGCTTTTTTCAGATTCATTTGGAAAAAGTGCCACAAATTCGTTACAGTTTTTATGTAATCTGTAGAACAACTGTTCAAATGCTCTTCTTTGTGCGATACTGTCTTTAAATTTTGCCAGATATGGAGTTATGTGGGCGTTATTGATTGTATTAATTCTGATTTCGTTGTCCAGCACTTTGTTTTGAACTAATGATTTACAGATTTCAGTGGTTAGAGAATCTACAGATTTTATAGATTGTGATCTCGAAAAATTAATACAGAGTAATAAAATGAACAGTAAGTTTTTTTTCATTTAAAAGACAAATTTTAATCAAATATAATTGTTTAGTAAAAGTATTTATAGAATTGAGTTTTATTCTTTTAACATTTGCATCCAAAAAAGAAAAAGTTCAGGAAAAATTTTGTAAATTAGAGGTAGAATTCTATCGTTGTGTTTAGTGAGATGAAATGATTAATGATTTGAAAAACAGGTTTGTAGTTTCGTTTTTATACAGAGTGAGGAATTAAGGATATACTTTATTTCTGAAGCTCAAAAAAAAAGTCAAAAATACTAATTTTGATCAAACCTAAATATTTAGTAAAATAGTCTGAAATTGTTGGATTAGATTATAAATGTAATAGGGATTTTAAACAACGTAACTACCAGGTATTCTTTAAATGCTAATGATAGATAGAAGGTTAATAACAGGGGCTATAATGTCACAAAAGACAAGTGGGAGGAAAGCATCGGGAAAAGCCAGGTTTGTCAAAAAGGACAATGTTGGTATGCTTAAGGTTCCATTTTTTGGTCCTTTTTATTTCAGTTAAAATAGAATTGCAATTGATTCGACATTACAAGGTGTATTGGTTGTAGTTTAGTAAACAATGTGTGGATACTTTTAAAATAACAAACCCGACAGGCCATTGCTTGTCGGGTTTATTTTTAGGTGTGGTGAAAATAAATTATTTGGTGAAAACACTTTTGTAATTATCCCAATATCTGTAGATTAAAAATAAATTGGCAAGGAATAGCAATACTGCAAGCGGCAAGCCTTGAGGAGCCAGAAAATAATTAATGAACAAAATGTTTACCGTAATTGGTAGGATCAGTATATTGGCCAATGTTACGTAACGCCCCGTTACAAAAGCAATTCCGCAAAGAAGCTCGATTGATTTTGCTAAAGGCAATAAATAAGTTGAGGCAACAAGTCCCATATTAAAAGCTTTGAAATCACCGGTAGTTTCCGGTTCCGGAGCCAGTTTAAAGAAAAAACTAAGAGAGGCGAATAGTAATAAAAGACCAATTAAAACACGGACAATAATGGTAGCAATTTTCATAATACTTAAGATTTTTAATGGGTTAAAAAAGTATAATTTATTTTTGGAAAACGTTACAATCTGAACTCTCTAATGAATTAAAAAAACAATTTTAAAGTTTTTAAATGGAGAGCTTTACAGTCTTTATCGTTCTATTTTGGGAAAAATAGAATGCTATATCAAATATAACGAATTTTTTCTTATGAAATTGTTGTTTTATTAACACTTTTCTTATCTCTTAATGTATCTTTTGTAAAGGAAAAATCCACCAAAACCAATCAGAATAAAAGGCCATAAATTAATGATAAAGATGAAGATTGTTTCTAGAATATACCAGCCGTTTTTAAGGGAATCAATAATTTGAATGCCTAAATTTGGTTTGTAAGCATTACTGTTTTTTTCGCTTGCCATTATTTCCTGTCTTACCGTTTCGTTTTGATATAGCTGCAAAGTAATGGTGCTGAAATTAATTTGGTCCTGCAGGGATAAGTTTTCAACGGTACGATTGTCTTTTTCTTCTTTTTGGTTTGCCAGTGCATTTTCGGCTTCCATAATGTCATTGATTTTTTTGCCTTTGGAATCAATTGCTTTTTCTACCCTTTTCTCTGTAACCGCACTTCTTTTTTGTGAAAGCTGATTGGCTAATAATTTTAAAGAAACATCATCGGCTTTAATAACTCTGAAATCAAGAAAATCAATTTGTCGGGCTATGGTTTTAATAACGGTATCGAGCTGTCTATTGGGTACGCGAATCGTAATGTTGTTCTCGACTGTGTATTTGGTTGTTTCGAGTGTACTGTCCTGACTAATTTTAGTTTTAATCTGATCGTGAATGTTGCTTTGCAAATTAGTGTAGATTACAAATCCTCCGAATTTTTGTGTTGCGTTTTCAATGGCATAAGTAGATTTGACGACATTTTTAACCTTAAATTTAATATCGGCAGTCCGAATGAATTTTTGTGTGCTGTTTTTTTTCTCCACAGCTGCCGACGAAGAGATTGCAGTGCTATCTGCGGTAGTTTGATGTGCTGCGTTATCTTCGAATGCAGCAGGATCGGCTTTTTTACAGGAAAAAAATAAAGTGATAATCACTAAGGAAGTTAATCCAAGGTTTGCAACTGTTTTCATAAAAGTTTTAGAATTTGATTCATAAATAATTGTGAGTTTTTTTTAAGATGTATTTTTTGAATGAATAGGCACGAAAAGGTTTGGGTATTCTTGTTAATTCGATATACTAAAAAGTGTGCCAATATTTTTTGTGTATTATTTTATTGAAGGATTTTTTTTGTTGTAATTTTGAGGCCTAAAAATTACCTATTTTTGAGAGTTACCACATATAAAAATATTTCAGATCCAGAGCATTTTAAACAGCAGCTTTTAAGCTGGTCACAACAATTTCGAGAGGTTGTTTTTTTGGATAGTAATTCTTATCCGCTGGAATATTCCAGTTTTGATTTTGTATTGGCGGTAGATGCTTTTACCTCTTTAAAAACAGATTTTCATAATGCCTTTGAAGATTTAAAACAATACCAGCAAACCACTAAAGACTGGCTTTTTGGATATCTTTCTTATGATTTAAAGAATGATGTTGAAAAATTGACATCCACTAATTTTGATGGTTTGGATTTTCCTGATTTGTTTTTCTTTCAGCCTAAAAAAATATTTATAGTAAGAGGAAATCAGCTTGAAATACAATACTTGCTGCTTTGCGATGATGAGCTTGAAGAGGATTTTGAAGAAATTGTTCAAAGTAAATTTGACAGCTTCGAAACTTTAAGCGGAATTGAAGTCAAACAACGTATTTTAAAAGAAGCGTACATTGAAAAAGTTGCAAAAATGCTGGAACATATCCATATCGGAGATATGTATGAGGCTAATTTTTGTATGGAGTTTTATGCGGAGAATGCCGAAATTAACCCGCTGGAAAAGTTTCAGAAGTTAAGTGCAATATCAAAAGCTCCGTTTTCGGTTTTCTTTAAAAATCACAAACAATATTTGCTTTCAGCTTCTCCGGAACGCTATCTGAAAAAAGTGGGAGACACTTTAATTTCCCAACCGATAAAAGGAACCTCAAAACGATCTTCGGATCCGGTCGAAGATGAAAAGTCAAAACAGTTTTTAGCATCAGATTCAAAAGAACGTGCTGAAAACATCATGATTACCGATTTGGTGCGAAATGATTTGTCGCATACTGCGCAGAAAGGTTCTGTTGAAGTAGTAGAGCTTTGTAAAATTTATTCGTTTTTACAGGTACATCAAATGATTTCTACTATCACTTCAAAACTGGATCCGCAATATGCTCCAATTGATGTTTTAAGAACTACTTTTCCGATGGGAAGTATGACGGGAGCTCCAAAAATTTCGGTTATGAAGATTATTGAGAACGTGGAAGAAACCAAACGAGGTTTGTATAGCGGTGCCGTTGGTTATTTTACACCTGAAGGAGATTTTGATTTTAATGTCGTAATAAGAAGTATTCTGTACAATCAGGAGAATAAATATGTTTCATTTTCGGTTGGAAGTGCTATTACATCTCAATCCATACCTGAAAAGGAGTATGAAGAGTGTCTCTTAAAAGCCAAAGCGATGCATGAAGTCTTAAGTTAGAAATAGCTAGTGACAAGCAGGGGATTGGAGGGGCAAGGAATTCACTATAAAAGTTAAAAAAGAATAAAATTCGTACAATTTTGTTTTTAGATAAACAATATAATGTAAATTCGTACAGTTTTAAAACATAAAAGAATCTTTCTCCATAATTAGAATTAAATTTTTACATTTATAAATGCTTTCAAAATTTCAAAATCATCTCGCTGCAAGATTTCCATTTTTGGATGATAAAAGGCTGTTTCTGGCGGTAAGCGGAGGTTTGGACAGTATGGTTTTGTTGCATTTGTTTCAGCAATTACCCATTAAGATTGCTGTTTTGCACTGTAATTTTCAACTTCGTGGATTGGAAAGTTTTGGTGATCAGGATTTTATTCAAAAGTACTGTGATCAGAATGCTATTTCGATTTTCAGTACTCAATTTGATACCGAAGCTTTTGCTAAAGATTACAAACTATCTACTCAGGTTGCGGCTCGTGAATTGCGTTACAGTTGGTTTTACGAACTTTTAGAAACCAAAAATTTCGATTATATTCTAACAGCGCACCATGCCGATGATAATCTTGAAACTTTCATTATCAATCTAACCCGTGGGACGGGATTGGATGGATTAATAGGGATTCCGGAAGAGAATGATAAAATTATTCGTCCGCTTTTGCCTTTTTCCAGAGAAGAAATTTTAGAATATGCCAAGCAAAATAGTATTCAATGGCGGGAAGACAGCAGTAATGCGTCAAATAAATACCTTCGAAATAAAATTCGTCATGATCTTGTTCCAATACTGAAAGAGATCAATCCGAACTTTTTAAATGCTTTTCAGAAAACACAATCTTATCTGCGGGAATCGCAGGAAATGGTTGAGGATGCTTCGATCATGATTTATCAACAAGTAGCGGAAGAAGCGGGGGATGATATTCATTTTGATTTAAATCAGCTCAAAAAGCTTCCCAATTATAAATCGTATCTGTACCAATGGTTGAATGAATTTGGCTTTTTGGCCTGGAATGATGTTTATGATTTGGTAGACGGACAATCTGGAAAACAGGTGTTTTCGGCTGATTTTCGATTGTTAAAAAACAGGGATACTTTGATTTTAAGTCCAATTTCTGAATTATCGGAGCAGGAAGTGTTTGAAATTAATGAAGGAGAGCAAGACGTTAATTTTCCCTTAAAATTGAGGCTTTGTCAGGTAGGCGACATTACAATAGATTCAAATAAAGCTATATTTGTGGACGCTGAAAAAATCCGATTTCCGCTGATTTTACGTAAATGGAAGGAGGGGGATGTTTTTCATCCTTTTGGAATGAAGGGAAAATCTAAAAAAGTAAGCAAACTTTTTAAAGATGAAAAATTGTCGCTGATTGAAAAGGAAAAGATTTGGATTTTATGCTCAGATAGTCAAATTGTATGGGTGATAGGAATCAGACAAGATGAACGTTTTAAAATTGAGAATACAACAAACAAAATAATTAAAATAGAATTATTATAATGAACCTTAATCAAAACCATCAAACGACGATGTCGAAAAGTGTCTGGAATAAATCCATTGTATTTTTACTGTTTCTTATTTTTGCATTTGCAAAAGGGAATGCTCAAATTCTGGAACCTGTAAAATGGACTTCTAAAATTGAAAAGAGAGCCGGGAATAATGCCGTTTTGATTTTTGACGGAACGATTGAAAAAGACTGGCACATGTATTCGCAATTTACGCCGGAAGGCGGACCGCTTGCTTTGGAGATTACTTTTAAAAATCAAAAAGGAAATTATAATTTGGTAGGAAAAGCCAAAGAAGGAAAAACCAAAACTGCGTTTAATGATGTCTTTGGGGTAAATGAAACTTTCTTTGAAGGCAAAGCGCATATCGAACAGGAAATCACCATTATCAATCCAAATCTAAAAACGGTTGATGTTGATTTTGACTTTCAGGTTTGTAAAGAAGTTTGTATCAATTCAAGTAAAAAATTCTCGATTGCGATTCCATCAGATTTTAAAATGGATGCTGTTGCGGCGGTATCTGAATCTAAATTAGACGAAACAAAAGTTGCCGGGATAGCAGTTGATACAGTAAGTAAAGCAACTGTTTCGGAAAAACTAGAACTGAAGAAAATTGATAACGCAACAGCTGAAGTTGTAGATAATGTACAGAAACCTGCAACATCCAGAAGTTTATGGTCTATCTTTTTTATCGCATTTATCTCAGGATTTGCTGCTTTGCTAACTCCTTGCGTTTTTCCGATGATTCCAATGACGGTAAGTTTCTTTACCAAACAAAGTAAAAGCAGAGCAAAAGGAATAAGAAATGCAATTATCTATGGTTTTTCTATTATCGCTATTTATGTAATATTAGGTCTGATTGTTACCAAGATTTTTGGTGCAGATGCATTGAATGCGCTATCTACAGACGTTTGGTTTAACTTGATTTTCTTTGTGATCTTGATCATTTTTGCTACGTCATTTTTGGGAGCTTTCGAAATTATGTTGCCTAATTCATGGGCAAATAAAGCAGATCAGCAGGCAGACAGAGGTGGACTAATTGGTATATTGTTTATGGCTTTGGCTTTGGCTATTGTGTCGTTTTCATGTACAGGACCTATTGTTGGAACCTTATTGGTAGAAGCTGCTTCGAACGGCGGAATTGCTCCAATTGTTGGAATGTTAGGTTTTTCATTAGCATTGGCATTACCATTTATGTTGTTTGCGATGTTCCCTGGCTGGTTAAATTCATTACCGAAATCGGGTGGATGGCTGAACACTGTTAAAGTAGTTCTAGGGTTCTTAGAATTAGCATTGGCCTTTAAATTTTTATCAAATGCTGATTTGGTTCTTCAATTGCACTTTTTGGAAAGAGAAGTTTTCATCGCAATCTGGATCGCAATTTTTGCTGCTCTGACGTTGTATTTATTCGGTAAGATTACATTGCCTCACGATAGTCCGTTAAATCATATTTCAGTTGGAAGATTGTATTTAGGATTGCTTACATTGGTATTTACTGTGTATTTAATTCCGGGACTTTGGGGTGCGCCTTTAAAATTAATTAGTGCATTTCCACCACCTCCACAGTATAGTGAAAGTCCGTTTGGGGTAGGAGGGTCTTCAAATTCGAATGCCAGTAGTACAGTGTCTGCTGCAGGGATGCCAGAAGGAGCGGAGCTAGGACCTCACGGTATCATGGTTTTTCATGATTATGAAGATGGTTTAGCTTATGCAAAATCAATTAACAAACCTATTATGCTGGATTTTACAGGTTATGCTTGTGTAAATTGCAGAAAAATGGAAAACAATGTATGGTCGGAACCAATGATTTTGCCAATCTTGAAAAATGATGTAGTCTTGATTTCTCTTTATGTTGATGATAAACGTGATTTGCCAAAAGAAGAACAGTATGTTACAGCAAAAGGAGATAAAATCGAAACCGTTGGCGATAAATGGACCGACTTTATGATCTCGAAATATAAAACCAATACACAGCCATTATACGTGATAACAGATTTGGAAGGAAAGAATTTAAATAGTTCAAAACCTACGATCAGTTATGTAAGTGCCGAAGAATACCTGCAATGGCTGAAAGAAGGAATTTCGAATTTTAAATAATGGTTTTATGGATTTAAACTTCTAAATACTCTATTTTACAAAGGAATTAATTCGAGTAAAAAGCTGTCTGAAAATTTTCAGGCAGCTTTTTTTTATTTTGCATTAGGAGGTTTCGATTACAAAAAATAAGAGAAGATACATTCTTAAATAAATATTATATAAGTAAAAACTTTCGTGTAATATTTATTTAGTAAAAAAATACATAAAAAAAGAAAAATTGTACCAATTATTATTTGTAAAACGGTTTAATTTTGTTGAATAATTAAATGGATTTTTTATGGATAAACAATTATTAATCACGGCATTTTTGGCACTGTTTTTCATTTCAGGCCAAGCAAGCATTTTCAAGATAAAGTTTTTCATTATTCGACAATGGACGCTATGAGAAATAGTGTTTATAAGGGTGATTTTACGATAAAAAGATTAAAAGAAAATGAAAATTTTGGTCTTGGTACTTTTAACGATCTGGACGGAGAACTTATCCTCTTAGACGGGAAGGTATATAGAGTTGCTGCAGATGGAATTGTTCCCGAAGCGTCATCAGATAGACGGATACCTTTCTGTTCTTCTGCCTTCTTTAGAAAGGGTAAAACTATTGAAGTAGAGGGGGAGAAAGCAGTAAATGATCTTCAATTCAGTATTTTACAGTTTTTACCATCTTCTAATCGATTTTATGCTATTAAAATTAAAGCTTCTTTTTATGATTTAACTTTGGGAGGCGTGGAAAAAGTGCTCTGCCAAAATCCTGCGGATATTGCTGTCTTAATGAAAGAAAGACCTATTTATAAAAAGCATAATATTAAAGGAACGATTATCGGTTTTTATAGTCCACCTTATTTGGGAGGAACTGGTCTATCACCGTTTCATTTCCATTTTTTTTCAGATGATAAAAAAAAACGGCAGTCATTTGTTAGATGGCAATTTTTCAAGTGTAAAGATCAGTATAGAGCTGGATGAGAAAAAGGCATGCGAAATAGTGCTACCTAACAGCAGTAACTTAGGTTATCAGCGCAAATGGAAGTCGTCGGAATCCAAATCACAATACTAATTTAAATCACGAAAAACTCTTTCAGGTTGAATATAAAGTTGGCTTATAATCTTGTAGCCCTTTTACAAGGTTGTAATGGACAAACTATGTCTTTTTTTTAGCCAAATAATTGTTTAATATTCAATGAACTCCAATATTAGAATGCTTTTCTAAATATCTATTTGTTTGGAAATTTGAAGTGTTTTTTTTGCAGGCGGATAGTGGTGGGAACGTTAATACTTAACCTGTTGTATCAATAATAATTAACTTAATTTTTAAACAAAAAACTTATGAGAAGAAAAAAACAAATTTCGAAAAACTCTGTATTGCTAGCGGGATTATCATTAACTCTTTTAGCATGTACTGATGATAATTCTAAAAAACAAAAAGTAGATGTTTTGCCTGCAGCATTGCTTGAGAATTATTCTTTTACCTCACAGGCATTTTATCCTGAAGGTATTGATTTTGATAAGAAAAACAACCGTTTTATAATCAGTTCTTTTAATAAAGGAGTGGTTTATTCCTTAAGTCCTGATGGCAAAACGTTTGCGCCATTTATAACGGATGATAATCTGATTGCAGCATTAGGAGTGTATACTGATGAAACTAATGATCGAATCATAGTCGCCAGCGGTGATGCCGGAGCCTCGGAAAAAAGCGGTGCTAATGGTAGTACAGCAGGACAGAAAGCGTATGTAGGGTTTTACAATGCTAAAGCAGGAACACTAATAAAAGGTGTAGACCTTAAACCACTCGTTCTTGCAGGAGGTGTATTCCCTAATGATATCACAATAGATGAAAATGGTAATGTGTATGTTACAGATTCCTTTTCACCTGTTATTTACAAAATAGATAAAAATTACAATGTGGCAATTTTCGTTAATAATAACAGTTTTGCGGCTCCGGCAGGCTCATTTGGGCTTAATGGAATAGTTTATAAAAATGGATATTTGATTGTAGCACAGAGTAGTGCAGGTAAGCTTTTTAAAATTAAACTGTCTGATCAAAGTGTTTCAGAGATAGCAGGTTTAGAGAATGTTTTTAAAGCACCCGACGGCTTAGAATGGAGTGGTGATAATTTAACGGTAATAGAAAACGGTCTTGGAGAAGGAAAGGCATATTTACTTTCGGGTAAAAGCGACTGGACTTCAGCTTCAAAGATAAAAGAAGTTGTTCTTGGTAAAAAAGAGTTTCCAACGACTGCTTACGCTGCGGATAATGGGGTTGTTTATGTGCTTCAGTCTTATCTCGGAAAACTATTAGGCGGGGATAAAACACAAACAGAATATCAGATT
Source organism: Flavobacterium collinsii (assembly GCF_946903285.1). Classification (GTDB taxonomy): domain Bacteria; phylum Bacteroidota; class Bacteroidia; order Flavobacteriales; family Flavobacteriaceae; genus Flavobacterium; species Flavobacterium collinsii. The sequence continues at coordinate 2,624,501 of NZ_OX336425.1, forward strand.
AAAGGACTTAAATTTTAAGAGCTATAAAATCAGGAGTGATATGATATTCAAATAATAACTATTGTAAAGATTATATTCTAGCGATATAAGTGTAAAAAAGCTGTCGGAAATTTTTTCCAGACAGCCTTTTTATTAAATAAAATGGGGTAATTATGATTTATAGAAATTCCCCGTGTTGAGAAATATCTAATCCTAATTCTTCTTTTTCTTCGGTAACTCTCAGTGGGGTAATTTTGTTTACGACAAAGAATAAAATATAAGAACCTACAAAAGCAAAGATAGAAACGATTACTAAAGCCGTTAGTTGATTGATGAATAATGTTGGTGTTCCAAAAATCAGCCCCTGATTGTCTCCAACGGCCGGGTTGATTGCTTTAGAAGCGAAAACACCGGTTAACAGCATTCCGACCATACCGCCAACACCATGACAGGCGAAAACGTCTAATGCATCATCGATTTTTCCTTTAGGGAATTTACTTACTACAAGGTTACTTACTATAGCAGAGAATGCTCCGATGAAAATAGCGTGAGAGATGCTTACGAAACCTGCGGCAGGGGTAATGGCAACCAAACCAACAACTGCACCAATACAGGCACCAAGAGCGGATAATTTGTGTCCTAGAATTTTATCAAGGAAAACCCATGCCATGGCAGCAGCTGCGGCAGCTACCGTTGTCGTTCCCAAGGCTTGAACAGCAAGTCCGTTAGCTCCTAATGCAGAACCTGCATTGAAACCAAACCACCCAAACCATAATAAGCCTGTTCCTAATAAAACATAAGTAATTCTGGCGGGATTAACCTTTTGAAGTTTTCTTTTTCCTAAGAATATGGCTCCGGCTAAGGCCGCCCATCCGGCGCTCATGTGAACTACTGTTCCTCCGGCAAAGTCTAATACTCCCATTTTAAAGAATACTCCGTCAGGATGCCATGTCATGTGTGCTAAAGGTGAATATATGAATATAATGAATAAAACCATGAATAATAAATAAGCCCAAAAACGCACACGTTCTGCAAATGCACCAGTGATTAATGCAGGCGTAATAATGGCGAATTTTGCCTGAAATAATGCGAATAACATAAACGGTATTGTTGGTGCAAGGCTCCAGGCAGTGGAAGTACCTACACCCTGAAAGAATAGATTTGAAGTTGGATCACCAATGATTCCGCCAATGGTAGGTCCAAATGCTAATCCGAAAGCCACAATAACCCATAATATAGTAACAATTACCATTGCCATAAAACTTTGCAGCATAGTACTAATAACGTTTTTCTTACCTACCATTCCTCCGTAGAAAAATCCTAATCCCGGTGTCATAAGCAAAACAAAAGCAGTTGCTACGATCATCCAGGCTGTATCTCCTGTATCAAACTTTACAGTTTCTACCGGAATTGGGTTGTCGGTTAGGATGAAGTTAGACAAAAAGGTTAGTACCAAAATCGTGATAAGAATCACACTTAAAATAATTTTTCGCATAGTTATTTAGTTTTAAATTTTTTATAAAAATATAAAATCAATCAAGACCCCTGTAAAAAATAGGGTCAAGTGCTTTATTTTTATTAATTTTTAAAATTATACCTATGTATTTTATGTGTATCTGTATAAAATAATCAAAAATTTACAATTTGGTAATGCGGAATTTCAATTGTGAGACATTTGGCTGGCTGTGGAGAGGAGAAAGAAGGGCAGAATTCCTGTTTTAAGAATGTTTTGATCTAAAAAAATGGTAATTCATTGAAACGTTTTGAATTATAAATAAAAAAGGCATCAGATGAATTTTCAAATGATGCCTTTTGTTTTAAAAAACTATTGCTTATTTCTGATTGAATTTTGCTTTGAATTTATCATTCAGCTTCGTCTGGAAAGTTTCTAAATTAATTTTTCTTCCCTGAATGAAGGCAGTTGTTAATTTATTGGTTCTCATATCCAGTGCATCACCTTCAGAGATAAATAAAGTTGCATCTTTACCAGTTTCCAATGTACCACAAGTGTCATCAATACCTAATAACTTGGCAGTATTTGAAGTGATAAGTTGTAATGCTTTTTCTTTGTCTAAACCAAATGCAGCACAAGTTCCTGCTAAGAATGGCAGGTTACGTACACTCATACGTTCGTGATCGCCACTGTTCTCAAGTCCTACGACAATACCTTTATCGGTAAGTATTTTTGCCAATTTGTAAGGAAGATTTACGTCTTCGTCATCACTAGAAGGCATATCGTGAACGCGTCTTAAGAATACACCAACATTGTATTTTTGCAATACATCGGCTGCTTTATAAGCTTCAAATCCACCTACGATAACTATTTTCCTGATCTGATTGTTAACTGCTAACTGAATTGCATCAACGATTTGTTTTTCTTCATCTGCGTGTACGTAAAGCGTCTGAGTTCCGTCAAAAAGTCCTTTTGTAGCTTCAAAAATGATGTTTCTCTCTTTTGAAGCAGCCTGATTGTAAGCTTTTGCATTGCCCCAAAAAGCAGCAATTTCTTCAACCTGTTTTGGGTAATCTTTGTTGGCTTCAATAATCCCAGGCTCAAACCATGATCCTGATCTTCTAAAATTAGAAGGAAAGTCAAGATGAATTCCGTCATTCTCTTTTATAATAGCATCTTTCCAGCTCCAGGCATCTAACTGTACAACAGAAGATGTTCCTGAAATTCGGCCTCCACGAGGTGTTATCTGAGCGATTAGAATACCGTTTGGACGAACAGTTTCTACTACTTTTGATTCAGAGTTGTAAGCAATGATACTTCTTACATTTGGATTAAAAGTTCCAATTTCTTCCTGATCGTCTGATGATTTTACAGCGTCAATTTCTACCAAACCTAATGTTGTATTAGCAACTATAAATCCCGGGTAAACGTGTTTTCCGCTGGCGTCAATAGTGGTGTCGTATGCATCGGCGGCAAGTCTTACGGTTGTTGCATCGGCCACCAGGGTTATTTTTCCGTCTTTAAATCCAACGGCACTATTTTGAATCACACTACCATTACCTAAATGGGCAGTGGCATTTAATATCAAAACCGATTTGGTTTGTTGGGGTGCCGGTATTTGCTGCGCTTTTATTTGTAATGAGGCGCAAAAGGCCAGCAAAGTGATATATATGTTTTTATTGATCATGTTATCTGTTTTTATCTTTATGAATTTTATAAAGCCGTTATTATTGTTCTAAAGTATCACAGTGATATTCTTTCTTCTCTTTTTTGGTTGGCTGTTGCGTGCTCATACCTTTGTTTTTTTCCTGCAACATTTGTCCAATAAGTAAACTTCTTTCTTTTGAAATAGCCAATTGTTTTTCGGCATCCTTTTCAATATCAAAATATACTACACCCTCAATCATTGTTTTTTCGACTTTAGCATAGATAGACAGTGGGTTTTCGCTCCACAATACAACATCTGCATCTTTACCAACTTTTACGCTTCCTACTTTATCGTCGATATGTAGTAATTTAGCTGGGTTGAGTGTTACAAATTTCCAGGCTTCTTCTTCAGAAATGTTTCCGTATTTCACTGCTTTCGCAGCTTCCTGATTCAATCTTCTTGACATTTCGGCATCATCTGAATTGTAAGCAACAACCAATCCTTCATTGTGCATAATTGGTCCGTTGAACGGAATTGCATCGTTTACTTCAAATTTATAAGCCCACCAGTCAGAGAATGTAGAAGCACCAACACCGTGTTGTTTCATTTTATCAGCAACTTTGTAACCTTCAAGGATGTGCGTAAAAGTGTTTACTTTGAAATTGAATTTCTCTGTAACATTCATCAACATTAAGATCTCAGATTCTACATAAGAGTGGCAAGTAATAAAACGTTCCTTGTTAAGGATCTCAGCTATCGTTTGCATTTCTAGATCAACTCTTGGTGCTTTTCCTTTTTTAGAACCGGCGTTGAATTTTTTCCAGCTTTCATCGTATTCTTTTGCACGTTGAAAATAGTCTGTAAAAACCTGTTCAACTCCCATTCTGGTTTGTGGGAAACGAGTAGGGTTATCAATTCCCCAATTGGCTTGTTTTACATTTTCTCCTAAAGCAAATTTGATAAACTTTGGTTGGTTTTTATATAACATTTCGTCTGGAGAAGATCCCCATTTCCATTTTACAATTGCAGAACGCCCTCCGATTGGGTTTGCAGATCCGTGTAATAATTGTGAAATGGTTACACCTCCGGCTAAGTCTCTGTAGATATTAATGTCTTCAGAGTTTACAACATCCTGAATGGTAACTTCGGCAGTAGAGTTGTGCCCCATTTCGTTTACACCTTTTGAAATCGCGATGTGTGAATGTTCGTCGATAATTCCACTGGTGATGTGTTTTCCTTTTGCATCAATAACTGTAGCTGAAGCATCTGAAAGGTTTTTACCTACAGCAGCAATTTTTCCGTTTTTAATTAAAACGTCAGTTTCTGTTAGGATACCTTCTTTTTCGTTTGTCCAAACTGTAGCATTTTTGAATAATAAAGTTTGAGCAGTTAATTTTTTTGAGTCACCAAAAGCAATATTTGGGTAAGTTGTCGGGATAATCGGATTTAGTTTTTCAGCTTTAGTAGAATCTTTAACGACTACAAACGGGCTTGTTTTTGTAGCAGTCCAAAACAATTCAGTACCATTCGCTAAAACTGCTTTTCCGGATAAGTTTTCAGGTTTTTCGATTAATCCGGTTAAACGTGTAAAATTAGATTTGATTGAATCTGCAGGTTTAATTAAAAGGGTGATCCAGTTTTTAGAAACGGCAAAAGTGCTGCTTACTTTTTTGGTATCTGCAGTTGTAATTTCAGATTTTGGAGCATCAACTGTTCCTTCAATTTTCCATTTATAGGTATCTTTTCCAACAGTTAAGTCGTAGTTACCGCGAATATCTTTTGCGTTAACATCATTAACGACATATTTGGTTCCCTGTACCCAGTTTTCATATAAAACGGTTTTTTCGTCAAAGATTTCACCTGAAGTAATGATGAAATTGGCAAAAGCACCTGTTTTTAAACTTCCTACTTCATTGCTTTTCCCTAGTATAGCAGCAGGAACTGTGGTTAGCGCTTCTAAAGCTTTTGTTTTATCAAAACCATATTTAATAGCTTTTAATAAATTAGTTTTAAAGTCTTCGGTCTTTTTTAATTTGTCTGTGGTTAAAGCAAAAACAACTCCGTTGTCCGAAAGCACTTTTAGGTTTGTAGGTGCCTGATTCCAGAAACGCATGTCAGCCAATTCGATTTGATTGGACAAATATGGGTTAGAAACATCATACGCTTCAGGGAAGCTGATTGGAATGATATATTTTGCATTAGTAGCTTTTATTTCTTCAATTCTTTCAAACTCATTACCACTGCCTTTCAGCACATAGTTCAGCCCAAATTCTTTAGCAATTTTGGCAGCTCTTAAGCTGTTTAGTTTGTCTTCTGTAGCAAAAATTTGAACCAGTTTTTCATTGTCTGCTAATGCTTCCAATGATAAATCTTTAGTTTCTGAATTTCCTTTTTTGTACCAGTCTAAGTCCAGATACATCTGACGTAATAAGGCTGTCATACCCATCAAAGAACTTGGATAAGCCTGATTGGTTAAGGCGCTTCTTGTAAAGGCAAAATGGTTGGTCACCTTATTAGCAATAATTTGTTTGCTATTTTCGGTATTGTTCAGTGCTACCAGAATTCCGGTTCCCTGAGCAACTCCGTCGGCAATATGTGTTCCAACTACTCCAAAACCTGCTTTTAATAATTCTTCAGCTTTAGGCTGATCGTATTTAAAAGTCTCATAAGTATTTACTTCAGGGAGAATGCTTTCGTTCCAGTAGTATCCTACTTTTTTTGTATCGTATAAAGGGCTGCGATCACGTCCGCGTCCAGCAGGGCTTTTAGGTTTTTCAACCCCAAAACTGGTGTAGATATCAATAAATGAAGGATAAATTGTTTTTCCTGCAAGATCAATCGCAATGCTATTTTTAGGAATGGTGATGTTGTTTCCAACAGCAACCACTTTTCCATCTTGAATTAGTAAAGTTCCTTTTTCGATTTTTTGTGTTGGAGTCACATAAATCGTGGCATTGGTAAAAACAGTGTAATTGTTGTTCTTGTTGTGGACACTTTCATTTACAGGAAAGTAATCTTGAGCGTACGTTTTTGTTAAAAAAACACTCAAAAACAGTAGTAGTAGTTTTCTTTTCATGGATAATTAATAAAATTTTCATTAAAAATAGGAAATATTAATATTTAAGCAAGTTTTAATTAAAATTAATTTTTTATATACCACGTTAAGTTCCAAAAACGATTTAGTAATTTTCCTGCTTTTGATGTTTTATATTGTTTTTGAGTGCTATTTTAGTACTGCTTTTTATTTTAAAATCTTCTCATAACGGCTTTTTAAGCCTTCCAGATAAGGGGCTTTGATTTCTGTTGCAATTTCTACTGCTTTTTTTAAGATTGCTATTGCTTGATCTTTTTTTCCGTTTTGTTCCAGAAGATCACCATATTTTAAAAATGCTATCGGAGATTTTGGGTGTAATTCGGTGTTGCTTTTTAAAATGGATTCTGTAATAAATGGTTTTGTCTTAGTGTAATCAGACGATAGCGTTGCAATGTCATCTTCTGAAAATAAATCAGATTCGGTAAGTTTTTTGACAACCGCCAGGATTTGTTGATCGATGTTAGCCGAATCAGCTTCGTTAAGAGGTTTCGTTTGCTGATCGATAGCAGATTGCAGTTCCGTGTACAATTTTTTTGATTCAGCTGAAATTTTGTTTCGATATCCTTCGGCGGCTTTTGCTGCTAATTCTATTGTTTTGTTGTATGCAGAATCCTTAGTTGTTTTATATTCCGGGATTACTCCAATTCCTTCCCAATTTGTTTTGGTGATTGGATTTATCGCTGTTCCGGTTGGAATAAATATTTCTAAGAGGCTGTTCACTTCAAGAATGTCACCTGGATTGGCACCGCCACCAGTTACTTCACCAACTAAGGTTGCTCTTTTTTGAGTTTGCATATTGTAACTGAATTCTTCTGCTCCCGAAAAAGTTCTGGCACCTGTGATAATAAATAATGGAACGTCGGTTCTTTTTTTACCACTCACTTCTATAACCTTAAATTCTTCAGTAAAGTTGCCTTTTCTAAAATATAAGGTGTTTAATAATAATGGTTGTTTAAAGAAATAACTGCACAAGTACTGAACAGTCTTTGGACTTCCACCTCCGTTGGTTCTTAAATCGACAACTATGGCGTCTGTTTTAGATAATAATTCCATATAAGAGTCTATGGTTTGTTCGGTCTCTTCTATGAAATAGTTAAATTTAAGATATCCAATATTGCCGTCAATTATCTTAACTTCTTTAAAACCATTGGCTAATTTTCGATTGTCGGTTAAATTATGTAGATAAACTTCGTACGAATCTTTAGTCGAATTTGCTTTGTCTTTTTCAGGAATAAATTTGGGTTTAATTCTAAGATGCTTGTCATTGTTGATAAACCGAATTTCTTTTGTTAAGGCAACAGCAAAAGAGTCCAGTAAATCATATTTTTTGAATTTATTCTCTTTATATGCCTTTTTTAAGTGATCTCCCATCAGTTTTGCCTTTTCAGGAAAGATGTATTCTTTTTGAATAAGCGAATCTATTTTTAAAATAGTTTCTTTTTTAAATTTCTCGCTTATTTTCTTTTGCTGACCATTTACACTTGATACAATAAGGCAAGACAGAATTAGAAAAAGAAATAGTTTGTTGCTAAAAATAAAAATCTTGTATTGAAAAGGTTTAAAGAGATACTTCATGTTGCTTTTGGATTTTTATATAATAACGCTAATTTAGAGTTTTATGATAAATTGTGATAAAAATATTTTAGCAGTAAGTGTTTTTAAGTAAATACTCAGTATAAAGTCTAGTTTTATTGGGTTTTCTATAATATAGATTATGATTTAGAAGAGAGATCTAACTTCCTGAATTATATTGCCGGGAATTAAAAGACCAAAGTGATCCTTATTTATTCGATATTCTTTTCGATATAATTAGAACTCAACAAATACAAAGCTCCCATATATTGGATATGGAATGAAACCAAGTCCCCGACTTTATATTTTTGTGTTGAACTCGAAATGTCAATTACTAACATATCCGAACTGGCATCTACAATCGTAATTTCTTTGTCTACTGCTTCCAGATACTGTGGTTGCATATCCAGTAATCCAATATCTAGAATAGCTCTTAACGAGGTTCCGCCTAAATCTTCGGTTTCTTGCATGGAGAAAGTATTACCGGCTACATTTTCGCCTAGTTCACCTGTCGGAATGTCTGGTTTCTCCGTTATTTCAATAATCTCAGCAAATAATTTAAAGACATCACTATGCATGTCCTTTATTGTTTCTCCGGTAAACAGATCTTTTCCAAAAAAGAGAGCCTCGCCAATTCTAAAATGATTGACCTCCATTGGGCGGGCATTTTTAAGCAGCAGCGGAATAGCAACAGAGGTGCCGCCAGAGACCCATGGAATGGCAATATTAAATTTGGCTTCAATTAGCTGTTTGTACAAACTTAATTGTATGAGTTTGTCCTGAGTAGGCATGACTCCGCTCAGACAATTTAAGTTTGTGCCAATTCCAAGAATTTCTATGTTAGGTAAACTTAAAATTGTACCATAAAATTCGATAAGATCTTCGCCCATGACACCTTCTCTAAGATCTCCCATTTCAATCATAATGATGATTTTATGGATCGTGTTTTGTTTTTTCGCTTCTTCAGAAAGCATCTTTATGGTGTAAATCTCGGTATTACAACTTACATCGGCGTACTTTACAATATTTGGAATGCTTCTTTTTGCTGGCGGTTTTATATACACCGTCTGGATCGTGGGGTCAAGTGCCTTTATTTTTTTTAAATTACTGACCCGCGAATCGTGTATTTGTTTAACTCCTAATGAAATAATTTCTTTCAGGTACAATTTGTTTCCGCATAAAAGCTTGGACACAACTCCCCATTGAATGTTTTTTGATTCAAAAATTGAGTTTAGGAAATCGTAGTTTTCTTTTAGTTTCTTTCGATATAATTTTAGGAATGCCATTAGGCTTTGTTTTTGTTGAATTAATTATTTTGCGTTTATTTGATTAGACGCATTTCTAGATATTTGTTTGTAAATCCCAGTTTTTCATACAGTGCTTTGGCCGGATTGTCTGGCTCAACATGAAGCGCAATGTTTCCTTCTGCAATAGAAATTGCTTTTTCCATTATTTTTTTTCCGTATCCTTTTCCTCTTTCAGAATGATCCACGGCGATGTAAACCAATATGTTTTCAGGGATATAATCTTTCATTCCGGTATTGTTTAAAACCACGGCACCAATAATTTTTTCATTGTCTAAACCAATTATAATATTTCCGCCTTTGTCCGGATTCATTACATAGGCGATGGCTTTGAGAATATCTTCTATTTTGTCTCCATATTGCTCTAAATGAGTATGTAAAAAATGGGCAATTATTGTTGGTGTGCAGGTGTCGTCGTGTCCGGAAACCGAATTAATTACTTTAAATTCCATTGTTAAAATTTTAGATTATTTATGCTGATAGTGAATTTTCAGCCCTTGTACAGATGCAAAATCAATTGCAGTAAGATTCCGTGAATTAGAAATCGAAATTATCGACCGATATGCGATGATATTTTCGCAAGGTAAGCATAAATACTGGTTTACTTCTAACCGGATGAAGCCTTTTTGTTTTTTCGGAGTTTTTAAAAACGATACTTCTGAATTATTAAAACAATATTTTGTACTATTTTAACTATTAAATATGAAAGTTTTTCATTAGATTTAGAAACATTTAATGAATAGGAATTATGTTAGTAAAAGTTTACGGAAGTGCCGTTTTTGGAGTAGAAGCAACTACAATTACAGTAGAGGTACATATGGATAAAGGAATTGGTTATCACCTAGTTGGGTTGCCTGATAATGCGATAAAGGAAAGCAGTTATCGAATTGCCGCTGCGCTTAAGAACAATGGATTGAATTTTCCGGGTAAAAAAATAACAATTAATATGGCTCCCGCCGACCTGCGAAAAGAAGGTTCTGCTTACGATTTGACTTTGGCAATGGGAATTTTGGTGGCTTCAGATCAGCTAAAAGCGCCTGAGATTGAAAGATACATTATTATGGGAGAACTTTCTTTAGATGGAAGTTTACAACCCATTCGGGGAGCATTGCCTATCGCAATAAAAGCAAAAGAAGAAGGGTATAAAGGTTTTTTTCTACCCATTCAAAATGTGAAAGAAGCTGCTATAGTTACAGGACTGGAGGTTTACGGTGTTGAAAAACTTCAAGATGTTATTGATTTTTTTAATGGGAAAGGAACACTTGAGCCCACGGTTATTGATACCAGAACTGAATTTTATAAAAACTTAGATTTTCCGGAATTTGATTTTTCGGATGTACGCGGGCAGGAAAGCATAAAACGTTGTATGGAAATTGCGGCTGCCGGAGGTCATAATATTATTTTAATTGGTCCGCCCGGAGCGGGGAAAACGATGCTGGCTAAACGTGTTCCGAGTATTTTACCGCCAATGACTTTGCGTGAAGCTCTTGAAACGACAAAAATTCACAGTGTTGCCGGAAAATTAAAAGAGATTGGCTTAATGAATCAGAGACCTTTTAGAAGTCCTCATCATACCATTTCTAATGTTGCCTTGGTTGGAGGAGGAAGTTATCCGCAACCCGGAGAAATTTCGATGGCTCACAATGGTGTTTTGTTTTTAGACGAATTACCGGAGTTCAAGCGCGATGTTCTTGAAGTGATGCGCCAGCCGCTGGAAGATCGGGAAGTTACTATTTCAAGGGCTAAATTTACAGTAACTTACCCTTCCTCGTTTATGCTTGTAGCGAGTATGAATCCGAGTCCGAGTGGTTTTTTTAACGATCCTGTTGCGCCTAATACTTCTTCACCGCACGAAATGCAGCGCTACTTAAGCAAAATATCAGGACCTTTGTTAGACCGGATTGACATTCATATCGAAGTCACACCGGTTCCTTTTGAAAAATTGGCCGATGATCGAAAAGCCGAGAGTAGTGTTGAGATCCGTAAACGGGTCACTGCCGCACGAGAAATTCAAACCAAGCGTTTTGAAACAATGGAAAACGTACATTACAATGCACAAATGAGCAGTAAACTCATTCGGGAGTTTTGTGCTCTCGATGATCAGTCAAAAGAGTTGCTTAAGACGGCCATGGAACGATTGAATCTGTCTGCCCGAGCCTATGATAGAATTTTGAAAGTAGCCCGAACGATAGCCGATTTAGAGGCGGCACCTCATGTAATATCACAGCATATTGCCGAAGCGATTCAGTACCGAAGTTTGGATCGTGATGGCTGGCTGGGATAGAATTTTAGATTGGAAATGCTCAAAAAGAAGGGAATAATAAGAGGAACTATTTCTGAATTTTACAGTTTAACTTATTCAAATTTTAAACTTGTATTTTTTGACATCAGGTACGAAGTAAGTTTTCGTATTTTTCCTTTTTCCATCTCAAAAACATCACAGAAAACGGCATCCAGTTTATTGCCGTTTTTCATGTTTCCCTGAACGGCACCTTCGGCAATAACGATATCATTTTCTTCAATCAGTTTTGTAATTTGAATGGTGGGACTGCCTGTAAAATTGTCGTTTTCAATTTCTTTATCAAAAGCCTCTTTACCAACATGCTGATAAATTCCGGGCATTTCCCAAATGACATCATCAGTAAGACAATCTAAAATACGTTTGTGGTCGCTTACTCTAAAAGCGTCCATATATTCGGTTACAGTTTGTTTATTTGGTGTCATGTCTTAAGGATTATGATGTTAAAAACGATTTTTAGACTAGTATTTAGAGCAATATAAAATTACTGTTTTTTGGAAACATTCCAAAAGCTGATTTTTCTTCTTGTCATAAAACCTAGTTTTTCATATAAGCCAATAGCGCCAATATTACTTTCGACAACATGTAAAAAAGGAATTTTGTTTTCGTCTAAAATTCTATTTGCGACATGTGTAATCAATTGTTTAGCGTAACCTTTTCCTGTGTGATCGGGATGTGTGATAATGGCACTGACTTCTGTAAAATCATTCATTTTCATGCGTTCGCCTGTGACTGCGATCAATTGGTTTCCTTTAAAAATTCCGTAATAATTTCCTAATAAAGGAGTTTTGGTTTTAAAATATCCCGGCTGAACTAAATTAACCAGGTGTAGTAATTCGGCATTATGATTTTCGGTAAGTTTGGCGATTTTAGTATCGCCTGTAAGTTGCATTTTGTCGTGAACAACCATTTGCAGACAAACCAGTTCTTTAGTTATTTCTAAAGAATCTGGGATTTCAGGTTTTTCACCCACTATAAAAAAAGAATCCGTTAAAGCAGCATATTGTTTTCCGGCTTTTAAAGTGCTTTCAGGATTTGCAAAACCTCCAAACGGACAATACTCCGGATCGTAAAATTTAGCACCATCATAATCAAGGGCAAATGCGGAATGATTTTCGGATAAGGAATACCAAACCGGATTGTCTAATTTATTTGGGTCTTTATTTTCCATTAGTTTAAAAAAATATTTTTTTGGGTCGTGCTATATTTGGTTTTTATTCTTTCTCTTTTATAGGATAGAAAAAACGAAACGAATTAGAAGCTGCCGGATGCAAAATAGTAGCATGATTTTCCTGTGGGAGATAGTCAAAATAGACTTTTATGTTTTTGCTTTTTGATGCTTTAATTTTCTCAGCCAGTAAATTGGCATCTACTTCCATTACTCTTGGAATTTCAGTTGGTGTAAGTCCTTCTTTTCCGACCGCAATATAAATATCTGTCTGCGGACTGAAATTTTCCTGAAAAATGGCGCTATCGAGATTTAGTATGGAACCATTATTCCACCAAATACTTGGACTTACAATAACATATTTATTAAAAAGTGTCGGTTTTGTTAGTAGAATTTCAGTTCCTATTAATCCTCCCAATGATTGTCCCATAAGGGTTTTAGAAGCATTGGTCTTGTATTTTTTTTCGATGAATGGCTGTAATTCTTTTTCGATAAAAGCAATGAATTTATCAGAATGACCTGAAGTTGAAAACCTTTTTTGATCTTTTTCGATAGTTGTCGGGAATGTAAAGTCTCTTCTTCTGTCGACAGTCGCAATTCCCACAACAATTGATTTGGGAACCTGATTGATCCATTCAAAACTATTAAACTGTACCAGGCCGGCGATATGAATAAAATCTTCATCAGCTGACCCGTCTAATAAATAAATCACCGGATATTTTGTCGCATCTTCAGCTTTGTAACCGTCCGGAAGATAGATATTCAGGATTCTTTTTTCTCCTAATTCCTTCGATTGAATCTCATCGATAACACCTAATACAAATGGTTTTCCGGTTTCTGTTGGTTTTGTTTTATTGGTTTGAGAAAAGATAAAAGTTGTAGAGAGGAATAAAAGGGCAAGGATAAAAAATTTGTTCATTATTGTAGTATTTAGTAGCATTAGGGTTAAATGTTATGGAGTGAAGCAGGAAAATTATATAGAACAAAAATACAAATTTATGGCATTCTAAAATATTAATTAGGAAGGAGAACACTCGTAAAAAGCGACTATAAAAAAATCCCTTTGATCATTTGATGAAAGGGATTTATAAAGTATTTAATACTATTGAAATGTTTTAGAAAAAAGAATAGCCTATGATCAAAGATGTTGTTGCGAGTGAGGAGTTCCATGAAAGATAGTCTTTTAGGATACTTTTACTGGTTTGGTATCTGAATTCTATACTGTATTTGTCACGGAATTTTCCACCAATTCCCAATGCTCCACTATTACCGGATTTAATATCCAAAGTGCTAATTTTCGATCCGTCTTTTCGTGTAAATTCTATTTTTGAGTCTAAACCAAAATCAAACAATAATGAAGCATTTACAAAGATTTTAAAATCATTTTTAAGAAAAAAGTAATGCCTGATCCCTATAGGCAGCTCTATTGATTTATAATCTACTTTTGCGGTTACTTCGGAACCTACCAAATTCGAGGTTTGTTTGGATTTTTCTCCACTATAGTACTGATAAGTTGGTTCTACGATGATAGCCCATTTATTTTTATTAAAGGGTAAAATAAATTCTGCTTCAATACCCAGACTAGGATTTGTTTTTGAATCAAATTTAAAATCATAGAAATCAATTGGCGGGTTGCTTATTGATAATGCACTATTGTTTAATCGTGGTCTAACGGTTAAATTGAACAAATCCTTTTTTTCTTTTGTTTCAAAATCGACAAAATGAGTATCACTACACTTGTTATACTTAATGAAAAATTTGAACAGCTGATTGTACGTGTAATCCAGATTTTCGTATTCTCTTTGAAGAATGTTTTCGCATTTTAGGTCGATAAAAAGCTGTTCTCTGAAGTAATTGTTTTTTGCGATTGAAGAATTTTCATTTACCAGATAAGTTTTGTAAATAAGTTGTTTTATTTCTGAATTATCTATTTTATAAAAGAAACGGCCTGAGTTTCCTTCCCCATAGGAGTAAAATGATGCTTTTCCTTCAATATGTACTTTTAAGAAGAGAGTTTCTTCTTTTAAATCCGGATTTTTATCCGTACTCATGTTTTCTATTTGTCTTGAGGAGCGGTCTATTTTTACTAAAGTTTTGATGTATTTGCTTTGTCCTGTGATTGCAAATTCTTTTACAATTTTTAGGTCTGCAATAAGAATGTCTTTGTTTTCAGGTAATTGATATCTAAAATTGGTCGGAGTACTTTTCCAATCCAGGTTTTCAATTAGGCAATTTATCTTTTGATTGTTTTGATTGATGAAGTAACCGTTTTCAAAAGCGACTTGAGAATAGCTGTTTAAGGTTAGTATAAAGGCTAATACAAGAAATAAAATTTGTTTTTTCATTAAAATTGGGCTGTTATTTATTATTGGTTTTGAGTAGAATTAAATTTTTTAAATGGTAGTTAGGAATCTTTTTTTAGATAAATCCTGACTAAGAATTTGTGATTTATTTTTGGCAGCAAATGTAAGGTATGAAACTGGTATTGTAGTACGTGAAACCGTAAAACCCTTGATTGTTCCTAAAAAAATAACATAGGAATTGCTTTCAGATTGTAGATCTGGGCGTTAAAATAAGTGAAGTAGAATTTTGAAGGAATTTTTTATAGGTAAAGTAAATGGCCTCAAAAAAGAGTTTTAGTATGGAGCAAAATTGTTACTTTACTTCGGTTCCTTCAAATTTTATTCGGGTGTCGTTTACATGAACCAATTCGTCGAGTTCGTAGATGTTTTTATAGCCGTAGCCATAAAGGTTAATATGTGTAGGAATGTTCAGCGCTAACATGACAGGTTTTCTATTGCCTAAAATCTGAGACTCAGGGGCACTTTTAGGAATAGCCATTTTTGAAGCAAAATCTATTGGGTCACCATTAAAATTGTTGTTGCAGTAAATCAATATTCGGGTGTTAGGATCAGGAATTAATTGATGAAGATTTTCTTGTGTAAAGTCGGTAAAATCAAGGTGAATAGCCCCTTTTAAATGTTTTCGGTTATAACGAAAGTCAGAACGCGTGTCCAGAATAATGGTATTGTCTTCCTGACTCATTTTAAGAAAAAGGTCAAGACTCACCAAATGATTTGCTCTTGCCTTTTCGACTTCGGTAACAAGATTTTTAAAATCGTCGTAATCAACTAATGCTTTTGGATAAGATTGCTGCTTTGTCATAACGGTAGAAGTTTTGGCTGTCTGCGATTGAGTAACACAGCCTGTGAAACAAAATGATACTAAAAATAGAATTGTTACTTTTTTCATTTGATATCAAATTTATAGTTTAGTAAAAGTACTACTAGAGGCGAACAATATTATATCGACAATTTTTTGGGCGTCACATCCTAAATAATGGAAAAATCAGATTTCAAGAATTTCTGCTGCAAAAGGATTGTCGACCAGCCATAACCAAATTCCGTTGTCGTTGCGTTGCATCAAACAACTTGTTGCACCGCTCATTTCAATAGGATCTCCATCGGGTGTTTTGGCTTTCATTGACCATTTATCAATCCAAACTGCCTGATCGCCCACAATTGTTGCTTTGTGTTTGCTACCTTTTATTTCAGGTTTCCAGTTGCAGAGGTGTAGCATAGCTTTTTCGATATTTTCTAAACCTTTAATTTCAGATCCGTCTCTGTCAATATATACAGCTTCTTTATCAAAGCAACTTAAAGCTCCATGTAGATCTCCATTCAAAATACAGCTGCGAAAATACTTTACGGCGCCTTCAGGAGTGGTTCGATCGAATTTTTCTATCATTGTTTTTTTACTTAGCTTTATTTCTGACTGTTACCAATTTATCTTCTGAATTTATTCCTAACGATAATATCTTTCAATCTGGCTTTTAGATCTTCTCCTGTATCAAACACCATTTGTTCGTTGTTTGGGAATGGGACCACGCGTTTGTTGAAATAGCTGATGTAACTATCTTCACAGGCATTTCTGTCTCCTTTATAGGTAGAGTAAATATTCTCAAAAATAAATTCGCTGCTTACAGGAAAGGACTGAAGTAACTGGTTTGTTCTTGAATCAACATAATCGACTTTTGCCGTAACCTGGCAAGATTTAAATTGTCTGAACTCGTATACATTTGCACGAAGCATTCTGTAATTGTCTACTTTTATTTCTTTGCCCAGACTGTCTTTAACGGGTCTTCCTCTGCTGTCCAGAAGCGTTTTTACACCGTCTTTGATCTGTCTTTCTTTGATGAATTCTTTTTCTTTGATTTGCTCAGGCGAAATATTAATCTGCACGAAGTTTACAATCAAACTATAATCGTAAACGATTCCTTTTTGTCTTAGGCTGTGATAAACAGTCCATTTATCATTTAGTCCGTAGGTTTTAATATCCAGCAAATCATCCTGAAGCTGTTTCGGAATGACCATATTGGTTTCATTTGTAGCATAAACATCTACAAAATCGGTTCCTTTAAACTGTGCATCGTCCATCAGTTTTTTGGTGTTTTTGTAGTTTGGACTAATACTTTCCAAATAGAAAAAATCATCGTAGGCTTTTCTAAAATCCAGTTTGTTATTTGATTTTAAAAGTGCAGAAGCATTTTCATACAAATACCTCGACAATGCAATTTTGCTGCTTATGATCTGATTCGTATAGTTATCAAACTGGAATGTGGCGCTTCTTCCTTGTTTCAACAGTTGCAGAGGCAATAATGGTCTAATTTTCTCCTGACGATTGTTCAACTGCATGTAGGTATTGTAAGTGCGTTCGGCATTTATCGGATTTGCTTCTTTTATTATTAGCTCCAAATTACGCAAGTCTCTGTCTTTGGCTTTTGCGAAAGCCTCTTCCAGCAAATACACGTAATCTTGTTTTCCTTTAGAATCTTTTTTAGTTCGTAAAGCTTCGACTGCACGGTCTATAGCTCCATCGTAATTTCCATCGCTGAGCATGGACTGAGTAGTTTTTACACCACAGG
The DNA here is from genome assembly GCF_946903285.1 of Flavobacterium collinsii. Lineage (GTDB taxonomy): Bacteria > Bacteroidota > Bacteroidia > Flavobacteriales > Flavobacteriaceae > Flavobacterium > Flavobacterium collinsii. The sequence goes on from NZ_OX336425.1 coordinate 2,641,942, forward strand.
ATGACAGTGCTAAAAATAATATTGAAAATAGAAGCGTAATTTTTTGCATGATATTTTTTAATTGAAGGTGTAAATATATCTTTTTTAACTTTCAACAACTATGCCTTTTTTAAAATTATTTCAACAGGTAAATAAGGGAGGAAGCCATGTTTAATATTATTCTGTTAGCAGTTTTTTGATCAAAACAATTTGTCCCAGATGATAATAACTGTGCTCAATCATGGCTTCGATATTTCTTTTGTAGGTTCCGTATTTTTCGTCGACAAAGACCTGATCCAGTTTTTCGTTGGGCATTTCTTCTACAAAAGAGACAAATTCCTCAGCAGAATTCCAGAATTTAGTTAGAAAAGCCTGCCATTCTCCCTGCGAATGAATAGGAGCGAAGTCAAAGCTGAATTTGTCTTTTATATCCAGTGATCCCCCTTTAAAAACATTATTTATTCCACTAATATAATAGTGAACATGCTGTGCCAAAAGTGAGATAGTATTAATGTTTTTGACAGGAGTTACAGCAATTTTCCAATCCAGATTTTGCAGCTGGCCTTTATAATTGGTGTTGGCAATCCAAGTTCCGTTTAAAATGACTTCTCTAAAACGATTGGTAATTTCTGCTGTACTTTTCATATTCAAAGTAGTTTGTATGTTATCGTTTTAGTTATTATACTCAATAGTTCTTATTTTTAAATCGCTCAGCTCTCTATTTAATGATGTCTTTCTTTCAATCCAGTTGTTGTACTTATCGTATTTATATTCATAAGTGTAAATAGATGTATGAAAAGGTTTGCCATCAGTAAACATTTGAGTTTTTTGCGAAATAAGATCACCAAAATTATTGTATGTGCTTTGTACTCTTTTATCTGCCAGCCCATTATTATCGATTTCGGCTTCATCCTCAATTTGATTTCGAGTATTATATTTAAAGACAATAGATCTTTTTGGGATATCTTTATTGTAGACTTTAATTGTTGCTATTTTATCATTTTTGTAAAATTTTCTTTCAATATAATCGTCAGCCTCTCGTCTGTAAATAAGATTCCCTTCGGCATCATATTCTTTTGTGCTTTTCTCGGTGGCATTTTTTTCTACATAATTTAATAGAAAATTATAATCTAAATTTTCTACAAGCAGATTTTCTGCCCGAGCATAACTATAATTAAAAATGTTTTTTTCTTCATTATTAATTTTTTGAATAGAATAGATTTCAATGCTATTTATGCCTTTATTATACTTTATTTCTAGTATATTTTTGTCTTTATATAAATAGTCAACATTTACTCGTGGTTTACCTGCAGCTTGTTCCAGATTTTCTATCTTAAGAAGTCGATTATCTTGAAAAACAAAGTTTGTGACTTGTATGCCATTGTTATATTTTGTGTAATTATTATTTTTTCTATTTTTCTCTGAGTAATTGGTTATAATTTTTAAAAGTTTGCCTTTTTCAATTTGATGTTGAAAACCATGTCCTAAATCCTGATTGTTTTCAAATTCTATAGAACCTACAAGAGTATCATTCATGAATGTTTTTGCTGAGTATAAAGAATCTTCTGTTACGCCGGCGAAACTTACATATTTATTAACTTTTCCTTTAGAAAAATACATTTTCATATGAGACGAATTTGTCTTGTTGAATTTTTTATAATAGTAATGTAATGTATTTTGAAGAATTGTGTTGACATTATCTTTGTTTTTGAGACTTTCAGTTTGTTCTTCAATAAGCATTATATAATCATTAGTCAATCGTCTTAATACGTCATCGTAAATAGGATACTCAGGAAATTTTACTTTCTGCGCTATAATGGGCATTGTAAAAAGAATTAAGAGAAAAATTAGGGTTTTCTTCATTTTGACTTGGAGGTTTTTGTTTATAGTGATCTTGATTTAAAATTGGTTATTGTTTTTAAATAGCATTGTCGTTCTATTCCTGCTGAATCCATTCGTATTTTCCATCTTTAAGGTAAATAATCCCGCCTCCGCAGCTTTCTTCGGCATGAATAAAGATTCCGTCATTTGGCAGTTTTATTTTGTCTTCTTCTTTTATTTCTGCGTCGCCCAAGATTTCTCCCTGATCGTTTACATTGTTCCAGACAACCTCCCCCTTTGGAGCTTTTTCGAATATTCCGGCCCAGTCGATTTCTTCAAAACCCTGATTGAGAATAGTATTTCCCATTCCGAAATAATCCGTTCGGTTTCCATCTCCGAAAACGATTCGCAAACCGCTTTTATTGCTTTTTGTACTTCGTACAATTTCAACCGTTTCATTTTTTCCGTCCCCATCCAGATCACATACGATTTTATTTGTTTTGTGTTGGGCCGAAATCACAATAGTATCGGAGCTATTTTGAGTTTCTTTTTTGTCAGTTACTACCAAAGAGTCTTTTGGAGTAATTCTAGGAGTTTCTGTTTTTGTTTCTTTTTTGCAAGAAATAGCAAGTACCGATAAAAGGAGTAGAGTTGTAATTCTCATATTTGGCATAGATGAAATTTTAAAGGACTGATGTAAAAAAAAAATATGTACGAAAACTTTTGGTTTAACTGATTACTGAAGATTTTGTTTATTCGCGATATCGTTCTTATTATGTTCAATTTTGAGAACCCAGAAAGCAAATTTTGAATATTCGATTTCTATAGTGTCGTTAACATTTATAAGACCATAATTTCTTTTGGTAACCTCATATTTTGGAATATCTTTCGAATCAAATATAATAATGTAGCTGCTGTTTCTTCTTTGAGTATAGTATTTATCAATCACTTTAAAAGTGTCTACAATTTTAATTTTTGCTTTAAGATCCTTTTGGGTTACTCTTAATCTTTTTAAGGCATAGGCAAAGACGATTAGGACTATGGTATCAAAAACGAGAATGAAGATATTCAATATCGTGAAATAAGAGTCTGAATCGCATAAACCCCAAGACCAAAGGATAATAAAGAAAAGAAATACAAATAAGAAGATTTTCGTTTTCTCTACTTTTCTTTTTATGGTTTTGATGTCTTGATCTGTTATTGGGGCTTCGATTTGATTCATTTTGGAGAGGCTGGGTTTGTTTTTAGAGATCTAATAAATTGCATCCAGCTTTAGTTGGAGATACAGTATTGATATAAAAAAGGTTTTAAAGAAAAAGCGATTAGGCTAAAGCTCTTTTGTGACTTTTTATTTACCTCCAGGTAAAGCCGGAGGAGGTATAAGAATTACTGTTTTCTTATCTTAATTTGATATACAATTTCCCAAAAGAGGATTGATAGAATAGCATTGGTGAATATGGCGGTTTTAACTAAATAAGGATCGTATTTGGTCAGTAAATGTAAGTTGGCGAACTGTACGGCTAAAAATAGAGACAAAGCGGCAATTGCAACAGAGCAGATCACATTCAGTACAGGTTTCCACTTTAAACCTAAGAAAGAATAAATAATGTTCAAAATAGCAAAACCACAACCCAAAGTAATATAGGGATCTGTTCCTAATTTCTCCCCCAACTGTAGTAAAAGAGAAGTTGAGGTAAGATATAAAAAGAAAAGGATTGCATAAAAGAGGATTCGTGTTTGAATTTTCATTTTGATATTTTTTAAATAAAACGGAAAAGAGGTTTTATAGGTTTAGATTTGTTCTCAATTTTAAATTATTCCTTTTGGCTCATGTGTAATGCGATTCTGTTTCCCTCACAGTCTTTAAATTCAGCTACCCAGCCAAATTCGCCGTTTGAAGTTATGGGAAATAAAATCTCGGCACCATTTTTTACGGCCAGATTTATAGTTTCTTCAATATCTTCAGTATTCAAATAAACAAGAGTTCCATCTATCGTAGGCTTGTAAATTTCTCCTTGGGCTAAAGCTCCCGAAATACCATTGTTGCCTTCGATAAGCGGAAAGAATGCCATTTCATTATCATGAATGCGATCACGTTCAAATTCAAAACCAAAAACCGCTGAATAGAATTGTATGGCTCTTTCTATATTGGTTACCGGAATTTCAAAATAAACAACAGGATTTGATTTTGTTTTCATTTTGTTTGAGGCTATTTTTTTATTGTAAGCGAAGTTAGAGAAAATTCTAGTTCAATTGACTGGATTTTATTTTTTCAATTTGTCGTTTGTGCCGAAGAATATGTACAATGGCATGTTCTGTAAGTTGTTCGATGTCGTACAATTGTCCCCAGCCTGTTTTTATTTTTAGTGAATCGTCAAATTGTTCTAATTCATCGTCTTTAATTTCTCTGAAAACACTTTCAGTAAAAAGAATAACATTCGTTAAATCTTTCAGATATTCGGCAATGGTGACATGAAAAATTTTGTCAGGTCGCTGCATATTGTGCCCTTTCAGATTATGAATACTGATCGCATAACTATAACCGGAGCTGACAACGTGCGAAAGAATAGCTTGTATGGATTTGCAATCTTCGTTTGTTGTTTTTTCGTCTATGATGTTGGCCAAAACATTATCCGGAATACTTGTAATAACGTTTTTAAGATCTAAAATTGCCTGTTCGTAGATGTCAAGCAATGCCCCAACTGCTCCTGGTCTGTTCATTTTTGTATTTGTTAGTTCTTTCTTATTGTAAAATCGCCTCGATCTTCGTTACTGATTTTTCTTTGAGGACACTGTTAGAATGAAAGTTCCAGATAATCAGAAATTTTCCTTTCGCAAGATATTCTTCCGGACGCTCATCAGTTGGCTGACCGTCTTTTCCCCAAAGTAATCCTTGCAGAAATCGATCGCCCTTAAAAGTGTGTTCAAATTCAAAATACATTACAGATCCTCGATCCGTTTTACTTTTAAAATTTTGAATGGCTTTACTTTTTAAAGTTCCAACAATGCTAGCGTAGGTTTCAATATCATTATAAAAAGTACAGGCTTGTGGAGTAATACAAATATTACCATCGTTTAAAGTATAACCTTTGGGGATTTCTTTTGGTTTTAGTTTTAGATCAGCTAGAGTCTGACTGAATAAAGTAGTAGTAAGTAATAAAAATAATACCGACAGGGGAATCGTAATTTTCATGGTTTTATGCTGTTAGGTTTGTTGAGCGAAAATAGTTTTTTTACTTTTTTCTTACTTTAACTTCTTTCTCTTTTTCGTCATAATATAAAAGATCTTTATTTTTTTCAAACCAAGATCTCCACTTTTTTATAGTTTTATCAGGCGGAAATACAGGCATATCAAATACTTCTTCCATTTTGTAGGTAATGCCGGTGATGTCTATTAGAAACTTTCGGGCTTCGTAAACTTTGTTCAGGCTTATAGATTCATTTTCATTGTTTGCTAATCGTTCAAATGATTCGAGGTTGTCTAGAAAAATTGCCTGGGCATTTTGTGCATTTACTTTGTTTGTAAAGGAAAGTAAAATCAGAAATAAAATAATGGTTAGTTTTTTCATAGGTTAGTTTATAAAAAAAGCACAAAATAAAATGATATTTGTGCTTTTGTAAAATTAATATTTGTGCGGAATTATTTTCCTTTTAGTAATTTTTCTAAATATTCATTTTTTTCTTTTTCAGCCTGAACCAAACGTTCGTAAAGTTCTACTACTTTATCAAGAGGATTGAAATTACAGGAATTATTAGTTATAAAGCTACCAGTAACAGATTCGTGAAAAGTATTGAAATAATTGATAACATTCTCTTCCGAAAAATTCTCAATAGCTTCAACGGTAACGCCAAGTACTTTTGGAATTTCTGCAAGTTTTGCGGCTTCAATCGTTTCACTCGCTTCTAAATTAGAAACAGATTGCTGACTTACGCCAATCGCAATCGCCAGTGCTTCCTGCTTCATACCTTTAAGCTCTCTTATTCGGCTGATGTTTCTGCCAATGTGTTTTGATTTTGTTGTTGTGCTCATATTTCAAAGGTATTTAAAATTCTTTTATAAAGATTGTTGTAGGTAAAAAACATGTTTTTTGTTGAAAGACTATTTTTGTTTAGATTTTGCGCGTAACAAATGTATGTATATTCTTATGTTTAAATTTTGTTTTTCTAAAGTTTTATCATTGATATTATTAGTTTAGAGTTAGTGCATAAAAAAAGTCTCTGAAAACAGAGACTTTAAATTTAGAATATAAAATTAAATTATTCCTTTATAATTTTTAATGTTTTTATATCGCCATCAACTGTAATTTTAGCGATATAAACACCAGCTAGCATTTGTGACATGTCAATTTCGTCACTATTAGAATTTAAATTTTTATTTATTATTTCCTGCCCAAGTAGATTAAATATTTTTACGTTATCAATTTTATCTTTATAATTTAAATTTAAAATATTCTTTACAGGATTTGGATAAACATTCAAATCTGATAAATCGAAAGTAGGTGTACTTAAGTTTTTATTTGGTGTCCATGAAAATTTATTTCCACTTGTAGGTTTTTTAACTTGTTGGTTTGTAGAGCAATAACTGCTATTGTCTTCTCCAGCTACGGTGTAGTTCCAATCGTTAACAAGAAAAGTACTTCTAATGTTGAAATCACTACTTTCAGTACCGCCTAATCCAACTTGAGCAGACGAACCGCTGTAAGTAAATCGCATTGTACCATACACTATATCAACTACATTTGAGGTTTCATTTAATATAATTTGAAAATCAAAATTAGAATCGCTAGTATGTGAATAATATTTATAATTATTCCATTGTACAACTAAAGAACGATTAGGTGCAGTTCCGATTGTAGCGATTCTTAAGTTTGAAGAGAGAGAAGGAATCGTTTGATGAAGTACACCACTTAAGTCAGCATGAAATCCGGCAATTCTATTTCTTAAATATGCTGGAGTTGAAACATAAGTTGAGGATAAAACTGAGTATAAATGGGTAGCTGAAGTTGTCTGCATGCTCACAGAAGGGGTTAAGGAACTTTGTCCTAAAGAAATCCATCCATTAGTACTAACGCCAACTCGATCAAAAACAATTCCATTATAGGTAAAATTAAATCCTATTGGGAATCCTGGTCCCGTTTCTGTAGCGCCACCGGAAAGATTCGCCGGATTTACAAATTTTTGATCTTCATTTCTAGTGACACCTAAAGTTATTCCTGTTGTAATACTTTTGTATTCACTAGCACTTTGAGAAAATGTGTAAGCACTAACCTGTGCATTAATTTCAAAAAAGGAAAAGGTTAATAAAAAATAAAAAGTAATTTTTTTCATGTATAGAATGTTTGATTGATTTTTTATAAAAGTATATTATTTTGTATATATAGTTAAAATAATTTGGACTATTTTTCTGGTTTATTTTTTGAATTACAATTTTCTTGCTAGTCTATTTTGTGTGGATTTACAAAACTTGTTTTCACGAACGGGACACCCGTAATATTAATGGAGGAAAAAATAGTAATATAAATGAATTTTGTGTGGGCTTCGACTTGGCTTACCCTGACAAAGTGTTTAGAAAAATCTAAAATGTCTGCTATCTAAGAAGTCTAAAAATCTAAAAAAAAATCCCGCCTCAATTAAGAAACGGGACTTGATTTTTAAGCAAATCCTCGAATGTTTCGTGAGTTTATTTCAGCAAATTATTTATTTGTTAAGTACTCTCAAGCTTAATATTTAATGCGAAATTTTTATAATTTTGATTGAACTGTAAAATTAAAAATAGAGAAATTTTAGATATGACATTAATACAAAAGACATGGAAGGGATTTTAAAATGAACATTGAAGTAATCTCATCACAAAATTTAAAAGAACTTACGGAGTTAGTTTTAGAGCTTTGGAACGACTGTTCATTTGACGAAGAATTCGAAAATTATAAAGCGATTATAGATTTAGAAAATGAAATTTGTTATGTTGTCAGACATGAGGAAGACTACATTGCATTCATACATTTGAGTACGCGAAATGACTATGTTGAAGGTGCAGAAGACTTACCCGTTGCCTACATTGAAGCTATTTATGTAAAGCCAGCGTATCAAAAGCAAGGTATTGCCCGGAAGTTAACAAAAGCCGCCGAAGACTGGGCGAAACAAAAAGGATTTAAGCAAATCGCTTCCGACACTGATTTGGGTAATTCAGCAAGCATTGATTTTCATCAAAAAACGGGTTTTACCGAAGTTGAGCGAATAGTGTGCTTCATTAAAAATTTATAAGATCAATTAAACGTGACAGTTTTTTAAAACCTGTCACGTTTGTTGTGTAAAGTTTGTCTTTGAAAATAACAAGATTGATTTTATAAGAAAGAGAGAAAAAAAATCCGTCATAATCCGTGTTTTTGCAGAGCGAATCCGCGTCATCCGTGTGCTATATTGACGACTATCTTTGTCGATTAGCTAGAGTGATTTACTTCGTCAGTCGCTATCGCTCGAGTCTCCTCTGTCGAAATGATAAGATTGTGCTGTGCTTCGACTTCGCTCGACCTGACAAACGTTTGCAATCTGAAATAAAAAAATCCCGCCTCAATGAAGAAACGGGATTAAATAGATATTCTTTTTTTTTATTTTAAACTGTTGCAGCAACTTCTTGTGGCAACGGAATTTGATTTTTAAGCAAATCCTCGAATGTTTCGTGTTGACGGATTAAGATTCCTTTTCCGTTCATCCATAAAACTTCGGCTGGTTTGTATCTTGAATTGTAATTTGATGCCATAGAAAAACAGTAAGCTCCGGCATTTCTGAATGCTAAAATATCACCTTCCGTAATTTCCGAGATTCTGCGGTTGTTGGCAAAAGTATCAGTTTCGCAAATGTATCCTACTACCGAGTAAAAACGTTCTTTTCCTTTTGGGTTCGAGATATTTTCGATATGATGTGATGAACCGTAAAACATAGGACGAATTAAGTGGTTGAAACCACTGTCGACTCCTGCGAATACTGTAGAAGTTGTTTGTTTTACTACGTTTACTTTGGCTAAGAAGAAACCTGCTTCACTCACCAGGAATTTTCCCGGTTCGAAAATTAACGTTAAATCTCTACCGTATTCAGCACAGAAAGAGTTGAATCTTTTTGATAATTTTTTACCTAATTCTTCAATATCGGTTTCGATATCGTCTTTTTTGTAAGGCACTTTGAATCCGCTTCCAAAATCAAGGAACTCAAGATCTTTAAAGTGTTTTGCAGTATCAAACAAAATTTCAGCAGCATACAAGAATACTTCGATATCAAGAATATCAGATCCTGTGTGCATGTGAATTCCCACGATGCTCATTTTTGTGTTCTCTACAATTCGCAAGATATGCGGAATTTGGTGAACAGAGATTCCGAATTTACTATCGATATGTCCTACCGAAATATTAGCATTTCCACCCGCCATTACGTGCGGATTGATACGAATACATACCGGAATTTGTGGATATTTTGTTCCGAATTGCTCCAGAATAGATAAGTTGTCAATATTGATTTGTACACCCATTGCGGCAACTTCTTCGATTTCTTCAAGAGAAACTCCGTTTGGTGTAAAGAAAATTTTGTCAGGATCATAGCCAGCATGAAGTCCTAATTGAACTTCCTGAATAGATACAGTATCCAGGCCAGACCCCATGTTCTTTAATAACTGAAGAATAGCAACGTTAGATAATGCTTTCATGGCATAATTAACTCTTAAGTTTTCCACCTTAGAGAAAGCTTTGGTTAATCTGTTGTACTGAGATTGGATTTTTTCGGCATCATATACATATAATGGACTTCCAAATTGTTCTGCTAACTGCAGTAAATCTTTTGCTTGCATCTGTAAACTATTTTCAGCAAACTTATTACTCTTTTGCCGATTGACAAATTTTAAATTGAAAAATAACAAATTGTAACAAATTGTTATAAAATAAACATTTAAAGTTTTTTTAACTTTTAATGGTTTCTAATTCTTATTTAGAGTGAATTAAAATTATATTTGCCCCAAAATTAAATTATTAGAGATTATTTATGAAAAAGATTACTATATTTTGCTTGATTATCCTTACAACTACTGTAGGATTTGCTCAGGAAAAATCAAAAGACAGTTTGCAAACCAATAATTTAGATGATATTATTGTGACTGCAAGTCGAAAAAAAGAAAGTATAAAAGAAGTTGTTTCTTCTATTACGATTGTTGGAGCGAAAAAGATCCAAAGTCAGACGATGGTGAATTCCAATATCAGTAATATTTTACAATATACAGTTCCGGGTTTAGCAACAGCAAGTAATCAGACTTCAAATTTTGGTCAGACTTTAAGAGGAAGACCTTTTTTGGTGATGATTGATGGAATACCACAATCTACACCTTTAAGAAATGGAGGTAGAGATCTTCAGGTAATTGATCCTTCGTCGATTGAAAGAGTGGAAGTAATTAAGGGAGCCACCTCAATTTACGGTAATGGAGCCGATGGAGGGATTGTCAATTATATTACAAAGAAAAACCATTCTGAAGAAAAGATTGGTGGTTCGGTACAACTTGGTCTAATTACACAACCTAAAACATTCGCAGAATCATTTGGTTACAGAGCTTCGCTTTCGTTGGCAGGAAAATTAAAAAAGCTCGATTACGTTGTTGGTTTTACACAGGAAAGATCAGGTGTATCTAAAGATGCAAATGGTGTCAATCTTTCACCGTTCTATAGTTTATCAAATTTAAATACCTATAATGGATTGTTTAAAGTTGGATATGCATTTACAGACAAGCAAAGACTTGAATTCTCGTATATGGGTTATGCTTCAAAATCATTTTTAGATCAGGATGTTAAGATTGGGAAGTGGGGAGAAATTCCAACTATTGGAGTAGAAGCCGGTGGCCGTTTAGGGACGCCTGAAGGAACACCTCGAAATCATAATTTCAGATTGTCGTACTCTAATTCGGAGATTTGGAATAATACTTCTCTGGATGTTAATGTTTATGCACAAGATTTCAGAACAGTTTACTCGTACGACAGAGATCAGTTTTTAAATGGAGGACAATCGAATGTGGCCTCACAAAAGAAAGGTTTGCGTATTAATTTTGATTCTCGTCTTTTTGCAAATGATACCTATAAAGCAGAGGTAATTTATGGTTTGGATTTACTTCAGGACAAAACGGTTCAAAAATTAGAGGATGGTCGTTTCTGGACACCACAAATGAACATGGTCAATACAGCTCCTTTCGCCTTAATCAAGTTTGATGCATGGGGAAAATTCACTCTAAAAGCGGGTGCGAGATATGAAAATATTAAAGTTAAAGCGGATGATTTTAATACATTGCCGGTATTGAATGCTAAAAACAATACTTACACCAAAAGTATTTTTGTTCAGGGAGGCGAGTTAGATTACAATGCCCTTGTTGGAAACATCGGATTAAGATATAACATTATGCCGGAGGTAAATGTTTTTACGAGTTATTCTCAGTCCTTTTCGATCAATGAGGTAGGGCGTATTTTAAGAACGTCTACAGAAAGTGTGATCTCAAAATTACCAACCGATCCTATAATTGTAAACAATTATGAAATGGGAGTAGCCGGAACGATCAAAAAATGGTTCAACTATGAGGTTACCAGTTTCTGGAGCACATCACAATTAGGAGCTACTTCGATTCAGTCAGCTGATGGTTCTTTTGCGATGCAGCGCGCTCCTGAAAACATCTGGGGTTACGAGGCTATTGTAGGCTTTAAACCATTGGATATTTTAAGTTTTGGCGGTGCTTTTGCCTGGATTGAAGGAAAAGTAGATAATGATAATAACGGAACCTACGAAAAATACATTAACGGATCCCGAATAATGGCTCCAAAGCTTACGACTTATATTCAGATACGCCCTATAAAAGATTTAGATATTGAATTAAGTTCTTTGCATAACTTTAAAAGAGATCGATTTGATCCAAGTCGAACAACAAACCTGTACAGTTTTAACGAAGGGCCTGTGAAAAAGTATACCGTTTTTAACTTGAGCAGTTCTTATCTTATCAATAAATCGTTTCGATTAGGATTAGGAGTTGAGAATTTGTTTAATAAAGATTATTCTCCAAATATTGCATGGTGGCAGGCCAGAGATAAAGATTTTGTAAGTGCTCCGGGAAGACGCACCACTTTACAGCTTCAGTATAATTTTTAAATTTAGAAGAATCCTTCTAAATTGAAGTATAATTCCATAATTTCAGAACAAAGGGGCTGTCCGAAAAGTATGAACTTCCTCTTATTATGTTATTGGTTTAAATCTCTACTTTAGTTCGACGCGGATAAAACAGATTTTTTTTCTTATTTAAAAGTTTTTTTAATTTTTAGAATCCGTTTTTATAAGTGTCTTCGCGATAGCGAATCCGTCAAATCAGCGTTGAATTAAGAAGTGTAATTTTTGCCGACCAAATAAATTGCTTTTGGATCATAATTCAATCTAAATTATTTATAAAAACAAGGCTGTCCTTACTTTTCGGACAGCCTCTTTTGTTTTTATAAAGGTGAAATGAGTCTGTGACTTATAAACTTGGTAAATCTCCGTTTCCTTTGGTTGGCAGATTCGTAGAGCCCATTAAGAACAAATCGACCTCTCTTGCTGCTTCACGACCTTCTGAAATAGCCCATACAATTAACGATTGTCCTCTTCTCATATCACCGGCAGTGAAAATGTGTGGTACATTCGTCTGATAATTTTTGGCTTTATAGTTGTTTCTCATATCGATTTCCAGACCTAATTGCTCGCTTAAAGTTTTCTCAGGACCTGTAAATCCTAAAGCCAATAAAGCTAAATCGCATGGCCATATTTTCTCTGAGCCTTCTTTTTCGATTAGTTCAGGACGCTGACCCGGAGTCATTTTCCATTGTACTTCAACGGTTTTTAATCCTACCAGTTCTCCTTTGTCGTTCGATAAGAATTCTTTGGTATTGATCAACCAGTTTCTGTCGCAGCCTTCTTCGTGAGAAGATGAGGTTTTTAACTGTAGCGGCCAAAATGGCCAAGGAGTTGTCTCACTTCTTCCAACTGGAGGTTTTGGTAGAATCTCAAAGTTGGTTACCGATTTTGCACCATGCCTGTTAGAAGTCCCGATACAATCTGAACCGGTGTCTCCACCGCCAATTACGATTACATCTTTACCAGTAGCCATAACCTGATCTTCAATTGATTCTCCAAACAAAACTTTAGTCTGCTGAGTTAAGAAATCCATTGCCTGAACAACGCCTTTGCTTTCGATTCCTTTAGTTGGTAAACTTCTTCTTTCGGTTGCTCCACCGCACAATACGATAGAATCGAAAGAGTTTAATTCGTCTATACTAAAGTTTACACCAACATTTACATTAGTTTTAAAAGAGATTCCTTCCGCTTCAAGGATTGCTACACGTCTGTCGATGATGCCTTTTTCTAATTTGAAATTTGGAATTCCGTAACGTAATAAACCTCCAATAGCATTGTCTCTTTCAAAAACAGTAACGGTATGACCAGCTCTGTTTAATTGTTGTGCCGCTGCTAAACCTGCAGGACCTGAACCAATAACAGCAACTGTTTTTCCTGTTCTGGTTTTTGGTGCTTGTGGTTTGATCCAGCCTTCGGCAAAACCTCTTTCGATGATGTTTTTTTCGATGTTTTCGATGGCAACAGGTTCTTTGATGATTCCCAATACACATGATTTTTCACATGGAGCAGGGCATAAACGGCCTGTAAATTCCGGAAAGTTATTTGTTGATTGTAAAATCTCTAAAGCACTTTGCCATTCTTCCTGATGCACCATATCGTTGAAATCAGGAATTAGATTTCCTAATGGACAAGAACTGTGGCAAAAAGGAATTCCACAATCCATACATCTCGAACCTTGTTCTTTTATTTGATCTTTTGCTAACGGAATAGTAAATTCGTTGTAGTTCGTAACACGTTCTGCAACTGCTATATTACTTTCGTCGGCTCTGTTATATTCTTTAAATCCGCCTATTTTACCCATGACATTTTTAATAAAATTTAGTTGTGAGTTGTAAAATGTGAGAGGTGAGTTAAAAAAACTTAGCACCTCTGCACCTTTGTATCTCAGAACCTTTTAATTAAGCTATTAATTCTTCTATTTTTTTCTCTTCTGCAATTCGTTGTAGTGCTTTTTTATAATCTGTAGGCATTACTTTTACGAAATTCTGCTGTTCATTTTCCCAGTCTGCTAAAATTCTTTTGGCTAATGGACTGTTGGTGTACAGAGAGTGGTTTTTGATCAGTTTTCTTAGTTTTCTCACGTCTTCGTCTTCGATAGGATCAAAGGCAACCATTTCCATGTTGCATACCCTTGAATCGAATTGCTGCTTTGGATCGTAAACATAGGCAACACCACCGCTCATACCAGCCGCGAAGTTTCGTCCTGTTTTTCCTAAAACAACCACCGTACCACCGGTCATGTACTCGCATCCGTGATCTCCAATTCCTTCTACAACCGCAGTTGCTCCGGAATTTCTAACACAGAAACGTTCTCCGGCAATTCCATTAATATAAGCCTCTCCGGTAATAGCTCCGTAAAGGGCAACGTTTCCGATAATGATGTTTTCTTCAGGTTTGAAAGTGGCAGTAGGAGGTACTTTTACAATTAATTTTCCTCCGGAAAGTCCTTTTCCTAAATAATCATTACAGTTTCCGTGAATTTTAAACGACAAGCCATTGGTGGCAAAAGCACCAAAACTTTGTCCGGCAGAACCTTCAAAATCAACTAAAATAGTATCATCAGGTAATCCTTGTGCGCCATATATTTTTGAGATTTCATTACTCAAAATCGCACCTACAGAACGGTCTGTATTTTTAATCTTAAAGGTAACTCTGGTTTTTTCTTTTCTGTAGATAGACGGAATTGCTTCTTTAATGATGTCAAAATCCAATACATTTTCAAGTTGATGATCTTGTGTAGTTGTATTGTGATTTGGAACTGTTTTGGCTTTTTCCGGTTTGTATAGAATCGATGATAAGTCTAAACCATTGGCTTTGTAATGTTGGATCGCTTTATTCACATTTAATTTTTGCGACTGGCCCACCATTTCTTTTAAAGTTCTGAAACCTAATTGCGCCATGATTTCTCTCAGTTCTTCAGCAATAAAATACATGAAGTTGATCACGTGCTCAGGAGTTCCTTTGAAATTTTTTCTCAATTCAGGATCCTGAGTGGCAATACCAACCGGACAAGTATTTAAGTGACAAGCTCTCATCATGATACATCCTGAAGCTACCAGCGGAGCCGTTGCAAAACCAAATTCCTCAGCTCCCAATAAAGCGGCTATGGCGACGTCGCGACCAGTTTTTAGCTGTCCGTCACATTCCAGAACCACACGACTTCTTAAATCGTTCAAGATCAAAGTTTGTTGCGCTTCGGCTAATCCAAGTTCCCACGGAATACCTGTATGCTGTAAAGAAGTTAAGGGTGCGGCACCGGTTCCTCCGTCATAACCAGAAATTAAGATCACGTCGGCTTTTGCTTTGGCGACACCGGCTGCGATGGTTCCAACACCAACTTCAGAAACTAATTTTACATTGACACGTGCTTCACGATTGGCATTTTTTAAATCATAAATCAATTGCGATAAATCCTCGATAGAGTAAATGTCGTGGTGTGGCGGAGGTGAAATCAAACCTACATAAGGTGTCGAGTTTCTGGTTTCGGCAATCCAAGGCACTACTTTTTCTCCGGGTAACTGTCCACCTTCACCAGGTTTTGCTCCCTGAGCCATTTTAATCTGGATTTCTTTAGCGTTGGTCAAATAGTTGATCGAAACCCCAAAACGTCCTGATGCCACTTGTTTGATCGCACTGTTTCTGGAATCACCGTTAATTTCTTTCTGGAAACGTTTTGGATCTTCTCCACCTTCTCCGGAATTACTTTTTCCGCCAATTCTGTTCATGGCAATCGCTAAGTTCTCATGCGCTTCTCGACTGATGGATCCGTATGACATGGCTCCGGTTTTGAATTTCTTCACAATTTCAGTCCATGGCTCTACTTCGTCAATAGAAATTGGATCTAAATTATTGAATTCAAACATACCTCTAATAGTCATTAAGTTTGAGCTTTGCTCATTGACCATATTAGAGTATTCTTTATAACTTTCAGGGCTGTTCAAACGAACGGCTTGTTGCAGTTTTGCAATTGTAGTTGGATTAAACATGTGTTTTTCGCCACCACGTCTCCATCTGTAAATACCTCCAATTTCTAAAGGAAGCAAACTTGCTACTTTTGAATTTGGAAATGCTTTTTGGAAACGTTTCTTCACTTCTTTTTCAACTTCTATCAAACCAATTCCTTCAATTCTTGATGGGGTGTAAGGGAAGTATTTTGAAGTAAAAGTTTTGTTTAGACCTAAAATCTCGAAAATTTGTGCCGCTCTGTACGAATGTAAAGTAGAGATACCAATTTTGTTCATGATTTTAACGATTCCTTTTGCAATTGCTTTGTTGTAATTTACAATGGCATAATCTGCTTTTACACCTTTGATAAAGCCCTGGTTCACCTGATCATGAATGATTTCGTTTACCATGTAAGGATTGATTGCACTTGCGCCGTATCCGAACAATAAAGCAAAATGATGCGGTTCACGAGGCTCGGCAGATTCGATTATGATTCCGAATTTAGAACGAACCTGTAAAATGTTTAAAGAGTGGTGAATGTAAGAACAAGCTAGCAACATAGGAATTGGAGCCAGTTCTTCACTTACGCCTCTGTCTGATAAAATAATGACGTTGCATCCGTCAGAAACAGCTTTAAAAGTTGCCTCAACACATTTTTCAAGGGCGCGTTCTAAGCCATTTACTCCTTTTTCGATCTTATATAAGGTAGAAATAGTAGCCGATTTGAAATCGACATGATCAATGTTTCTTATCTTATCTAAATCCTCATTGGAAATAACCGGATTTTGGATTTTTAGTTTTTTGCATTGTTTCGATTCAATTTCAAAAATATTGAAATCACCACCAATGGCTAAACTGATATCAGTAATTATTTCCTCACGAATACCATCCAAAGGCGGATTGGTAACCTGAGCAAATAATTGTTTGAAATAGTTGTACAACAATTGAGGCTGGTCTGATAAAACAGCCAAAGGAGTGTCATTACCCATAGAACTGATAGCTTCAGCTCCCTGACCTCCCATTGGGTTAATGATTGTTTTTAAATCTTCAATTGTATAACCAAATAATTTTTGTCTGGTTAAGAAATCCAGTTTTTCAACCGGAGTAGGGTTGTTGGTGTATGGAATATTAGATAATGGCAATAAATTTGCATCAAGCCATTCTTTGTACGGACGTTTTGTAACGATTGATTTTTTAACTTCTTCGTCTTCAATAATACGGCCTTCGTTCATGTCTACCAGGAACATTTTTCCTGGCTCAAGACGACCATGCTGAATCACATCTTCCGGTTCGATATCTAATACACCAATTTCTGATGACATGATTACGAAACCGCTTTTGGTTAAGGTATAACGAGAAGGGCGTAATCCGTTTCGGTCTAGTAAAGCACCAATCACATTACCATCTGTAAACGGAATAGAGGCAGGGCCATCCCAAGGCTCCATAATACAAGCGTTAAACTCGTAGAATGCTTTTTTCTCGGGAGACATAGTCTGGTGTTTTTCCCAAGCTTCCGGAACGACCATCATCATTGCTTCCGGTAGGGAACGTCCTGTCATTAATAAAAGTTCTACGACCATATCCATAGAAGCAGAATCTGATTTTCCTTCTAAGATGATTGGGAATAGTTTTTTGATATCATCGCCAAAAACTTTGCTTTGCATCAATTCTTCACGGGCACGCATACGACTTACGTTTCCACGAAGTGTATTGATTTCGCCATTATGACACATGTATCTAAACGGCTGTGCTAATTCCCATGAAGGGAAAGTATTGGTAGAGAAACGCTGGTGCACCAATGCCAGACGAGTCACTAAATCGGGATCTTTTAAGTCAACATAATAACGGCTGATGTCTTCCGGCATCAATAGACCTTTATATATTATGGTAGTTGTCGATAAACTAGAGAAATAAAACATGTGACTTTCTGAGGTTTTAGATCCTCTCACGGCATGTTCGGCAATTTTTCTAGCTGCAAAAAGTTTTGCATTAAATTCATTTTCAGTTAAATCCTGACCGTTTTTGCTAACAAAAACCTGTTTAACTGTTGGTTCTTTTTCTGCGGCAATCTGCCCTAAATTTTCCACTTCAACAGGTACATCTCTCCAGCCAAGGATCTTTAAGTTCTGATCCTTAATAGTTGATTCGAAAGCGTTGATACAAAAAGAAACCTGGTTTTTGCTTTTTGGTAAAAAAACCATTCCTACTGCATACTCACGTGTTTCAGGGATTTCAAAGTCACATACCTTTTTAAAAAAATCATGTGGGATGTCGAATAAAATTCCAGCTCCGTCTCCAGTTCTTCCATCAGAACTAACTGCACCACGATGTTCCAATTTTATTAAGATATCCAATGCTTTGTGAATAATATCATTTGATTTAATACCATTCAAATTACAAATAAATCCTGCACCACAATTGTCGTGTTCAAATTCAGGCAAATAAAGCCCTTGTTCTTTAACTTTCATTCTTGATATTTTTTCTACAAAAATAGAGATTTCGTTAAATATAATGTATTGAAATTGTGATTTGGCTTTCATTTTTGTTGTAATATTAGAAAAAGACTTCTTAATTGATAATATTGTTATTTTACCCATTGCGAATTATTAAAATGACAATTCAGATTAAAATATATTAAGAAAAATCGCTGTAAGGCTAATAAATACGGTAGTGTTTTTGTTAAATATCAAACGTTTTAGTGGTTTTGAGTTAATATTAACAAATTATTTAGTTAACCATTTCTTTGCATTCAAAAAGAATAAACGTTTAGTGCATATCACACGTATTATTTAATTGAAAAAGATTTTACTATTAAGTTGAATTTTGCTACTTTTGTCGCACTTTTATTCTGAAATAAATTCAGAACCAGACAAATTCTATATTATGAACATACACGAATATCAAGGAAAAGAAATTTTAGCAAGTTACGGAGTACGCATTCAACGCGGAATTGTGGCTAACAATGCGGTTGAAGCTGTGGCTGCTGCAAAACAATTAACTGCCGAAACTGGTACAGGATGGCATGTGATAAAAGCACAAATTCACGCAGGTGGACGTGGAAAAGGTGGTGGAGTGAAGTTGGCTAAAAACTTGCAACAAGTTGAAGAAATTGCTGAACAAATCATCGGAATGCAATTGATTACACCTCAAACTTCTGCTGAGGGTAAAAAAGTAAACAAAATTTTAGTTGCTGAAGATGTTTATTATCCTGGCGAAAGTGAAACTTCTGAGTTTTATGTTTCTGTTTTATTGAATAGAGGTACAGGACGTAACATGATTATGTATTCTACTGAAGGTGGAATGGATATTGAAGAAGTTGCTGAACATACACCACACTTAATCTTTACAGAAGAAATTGATCCAACTGTTGGATTACAAGGTTTTCAAGCAAGAAGAATTGCTTTTAACTTAGGTCTTTCTGGAAATGCTTTTAAAGAAATGGTGAAATTCATCGATTCATTATACAATGCTTACGTTGGTTCTGATGCATCTATGTTCGAAATCAACCCGGTTTTGAAAACTTCAGATAACAAAATTATGGCTGTTGATGCTAAAGTAAATATCGATGATAATGCTTTATACAGACAAGCAAAATATGCTGAGATGAGAGATATCCGTGAGGAGAATCCAATCGAGGTTGAAGCTAAAGAAGTAGGATTGAACTATGTAGATCTTGACGGTACTGTAGGTTGTATGGTAAACGGAGCTGGTCTTGCAATGGCAACTATGGATTTAATTAAATACGCTGGTTTTGAGCCTGCTAACTTCTTAGACGTTGGTGGAACTGCTGATGCAAAACGTGTTGAAACAGCTTTCCGTATTATCTTAAAAGATCCTAACGTAAAAGCTATTTTGATCAATATCTTTGGAGGAATCGTTCGTTGTGACCGTGTTGCTCAAGGTGTTGTTGATGCTTACAAAAACATGGGTGATGCTATCAATGTGCCAATTATCGTTCGTTTGCAAGGAACAAATGCTGAAATTGCAAAAGAATTAATTGACAATTCAGGTATGCCAATTTTATCAGCTGTTCAATTTCAGGAAGCTGCTGATCAGGTTAAAGCTGCTCTTTCTTAATTAAATAAGAAATCAATTTATATAGAAAATCCATTCCGAAAGGAGTGGATTTTTTTTGTTTTTAACCGCAAAGAGCACAAAGAATTACGCAAAGTTCGCAAAGTTTTTTTAGCCACGAATTCACGAATTATTTTTTTATAATCTTTGAGAATAAAAATTCGTTAATTCGTGGCTTTTTTAAACAAATAGCTTTGCGAACTTTGCGTTTCTATTGGCAATCTTAAGTTAAATTCTTTGCGTGCTTTGCGGTTAAATGATCCCTGACTATTTTAAAACCGCCGCCAGTTCTACAATTTCAAAATCAGGATTGTGTTCAACAAATTCTCTGATCATTGCAGTATGTCCGGCACCTAATAAAACCATGATTTTGTCGTCTTTACTTTCGGTTAGTTTTTGAATTAAAGCATACATATAAAGGTTTCTTCTGTACCATTCCGAAACTAAGTAAGCCCCCACAAAATCGTCCGTTTTGCCTCCTTTAGTAGCCGTTTCAACATACCAGCCAATATTGTCTTCATTCGATTTTTTGGTATTGATGTCTAACAGCAGTTCAGTCAGTGAATATTTGGCAATTTTTTCATTTTGACTCTTTTCATAATATTTCATAGTTTCTTCATTCTTTTTGATTAGATCAAACTGACCGGCAGCTGTCATTCCTTTTACGAGACTATCATATGGGAAGTCGGTGTTGTTGTAATCAATGGCATATAGTTTTTTATGACCTAGTTTTTTAGCTGATCTTAAAGCGACTTGTACAATTTCATCTGATTGTTTACGAAGTAAACTGTCCGTATTTCTATTGTAGAATTTGTCCAGTTTGTCTTGTTTTTGGTAATTCCATTCTACAAAAATTTTATTAGGACCAAACTTTTTTATTTTATTGGTGATGTTCTCCAGTTCTTTTTGGCTTCTGTCTGACATCACATTAAAGCTGTTGATTTTAGCAACGTCAAGTCCCGGGTTTTCAAAATGGAAGGTTCCAAGTAAAAGTATTTGTTTTTTCTTTGATTGTCCGGAAATGGTATTAAATGCGATAACAGCAAGTAATAATAAGGTGATTTTTTTCATGATGATTGGTTTTTAAATTCAGGACAAATGTAGCATAGCTTTTCAGGTGAAATTTTAGTTTTTGATGAACGGTAAATTTCAGATTGCAAACCTTGAGAATCTGCGGTTGAAAAATTTGGTGTATCGTTTTTGATGGTTCGTCACCCAAAATATAGGTTTTATATAAATGTAGTATTCATATGAAGTCATAGTTGTATTTTTGAAAGGATAATAACATTATTATGAAGCTAAAAATTCCATTGTCTTATCATATCTTTCTTTTTCTGGGCTTGTATATCACCTTTAACCTTTGGGAAATTGGGATTAACAATCGGGATCTGGATCTTGTATTCAACAGGATTTCCTTTATGTTTAACATTAGTTTTATAGTGGTAATCTTCATTGTCTACTTTTTAAATTTTTACACTTTTTGTAAATGGTTTTTAAACAAAAAGAAAATTCTTTTTTTTGTGATGAGTATTCCTGTCTCCCTGTTGATTTTTTCAGCAATACGTTATTTTGTCCAGGAAGTGATATTATATGAGCTTACCGGAATTCATAATTATGCAAAAGAAACCAGAGAGTTAAGCTATTATATTAAGGATAATTTTTTCTTTGGGCTTCCCGCTGTTATTTTGAGTAGTCTGGCTTATCTGTTTTTTCATTTTCAGGAAACGCAAAAACAAAATCAGGAATTAGTATTAGAAAATAAAAAGGCAGAACTCCAAATGTTGAAATCGCAGGTGAGTCCGCATTTTTTGTTTAATACTTTAAATTCCTTTTACAGTCAGTTGGTTTTGAAAGAAGATGAAATGGCTTCGGATATTTTAGTACTTTCGGATTTGCTGCGTTACGTAATTACAGAAACGGAAAAGGATGAGGTATTACTTTCTAAAGAAATTCAATTTGTACAAAACTATATTCATTTGCAGAAAAAAAGGTTTGAAGATCAGCTTTATTTAGATTTTGTAATTGAAGGGACTTATTCAACAGAAAAGATTCTTCCGTCGGTGCTGGTACATTTTATTGAGAACGTTTTCAAACATGGAAAAGTGAATAAAGAAGATGAGAAAGCGGTTATTGCTATCGTAATAAAAGAAAGTTTTTTAGAGCTTTCAACCTTTAACTATAATGGTGCAGGTGAAAATTATTCTTCAACCGGAATTGGTTTTGATAATCTTAGCAAACGTTTAGAGCATGCTTATAAAGGTGAGTTTACACTCGAGAAAATAGCAGAAAAGAATACCTTTAAAACTTATTTAAAAATACCATTAAAAAAGTAATATGAAATTGAAGTGTATCATTGTTGATGATGAACCGCCGGCAACGCGTATTCTCGAAAATTATATCGGGAAAGTATCTTTTTTGGAAAAAACAGCTGTTTTCAATGATGCGTTGAAAGCATTGGAATTTCTAAATACACATAGTGTTGATGTTATTTTTCTGGATATTCAGATGCCGCAACTAACGGGTTTGCAGCTTTCAAGAATCATTTCTAGAGAGATAAAAGTAATTTTTACAACGGCTTATCCCGATTTTGCTTTGGAGGGATTTGAATTAAATGCTGTTGATTATTTGTTGAAACCAATTGCTTTTGAACGGTTTTATCAGGCTGTTTCCAAACTAAATGGGGACTCAAAAACAGAAGTTATATCGAATAACAATTCGGCTGATTTTATTTTTATTAAAACTGACGGAAAAAATAAATTTATAAAGTTGTTTTTAGATGAGATTTTATACGTAGAAAGTCTTCAGAATTATGTTTGTATTCATACGCTGAATCAGCAAATTATTACACATTCGTCTTTGAAAAATGTAATCGAATCGCTGCCTGAAAGAAATTTTGTCCAGATACATAAATCATATGTGCTGGCTTTGAAACAAATCGAATCGACAGACAGTTTTTCGGTTTTTGTCAATGGTAAAGAACTGCCTATTGGAGCAACTTTTAAAGATGCTTTTTTCGAACGAATTGATCAGAATAAGATATAGTTTACTTTGATGGTGATTTTTAACCGCAAAGGGCGCAAAAGTTTTTTTCTTAGGTTGCGCTTAGTAACCGCAAAGTTCGCAAAGTTTTTTTCTAGATTGTACTTAATAACCGCAAAGGTCGCAAAAGTTTTTTCTTAGATTGTGCTTAATAAACGCAAAGTTCGCAAAGCTATATATAGATAAAGCTTTGCGAACTTTGCGGTTGTATAGATTCTTATAGTTAAAAAACCTTGCGCTCTTTGCGGTAAAAAGCGCTCCTTGCGGTAAAAAAACTACTTTTTATTCTTACCGTTTTTGTACACTACTTTTTCTACCACTGATGGTTTTCCGTTGCCTTTTGGGAACTCTTTCTTTTTAGGTTTTTTGGCAGCTGAACTTGATTTTGATGAACTTTGATCGCCTCTTGCTCTTTCAGGATCTTTTGGAGCAGCTTTAAATTCAGGTCGGTTTGAACTGTCTTTCTTTGGGATTTCAGCTTTATGCTTGGCTAAAACATCATTTGGGTTTTTAGGGTTCTCTTTTGTTCCTCTTAAATGAATTACCAGTCCGTTTAAGAAATTACGCAAAACCTGATCGCCACATTCCATATAATTCTCATGATCTTCGGCTCTAAAAAAAGCGCCCAATTCTGATTTTGAAATTCTAAAATCTACTAATTCTAAAATTTCTACTATTTGGTCGTCACGGAGCATCAAAGCCACGCGAAGTTTTTTTAGGATATCGTTGTTCGTCATCGTTTAATTTTTTACAAAGGTACGTTTTAAATGTAATTTGATTGCAATTTATTGAGTGAGACGAAGTTTTTTTGCTACGAATTTCATGAATTTTCGCAAATTGTATTGCGTTCAAATTTAATTAGTGAAAATTCATGGAATTAGTTAATTAATTTGCTAGTGATGTGGTTTTAGCTGTTTTTTGCTTAAAAGGGTATTTATAAGAAATACCTTTAAATTTTTGACGCAAAAAAGGATTTTTAGTGAAATAAAGTGTTAAATTACGGGTCTAACAAACCAAATTATTAACCATTTTTAACTAAATTTTTATGAAACAAAAGAATTTCACCTTTTCCTTCGTTTTGTTCTTACTTGCTTCAGGCATACTGTTTGCACAAAAAATAACGGTAAAAGGAAGCGTAACAGATGAGAGGGGAGTTTCAATGCCAGGTGTAAATATCCTGGAAAAAGGAACATCCAATACTGCTACTTCAGGTTTAGACGGGGATTTTGCCATTAGCGTAAATAAAGGATCAGTCCTGTTATTTTCGTTCGTTGGGTACAAAATGAATGAAGCTACCGTAACAGGAAGTATTTTGAATGTAAAGATGAATCCGGATTCCAAAGAGTTGGATGCAGTGACGGTAACTGCTTTTGGTATAAAAAATAAAACAAAATCCTTGGGCTATGCCAGCCAGACTTTGAAAGCTTCGGATATTGAAAGACCGGGCCAATTAAATGCTCTTGAGAGTTTGCAAGGAGGAGTAGCGGGAGTAACCATAAGTAAAACCTCCGGAGGAGTTGGTGCAGGTGTAGATATTGTTATTCGTGGTGTTTCTTCTTTAGATCCGTCTAATAATAATCAGCCTTTGATAATTATTGATGGTAACCCTGTAAATAATTCTACGGCTATAGGAAATGTAGCTCCCTCAAAAGGCTCTAATTCAGTGAGTAGCGGAGAACAGTTTTCATTTTCTAACAGAGCAATAGATATTAATCCAGAGGATATCGAAAGCTATACTGTGCTTAAAGGAGCCGGTGCTACAGCATTGTATGGTATTTTGGCTGGTAATGGTGTGATTATTATCACTACTAAAAAAGGAAAAGAAGGAAAACCAAAAATTAATATCAATTCCAGCATTTCTTTTAGTGAGGTAAATCATTATCCGGAGCTGCAATCCAAATACAGAGAAGGTCTAAACGGAGCTTCTTATGTAAAAAGTACCGTATCGGATAGCCCCAGTGGTTTTGAATGGGTAAATCCTGCAAGCCCGGGAGGATTCTGGAGTTTTGGACCGGAATATTCCAGTTCAGATGGTGCAGGAATTAAATACAGAAATTTTTATAAAGATTTCTTTAAAACGGGTGTGACTCAAAATTTAGGTGTGAGTGTAAGCGGAGGAACAGAGAAAATCAATTATTTTGTATCTGCTTCTACCAGTAAAGATGATGGTATTGTACCAAATACTTCTTACCAAAGAAAAACTTTTAAAGCAAATGGAGGGTATCAGATTTCTGAAAAATTTAAAATAGGGTCTTCTTTTGCTTACACAAAATCCGGAGGTGTAAGATCTAATAATGGAGACAAATCGGTTATGAGTTCTCTGGCCTATTGGTCACCCTCTATTGATGTAAATGATTATCTTACCGCTGCCGGTAAAGAAAAAGATTATACAAATGGTATTATCGATCAGCCAAGATATTTTACTTCTGTAAGTAATTTAAAAGATGATGTAAATCGTATTATTGCTTCGGCCGATTTTAATTATCAGGCAACTTCATGGTTGAACTTTGTGTATAGAGCTAGTGTAGATAATTATTCTGAAACGAGAAACAGATATGTTCCTGCTAATCTTGATGTGGGAACAGCCGTAAATGGTTTTATTCTGGATGAAAATATTGGTTTTACGGGACTCAATTCCAGTTTTGTGATTACGGCCAATAAAAAATTTGGAAATTTTAATACCACCCTTACCTTAGGAAATCAAATTTTGGATACCAAAAACACCTATTCAAATGTAAGAGGAGAAGGGATTTTTATAACCGATTTTAATAATATTTCTAATGCGACCAATTTGTTTGCTTATAATTCGGGTGAAGAGCGCGTAAGAAACGTGGGTAACTTTTTTGAAGCAAAAGCAGATTATAAAGAAATTATTTATCTGGGTGTTACGGGGCGATACGATCAGGTATCTACTTTGCCGATAAAGAATAATAAATTTGATTATTATTCTGCGAATTTGTCTTTTCTTTTTGGAGATCTGATAGACCAGAACAAATCTATTTTGTCTTATGGAAAATTAAGAACATCTTGGGCACAAAGCGGAAAAACGCCTCCGTTTGCGATCTTTAGAAAAAATATAAAAGATGTAAACTTTCCATTCAACGGAGTTGGAGGAGTATCTGCCACATCTGTTGATGCCAATCCAAATTTGAAAGCCGAAATTATATCGACTTGGGAAATAGGGACTGATTTACGTTTTTTTAGAGATAGAATACGATTGGAATATACTTATTTTAACAGAGTTAGTGATGATCAGATTATTCAAAGAATCGTGCCACAATCCTCTTCAATTACTGCATTTTGGGACAATGGGGGATCTTTAAAAACAACAGGAAACGAATTGACTTTAGGTGCAGATTGGTTTAAAAATCCAAAGTTTAGTTGGACATCTACGCTAAATTTTACACAGTATAAAACTAAAGTTACAGAACTGCCTTTTGAAAATATTATTTTCGGATATGACTCTCAGGCTACCAATATAACTTCACAAGTACGTTTGGGCGATGCAGCCGGAACACTTTATGGCCAGTCCTGGCAACGAGTAGACGGTAAAGTAGTGATTGGTGCAAACGGATTGCCTGTTTTTAATAAAACAAGTACGGGAGCCATAGCAATAGGCAAGATTGGTGAGGCTTTTCCGGACTGGGTAGCTACTCTAAACAATACCTTCAAAATTAAAAATTTTGATATCGGTTTTTTGCTGGAATATAAAAAAGGCGGAGATGCGTATGATACAGCCAGAAGAAACGGAATTAGAAATGGTGTTCTGGGAGTTACGGCTGACAGAAGCGAAACTGCCGTTTTAGACGGTGTAAAATCGGATGGAGCGGGAGGATATGTGCCTAATGATATCCCCATAAATAAATCGTTACGCAACAATTATTACAACAATACGATTTATAATACAGCTGCAGATGCTCTTATACAGGATGCCTCCTGGTTTAAGCTTAGAAATGTGTCGGTTACTTATAACATGACCAAAGAAGCATTAAAAACCATTGGTGTTTCTAATTTGTCTTTTACCGTATCGGGGAGTAATTTTTTGATTTGGACACCATTTGATGGTTTCGATCCGGAAGGTTCCAGCTACAGTGCCGGTACAAATGTTTACGGATTTACAGGTTTGACCACTCCGCTTACACAATCATATTCATTTAGTATTAATCTAGGATTTTAATTTATAAAAGATGAAAAATATAATCAAAACATTCTTGATAATAAGCATTGTCCTGACAACTTATAGCTGTAGCGATGATTATTTTGATATAAATACACCAGGAAATGTAATACCTGATGCGAATAAGAATCTGAAAGATTTATTGGGGCCTGCAATTTACTATACATTTGATGCTCAGTATGCTGCTGCGACCAGAGTTTCTTTGCTAACGCAATATACTTCCTCAGCACTTAATTCGTCAGTAGGGGTAGACAATCATTACGAAGAATCCTTAGATAGCTATTGGTCTTCTGCGTATGTAAAGGCTTTAGGAAATCTGAAAGAAGTAGCTGATAAAGCTGATGAAACAAAATCATCACATTACAAGGGCATTGTTCAAATTTTACAAGCAGTAAATTTTGGATTGTTGACGGATCTGTACGGAGATATACCTTTTTCGCAGGCGTCTTTGGCAGCACAGAATTTTAAGCCGGAATATGACGGCCAGGAAGAGGTCTACAAAGGTATAAACAACCTGTTAGATCAGGGAATTGCCAATTTATCGGCTCCTAACACATCCTCTTTTGCTCCGGGAAAAGAAGACCTTGTTTATGGCGGAAATGTTGAAAAATGGATAAAAGCCGCCTATAGTTTTAAAGCGAGATATGCACTGCACTTATCAAAAATTAATGCAACAACTGCTGCCAGTACAGTAGTTTCTTATTTGGCAAAAGGAATAACCTCCAATGCAGATGACTTTCAATTGATTTACAATAAAGTACAGACAAATCCGTGGTATAATAACCAATTAGGACTTAATACCGGAAATGCATCTTATTTGATAACCAAGCAATTTATTGGTTTTATGAACGGAAGTACATTTACTTTTAAAACGGTAACGATGGATCCCAGAATGCCATTACTGATTGATCTTAGAAGTTATCCTGTAACAGATGGGGTTGTGAATCCTAAAGATCCAAATCCTAATGTTCCGGGGAATTATATTGGTGGAGAACCTGGCCAGGGATCAAAAGGAACACCGGCACCTAATGCTAAAATAGGGCTGTATTCTTATTATTCAAAAATAGATTCACCAGTTGTTATTTTGTCCTTTTCTGAAGTTAAACTAATGCAGGCTGAAGCACAATTTATTTTAAATGGAGGTAATGCGACAAGTACCGGAACAAATGCAATAGGGTATAGCGCCTATATGGATGCTATTGGCGCAAACATGGATAAATTGGGAGTTTCCGCTCCTGATAAAAATGCTTATTTGGGAGATGTTTCTATCAATAAAGGTGCCGCCAGTTTGCAGTTGAAAGATATTATGAGACAAAAAAATATAGCACTCTATTTGAACTGCGAAACATTTAATGATTACAGAAGATACGATTTTTCTACAAACGTTTTTCCGGGATTAACCCTGCCAAAAGCTGCTGATCCTGCTAATGGAGGAAAATGGATAAGACGATTTATTTATTCTACTAACGAAAGAAACGCGAATAAAGCAAATTATGAATTAAACTTTAAATCAATGGTCACACCGGTTTGGTGGGATAAATAAAAACGAAAGCGGCTCTGATTTTTTGATCAGAGCTGTTTTTTTATAAGCTGTTGCTTTGATTCAAAACGTCAATTAGTTTGTCTAAATCATTTTTAGTGTGATTGGCTGTAATTACAATTCTATTAATATCTCTCGAATTTTTTTGATACCTGAAATTGGCGATAATAATTTTATTTGCTCTAAGAGTATCCGTTATACGTTTCATTTCAATGTAAATCAAAGGATATGTTTTATCAAATTTTACATGCTCACTTTTGATAAGTTTTGTATCCAGATAATGTAGATTCTCCATTAATTTTTGATGCTGAACACGATAAATATCCGATGCATCGGCCAGCGTCTGAACAAAAGCGGGATTCATTCCGGCAGCCGATATAAAAGTATCCGTATTTTTTATCTGATCGATGAAAGAAGTATCACTGGCAATAACACCACCATTTAAGCCGAACGCTTTTCCTAAAGACGAAACCATAATTTTGCGTTTAATGGGAAGGTTGATGTGTGAATAAATTCCGCAGCCATTTTTTCCTAAAATTCCAAACGAATGCGATTCATCGATAACTAAAGTGACTTCTTTATGACTTGGGATTTCTTTTAAAACAGATAAATCAACAGCTTTGGTTTGATAGGAAGGAACTCCGTCAGTAAGAATAGTGATTTTCTCTGCTTTAGAATCGGTCAGACGTGGATGTATCTGATTGTTCAAAAATATTGGTAAACTGTTGGGCGTTTTAATTGCGGTATGCAGATCTGAAAAATGAAAGAAACAATCGGTGGTTTTAGTTAATTGTTCCGTAACCAATTTTCCGGCCAGCATTCCTGAAGACACCGTAACGGCACTTTCGGCCTGTATGTGACGGGCGAGAAAAGCCTCACCATTTTCATAAGCCGTTAGTTTTATATTGGCATTGCGGGAGCTGCCGTAAGTGGTTCCCCATTTTTGTATATTTTGAATGACCAATTCCTGAAAAGCTTTATTGGTGGGTAATCCCAAATAAGCAGTTCCACCAAAATACAAGTATTGTTCCTGATTGATTTCAATAGTTCTGTCCGGAAATTGGTCTACGTTCATAAAAATTAGATTAAGGTTACTCCGGTGCCGTTAAGCTCAGAATAATGAATTACACCATTTTTTATGGTCACTCCGGTGGCAATATCCTGGGCTAGAAGTAAGGCTCCATCCATATCCACATAATCCAGCTGAGGGAGCAAATGGGCAATAGCCGAGATTCCCACGGTCGATTCGGTCATGCAGCCCACCATCGTTTTGAGCCCTAATTTTTTGGCTTCTTCGATCATGCGTTTCCCCGGAGTCAGACCTCCGCATTTTACAAGCTTTACATTTATGCCATGAAAATGATTGAAACATTTGGCGACATCTTCTTCAATAATGCAGCTTTCGTCGGCTATTACAGGTAAGACCGAATGTTTAAAAACTTCCTTATGGGCTTCCCAGTCATCGGCTTTCATGGGCTGTTCGAGGAATTCTACCCCTAGTTTTTTGAGCTCAATGGCGTTGTTTATGGTTTCCTCAACATCCCAGCCGCAATTGGCATCGATTCTGAAAATGGCATCGGTGTGTTTTCGAAGTTCTTTGACAATGGCAATATCTTCTTTGGTACCTAATTTAATTTTATAAATAGGCCACGGCAGTTCCTGCATTTTCGAAACCATTTTGTCTATGGAGGCGATACCAATGGTGTAATCCGTAAGCGGATTTTTTTCTGTAGAGTAATTCCATAATTCATATAATTTCTTGCCATTTTTGCGTGCGTATAAGTCGTTATAAGCCATGTCTAAAGCACATAAAGCAAACATGTCATTCTTTAAATACGGATAAATTTTGGACCAGAAAACTTCGGGAGTTTCAGTGGTTGTGCTTTCGATAATGCTTCTGATTTTTTCTAAATCCTGAATCATTACCGGAACAGTTGTTTTGTAATACGGATTTGAAGTTGCTTCTCCAAAACCTGAAAAGCCATCGCTTTTAAGCTCCACAATCAGTGAAGGCTGAAAATCAATCGATTCTCTGGAAATGGTAAAAGTATGTTTGAGTTTTAAATTGTATTCTCTTAAAATTAATTCCATAAGTCTGTTTTTTTTATTTAATAGCCCAGCCAGATTATTGCTTTTGCGAAACCATCACGCCAAAGTTTTTCATTATGTTCGCCGCCTTTTACAATTTTAGATTTGGTGAGATGAAGGCAGTAGCAACGCTTAGTGTCCAGAAGGCGTTCCATTTTTGTCATATCGCTTACCATATCGTCACTTTCTTTGTCTCCGCATAAAAAGTAAATTTTAGTTTTGACTTTAGGAGTTTGTTCCGTCAAAGTATAAATGTTTTTTGAAAACCAGAAGGATGGCGAGAATACACCTGCTTTTCCGAAGATTTCGGGATATTTTAACACGGCATAGTACGAAACCAATCCGCCAAGTGAACTTCCCATAATCAGGGTATTTTTGGCCTTAGTTTTGGTTCTGTAATTTTGGTCGATATAAGGTTTTAGCGTTTTTACAATAAAATCAAGGTAATTATCAGCTTCACCACCGCCGTATTTTTCATTTTTATATGGAGTCAATTCGTTTAAACGTTTGTCATTTCCATGTTCAATGCCTACTACGATTAGGGGTGCTTTCAGACTGTCCAGTTTTTCATCTACATTCCATTCGCCCGCGTACGAAGTTTTGCCATCAAACAAATTTTGGGCATCGTGCATGTAAATCACGCTGTATCTCTTTTTGGCCGAAGCGGCATATCCGTCAGGAAGATAAATCCATATTTTTTTTGTTGTTTTTAGCTGAGGAGCTTCGATGGTAAAGGTAGATACGTTTTTTGAAGCAGTACTCTCTTGTGCGCTTGCGACAGCAGTTACCCATAAGAAAATAAAAAAGAAAAATCTCCTAATCATGAGTACTGTTGCGTTTTAGAGTTAAAAACAATATTTTAGCTAAAAATAATAAATTGATGAATACCGAAGCCGAAAAGATAAGTTTACTTTTAGAAATGATTGCTTTCTCTACCGTTGACGGACAGTTGCATAAAAGAGAGTATGAGTTTTTGTGGTTGGTGGCTCAGGAATTAAATATTAGTCCCGATGTTTTTCGTGATTTATTTCATCAGGAAAGTGCCGGTTCAGTTATAAAATCGGAGTTTCAGCGCATTCAGCAATTTTATCGACTGGCGCTGATTATGTATTGCGATGGTATCTTGCATGAAAAAGAAGCCAAAGCCATACAGCAAATTTCGATCGAAATGGGCTTGAATCCCATTGCAACCCGACGTGTTCTCGATTTAATGAAAAAAGCACCAAATGCTATAATTGATCCTAAGCTTTTACTGAAAGTATTTCAGGAACAGCACAATTAAATTTTTAAGCTTCAGATCAGATAATTACTTTTTTTTAATGGACATTTTTAAACCAATACCGGTTTGAAAATCGGGCGCATTGTCTAAATTTAAATCTTCTCTGAAGTATATAAAATAAGAAAATCTTTTTGTAGAGTAGGTACAGATAAAATTCCATCCTTCTAAGTTTTCGTATAAATGAGAGATCGTTTTTTGCCAATGGGTATTTATTCTTTCTCCCGTCAGAACGATATAATCCCGCTCATTTTTTTTGTTGTAAGAAGTCTGAAAATTATAATTGATGCCATACGAAATACGGTTGTTGTTTTTGAGTTTTACCTTATAATCAATAAGACCTTCAAAACTATAAAAGAAATTCTGACTGCTGATGTTTACACGGTCGCCATATTCTAAAAAATGCTGTCGTAAAACTCCTGCGCTGGCACCAAAACTTAGAATGTTTTTGTTTTTAATGATTTTCTTTTTCAGAATAGAAGCAGAAACTCCAAAATCAGCTACAGGATTATATTTGGAAGTGTTAATGCCAAGTTGCGTTCCGAAATTCAGATAGATATGATGCTTTTCATTCATTTCTAATTTGGGATAATAGTTGTAATTGATATCAATTCCGGGAATGGTAAAATTGCCATTATTCATTGTCAGAACCTTATCGTTTTCATCCTTATATGAGATTCCGGCTTTATTGAGACCATAATGTCGACGTGAAAACGGATCTTCGCCACCAGCAATATTACTGTGAAACCATTCGATTGTTTCATCCGAAGTAAAAATTGAGTAGGGATATTTTCCACCATCGAGAGAATTCATTCGCAAACCGAAATTAAGTTCGTGGTGAACCGTGATGGGTAAAGTAAAAGTGAATCGATACGATCGAATAACTCCATCTGCAAAAAACTCTTTAGTATTGGCAGGAACTTTATTTAAATCGAAAGAAAACTCCCGTGTATGCCAAGGCAAATTTTTGGCTATTTTTTGGTCGTTAGGATCTGTTAATTCGTATGATTTAACATAAGGAAGAACAACATTACCGCTCGAAACTTCAAATGAAAAAGAGTATTTATCAGGAGAACGAACATTAAAACTGTGATTTAACCTCGAAATATAAATTCCTAAGGGATGATTAGAAAGAATATTTGGTTTTATAATGTCCGAAGAATTTTCTATTTCTTTATTCCAAAAATCGTTATTTTCAGATTGTGCGACAGCATGAGCGTTGAAACCAAAAAAAGTAAAAAGGAATAAAAGATATTTCATTTCAGAGTTTAAAATTTTTGTTAAAACTAGTGAATTTGAAATTCCTTATAAAATATTTCTTAAATAATTTTAAGAATAAATTCTTCTTTTATTTTTTTGTACGTTATTTTAAAATGATGTGTTTAAGGCAGTTGTTCCTGAAGTTTTTTAATATCGTCACGTAGTTTTGCAGCTTGTAAAAAGTCCAGTTCTTTTGCTGCTTTCTCCATTGATTTTCGTTTTTCACGAATCATTTTTTCCAGTTCCGGTTTAGATAGATAAGCGGTTTCAGGTTCTGCTGCTGTCGGTAAAGTATGTCCTAATTCATATTCCACCAGTGGATTTTTAGTAAAAGCACTGTCGATTTTTTTGTTTAAGGCCTGAGGCGTAATATTATTTTCAGTATTAAAATTGATCTGTTTGGCTCTGCGATAATTGGTTTCGTCAATCGTTTTTTGCATACTCGCCGTAATCTTATCGGCATACATAATTGCTTTTCCGTTCAGGTTCCTTGCGGCACGACCAATAGTTTGTGTAAGTGATCTGTGACTTCTTAAAAAGCCTTCTTTATCAGCATCTAAAATAGCAACAAGTGAAACTTCAGGTAAATCCAATCCTTCACGAAGTAAGTTTACTCCAATTAGAACATCAAAAATACCTTTACGCAAATCCTGCATGATTTCGATACGCTCTAAAGTATCTACATCGGAGTGTATATAGCGACAACGAATGTTTACTTTAGTCAAATATTTGGCAAGTTCCTCGGCCATTCTTTTTGTCAGAGTAGTTACCAGAACTCTTTCGTCTAATTCGCAGCGAACCTGAATTTCTTCGATCAAATCATCAATCTGATTCAAACTGGGTCTAATTTCAATAATTGGATCTAATAATCCGGTTGGACGAATGACTTGTTCTACATAAATTCCGTCTGTTTTCTGTAGTTCATAATCGGCAGGTGTCGCAGATACGTAGATTACCTGATTCTGCATGGCTTCAAATTCTTCAAATTTCAAAGGTCGGTTGTCCATTGCGGCAGGCAAACGGAAACCGTATTCCACCAGATTTTCTTTTCGGCTACGGTCACCTCCGTACATAGCGTGAACCTGTGAAATTGTCACGTGACTTTCGTCGACTACCATCAGATAATCACTTGGGAAGTAGTCTAGCAAACAGAAAGGACGGGTTCCGGCTTCTCTTCCGTCAAGGTATCTTGAGTAGTTCTCAATTCCGGAGCAATACCCTAATTCGCGAATCATTTCTAAATCAAAATTGGTACGTTCTTCCAGACGTTTTGCTTCCAGATGTTTTCCTATTTCTTTAAAATAATCGACTTGTTTGACCAAATCCTGCTGGATTTCCCAAATAGCATTTTGTAAAACATCAGGAGAAGTCACAAACATATTGGCAGGGTAAATCGTCAGTCGTTGGAATTTTTCAATGACTTGCGAAGTCTTGGCATCAAAGGACTCTATTTCCTCGATTTCATCACCAAAGAAATGAATTCTAAAGGCATCATCAGCATAACTTGGATATACTTCTACTGTATCTCCCTTGATTCTGAATGTTCCGGGAGTAAAATCTGCCTCTGTTCTGGAGTATAAACTCTGAACGAGGCTATGTAATAATTTAGTTCGGGAGATGACCTGATCTCTCGATATTTCAATGACGTTTTTTTGAAATTCAACAGGATTTCCAATACCATACAAGCAGGAAACCGAAGCTACGACTAAAATATCACGACGTCCTGAAAGCAGGGAAGACGTAGTACTCAAACGCATTTTTTCCAGCTCCTCATTGATGGACAGATCTTTCTCAATGAACACTCCGCTAACTGGCATAAAAGCTTCCGGCTGATAATAATCGTAGTAAGAAACAAAGTATTCTACAGCATTATTGGGAAAGAATTGCTTGAATTCGGAATACAACTGGGCAGCCAACGTTTTGTTGTGGGCCAAAACCAAAGTTGGTCTCTGAACTTCCTGAATGACATTAGCTACTGTAAAGGTTTTTCCGGATCCCGTAACCCCTAACAGAGTTTGATATTTCTCACCATCAATAATGCCTTGTGAAAGTTTTTCAATTGCTTGCGGCTGATCACCTTTTGGACTGTATTCAGAGGATACTTGGAAATTCATTTTTGGACGATGAAAGATTAGTTTTGTAAAGATACAAAGTTTGGATTCTATATAAAAACTAAAAAAAGAGCACGAATCAAACGGGTTAGATTTACAGTGATTTTTCGCAAGGACTATGTCTTTATCTATTCTAGGAAGTCAATCATAGCGTCATTCACTATTTTGGATTGATCGATTGATAGAAAATGCCCTGCATCTGATATTATTTTTGTCTGACTATAGATTAAAAACTTTTTCGCTCTTTCTAAACTTTCTTCTGAATTGATGACATCGCGATCTCCAATTAAAATCAAAACCGGGTTAGTGATTGATTTCAGTTCATCATCTGAAAAAGGGTGCATTCTGAACATGCTTGAATTTGATTTTCCATATTTATTGGCCAGATAGAATTGCTTTTTGTAAACAGGACTTATCTTTTCGGGATGAGTAGAAAAAGTTTTCAGGGTTTTTTCGAATTTCTTTTCATTTGGGAAAAGCTTCAACATTAGGGCGGAAGTTGTTTTTCCGACTTTATCTATAAATTTAAAAGTTTGTGCGGGGCTTAATAATACTATTTTATCGATAGAATTTCCTTTTTGGGCAGCTAATAATGTTGCAATCCAGCCACCACGTGATGCTCCTATGAGATCAAATTTCTTTAATTTGTAGTGATCGAAAATTTCGTTGTATAAGATAATAATTTCTTCTGAGGAAAGAGACTTAGAGGTCAAAGTAGACTTTCCTGGTTCCATTATAAAATCAACTGCATAAATGCGATGTTTTTTGGAGAGCGCTTTTATGTTGGGATACCACATGGTAGAACTTGCGTCCATTCCATGGAGTAATACGAGATCCTTGCCGTTTTTTGGCCCTGCAACAATCACATGAGCAGTTCCGTAAGTTGTTTTTATGTTTTCTTCAGTATAGGGGATATCCCAAAGTTTCAAAGCCTGATTGTAAGAATCTATGTAAGCTTGATTTTCGCTTTTTGTTTTAAAAACATAATCGTCAAATTTCGCTTTTTTGGAAGAAGCGCAACTTGCAAGCAAAAACAATATTGTTAAGCTGAAGAAAAATTTTGGCATAGGAATAAAATTCAAATTACTTTAAAGGTACAAAAAATGTAAACCCTAAGATTATCAGGATTTAATTTTAAAGTATTAGAATTTCAATGTTAGGCGTTTTCAGACTTCCAGCCCTTTTGCTGTGCTTCACTTAAAAAAGTCCAGGCTACAATTCGGCTTGTTTTTTGTCCCTGAGCCATATCGATTGTTTTGATAGAAGCTGCATTTACTTTGTTTAATGTTTTATAAATACTGGAAAGATTGTCTCTTTTTGAAACCAGTGTGGTAAACCATAAACACTGCATGGCATATCTGGCACTTTCATAAATCATTTGAGTTACGAAGCCAATTTCACCTCCATCGCACCATAATTCAGCATTTTGACCTCCAAAGTTTAGAACAGGATTTACTGTTTTCTTTTCCTTTGGATTTAAATTCGAAACCTTACGAACAGTACTTTGATTAGCATCTTCGGCCGAAGAATGAAAAGGTGGATTACACATCGTAAAAGTAAAACGATCTTCGGGGGTGATAATGTTTTTAAAAATAAAGCGCGACTCTGTTTGTTGCTGAAGGCTTATGGCCTCAATCAGTTTTGGATTGGCTTCAATAATTTTACTGCAATTTCCGATCGCTTTTTCATCAATATCTGTTCCTACGAAACTCCAGTCGTAAATTGCATTTCCTAAAATAGGATAGATACAATTTGCGCCTGTACCGACATCTAAACCTAAAACTGATGCTCCTTGCGGAATATTTCCGTTGTTGGTTTCGGCTAGTAAATCGGCCAGATAATGAATGTAATCCGTTCTTCCGGGAATGGGCGGACAAAGATAGTTTTTAGGGATATCCCAGTTTTGTATGTCGTAGTAGGTTTGTAGTAAAGCTTTGTTCAGTAGTTTTACTGAAAGAGGGTTACTGAAATCAATAGTTTCAATTCCATGAATGTTTACGGCAACCTGTGCTTTTAACTCAGGACAATTCGCGATAAGAAGTTCGAAATCATAACGCGAACGATGAAGATTTCGAGGATGTAAATTGTTTTTTTCGGAATTGTCTGTTGCTTTCATTTTTGTAAATTTCCGTGCAAAGATAGGTATTCCTTTCTTAGGAAACGTCTTGTAAAATTAATCCATGCATTCCATCAACAGCAAATCACCGTTGGTGTGGGTAATTGTTACTAAACCATCCTGAAGAACAGAATTACTGCTTCCGGTTCTGTAGCCAATTGTTAAGGTATCGTTTATAAGAGGATAGAGTAAATTGGTAGAGTAAATTCCGTCAACAATCCCAATCGGAATCAATGAAATGGGAGTTTTTGCGGTATACCATTTCTCGAATTTACGGGGCAGTAAAAATACTTTTGAATGATCGTCAAGAATAACAATTTTAAGCAAATCGCGGTAACGGGCAATGTTGGTAATATTGGTAATGGTATGGTCTGCACGTTTTCCGGTGGCCCAGACAACATTTACAGCAGGGATCTTCCGATCGATTAAATAATCAAAAGCTTTCTCCAAATCGGTTTTGTCCTGATCGGGTGTATGAACAATTTCGATAGGGTATTGTGTCGTTTTGTAAATTTCAGGATCAAAACCACGGTCGAAATCGCCCAGAAGAACATCGACTTTTATACCCAGTTCAATTACTCTCTCTATGGCCGAATCTAGTACAATAACGAGTGGTGACCATTCTAGTAATTGCCCTAATAACTCTGGGTTGCATGCTGCTCCGTTGGCAATAATTAAAGCGGGTTCCTGGTCGTCGCGTACGATATGGTGTGAAGACATTTATTTTTTTGATTTGAAATGTGCCGCAAATGTACAAAAGTTAGTGTTTAGTCTCGGTTTATAGTCACAGTATTCAGTATTCAGTATTCAGTATTCAGTATTCAGTATTCAGTATTCAGTATTCAGTCTCAGTATTCAGTCTCAGTATTCAGTATTCAGTCTCAGTTTATAGTCTCAGTTTACAGTATTCAGAAAACCGGTACTGCGACTGCGACTGAACACTGTGACTATAAACTTAAAAAACTAATCTGCGGTGGTAATTGATTTGCCCTAAATGATAGGCTAAATGGGTAGATAGATGTACTAAAAAGAAGCCCGTTGTCATTTCTTTTTCGAAAACAATTTGTGGATAGGTTTGTTCTAAATCAGCTTCGATTAAACGGTCGAGAGCATTGTTAACAACCAAGATAGTGTCTTCGATTTTACGGATTAATTCTGATTGGGGAATATCTTTCAATGAAAATTCTAAAGGGCGATCGCGTACATAACCTGTTTTTCCTAATTCGGCTCCAATATAGGTGTTTAGGTTTCCTATTAGGTGCAAACAAAGATTTCCGGTTGAATTGGAAATGCCCGGTGCAATTGCCCAAATCTGATTTTCGTTTTGATACGATTCGATTTCAATTTTTAATTTGTTCAGGTCTCTGTTAAAAAGCAATTTTAAGGTTTCGATCAACATGATTTTAGGCTTTATGGGTTATCGGAATCCAGATTTCTTCTTCAGAGTCGGGATCTTCTTTTTTGTATTTTTCATCCATTACAGCAAAATGAGGCCTTTCATCTACCATATATACAGAATTTGGAAGCCAATCTACAAAAATTTCACGATAGGTTTTGTGGCCTTCGCTTTGAGGGCCTTTATGTACAAAAACGGCATACAATCCCTCAGGAATTACCAAAGATTTCATTTCCCGTGGTACCTTATCA
This sequence comes from Flavobacterium collinsii, assembly GCF_946903285.1. GTDB lineage: Bacteria > Bacteroidota > Bacteroidia > Flavobacteriales > Flavobacteriaceae > Flavobacterium > Flavobacterium collinsii. Next base: position 2,681,191 of record NZ_OX336425.1, read on the forward strand.
AATTCAGAGACTTCTACTGCGGCCCATTTTTCGAAAGTATTGCCCGGATCAAAATTATCAAAATGTGCGTTTGGAAAAACTTCCAGAGAATACAAATTGGCGTTGATTGTATTTTTAATTTCTTTTCGTTTTGGCATAAAAGAACTCCATAATTGATGGGTTTTGTTTTCCAAAAATGACATTGTAACGTACTTCCCAATTAGTTTCTTCTCGGGTAAAATCTGAATTCTGGCTTCCATTTTTTGCGGGTTATTTAATTTTGTATTTTTTGTAATCGGTTTCATTAAGCGAAAAATAACCTAACGGATAGTTTGCTTTATCGACAGTATTGATAATATTTCCTCTTACGGTTGCGGGTGGAGACTGAAAAGGTCCGCCAGAATTATTCCCCGCAATACTTACCAGAATGCTCATATAATTGTAGTATTGTTTTGAGATACCGTAATGTGTCATTTCGATTTCGTCTCCAATCTTTAAGTCGTCATCATCGGATGTGCTAAAATATTCATTTCCCTGAAAAAACTTGTCCTCTGTAACGTAGTACTTTGATGTAATTTTGTTCGAATACACATATTTAAAGAGATAAAAATTATCTGCATCGGCGGGATCATTAAAGTAAGCCCTAGTCTCAATGTCTTTTCCTGTAAAACCACCTTGGTTATTTTGTTCGATTCGGGTAATGGGCGCAACTGCTTTCATGGTTTCCGTGGCTGTGTAGGTAATACCGCCCGAAATCACAGTTAGCGTGTACGTCTCGTCAATTACCGGAATAAAATTCGAGCACACATATCTCCCGGTTTTAGGAACTTCGCTAAAGTTAAATTGTATGTTCTTACTGTTTTTTATAAATATGGTTGCTCCCGAAACAGTTGGAATAACATTTTGAAAGTAACCTGTTGTAGTGGTCAGCTTTATAGTTTGTTGTTTTCCTGTGGTTTGTTTCTGCCAGTTTATAGCGGCTTCGATTACTAATTTTGGTGGAGCAGTATCTAAATTAACATCGACCACTTCCTCACAACCCGTGAAGAAAATCGATATCAAAACTAGAATTAAGAGGTTCATTTTTTTCATGATATATCTTTTGTTTCTTTTTACAGAAAGTTGGTCTTAAAATTTAAAATTATAACTAACAGCCGGAACTATTCCGAAAATCGAGGTTTTTACGGCTTCATTTGTACCGGTATCTACATTTTGACGGAAGTTGATCGAGGCTGCATTTTGGCGGTTGTATAAGTTATAAATACTAAAAACCCATTCGCCTTTCCAGTTTCGGTCTTTATTTTTTCTAGGTGTCAAAGTTGCCGAAATGTCTAAATGGTGATAGGCTGGTAAACGGTTTTCGTTTCTTAATCCATAATTTGGGACCGTAATTCCCAGATATTCATATCGTCCATTAGGGTACGTAACAGGTTGTCCCGATTGTAGCGCAAAGTTAGCGCCAAAAGACCATTTTTCGTTTAGATTATAAGCAGATGTAATGGCTAAATTATGAGTTTTATCGTAAGCAGAGCTGTACCATTGTCCGTTATTGATTCCGAGTTCCTCCGGAGTTCTTCCCGGGGTTTGTTGCTGTGATTTTGATAAAGTGTAGGAGATCCATCCGTTGAATTTGCCTTCATTTTTCTTTAGCATAAATTCGACACCATAGGCCCGCATTCTTCCATTCAGAATTATTTGTTCGATCGCATTATTCGCAATCAAATCGGCACCATCGATATAGTCAAGTCGGTTTTGGATTTTTTTATAATACGTTTCCACTTCGACAGAATAAGCACCATTGTTAATATTTCTAAAGTAACCCAAAGCCACCTGATCTGCGATCTGAGGTTTGATGTAATTATCACTTGGCATCCAGACATCCAATGGAGTAGGAGATGAAGTATTCGAAATTAGTTGAAGATACTGCGCCATTCGGTTGTAGCTTGCTTTAACCGATTGGTCATCATTTAACTGATAAGAAACAGAAAGGCGTGGTTCTAAATTATTGTAATTTTGAATGACTTTGTTTTTACCAAAATATCGGGTTGAGGTTGGAGTTCCCTTTTCGTAGATCTGCATGTTGCTATTAAAGATCACGGGTTCGTTATTGTCATAATAATTGATGGTAGAAGCGCCTAAACGGTAGAACAAACTGTAGCGCAATCCGTAAGCAACCGTGATTTTTTTCGATAGCTGATTTTCGGCTTCGATATAAACAGAAGGTTCAAACGCATATTTTTTATCCAACTGATCCGGATTAATTCCCGATGTTTCATTGCTTGGTTTGATCGTTCCGGGATTAAATTCGTAGTAAATTCCATTTAAACCATAGTTCAGTTTGAATTTATCTGAAATATAGTTTTTGAAATCGTATTTGATGTTGTAGTTCTTAATTCCTGAATCCCATTTGAAACCTACAAAGTCTAAGTCAAGTCCATAATAATAATCGCTGTAAATCAAGGATAAATTTGCAAATAGTTTATCAGAGTACAAGTGATTCCAACGCAGGTTTAGCGTTGAGTTTCCGTAGATATTAGTAAAACTTTTGTTGAGGCTAAAAACATCACGCCCAAAATAACCGGATAAATACAAGCTGTTGTTGTCGTTTAGTTTATAACTCAGTTTGGTATTCAAATCATAAAAATAGGCAGAGTTGTCTTTTTGATCTTCGGATAATTTTAAAAATAAATGAGCATAAGAAGCTCTTCCTCCAATAAGGAAAGAACCTTTGTCTTTTACTAGAGGGCCTTCGGCAAGAAGTCGGCTTGAAATTAACCCAATTCCTCCATTAACATGAAATTCTTTGCTGTTTCCGTCTTTTTGGTAAATGTCTAAAACAGAAGAGGCTCTTCCGCCATAACGCGCCGGAATTCCGCCTTTGTATAATTTGAGATCTTTAATAGCATCGGGGTTAAAAACGGAGAAAAAACCAAATACGTGTGAGGAATTAAAAATAGTAGCTTCGTCTAGTAAAATTAAATTCTGATCGGCACCTCCACCACGTACATTGAATCCCGAAGCGCCTTCACCTGCATTTGTAACGCCCGGAAGCAATAAGATCGATTTTAAAACATCGACTTCACCTAAAACAACCGGCATCTTTTTGATTGTAGAAATGGAGAGTTTGTTGGCACTCATTTCGGGTGATTTGATATTGATTTTGCCTTTATTATCGGTAATTATAACTTCCCGAAGTTCTTCACCGCTTTCGTTGATTGCAAAATTGTTTTTTGTGTTTTGACTTAAAGTAATTGTTTTTTGAAGGGTTTGATAACCAACATAACTAATTTCGATCTGATGTTCGCCTTGTGGAACGGTAAGTGAATAAAAACCATATTCGTTGGTGGTGGTACCAATTTTTAAGGCCGGAATATAGAGATTCACACCGATTAAGGTTTCGTTGTTTTTGAAGTCGGTGATGGTACCGCTTAAAGTGAATTTTTCCTGAGAAAATGATGTTAAAATGGTAAAGAGCAGAATAAAAAAAGTTGTATTTTTTTTTGTGATCATTGTCTTGGTTTTGAAACACATAGTTAATAATTCTTACTAAATATTTTCGCAGAACGTTTGTTAAACATTAGTTAAGAAAGATTTCTTTTTTTTTGAGATTCAAAGGTTTGGTTTAATTCAAAAAAAAAAGACAACTATTTAAAGTTGTCTTTTCTGTAGAGATATATTGCTAAGTCTCTTTATATTTAATTCGATTATTTTATTTGCGCAATAATTGAATTGAATGTTTCGCTAGGACGCATTGCTTTACTCACTAATTCAGGAGTTGGCTGGTAGTAACCACCAAGATTTTGTGGTTTTCCTTGTGCACCAATTAATTCGGCATCAATTTTAGCTTCGTTAGCTTCAAATTCAGCAGCAATTGGAGTGAAGATCGCTTTCAATTCAGCATCTTTGTTTTGAGCAGCCAAAGCCTGAGCCCAATAGTAAGCAAGATAAAAATGAGAACCACGGTTGTCAATCTCACCTACTTTACGAGCCGGAGATTTATCATTAGCAAGGAATTTATCATTGGCTTCGTCTAAAGTTTCAGATAAAACAATTGCTTTAGAGTTGTCTAAAGTTTGTCCTAAATGCTCTAAAGAAGCACCAAGCGCTAAAAATTCTCCTAATGAATCCCAACGTAAATAACCTTCTTCTGTAAATTGCTCAACGTGTTTTGGAGCAGAACCTCCTGCACCCGTTTCAAACAATCCACCACCGTTCATTAACGGAACGATAGATAACATTTTAGCTGAAGTTCCTAATTCTAAAATTGGAAACAAATCGGTTAAATAATCACGTAAAACGTTTCCGGTTACCGAGATAGTGTCTAAACCTTTGATGATTCTGTCTAAAGTAAATTCAGTAGCAGCAACTGGGTTTAAGATGCGAATGTCCAGATTTACGGTATTGTGATCTTTTAAATATTTTTGAACTTTTGCAATCAATTCTCTGTCATGTGCTCTGTTTTCGTCTAACCAGAAAACTGCAGGAGTATCAGATAAACGTGCTCTGTTTACAGCAAGTTTAACCCAGTCCTGAATTGGAGCGTCTTTTGCCTGACACATTCTGAAAATGTCATTTTCTTCAACGCTTTGCTCCATTAAAACAGTTCCTTTGTTGTCTGTTACACGAACAACTCCGTCAGCTTTCATTTGGAACGTTTTATCGTGAGATCCGTATTCTTCGGCTTTCTGAGCCATTAAACCTACGTTAGGAACACTTCCCATTGTTTTAGGATCAAAAGCACCGTGTTTTTTACAGAAATCGATTGTAGCTGTGTAAACTCCAGCGTAAGAGCGATCCGGAATAACTGCGATGGTATCCTGTTGTTTTCCTTCTTTATTGTACATCTGTCCTGATGTACGAATCATTGCCGGCATAGAAGCATCAACGATTACATCTGAAGGTACGTGTAAGTTTGTAATTCCTTTATCAGAGTTAACCATTGCCAAAGCAGGACCGTTTTCGATTGCTTTAGTAATGTCTGCTTCAACTTCGGCTTGTTCAGGTCTTCCTGCAATTTTTGCATAGATATCACCTAAACCATTTCTGGTGTCAATGTTTAATTCTGCAAATAAAGTCTCGTATTTTTTGAAAAGATCAGCAAAGTACACTTCAACGATAGCGCCGAAGATAATTGGATCTGATACTTTCATCATGGTAGCTTTTAAGTGTACCGAAAGTAAAACACCTTCTTTTTTTGCATCTGCAATAGCATCAGCAGCAAAAGCTTTTAATTTTTTTACACTTAAAACAGAACTGTCAATAATTTCACCTGCTTTAAGAGGAGTACTTGCTTTTAATACAGTAATTGTACCGTCTTTTGCAACGAATTCAATTTTTACATCATCAGCTTCTGCAACTGTAAGTGATTTTTCGCTTCCGTAGAAATCACCGTTTGGCATTGAAGCCACTTTTGTTTTAGAATCAGCTGACCATGCACCCATTGAGTGTGGATTTGCTTTTGCAAAGTTTTTTACCGCTCTTGGAGCTCTACGGTCAGAGTTTCCTTCACGTAAAACAGGGTTTACGGCAGAACCTAAAACTTTAGCATATTTTGCTTTAATTTCCTTTTCGGCATCATTTTGAGGATCTTCAGGGAAATTAGGAATGTTGTAACCGTGCGATTGCAATTCAGTAATAGCCGCTTTTAATTGTGGTACCGATGCTGAAACGTTTGGTAGTTTGATGATGTTAGCATCAGGTTGTGTAGCCAATTGACCTAATTCAGCCAAAGCATCTCCTGTTTTTTGATCAGCTGTTAAAAGCTCAGGGAAATTGGATAAAATTCGGGCAGCCAAAGAGATGTCTCTGGTTTCAATTGCAATACCTGCTGTAGACGTAAAAGCTTGAACAATAGGTAAAAAAGAATAAGTCGCTAACAATGGCGCCTCATCAGTTAAGGTGTAATAGATTTTTGAATTCTGTGTCATTTTTTTTTTTTTTTATAATCGTATCGTCAGAGAATGACGATGTAAAAGGTATAGTCGGCTCAGAATGAGCGGAGCAAATATAATAAAAACAGTCCGAAAACGGTGTAGTTTTCAGGAGAAATGCCGAAATTATCAGATTGTTATTTCGAGGTCTTTAAATTGTCAAATCGACGATTTTGGTATTAAAAAATTACAGTTTTGATGAATCACTAAGAAAAGTGAGCGATTCCGAAACAGAGAAACCTTTTCAGTTGTATAAAATCATTTTAGCGCTGTATTTTTGCATGAAAAATTGTACTTTTAATTTTCTCACGCAAACGGTTTCATTAGTCCGTTTATGGTTTCCAAGATTAAGCTGGTAAAATCTGTTTTTATCAGCGTTTTCGCTTTAGCGCATCAGTAAAATCAGTGTCTAATTTTGACGCGGATGAAACAGATTTACTTCGTAAAAACGCAGATAAAAACGGATTTTAATCCGTTGAAATGATGTATGTCGCGCAATCTGAGAAACCTGTTAGGTTTTAAAAAACTAACAGGTTTGGCGTCAACTAAAAGCTCTTATGAAAATGATTGTCCTAGCCCCGATAGCAGTGGAAATCCTTTTGTGTCCGCCGCGGCGGACACAAAAGATTACTTCGTCAGTTCGCTTCGCTCGTGTGAAACGAATAGCGGGATTAGCTCCTGAAAATTTTAAAAAACAGGCAAAAAAAAACTCGTTTCAAATGATATGAAACGAGTTTTTTATAACCAATAGATAAATGATTATCTTCTTTTATCTTTAATCTTAGCTTTTTTACCAGTAAGTTCTCTGAAGTAGAAAATTCTAGCTCTACGTACAGCTCCTTTTTTGTTGATTTCAATCTTTTGTAAAGCTGGTAAGTTTACTGGGAAGATACGCTCAACTCCAATAGCTCCAGACATTTTACGGATAGTAAAAGTTTCTGTGTTACCAGAACCTCTTCTTTGAATAACAACTCCTTTAAAAAACTGAGTTCTTGTTTTTTCACCCTCTTTAATTTCGTAGTAAACTGTGATAGTATCTCCAGCTCCGAAAACAGGGAAATCTTTTTTAGCAACGAATTCGTTTTGAACGAACTTTAATAAATCTGCCATGATAATTTTTATTATTGTTTATTTAGAGTAACATTCACGTATTTCGCCAGAGGTTAGTCTAATTCGGGTGCAAATGTAGAAAATAATTGTAAATTATGAATTATAAATTGTAAATTATTTTAAGTTGCTGATAAATTGAGGGTTAGGTTTTAGTCGCAGTTTTCAGTGGCAGTTTTCAGTGGCAGTATTCAGTCACAGTTTTATTGTGCTGATTATTGCTTATTATGATTGCTACTGAACACTGATGACCGAGACTGAAAGCTGAAAACCGCGACTGAACACTGAAAACTGCGACTGAATACTTATTTTGGCTGCTGTTGCGTCACACAGTGGATCATTCCTCCATTAGCGTACAAATTACGAACGTCGATACCAATTACCTTTCTGTTAGGATACAAGCTTTGAATCAATTGATTGGCAACCGCATCATTAGGATCATTGTAATTAGGAACCAATACAACCGTGTTTCCAATATAGTAATTAACATAAGAGCCTTTGTAGCCTAGTCTTTTTCCATATGTCGTTACCACTTTGTTTTGAGTCAAAGGCAGTTTTAGGAAATTGTATTTTTTTCCTTTTAAATCTTTTGAATTGTACAAAGTAGGAATGTCTCCTTCTGGTACTTCCCAGTACAGTAAATCATCTTCACTCATCGTCACAATGGTATTGTCATTACCAAATCGTGCAAACCCATCAATGTGCATGTCAGTAATTTCTTTTCCTGCTTTTCCGTTAAGCCAGATGAAGTTAGACACTCCTAAATATTTTTTAAAAATGGCTTCAGCTTGTGCCTGGCTCATTCCAGGATTACGATTTGAGTTCAGAATAGAGCTTTTCGTAGCTAATAAGGTTCCTTTTCCATCTATTTCTACAGCTCCGCCTTCGTTGATCATGATCGCATTTAAATCTACAACAGTTGTATTTTGATCTGCGGCAATTTGTGCAGGTATGGTGTTGCAATTTCTAAAATCAGCTTTTTCTCCCCAGCCATTAAAGCCCCAGTCCTGAATTACCAATTGGTTGTTTTTGTCTTTTACATAAATAGGACCATTATCTCGTACCCAAACATCATCCGTTTTATAGATTTTAAAATCGATAGCAGAAAGAGAAACTCCTGCATTTTGTAATAAAGTTGTAATTCTGTTCTTTTCGTTGGTATTATAAGCAACGATATGCACCTTTTCACTTGTCGACAGTGATTTCGTCATGGCAACCCATGTAGCATCCAAATCATCTCTATAGTTAATACCATATTGATATTGGTGTGGCCATTGCAGCCAGGTTCCTTCATGCGGAGCAGATTCTTCAGGCATGGTATACATAATCTCGCTTTTAATTGATTCAGTTGGTTCGTTTGGTGTTGCAGACATTCCGTCTTCCTGGCAGGAAGTGAACAAAGGAAGTAGTACTATTGGTAAAAATAATTTTTTCATCTTAATATAAGTTTGTTGTGAATTAACTTGTTTAGTGTCATTTTGTTACTAGTATTTTGACGGTACAAATGTATTTCTAAAACACAATCCGGCAGTTGTCCAAAATGGACAAATCAAATAAGCGGAATAAAAATCGCTGTGAGATAGTCGGATTCGTTATCACAATTGTCGCTGGTTTTCAGGTATTGTTCAATAACAGGCAAATGTGAAAGTTCAAAATCATGGGTTAGAAACCAGCCACCAAAGATTTGATTATACGTTTCTTCAAGGGTGTGGTAGCTTCCATGGTGAAAAAAGCGAGCATATTTGCCCCCAAAAATTTGCTTCTTTGGAAGGTTTTTAAGAACAGCAGTTGTCGCAATGCAGGCTTCGTAAGTACAATTTATTTTTTCGGTAATTAAAATGTCATCCGTTATAACTCCGAAGAAGTGAGCATCAGTTTCAGGAAATTCATTTTTTAAAAGAGTGTCCCAAAGATTTTCTATTTCGGGATTAATATAATGTGTTTTAGAGCTAAGATAATAAACAGCTGTTTCCGGAATTACAAGTATTTCAGGCTTTAAAAAGGAGGTGAAAGATTGAAGAATACCCGTGTCGTTAAGTAAAAGCTCTTTTTGATTTCGGGCTAGTGAAGGAGCGCAGTCGAAATGTTTTTTGAAGGTTTTTGAAAAAGACTGTACATCGGCAAAACCTACTTCAAGTGCAATTTCTGAGATTTGTTTGTTGGAGTAGATCAGTTTTTTGTAACCGTTTTCTACTTTCAATCGGGTTTGATAAGCGCCGATAGTTTCATTAAATAAAGAATAAAAAATGCGTTGCAAATTCCTGTAGGAGTAGCAGGAAATGTCCTCCAGAGAATTTATTGAGATGATTTGATTGTAATTCATCTCAATATAATTCCGTGTATTGTAAATATGTTTCAGATTAAAATCGCTCATTTTTTAGCTTTTAGAAAGAAGTAACAAAAAAGATAACGATAATTACAGCTTTCAAGTATGATGGAGAAGAATCACTAAAAATAAATGAGGAGGGAATATTTTTTATTTTTCTTCCAATAAATCCGGACGTCTGTTTTTAGTATGTTCGTATGCCATATCCTCACGCCATTTGTCAATTTTAGCAAAATGACCGCTTGTTAAAACTTCAGGAACTTTCCAGCCTTTATAATCTGCCGGTCTTGTATAGATAGGACCTGAAAGCAGATTGTCCTGAAAACTGTCAGTCAATGCTGAAGTTTCGTCGCTCAAAACACCGGGAATCAATCGGATCAAAGCATCAGATAAAACCAAAGCTCCCAATTCTCCACCGGATAATACATAATCGCCAATTGAAATTTCTTTCGTAATAAAATGATCACGAACACGCTGATCTACCCCTTTATAATGTCCACAGAGAATGATAATGTTTTCATACATCGACATCGTATTGGCCATTTTTTGATTTAGAGTTTCCCCGTCAGGCGACATATAGATAATTTCATCGTATTCGCGTTGGCTTTTTAAATGCGTGATACAGGCATCAATGGGCTGAACGGTCATCACCATTCCGGCACCTCCGCCAAACGGATAATCGTCAACACTTTTTTGCTTGTTTGTTGTGTAATCACGCAAATTATGAAAATGAACTTCCACTAAACCTTTGTCTATGGCACGTTTCATAATCGAAGCCTCAAACGGACTCTTTAATAATTCAGGTAAAATTGTAATAATGTCAATTCGCATTTTTTTTCTTCAATAGTTCTAAGGTGCAAAGATACAAAGTTAATTTTTGTGAATTTTCAAGATTTGAAAATGACAGAAAATAATTAAAAGTTTTTAGTGAAAGAGTTTATAGCGAGAAGGTTATAGTGTTTGTTGCTGTATAAGTGTTTGTTGTACGGTTAAATAGATGATGATTATATAACATAATATATCTTAAATGTAAAAAAAAGATGCCTAATTTTAACTAATATTACAATTCAATTGTTTGATTTTGTAAAGAGATACTTAAAAATAAAACCTCCATGAAAAAGCTACTCGTATTAACTGCTCTATTGATTTTACAAGCATGTTCAACCACTAAAAATGCAAATGATCAATGGATTGGTCAAACAAAAAAAAATATTATTAAGATGTGGGGACCGCCTATACGTACTTTACACAATTCAGATCATGGGGAAATATTGATTTATGCGGAACAAGTGTATGTTAATGCAAATACTAATGAAGGCACCAGAATGGCTGGTTCAAATTACTGGAACTATACCTACATCTATACCCATAAGAATGGAGAGATCTATTTGTACAAAACAGATAAACAGCAACAACCACCTCAAACAATTGCTGTAAAATAAGCTGATTTCTTGTTTTTTAAACGGAAATATTGAGAATTTATCATTTTGGTCAAAATCATTTGATTATATTTATGTCCGCTTTATGCTGATCTTTAGCAACTTAAAATGATAAATCATGAAAAAAACAGCGATGCTTATTGTGTCTTTTGTAATTATTTCCTGTCAGAATCAAAATCAATTAAAATCTATGGATACCACAAAAAACGAACAATTAATCAAACAGTATTTTGAGCATTTTAATAGCCACGATTGGAGAAAGATGTCTGAAATGTATACTGAGACTGCTGATTTTAAAGATCCTTCATTAGGGCCGGGGATTGTTAAACAAACCCGTAAGCAAATTGCGGATAAGTATGCAGAGCTTAATTCCGCTTTTCCGGATTTGCATGATAAAGTTGTTCAGGTTTATCCGTCTGGAGAGAAACATATTATTGTCGAGTTTGTTTCATCGGGTACAGCGCCTGACAATTCAAAATTTGAACTGCCGATCTGTACTATTTTTACAATTGAAAAAGGATTAATTACCAAAGATTTTACCTACTTTGATAATTTTGAAGAAGAGGAAAATTAAGGGCAGCTACTAACTGTAAAAGAGGTGTTGTCCCTACGGGACATTGTTGAGGATGGATTTACCGATATCTTGCTTCCGACGGAGCATTTTTTTTGCTTACTGTTTTTTTGCTCCTGACGGAGCATTTTTTTTTTTGATGATAATTAAATAAGTAAAAATAAATTGTGAGGAAGTAATATTTATTAGTAAAAATATTGTAGTTTTATTCTTTCATTTTATAATGTAAATGTAAAATAAAAATTGTTTATGTATCGCAAATCATTCCGTTAGGAATTACATGTCACTGGGATCAAATTATATATGATCTTCACATCGCACATTATTCCGTCAGGAATTACATATCGGTAGAATTGAAAGAATATGTGTTTTACACATCACAAATTATTCCGTTAGGAATTACATATCGGTAGAATTGAAAGAATATATGTTTTACACATCACAAATTATTCCGTCAGGAATTAAATATCGGTAATTATGGCAAACACATACACCCAAATACATATTCATTTTGTTTTCGCAGTAAAATTCAGACGTGCGTTAATAAACAAAGAATGGAAAGCAGAATTATATCAATATATAACCGGAATTATAAAAAATAATGATCATAAACTTCTGGCGATAAATGGTGTTTCGGATCATATTCATATTTTAATCGGGATCAGACCTGCGCAATCAATTTCCGATTTGATGAAAAATATTAAACAGGATTCCTCAAAGTGGATCAATACTAATAAATTGTCCAAAGGATATTTTCAATGGCAGGAAGGCTATGGAGCCTTTTCATACAGTAAATCTCAATTGACTGCCGTCATTAAGTATATTGAAAACCAAGAAGCGCACCACAAAAAGAAAACCTTGAAAGAGGAGTATATTCACTTTTTACAAAAGTCCGAAGTCGATTACGATGAAAGGTTTATTTTTAAAGAATTAATTTAGAAGTAAGCAATAAGAAAACAGATTAGCTTAAATTTGATAGAAATAGTTAGTGTGAAAAAACGCTAGCTGATATATAAAATTTACAAAGGATAGAAAGTTAATTAAACATATTGAAAATGCAGCATTTAAAAACAAGCAAAGAATTTATAAAAGGTGATGAAATCGAGTGGGAGGTTGTTGGTGAAGGAATCAAGCGTAAAATTCTTGCCTTTGATGAAAGAGTGATGTTGGTAAATGTTCATTTTGAAAAAGGGGGAATTGGTGTTTTACACGAACACTATCATTCACAGGTAACGTATGTTTCAAGTGGTAAATTTGACGTTACTATTAGCGGTGTAACCCAAACGCTAAAAGAAGGAGATAGTTTTTACATTCCGCCTCATGCCATTCACGGAGTGGTTTGTTTAGAAAGCGGACTTTTGACGGATGTTTTTAGCCCGATTAGGGAAGATTTTATAGAATCGTAATGTTTTAAAATTCAGTATAATTTTTAAAACAATAGACAGAATTGCCTTTGAACTTAGAAAAATTATAATTTTTTTAAAGTTTTGGTAATAATTAGATTGGTATTTTTGCAAAATGAATTTATCCAAAACGAATGTCTTATTTATGGCAGCTTGCACTGGACTTATAGTTGCAAATCTTTATTACTGCCAGCCTTTAATTGTTTTAATTGCCAATGAATTTAAAATTCCCGAAGCCAGTGCGGGAACAATAACTTATCTAACCCAGGCAGGTTATGCGATAGGATTGTTTTTTATGGTTCCGCTAGGCGATAAAATTGAACGAAAAAAACAAATTTTAATGACCACTTTTGCTTCTGTAATCGCTTTGATTATTGCGGCAACGGCAAAAAGTTTCTTTCTTTTGCAGGTGGCTTCTTTATTAATTGGAATTACTTCAATCGTACCACAGCTTATTTTGCCTTTGGCAGCTTCTTTAAGTGCACCGGAACAGCGTGGAAAAGTAGTAGGAACCATCATGAGCGGTTTGCTTGTTGGGATATTGCTTTCCAGAACATTAAGCGGGTTTATCGGTCAGTTATTGGGTTGGAGGTCTATGTTTTATATTGCTGCAGGAATCTGTTTATTGATCTTTTTTGTGATTCAGAATAAATTTCCGGTGAATAAACCTCAGTTTGAGGGAACTTACGGGCAGTTGATTCAGTCTCTTTTTACACTTATTAAAACACAGCCGGTTTTACGTGAAGCTACACTGATTAATGTGTTTAGTTTTGCACAATTTGGAGCTTTTTGGACCACTATGGTTTTACTGCTTTCCGGAGAACCATTCGGTTTTAACAGTGCTACAATTGGGCTTTTTGGAATTGTAGGGGCTTCAGGAGCTTTGGCAGCACCTTTAGTAGGGAAAATGGGAGACAAAGGAAACTCAAGAATTGCGGTAGGTTACGGTTGTTTATTGATCTTAATTAGTTTTCTGGTTTTTTATTTTTCGATAGAAAGTGTGATCGGAATTGCGATTGGAATCGTATTTATTGATATCGGAATTCAGGGAGTTCATATTTCAAACCAAACCAGAGTATATTCATTGCTTCCGGAAGCCAGAAACCGATTGAATACCGTCTTTATGTCATTTAGTTTTTTAGGAACAGCAGCCGGATCGGCTTACGGATTATTGCTCTGGAAATTGGGTGGATGGCACGCTGTAACCATTGGATGTGTTGGATTATCGGCACTGGCATTTACAGTTTATGGCCTAACTTACAAATCAAAGTCTAAAAAACAGAAAGCATAAATTGATATAAAATTAATTTGTAAATTTGCAATCAAATAAAAAATAACAACAATGGAAAACGGAATATACGCTAAATTCAACACTGGTAAAGGTTCGATTTTAGTAAAACTTGCACACGATTTAGCACCTGGGACCGTAGGGAATTTTGTAGCTCTTGCAGAAGGAAATATGGAGAATAAAGTAAAACCTCAGGGGCAAAAATTCTATGACGGATTAACTTTTCATAGAGTAATTCCTGATTTTATGATTCAGGGAGGATGTCCAAAAGGAACTGGAACTGGTGATCCTGGATATAAATTTGATGACGAGTTTCACCCAAGTTTAAAACACGATCGTCCAGGAGTTTTAGCAATGGCTAATTCAGGTCCGGCGAGTAACGGTTCTCAATTTTACATTACTCACGTTCCAACTTCTTGGTTAGACGGAAAACATACTGTTTTTGGTCATGTAATCGAAGGTCAGGATGTTGTTGATGCAGTGGCTCAAGGAGATAATCTTGAAGCAGTAGAAATCATCAGAGTAGGTGAAGAAGCTCAAAAATGGAATGCTATTGAAGCTTTTATAGCTTTAAAAGGAGCTCGTTTGAAGCGTGATGCTGCTTTAAAAGCAGAATCAGAAGCGAAAATGGAACAATTGGCTGCAGGTTTTGATAAAACAGACAGTGGTTTACGTTATAAAATGATTCAAAAAGGAGAAGGTAAGAAAGCTGAAGCTGGTAAAACAGTTGCAGTACATTACGAAGGTTCTTTAGAAAATGGAAAAGTTTTTGATTCATCTTACCCACGTAAAAAACCAATCGAATTCAGATTAGGTCAAGGACAGGTGATTGAAGGATGGGACGAAGGTATCGCTTTATTACAAGTAGGCGATAAAGCTCGTTTTGTAATTCCATCTGATTTGGCTTATGGAGCTGCAGGTGCAGGAGGAGTTATTCCACCAAACGCAACTTTGATTTTTGACGTTGAATTAATGGACGTAAAATAAGACTTTACAGCAATTTAGTATTGTTTTAAATAGTAATCCCATTCGCTAGCCGAATGGGATTTTTTTTATATTTACTTAAAAAAACAAGAACAATGAAATTAAGGATCTTAACTTTAACTGCTGTGACGTTGCTTTTGGTTTCGTGCGGTACTAAAAAAGCGGCTGAGGTTGCACCGGCTGCACCGGCTGTGACAGAGACAGTAAAAACTACAGAATTAACTCCTGCATTGGCGGAAGGTAAAAACTTGTACGAAAACAGTTGTGCAAGATGTCACAAACTATATGATCCGAAGAAATTTAGTCAGGAAGACTGGAAACCAATTCTGGTAAGAATGCAGAAAAAAGCGAAGGTAGATGATACTCAAATTGCCTTAATATCAAATTATATCACTTCTCAATTGTAAGAGGTCAGTGTTTTAGATTTATAAAAACTATTCAATATTAGATTGGATAGTTTTTTTTTGCTTAAAACTGAGCATAAAAAAACACCTTCACGCAGGAGGTGTTTAAAAAACTAAGAAATGCTTTCAGGTGAATTGCTAACGGCTGTTATTTTTAATGTTTTTATTCCGGCCGGTAATTCCCAATCGACAACATCATTTTCTTTAAAGCCAATAATAGCAACACTAAGCGGTGCTAAAATAGATATTTTTCCCTCTTTTACATCGGCAAAGGATGGGAGGACAATCTGAATCTTCATGCTTTTATTTGCTTTTACATCTTCAATAGTGACCTGCGAATTGATTCGTATAACGGTTTCGTCCAATTCACTTTCTTTACGGATAATGGCGCGGTCTAATTCTTGCGAAAGCTGTCCAATTTCTTTGGCATTTGTTGTGTTTTTACTTTTTAGTATCAATTCTCTTAAAAACTGATAATCTGTCTTACAGAATGTAGGGATTGGTTTCATATCGATTCTAATTTATTGTGATTTGAATGTTCGGAATTTTCAGATCCAGTTTATAATGAAAGTCATTAGCGGCGGCCTTTAAAAGGAGACTGCGATAGAAGACTACAAGTTGTAACTGAAAACTAATAAATAAATCCTCCGTCTGAGAGAAGAAATTGAAATAGACGGAGGCCTAATTGATAAAGGCCTTACTATGTGAAGTAAATACAGCAGTAAGCGTTCTTCTCATAAGAGAAAACGATAGCGAGGAAGCTGTAAATAGATTGATAGTAATCACTAGGAAAATAATTAATTGGATTGGTAAAGATAAGCAAACTTTTTGAAAACACTAAAGAGTTGTTTTCCATTTGATGTTACAGCCAATACTTGGTTTTTGAGGATCTTTTAAACTCCTGTTGTAAATAAGGGCATCAATAGCGCTACGAAGATCACTTCCGCTAAGCGGAATCCCATTCCCAGGTCTCGAATCGTCTAATTGACCTCTGTAAAACAGGTGATCCTGATTGTCAAATAAATAAAAATCAGGAGTACAGGCGGCTTCATAAGCTTTGGCAACGTCCTGACTTTCGTCATACAAATACGGAAAATCGATCTTATTCTGAAAAGCAAATTCAGTCATTAATTCAGGAGCATCTTGCGGATACTTTTCGATATCATTACTGGAAATCGCAATAACACCTATTCCTTGTACACGATAATCATTGGCAATCATTACAACCTCCTTGATAACATGAAGTACAAACGGACAGTGGTTGCAAATAAAAATAACCAAAGTGCCTTTTGATCCTCTCAAATCTTCAAATGAATAAACATTATTAGAATTGGTATCTCGTAATTTGAATCCAGGAGCAATTGTTTCAAGGGGAATCATATTTGAAGGAGTTCGTGCCATTTTGTAGAAATAAGTTCCTCAAAAATAGCTTTAAAATTCTGTAAAAGAAAGCGTATAGCCCTGTTTTTGATTTTTCACCACAGATTATACAATTTAAACAGCATTGCTGGCGAGCAGCTGGAAAATCATCAGAATTGTATTAATCTGTGGTAGTTGGAATAAATTAGGCGTTTAAAAAGTCTAACAAATCTTTGTTTAATTTATCTTTATGGGTGTAAAATAAACCATGTGGCGCGCCTTCATAAATAATAAAGTTATTTTCAGAAATGGCTTTGGCTGCTTTTTTTGAGGTAAGATCAATAGGCACAATTTTGTCATCATCACCATGGATAATTAAAGTAGGCACTTTTACAGCATCCAGCTCGTCCCTGAAATCAGTGAAAGAAAAAGATTCGGCACATTTTAACGTAGCACGCGGTGAAGCAAAAGAACACAACATTCTGTAGTATTCTAATAGGGGCGTGCTTAAAGGTCTGTTGATGATGTTGATACCAAAAAAGGTCTTGCCAAAATTATCAATAAAACCAATTCGGTCTTCTTTGATGGTATTTGCTGTAATTTCACTTTTCTCTTTCGGATGTCCGTCAGGATTATCATGGGTTTGTAATAAGAACGGAATGATAGAAGAAATTAATGCGGCTTTTGTAACGGCTTTACCACCATAACGACTAAAGTAGCGAACCACTTCACCACCGCCCATTGAGAATCCTACGAGAGTAACGTTTTCTAATTGAAGTTGCTCTATTATTTCTTTTAAATCATCAGTTAGCGTATCATAATCATAGCCGTCGTAAGGTTGTGATGACTTGCCAAATCCACGACGGTCATAAGCGATGACGCGATAATTATTCTGAACCAGAAAATCAATTTGATATTCCCACATTTCATTCGAAAGCGGCCAGCCATGAATTAGAATTACCGGTTTACCTTTTCCGTAATCTTTTACGTATAGCTTTATGTTTTTGGCAGTTTCTATATATTTATCGGTATTTAAAAGTTGAATATCAAAGTCAGAATCTCTAAGGGAGGTACTGTTATTTAGGGTGTTATTTTCCATTTTTATATTTTTTTTGCGTTAGCGTACCAATTTGATGCGTAAAGTTAGAAGCTACTCAAAAAAAGCAGTTATAGAATTAGGGATAATAATTACAAAATTAATAGGTTTGTAAATCATCAAATACTGAAGCAAAAATGGACTTAACCTGGAATGAATTTGAAAGAACAGATATGCGTGTCGGAACTATTATTGAAGTAAATGATTTCCCCGAAGCAAGAAAACCGGCCTATCAGCTTACGATTGATTTTGGTTCTGAAATTGGAATCCGTAAATCATCCGCCCAAATAACGACACATTATAAAAAAGAAGATTTGTTAAACCGACAAATTATCTCAGTAGTAAATTTTCCCAGAAAACAAATTGGAAAATTTATGAGCGAATGTCTGGTTCTTGGCGCCATAGGCAAGGAAGGAGATGTTATTTTACTCGCTCCTGATTTTAAAATAGAAAACGGATTAAGAATCGGGTGATTTCTTTTAGTCGCAGTTTACAGTTTCAGTTTACAGTCACAGTTTTCAGTATGCGACTGCAAACTGAGACTGCGACTGAGAACTATCCAATTTTCTCGATCAATTGTTCCAAAATCAATTGTCCTTCTTCCCAGTATTTTAAATCAGAATCAGAGTTGATGTGTCCTTTTTGTCCCACATTGACTAAATCACTTCCCCACATTTCGGCAAAATACTTTTTTCTTTCGAAAGTTGCGTAGGGATCGTTTTCACTTGCTACAACAACTGAAGGAAAGGGCAATTTTGAAATGGGCATTGGCGAAAAGTTCCGAATAGAATCGGGGGTATGTTGAGGTGAATCTACATCGGCAGGAGCTACGAGTAAGGCTCCAACAATATTTGAATTTTGGTTTGCCTGTGCCCAGTGCAGAACAAGTGAAACGGCTAAACTATGCGCTACAAGTACAGTAGGGCTGTTCAGTTTTGAAATTTCTTCGTTTAAGCGTTTAAGCCATTCCTCACGGATAGGTTCGTCCCACTCATCGTGAACAATTCGAGTTGCATTTTTGAACTTTTTATGCCAAAACGTTTGCCAGTGTTTGTCCCCGGAATTTCCAAGTCCAGGTAGAATTAATAGTTGCGTTTCCATTTCTGGTGTTTTTATAATAATATTTGAATATCGTCTCTATCGGACAATAAATAAATATCGACTAAAATGGTCGAGTTTAAAGATTTAAAAAAAGTCCAAAATGTCAAACAGAATGGACTTAAACTTTTAAAAAGTAATTTTTTGACTAAATATCGTCAAAATCAATATCGGTAAAACTGGTTCTTTGCCCTTCGGGTTTGTCAGAACCGTATTCTTTTTTGAAATCTTTTTGGTGTCTTTCAGAAATTACTTCTTCGCCTTTGTGGTTCAAGACGTACGAAGTCATTTCTTCTAGTATTTCGGCAAAAGCACTAAAGTCTTCTTTGTACAAGTAGATTTTGTGTTTTTTAAAATGAAAAGAACCATCCTCCTCAGTAAATTTTTTACTTTCGGTAATTGTGATATAATAATCGTCAGCTTTAGTAGCTCTCACATCAAAGAAATAAGTTCTTCTTCCTGCTCGTAATACTTTAGAAAAAATCTCTTCTTTTTCTAACATGTCATTTTCTCTCATAATACGTTCTATCATTTTTGGAATTAATAGTACTCAAAAATCATAAAAAATTATCGATTACGCAACAATTAAAGTAATTCTTTTTCCGAAAGTTGTTTTAAATATAACGATGCATAATAGCCTTCCTGATTTATTAATTGATTATGAGAGCCTTGTTGAATGATCCTACCGTCTTCCAGGATGATTATTTTATCGGCGTTCTTTGCAGATGATACCCGGTGACTTACTATAATTGTAGTTTTATCTTTACAAATTTCAAATAAATTGCTTAAAATCGTTTCTTCTGTTTCTGTATCTACTGCCGACAAACAATCGTCAAAAAGTAAAATTGCCGGATTTTTAATAATGGCGCGCGCAATAGACACACGTTGCTTTTGTCCACCAGAGAGAGTGATTCCTCTTTCTCCCAAAATCGTGTCGTATTGTTTGTTAAAAGCAATAATATTATCGTGAACTACCGCATTCTTGGCGGCCTCGATTACTTCTTCATCTGTAGCGTTCTGATTACCAAATTTTATATTGTTTTTAATAGTGTCCGAAAATAAAAAAGCGTCTTGTGGTACAATGCCAACATTATTTCGCAAATCATACAGGTTTAAACTGCTGATTTCGTTCTGGTCGATCGTGATTTTACCCTCGGTTACATCATACAAACGTGAGATGAGCGATAATATTGTAGATTTTCCGGAGCCTGTTTTTCCTAAAATGGCCAATGTTTCTCCTTTTTTGACTGTAAAAGTAACATTTTTCAGCGCCTCGATATTGGTGTCTTCATAGGTATAACTTACGTTTTCAAAGGCAATCGTGCCCTGAATGTCAGAATGATTTTCGTTTTTGTTTTTTATTTCATGCTCAATCTTTAAAAATTCGTTTAAACGCTTCTGTGACGCTTCTGCCTCCTGAACCATAGACGAAACCCATCCTAATGAAGCCACAGGCCAGGTTAGCATGTTTACATATAGAATAAATTCGGCAATAGTACCGATATTCGGAATCGTTCCGTTAATGTACATTACACCGCCAAAATAGATTACCACCAGATTACTGATTCCGATTAAGGCAATCATCAAAGGGCCAAATAGGGATTGAACTTTGGCTAAATCTAAACTCTTTTTTTTGCTTTCATCCGCCAAAGCGATCATATTGTTCTGGTGCTGATTCTCCAGTGAGTTGGCTTTTATAACTCGGATACCCGAAAAAATTTCCTGCGTAAAACTGGATACTTTAGATAAATATTGTTGAAAGGTGGTGCTTCTTTTATTGATTTCTGAACTTAGCTTGAAAATGCAATAGGAAAGAATTGGTAAAGGTAAAATAGTATAAAGTGTCAGTAATGGTGAAACATTATACATATATATAATGACAATGGCGAAACGAATAAAAGTATTGATAGTATACATTACTGCAGGGCCCACATACATACGAACTTTTGAAACATCTTCGCTAATACGGTTCATTAAATCTCCGGTGCGATTTTGTTTGTAAAAGTTCTGCGAGAGTTTTTCATACTGTTTGAAAACCTCATTTTTTAAATCAAACTCGATATGACGCGACATTACAATTAAAGTCTGACGCATTAAGAACGTTAGAAAACCGGCAACAATGGTAGTGGCTATGATTAGCAGTACGTTATGAATTAATCCTTCGCGGTAAGTATTGATAACTATTTGAGAAGTCTGATCGGCTTCGGGTAATTTATCAAACTTTTCAATGGCATTTAGCGACTTGCTAATTAACTTTGGAGTGAATAAAGAGAATATTTGTGCGATTATAGTGATTAAAATTCCTAAAGAGAAACTATATTTATATTTGATAAAATATTTGTTTAAATAACTTAATTCTTTCATTTTTTTAAGAGATTCAATGTTAAAATGTTTTGATTTTGTAAAATATTATGAATAAAAATTAATGTAATGTATAAATTTATCAAAACAAAACGATTGTTAGATTGTTATTTTAAAGATAATAAATTAGCACATGTATATTTTTTGTATAAATTTGAGAAGTCTTTTTGACAAATTCATAATTTTAACAAATAATATAGTAGCGCTATGGATGCAACTTTCGCAACTGGAAAAGAACTTCAAAAAATGGATCCTGTTTTTGGTCAATTGTCTTTTGACGATCACGAACAAATTGTATTTTGCAACGACAAAGATACAGGTTTAAAAGCAATTATTGGTATTCATAATTCGGTTATGGGACCAGCTTTGGGAGGTACTAGAATGTGGAATTACAATACTGAATGGGAAGCATTAAACGATGTTTTGCGTCTTTCAAGAGGTATGACATATAAATCTGCCATTACCGGATTAAATATCGGTGGAGGTAAAGCAGTAATTATTGGTGATGCTAAAACGCAAAAAACACCTGAATTAATGCGTAAGTTTGGTGAGTTTGTTCACTCCTTAGGTGGTAGATATATTACTGCTGAGGATGTTGGAATGGAAACAAAAGATATGGACACTGTTAGAGATGTAACGCCTTATGTTACGGGTATCTCTGAAGAAAGAGGTGGTTCAGGAAATCCTTCTCCAATAACAGCTTACGGTGTTTATTTAGGAATGAAAGCTGCTGCTAAAAGTCAGTTTGGTACTGATGTTTTAGAAGGTAAAAAAGTTTTAGTTCAGGGAATTGGTCACGTAGGTGAAGCTTTAGTAGAATATTTAACTAAAGAAGGAGCAATCGTTACAATTACTGATATCAATGAAGAGAAATTATATCAGGTAGCTTCAAAATACAATGCTTCAATCTATTCTGGTGAAGATTTGTATACAGCTGATGTTGATATTTATGCACCATGTGCTATGGGAGCAATCATTAATGATGCAACAGTAGATAAAATTAAAGCTAAAGTTATTGCAGGAGCAGCTAACAATCAGTTGGCTGACGAAAATATTCACGGAGCAAGATTGCAAGAAAGAGGTATTTTATATGCTCCTGATTTCTTAATCAACGCTGGTGGAATTATCAACGTATATGCTGAATTAGAGCATTACGGTAAAGCTGAAATCATGACAAAAACCGAAAATATCTATAATACAACTTTAGAGATTATCGATTACGCTGTGAAAAACGGAATGACAACACACAAAGCAGCGCTTACAATTGCTCAAAATCGTATCGATTTGAGAAGAATTGAAAACGCTAAAAAATAATTTTTTAAGTTAACAGTCTCAGTTTTTAGTCTCAGTTTCGCAAAAAGTGAAAACTGAGACTGAAAACTGAGACTTTTTTTATGCGGTTTCTAAATCACTGAAGACTGAGACTGAAAACTAAGACTTAACGAAATACTTTTTTACAAATTAATTTTAATATCAACTGCGAAATTCATACTTTTGCAGACTAATTTTTAAATGTTCTTACAAGGTGGTAAATAGAAGACACATACGCGTTAAAGTAATGCAATCCATTTATGCAATGCATCAAAGCGGTTCTGATAATATGGAAAAAGAAGAGAAATTTC
Source organism: Flavobacterium collinsii (assembly GCF_946903285.1). Lineage (GTDB taxonomy): Bacteria > Bacteroidota > Bacteroidia > Flavobacteriales > Flavobacteriaceae > Flavobacterium > Flavobacterium collinsii. The sequence goes on from NZ_OX336425.1 coordinate 2,704,158, forward strand.
TTTTTTACAGTATTGATAATATTCAGGATCTATATCTTATAATGCTTTCTTCATTGATTGAAATTTGCAAAAAAGAATCAGTTTTTTTACATCTTTCAAGTAAAAAACATCTTGCAACTGCTGCAGAACGTAATCCAAATGAAAAATTCGTAAAAAACAAAATTTTTCAACTTCTAGCCGAAAGCAACTCTCTTAGTATTGCTTTAGAAAATCGTAAAATCAACAACTGGAATCTGAATGATGATTATATCATTTTACTTTTAAATGATATTAAATCAAGCGAATTGTATGCTAAATACATGAGCACTACAACAAATACTTTTGAAGAAGACAGACAATTTGTGATTGATTTGTTTGCAGATGTAATTGTTCCAAATGAAAAATTATATGAGTATTTAGAGGATGATAAATTAACCTGGGTTGATGATATTCCTGTTGTAAATACGCATATCATCAAACAATTGAAGGCTATAAAAACTGAAGATCCGGATGATTTTAGAGTGCCTAAGTTGTACAAAGATGTTGAGGATAAGGATTTTGCTAAAGACTTGTTTAGAAGAACAGTTTTAAATGAATCGGTTCTGGCAAAAGAATATGATGATAAAACACCAAACTGGGACAGTGAAAGGATTGCTGAAATTGATACTATTATCTTGAAAATGGCAATTTGTGAGTTTCTGAAATTCCCTTCAATTCCAGTAAAAGTAACTCTTAACGAATATTTAGAAATTGCGAAAGAGTATTCTACGCCAAAAAGTAGTATTTTTATCAACGGAATTTTAGATAACCTTGTTAAAGAGCTTACAGCGAATAAAAAAATGGTTAAAGTAGGACGTGGGTTGATGTAATTGATACCGGATTTTTATAAATAAATTCTAAACTCTCGTTGATGACGTCGCTTCAGGTGAAGTTATGGGAGCTTAAAACGTAAATATTAATAACAAAAATAAAAACTGAATACTATGCAAGATTTGATGAAATTTGCGCCTTATTTACTAATGTTTGTAGTGTTGTATTTCTTTATGATCAGACCACAACAGAAAAGAGTAAAAAACGAAAAAGAATTTGAAAGCAGCCTGAAAGTAGGTGATAAAATAATTACTAAAAGTGGTTTTCACGGAAAAATCGTTGAACTTGCTGATACAAGTGCAGTAATTGAAACAATGTCCGGAAAATTAAAAATTGAGCGTTCAGCAATTTCTATGGAAATGAGTGCCGCTTTGAAAAAAGCTTAATTTTTTAAATTACAATATTAAAAATCCCAAATTCCAATACAGGAGTTTGGGATTTTTTTTAATTGTCATTTCTACTGAAAGGAGAAATCACACAATCCAATTCAGCAAAAGTAATCGCAATATTGTCATCCCGAGGAAGGAGGGATCTCCGTAAGAAACTCCACATAGTGATTCCTTAATCTTTGTCGAGCTGCTTTCGAAGATTCCTAGTTCCTAAATGACTCGTCTTTGCGTAAAAAAAACCGTTATCAAAGTTTTAAACTTTGATAACGGTTTTTTGTAGCTTGGAATTTGGAGTTTGGAATTTTTAAAAAATTGAAATTTACCTCCTATCTGTATTTATCATTCAGTCCGATGTTTTGTAATATCATCGGAATTACTTTTTCAATTCTTGAAAGTTTGGTTTTGTCCTGCTTAGCTGTTTCAATGTATTCGAGAAATTCATATTGCTTGTAAGCACTGAATTTCTGAAATGCTTCTGCTAAAGCGGGATTCTGAGCTGTTTCTTTTTGAAAAAGTTCAGAAACAATAGCTTCTTTTTTTGTGGGTTTGATGATTTTGCCTTGTTTTTCGTTCTCAATAGCTTCTAAAATATAGTCGAGAACGTCTGCTTCGTTTACTTCGTTTTTTGAAGTAAAACGCCATTGACGCAAAGATTTTGTTTTGTCTTCCTGAGCATTGATGAGCTTTTTTTTCTCATCTTTCAAAAAAACTCCATTAAAGAACCAAATCGTAAAGTACTCTTTAAAACCTCCTATGCCGATAACATTTTTTTTGTTGTAAACATAAACTGGGCCGCCCCATTTTACAGTTTCAATCAGTTCGGTCTTATCAATAATCGATTTTAGGAAAAGGAGTTCTTCTTCCCAGTTATTGACTTTGTCCCAAACGTGTTTTTTATCAGACATATTCCTTGTTAGTTTATTTTTTTCTTTTTGGCTTTTCAGGTGCGTCAAAAATGCCTGGAATTGCGGTTAATTCAGTAATTTTCACAATGACATCTGTCGCTTTTTGCATGCTTTCGGCAGGAACATATTCGTATTTTCCGTGAAAGTTATGACCGCCGGCAAATATATTTGGGCAAGGAAGTCCCATAAATGACAATTGAGACCCGTCAGTTCCGCCACGAATAGGCTTGATGATCGGTTTAATGTTTAATTCACGCATTGCTTTTTCGGCAATATCAACAATGTGTTTTACGGGAAGTACTTTTTCTTTCATATTGTAGTACTGGTCTTTTACTTCAGTAGTTACAATATCTTCTCCAAATTGTTTCGCAAATTTCTTGTTGATTTTTTTTGCAATTTTAGCAATTAGGTCTTTACGTTTTTCGAATTTTTTCTTGTTGTGATCGCGAATGATTAATTCTAAAACAGTTTCTTCAATACTTCCGGTAAGGTGGTGGACATGGAAAAAGCCTTCATAGCCTTTGGTTTCTTGAGGAGTTTCTCCTTTAGGAAGTTCGTTGATGAAATCGTTGGCAATCAACATCGAATTGATCATTTTTCCCTTGGCATAACCCGGGTGAACGCTTTTTCCTTTAAAGGTGATTTTAGCTCCGGCTGCATTAAAATTTTCATATTCTAACTCGCCAATCTGGCTTCCATCCATAGTATAGGCCCATGCAGCACCAAATTTTTTCACATCAAAATGATGCGCACCGCGACCAATTTCTTCGTCAGGAGTAAAACCAATTCTGATTTTTCCGTGTTTGATTTCAGGATGCTGAATTAAGTATTCCATCGCTGAGACAATTTCGGTAATTCCTGCCTTGTCGTCGGCTCCCAGCAAAGTAGTTCCATCTGTAGTAATAATGGTTTGTCCTTTGTATTGTAATAAATCCTTAAAGTAGTTTGGTGATAAAACAATGTTTTTTTCAGCATTTAAAAGGATGTCTTTTCCATCGTAATTTTCAACGATTTGAGGTTTTATATTGGCTCCGCTAAAATCCGGAGAAGTGTCAAAATGAGATACAAAACCAATTGTAGGAACTTCGTGATCAACATTAGAAGGTAATGTAGCCATGATATAGGCTTTGTCGTCTATGGTAACATCTGATAAGCCAATTGTTTTTAGTTCTTCAACTAGTTTATTGGCAAGATTCCATTGTTTTTCTGTGCTTGGCGTTGTCTTTGAATTTGGATCTGATTCAGTATCAATAGTTACATAACTAATAAAACGATCTATGATATGTTGCATTTTTTTTATTTTTAGGCAAATATAAGTAAATAGTTAAGCGTTGTAAAGCTCCAAATTATGAAAACTGTAAATTAGACTGAAAAAAGTTTACTAAAAATTTCACTGATCTGCATTGGATATTTAAAGTTAAAATCCAATTTCACTAGTTTAAATTTGTGAAATTGGATTTGTAAGAGATATGAGATGTGTTTTAATTTGTGCTAATTTGCTAGCTAAAAAAAAAAACTTATTTGACACATCTAAAGCCAATGTGGTTTGCGGGTGATTTGTAATCTCCTTTTCCTCTAGTGCCTACCATGTAGCGTGTGCAATACTGATCGGTACATAAAAAGGATCCGCCACGCTGTACTTTTTTAGGTAGGTTTGGTTCTCCGGGATCATAAGAAGATTCAGGACCCTGTGGGTTTTTGGCAACCTGGCCGTTTTCGCTTATTACTTTGTAATAGTCTGCAGTATACCAGTCGTTTGTCCATTCCCAGACGTTTCCTCCTATATCATAAAGACCGTAAGAATTGGGTGCAAATTTTGCAGTTGGCGCAATACCGATATAGCCATCTTCGCCGGTGTCTCCCTTTTCTATCGGAAAATGTCCCTGATATATGTTGGCCTGAAATTTTCCTTTAGGTTTTAGGGTGTTTCCCCAAGCATACAATTCGCCTGATTTCCCACCACGGGCTGCGAATTCCCATTCGGCTTCTGTTGGTAATCTTTTTCCGGCCCACTTTGCGTAAGCAGCAGCATCATCATAAGAAATTTGTACAACTGGGTAGCTGCCTTTTCCTTTTATAGAACTTTCGGCTCCTTCCGGATGTCTCCAGTCTGCACCGCGTACGTAAGACCACCATTGCATGTAGTTGTTTAAATCTACTTTGGCAGGAGTAGGGGTAAATACAGCCGATCCGGCAACAAGGTTTTCTAATGGCACATCCGGATATTCTTCAGGTGTAGGTTTTATTTCGGCAAAAGTGATATAACCGGTTGCTTTTACAAAAGCTTCAAACTGATCATTTGTAACTTCGGTTTTATCCATATAAAATCCATCTACATAAACGCGATGTATTGGGGCGGCATCTTTCGTGACTCCTTTTATGCTGCACAAGCTTTCGTCTTCAACATTGCTGCCCATAGAGAATTCTCCACCGGGAATCCAAACCATTCCTGCTGGAGCTTTACCGGAAGGTTTGTTTTTGTTTTCGATTGTTGGTTTGAATAATGAAACTTCTGCTGGATTCGGAGTTTCTGCACAATTCATTGCAGCTAATGTCTGTTTCGGCACAATAAGCTTTGTGTAGCCATAAGCAATTGTAATAACGAAGAGGATTAGGATTGCGAATATCCAGGCAGTTTTATTTTTCATCATAAGTGTTTTTATGGAGTATAGTAGTTGGGGTAAAATTAAGAATAAAGTTTAAAAGAGGATTTAATATAACTATATTTATTTTATAGAATTACTATTATTTTTTTTTTTTTTTGCTCTGTTGCGTTTCAATTGCTACGTGTTTGTTTTCAGTGTCATATATGGGAAAAGAATGTTAGAAACAGTTTTCTATAAATCATAGTCACTTTCAAGTATTATATTTAAATTTGCATCCAAAAAAACAACAACACACTACTATGTATAAATTGATAATTCGCCCAATACTTTTTTGGTTTGATCCGGAAGAAGTACATTACTTTACTTTTTCATTTGTTAAATTCATTTCAAAAATCCCTGGTGTTTCATCAATTATCAGATCGATTTACGAAGTAAAAGACAGCCGTTTGGAGCGCGAAGTTTTTGGAATTAAATTTAAAAACCCGGTAGGATTGGCTGCGGGATTCGATAAAGATGCCAAGTTGTATAAAGAATTATCGGATTTTGGATTTGGTTTTATTGAGATTGGTACTGTGACTCCTGTTGGACAGGAAGGAAATCCTAAAAAACGTTTGTTTCGATTGAAAGAAGATCAAGCGATTGTTAACCGAATGGGATTTAATAATGGCGGAGTTCTGGAAGCTGTAGAACGTTTGAAAAAGAATTCGGGAGTTTTAATTGGTGGTAATATTGGGAAGAACAAAGTTACGTCAAACGAAGATGCAGTTAATGATTATATCATTTGTTTTGATGCTTTGTTTGATCATGTAGATTATTTTGTGGTGAATGTAAGTTCGCCAAATACGCCAAATTTACGTGCTCTGCAAGACAAAGAGCCTTTGACAGCTTTGTTGCAAACGCTGCAAAACAGAAACGTGGAGAAGCAAAAAACAAGCACACAAAAAATAAAACCAATTTTATTAAAAATTGCTCCGGATCTTACAGATGAGCAATTACTCGATATTATTGATATTGTAAAAACTACTCAGATTGCAGGTGTAATTGCAACGAATACTACAATTTCCCGCGACGGATTGCAGTCTGCTAACCAGACTGAAACTGGAGGACTGTCAGGAAAACCATTAACGAAACGTTCGACTGAGGTGATTCGTTTTCTTTCGGAAAAAAGCAATAAAGCTTTTCCAATTATTGGAGTAGGTGGAATTCATACTGAAGATGATGCGATCGAAAAACTAAATGCAGGAGCCAGTCTGGTTCAATTGTATACAGGTTTTATTTATGAAGGTCCTGCCTTGATAAAAGCAATCAATAAAAAGGTTTTAGCACAATTGTAAAAGCAGCGCCTGAACAATTAATCCTGTAATAATAGCAGTTCCAAAACTGATCAAAGTACCAATCATGACGTACTCGGTGAGTTTTCTGTCTTTTGCTTCTTTTAGATCTCCAAATCTAAAAATTGATTTAGCTGCCAATAAAAAACCTATAGCTTCAAAATGGCCTGTTAAGATAAAGCAGAAGACAAACAATCTTTCTAAGATGCCAATGTAATTTCCTGCTTTGGAGAGCGAATTTTCATTGTGGCTATTTTGACTTTCCGGGTTCCAAATCGAAATAATGGTTTTAATGAGAATAGAAGTTGGTTTTGTGATGAATAAAACTCCGGTCACTAAAATCCAAAATTGATTGTTGAACCAATGAAAATTGATTGTTTCGTCTTTGTAGAGAAAAACAATCCCAATTAGAACTAAAATGTGCAGCAATTGGTCTACTATAAACCAACTGCGTTTCGTTTTGTTTTTCTGGAAATGAAGCTTGATTAAATCGATAATGCCATGAGATACGGCAATAAGAAGTGCATATGGAAGAAATTGGATTTCTCCAACCAAAATGGCGGCTAAAATTCCATGTAAAAGAATATGAAGGTATAAATAAATACTTTTATGTTTTTTGGCTTCTTTGTCGGTTACCCATGAGTTGGGCTGCGCTGTAAAATCACCTAGTAAATGTGCTAAAAGTAGTTTTATAAATAAAATCATAACGTTGCAAGTTGTTTTATTTGTGTTCTGAAATAGCGGTCTAAATTTAATACTAAATCAAATTGAGCTCGTTTTTGTCTTCGGCTTACTGCGGCTCTTTTTATCCCTAATTTCGGGGCTAATTCCTCTTGTGACAAACTTGGATTTTCTATTGCAATTGCTACAAATTCGGCAGATTGAGCTGGCCAATTATCCATAAAAGTGAGAGCAAGCTGAATCATTAAATTTATTTTTTCATCGATAACAGTATCGCCGGTTCGCAGCGCTAAACTTACTTTTAGTTTCTTTAAAGTCTCAAAAAGTTCACCCGAGTGTATAAAGGCAGAACCATTGCTTTCAGAAATTTTTTCAGCATCATGTGTTTTATTTCCAATACCAATACTCATTCGGGCATCCAGTTTTAAGGCTTTTAAATGTGCTTTGATGAGAATGGCGGCCAATAAAGCTTCTTCAGGATTCTTTATTTCAATTTGAAATTCATCCCCTCTGTAAATTTCCCATTGGAGAGGTGTTTCTCCAAAAGGAGATAAGACCTCCTTTAAGGATGTTACCCAGTCTTTTGATTTTTGCTTTCTGGAATCGATTATATCTCCTGTAATTACACTAGTCATAGCTTCAAATATAAATAAAAAGAATAATAATAGTATTACAAATGTAGTTAATATTTTTTAAATGTTACGTTTTTGTGTAACACTATCAATTGTTACGTTTTTGTGTAACATAATAAAGTGTTACCATATTCTGTAATATAATTAAAGAAAATTATAACTTTTATTTCTTTAAAAAAGAAACTAACTTAGCCATTATAAAAGAGTAAGCTTTGAATAAAGAAATCAAGATTATCGAATGTCCGCGTGATGCTATGCAAGGCATCAAAACTTTCATACCTACCCAAAATAAGGTTTCGTATATACAGGCTCTGTTGAGAGTGGGTTTTGATACCATTGATTTTGGAAGTTTTGTATCTCCAAAAGCGATTCCTCAAATGCAGGATACTGCTGAAGTTTTGGCGCAGCTTGATTTATCGCAAACTACAAGCAAATTGTTAGCGATTATTGCCAATACACAAGGAGCATCATTAGCTGCAGCGCATGAACCTATTCAATATCTTGGATTTCCTTTTTCAATATCTGAAAACTTTCAGATGCGAAACACACATAAAACCATCGCCGAATCTTTAATTACGCTCGAAGAAATTCTTGAAATTGCCGATCAGAAAAACAAAGAAGTCGTTACCTATCTTTCCATGGGATTTGGAAATCCTTATGGTGATCCGTGGAATGTAGAGATCGTGGGCGAGTGGACAGAGAAGCTGGCCGGAATGGGGGTGAAAATATTATCGCTTTCTGATACTGTTGGTAGTTCTACACCGGAAGTAATCACTTATCTTTTTTCAAATTTGATTCCGAAGTACCCGCAAATTGAGTTTGGCGCGCATCTGCATACCACGCCAAACAGCTGGTTCGAAAAAATAGATGCGGCTTCAAAAGCAGGCTGTACACGTTTTGACGGGGCTATTCAGGGGTTTGGCGGCTGTCCGATGGCAACCGATAAACTCACAGGTAATATGCCTACCGAAAAGCTGATCTCTTACTTTACATCTAATAAAAAAGCCACAGGCCTGAACTCTTTAAGTTTTGAGAGTGCCTACAATGAAGCATCAAAATTGTTTGGGAAATTTCATTAAAAAATAACTATATTTACTTAGCAAAGGCAAATAATAAGTGATAGCAAATTATCGTTGTTAGTATTTAGATAATGTATAAATACCATGGGACTACATTTTATAAAGAGAATTTCTCAAATACTATTCTTATCCATCTTTATTGCTTCATGTTCCAGTGATCTGGATTTTGATCAGACTAAAGATTTAAAGCTAGAACCTGCTTTTGTGGCTAATCTGGCTTATTTTGATGTTCCCGCAGCTTCTTTTATAGACAATGGTACCGAACAGCAAATAGCTTTTGATGTTCAGGATTTTGATATTTTTAAAGAAAAATTTTTAAAAGACAATCTCGTTAAAGCTGAGTTTGATTTTGAAATGGAGAATACTATAAACAGGGCTTTTACACTTAATGTATTGCTTCTGGACGATAACAATAAAATTCTTCAAACCATCACACTTGCTATTCCGGCCTATTCAGGAGGTACAAATGTTATAAAATATCCTACCGAAGTATTCGAAAATCAACGATTAGATTTATTAAAGCAATCCCGAAAACTTGGTTTTGTAGTTGTAATGGCACCCGGCCCGCCTTTAAACGGAACCAGTGCAGGCAGTTTAAAATTACGTTCAAGTGCAACCGCTTATATGGTAATCGAATGAGAAAGCTACAGCTAGTCTTCATAGTGTTGTTTCAGCTTTCTTGTTTGGCTCAAAATAAAGAAGTGCTGTATAATTTTACCGCCATTCCACAATCTTCGCTTGTAAATCCGGGGGCAGATGTTGCTTATAAATATTATTTTGGAGTTCCGGTTTTGTCCGGAGTTTCGGCAAATTTGGGTTCAGGCAGCTTTTCAGCTTATGATTTGTTTGCCAATAATGGAGTGAATTTCAATGATAAAGTTCGAAATGTCATTAATAAATCATCAAGTAAAGATAAAGCCCAGATCAATCAGCAGCTCGAGTTATTTTCGGGAGGTTTTCGGGTTGGAGGAAGAGACAGTAAGTCGTACATTTCGTTTGGTATCTATCAGGAATTTGATTTTTTAATGTATGTTCCTAAGGATCTTGTCGTACTGGCATTAGACGGAAATAAAGATCATATTGGGAAATCGTTCAATTTGGCTGATTTAAACATGAAAGCTGAAATACTCTCGGTTTTTCATGTAGGTTTTCATAAAAAGCTGAGTGAGAAATTGGTACTCGGTGGTCGCGCCAAAATTTATTCCAGTGGAGCAAATGCAACATCAACCCGAAATTCAGGGTTTATTTATACCGGTCGGGCAGCTGGAACCCCTAATTTGTATAATCAAGTAATATCTTCTAATTTAGAGATAAGGACATCCGGGATCGCTACATTTACAAAAGACGAGTATGAAGGAAGTATTCCAAAAGATATTATACACAATACTTTTTTTAACGGAAGTCTTGGCTTAGGGCTTGACGCAGGATTTACGTATTATTTTAAAGATAATCTTCAGTTTACCGGAAGTATTGTCGATTTGGGGTTTGTGAGACAGTCCAAAGATATTGAGACTTTAACCTATAAAGGAACGTATCAATACCAGGGTGTAAATCCTGATTTTATGAATTCAAACGAACCAAAGAACATTTTTGATGAATTTGATAAGGCAATACCACGCGACACACTTTACAATAAATACACCACCCGCAGACCAACAAAATTCTATTCTTCCCTGCAGTACTCTTTTGGCGAATCACGTTCTGATGAGGAAGACTGTAATTGCAAAGGAAAAGTTACCAGAAAATACGTCAATGGCGTAGGAGGGCAGCTGTTTGCTATGGCTTTGCCGGTAGAACCTTTTGTTGCGGTAACTGCTTTTTACCGACGTAGTATTTTTGAAAAGTTAGATGTTAAGGCTACTTATACAATTGACTCTTATTCTAGTAAAAATATAGGTTTGGGACTTTCAGGTACTCTTGGAAAACTTAATATGTATGTTCTCGTCAATAATGTTCTGGAATTCAAAGACGTTTCAAAAGCCAATAGTATGGCATTTCAGTTTGGTTTCAACTTTATTTTTAATGACAATTCTGATGAATAGTTTTTTTAAATTGTAAACTGCGACTGTAAACTGCGACTGTAAACTTGTGAGATGTGAGATGTGAGATGTGAACTGAGACAGCAAGATGTAAACTGCGACTGCGACTGTAAATTGTGAGATGTGATATGTGAACTGAGACAGCAAGATGTAAACTGCGACTGCGACTGTAAACTGTGAGATGTGAGATGTGAGATGTGAACTGAGACAGCGAGATATAAACTGCGACTGCGACTGTAAAATGTGAGATGTAAACTGCGACTGCGACTGCTCACTACGTCTTTATTACTAAGTCATAATTTACGCTATCTTTCCTGTAAATGTAAATTTATGAATACGTTAGTATTTAAGTTTGCAATTTATTCACTATATTTGCACGCAATTCAACTAGAAATTGCACCATGATAGCACACAACTCCAAGATTATCGGCGAAGGTTTGACTTACGACGATGTATTATTAGTACCTAACTACTCGAATGTGCTTCCTCGCGAAGTGAGTATTAAATCAAAGTTTTCACGAAATATAACACTTAATGTTCCTATAGTATCAGCTGCTATGGATACCGTTACCGAAAGTTCAATGGCAATTGCTATGGCTCAGGAGGGAGGAATTGGTGTTTTACATAAAAACATGACGATCGAGCAACAAGCTGCGAAAGTTAGAAGAGTAAAACGTGCGGAGTCCGGAATGATTATCGATCCGGTAACTTTACCAACAAATTCAACTATTGCAGATGCAAAAAATGCAATGAAAGAATTCGGAATCGGTGGTATTCCAATCGTTGATGAAAATAAAATACTTAAAGGAATCGTTACCAACCGTGATTTACGTTTCGAAAAAAACGGAGCAAGACCAATCGCTGAGGTAATGACAAGCACAAACTTAGTGACTGTTGCTGAAGGGACTTCTTTAGAACAGGCAGAAGTAGTTTTACAAGGACATAAAATCGAAAAATTACCGGTAGTAAATGCTAACTACGAACTAGTTGGTTTAATTACTTTCAGAGATATTACAAAACTGACTCAAAAACCAATCGCAAACAAAGATGTTTTCGGACGTTTAAGAGTGGCAGCGGCAATTGGAGTAACTGGTGATGCAGTTCAAAGAGCCGGAGCCTTAGTTGCTGCGGGTGTTGATGCTATTATTATTGATACTGCTCACGGACATACTGAAGGTGTTGTAAACACCCTGAAAGAAGTAAAATCTAAATTTCCAAACATTGATGTAATTGTGGGTAACATTGCAACTCCGGAAGCAGCTAAATATTTAGTTGAAAATGGTGCTGATGGTGTAAAAGTCGGAATCGGACCTGGTTCTATCTGTACAACCCGTATCGTTGCAGGTGTTGGTTTTCCTCAATTCTCAGCAGTTCTTGAAGTAGCTGCGGCGATCAAAGGAACAGGAGTTCCGGTAATTGCTGATGGTGGAATTCGTTACACAGGAGATATTCCTAAAGCTATCGCTGCAGGTGCTGATTGTGTAATGTTAGGATCGTTATTGGCAGGAACAAAAGAATCTCCGGGAGAAACGATCATTTTTGAAGGAAGAAAATTCAAATCTTACCGCGGAATGGGTTCTGTAGAAGCCATGCAGGGCGGATCAAAAGACCGTTACTTTCAGGATGTTGAAGACGATGTTAAAAAATTAGTTCCGGAAGGAATTGTGGGACGTGTTCCTTACAAAGGAGAGTTAAACGAAAGTATGCTTCAGTTCATTGGTGGTCTTCGTGCCGGAATGGGATACTGTGGTTCAAAAGACATTCCAACTTTACAGGAATCGGGACGTTTTGTTAGAATTACGTCAAGCGGAATTACGGAAAGTCATCCACATAATGTTACTATTACAAAAGAAGCTCCAAATTATTCAAGATAATTTTTAGTTTTCAATATAAAACAAAAGGCATAAGAGTTCGTTTCTTATGCCTTTTTTGATTTTAGACAAGACTATTTTTTTGCAGTAATCAAATAGGTATTGGTTATTTTGTAGTCCTTATTTTTAATTACGATTTTATACTTCCCGGGAGCTAATAGTAAATTTCCTTTTTCATTATTGGCTAAAATCTCAATGACATCAGCGGGTATTCCTTCGTTTTCATATTCATTAATTCGATATGCTGTAATTAGTGCAGGAAACTCTTTTATTTTTGAGTTTGGAACCGGGTAATTTTTTCTCTTTTCTGATAATGACAGCCAATTCGGTCTTTTATTGGCATACGTAGTAACAGGATGTATGATGGAACAGTCTATTTTTTTAAGATTATTTAGGCCGCCATTGAAAGTGTTGCCGTTAGAATCAATCAGAATTGCCGGGCACTCTAAATTTATCATTTGAATATAGGGCTGGTTTAATTTTGTATCTCCTCTTTCAGAATATCGAACCTGATCAATTGTAAATGGATTGATGCCAGTAAATTCAGTTAGTCTGCCGGCCATTGCTTTTTCCCAGGGCTTAATTGAGGGTGTTCCTTCGATGATATGGTCGTATCCACAATGGATTAAAAATTTCCCGTCAGGGTTGTTGTTTATCCATTTGGCAATGCTTTGAGCCTGTTTGATTTCTCTGTCTTTCCCTGTGAGATTAGGAGTGTCGAAGTCTTCATAACCAAATACAGTAAAGCCTATTTTGAGAGCTTCGCTAATCAAATTGCCAAATTGTGGCTCTTTTGTATAATAGCCGCTTTCTAGGATTGGAAACTTTCTTTTATTAACTAAAGTGTCAGAGAGTGCTTCAAGACCGAGAAACCGAAAACCATTGTCGTAAAGTCCCTGCAATATTGAAGTACTGAATACCCGGTGTCTGGCGTTGTTGTGGGCTTCATTTATCAGAATGACTTTTTCCTTTTTTGATCGATTAACAATATATGTTTTGGCATTTTCAGGATGAAATAGGGTTAGATATAAACTGTCTTCTTTGGTTATTGTTGGTACAGTAGCGCCATTTTTATCCCAGGTTTCCAGTGCTTTTTTATAATAACCGCTAATAGAATAGTCAGTTGCTCCGGTTTGGTATTTCCATTTTACCGTGTCTTTTTCGATCTTTGCACTAATGTCTTTAGAGAATTGGTAGATTTCTTTTTTTGTTTGAGAATATAGGGATGATATTGTAAAAAGAGAGATTAGTATTGAAAAGAATAGTAGTTTCATTGCTTTATAGAAAAGGATTTGAGAGTACTAAAAGTAGAGAAATAAAAGTTTGCAGCATCAAAAAAGGCATAAGAATGAAACTCTTATGCCTTTTTTTATTTTTATGATTCGGTTTTATGGCCAATGCGGCTGTTCATGATGTCTTCGGTTGTGATGTCAGAATGTAGTAGATTTTCCATTTTAGAAGTTTGTCGTTGTGCTTCTAAAGCATAACCAAACATCTTTTGTTCATAATCGTCAATGGCATCCTGTAGTGTTTCAAATTTTCCGTTGGTTAGGTTTTCGGTTAATTGATAGGCATCCATCAACCCCATATTGACACCTTCACCGGCAAAGGGAGGCATTACATGTGCGGCATCACCAACAAGTGTAATATTGGAATGTTTTTCCCAGGGTTCTTCCAAAGAGAATAAACGTAAAGGCAATCCGGAGAAATCAGTTGCAGCGGCAAAGAATTTTTTATAGTCGTCACTCCAGTTTTTAAAGGTTTCATTCAAAAATGTTCGTACGGCAGTAAGATCTTCAAAGTCAATTCCGTGGTTTGAAATCCAGTTTTCATCTGCTTTGAAAGAAACTCCAAAATGTACGGAACCGTCGCGTAAGGTATGCGTATAAAACATTTTCTGTTCGCCCATTGCCATTACATTTCCGTCGCCATATTTGGGTTTGAATTCCGGATAATCACGATCAGGGTGGGCAATTTCTCCCTGAATAATGTAGGTTCCCGAAAGTTGAGGTTCCTTATGAGTTACAAATTTTCTAGCATTCGATCTTCCGCCATTGGCAACTATCACAAAATCGGCGGTTGCGGTAGCGCCGTTTTTGAATTCTAAATGGTATTGTTCTCCTGTTTTTTCAATATGGGTTAAATGACTGTCCCAAATTACTGTATTGGCATTCAGGTTTTCGAGCATAATTTTTCTCAAATCATTACGGTCAATTTCAGGTCGTGTATATGCATTTTCTTCATCCGGCATCTCAGCCGAGGTAATGTTCCCCTGCATGTCAGCCATTTTTTCTCCGGTTGGACGTGCGTACTGATAGAAGACGTCCATTAAGGCTGCTTTTTCGATTGCTTTTTGACCTGAATCCGAATGAATGTCCAATGTCCCGCCCGAAGTTCTGGCTTGTGCATTCAGATCCCTTTCGTAAACGGTTACATCAGCACCGTTAATTTGTAAAATTCGCGCTGTGGTTAAACCAACAGGCCCGCCACCAATAATGGTGATTTTTTTGTTTTTTATAAGTGAATTGTTCATGTCTTGTTTAATTAGGGAACAAATATATAAATAATAAATGAACGTTTATTCATTTATGTGTTAAATAAGTTGCAAAGGTTCAGAGGCTCAGTGGGGTGTAAATTTTCAAAAAAAATCAGCCAGAACCTTTTATGAGGAGGTTTTGACTGATTGTAATAATGTGCTTTTTTATAAATAGAGTCAGGGCGTAGCAGTTGGTTCGGCTTCTCTAAGCTTTTGATTTTCTAAAATCTCCTGTATAAAGGACTGGGTTTGGGTTTTTATTTCTGATTCTGATAAATCCAGTGCCTTAGGATTTTTTACTAATGCATACCAGGGTTTTGGTGCGTCAAAAGGATAACTTCCAAAAACGATGACCGGAGTTCCTTTTACTTTTACATTCTCCGGGTCTTTTAAAATCCATTCGTCAGCCCATTTGTAAAGATCTTTGGCATCGTTTTCCTGTAATCTCAAACAAGAATGCGAGGCAGGGTATCCCGGTAAATCATATTGATGGAAGCCAACTCCCAGTTTATTTTCGATATTAAAATTCCATTTTAAGTCCCATTCATCATTAAATGTGCTGGTTGTTTTTTCAGCTTTCCAGTTGGTAAAGAACAATCCGGTTGGTGTGGGATCTTTTTTTCGTCCCATATTGGTTGGGCCTGCGAACATTAATTCTCCATTCTCATAAGTAGCAAATGTCTGAGCAGGATAGGAGAAAAGAATCACTTTCGAAACTTCTTCTAAAGCGAAGATATGAGTTGGAAACGGGAGATAATAAACCAAATCGCCTGTAAAATCACTAGGAATAATAACAGAGTCCATTTTGACAAAATTCTTTCGATCAGTTCGATTTATGGCGTATGCAATGCGGAGTTTGCTGCTGTCGGAGGCATTGGTTTTAAGCCATTCTTTTGTGTTTTCAAAATGATAGGAAACGGATTTCGGTTTTGTACGTTCGATCGTTTTTTTAGGCTTTACTTTGCCCTTTGTTTCGGTTGCTTCATTCTTTTTACAAGAACTTATTAGAACCAAAACGACCAGTAGTAAAATACTTAAGGGGTATCGTAACTTTCTCATAATTGCATTTTTTATACTCGTAAAGTTATTTGATTACCAGCCAAATCGTTTATACAATTACCTGAATAGTTTGTTGGATTTTCATTTACAATTTTTCACTGTATCGATTTTATAAATCCTGTGACATCCTTTGTCCATTGAATTTTATTTTTAATGAGATAATTTTCATGTCCGGTTGCTTTATAGATATTAATTCTTTTTTGACCTTTTAAATTTTTATAAATCACATTTATTTCTTCTCTGCTTACGCTTTTATCTTTTTCTCCGTAAAGTAATAAAACCGGACAGGAAATATTTTTTGCATATTCTGCGGGATTGTGGCTAAATCCCCAAAAGCCATTTTGTAAGCCGCCCCAAAACACTAATAAACCTGCCATTGGAAATGTGGGTGCATTCATCTTTTTAAATCTGGCACAGACAGTTTTATACATTGATCCAAATGGACATTCGATAATTATACCTTTGGGATTTATTTTAGAATCATTAATACATTTCATTATTGAAACTGCTCCCATGGAAGTTCCAAATAAATAAATATTTTGTTCTCCTGTCCTGGTAACGTAGTCAAAACAAGTTTTTACCTGCTTAGCCTCCTTAAAACCAATTGTAGTTTGATTTCCTTCCGAATTTCCACTTCCCATAAAATCAACAAGAACGGTATTGAATCCTAATTTGATAAATTCATTTGATCTTTCAATCATTGAGGATTTTTCTCCTCCATAACCATGAAAAAGTATAACAGTTCCTTTTGGTTTCTTATTTTTGATAAACCAGCATTCAATTTCCTTGTTGCTTTTAAGGTTTATAATCTGATATTTTTGGGTTGGGAATTTATTGTTTTTGGGTTTAGGATTATTAACTCCCAGGAATAGAGTTTTTGCTTTGTCAATTAGGGATAATTTTTCGGGACTTTTAGTTTTTACGGCGTTATTTTCTGTGAAATGAGTAAATTTATAGGCATGAAAAAAAGCAATACTATTCATGAGTATAAAAAGGAATAGTACTATTCTTAAAATTTTATTCTTAAACAATTTCATTTATTTCTGATCAATTAATTTCAAAGTATATTCAAACGGTGTGTCCTTATTTTGTACAAAGTCATCAATGGTTTGTATGACTTCATGATCGGGAATTACACCTCTGCCAAAAATCTGGTTGGGTTTTTTAGGGGCATCCTGTTCGAGGTTAACGATCGAAAATTGTGTTTTTATCTTTGTATTTGGAAGTTCGTATTCCACGGGTGTGTGTCCGTTATGACCATAATAACCGCCCATTGTTTCTTCACCAATAATTATAGCGTCGGTATGGCCTGCGACTAAAGAAGCAAAGAGTGATCCTGCAGAGGCTATTCTGGGGCT
Source organism: Flavobacterium collinsii (assembly GCF_946903285.1). Taxonomy (GTDB): domain Bacteria; phylum Bacteroidota; class Bacteroidia; order Flavobacteriales; family Flavobacteriaceae; genus Flavobacterium; species Flavobacterium collinsii. The sequence goes on from NZ_OX336425.1 coordinate 2,721,493, forward strand.
TATTAATAGATAGATCTGTCCTTTAAAGCTGTTTTTATCGGGCTGTAACAAACGATTGAATTTAGGATCTTGCTGGTACTGTTGTCCTTTCAGTTCAGGGTATTCTTCTTTAAGTTCGGCTTCAAATTCATGGAGTTCTTCGACCTTTTTCTGTGGTTCTGTTTCTTGATAGATAAAATACTGCGGGTATGGAATTTTTTGAAAATTAATAAATGCCGATGTATTTTCTCGATACGGTTTTTGTGTCAGATAAGAAAAAGCGACAAGGTCGTTAGGATCGCTTCCACCTCCATTACTTCGAACATCGACTATTAAATTTTTGATTTCCGGATGCAGAGTGAGAAGTTGAAAACAGCTGTCGAGATACTTTTTATAGACAATATGCTCTTTGTCTTTTGCATTCATTCCAATTGCAAAAGTGGGTATAGAAAGCAACGCTGTATTTGGAGCCGTGAGTTTGAAAGTGTATTTGTTTTTAATTTCTCCATAGAACAGGCTGTCAATAGGTAAAGAATGTCGGTTTTTAAAGTTTTCTTTTCTTTGATCGTTCGAAACAGCGGCTATAGTTTTGGATTGTTTTTGAGTTTGGTCGGGGAGTGAATATTCGACCAGGAAATGCTCTTTTGGGCCGTATTCCAATTCGAAATACCTTCCGAATGAAGCACTGATTCCGATTGATTTCCCCGAAATATTATAACCGTCCGTCGTGTAGTATTTGTAGAAACGAGAGATTATTTTCTCGATTTTAATACCGTTGATTTTATGAATTTGAGATCCAATAGGAATTTCGGAATTCTGAAAATTGACAATTATTTTATTCTTGAGTAGTTTTACGGGATACGGAAAGAAAACTTTTCCCGACATATATTTTTTTTGAAATTCATCGGGAAGAGTGGTGTTATTGTGTACGCTGCCTTCAAAATCAGTGATTTTGAGGGCTATTTTGTAGAAATCCAGTAGCGATTTAGGTTTTTTTAATTCTGAAAATGCCCACGAATAAATACTGTCGATCTGTTTTTTGGTTCGGTATTTATAAACTCCTGAATTGGCTTTTTCTCTAATTTCCTTAAAAGTCGATAAATCCTGTTTTAGTTTTGCAGCAGGCCATTTTTCATTTTGTGAAAAGAGCAGACAAGGAAAAAGCAGAAAAAGTAATGTTTTAAAATGGAGCATTTAATAGATTTTAGTTTGATCTAAAATACTCAAAAAATCTTAAATCAAACCTTTTATTTTCGCATGCTGTAACAGTAAAATAGTTTTTGCATCTGTAATTTCGCCGGATTGAATCATGGCATAGGCCTGATCAAAGGTGTATTCCAAAACCTCTATGTTTTCTTGTTCCGCGTCTAATCCGCCACCGTCGTTTACCTTCATTGTTTCGTTGTATTCTCCGATAAACAGGTATAAAATTTCGGTTACAGATCCCGGTGACATGTAGGTTTCGATCACTTTTTCTACTTTTTGCAAACGATACCCGGTTTCTTCTTCAGTCTCGCGAATAATAGCTTGTTCCGGATGGTCCTGATCCAAAAGACCTGCACAGACTTCGATCATCATTCCGGTTTTATTGCCGTTTAGATAAGTTGGCAAGCGAAATTGTCTTGTTAGAATAACAGTTTTCTTAGCGGTATTATAAAGTAAAATAGCTGCTCCGTTTCCGCGATCATACACTTCACGAATATGAGATTCTATTTTACCATCTTTCATTTCGTAGTCAAAAGTTACCTTGTTTAGTATGTACCAATTGTCTGATAATAACTGAGTTTCGGTAACTTTAATTTTCGGATTTTTCATCATTAGAAATGTTTTGTATAAAAAAAACGCTCTGGTTATCAGAGCGTTTAGAGATATTATTTTGTTATTGTTTGCTTTCTGTCTGGTCCAACCGATACAATTTTGATTGGCACTCCAACTTCTGCTTCAATAAACTCAATATATTCTTTTAGCTCGATTGGCAATTGATCGTAAGATGTCATTCCTGTTAAGTCAGCTTGCCATCCTTTAAATTCTTTATAAACAGGAGTCACGTTTTCCGGCTCAATGTTGTAAGGAAAGTGAGAAATGTTTTGTCCTTTGTAGTTGTATTCTGTACAAACTTTTAAAGTTTCAAATCCAGAAAGAACGTCACCTTTCATCATCATTAATTGAGTTACTCCATTTACTTGTACGGCATATTTTAAAGCTACTAAATCCAGCCATCCACAACGTCTTTGTCTTCCTGTAACAGAACCAAATTCGTTTCCAACTTTTGCCATTGTTGCACCCACTTCGTCAAAAAGTTCAGTAGGGAATGGGCCGCTACCTACACGTGTAACATAAGCCTTGAAAATTCCGTATACTTCTTTGATTTTGTTAGGAGCAATTCCTAAACCGGTACAAGCTCCGGCAGCTGTAGTGTTTGATGAAGTTACAAATGGATAAGTTCCGAAATCAACATCTAATAAAGAACCCTGAGCTCCTTCACATAAGATTGATTTACCTGCTTTTTGAGCTTGGTACATGTATTCTTCACTGTCAATGAAATCTAATTTCTTTAATTCTTCAATGGCTTCAAAGAATTCTTTTTCAAGTTCAGCAAGGTTGTATTGAATAGCCACATCATAAAAAGCAATCATAGCCTCATGTTTGTCAGCTAGTGCTCTGTAACGATCTTTGAAATCTTCTAATTCGATATCTCCAACACGCAATCCGTTTCTTCCGGTTTTGTCCATATAAGTTGGTCCAATTCCTTTAAGGGTAGAGCCAATTTTTGCTTTCCCTTTTGATGCTTCAGATGCGGCATCTAATAAACGGTGTGTTGGTAAAATTAAATGTGCTTTTCTTGAAATGATCAGTTTGCTTTTGATGTCAAGGTTAAATTTCTCTAAACCTTCAATTTCTTTTTGAAAAACTACCGGATCTATTACAACACCATTACCAATGATGTTTACTGATTTTTTATGAAAAATTCCGGAAGGAATGGTTCTAAGTACGTGTTTAATTCCGTCAAATTCTAATGTGTGTCCTGCATTTGGTCCTCCTTGAAAACGTGCAATAATATCATAATTTGAGGTAAGAACGTCAACAATTTTTCCTTTACCTTCATCTCCCCATTGTAATCCTAGTAATAAATCTACGGTCATTCTATTTTTAATTTGCGTTGAGGCAATCCGAGTTGCCCTACTGATTAATGTAGTTAATTTTCTTTTTTATATTTTTTGAATAATGCCTTTCGGAATTATTGTTTTTGCTTTTTGTTTCCGTAGAAATACAAAGAATGATTTGTAATTTCAATATCAAATATTTCTTCGATTGTCTTTTTGATGGTTTGAATTCTTGGATCACAAAATTCAATTACCTCACCGGAATCCGTCATGATAATATGATCATGCTGTTTATCAAAATATGATTTTTCGTAGTAAGCTTGATTTTGTCCAAATTGATGTTTTCTAACCAAAGCGCAGTCTAACAATAGCTCTATTGTGTTGTATAATGTAGCTCTACTCACACGATAGTTCTTGTTTTTCATTTTGATATATAAGTTTTCTATATCAAAATGTTCTTCGCTATCGTAAATTTCCTGAAGTATAGCATAACGCTCAGGAGTTTTGCGATGCCCTTTTTGCTCAAGATACATTGTAAAAACATTTTTTACAATTTCTTGATTTCTAGTGTTGTCAGTTGAAATGAGTGTCATATCCGGCAAAGGTAATTTTTTATTTTTAATGAATAAAAGTTTCGGGTTTAAAGTTTAACGTTTTAATTTGTATTCGATTCATAATAAAGTATCAATTACAGGTGTTTGTAATGATAAATTTAAAAAAATAGAGTGAACATAATTAACATAATTGTTTTTATTTATGAAAATACTAACATTTTTTACTTCCTTTTTGTCATGTACATGTACCAATTCCATTCCCATGATTTTCCGGAATCTTCAGACATGGCCTGACTCCAAACCGGATTATTTTCGTCTCTTGCATCCCAACGGAATACCTGAAAAACTTTTTTACCTTCGTAAATATCTTTAGAGAAGAAGTGACCGACTTTGTTTTCGAAAGAACCTATTACGGGTTTGTCTAATATTCCGGTATTTGAATCTGACCAATAAATACTCCACAATCGGGTTTCAGGATTAAATAATCTAACGGTCATGCCTTCGAAAGGCTTTCCGTCAAAAGTGGCAAGGAAATTATCAATATTGCCAATTCCGTGCAGGATTTTGTACATTTCCTGAGTGGAGGGAAATTCGATCCATTCTGTACAGTTTGAAAGCCTTTGTTTTAATTTTTTATTTAAGATGTCTGATTTTCCCTGAAAAAAATCAAAATCATATTTAGACGAAGAATCGGAAGCAGTGATAATAAGCTCGCCGTTTTCATTTAAATGTATCTGTGGAATTTTCAGTATATCATTTTTCATATAAAAAAATCAGATTCGATTCAATTTGGAATTAAGTTCTGTATTCTCTTGTTACTTTATCAACTCCGTCAATTTTTTTAATGGCATTGATCATTTTCTTCAAAATGGTGTTGTTTTGAACGATAACGGCAATCTGTCCATGAAAAATTCCGGCATCTGTACTTAACGAAATACTCTGAATATTTACGCTCATGTTGTTCGAAATAACTCTGGTCAATTGATTGGTAAGTCCTAAAACATCCATTCCTGTTATGTTGATAATGGCTTTGAATTCTTCCTGAGAAGAATCGATCCATTTGGCGCTCATAATACGGTACGCATAATTGGATTGCATGCCAATCGCGTTCGGACAGTCTTTTTTGTGAACTTTGATCCCTTCATTGATGGTTACAAAACCAAAAACGTCATCTCCCGGAATTGGGTTACAGCATTGTGAGAGTTTGTAATCGAGTTTATCATGTTCCGTTCCAAAAACCAGCATGTCATAGTTACTGCTGATGACCGGTTTGTGAATGTCCTCAGAAGCGGTATTGTCTTTGTTTCGTTTAATTTTATTTTTAAAGAAATTGATAAACGTATTGCTCTTTTGTGCTGCGTAATCTTTTAACTGCTGATTTTCGATCGCACCAATACCAACTCTGTAAAATAAATCTAAACTGGTTTTAAGCTTGAAAAAGTTAACTAATTCATTAATGACCTGCTCATTGATAGTGATTTTTAGGTGTTTCAGTTTTCTGGTAAGCAGTTCTTTTCCTTCTTCGGCGATTTTTTTGGTGTTCTCGTTCAGAACATTCTTAATTTTGGTTTTCGCGCGCGAAGTTGTCACGTATTCCAACCAGTTTACAGTTGGTTTTTGATTAGCAGAGGTTATAACTTCAACCTGATCGCCACTTTTTAATTCGTGATTCAAAGGTACTAATCGTCCATTGACGCGTGTTCCTCGGGTTTTAATTCCAATTTCAGAGTGTATGCTAAAAGCAAAATCAAGTGATGTGGCCCCCTTTGGCAATGATTTGATTTCTCCTTTTGGCGTAAAGACAAAGATTTCTTTTGAATATAAATTCATTTTAAAATCTTCTACAAAATCTACCGCATTGGTTTCCTGATTTTCTAATGCTTCTCGAAGTAAATTCAGCCAAACATCCAAACCACTTTCTTCGGTTGCGCCGTTTTTGTATTTGTAATGTGCTGCATATCCTTTTTCTGCTATTTCATCCATACGTTCGCTTCGAACTTGTACTTCAACCCAACGGCCTTTTGGCCCCATCACGGTAATGTGTAAAGCTTCGTAACCGGTTGATTTTGGAGAGGAGATCCAGTCACGCAAACGGCTCGGGCTTGGTCTGTAATGGTCGGTAACAATGGAATAGATTTTCCAGGCTACGAATTTTTCATCATGCTGATCTGATTTGTAAACGATTCTTAAAGCAAATTTATCATACACTTCGTCAAAACTCACATTTTGAGCCCGCATTTTACGGCGAATCGAATAAATAGATTTTGGACGTCCCTTAATTACATAATCAATGCCTTCACTGTCTAAGGATTTTTTCAAAACATCCGAAATGTCTTTGATGTAAGCATCCTGTTCTTCTTTAGTTTCTCTGATTTTGCTTACGATATCATTGTAAACTGCCGGTTCGGTATATTTTAAACCTAAATCTTCGAGTTTGGTTTTGATATTATAAAGTCCCAAACGGTGGGCAAGAGGAGCGTAAATATAAAGTGTTTCTGAGGCGATTTTGGTTTGTTTGTATTCCGCCATAGAATCCATGGTTTGCATATTGTGCAAACGATCGGCCAGTTTGATCAGAATAACACGAACGTCATCGTTCAGTGTCAGAATCATTTTTCTGAAATTTTCTGCCTGCATAGAGGCATTCAGGTCTCTCTGAACCAATGAGATCTTGGTTAAGCCTTCTACCAATTGGGCTACTTTCGGATTGAACAAACGCTCAATATCTTCCACAGTCAAAGGGGTATCTTCAACAACATCATGCAACAAGGCCGCAGCAATAGAGGTCGCTCCCAAACCAATTTCAGAGGCAACTATTTTTGCAACTGCAATAGGATGAAAGATATACGCCTCACCAGATTTACGTCTTTGTTCTTTGTGTGCATCAACAGCAACATCAAATGCTTTACGGATAAGTTTTTTGTCGGTTGGGCTTAAAGTCTGATAACTGATTCGAAGTAACTCTTTATACTCTTGCGCAATTGCTTTATTTTCTTTTTCAATATCTATTTCTATCATAACGGCATAGTTCAAGTACTAAAAATAAGAATAAGTTTGAATATACGCAAGGGAATGGAAGGTTGATTTTAGAATGAAATTATTTTGTTTCAAGTTTCAGGTTTCAAGTTTTTGAGTACTGCTTTCAGTCTCAGTTTTCAGTCCCAGTTTTCACTTTTAAATCGGGTTGGGTGTGAAAAAAGGTTGAAAGAGATACTGTTTAGCAGGTGCAACTGTAAACTGTAAACTGTGACTGCAAACTGCGACTACAAACTGCGACTGCAAACTAAAAAACTATTCTTTCGCAAAATCCAAATCCTGAAAATCATAACTAAAATCAGTTAATTCAGAAATTGGTAGCATTTTTAAGTTAATGACTTTGCCGCTTTCATCGTATTTGAAAAGTAAATGAGCATCGGCGTGAAAGAAAGCATTGTTCCATTTTACTACGTAATTTCCATCTTTGTAGAAGAATACCTCGCCAGCCAGTTGTGGAGAGCGTTTGGAAGCAAAGTATGCTTTTCCTTTTTTCTCTGTTATTGTGATTTCGCCAAACCAATTGTCTTTGTAAGTTCCGGTTATTTTAGAAAAATCGGTTTTTAGTTTGTCTTTTTTGTTTTTGGCAATGGTTGCCCAAACTTCATCGGTCACTTTATCAGCTGACGCTTCGCTAGCTTTCATTCGATTGCTGTAAAGGGTTACATAATCATCTGATTTAACACCGAGATAGCTGTCTTTTATGGTATTGGTGATCGCGCTAAAAGCGGCTCCTGATTGCTGATTGGTCAAAACAATGATACCTAAGCCTAATTCGGGAATCAAAGTAGTTTGCGTCACATTTCCTTCTAATCCTCCTGTGTGCGAAACCTGTTTGTATCCTTTTACATCACTTAAGAACCAGCCTAAACCATAACCTGAGAAATGTGTGTTGTACGGTGGCCTTGTTTTTGCCGGAATGATAGTTTGCAATTGCCACATTTCATCGTGTTCTTTTTCTGAAAATAACGGTTTGTTATCACCATATTTTCCATTATTGATTTGTAAAATGGCCCATTTACTCAAATCATTAACACTGGAATAGATCCCGGCTGCTCCATCGAAAAGCTGATTCTCATAACGTTTGATCGTTTTAAGTTTGCCATCAACCGGAACATGAGGTGTAATGACGTTTGTAGTATCTTTTAAACGTTTTACGGAAGCTACACTATTGTTCATTTCCAGAGGTTTCATAATTCGTTCTTCAACAAATTCGGCCCAGGTTCTACCGCTTACCACGTGTACAATCTCACCTGCTACGATGTATAGTAAGTTGTCGTAATCGTACTTGGTTCTAAAACTGGAAACGGGCTTTAAGTATCTTAGGTTATGCACAATGTCTGCTGCTTTAAAATCGCTTCCGTCAGGCCAGATCATTAAATCTCCGGCTCCAAGTCCGAGTCCGCTTCGATGTGTTAATAAATCACGAATAGTGAATTCACGGGTTACGTAATCGTCGTACATTTTAAAATCAGGAAGATATTTTACGACTTTATCGTCCCATTTTATTTTGCCTTCATCTACCAGCATCGCCAATGCTCCTGAGGTAAAAGCTTTGCTGTTGGAGGCAATCCCAAAAAGGGTATTGGCATCTACTTTTTGCTGTGTTGTTATTGATTTTACTCCGTAACCCTTTGCCAGAACTACTTTTCCGTCTTTTACAATGGCAACTGCAATTCCGGGTACATCAAATGCTTTTAGGGTGCGATTGACCAGTTCATCTACTTCCGGGTTGGTTATTTGAGCTGAAAGGCTAAGGCTAAATACTAAGGCTAAAAGTGATAATTTGTAATTCATGACGGTATGTTTTGGTTTAGTTAAATCCGCGTTGACGCTTGGCTTCGAAAATTAGAATAGCAGCAGCAACGGAGACATTCATGCTGTCGATTTCGCCCTGCATGGGAATGATGATATTCTGAGTAGCAGCATCCCGCCAATCCTGTGTTAAGCCAGTGGCTTCAGTGCCTACAACCAAAGCGGTTGGGGTTGTGAAGTCCTGTGTATGATAAGAAGTAGAGTTTTGCAGGGTAGCACAGTAAAAGTCGATCTTTTTTTCTTTTAGAAAGGCAATGATTTCAGCTGTTGTTCCTGTTGCAATTTGATTGGTAAACAAACAACCGACACTGGAGCGTACAATATTTGGATTGTATAAATCACTTTTTGGGTTTGCAATTAATACGGCATCCAGATTTGCAGCATCGGCAGTTCGCAAAAGCGCGCCAATGTTTCCTGGTTTTTCCGGCGCTTCAGCAACAACTATTAACGGATTGTCGGATAATTTCAGATCAGATAACAACATCGATTTGGTTTTAGCCACAGCCAGAATCCCTTCGGTCGTATCGCGATACGCTAGTTTTTGATAAACTTCTTTATTGATTTCGATGAGTTGAACCGGAACGTTCACCAATTTTTGAATTTGATTTTCTGTAACCAGTTCGGGTAAAAATAAAACGGTTTCTATGTCGTAACCTCCTTTTATCGCCAGTTGAATTTCACGTAAGCCTTCAATTAAAAATGTTCCGGTTTGTTTGCGGGCCTTGGCCTTTTCCTGTAGTAAAACAAGTGATTTTATAAACGGATTTTGTATTGAAGTAATTTGTTTCATTTTTTTTGAAGGTACTTAGGTTCTGGGGGGCTAAGGTACTGAGATTTTTTTTAAAAGTTGTAAAGTTGCGAAGGTACAAAGGTTCAAAGGTTCAAAGCTGCAAAGGTTCAGAGGGGGAAATAAAAAAAGTTGCCACGAATTTGCACTAATTCTTTCTGACCTTAAGCAAAATAGTAATTAGAGAAAATTCGTGTAATTTGTGGCAAAAAAAACTTATTTCTGAAGTACTTCCGAAATTTCGTTTGCTACGGGATGTGATGTTTCAAAAGTATAGCCCATGATTTTGGCGATGGTTTGAGCAATCTGCTTTTGATACAATTGAGAATCTGTTTTGATTTCTCCTTTTGGTGCGATTTCAGGTCCCATTGCGGCGAACCAGATTTGAGAGGCACCTTCAACATCGGCACCATGATCTGTCCACTGTGCTTTTATCTTGTCACCGCGGCCGTGATCGACGGTGATTAATATCGTAGTTTTGTTTTTGTATTGCGGATCATTTTGTACAAAATCCCAGATTTCTTTAATCCATTTGTCGACCTGGTTTGCAGCGTCAAGATACGATCTGTAATGTCCGGCATGTGCCCATTCATCAGTTTCTCCGTAGGCAATGTAAAGTACTTTTGGCTTTTTTGTTTTAAGTTCGTTCAAAGCCTGATAATGTGTAAAAACATCCAGGCATTCATCCTGATGAAAAGGTTTGAAAGAGTTGTTGCGCATTTCATTCAACAATTTCTGAGTCTCGGTAGGCTTATCTCCTCCCACATTATCAAAAGCAGAAATTACAGGGAAACCACTTCTTTTTTCGTTTAAAATTCGATCAAATGCATCCCATGCACCAAAAGCGGCAACTTTTCCTTTCAATTTCGATTGCTGGTTTAAAAACTCCAAAACATTGACATTCGGATTGTCTTTGTAATGATTGGAATTGACGGCAACATCAACATTTCCGGTCATGATTTCGCTGTATCCGGGATAACTAAACCAATACGGATTTGAGACGTCTACTTTACTGCCTAAGTCACGATTGCCATAAATTTGCCCTTTCGAAGCAATTTCTGACCATAAAAAAGGCATGATTTTTTTTCGGCTTTCTTTGGAGTCAGCACTTGCATAATTCTTGTAAATATAGGTACTGTCTCCCTGATTGAATTTTTTATCATTGGCAATTGCAGGGTCCATTCCTTTAAACACTTCCTGCCATCTAAAGCCGTCTGTGGTGATGATGATAATGTTCTCCGTTTTTTGTGCATGAGACATAAAGCTTGTAAGAACAAATACAAGTACAAGTAGTTTTTTCATTTTCTTAGAAATTACAAAGGTTCAAAAGAACAAAGGTTCAACGATTTTTTGATTAATCTTAATTTTTATAAAGAACTTGATGTTTTAATAATATTTACAAAAAAAACAATTGCGGTCATTTTACTTTTCACAAATCATTTTTCACAAAAAAAAGCATTTCTCACTTCTACAAAATTCCTCTGGCTTTAATTTCCAAATATTTATTGATAGCGTCCAACGTCAGATTTTCGGGCTGTGTTAGAACGGAGTGTATGCCATATTTTTTGAGTTCGTTAGCAATTAAACGCTTTTCGAACATGAATTTTTCAGCGATCACTTTGTCGTAAATTTCCTGAATGGTATCCGTTTTTTTGTTGATGATCGCATTGAGTTCTGTATTGCTAAAGAAAACGACAACCAATAAATGACTTTTTGCAATTCCTTTTAAATAAGGCAACTGTCGGTTTAAACCGTCCATCGTTTCAAAGTTAGTGTATAAAATGATTAAACTTCTTTGATTGATATTTTTCTTGATGTCTACGTACAAACGGCTGTAGTCGCTTTCGAAAAAATCGGTTTTGATATTGTATAAGGTCTCCAGAATTTTTTGCATCTGAGAGGCTCTTTTTTCGGCAAAAACACGGTTTTCTACTTTTTTAGAGAACGAAAAAATTCCTGCCTTGTCCTGTTTTTTCAGAATAACATTCGACAAAACTAAGGTTGAGTTGATCGCATAGTCCAGCAAACTCAGTCCGTCGAAAGGCATTTGCATGGATCGGCCTTTGTCGATTGCCATGTATACAGATTGTGATTTCTCGTCCTGAAACTGATTCACCATCAAGGCATTTTTCTTGGCTGTGGCTTTCCAGTTTAGCGTTCGAAGATCATCACCCTGAACATATTCTTTAATTTGCTCAAATTCCATCGTATGGCCAATCCTACGGATTTTTTTGATTCCGTATTGGTACAGATTATTTGAAAAAGCCAATAGATCATATTTTCGCAGCTGAATATAAGAAGGGTAGGTGGGAACCATTTTGTCTTTATCGAACGAAAATCTTCTGGAAATTAGTCTTAACGGTGATGAAACATAAACGTTCAGATAGCCAAAGTAATATTCTCCACGTTCTGTAGGTCGCAATTCATAGCCAATTTCTTTTTGCTCAGAGGCTTTAACGGTTTTCACAATTTTGAAATCACGTACTTGAAACTGAAACGGAATTTCGTCGATTATCTTAACTGAAATTTTAAAGGTATAATGGTTTTTAATCGAAAGGGTTATGGGATTTAAATCTCCATTCGAAAGTTTTTCCGGTGTCGTTCTTTCTGCCTCGATACCAGTTTTGCTCAAATAAAGCAGGAGTATGTCGAGCCCTAAAAAAGTGATTAAAATTAAAACCACAAACCAAACCGCATTGTACAAATTAGGAAAAATAAAAGCACAGACAAATGCTCCAATAATGCCTAAAAGCACATAGAAGAAGAAGTTATTGAGGTATAGGCTTTTGATGAATTTCACTTTGTTTGGTTTTTTTAGTCTCAGTTTTCAGTCCCGGTTTTCAGTCTCAGTCTCAGTCTCAGTCTCAGTTTTCAGTTTCAGTATGCACTGTGACTGAAAACTGTGACTAATAACTATCTCGGAATCTCAACAGTCTCAATAATTTGCCTGATAATTTCTGAACTCGTGATGCCTTCCATTTCGCGCTCAGGGGCTACAATTACACGATGCTGTAAAACCGGAATGGCAGCATCTTTAATGTCTTCGGGAGTAACAAAATCACGTCCGCGGATGGCAGCAAAACCTTTGGCAGCATTTAGAATGGCGATTGAGGCACGCGGTGATGCTCCCAGATATAAAAATGCATTTTCACGGGTATTGACTACAATTCGTGCAATGTATTCCAACAAATTTTGCTCAACTCTGATTTGTTTTACCAAAGCCTGATATTCTTTTATTTCAGCAGCAGACAGTATGGTTTTGATGGCTTCCAGTTTTCCATGATCCTGTAGTAAATGCTCTCTTTGGATAATCAGAATTTCTTCGTTTAGTTTCGGGTAATCAATAGTGATTTTGAATAAAAAACGGTCTAATTGCGCTTCCGGCAAGCGGTAAGTACCTTCTTGTTCGATTGGGTTTTGGGTGGCAATTACCAAGAATGGTGTTTCCAGTTGGTAGGCTAATCCGTCGATCGTAATCTGGCGTTCCTCCATTACTTCAAAAAGCGCGGCTTGTGTTTTGGCAGGAGCACGGTTTATTTCATCGATTAAGATTAAATTGGAGAAAATAGGGCCTTTTTTAAATTCAAATTCAGATGTTTTTAAATTAAAGATCGAAGTTCCCAAAATATCGGATGGCATTAAGTCCGGTGTAAATTGTATACGGCTAAAGCCAATGTTCAGGGTTTTCGATAAAAGTTTGGCAGTGATTGTTTTTGCAACTCCCGGAACGCCTTCGAGTAAAACGTGTCCGTTTGATAAAATAGCAACCAAAAGCTGATCGATCATCTTGTGTTGACCTACAATTATGGTTTCAAGCTCTTTTTTAATCGCGCTAACGTGATCTAAAAGTGGAGCTAAGTTTATTCGGGTTTCAAAATTCACATTTTCATTTGTGATTTCGGGTGTTGTATTGCTATCGTCCATGATGGGTTTGTTTTCTTTATATTGAGTTCGGCTGTTTTTTTAATGTAAAATCTTTTCTATCGCAGTATTGATTCGGATTAAATCTTCTTCAAGGCTGCCGTGATAACTATTTCGATGTTCGTTGATCAGGAATACAAGTTGCTGAATATCGGTTACATTTTTACCTGTTTTATGATGCAATTTTTCAATAAAACTATCGTCCAGTTTTGTGGTATCGATTAGGTATTCATTTCTAATTTTTTCTAAAAAGTAAATGATTTTTTTATCAATAATATTGGTATGATCGCCTTCCTGATAATATAAATTTCCGATGGTTTTTGTAAAATCGACGGTTAAATTGGGCAAAGGTTTTAATATGGGAACAATTCGCTGTTTTCGTTTGGCATTAAAAATAATGAAAATCAACATTCCAAACAAAAAGAAATACCAGGCCCACTTTAAACCGGGCTGGCTTAGAATGTAACGTAAAGGCGATTCAGAGATACTCTCATTATTTTGTCCTTTGGTGTACCAAAAAATATCTCCCTTGGGTAGGCAAGACAGGACATTTTCGGCATATTCATAATTATTTGCTTTCAGTAAGTTATAGTTTGTAAAGGCAACCGGTTGCGTGTGCAGATAAAAATGCCCCTGATGATAAGGAATTTTTATAAAATTGATATGCTTTTTTGACTTTTTGAAGGAAGCAATCTGATAGCCTAAAACGGTTGTATTTGCAGTGTCAATTTTAGAAAAATAGTCCTCTAAGGTCTGTGCGAATTTATACTTTTTCTTCTTCAGTTGTGGGTTAGCCAGCCAAACGGTTGTACTGCCAGAGCTTTGATAATCGGAATTTACTTCGACTTTTAAACTGTCTAATAGGTACTGTGGAAAGGTTTTCATGCTCAAAAAAGCACTGTTTCCACGCGATACAAAATAAAAAAGCTCGTTTACAGATTCTTCGTCAATCGTATTTGATTCGGAGATGTTTATAAAAGTTCTTTTTATTTTATAGTCTTCTACCAGAGTATCATTGTCATATTTTGAATCTAAATATTCATAGGGCGTTAAAGTCGAAATGCGTTCTACAGCATGATTTTTAAAAAAGCCATTGATTTCTTTGTCAAAAACATAGAGCCCAAAAGGAATTTTGTCATTAACAGCGTAGGTTGGTCGCCAGTCAATAGGTTTTGGCCGATCGTGATCTGCTACCAAAATTAAGGTCAGAATAAAAACCAGTACAGCAATATAAATTTTAAGTGTTTTACTCATTGCTAAACGTTTTTATGGCATTCTTAAATCGGTTTTCTGTCTTTTTAAAAGTGACTTCATCAATTTCAAATTCACCGTACCAGATGTAGTTGTACAGATAAGACAAATAGGTGAATTCTTCTTTGTGTGCGGGTTTTTGAAGTTCGTATAAATAATCAGAATTGGTCTTTTCAATATCCCATTCGATGTAGTGATTTTGTGCCATCACTTTTAAAAGCCAAAGATAATAATAACGAACCGCCGTTCTTTTTTCTCCCGATTGTAAACATTCTTTAATCAGTTTATCAAAATCTAATAGATGTATGTTCTTTTCTATTTCTGAATAGTAAATGTTTTTCTTTTTAGCATTTTTTCCAAAAATCCACTGTCCTTCTTTATTAATTATGGCTTTTACGATTAAATAAATAACAAAAATGATGATTAAAACAGCTACTACTTTTAATAAAACCGAGACAAAATTAATGGACGTCTCAGGGCTTTCAATTTTAAACCAATCTCCAAAAAGACTCGCAAGCCACTCTTTAAAGCGCTGCCATAGGCCTTTTTCGGGAGTTTTGAATTCGTAAACAAAACTTGAACCCGTGTATTTTTCTTTGAAGTTTTTAGCGAAACTTTTAATTTCTATGGTGTCGGAATCTATCCGAATATCTTTTTCAGTGTATTTTACGGAGGTTATTTTCGGAGGTTCGGCTGTAGCCAAAGTATCCTGAGCACGAGTAATGCCCGAGAAAAATAGAAAAGATAAAAGGAATAGAATTTTATTCATTATCGGTTCCGATTAACTCAATGTCGCGATTTGAAATTTTATCTTTTGCTCCCAGGCTGTAATACATAATTCCCTGATTGACCATGATCATGTTGTTGAAGATATTGCTTAATGTAAAGATCAGAATAAACATCGAAGTCAGAAAGAAAACCAAGAACGGAGAATCGCCCATAGCTTCCGGATTGAACTCTGAAGTACCCATAGCGGTCAGGAAAACCATAAATATTCCAATAAAATAGAAAACCATCGTGATAGATCCCTGAATCATCTGCATCATAATGATGACTAAAAAAGTTGCACCTATGGAAGTCCAGAAATCTTCTTTTAACAAAAGATAAGCGTGATTTAAAGACTGGAAGAAACCTTTATCTTCTGTCAGGTAAGCATAAAAACTAAAATTAACCCAGGTAAATAAAGTGGGGATGGCAATTAGCAGCAATGGAATACCAACGATTAAAAAGCACAGGAAGAATAGTAAAATTATAACAACAAAAAGCATTGGAACGACCAAAAATATAAGTCCAACACAGAATTTGATTATTTTCCAGAGGTTTTGTCTAAAGATCGCTACGACATCTGCTGTCGTGAAGCTGCTTTTGTTTTTTTGGTCGATTAGTTTTAAATACAGAATGGGATAAGTCGAATTGAAGAGTGATAAGGCTATTATAACAACAAAAAAAATGGCGATAAAACCAATCAAAAGGCCAAAATTGTCATTGAAATAACCAGCAAGATTATCAGAGTCCGGATGGTTTAGACTTTGGTTAAATATGGCTTGAAAATTACTTTTTAAAAAGAAAAAGACTAAAGTGCCTACAATAAGCAGGAAGGCTCCATTGATGATAAAAAAGATTTTAAAAAAGTGTTTTCCAAAAGTTTTGAAAAAGCTAAAGGTATCTATGATATAGTCGCCTAACTGTCGTTTTTTGTAAAGTTCAAACATTATGATAAAGTTGTTTTTTTGTGAACAATAAAAGGGTAAATCAAATAATAAAATGATATTATGGCTAATGTAAGCAAAATGATAAAACTACTAAGCCAGTTGGGCATATCAATTGAATATCGGGTAATAAAACCTTCCAGAAAACCTGCACTAATGGTAAACGGAAAGGTACTCAGGAATATTTTAAAACTATTTTTGAAACCTATTTTAAAGGAATTCATTCTCGAGAAGGTCTTTGGAAACAGTATAGAAGCTCCTAAGATAAAACCGGCAGTAGTTTCGATTACAATTGCAAAAATTTCCATGGCTCCATGAATCCATATTCCGCGGACGCTTTTCCAGAAAACACCCTGTTCATAGAAGAAATACTGAAAAGACCCCAGCATAATGCAGTTTTGGAGGAAGATATAAAAGGTGCCAAGACCGCCAAAAATTCCATAAATGTAGCATCGTGCTCCTACGTAAAGGTTGTTCATGGTGATGCCAATAAAACTTCCCCAGTTGCTTCCGGAGCCGTATACCGCCATTGGGTTTCCTTTTTTGATGTTTTCTAACGTCATGTTAACATAACCGTCACCCAGAATGAGGCGAACAAAATCGGGATCGTATCTTGCGGAGACTACGCCAATTCCTACCGTAATAAAGAACAAAACAAAAGCATATATTAAATAGCGTTTGTATTCATACATAAGCAACGGAACTTCAGTAATAAAAAATTCCAGGAACTTATTTTTTTCTGTTCTTTTGGTTTTATAAATTTTCTGATAAATTTGTGAGGCGAGATGATTGAGGTAAATAACGGTTTTGCTCTTTGGATAATACGTTTGAGCATACGACAAGTCATTCATCATCTGAATGTACAAATTAGCTAACTCATCCGGATTTTTTTTAGCTTTACCAAAAATAGCTAGCTCAAATTCCAGCCATTTTTCTTTATTTTGTTTTATGAAGGCGACTTCTCTCATTGTAGGCTAAAATATAAAATATGTCAGAATTATCTATAAATACAACACAAAATGTCAAAATAAATTTTATCGCCGCAACGGTAGGAGAAAGAATAGGTTCTTATTTCATTGATTTGGCTATTAAATTGGCTTACGTGACTGTAATTTCTCTTATATTTTTTTATGGTTTTAATTTTGATAGAGTCCTTGACAGCTTAGACAGCTGGTCGAGAGCATCGGTACTTTTGCTACTGTATTTTCCCTTTATAATTTACACATTAATCTTAGAAAGTATTTTTGAAGGACAGACCATCGGAAAGAAATTAGTAAAAATAAAAGTCGTTAAAATTGATGGTTATCAGGCAGGCTTTGGTGATTATTTAATGCGTTGGTTTTTTAGACTGGTTGATATTTCGATTCTGGGAGGAATCGTAGGTTTAATATCAATAATTTCAAGTCAAAAAGGACAACGATTAGGAGATATGGTTGCCGGAACAGCTGTAATTACATTAAAAAATAAAATCAATATCAGCCATACCATTTTGGAAGAAATTGGAAATGCTTATGTTCCGACTTATCCTTTAGTAATTAAATTGTCGGATAATGATATGCGAATTATCAAGGAAACTTTTCAAAGTGCATTAGCAAAAAACGATCATGAAATCATTTATAAACTGGTGTCCAAAATAGAGAGTGTTACAGGGATTAAAAATCAGTCAGGAAATAATAATGATTTCTTAAAGGTTATTCTCAAAGATTATAATTTTTATACGCAGAATATGTAGCTGCAAAATGGATAAAAAAATGTTATGACAAATATCATTTTTTTTACATCAGAAATCTTTTAATTTTACTAGTGTTAAAATCAGTTTATCACATGTTAACTAATATATAGCATGTACTATTTGTGTTTTAAGAAGGAGGGACCGAAAATCCATAAGAGTAGGATCATTTAAATCATAGAAATAATGAAAATTAAAAAGGTTTTCGCAATTATAATGTTATTGGTTTTCGTTACCAATTTTGCTCAGACCGGAAGCAAAAAACTGGATAAAATTATAAAAAGGGATTATCAGATTATTGAATGTACGGTTGCGAAAATGTCGGATAAAACTGTTGAATATTCTTTGCCGGGAGAAACAGTGCAAATTTCGCTTGATGTATCTCAAATTGCCAGAATTGATTTCGCCAGCGGTCGTTCGCAAACTTTCGATGTGACTGTAAATACAGCAGTGTCAAGTACTACGAGTTCCGGTAATTCAGGTCAGACTATCGCTACGGCAGAAATGAAAGTCAATACAATTGCTGTGCTGCCTGTACCTTATGTGAATTCGGGTACTTTAGAAAGTTCAGAAGAAATGGCAAAATTTGCTCAAAATGATCTTTATAATAAACTGTTGGATAAGTCTTCCAATCTATTTCCGTTAACCGTCCAGGATTTAAGAGTAACAAACAGTTTGTTGCATAAAGCCGGAATTGATTATAAAAACATTGATGAAACGCCAATCGAAGATCTTCAGAGAATTTTGGGAGTTGATAATATTATAGCAACAAAAGTTTCATATACCATAACAGAAGGTTCTATAGCTTCAACTTATAACAGTGGAAGTGCCAAAGTGAGTGATAACAATAAGAAAGTGAAAACGAGCGATATTTCAACTACAAGCGCAAGTACACAAACGTATTATCACTATACGGTTTATTTTGACATGTATAAAAACGGAACGAAAATTTACTCTGAAACGCGTAAGCCATTCTTAAACATAAAAGACAGTTGGATGGATTCTGTTTCTTATCTGTTAAAAAGAAGTCCAATTTATGTTAGAAAATAAATTCTCAGACAGAAGAGCCTTTAAAGAATAAAAAACAAATTTAACCTTTGTACCTTTGTAGCTCTGTATCTTTGCAGCTAAAAAGTAAAAAATGTTTCATTTATTAGATCTTATCGGTACCATGGCTTTTGCTATGTCGGGAGCTTTGACAGCGATGCATAAAAAACTGGATCCGTTTGGAGTTTTTATCATTGCTTTTGTGACGGCTGTTGGTGGCGGAACACTCCGTGATGTATTGATAGGCAGAACACCCGTAGGATGGATGTTGGATTTGCAGTATGTATATGTAATTATTGTTGGTTTTGCCTTTGCCATTCTCTTCAGAAAGAAGTTTGACCGATTGCGTACGTCGCTGTTTCTGTTTGATACGATCGGGTTGGGTGTTTTTACTTTAATTGGGCTTGAAAAAGGAATTATGATTGGTTTGCATCCCGCTATCTGTATCGCCTTAGGAACCATGACAGCTTGTTTTGGTGGTGTTATCAGAGATATTTTGTGTACCGAAATACCAACGATTTTTAGAAGAGAGATTTACGCAACCATCTGTATTTTTGGTGGAATTGTATTTTTTATCCTGAAAAAACTGAATTTAGAAGATGATATTTTGTATTTAGTCACTTCCGTTGTGATGATTATTGCACGTTTGCTGGCTGTAAAATATAAATGGTATTTGCCGGCATTTGAACACAAATAAGATTTTTTAAACGATATTAGCGTGCTGAAAATTTAAGAGCCGCGAATTCACAAACGTAATTTAAATTTTTGTTACCAATAAAAATTAAATTTGTGAATTCACGGCTCATTTTTTTTAATAAGTTTGTTCGAGTAAAACGCGGAAGCAGAACTATAAAACGACCACCAGGACCATGATGAAATATACTGTAAGGAATTATCATAAAGGCGATTATGAGATTTGGAATGCATTTGTGGCTCAGGCTAAAAACGCAACATTTCTATTTCATCGTGATTTTATGGAATATCATCAGGACCGTTTTGAAGATTTCTCACTTTTGGTTTTTGAGAATGATAAGTTAAAAGCAATTTTACCGGCGAATAAAGCTGGAAATTCGGTTTATTCACATCAGGGATTGACTTATGGAGGTTTGATATTCTCAAATAAATTGAAAGCGGAGAATGCGGCATTGATTTTAGATGCCATCTTAGCTTATTTAAAAGAGACTGCCGTTGCAACTTTTTACTATAAACCCATTCCAAACTTTTATTTTCCCGAAGGAAATCAGGAGATGGACTTTTTTTTATTTAAAAACAATGCCGTTTTAGTACAAAAAGAAATGAATTTGGCAGTTAACCTGAAATTACCTTTGCGTATCTCCAAAAGTAAATTGAAGCATTTCAGACGAATTGAAAACCTTTATCTGGAAATTGTAGAAGAGCAGTATTTTCAACCTTTTTGGGAATTAATTCTCGAACCTAGATTGCTGGAGAAATTTGATGCTAAACCGGTTCATAAGTTGAAGGAGATAGACTTTTTGAAACAAAAATTCCCTCATAATATTAAACAATACTCGGTTTACCAGAATGATGAGATTATTGCGGGAATTACTATTTTTGAAACTGAAAATGTTGTAAAATCGCAGTACGGTGCCACTTCAGAAAAAGGTGAACAAGTTAGGGCTCTTGATTTTTTGTTCATTAATTTAATACATAAATACAAGCGTAAAGGCAAGCATTTCTTTGATATGGGGATTGTAAACGGAGAAAATGAAAAAGGTTTTAATTCGGGACTTTTGACACAGAAAGAAGAATTAGGCTGTACAATCTATAATCAAGATTTTTATAAAATTGCTATTAAATGATACCGTTTCTGGATCTTGAAAAAATAAACGAACCATACGAAACTGCCTTTCAGGAAAAACTGGAAGAGGTTTTAGATGATGACTGGTACATATTAGGAAAAGAAATAGCACTATTTGAAAAAGCTTTCGCAGCATATTGTCAAGCCAAACATTGCATTGGAGTGGGGAATGGTTTTGATGCTTTAGTATTGATTTTTAAAGGGTATATTCAGTTAGGAAAACTCCAAAAAGGGGATGAAGTACTTATACCGGCAAATACTTATATAGCAAGTATTTTGGCTGTTTTACAAGCAGATTTGATTCCGGTTCTGGTTGAACCAAAGTTAGAAACATACAACTTAAACCCGGATTGGATCCGAGAGAAAGTCACTCCAAAAACAAAAGCCATCTTAGCGGTTCATTTGTACGGACAATTGGCCGAAATGGACAGAATAAATGAAATTGCAGATCAGTATAATTTCGTTGTAGTAGAAGACGCGGCACAATCTCATAGCTTAGAAAAAAAGCTAGAAGCTAAAAAATATAATCTAAAATCGGCAATTGAAGTAGATTTTAGTATTAAAATTTTGAATCAATATTAATTCGTGTCTGGCGGTAGAACATATCAGCAAATTCTAAAAATGACGTCACTTTTTGGTGGTGTCCAGTTTTTTACGATCTTAATTTCGATTTTAAGAACTAAGTTAATAGCTGTTTTTATTGGCCCTGAAGGAATGGGAGTTATTACGTTGTTAAATTCAACTTTAAGTGTAATAAATAGTATTTCGGGTTTTGGAATAGAAACCAGCGCTGTGAAAAATATTTCCGAAAATTATGGAAGCGGGAACCTAAAAGAAGTTTCCACTACCATTCAGGTTGTAAAAAAGATTGTGTTTTTTACAGGTGTTTTAGGAATGATACTCACAATCCTTTTCTCGAAAGTATTGAGTATAATTACTTTTGGAGATTCCAGCCAAACATATTCGTTTGTATTTATTGCGGTTACAGTTTTATTTAAGCAACTATCGTCAGGTCAATTGGCTATTTTACAAGGTTTGCGAAAAATGAAATTAATGGCAAAAGCGAATTTGTTTGGAAATCTTTTCGGGTTGCTTTTTTCGGTTCCTCTGTATTATTTTTTACGGATTGATGCGATACTTCCAACCATTTTGATTGCTTCTTTGGCAGCCCTTGTTTTTTCTTTTTATTATTCAGGTAAAATTAAAATTAAGCAGGAAAAAGTTTCGAAAGATTTTTTTCTAGCAGAAGGTAAAACAATAATGAAACTGGGATTCATGTTGACCATTAGTAGTGTTTTAACACTATTATCTACTTATTTGGTTCAGGTTTTTATAAGTAAAAATGGGGGATTGCAGCAGGTAGGTTTTTACAATGCAGGCTTTACTTTATTGAACTCGTATGTTGGAATTATTTTTACCGTGATGAGTACAGATTATTTCCCGAAGTTGGTTTCAATTAATTCTGATAATGAAAAAATAAGATCGAGTGTAATGCAGCAGGCCTTTGTTTCAATTATCATCATAACACCAATTATTGTTTTATTTTTGACTTTAATTTCGATCATCATACCCATTATTTATACGCCAAATTTTAACGTCGTTATCCCGATGGTTTGTTTTGGAATTTTAGGAATGTTGTTCAGAGCTGTTTCATGGGCTATGGGTTTTATTTTGATTGCTAAAGGAGATTCCCGAATATTTATTAAAACAGGAATAGGTTTTAATGTTTTGTCTTTAGTAATGAATGTTTTTGGTTATTATTTTTATGGATTAGAAGGTTTAGGTTGTAGTTTTTTTCTTTACTTTTTATTTCATTTTATTGGATTAAAGTGGATTACAAAGAAAAGATATGATTTTTATTTTGACAATGAATTTTACAAGATATATTTTGCTTGTTTTATAATAAGTGCTGTTACATTTTTACTGCGATACATTGAAAATTCGACTTTAAAGTATATTTTAATGACATGGATGGTTTTGATTTCTATTAGTTTTAGTTGGTATCAAATTAGTAAAAAGGTAAATTTGAAAGAAATGGTAATGTCATTAAAATCTAATAAAAAGAGCAATAATGATTCAAAGTAGTTATAGAAAATTTCAGTCTTTTTATCATAAATTCAGTTTTTACTATTCGGTAAACTGGAGTAAGACATTGTATTTTAATTTTAAAAAATTTCCTTTTCAGATCGCTAAAAAACTTCCTGTTTTCTTTTATGGCAGAGTTAAGTTTACTGCTATTTCGGGTGAGATTCAAATTGAAGGAGATATTCAAAAAGGAATGATTGGATTTGGTCAGCCTTACGAGCTGGATTCACTTCATAAAGGTATTGCCGAAGTTTATGTTTTAGGAAAACTTGTTTTCAAAGGAAAATTTCAGTTTGGTAAAGATTATTTTATTTTTATTGGGGAAAATGCCTATTGTGAATTTGGAAATATGGCCTCTATGGGATCAGGAGGGAAATTAATTTGTACAGAAAAAATTGTTTTGGGAGATTACGCCCGTTTTGGTTCTCAGGCTCAAATTATTGATACCAATTTTCATGATTTAATCGATACGCAGACAGGAGAAAAACTTCAAAAAACAAGTCCTATTTTTATTGGAAATTACAATTTTATAAGTAACAGAGTTACGATTCTAAAAGGAGCCCGGACGCCTGATTTTTGTACCATTGCCTCTAACAGTTTGTGTACCAAGTCGTATGATGCTTTAGGCGAAAATGTTTTAATTGGAGGAGTTCCCGCTAAGTTAATCCGAGATAATATTTCAAGAGACTGGGAAGGAGAAAAACAACAATTAAACGATTTTCTTACTGTTTAGATTAAGCAAACAGAATTCGGAAGCGTTGCTTGATTTCAAGCAAAAGGTATTTCAGTAACAATTTAAAATCAGACATTTTATAAGCTAAAACTATTTCAAAGTGCATTCTCTTTAAAATGGTTTTGTGCTCATTTTTATTTCGGTTTAAGCGAATTGCCTTTTTGAGAATCAAATAAGTAGAGTGATTTATTTTTCTGGATCTTGAATCGTTTTTAATAAAAAAATGAGTTCCTAACGATGTTTCTATGATTCTTTTTTTAATTAAGATTTTGTCGATATAGTCAAATTCATAAGAGCGCGAGGCGCGAATCCAAATATCTAAATCTTCATACCCTAAATTCTCGTCGTAGCCATTCAAAGCATCAAAAACAGACTTTTTTATCATCGACGAAACTGAACAAATACTATTTCCACCAGAAAGCACGCTTAAGTAAATATCTCCGGTTTCTCTATTTTCTATTGTTTTCTTTGAGTTATCAACCGGAAAATAATAAGAATCAAAATTGCCATTTTCTGTAATCAATTCAACATTGCCATAAACAACACCAAGGTTTTTAAATGAACTGTTTTTGAATGTATTAATTTGTGATGAAATACAATCGGGAAGTAAAATATCATCTGCGGCGAGATCAATAATATAATCACCTTTTGCAAGTCGTAAGGCCTTATTGAATGATTTTGTATTTCCCAGATTGGTTTTGTTGTCAATGAATTGAACCTCCGGATAATTGATAAGCCAGTTTTTAATTGTTTCTCTTGAATTATCTATGCTAAAGTCATCTACAACAATCAGTTCAGTAAAAGGATAGTCCTGATTGATGACCGAAAGTAAACTCTCTACAACAAATTTTTCGTGGTTATAACACAAGCAAATTACGGTTACTAATGTTTTATCTTGCATATTGTTTTTAAAGAGTTATATATTTGATACGAAAATAAGAAATCACAAATGATATTGTCTCAGAAAAAAAATAAAATTGCTTTAATTGGTTATCGTCTAAATGGGGGCGGAAGTGATAAAGTGATGGCAAATTTATCTGTCTTTTTTGAAAGCCAGGGTTTTGATGTGACTATTCTTATTGTTTTAAATGAAATTAGTTTTCCATATTCAGGTACATTAGTGAATCTGGGATTATTGAAAAACGAAAGCAATGGTTTTTTTAATAAAGTAAAAAGACTTAGAGCTTTGCATAAATATTTAAATGAAAATAAATTTGATTTTATCATTGATTTTCGTTTTCGGACAAAAGTGATTCAGGAGTTAGTTTTGGCACGTTTTATTTACAACACCAAAACTATTTTTACAGTTCATAGTTTTTTGATTGATCATTATATGCCAAATAATTCTTGGCTTACACGATTAATGTACAATCACTGTTATGCAAATGTGGCAATTGTGGAAGAGATGAAAATGTTGATTGAAAATAAACACCGACTAGAAAATGTAGTCACAATTCACAATCCCGTTTATTTAGAGGAAATTAATACAAAATGCAGTGAAAAGATTAATATTGAGTTTGATTACATTATTGCAGTTGGACAATATGAAAACAAAATCAAGCAATTTGAGCAGTTGATTGCAAGTTATGCCAAATCGGATTTGTCTCAAAAAGAAATCCATTTAGTTATTTTGGGTAAGGGCAATGAATCTGATCTTCGAAAAGTGATTTTGAAGAATAGTATTTTCGGATTTGTACATTTGTTCGGATATCAGGTTAATCCTTTTAAGTATATTAGTAAAGCTAGATTTCTGGTGCTAAGTAGTAAAAATGAAGGTTTTTCGAATGTTATTGCGGAAGCACTGACTTGTCAAACTCCGGTTGTAACTTTTGATTGTGATTTTGGGCCGAGAGATTTGGTGAAGAATTTAGAAAATGGTCTTTTAGTAAAAAATCAGGATTGGGATAAGCTTACAGAAGCCATGAATCTCTTTATTGAAGATGAAACCTTGTATGCATATTGTAAAAAAAATAGTTTTGAAAGTGTTCAGCCTTTTCTATTGGAAAAAATTGGACAACAATGGTTAAATTTGATGCAGGTACATTAAAGATATGGCGACAATTCAAGATATAGATTTATTAAAAATTCCTGTAATAGAGGACTTAAGCGGGAACTTGGCTTTTATTCAAAATGATATTTTACCATTTGATTTTAAACGGGTCTATTATCTTTTTGACGTGCCTAGTACAGCTTTTCGCGGAGGACATTCGCATATAGAGCAACATGAAATTTTAATTGCTCTTAGCGGAAGTTTTGAGGTTACTGTTAATGACGGAACTAATAAAGAAAGCTATTTGCTTAATAAGCCAAATTTTGGGTTACACCTGCCAAAAGGAATTTGGAGAGAATTGGAAAACTTTTCTTCAGGTTCTGTTTGTTTGGTTCTGGCATCAGATGTTTTTGACGAATCAGATTATATAAGGAATTATGATGTCTTTTTGAACTCCAAAAAATGAAACTACTTTATATTGTTCCTAAAATAAAAATTGCTGGAGGTGTTGCAAGAGTTACTTCTGTTAAGGCCAACTATTTTGTAGAACATTTTGGTTATGAGGTACATATTTTATCGCAAAATGAAGGGGATACTTTACCTTTCTATGATTTCAATTCTAAAATTGTTTTTCATTATATGACCCTAAAAGGGAGGGGGCTTAGTTTTTTTGTTTCGTTTCAAAAAGATATAAATAAAAAAGTTAAAGAAATAAAGCCGGATGTCATTCTCATTGCTGATAACGGATTAAAAGCTTTTATTTATCCTTTTGTTTGCCGAACTAAAATCCCAATGGTTTTGGAATGTCACGGTTCAAAATTTATCGAAGAAAAAGATCTAAAAGTGGATTTCCTTGCGAAATCGATTCGAAAAATAAAATATCAGTTTAAAGATTTCGGCGCTCGAAAATTCACTAGAATAGTGACTTTGTCTGGAGAAAGTTTAAAAGAATGGAATGTCGAAAATGGGGTTGTAATCCCAAATCCGTTATGGATTAAAAACAATAAAATTTCTAACCTACAGCATAAAAAGGTAATCGCAATTGGTAGATATTCGTTTGAAAAAGGATTAGACCGATTGTTATTAATCTGGAAAGAAATTATTCAAAAGCACTCTGATTGGACATTAGATATTTATACAGACAACATTCATTCTTTGAAAGAAAAGGCCTTAGATTTAGGTTTAGAATGGGGTATAAATTATCTGGATTTTGTTAAAAATATTGAAGAGAAGTATTATGAGGCTTCTATTTATGCAATGACTTCGAGAACGGAAGGTTTTGCAATGGTTTTGTTAGAAGCAATGGCTTCAGGTTTGCCCTGTATTGCGTACGATTGTCCAATAGGCCCAAGGGCTCTTATTACCAGTGGTGAGAATGGTTTTTTAATTCCGGATGATTGTATAGAAATATATGTTGAGCAACTGTCTTTTTTAATCGAAGACCAAGAGAAAAGATCGAAATTAGGTAAAAATGCCCAAGCAGCTTCCGAGAATTACGCCGTCGATAAAGTAATGGAACAGTGGAAGTCTTTTTTAGAAAAAACGGTAATAATTAATTAGACTTTTTTAAGTTGCAAAAATACCCAAGCTTGTAGATATCAAATAAAAATAAAGAAGGTTTTTTAGAAAGAAGATTTTTTTCAATTTTAGATCTGTTATTTTTAAAAAGATAAGCTGAAATAGAAATTAGTCTTATTTTTTTTAAAAGTTCAAACGAAGTTATAATTTTACTCTCTTCTTTTTGTATTTTATTTGAATTATGAAGAAAAACAAGATTTTCTAAAGCAATTTTGGTTTTATTTAAAAATATCTGTGAAGTTTCTAAATTCAAATGAAAAGTTGGATTTTCTATCCGAAGAATTTCAAAATGATTTGCCTTTAAAACAGAAAAGAAACATAAATCTTCATAACCATATCTTGTGATGGATTCATCAAAAGGGAATCGAATAAAAACGTCTTTTTTGACTACTAAATTTGAAGTAAGGAGAGAAAGCGCTTCTCTTTTATTTCCATAAAACCAACGAAGAAATTGTTCCTTTTGAGGTTCTTTGTTCTCGTAAATGATTCCGCCAAAAAAGATATCATTTTTCAAATCAGAAATAATATCAATATACTTTTTTATGAAATTGCTTTTTGCTGGAAAAGTATCGCAGTCTAAAATAAGCAACCAATCAAATTTAGCTTTTTGAGCCATGGAATTGATATTTTTTCCTCTTCCTAAATTAGTTTCGTTTTTAAAAAAGAAGCAGTTAGTTAAAAGATTTATCTCTTGATTGAGAGTGTTTTCGCGAAAATCGGATGCGTCGTCCTGACAAAGTATTTCAAAGTTAATTCCAATAAGATCACATTGTTTTGCAATTTCTTCAACAAGTGGAACAACATTATAATTAAAAACCGGAATTAAAATAGAAAGCACTATACGCTGCGTTGCACCACTTCAAAAATTCTTTCATCCTCACATTTTAGTGTTTTGGAAGGGAATTTCATCAGTAAAGCATAGTCATGAGTTACCATGATCACTGTTTTACCGTTGGCATTGATTTTTTTAAGTACTTCAAGAACCTCTGAGCTGGTTTGCGGATCAAGGTTTCCGGTTGGCTCATCGGCTAGAATGAATTCAGGATCATTTAGTAATGCTCTCGCAATAGCAACACGCTGTTGTTCACCTCCTGAAAGTTGATGTGGCATTTTGTTTAGGAATTCTTTCATGCCTACCTTATCCAGAACTTCATCGATTTTATGCTCCATGGCTTCTTTTTCAGACCAGCCGGTAGCTTTTAAAACAAAAAGCATATTGTCTTTTACGGAACGGTCCGGAAGTAACTTAAAATCCTGAAACACAATTCCGATTTTACGTCTCAAATATGGAATTTCGCTTTCTTTTAAAGTTGCCAAATCAAATTCAACGATATGTCCTTCACCCTCAGTTAAAGGTAAATCACCATAAAGCGTTTTCATGAAACTACTCTTTCCGGAACCTGTTTTTCCAATTATATAGATAAATTCACCATGCTGAACATCTAAATTAATGTGAGATAAAATTTTCTTTCCTTCCTGATATATAGTGACTTCTTTAAGAGACAGTACGGTTTGCGACATAATAAAATTAATTTGAATGGTAAAAGTAATAAGATAACGCTTGGATTCAAAATAAATTTTAATCATTTCTGTGGGAAATTTTTAAAAAGCAGCCACGAATTAAGAGGATTAGAAGGATTTAAGTCTTTTTTTAGACAGAAACGTAAAATTTACTTAGTTGAATCTTCGCAATAAAATGTATTGATGAAATGAAACGTAATAAGTTGTATAAGTTTGTTTTATGGCAGAGTGATGACTGTTTTTAGGTTAAATTAATTATAAGGTTGGTAATGGAGTTAAACTCAGTTGATAAAGCATCTAATTTAGAATTATTTATACGGCAGATAGGGTTTAATTAATTTTTTGTTCATAATAAAAGCCGGAAACGTTTCGTTATAAACGGTATAAAATGATACATTTGAATACTAAATATAATTAAAATGCGTAAACTTCCCTGGTTCTTTTTATTACCAATTATTCTTTTTTCGACCATAGTTTCGGCACAAAAATCAGCTATTTATACTTACGACTTAAAGGAATTTGACAAAGCACTGGCTTTATACAATGACAAACAATATGCTTCGGCCCAACTTATTTTCGAACAGGTTAAAAACAATGCTACAACCGAAGAGGTTCAGTCAGATTGTGCTTATTATATTGCCAATTGCGCCATTCGGACAAACAAAGTAAATGCCGATGCTCTGATCGAAAAATTTGTAAACGATTATCCAACAAGTACGAAACAAAATCAGGCTTATATTGAAGTTGCCCAATACTTTTTTGAACAGGGAAATTATCCAAAAGCTTTACAATGGTTTGATAAAGTAGATGAAAGCTACATGAGTAAATCTGATTCGGATAGATTTAATTTCCAAAAAGGATACAGTTATTTCAATGCTAAAAAGAAAAAAGAAGCCACAACTTATTTTAATAAGGTTGTAAACTCTCCTGATTTTGGTTCCCAGGCCAAGTATTACTTAGGATTTATGGCTTATGAAGGCGATGATTATAAAGAAGCAACTAAGTATTTTGATGAAGTTTCGGGAGAAGAGAAATACAAAGAAAAGCTTTCGTATTATCAGGCCGACATGAATTTTAAGTTGGGGAGTTTCCAAAAAGCAATCGATTTGGGGCAAAAAGCCATGAGTAAATCGAATGATTTGGAAAAGTCAGAACTGAACAAAATTATTGGAGAAAGTTATTTCAATTTAAAGCAATATGGTAAAGCGATTCCGTTTTTAGAGCAATATGCCGGTAAAAAAGGAAAGTGGAATAATACCGATTTCTATCAATTGGGATATGCTTATTATGAACAAAAAGAATATGAAAAAGCAATCTCTCAATTCAATAAAATTATCGAGGGGAAAGATTTCGTTGCTCAAAATGCGTATTATCATTTAGGTTTGGCTTATTTAAACACGGGCAAAAAACAAGAGGCTCTAAATGCATTTAAAAATGCTTCGGAAATGGATTTCAATGCCCAGATTCAGGAAGATGCCGCTTTGAATTACGCAAAGCTGAGTTATGAAATTGGAAATGCCTATCAAACCGTTCCTGGAATTTTACTTGATTTCCTAAAAAAATACCCAAACAACTCCAGTAAATCAGAAGTAGAAAAATTATTGGTTGACTCTTATATTTCTTCTAAAAATTATAAAGAAGCGCTGTCTTTATTAGAGAAAAACAGGTCGCCAGAGAATAAAGCAGCTTATCAAAAAGTGCTTTTTTACAGAGGTGTTGAATTGTACAATGAATCAAACTATCAGGAAGCAGGGAAAATGTTTAAAAGTGCTATTAGCGAACAAAAAACACCTGAATTTACAGCCCGTGCTACTTTTTGGAAAGCAGAAACGGAATACATGACTGATGATTTTCAAAATGCTTTGTTAAGCTACAAACAGTTTGCCGGATTAGCTGCTGCTAAAACTACCAATGAGTATAAAAATATCAACTATAATATTGGTTATGCCTATTTTAAACTCAAAGAATACGATCAGGCAGGGAATTCTTTCCAGGCACAAATTGATAATTCAAAGGAAGATAAAGTGCGTTTAAATGACTCTTATTTACGTTTAGGAGACAGTCGATTTGTAAACTCGAAGTACAGTGCTGCAAATGAAGCCTATGCAAAAGCTATTGAAGCAAAAGGAGTTGATGCCGATTATGCACAGTTTCAAAAAGCAATTTCTTACGGATTTATGTCTAAAAATGACAAGAAAGCCGATGAATTGAATAATTTTCTTCAAATGTATAAAAAGTCGTCTTATCGTGATGATGCTTTGTATGAATTAGGGAATACTTATGTAGCCGAGAAAAAGAACGATCAAGCCCTTAAAACATATGATCAGTTAATTTCAGAATTTAAAAATGGTTCGTTTACTTCAAAAGCGATTTTAAAACAAGGGTTGATTTATTACAATTCAGATCGTGACGATCAGGCTTTGGTAAAATTTAAGAAAGTAGCAGCTGAGTTTCCTAAAACTCCCGAAGCTCTGGAAGCAGTTTCAACTGCAAGATTGATTTATGTAGACTCCGGAAAAGTGGATGAATATGCAACCTGGGTTCGTACATTAGATTTTGTGGCAGTTACAGATGCCGAGCTGGATAATGATACTTATGATGCGGCTTTCAAGCAATACAGTCAGAATAATAGTAAGCCGGCTATAACTGGTTTTACAGGTTATATAAATAAATTTCCAAAAGGAATGCATGCGCTGGAAGCCAACTTTTACTTAGCACAATTGTATTTTGTCGAAGGTTCAGAAGCAAAATCGACTGCAAACTATCAATATGTAATTGATCAGCCAAGAAGTGAATTTACAGAACAGTCGTTGACAAGATTGGTACAAATTTTCCTGAAAGCAAAAGATTGTGATAAGTCGGTTCCGGTGTTGGTGCGTTTAGAAAATGAAGCCGATTTTCCTCAGAATAAAAGTTTTGCACAGGCTAATCTGATGAAATGTTACTACGACAAAAAAGATTATGATAATTCAGTAGTATATGCTGATAAAATATTGCAAAATGCAAAAGCCGATGCAAACGTTAAAGCGGATGCTCAGATTATCGTAGCGCGTGCGGCAATGCAGACCGGAGATGAAGATAAAGCCAAAACTGCCTACGCTAAATTATCGGCAACTTCGAAAGGAGAATTAGCAGCAGAAGCACTGTATTATGATGCGTATTTTAAAACCAAAGAAGGAAAATTTGATGCTTCGAATGTTTCCGTGCAAAAGCTGGCTAAAAACTACTCGGCCTACAAATATTACGGGGCGAAAAGTTTAGTCTTGATGGCAAAGAATTTCTATGGATTAAAAGACAGTTATCAGGCGACTTATATTTTAGATAATGTAATTAATAATTTTACTGATTATCCGGATGTTGTTGAAGAGGCTAAAACGGAGTTGAGTGCGATTAAGTTGGAGGAAGCAAAAACGAATTCTTCAATTAATAAGTAAGAACAAAGAGTAGAGAAGATAGAAGATAGAAGATAGAAAATAGAAAATAGAAAAAAGAGGCAAGAAGCAAGATGAAAGATTGCTGAGAAGTCTTTTCTCTTTGTTCTTGCATCTATTAAAAAAAAACAAGAATAAAAGATTATAGAGAATAGAAAATAGAAAATAGAAAAAGAAGCAAGATTACTGAGAAGTTTTTCCTCTATTTTCTCAAAAAAAAAGAACAATGAGTTTACCATTTTATATAGTTGATGTTTTTGCCGATAAAAAATATACAGGAAATCAGTTGGCCGTTTTTACGGAAGCGGAGAATCTAAGTACTGAAGAAATGCAGCAGATGGCACGCGAGATTAATTTTGCAGAAAGCACATTTATAACAAAGCTCGACAGAGAAAAAAACAAAGCAGAAATTAGAATCTTTACCCCTGCTCATGAAATGCAGTTTGCAGGACATCCTATAATTGGAACTTCGTGGGTTTTAATCAACAAAATATTTGATAATTCCCCAGAGAATATCACATTAGCAGTTCCTATTGGACCAATTCCGATTCATCAGTCTGAAGATTTAATTTGGTTAAAAGCAGCACAGCCGAAATTTTGGGATATTTTTTCGAAAGAAGATTTTACATCATTCAGCAATCTGAAAAAGGAAGATTTCGAAAATCAATTTCCAATTCAGGAAGTGACAACCGGAAGTGCGTTTGTAATGGTTGGGCTAAGTAATAAAAAAGCACTGGAAAATTTGGTTTTAGATAAAGATAAAGCAGATCAATGGATGAAAAGGAACTGCAAAACAAGTCACAGAGGTCTTTATTTTTATTATTTAGAAGACTCCAAATTGTTTAGCAGAATGCTTTGTGTAGAACACAATCAATTGGTTGAAGACGCAGCAACAGGGAGTGCAAGTACATGTTTGCAAGCTTTTCTTTTAAAGTATCATTTGCCGCAAATTGAAATGATTAATTATCAGGGGGATTATATCAATCGTCCGTCTCAAATCTATTTTAATGGAAAATTAACTGAAAATCAGTTTGAGATCAAAATAGGTGGAAAGGCACAGTTTGTTGCAAAAGGAGAATGGGAAGTTTAGTTTAAGAAGATAGAATAAAGAGAATAGAGTACAGAGAATAGAATATAGAATTATAGAGTTAAAAGAAAATTTAGAAAAGAAAGGAAGTCTATACTCTTTATTCTATTTTCTTTCCTCTCAAAAAAAAGATATATGAAAATTAATTGCCAGAATAAAATCATCATTTTACTAGTAATGTTTGTTGTGCAGTTTTCATTTTCGCAAAAGAAAAATGAAACAATCGGAACAGAAACAGTAAACGTAGTAAAACCGTATTCGCCAACAATTTCAGATGCTTTTAAAGTAAAAGAAACACCTTCGCTTGACGATACCGGAAATCAGCCAAAAGAAACTATAAAATATAGTATTTTATCTGTTCCCGTGGCTTCTACATTTACTCCATCAAAAGGAAAGGCCGAAGGTGTTGAGAAATCTAAAAAAGAAAAACTATTTAACAATTATGCCACTTTAGGAGTAGGGAGTTATGGTACTTTAAATGCTGAATTGTTTGTAAATCAGGAGTTGGGGAACAACGATTATGTAGCCGGAATGTTTCGTCATCACTCTTCTCAGGGCGGAATTAAAGGTGTAGATTTAAATGATGAGTTTTACGATACGGCGCTAAATGTAGGGTATGGTGTAAACAATCGTGATATGTCCTGGAATGTTGATTTGGGCTATCAGAATCAATTGTACAACTGGTATGGTTTACCAGCTGATTTTGGTGCTACTTTGGTCGGACAAACCCGAGATGATTTAATAAGAGGGATCAATCCAAATCATTCTTATAACACTATTTCCTTAGGTGGTAATGTAGCTTTTACAGAGGGAATTTTTAGTAAGATCTCGACCAAGTTTACGCATTTCTCAGATAGTTTTTCATCGTCAGAAAATCGGTTCTATGTGAAACCTTCTTTCAAAGTAGAAATAATGGATCAATCCATAAATACCAATATTATTGTAGATCATGTTAGCGGATCTTTCGAACATAATTATGCTCACGATAATACAAACCCTTTAAAGTACAGCCTTACGAATTTTGGAATTGAGCCAAGTTTTGTGATTTTAGAAAATGACTGGACACTTGAACTAGGAGCCGGATTGTTTTATGGTTTGGATTCTGAAAACAGCGGAAACAAGTTCTATATTTATCCAAAAGTGAATGCTTCCTATAAACTGGTTGGGGATTTGATGATTTTCTACACAGGAGTAAACGGAGGTTTGAATCAAAATTCTTATGCTGATTTTGTTACCGGGAATCCATTTTTATCCCCAACACTTAATATGAAACCTACCAATAATCAATATACCGTTTTTGCAGGTTTAAAAGGGAAATTGGCCAACAATGTGAGTTATAATCTTACAGGTTCTTATCTAAATGAAAAAGATAAAGCATTGTACAAAGGCAACGATTATACAGAGGATTTTTCCAATCAAAATTATGCTTTTGGAAACTCATTTGGAGTAATTTATGATGATGTGAGAACCTTCCGTTTCTATGGAGAATTAAAAGCTGATTTTTCTAAAAATGTCTCTTTTGGAATCAACG
The DNA here is from genome assembly GCF_946903285.1 of Flavobacterium collinsii. Taxonomy (GTDB): domain Bacteria; phylum Bacteroidota; class Bacteroidia; order Flavobacteriales; family Flavobacteriaceae; genus Flavobacterium; species Flavobacterium collinsii. The sequence goes on from NZ_OX336425.1 coordinate 2,756,197, forward strand.
GTACTTTTAACAGCTATAAATTCGACGGTATAGAAGCATGGAATTTACCTTCTATGAAACTGAGTTCAAATCTGGACGTAAATATTACGAAGCAATGGTATGCGGGACTGAATGTTTTCTTTGTGGGAGAGCGTAAAGACATGCAATCGAATTTAAATTTAGGAATAGATCCGGTGATTACAACACTAAAAAGCTATTTTGATGCCAATGCACATTTAGGTTATAAATACAACGAACGTTTGACTTGCTTCTTAAAGCTTAATAATATAGGAAATCAGGCCTATGAAAAATGGCTGAATTATCCGGTACAAGGATTTCAGGTAGTAGTTGGAGCAAACTACAAATTCGATTTTTAAGTTTTTTTTAACCGCAAAGCACGCAAAAGTTTTTTATTTTGCGTTACGCAGATAAAATACAAAGTTCGCAAAGCTATTTCAACATAAAGCTTTGCGAACTTTGCGTTTGCTAAGTGCGATTCATGATAAAAAACTTTTGCGTGCTTTGCGGTTAAATAGACAGATAATTAAAATAATTAAGATGAAAATTAAACTCAGACAAGAAAATGAAAAGGACCACAAAAGTGTTTTTGACTTAATTGAAAAAGCTTTTGAAAAGGAAGAATATAGTGACCATAAAGAACAATTTTTGGTTGAAAGATTAAGAAAATCAGACGCTTTTATTCCTGAACTGTCTATTGTTGCCGAAGTAGAGAATGAAATTGTAGGGCATATTTTATTGACAAAGTTAGAAATCAAAAACGATACGGAAACTTTTGAATCTTTGGCATTGGCGCCGGTTTCTGTGCTACCTGAATTTCAGGGAAAAGGAATTGGTTCAAAACTTATATTACATAGTCATAAAGTAGCGAAAGAGTTGGGTTACAAATCGGTTATATTATTAGGACATCAGGACTATTATCCGAGATTTGGTTATGAACTTTGTGAAAGATACAATATCGAGATGCCTTTTGAGGTTCCTGCAGAGAATTGTATGGTGATTGCTTTAATCGAAAATGGATTATCAGGAGTAAGTGGAAAAGTCATTTATCCGACTGCTTTTTTTGAGTAATAATTAGGAGTCTTTTCTTTCAACTGTTTTTAGAATCTTTATAGTTTAGTGACAAAAGAGGATTTTGAAAACGAAAGAATTGGCAGCTCATTTCATAAAAAGACAATAAACGATGAAAGTATTTAAAATTCTTGAAGCATATAAGATACAATATGAAAATCCTATTACTCTCAATATAGGCGAGACTGTAAAATTGGGAGAAGAGGAGACAGAAGAAAAGTGGAAAGGATGGATTTGGGCCGAAAATGAGAGCAACAAAGGCTGGGTACCGGTTCAGATACTTGAAATTTCTAAGGATAAAAAAAAGGCAAAAGTTTTAGAATATTACACTGCTAAAGAACTGAATGTCGATAAGGATGATGAAATTCTAAAAATTAAAAGCTTAAACGGTTGGACATGGGTGAGAAAAATTCTGACTAATGAAGAAGGATGGATTCCCGATGAAATAATAGGTTAAAATATAAAAAGAAGACTTTTTTATTTAAAATCTATGCACCTCTGTATCTTTGCACCTCAGTACCTAAAAAAATGACTTTTAAACAAAAAATACACTCGCATTACCTGCAAATGGTTCAGGATCGAATAGATGTTTTTAGAGACATGATTTCGGCTTTGACCGAAGATTCTAAAAACGATGCCAAAGGTTCTGCTGGAGACAAACATGAAACTGCTTTGTCTATGATGCATATCGAACAGGAAAAACTCACCAATAAACTGAAAGAAGCTATTGCCCAAAAAGCGATTTTAGATAAAATTGATGCCTTAAAAACTACTGAAAATATCATTTCGGGAAGTTTGGTGAAAGCCAACGGAATTTATTTATATGTAAGTGTAGCACTTCCTAAAATCAATGTTGACGGTGTAAATGTTATTGCGCTTTCTCCGCAATCTCCTTTAGGGGCCCATTTAATGGGAAATAAAGTGGGATTTACTTTTGAAATTAACGGGACCAAATATTTAATTCAGGAAATTAATTAAATGGATTATCTGTATTTAATATGCAGCGTCTCTTTGTTTGGGGCTGCTTTTGCTTTTTATAAACTACACAAACTTTGGTTAAAGAATGTTACTGAAAAAAATGATCAGTATAAATTTCAAATTAATTTTCAGTCTTTCAAAAATTGGCTTTACGTAGTGATGTTGATACTAGGAGGAATAGTTTATTTTTTCAGAGCCTTACCTTAATATTTCTTTTTTAAACTTTTTTAAATCTAAATGTGTCGTTCCTCTGGAACTTTGCTTTGATGATTGTTTTTTTCAACGGATTAAAATCCGTTGCTATAAAAATATCGAGCCGAAGGCTCTTGTAAATCGCTCTTTTGAAACTTTGTTTAGGTTATTTTTTTTGGGATAAAAATCTGTTGTTAGAATATATGTCTAGCCAAAGACTCTTATGCGTCACTCTTTCGAAACCTTGTTTAGGTTATTTTTTTTACGGATTAGAATCCGTCACTAGAATATTTGTTTAACGAATGGTTCTAGTGTATCACTCTTTTTGAACTTTGTTTACGGGATTGTTTTTTCAGCAGATTAAAATTCTCTGTTGGGATATTAGGTAGAGTTTAAGGTTTTTATGCAAAAGTTTAGAAGGAACGCTTTATTTTGTAACGACGGATTTCAATCCGTCGAAAAGGTATAAACACGAGTCATAAGTTCCGTAGGAACGACCCATATAAAATCTGTCAATGATTCTGAGATATCGTGAAGTTTAACTTATAGATCGTTCTTTGGATTTGCGTTTTTTGCTTTTATTAAACCTGAAATTGAAATTTTTAAGTTTGAGGCTTTTTTAAATACTTAAATTTTATGTTTTATATGTAAAAACTGTTTTTTAGTTTTAAATTGTAATTAAAATAGCGATATGTGTTTTTCAATTATAACTGATATTGCATCTTTGCTTTATCAAAATGAAGTCTAAAAATAAAAATATAGCGTTATGTGTGGAATTGTATGTGCCTTTGATCTAAAGCAAAAAGCCGAAACTTTAAGACCTCAAGTATTAGAGATGTCTAAAATTATCCGTCACCGTGGACCGGATTGGAGCGGAATTTATAGCAATGATAAAGCAATTTTATCGCACGAGCGTCTGGCAATTGTAGATCCGGCTTCAGGAAAACAACCTTTATTTACCGAAGATAAAAAATTGGTTTTGGCTGCAAACGGCGAAATTTACAACCACAGAGAATTGCGTAAACAGTTTCAGGGAAAGTACAACTTTCAGACAGAAAGTGATTGCGAAGTAATCTTAGCACTTTACAAAGAAAAAGGACCTCATTTTGTAGATGAAATGAACGGAATTTTTGGATTTGCAATCTATGATGTTGACAAAGACGAGTACTTCATTGCTCGTGACCACATGGGAATTATTCCATTATATATTGGTTGGGACCAGCATGGAACTTTTTATGTTGCTTCTGAATTAAAAGCTTTAGAAGGGTATTGTACAAAAATCCAATTGTTTCCTCCTGGACATTATATGACAAGTAAAGACGGTGAATTTGTGCAGTGGTACAAAAGAGATTGGACAGATTATGAGGCAGTAAAAGATAATGAAACAAGTATTCCTGAAATTAAAAAAGCACTTGAAGCAGCAGTTCACAGACAATTAATGAGTGATGTTCCTTATGGCGTTTTACTTTCCGGAGGTTTAGATTCTTCTATCACGTCGGCAGTAGCTAAAAAATTTGCACAAAAACGTATTGAGTCAGATGATACTACAGATGCCTGGTATCCGCAGTTGCACTCTTTTTCAGTAGGATTGGAAGGTTCCCCTGATTTAGCGGCTGCACAGGTGGTAGCAAAACATATTGGAACCATTCACCACGAAATTAAATTTACTATCCAGGAAGGATTAGATGCCGTCCGTGATGTTATTTACAACTTAGAAACCTACGATGTAACGACCGTTAGAGCATCGACTCCAATGTGGTTGATGGCGAGAGTCATCAAATCAATGGGGATTAAAATGGTATTGTCAGGTGAGGGAGCAGATGAGTTGTTTGGAGGGTATTTGTACTTTCATAAAGCACCAAATGCGAGAGAATTTCACGAAGAAAACGTTCGTAAATTAGGGAAACTGCACATGTACGATTGTTTACGTGCCAATAAAAGTTTAGCAGCTTGGGGAATTGAAGGACGTGTTCCGTTCCTGGATAAAGAATTTATGGATGTAGCAATGAGAATCAACCCGCAGGATAAAATGATAAACAAAGAACATTCAATGGAAAAATGGGTGGTTCGTAAAGCATTTGAAGACATGTTGCCTGAAAGTGTTGCCTGGAGACAAAAAGAGCAATTTTCGGATGGTGTTGGATACAGCTGGATTGATACTTTGAAAGAAGTGGTAGCCAAAGAAGTTTCGGATGAACAATTGGCAAATGCAAAGTATAAATTCCCGTTACAAACGCCAACTTCTAAGGAAGAGTATTATTATCGTTCGATTTTTGCGGAACATTTTCCAAGTGATGCGGCTGCATTATGTGTGCCACAGGAAGCCAGTGTGGCTTGCAGTACAAAAATAGCTTTAGAATGGGATGAAGCTTTCAAGAACATGAATGATCCATCAGGAAGAGCTGTGGCAAGTGTACACGATGATGCTTACGCTAAAGCATAAACAAGTATTTTTAGAATTAGTATATATATTTCCGAAAGACGTTCTCAGCACTGAGGACGTTTTTCTTGTCTTATATTGTTAAAAGGTATTGTTTCAATTAGTTAAAAGTTTTTTTTGGAAATAGTTTGACTTTCTTTTTTATATTTGGTATTCACTGAAATAAAATTAAAAGAACTAAATATTGTAGCTTAATAAGTACATAAAATTCAGAAATAATATTTAGCTTAGCTGAACATTAGAAAAACATAAGATATTTAATTAACCGATTTAATATCGGCAATATAGAAAGAATAATAAAAAAATATAGAACAGTATGTCTGGATTATTAGCTGTTATAGGTAAAGGAAAAGACCCGCAACTCGTAAAAGAGCTTTCTGCAAGAATGTCACATCGTGGTCCTGATGAAAGTGATTTACATATTATGGAAAATGGCAGTATTATGTGCCATGAAAGTTTGTCAATTATTGATTTAAAATCTGGAAAGCAACCTATTCAGGGAACTAACAAAGCCTGGATGGTGCATGATGGAGAAATCTATAACTATCAGGAACTAAAAGACACGGTTTTAAAAGAGCATAGCTTTAGAACAAAATCTGATTCAGAAGTCATCGTTCATTTGTACGAAGAATTTGGACACAAATTTTGTAATATGCTGGATGGCGACTTTGCTTTTGTGATTATTGACGGGGATAATTATATTGCAGCTAGAGATGCGGTTGGTGTAAAACCTTTGTATTATGGACTAGATGAGAGAGGAAGAATCTATTTTTCATCAGAAATGAAGTCAATTTCAGATCAGTGTAAATCCTTTTCAACTTTTCCTCCTGGACATTATTATACAGGTAAAACCGGTTTTGTAAAATATTACAATCCGGAATATGAAGACCATTCTAATGCCAGTCAAAAATTAGATTTAGATTTAATTCGGGAGACTTTAATTGAAGCAACCCGTAAACGCTTAATGAGCGAGGTTCCTGTTGGGGTATTACTTTCCGGTGGATTAGATTCTTCATTAACATCGGCAATCGCTGCCCGTTTATTGAAAGAAAACAGCGAAAAATTGCATTCATTTTCGATCGGATTGGATGCTGACGCACCAGATAACAAAGCGGCGAGAGCAGCAGCGGAGTTTTTAGGTACGGAACACCATGAAATACATTTTACAGTAGAAGAAGGAGTTGAAATTTTGGAAAAAGTAATTTACCATATTGAGACTTACGATATTATTTCGGTAAGATCCGGAGTACCAATGTATTTGCTGTCAAAGGCAATTGCGGATAAGGGAATTAAAGTAATTCTTTCGGGTGAAGGAGCGGATGAAGTTTTTGGAGGTCATTTGTATTTTAGAAATGCACCATCCGCACAGGAATTTCAGGATGAAACAATCGAAAGAGTACAAAAAATGTTTACCGCTGATTTGTTACGTGCCGACAAAATACCAATGGCGCACGGATTAGAAGCGAGAATTCCGTTCCTGGACAAAGAGTTTTTAGAGGCTGCAATTCGAATTAAAACCGAAGAGAAACAGCCAAAAACATACGATGGAATTGAAAAATACATTCTAAGAAAAGCATTTGATACACCAGAGAACCCGTATTTACCGCAGGAAGTTTTATGGAGACAAAAAGAGCAGTTTTCGGATGGAGTAGGATATAACTGGGTCGATGAACTGATCGACTATTGTGCCGGACAGGTTTCTGACGAACAGTTGGCGGGAGCAAGTGCTGAATTCCCATATAATTCGCCAACAACCAAAGAGGCTTATCTTTACAGATCGATTTTTCATAAATTCTATCCACAGGTAAGTGCCGCGCATACCGTTAGAAAATGGATTCCAAGATGGCAGGAAAATCAAGATCCAAGTGGAAGAGCTAACGCAGCACACGTAAAAGCAGGTGTTGAAACTTCCAAAGCGGGAGTTACGGTCTAAAATTCGAAACTTGGAAATAAAACATAAAATCCGGAAAGACATGTCAAATGTACTTCCGGATTTTTTTTAAGATCTAAATTTCTAAAAACTAAGTTAATTACGACGCATCCTGTTTAGGAAAAATATTATATTTGGTTACCATTAAAAACTAACCTTATTTAAAATTACCTATGAGAAATTTATTGTTTAGTAGTATTTTATGCTGCTCATTTGCGTCGTTAAGTGCTGTTTATGCACAAAAAACCGATGTGCCAAAATATATCAAAAATGTTGAAGGAGTAAAAGAATATTCCTTGAATAACGGATTGAAAGTTCTTTTAATTCCGGATGCTTCACAAAGTAATATGGTGGTGAATATCGTTTACAATGTGGGGTCCAGAAACGAAGGTTACGGCGAGAAAGGGATGGCTCACTTATTAGAGCACATGCTTTTTAAAAGCACCAAGAATTTGGGAGACATTAAAAAAATGCTCTCTGAAAAAGGAGGATCTGCCAACGGGACTACCTGGTTAGATCGTACCAATTATTATGAAGTTTTCCCATCCAATGATGAAAATCTAAAGTGGAGTATTGAAATGGAAGCAGACCGAATGATCAATGCGACCATTTTACAAACAGATTTAGACAAAGAGTTTTCTGTTGTTAGAAACGAGTTTGAGATAGGAGAAAACAACCCTGACGGTGTTTTGCAAGAAAGGGTACTTTCTGCGGCTTATTTGTGGCATAATTACGGAAAAAGCACCATTGGAAGTAAGGAAGATATCGAGCGTGTAAAGGCAAAAACATTACGAGTTTTCTACGAAAAGTATTATCAACCGGACAATTCAACTTTAATAATTGCCGGAAAATTTGATGAGAAAAAGGCTTTGCAATACGTAGGGCAGTATTTTGGAGGTATTCCGAAACCTAAAAGAGTTTTGGATAAAACTTATACTATAGAACCGGCCCAGGACGGTGAAAAATATGTTGAGTTGAAAAGAGCGGGTGACAGTAAAAATATTGGAGCTTTATACCATACTGCGGCTTACGCAGATAAAGATTACGCTGCTATTGATGCTTTGGGTGAAATTTTAACGGCAGATCCATCAGGTTACCTATATAAAACGTTAGTTGAAACTCAAAAAGTATCCAGTATTTATTATTGGCAGCCAACTACCAGAGATGCCAGTTTTGTGTACTTTGGAGTAGCAGTTCCTAATGATAAAGATGTTGTAGCAACAAAAGAATTAGTGAGAGCCGAACTGGATAAAATAGGATCGACCAAATATACAGACGAAGATGTAAGCAGGGCTAAGGCTAAAATCATCAAACAAATTGAGAGTGTAAAAAATAACACCGTTTCCTTTGCTATTAATCTTACAGAAATTATTGGGGCAGGAGATTATAGACTAGGGTTTTTGTACAGGGATGCAATCGAAAATCTAACGAAAGAAGATATACAAAGAGTTGCCGAGAAATATTTTAGAAGCAATAACAGAACTGTTGGAGTATTTATTCCTTCAAAAGACGAGCAAAGAGTTAGGCCGGCAGAATATACAGACGAACAATTGTTGGCCTTTACTAAGGATTATAAAGGAAAAGCACTTGAAAAAGAAGCGGCTCCATTTGAAGCTTCGATCAAGAATTTAAAGCAAAATTTTGCAGAAGGAAAACTTGGTAATGGCGCAAAATATGGCTTGATTAAAAAAGAAATTAAAGGAGGTAAAGTTCAGGCAAGTTTTAAATTTCCGGTAAGTAATGAAAAAGATTTGTCAGGAAAATCAGATGTTGGGGCTATTTTGGCTCAATTGTTAAAAACGGGTACAAGTACCAGAACAAAAGAACAAATCAGTGATCGTTTGGATCAATTAAAATCAAGTTTGTATTTTAATTTTTCGGGGCAAACATTATCAGTAGATGTTAATACCTATAAAGAAAGTTTTAAAGAAGTGATGGACATTTTAGGAGATTTGCTGGTTAATGCTACTTTTCCGCAAAATGAGCTAACCAAAACGATTAGCGAATACAACACCTACTTAGAATCGAGTTTAAATGATCCTCGTTCTGTAGCATTCATAGAGCTTTCGAGACAAACGTCAAAATATCCTAAAGAAAGTATTTTTTATACGGCAACTGTTCAGGAGCAAATTGATGCTTATAAAAAGATAAAGCAAACAGAAATTGTTGATTTCTATAAAAATATTTTAGGAGGAAATAACGGAGTTGGAACTGTGGTAGGAGATTTAGAGGCTAAATCGACTGCTCAGATTTTAGAGAGCACTTTTGGAAAATGGAATTCCAAATCGAAATATGAAAGAGCATTGCCTACTTATTTCGAAACTCAGAAAGCGGATAAAGATTACATTACCCCGGATAAGGAAAATGCCGTTGCTGTAGGAAAAATTAGTTTTAAAATGAATCAGAAAGATGCTGAATACCCTGCATTTGTGATGGCAAATGAAATTTTAGGAAGTGGAGGATTTTTGAGTGCCAGAATACCAATGCGATTGAGAGAAAAAGAAGGAATCAGTTATGGAGCGGGATCATTTGTAAATGTACCAATTACAAATGATGTTGCATATTGGGCTTATTATGCGTTTTTAAATCCAACGAAAAAAAATGCAGTTGAGGTTGCTGCAAAAGAGGAAATTGCTAAAGCGTTAAAAGATGGTTTTACAGCCGAAGAATTAAAATCAAACCTGGTTAGCTGGTTAAATGAAAGAAAAACCAGATTAGGCGATGATGGGACTTTAATGACTTTGACTAATACTTATTTGCAATACGGAATTCCTTTGGAAGATTACGATACTCTTGAAAGTAAAGTAAAAGCATTAAAAGTGGAAGAGGTAAATGCTGTTGTGAAAAAGTATTTGAGCTTAGATAAAATGACTTCCATTTATGCAGGAGATTTTAATAAAAAACAATAAAGCTCAGAAAATCTAATGTAAAAATTTCAAATTCCAATTTATGGAGTTTTAAATTCATAAAAACCGAAATGCATTTTATAATGTTATTTCGGTTTTTTTATACGGTTTTAAAAATAGAGTTTTTGTAATTTAAGAAAATTGGAATTTAAGCCTGCCTTTAGGTCTATTTTTCGGTTTTTAAGACAATTGTGTTAATAACTTACCCTCTTTAAATGGTAATTTAACGGATATATAATTTGCGTTTTTATATATTTGCGTGTTAGACAATAAATACATTTTTTAGAATAAATTATATGAGCGAAGAAATCAAGAAGAACAATTATTCAGCAGATAGTATTCAGGCATTAGAAGGAATGGAGCACGTAAGAATGCGTCCATCGATGTATATTGGAGATGTGGGGGTTCGAGGGCTACATCATTTGGTTTATGAGGTTGTTGATAACTCTATTGATGAGGCGATGGGAGGACATTGTGATACCATTGGTGTTGCAATAAACGAAGACGGATCAGTAACAGTTGAAGATAACGGTCGTGGTATTCCAGTTGATTTACATAAAAAAGAAGGTGTTTCGGCACTTGAGGTAGTAATGACTAAAATTGGTGCCGGTGGTAAATTTGATAAAGATTCTTACAAAGTTTCCGGAGGTTTGCACGGGGTTGGGGTTTCGGTTGTAAATGCCCTTTCCGTTCATATGAAGTCTACCGTTTTTAGAGAAGGAAAAATCTACGAACAAGAATATGAAAGAGGAAAATCATTATATCCGGTAAAACAAATCGGAGAAACAGATAAAAGGGGTACACGTCAGACATTTTACCCTGATAACACCATCTTTACTCAAACTACAGAGTTCTCTTATGACACTTTATCCGCTCGTATGCGTGAGCTTTCTTTCTTAAACAAAGGAATCACAATTACCTTTACGGACAAAAGAGAAGTAGATGAAAAAGGAGAGTTTAAAAGCGAAGTATTCCATTCAGACGAAGGTCTTAAAGAATACATTCGTTATTTAGATGGTAACCGTGAGCCAATTATTTCTCACGTAATCAGCATGGATCACGAAAAAGGTGAAATTCCGGTTGAGGTTGCTTTGATTTACAATACAAGTTATACAGAGAATATTTTCTCTTACGTAAATAATATTAATACACACGAAGGAGGAACGCATTTACAAGGTTTTAGAAGTGGTTTAACAAGAACCCTGAAAAAATATGCAGATGCATCCGGAATGTTGGATAAATTGAAATTCGAAATTGCAGGAGATGACTTCCGTGAAGGATTAACGGCTATTATTTCGGTAAAAGTTGCAGAGCCTCAATTCGAAGGTCAGACCAAAACAAAATTAGGAAACAGAGAAGTAGTTTCTCCGGTTTCTCAGGCTGTTGGTGAAATGTTGGAAAACTATTTGGAAGAAAATCCAAATGATGCCCGAATCATTATCCAGAAAGTAATTTTAGCTGCTCAGGCACGTCACGCTGCTAAAAAAGCCCGTGAAATGGTACAGCGTAAAACTGTTATGGGTGGCGGTGGATTACCGGGAAAATTATCAGATTGTTCTGAGCAGGATCCTGCAAGATGTGAGGTTTACTTAGTCGAGGGAGATTCGGCAGGTGGAACTGCGAAACAAGGTCGTGATCGTAACTTTCAGGCGATTTTGCCATTACGTGGTAAGATTCTAAACGTTGAAAAAGCGATGCATCATAAAGTATTCGAAAATGAGGAGATTCGTAACATCTTTACCGCTTTAGGAGTTACCGTTGGTACAGCAGAAGATAGTAAAGCCTTAAATCTTGAAAAACTAAGATACCATAAAGTAATCATCATGTGTGATGCGGATGTCGATGGTAGTCACATTTCTACCTTAATATTAACATTCTTCTTCCGTTTCATGAAAGAGTTGATCGAAGAAGGTCACGTTTATATCGCTGCACCGCCTTTATACTTAGTTAAAAAAGGAAACAAAAAAGAATATGCATGGAATGATGTTCAACGCGATCAGGCCAATGAGAGAATGGGAGGAAGTGCTGCGATTCAGCGTTATAAAGGTCTTGGAGAGATGAACGCGGAACAATTGTGGGAAACAACAATGGATCCGAACTTCAGAACTTTACGTCAGGTAACCATTGATAGTCTGGCTGAAGCCGACAGAGTTTTCTCTATGTTGATGGGGGATGAAGTGCCGCCACGTAGAGAATTTATCGAGAAAAATGCAGTTTACGCTAATATCGATGCGTAATAAATTATAATCATCAATTCGTTTAATTGTTTAAATTTACTTAAATGATTAAACGAATTGTCGATTTATCAAATACACAAACAAATTAATTAATAACCGATAAAGTATAAAATATGAAAGTTACCATTGTAGGAGCAGGAAATGTTGGAGCTACATGTGCAGATGTTATTTCTTATAGAGGAATTGCGAGCGAAGTAGTGTTGTTGGATATTAAAGAAGGTTTTGCCGAAGGGAAAGCGTTGGATATTATGCAATGTGCCACAAATACAGGTTTTAATACCAAAGTATCTGGGGTGACCAATGATTATTCTAAAACTGCCGGAAGTGATGTAGTAGTTATTACATCTGGAATTCCAAGAAAACCAGGAATGACCCGTGAAGAATTAATAGGTATAAATGCAGGAATTGTAAAAACAGTTGCCGAAAACGTACTGAAGTATTCTCCGGACACTATAATAGTTGTGGTTTCTAACCCAATGGATACGATGACGTATTTGGCATTGAAATCGACAGGAGTACCAAAAAACAGAATTATTGGTATGGGTGGAGCGTTAGACAGTTCTCGTTTCAGAACTTATCTTTCATTAGCTTTAGATAAACCGGCAAACGATATCTCGGCAATGGTTATTGGAGGACATGGTGATACTACTATGATTCCATTAACCCGTCTGGCATCTTATAACGGAATTCCCGTAACTGAATTTCTTTCAGAAGAAGTATTGCAAAAAGTAGCTGCTGATACTATGGTGGGAGGAGCCACACTTACAGGTCTTTTGGGAACGTCAGCATGGTATGCACCTGGGGCTTCTGTAGCTTATCTGGTAGATAGTATTTTGAATGATCAGAAAAAAATGATCGCCTGCTCTGTTTTTGTTGAGGGAGAGTATGGGCAAAATGATATCTGTATAGGTGTGCCTTGTATAATTGGTAAAAACGGAGTGGAAGAAATATTAGACATTCAGTTAAATGATCATGAAAAAGCCTTATTTGCGAAAAGTGCAGATGCGGTGAGAAGCATGAATGACGCTTTAAAATCGATTTTAGTATAACGAATTTCGTAAAAAGAGGAAAAGGCTGCACTTTTGCAGTCTTTTTTTTGAGATTAATTAATAAATAAATTGGTTAATCTTTTCGTTAATTATATATTTGCTCGGGTTAAAAAAAATGTTGTAATTCGTGATCTTGATTTTTTAGTTCTTAAAAATCATATCAGGGCTTATTCTATGGGACTTTAAAACAAAAACAAACAATAAAAAATAATTAATTTTTAGTAATAATGCAGAATAAAGGACTTATTAAATTTTTCGCAATTCTATTTGCATTGGTAAGTATTTACCAACTCTCGTTCACTTTTGTGGCCAATAGTGTCAAAAGTGAAGCTAAAGCTTTTGCAGGAGATAATCCTGATAAAGAATTAAAATACTTAGATTCTATTGGAAAAGAAAAAGTGTTAAACCTTGGTTTTACTGATTTTACTTATAACGAAGTAAAAAACAAACAACTTAATAAAGGTCTTGACTTAGAAGGAGGAATCAACGTGATTCTTCAAATTTCTGTTAAAGACGTTTTGAAAGGATTAGCAAACAATTCTAAAAATCCGGTATTTAATAAATCATTAGCTGATGCAACTGCAAATTTAGAAGGAAACAAAACCTATTTAAATAAGTTCTTCGAAGCTTTTGAGGCTAACTCAAAAGGGACAACGAAATTAGCTTCACCTGATATTTTTGCAAACAGAAGTTTACAAGGAGAAGGTGGTGTAGATTTTCAAATGTCTGATGCGCAAGTACAAAAAGTAATTAAGAAAAAAGTAGATGAGTCTATCGAAAGTGCTTACAAAGTACTTAGAGAGCGTATCGACAAATTTGGTGTAACTCAGCCAAACATACAAAAATTAGGAGAAACAGGAAGAATCTTAGTAGAACTTCCAGGTGCTAAGGATGTAGATAGAATTAAAAAATTATTAGGAGGAAAAGCTCAATTAGAGTTTTGGGAGACTTTTAAAATTGAAGAAATCGGTAACTTTTTAGTAGCGACTAACGAAGCTCTGAAAAAGACTGAAATCAAAAAAACAGAGACTAAAGCTGTTGTTAAAGATTCATTAAATGCATTATTAACGGATAACGCTAAAGATTCAGTAGATACTAAAAAAGGAAACAACCCATTATTTGACAAAATGTTAGGTCAGGGTGGTGGACCAGTTTTAGGATACTTTGCTCCTAAAGATACAGCTACTGTAAACAATTATTTTAAAAGAGCTGACATCAGAATTTTATTGGGTGCTGACCAACACAATGCAAAATTTGTGTGGAGTAAACCTACTACTATTAAAGATGCAAAAGGAAAAGATATTGAAGCAGTTGAATTATATGCTTTAAAAGGAAACAGAGACAATGTTCCTGCAATGAGCGGTGGTGTTGTTACAGATGCAAAAGATACATTTGACCAATTAGGAAAACCAGCTGTTTCTATGCAAATGAACAGCCAGGGAGCTAAAGTTTGGGAAGAATTAACAGGAAGAGCATTCTCTCAAAAAGGATATATTGCTATTGTTTTGGATAATATTGTTTACTCTGCGCCAGGTGTTACAAGTGGACCAATTGCAGGAGGAAGATCTGAAATTACAGGTTCTTTTGATGTAGCTGAAACTAAAGATTTAGCTAACGTATTAAACGCAGGTAAATTACCAGCTTCTGCAGATATTATTCAGTCAACAGTTGTAGGACCATCTTTAGGTCAGGCTGCAATTGATGCAGGTACAATTTCTTCTGTATTAGGATTTTTATTAGTTTGTTTATGGATGGTGTTCTATTATGGTAAAGCAGGTTGGTATGCTAACCTTGCCTTATTATTGAACTTACTTTTCTTGTTTGGAATTATGGCAAGTTTTGGTTTTGTATTAACATTGCCAGGTATTGCAGGTATCGTATTAACATTAGGTACGGCGGTAGATGCGAACATCATTATATTTGAAAGAGCTAAAGAAGAATTACGTGAAGGAAAATCATTGTCAGAAGCAGTTGTAGCTTCTTACGGATGGCATGGAGCAATGCGTTCTATTATCGACGCAAACGTTACTCACGTTTTAACTGGTGCAATCTTATTCATTTTTGGTACAGGGCCAATTAAAGGTTTTGCTTTAACATTATTGATTGGTATCGTAACTTCATTGTTTACTTCAATCTTTATTGCTAGAATTTTTATTGACAGAAACATTGCAGGAAAAGGAGATTTAACATTCTCTACAAACATTACTAAAAACTGGTTTACAAACTTCCACTTTGACTTTATTAAGATTAAGAAATTTACTTACATCTTCTCTTCAATTGTAGTTGTAGTGAGTTTAGTTTCTATCTTCTTCGTAAACGGATTAGATGAAGGTGTTGATTTTGTTGGAGGAAGAACATTCCAAGTAAAATTTGAAAAACCAATTGATGCTACTGTAGTATCAGATGAATTATCTGCTTCTTTTGGTACTCCTGTTGAGGCTAAAATTTTAGGTGATGATGATCAGTTGAAAATCACAACTAAATATAAAATTAAAGAAGATGGTGTAGCTGTTGATGAAGAAGTGAATCAAATTTTATACAAGTCGTTAGCGAAATATTTCCCTAACACTTCTTATGAAAAATTCATCAACTCATTTGATGGTAAGAAAATTGGAGTTGTACAGCAATCTAAAGTTGGAGCTTCTATTTCTGAAGATATTAAAACAAACTCTTACTGGGCTGTATTAGGTGCAATGGCAGTTATTTTCTTATACTTAATGATCTCTTTCCGTAAATGGCAATATTCATTAGGTGCAATTGCAGCGGTAGCACACGACGTTATCTTTGTATTAGGAATCTACTCTTTATGTTATAAATTCATGCCTTTCCACATGGAAATGGATCAGCACTTTATTGCGGCTATCCTTACTGTAATTGGTTACTCTATGAATGATACTGTAATTGTATTTGATAGAATTAGAGAGTTCATCATCGGAAACCGTAAAGGAAGTTTTGAAGATATCGTAAATGCTTCTATTAATACTACATTATCAAGAACGTTGAATACGTCATTAATGATGATCATTGTATTGTTAACGATGTTTATCTTTGGTGGAGAATCTATCAGAGGGTTTATCTTTGCAATGTTGATTGGTATTGTGGTAGGAACTTATTCATCATTATTTATTGCTACACCAGTATTGGTTGATACAATTTCAAGTGATGATAAACACACAATCGAAGACAAACACAATCATGCATAATCAAGTGCTTTAGTTATAAAAAAAAGATCCAGTGAAAACTGGATCTTTTTTTTGTCTTATATTTAGGTCGGTAAAAAAGTATTTATGAGTAGAAAACTACTATTGGTTTTAATGATTTTTTTTAGTGTGTTCAATGTTTTAGGACAACGTAGAAATGATAAATTGGCTATTGGTGTCAATTACGGATTTGGCAGTGAATTTAATAACAGAAACTATACTTTTACTAATCAATTTTATAAAATAGAGTTGTACTACCAAGTCAAGAAAACAAAGTATTTTCAGTATGAAATTTTAGTCCAGCCGGAAGTTAATTTTGGAAGACATCAATTGATGAACTTTTACTTTGTAAAGCCGGACAGACCTGATTATCTTGAAAAGAGGGAAGAATATACGAAGTTGAAGGATGTGCATGAGTATGTATTGAATCTTGGTTTTTTGGTTAGGAAACCAATTGGAAAAGTTTTCTCTGTTTATGTTTTAGGAAGTATTGGGCCAATGATTACAGATACAGAAACAGAAAGAATGTCTAAAGGTTTTGCTTTTGCAGATGTTTTTGCGATGGGCTTTTCGGTTAAAATGGATCGCCTACAGCTGGATGCTCGCGGTAACATTCGGCACGTTTCAAATGGAGGGTTAAATAGTGAAAATGCGGGATATAATACCAGAAACATTGAATTAGGTATTTCGTATTTCCTGTAAATAAAAACGAATCTATGAAATTGGAATTTGCTCTGAAAGAGCTATGACAATAGTTGTAGTGCGTAGCACTATGAATGATGATGGCAATTATGAGTTACGCCCTGAAAGGGCAAAAGCCTGATGGCAAAGAAAAGCATCCAGCATATTTTGTATGAGATTCTCTAAGAATGTGAATGTTTTTTTGTTGAGATTTAGTTGCGAAAATTGCTTTTGCCCTTTCGGGGTAATTTTACATCTTAATCTAACTTATAGTGATTCGCACTATGCTTTTGCTTTTAGGATTTTCAGCCCTATTCTCTCTCAACGTTTGTTCCTGATTCAAAAAAAATGTCCGATAAATTGAATTATCGGACGCTTTTTTATAGTTTTTTATCGAATGGATTAAGACTCTGCTAAAGGATTTCTTTGCGCTCTAAAGATGAAGAAAAGGCCGATAATGATAAACGGGATACTTAGCCATTGTCCGGTAGAAAAAAGACCTAATTCGTTCTCAAATCCACCCTGGCTTTCCTTTACAAATTCGACAATAAAACGTACAGCAAATAAAAGAACCAGAAACAGTCCGAATAATAATCCTGATTTCAATCTGGCATTGGTTTTCCAATATAGAAAAAACAAAACAGCAAAAACAAATACATAAGAAATCGCTTCGTACAATTGTGTTGGGTGTTTTGCCGGAACCTGCGCCAGTAAGTCGGCAAATTTAGGATCAGTTGCAATAGCAGTGTAAGCTGCTTTTGGATCTGCTATTTGTGTTGCATTTACAGCTTCATTTTTACTGAACTGGTCGTGTAAAAAACGAATTCCGAAAGCAGAAGTAGTTTCATGTCCGATAATTTCAGAATTAAAAAAGTTTCCTAAACGAACAAAAATAGCACCGCTGGCAACCGGAATCACCACGCGATCCAGGATCCATAGTAAAGGGCGTTTCAGGATCATTTTGCTGTAATAATACATGGCAACGATGATGGCAATAGCTGCACCATGGCTTGCTAATCCCTGAAAACCGGTAAATTCAAATTTAGGCTCGAATCTAACAGGTAAGAATATCTCAAGTAAATGATTTCTGAAATATTCCCAATCGTAAAATAAAACATGTCCTAAACGGGCACCTATTAACGTAGCTAAAACAGTCCAGACAAATAAAGAATCTAATTTGTCGATAGATTCGTTTTCGCGTTCGAAGATCTTTTTCATTAAAAACCATCCTAGTCCGAAAGCAATTACGAACATTAAACTGTAATAACGAATCATAAAAAATCCTAGATCGATTCCTTCTGAAGGATTCCAAACGATATTTAAGGGCTGTGTCATGTGCTGGTGTGTTTTTTTGTATTTTGTAAAAATAGATATTTAAAGTAGTGTTGCTCTTTATAAAAAGTTAATGTTTATGTGAACATTTCTTCTCAGGAACGGGGTCGTAACCGGTTCTTCCCCAAGGGTGACAGCTTAAGATTCTTTTCATACCCAGGTATCCTCCATAAAACAAACCGTGCGTTTGCAGGGCCTGAATCATATAGGTGGAACAGGTTGGTTCAAATCTGCAACTCGCTGGAGTAAAAGGCGATATTGCAGATTGATAAAAGCGGACTAATAAAACAAATGGAGTGATTACTTTCATGATTTATTAGAAAATGAGTGATTTATATAGAAAAGCTGGTTCCTTCTTTTCCGTCTTTCAACTGAATTCCCAGGCCAATCAATTGATCGCGAATCTGATCTGAAAGGGCAAAGTTTTTATCAGCTCTGGCCTGATTTCTCATGGCAATAAGCATGTTTACAGTTCCTTCCAGTTTGTCGGTATTTCCGTCAGCAGCTTTGTCGTTAGCCAAACCTAAAACATCAAAAACAAAAGCATTAATTGCAGTTGTGAAGGTGTTTAAATCTTCTGCTGAGATGGTTTCTTTACCTTCTTTTAGTAGATTGATGTAACGAACTGCTTCAAACAATTGCGCAATCAGAATTGGCGTATTGAAATCATCATTCATAGCATCGTAGCACAATTGTTTCCATGCTGCAATGTCTATAGTGCTTGTTGTACCTGCTAAAATTGCAGGTAAAGCATCTACAGCTTCCATTAATCTTTTATATCCTTTTTCGGCAGCTACAATAGCATCGTCAGAAAAATCCAGAATGCTTCGGTAATGTGCCTGTAACATGAAAAAACGGGTTACAGATGCTGAAAAAGCTTTGCTAAGAATGTTGTTGTCTCCGCTTAAAATTTCTCCCGGTAAAATGTTGTTTCCGGTCGATTTTGCCATTTTCTTTCCGTTTAAAGTCAGCATATTGGCATGCATCCAGTAGTTTACCGGAGACTGACCTGTGCACGCTTCGTTTTGTGCGATTTCACATTCGTGATGTGGGAACTTCAAGTCCATTCCACCTCCGTGAATGTCGAAATGATTTCCAAGATATTTGGTGCTCATGGCGGTACATTCTAAGTGCCAGCCCGGAAAACCATCACTCCATGGTGAAGGCCATCTCATAATGTGCTCCGGTTCTGCTTTTTTCCAAAGTGCAAAGTCCTGTGGGTTTCTTTTGTCAGATTGCCCGTCAAGATCACGGGTGTTTGCAAGCATATCTTCGATATTTCTACCGCTTAAGATTCCGTAATTATTGGTTTCGTTGTATTTCACAACGTCAAAATACACCGATCCGTTTGCTTCATAACCAATTCCGGTATCGATAATTTTTTTAATGATTTCGATTTGTTCAATAATGTGCCCGGTAGCGGTTGGCTCAATACTTGGCGGTAAGAAATTGAAAGATCTCAATATATTGTGAAAATCAACGGTATAGCGCTGAACAATTTCCATAGGTTCTAATTGCTCCAATCGTGCTTTCTTGGCAATCTTATCTTCACCTTCATCTACATCGTCTACAATATGCCCCACATCAGTAATGTTTCGCACATAACGTACTTTGTAATCAAGGTGTAAAAAATACCTGAATATCACGTCAAAAGACATGAAAGTTCTAACATTTCCTAAGTGTACATTGCTATAAACCGTAGGTCCGCAAACATACATTCCAACGTTTCCTTCATGTATAGGGTTGAAACTTTCTTTTTCACCCGAAAGTGAATTGTATATTTTTAGAGGTTGAGCTGTGTATAAAGGCATTTTTTTATCGTTTAATCGTTTATTTGTTTAACCGTTTATTTGTTTACTGTTGAATCGTGTAAACGTTCTGTAATTACTTAAGTTTTATTCTTTTGAAAGATAATACTTTTTTAAACTGTTTATCTGGTTGCAGATTTTTTCTCGGGTTTCGAAATATTCTGTCTCGGAAAGATAGTTTAAATCTCTGGAAATTATCAGATGATTTAAAGTTTCCATCGCTGACGAATAAGAAATAGTTAAAAAATGCGCTTTGTCTTTATTCGTATTTCGCGACGTTCCTTCTGCAATATTCGTTGCGATTGAGGACGAACTTCTTTTTATTTGTGAAGTGATTCCGAATAGTTCATTTGATGGGAATGTACTAGTCAATTTGTAAATGTCTAATATAAACATTCTTGCATTTTGCCAAACTTCTAATTTTTCAAAAGAAAACGTGTACATTCTTTTTTCTGTTTAATTGTTGATTTGTTTAACCAGTTAATCGAAAGTTTTACTCATGGAAAAATACAATTAAACAAATCAACGATTCACCGATTCAACTAGAATTGCGTATCCAGTTTAATATAATCCAAAAGTTCTCTTTTAGTTTGTGGATCTTTAAATCTACCACCAAATTCAGAAGTAACGGTACTACTTTCGATGTCTTTGATCCCTCTTGAATTTACACAAAGGTGTTTAGCGTCGATAACGCAGGCTACATCTTCGGTTCCAAGTGCTTTTTGTAATTCCTGAACAATTTGCATGGTTAAACGCTCCTGAACTTGAGGTCTTTTTGCATAATATTCTACGATACGGTTCATTTTTGACAAACCAATAACTCTTCCATTAGAAATATAGGCTACGTGTGCTCTTCCTATAATTGGCAATAAATGGTGCTCGCAGGTAGAATAAACCGTAATGTTTTTCTCCACCAACATTTCACCATATTTGTAATTGTTGTCAAAAGTAGAAGCTTTTGGCTGTCTTGAAGGATTAAGACCTCCAAAAATTTCTTTTACAAACATTTTGGCCACTCGGTTTGGAGTACCTTTGATACTGTCATCCGTCAAATCCATTCCCAGGGTTTGTAGAATGTTTTCAACATCTTTTTTTATTTTTTCTATTTTTTCGTCATCACTTAAGTCAAAAGCATCCGATCTTAAAGGATTTTTTGCGTTACTGCTAAAGTGATTGTCTCCTATTTCGTCTAAAAAATCTTCGTTATTTATCATTAAAAACTTACTATTAGTATGGGTATTTCTTTTT